>CANLTN010000074.1:0-205 GCA_947494035.1 uncultured Pseudovibrio sp. | reverse complement strand
AAACTCTCAGGTTTTACTGAATAATAATCCCGACTTAAATCACGTTTCTGTACTCAAATCTAACCGACCATAAATGGTCAATTAATAGACGAGGAACACGCAAATAATCAAAGCCGAAGCCTTAATCTTTGGTGTTCTGAAAAACGTAAACTAAGTCAGTTATTCCGTAACAGTAACTCCATCAGGAGCTACCCGCGAATAACCG
>CANLTN010000073.1:0-220 GCA_947494035.1 uncultured Pseudovibrio sp. | reverse complement strand
AATGCCGGGGCGAGCTGGGTTTGAATATATGTTTCAAAGGCAGCTGCGTTCATTGGTCCGGGGATCACCCAAGGAGCGATCAGGGCCTCTTGGGTCAATCCAGCTATGAAGGTTTGTGTGCTCCACTTGCCGAACGGTGCTGCTCCATAGAGCCGTTCACCAACAGGTGCCCGTCCACGCATACGGGTGAGGTTGGTTTTGACCGAAGTTTCATCAATAA
>CANLTN010000072.1:0-233 GCA_947494035.1 uncultured Pseudovibrio sp. | reverse complement strand
TACGACGGGCTGGGTTCTCATATAAAAAAAGGACTTATCGCCCAGGAGCGTGAGAGAGCGGAGTTGCGCCAACAGCGAGAGGAGTGGATTTATAGCCGCCTTCCGCGTATGCGCCGAGAGCCTCATCGGCTCGTATTCATTGATGAAACTTCCGTTAAAACCAACCTCACCCGTATGCGTGGACGGGCACCTGTTGGTGAACGGCTCTATGGAATAGCACCGTTCGGCAAGTG
>CANLTN010000071.1:0-262 GCA_947494035.1 uncultured Pseudovibrio sp. | reverse complement strand
CTCAGTAGTCCCGCTTTGGTGAGCGCTCCTTCCAAAAAATCGTTCTCCAAAGCCAGCTCCCCAATCTTGGCGTGCAGCCGTTTGATGTCTACTTCAGGCTCCTGCTTAGCCTGTTTATCAGCCCCAAACACATCAGGCATCGCCGCCAGGGCCTGGTCTTTCCATTGTTTGATCTGGTTCGCGTGCACATCAAAGTCCTGAGCCAATTCGCTCAAGGTCTTCTCTCCGCGAATAGCAGCAAGCGCGACTTTCGCTTTAAAGG
>CANLTN010000070.1:0-265 GCA_947494035.1 uncultured Pseudovibrio sp. | reverse complement strand
GTGCCCGGAACTGTCGTAATTCTCGACAACTTATCGACACACAAGAACGTGCGGGCTGCAAAGGCTCTCAAAGAACAGGGATGCTGGTTCCTGTTCCTGCCGCCATATTCACCAGACCTCAACCCCATAGAAATGGCGTTCTCAAAGCTCAAGGCCCATCTCAGACGGATCGGTGCACGATCATTCGACGAACTCATCAAAGCCACCGGAAACATATGCGATCTCTTCAACTCCGAGGAATGCTCAAACTTCCTTCAAGCCGCAG
>CANLTN010000069.1:0-269 GCA_947494035.1 uncultured Pseudovibrio sp. | reverse complement strand
TACACCGCACCTGCGTCCGGTGCCAGCCTGAGCAGCGTCTCCCAGACGGCAACCACCAATGCCAGCGGCCAGGCCACCCTCACGGCGACGGCCAACACCACGGCGGGGGGCTATACGGTGGCCGCCAGTGTGAGCGGTGTCGGCACCACGGCCGACTTCTCGCTGACGAACACGGCCGGGGCACCGGCTACCATTGCGGTGGTGTCGGGCACGCCGCAAAGCACCACCATCGGAACAGCGTTCAGCAATGACCTTGTGGTTTTGGTCAC
>CANLTN010000068.1:0-281 GCA_947494035.1 uncultured Pseudovibrio sp. | reverse complement strand
GTTGGCGCAACTCCGCTCTCTCACGCTCCTGGGCGATAAGTCCTTTTTTTATATGAGAACCCAGCCCGTCGTAGCGCACGATGAATTGATGAGAGCTGAACCTGCAAACCGAAAGTCTCCTCCAGGGCCTTGCTTAGTTCCGCCAAGGTGATGTCCGCTTCAGCACGAACCATATCAATCAAAAAGTCCCTATGCGGGGCAAGCTTACCAAACCGACCGGCCGCGCGACCTTGCGGTTTGGCTGATACGTCCCCTCGCGCACGATGCGCTGAGGCAAGACG
>CANLTN010000067.1:0-348 GCA_947494035.1 uncultured Pseudovibrio sp. | reverse complement strand
CTCAAGCTGCTGCGTAATTGGAGCGGATCCACTTATAAACCACGCTCAACTGTCCAAATAAACGGGACCACCTCTCAACAGATTCAGCTGCCCCTACTTCGTTTTCAATATTCGATTGTCAAAGAGCGCGGTTTTGGACCGATGTTGTGTTGTTTGGCTGTGGTTGGATAGTGGGGTGTGTTTTGATCGTGGTCTATTCCCGTAATGTTCTCCTTGAATTTTTGCTGGTGCTGATTTGGTTTTGGTTTTTTGTCGGTGATTTGAGCTTGGCCTGATTTGAGGGCTTGAGGCCGGTTTTGTTTTGTTCTTGTGTTCGGTGCGGGGATAGATTTTCGGTGTGTGATGATA
>CANLTN010000066.1:0-406 GCA_947494035.1 uncultured Pseudovibrio sp. | reverse complement strand
GGCGTAGGCCTTGAGGTAGACCTCCTCATATTTGATAGTGCGCCAGAACCGTTCGATAAAAACATTGTCGCGCCATGCTCCCTTGCCATCCATGGAGATCTTGATCTTCTCACGCTTGAGCACATCGGTGAAGTCTATGCTGGTGAACTGAGAGCCCTGATCAGAGTTGAAAATCTCTGGCTTGCCGTATTTGGCGAGTGCGTCTTCCAGAGCCTCGATACAGAAGGCTGCCTCCATGGTGATTGATAACCGCCAGGCCAGAACTTTGCGCGAGTACCAGTCAATGATAGCGACCAGATAGGTGAAGCCCTTTGCCATGGGAATATAGGAAATGTCGATGGCCCAGACCTGATTGGGTCTTAAAACCTCCACATCACGCAGCAGATACGGGTAGATTTTATGTCCT
>CANLTN010000065.1:0-450 GCA_947494035.1 uncultured Pseudovibrio sp. | reverse complement strand
AAATGTCGATGGCCCAGACCTGATTGGGTCTTAAAACCTCCACATCACGCAGCAGATACGGGTAGATTTTATGTCCTGGCGCCGGTTTGGACGTGTTGGGTCGTCGGTAGATTGCCTCAATACTCATCCTCTTCATTAAAGATCGCACCCTGCGCCGACCGATATCAAAGCCTTCTGCCTTCAACAGCTGTTGCAGCATGCGGCTACCTGCAAACGGATACTCTAGATGCAACTCATCCAGCCGACGCATGAGGGCGAGCGTTTCCGGCGAGACCGGGCGGGGCCGATAGTATACACTGCTTCTTGATATACTCAGGGCTTTGGCCTGACGACTGATTGAGAGCTCATGGTTACGGTCAATCATTTTTTGGCGCTCAGTAGTCCCGCTTTGGTGAGCGCTCCTTCCAAAAAATCGTTCTCCAAAGCCAGCTCCCCAATCTTGGCGTGCAG
>CANLTN010000064.1:0-481 GCA_947494035.1 uncultured Pseudovibrio sp. | reverse complement strand
TCAAGACGCGGGAGAGTAGGTCGCCGCCGGGCATGAATAAAACACATAAAAACAATCTCGACAAAATAAACAGAACAACAAATCAAACAAAAGCCCCCGATGCTCAAAAGCACGGGGGCTTTTGACGTTCTGGGCGGCATCTTCCGACTGAGGCGGTCACTGAGCGTTTGGAACAAATGCCAAGTGCCGAGGCGGTCGCCCGGTCTCCATCCTTCCCACAACATGCGCCCAAAGGTTTGCCCGGGCTGAAATGGCGGGAATGACTTATCGGGAACGCTTATAGGGCCCGATTATTCTACCTCATGGTAGGCGCCAGGTGGCGTATCGTTAAGTTCATCTCATCTAACAGTAGAATATTCTCACCTGCAGAAATTAGTTGTCATAACAGCCTTGAGGCTGGCGTATACTAAAGCGGATTGCGTTTGATTTGAATCGAGAGGTTCTCAGCTTGAGCACATTTGTCTGGTTCACTTTCTTTCAG
>CANLTN010000063.1:0-539 GCA_947494035.1 uncultured Pseudovibrio sp. | reverse complement strand
CCGGACCCCGGCGCGGTGTAGGTCACGGTCTGACCCGCAACCCCGTTGCCGCCACTGTCTGTGACCAGGACCACCAGGTCACTGCTGAACGCCGTGCCGATCGCCGTGCTTTGCGGCGTGCCCGAGACAACCGCAATGGTAGCAGGCACGCCGGCCGTATTCGTCAGCGAGAAGTCCGCAGTCGCAACCACGCCGCTTACGCTGGCGGCCACCGTATAGGCCCCCGCCGTCGTGTTGGCCGTCGCTGTGAGGGTTGCCTCACCGTTGCTATCCGTGGTTGCTGTCTGAATTATACTGCTCAAACTGGCGCCGAGCAGCGGGGCCGTGAAAGTCACGGTCTGACCCGCAACCCCGTTGCCACCGCTGTCACTGACCTTGACCACAAGATCATTGCTGAACGCCGTGCCGATCGTCGTGCTTTGCGGCGTGCCCGAGACAACCGCAATAGTCGCAGGTGCTCCAGCCGTGTTCGTCAGCGAAAAGTCTGCCGTGGTGCCGACACCGCTCACACTGGCAGCCACCGTATAGGCCCCCGCCGT
>CANLTN010000062.1:0-581 GCA_947494035.1 uncultured Pseudovibrio sp. | reverse complement strand
TCCATAGAGCCGTTCACCAACAGGTGCCCGTCCACGCATACGGGTGAGGTTGGTTTTGACCGAAGTTTCATCAATAAATACGAGCCGATGAGGCTCTCGGCGCATACGCGGAAGGCGACTATAAATCCACTCTACCCGCTGTTGGCGCAACTCCGCTCTCTCACGCTCCTGGGCGATAAGTCCTTTTTTTATATGAGAACCCAGCCCGTCGTAGCGCGCGATGAATTGATGAGAGCTGAACCTGCAAACCGAAAGTCTCCTCCAAGGCCTTGCTTAGTTCTGCCAAGGTGATGTCCGCTTCAGCACGAACCATATTAATCAAAAAGTCCGTATGCGGTGCCAGTTTACCAAACCGACCGGCCGCGCGACCTTGCGGTTTGGCTGATACGTCCCCTCGCGCACGATGCGCTGAGGCAAGACGCACCGCAGTTGATGCGCTAACCCCAAAAATGCGCCCTGCTGACCGACACGAATGCCCAGCTTCAATGTACGCAACAATGCTCTTTCGAAGATCTAATGAGTACGGCTTGCCCATAGTTCACCTCCTGAAAGAAAGTGAACCAGACAAATGTGCTCAAGCT
>CANLTN010000061.1:0-603 GCA_947494035.1 uncultured Pseudovibrio sp. | reverse complement strand
CTGATTTGAGGGCTTGAGGCCGGTTTTGTTTTGTTCTTGTGTTCGGTGCGGGGATAGATTTTCGGTGTGTGATGATAAGTTTTGATAAGTTGGGAACGCGGTGGTCTTGAGAAGGCCTGATTTCGCCAGCGGGTGAGGGGGATAAGCTGCGGTTGCGTGAAGGTGCTGCGGCTTGCCGATGGTGGATGCCTTTTCTCCGTTCCTCACATATGAACGCAAGATCGCGCGTCCTGGGGGCTAAAAAACGCAAATCGACGCAAAGCAACGCAAACCGGCTCACGGGTGTTTGCGGGGTCCAAAAATATCCCTCTGAAGTATTACGTTGCGTGGTCTGGCAGGTCTGTCACGGATACGGCGAGTTGCGGGTGTGGTTTGTATAAGTTTTCGAGTTTTCCCAGTGTCTGTGCAAATTCTGGTTTTGTTAATTATTGGGGCTGATTTGTTTTGTGATTGGCTTGTTTCTGCGGTTTTGGGGTGGTTGGTTGGTGTTGGTTGGTTGATATATGAACTGGTTGATTTGTTTGTCTTTTAGTTTTTCGCAGATTGTTTTGAATTTTTGGAATTTGCGTGTTGACGGGTGGGGTCGGTATCCCTATAACCCGC
>CANLTN010000060.1:0-670 GCA_947494035.1 uncultured Pseudovibrio sp. | reverse complement strand
ACAACCAACATAGCAACGCAACTAAACGCAGATTCGCTCAAACTCACGTAAACCAACGCAAACGCCTCACGCACAGCTTGGTGCCACCCACAGCTCGTGAGCCTGACTACTCGCTCACCCACTTGCTATTCAGTTTTCAAAGAACGCGGATTGCTCCGAAGTTTTGTCTGCAAACGTTGGCTCAGCTTGAAGCCTGATTTGATCGCGGTCTATTCCTGTAATGTTCTCCCCCAGACTTCATTATGGGGAAGTTGGAGCGCGAAATCAGTGGCTCAGATCCGATGGAGTTGTATCGTGCGCAAACCTCCCGCAACGGCAGTTTTGCGCGGTTGATTTGTCCCCATGGGGAGTGGGTATAAGTCAAACGGCGGGTTTCTGCGGATTAGGTATGTTTTACACATAGGTTGGTGATGTTTTTGCGTTTTTTCGGTTTTTAAAGGTTGACGGTCGCAAGGCTCAGGCATATAACCCAGCTCATCGAGAGCGACGGCGCTGCCGGCGACGGCACGATGCGCTCTTGAGTTACTCGAAAGGATTGATTGCTCAGGCTCAATCAGAGATGATTGAGCGGCGGAGTGATTTACTCTTTTGAGTGCGGGTGAGAGCCCAGTTCATTGACAATTGAATATGGTATAGAAAGAGAAACGTGGACGGCGGTTATTCGCGGGTA
>CANLTN010000059.1:0-996 GCA_947494035.1 uncultured Pseudovibrio sp. | reverse complement strand
TCATTCGCCAATAACGTTCGAGAGACAGCAAAGAGAAATTGAGATGAAGTCTCTCCACTTTTCTTAGGCCAATCCAGAACTGGTTAATCAAATCGCCTTAGAGGTGGTTCGAAAGCTTCGCGGACCAGCAGATATTGATGCAATTATCTTGTTCGGTTCATACGCACGGGGCAATGCTCGTCCGGATAGTGATGTTGACCTGCTTGTACTCGTTAAGGATGGCTTTGAGCAGATCTCTGAATTATATCAAAACACCATATTTGAGATTACCTTCGTTACCAAGCAAGCGACTATGGATTGGTGGCGCAAGAATCCGGATCACTCTGTGATGTTATGGCGTTATGCGGAAGTGCTTTATGACCGAGATGAGACTGGTCAGCACCTGAGAGTGTTTTCAGAACAATTAGAAAAGCTGGGGAAGCCAGCGCTGTTACCCGAGGAGATAGAAAAACGAAAAAAAGCCGCTTCCTATCAGTTGGTCAGTTTTTCAGCACTGGCAAAACAAGATACACGAGCCGCAAATTTCGTTCTAAACGAAAAAATGGCGGGCTACGTCCTTGATTATTTCACTGTACGCCAAATGTGGGTTCCACCATCAAAAGAACGGTTGCCTGAAATCAGGATTCTGGATCATTCCACAGCGCAGCTTTTGGATCAGTTTTCAGATCCAGAACAACCATTGGATCAAAAGCTCATGTTGGCTAAGGAACTGATTGAAATAATCTTCGACCCAGATGCTGTTTCTAGTACTCCCACATTATCTAACAGTCTCAGATAAAAATCGGCACGGGAGGCGCTCAGATGAAGGTCAACAAAGGGCTACAAGCAACCAAAACACCACTTGAAAGACAGGGACAATAACTCATCCTTACGTCTTCGGTTTTGCATGCTTTGTTCTGAATTCCTCTAAAATAGCCAGAGATTCTGCACGACTGCGGCCAACGCCTTGAGAGCGCCTTGGACGCCGAGGCTTAGGCGCTCGCTTCTCATAACCGC
>CANLTN010000058.1:0-1023 GCA_947494035.1 uncultured Pseudovibrio sp. | reverse complement strand
CCGCGTTGCGCGTTTGAAAGGCAGTTCGCCACAACATTTCTGACTTGATCGTCTTGAACACGGTTTCCACCATGGAGTTATCAAAGCAATTGCCCTTGCCGCTCATGGAAGGGGTGATATTGTGCTTCTTCAAGAGCCTCTGATAAGCATCGGAGCAGTATTGAGAACCGCGATCTGAATGGTGGATGAGCCCATCAAGAGAAGTTCGTGTCGCCAGAGCTCGCTTTAATGCCGTTGCTACCAGGTCGGTCTTCATCCGCTTACTGGTTGCCCAGCCAACAATACGCCTTGAGAACAGGTCGACGACGATTGCCAAATACAACCAGCCTTCTGTCGTCCATAGGTAACTGATGTCAGCACCCCATTTCTCGTTGGGACCGGTGCAAGTGAAATCCTGTTCCAAAAGGTTCGGTGCAACAGGCTTGTTATGATGGCTGTCGGTGGTCCTTTTGAATTTCTTTTTCCTTTCCACTTTCAGTGTGTTATCGCGCATTAGGCGGGCCACACGATATCTGCCCACACTCAAACCTTCAGCAGTAAGGTCTGCTGCAATGCGCCGTGAGCCATAAGCTCTCTTCGAGGCTTCAAACTTATCATTGATATGGGCGAAGAGTACCATATCCTCACGTTGTCTGGCGCTTGCAGGCCGTTTTCTCCAAGCATAATAACCGCTGCAACTGACGCCCATAAAGGCACAGAGGCTGGCAGTTGAATAATATGCGTTCTGTGCATCGATAAACTGGTATCTCATCGACTTGTTTCCCTGGCGAAGAACGCTGCCGCCTTTTTTAATAAGTCTCTTTCCTGCCGCAAGATCTCGTTTTCCTTACGCAATCGGGCCAGTTCCTTACTCGCATCCTCATGCGGACCCGCAAGTAAATCCTGATCACGAAAGTCCTTGATCCAGCGGTTCAAGGTAGCGCGCCCCACGCCCAAATCAGAGGCAATCTCCGGCACTGGTCGGCCACTCACCTCTACAAGCCGTACCGCTTCGCGCTTAAACTCTTCCGTATAATGTGTTCG
>CANLTN010000056.1:0-1448 GCA_947494035.1 uncultured Pseudovibrio sp. | reverse complement strand
CTCTTCAACTCCGAGGAATGCTCAAACTTCCTTCAAGCCGCAGGATACGCCTCACATTAAAAGCAAACCGCTTTAGGGACTAAGCATAATGCTGGCAGCGGTTCAAATAAACGCACGCCGCTCTTATGACTTCCAAGTGAAAGACTGCGGAGCAATTGCTTCACAGCGCTGTGGTCCAAGTTAAATCAGACTTGGAGAGCTCCTCTGAGCCAAAGTAACGAGCATATGAGGAGTAATGCAATGAACGCTCCGAACAGTATTATCGCATTGTCGTGCTCTAAGAGGATACCTCTGAAAAATAGGCCGACTGGAACTCCGGTGTATCGCAAAGAGGAAAATACTGAGAAGACTGTGCCAGGTTTGTCTTCGGGAACGAGTTTTTGAAGAAGGGTTGCGTCAACTACACTACCAACTCCGAGGTTGAGTCCGTAGATAAACATTCCGAAGGCGACGAAAAGTAGAGTTATGCTATTTTGGTCCAAGTTCGAATCTTTATCAAATGTCCATAGGAGTAGGCCAAGCCCTAATGCCTGCCCAATGGAAGTGACCTGCAGAACCGAATTGAAGACAGTCAATGGCCAAGGAATGTGTAGGCCAGCGTGGTTAGTGTAGTTCCGCATGCGAAACATGTCAGCCAGACGCCAAGCCAAACGGCGTGCTTGTCATTCGCATTGGCCAACACCGGCAAGGTCAACGAAAGTAACGAAACCGCCACTGTATTGATGACCAAATCATAAATACTGAGCCTCAATAGGCTCGGTGTCGATAACATCCACTTCCAAGCATCTTTTGCTCTCTGAGTGTCTGGTGTCAGCAAATTTGCGACTGGGTTACCTTCACACCTATCGTTATGACCATAAGTGCCACGAGGAAACTCAGTGAATCCAGCAGTAACACTATGGTCGCTCCTAGTCCTGCAATTAAGATTCCTGCGAGCAATGGTGCAATAAGATCCGCAGTACTTTCCAGAAGCGAGTTCAATCCGTTAACCCGCTAACGGGGCAAACCCTCGCAGTCAATCAAAGCAGGTATCGTGACGCTCTTTGCTGTTTGACCGGGTACATCGATGACTTGGAAGAGAAATACCAGAAGCCTAAGAAGTGCAAGATCAGGCAGCTCAACAACAAATAGTAATGGGATAAAAAGCACGGCAATTGCGTTTACTGCATCGCAAAAGATGCTTACATTTTGGGCGGAAAAACGGTCGATTGATGGACCACTAAAAAGGCCTGCGATGATATTGGGGAGCTGCCCTGCCATGGCGATCGTGGCGGTGATTACTGCATTCTCGGTCAGGTCATAAACAAACTAGGGTATTGCAATTGCAGAAAGTCCGTTTCCTACGATGGATAGGAAGTTCGCAGCGAACAACAGAGCTGGCTCAGGAAATTCGGACAGGTTGTATAAGTGGATTTCGCTTCTGAAACTGGCATGATGCCAAGAACAGG
>CANLTN010000055.1:0-1529 GCA_947494035.1 uncultured Pseudovibrio sp. | reverse complement strand
AGATTCTGCACGACTGCGGCCAACGCCTTGAGAGCGCCTTGGACGCCGAGGCTTAGGCGCTCGCTTCTCATAACCGCCTTTGTCAGATGAGGTTTTGACCTGCACACGGGGAGGCGCTGCCTCCTGTTCTTTCTTCACAAAGGCCAGCACTTCACCAAGGCGCTTGTTCTCGGTGACCGCCGCATGGGTGACGCGCTGCTCCTTGTCAAACACCTTGTGCGGCAGCACCCTGCCTTGCCAGCGCAGTTGCACACGGCCATCGGCAAACTGATAGGTATCAACGTATTTGCCAGGAAGCTTCCTGCTCAGATCATTGGGCTCCAGAATGAGCATCTTGCGATTGTAAGAAACTGTAAGCTGCTGCGTCACATAACGCTTCTCGCGCCAGCACAGAATATCAGCCAGCCGGTCCGGTTCCACATTAGGCGCGCGGTGCAGGTTGTCCAGACGAGCAGGGAGCTTGGCAGATCTGGCATTAAAACGCTCCACAAAGTCTTGTAGGAACGCATTGCCAGCTTCCCTATCACTGATCCCGGCAAGGCGCAGTTCCTTGACCAGACGATCTTGTAGCGTGCGGTTGGCGCGTTCCACACGGCCCTTGGTCTGAGAAGAATTGGCACAGGATCTCGATGTTAAGCTCTGACAGGGCACGGCCAAACTGGGTCATGCCGGCCCCGCCTTTGGCCTCGGTATTGGCGACCTTAAACACACTATGTTTGTCGGGATAAAACGCCACCGGACGGCCATGCTTACCTAAATAGTGCTCCAGCGCGGAAAAATAGGAAAACGCACTCTCGGACGGCACAAACTGCAGGTGCATTAGGGTAGAAGTGGCGTCATCGACAAAGACGAGCAGGGTACATGGATCACCGCGCTCCTCAAACCAGCGATGGTCGCTGCCGTCGATCTGGATGAGCTCGCCATAGGCTTCGCGGCGATGACGCGGCTGGTAAAACGTGCGCCGCTGCGCCTTGTTCAGCCAGATTCCGGCCTCGATCATCCATTTGCGCACCGTCTCGCGGGAGACCTTCAGGCCATGGTGCTCCTCAAGCTTTTCTGCGGCCAGCGCCGGGCCGAAGCCAGAATAGTACTCGCTGATAACAAGTTGCGCGTACTCGCGAGTGCCATCACCAATCTGGTTGTTGGGTCGTTTGCCACGCGCCCGATGGCGCAATCCGCCAGCACCTTCGTCCCGATAGCGCTTCACCAGTCGCGAAATCTGCCGCACCGATAGATCCAGCAGATTGCCAGCGCCCAGATTGGTCAGTTCGCCGCGAACGACCTGTGCAATCACGTCAACTCGATTTAACTCCCGTTCGCTCATCACCACCCATCCCATGCCACGCTCCCCAGCGTAACCCAACGTAACAGGAGCATGACATTTTTTAGTTTGCAGAGGATAGACAGTTTAGCATTGCGCTGACAAAACATTCCGCATAAGGTTCATTATGGAACCTAAGACCGGCTTAGCTCACGGCTCCAACAGTTTTCGAACAGACTTGGTTAGTGCTTGTTTGGTTTCTGCGCTG
>CANLTN010000054.1:0-2120 GCA_947494035.1 uncultured Pseudovibrio sp. | reverse complement strand
CTGTTCTTGGCATCATGCCAGTTTCAGAAGCGAAATCCACTTATACAACCTGTCCGAATTTCCTGAGCCAGCTCTATCACAAGCGGACCTTAAGCCTAGGCCCTGTTTACAAACAGGACCTAGGTGGGCCGACCCGATTACAATCTATATCTGAAAGATAATCATTTGTTGTCCTCTTGTGAGCGGCACATTCATAATCGAACCTGTAAATTAACGCTCTCCCAAAGCAAGGCATGCCCTGCTTTGGGCTCTTACGTCTGTAATCTTTACATATGAACCACGTTACGAATGTACTGGATAATTTCGTTTTGCTTATCAGTGATATTGTAAACCGGTACATTGACGAACTTGTAATTCATTGGTCCGCCAGCAGGGTCGACCAAGCTTCCACTGATATTGCCGAAAACCTCGATCCTAGACCCATTCCGGTAGGGTTCAATCTTAACCCGCGCTTCGAAATTACCGAGTCCAAGATGACCGGCGTTAAACCAGGTGAACCTGTTCTGACCGTGAGTCTTTGAGAACCTATATCGATGCCCTTTAGCAGGTTTAGAATTATTGAAATTTGCGCTCACGCTGCTGACTGGGTACTGCGATATTATTGTTGTCTCAAAACCATAGCTAGCAAAATGAAGGGCATTTTTGATGTCAACCAGATTTTGCGGTGCTGGATCTGGGTGTTTTGCATTCCGCTCTGAGATCATCTCAATTGGAGTGAAGGTAATGTGGTAATTTTTTCCCTTCTGTACCAATGCACGTTTGATCTTATACGTCACTGCCGGAAGATCTTTCTTCGAATTATTACTGTAGCCTTGGTTTGATAGCCTGATAGTAATTATGTCTTCGTCTGACACGTCAATTTTCGTATTTCCTTTGGGCAGATCGAACTGAAAACCATAGCCATAGCCTGCCCTTTCTAAGTCTCGAACGGGAACAGAAAACGTCTTACTAAAGTCAGTGATGGCCTCAGTTTTGACAGGTAATTCTGTGATCGCACTGCTCGTTTCTATTGCATTTTGTGCCGGCTGTCTTGTCCGGTCTGTAGTGTTGCAACCCATCAATAGTAACGGAATGCATAGGCCAAGTAAGTTTATGGAAAATTTAAAAATTTGATCGTCATTCATAGTATCACTCTACATTGTGATCAAGTCACAGCAGTGCCCCTTAGATGGTGGCTCATGACTTAAAAGAGCCATTCACAAAGTACTGAGCAGCCGTGTTGCATGAAATTTCAACTTAAAGTATATGCCGCATTAAAGCGCTGGCTATGATACGAAAGTAGTTTTCCTTTTAATATTAACACCTTGCGGCCTTTTTAAAGGTCGAGCGCGCTTATTTTGAAGGTACTCACGTAATATTTTCGCTCCCTGAAAGTCCTGTGACAATACATACAATCTCTTCCAAAGCTAGTGATAAACAAGCAGCAATGTTTGACGTTGAGCTGTTTGTTGCTGGCATGGAAAAAGCCGCACGGCTTTGGTATAAGCACAACAAGAGCCGTCCTTAGCTACCCAAGAACATTCCTCATTTAATCAAATACAGCCCCAGCGGTCTCGCACCGTTCACGAATGGCATTCCTGTTATTGTATACGGTGAGTAGTCCACTAAGGAGCCCTTCTTTCCGTGCTCCATCGCGAGCTAAAAGAGATCGACCAGTAGTTGAAAGCGCGCTCTGGCGAGGCGCGCACAATAAACGCCCAAATGTCCTGTGTGGATGGCTCCTGCTTTGCAAGACATTTTTGAGATGATCGGTACCTTTGTCAGAAGAAGTCATGTGTCCGGCCTGTTTGCGCGGCTTTGACCGCTGGCCTTGAAGGGTTCCGCAAACCAAGTCCCTATCAGCTTAGCGGGCTATAATACCCGGGACATTCGGCGGGGTGTCTTGGTTTTAGCGGCTGACTTTTGCACCATCATTTCGCAGGTCTTGCAATCTCATGTTCCTAAATCCGCTTCAATTCCTTTTAGGCTGATCTCGGCATGTAAGGTTCGTTCTTTGTTAAGACCGCCCAGACGATCCGGGCTGTCTTGTTCGCCATAGCAACAGTTTGGACTGGTTCGGGAAAAGTGGAGGGACTTCTGTTAAATTGACAACAGGAGGACTTCATGGGGCGAACACATTA
>CANLTN010000053.1:0-2947 GCA_947494035.1 uncultured Pseudovibrio sp. | reverse complement strand
CTCAAGCTGCTGCGTAATTGGAGCGGATCCACTTATAAACCACGCTCAACTGTCCAAATAAACGGGACCACCTCTGGATACAAACATCAACTGGCATTACATTGCACCAGAAAAGTCCATGCAAAATGCTTATGTCGCAGGTTTTAACGGCAGCTTTCGAGGTGAGTGTTTGAATGAGACGCTGTTCTCATCACTTAGCTAAGTCAGGGCCAAAATTGAGGCTTGGAAACACGACGACAACATTCAAAGACCACATTCGTCTTTGGGCAACCTATAACCCCAACCGAGTTTGCAGAGCAGATAGTGCTGGAAATGAGAGTCGCATGAGGTTTGAATACAAACAATGGAAAATCACAAAACGTGGAGGGAAATCGGGGGCAGGTCACGCCCGTACCAAAACTATGAATGGTAGCATAGCTCTATTGCCAAACTCTTCAAATAATAGGGGGGTACCCAGCAAATATCATTTGTAATTTTAAAATATTTTAATCTATAAAAATTACAAAATCTAACTTGGAGGCATAATTGAGTATTTTTGGTAAGTTATTTTCTGCAAATTCCCAATTTCAAGCTGAAATAACAAGATTAAATAATAGAATTAACACGTTAAAAAAGCTAACCCTTGATCCAATCAAGACTTCGAATGCGGAAATTGAAACCTTACAGTCCAAAGTCGATAATATTGTTGCCATACTTGGTGGAATTAGCGGCGAAGTTGACAGCGAATTATCAAGGATAGATCACTTCAGTGATTTAACAAATAGTCCGGCAAAACAACTAGAAAGTAGACTGAGTGCCATAGAAAAACGAGTAGCTACTTTCCCAAAACGTCCGCCGTTCTACGATCAGTTGCGAATGTTTACTTATATGGTGGACAAGGAGTTTTCGATAGAGCAAAAAAAGTGGTTTATCGAAAAGCAGTGCATGAGAGCATTGGGGTACTTCCCGAATATTGATAGTCCAAAGTCTTTCAATGAAAAGACAAACTGGTACAAACTCTACTATCAAGATGACCTAATTACAAAGTGCATCGACAAGTATCTCTTTAAAGAGCATGTTGGGGACATAATTGGTTATGATAGTGTCGTTCCTTTGCTGGGCGTATGGGATAATGCGAGAGAAATTGACTTCGATAAGCTGCCACAACAGTTTGTATTAAAGTCAAACTGGGGCAGCGGAAGCCGCCATATCTTGATTGTGAAAGACAAGTCAAAACTGAACCTCGACCAAGTAAGGTTTAAACTGAACAACTGGATACAACCTTGGGAGAATGTTTACTATCACACATTTGATTGGGGCTATAAAAACATAAAACCCAAAATTATAGCGGAAGAATTCGTTGCCGATAAAATAAATGAGTATAGGTTTTTCTGCTTTAATGGGCTTCCGGCATACTTTTCAGTTATTAATGATAGCGCTCCGGGGCAAAGAGCCTACCGCAACTATTACGATATGGACTGGAATTTGTTACCCCTCACTATCGGCGTCGGAAATTCAGACCTCCCCATTAAAAAGCCAGATAACTTCGACGAAATGGTTTCCATATGCAAAACGCTGTCAAAACCATTCCCACATGTAAGAGTTGACCTTTGCCAAACAAAAAACGGGTTGTTGGTTGAAGAACTAACCTTCTATACGGGAAGCGGTACTAGTCATTATCCTTCCATTGAGTGGGATAATAAATTTGGAGAACCGTTCATTTTGCCAGAAAAACGCATCATCTCAGGCGAGGATTTATCTCGTAACGACGACTTGAAAGTTGTAGTTTAAAGCTTGTCTTAAAAATAGTCGAGTGTTATCAGCGTGACTTGCCCCAATAACTTACTCCAGTTTGTGATAGGATTCTACCTAGGAGCTGTTTACAAACAGGTTTCACGAACGCAGTGAATTGTGCTTCAAGGTAGTTTTTAATGGGCCTTCTTTGAGCCGTTCGTGAGTGCAATATAGGGATGGGGCGGTCGAAAATCGAAGGATCACCGCCGTGTCCTTGACGGGATATTCTGGATTTCCAGAACTCGGTGCACAATGGCGCGACTTACCCGAAGAGTTTGGTAAGTGGATCAGTGTTTATCAGCAGTTCCGCCGCTGGAGCCAGGCAGGCCTTTGGGAATTGATCCTGTCAGTACTCAACGATAGCAGTTCTGTTCCAACGAGTGTTCATATGATTGATAGCACTATCATCCGTGCTCACCAGCAGGCTGAGGGTGCAAAAGGGGGACTCAGAAACAGGGTTTTGGCCGTTCAAAAGGTCGTTTTACGACGAAAGTCCATCTGATCTCCAATATTGCGGAGTTGCCGATACGCCTCGAGATCTCTGGCGGTGAAGTCTTCGACTATCAAGGCTATGATCTCCTTTATGATCGGGATGGATCTATTGCAAAGGTCTTGACCGCTGATCGGGGTTATGATGCAGATCGTATTCGTGAAGATTGCAAACTAATGGTGGAACATCAGTAATCCCCGGACGTCGGAACCGTAAGACCTCTATAGAAATTGATAGCTTCATCTATGTGTTGAGAAAACAAGTTGAGCGGTGCTTCAACAAGCAGAAAACAGCAAGACGGATTGCCACTCGCTATGACAAAACCGCTTGTAGCTACTTGGGTTTCTTACACATCGCTGCTGTCAGACTATGGTTCCGCAGTATGTAAACAGCTGCTAAGCTCACTGGAAGGTGTCAGACCTTCTTAGCGTAGGTCTGGCATTCGAACTCAGTAATCGTGGTTGCGAATACCTCGTATTCGGCTTTGCGGATGATGGTGTACATGTTATGGAAGTCGGCTGTGCTCATCTGCTGTGCGGTTTGGCTTTGTTGCCATGTGAGGATTGCGGTTTCCCAGTTTCCGGTCAGGTGATTGTATTGGGTGAGGTCAGAGGTGGTCCCGTTTATTTGGACAGTTGAGCGTGGTTTATAAGTGGATCCGCTCCAATTACGCAGCAGCTTGAG
>CANLTN010000052.1:0-3243 GCA_947494035.1 uncultured Pseudovibrio sp. | reverse complement strand
ACTCAAGCTGCTGCGTAATTGGAGCGGATCCACTTATAAACCACGCTCAACTGTCCAAATAAACGGGACCACCTCTGGTCATCATATGTGCGAGCAGCAGCTTTGCAGATCAGTGCATTGAGTTTTGCGAAGGCCATTTCGATGTGAGCGTCCGGTGAAGGCGACCTAACGATGATGATTTTGCTGCTTTATCGTGCGTGTAGTTTTAACTGCATGGACTTTGATGATGACAGAAAGTCAAGGACGGCGCTGGAGTGATAATGAGAAGCGCGCGGTTTGCCTGGAAGCCGTTGAAGGAAGCGCGCCCGTTGCTCATGTGGCCAAACGGCACGGCATAAGAAAAGCGCGGCTTTATTACTGGCTGAAAGATCCTCGTTTCAATCCCGCCCTTGAAGAGAAGGCGGCAGAACCAACGAAGGCTGGGTTTATCTCTGTCAGCGTGGATGCAGAGGAAGCACCCCAACCAATTTCGGTGAATAGCGAAGGCTCTTCAAATCAAGCAGAGCCATTATGCCTTGGGATCCGGCTTGCTGGCGGGCATCAGGTTTTCTTGAGCGGTGCTGTGAGTGTTGAAGTGATTGCCCAAGTTCTGCGGGAGCTGCGTGCATGATCCCTGTTCCCAGCAACACACGGGTTTGGCTGGCAGCTGGCGTGACGGACATGCGCCGGGGCTTCAATACTCTTGCGGCACAAACAGAGCAGGTTCTGGCGGAAGACCCGTATTCAGGTCACCTGTTCGTGTTTCGCGGCCGTAGAGGTGACCTTTTGAAGATCATCTGGTGGGATAGCCAGGGAGCATGCCTGTTCACCAAACGCCTTGAGAAGGGTCGCTTCATATGGCCTGCAGCGAAGGAAGGTAAAGCCCATATTTCTGCAGCTCAACTGTCGATGCTGCTCGAAGGGATCGACTGGCGAACGCCGGTGAAGACATGGACACCTCTGACAGCCGGATAGCCTAATATTTGCAGTCGCTTAATTTAATTCCAGCTTACCTTTGCACGAGAGTTCCTGTATAAAGTCTTTATGCTCAAAGACCTTGATATCACCTCAGAAGACCCGGCTGAACTGAAAGCCGTCAACAAGCTTCTGGCGGAGGAAGTGAAGGCTTTGAGTTTGAAGGTCGAGCAACTCCAGCACCAGCTGCATGGGGCCAGGCGGCACCGGTTTGGCTCCAAGTCAGAGACGCTTGATCAGCTCCACCTCAATCTAGCTGAAGACAAAGAGATTGCCGAGGCCGCTGAGCAGCAGTGTGATCCTGCCCCTTCAGCAGACAAAAGCCCAAAGCGCCAACACAGCCGCAAACCATTGCCGGATAATCTGGAGCGCAATGATACGGTTCTTGTTCCCGGCGATAGCTGCCAGCGGTGCGGTGGTAGCTTCAAGCAGCTTGGCGAAGACATCACCGAAGAGCTTGAATATGTACCGGGCCGTTTTGTGGTGAACCGGATCCACCGACCACGCTTGTCGTGTTCCTGCTGCGAGAAAGTCGTTCAATCGCCGCTGCCATCCAGACCAATCGAACGCGGGCGTCCCGGGCCGGGGCTGCTCGCTCATGTACTGGTATCGAAGTTTTGTGATCATCTGCCGTTGTACCGGCAATCGCAGATTTTTGGTCGTGAGGGCATTGATCTGGACCGCTCCACCTTGAGTGACTGGGTTGGCCGCTCGACCGCCCTGCTGGAACCACTGGCCGATGCCATTGGCCGAATGGTTCGGCAAGGCAACGCAGTCTTTGCTGATGATACACCGGTCAAGCTTCAGGCACCGGGCAACAAGCAGACAAAAACCGCTCGTATTTGGGCCTATGTGAGAGATGAACGAGCTTGGTTAGGGCAATCACCGCCTCTGGCGTGGTACCAGTTCACCGTAGATCGCAAGGGCGAGCACCCGCAAGGACACCTGAGCGGCTATAAAGGCTGGATCCATGCCGATGGCTATGCGGGCTTCAAAGCTTTGTTTGGCCATGACAAAGCAGCAGAAATGGCCTGTATGGCGCATATCCGGCGCAAGTTCGTTGATGTTCACGCATCGCAAGCCTCAAGTATAGCTGGCGAAGCCATCCAGCGGATTGCAAAACTCTATGAGGTCGAGAAACAGGCACGCGGCAAGCCGCCGCCGGAGCGGGTGCGACAGCGGCAGCAGCAGGCAAAACCCGTCTTCGATGATCTGGAAGACTGGCTCCATACGCAGCTTGCAAGAATATCCGGCAAGTCAGCACTGGCCGGAGCAATTCGCTATGCTCTCACGCGCCTGCCCAAAGCGCGCGCCTATCTGGACAATGGCTCTCTGGAGCTGGACAACAATTGTGCCGAGCGGGCAATGAAGCCTGTGGCTCTTGGAAGAAAAAATTATCTCTTCATGGGCTCGGAAGGTGGTGGCAAGGCTGCTGCCATCGCCTATACCCTCATTGAAACAGCCAAGCTGAATGATGTCGATCCGCAAGCCTGGCTCACATGGGTTCTGGCTCAAATCGCTGATCACAAGATCACCCGCTTAAGCGAACTCATGCCTTGGTGTTACGCTGCAAAGCCAGCGTAACAGGGCTGATCCATGGTGGGGAGGTCGCCTTCACCGGACGCTCACGATTCAAGACGGTAAGAAAAGGATAAAAATTAGATATGGGAACTGATCTAACTCCGGAGTTTGTTCCATATTTAACTCCTTGGGAAGTAAGTCGAAGTGTAAATTGTCAGAAGATTACAGACGATCGTGATGGTATTCACATCGATTTGTCTATCGATAGTGATAGTGTCATCGTGTCGTTTGAAACGAGAGAATTTTTGGCAGTGACAGAAGAGGGGTTTCGGCAAAAAACATTGGATTTGATATCTGGGTATTTGCCGCAACTTATTTTTGAAGTCCGAAACTCTCCGCTTATGAAATTCTTGGAGGAGGAAGATTTCGACGCGCATAGTACATCTGCTTTGAGGCATTTCATGTTAGTCACGTCGGAGGAGATAATAGATATTATTAGTTTTGATCTGCCAGTCTTTCTTACGGGCAATACAACTCTGGATAGTAAAAAATAAATCCGTGATATGACTAGAATTATTCGATCCTTTGATAAAAAAAGTGAACGTTTAGTGGCTGAGTGTGAACTGAAAGGCATATCTTTGCGAGAATTGCAGTCCATTTTTGGTGTTCACGAAAATGATCCTATGTATGATGGACTGGTTCGGGAAAAGTGGAGGGACTTCTGTTAAATTGACAACAGGAGGACTTCATGGGGCGAACACATTATAC
>CANLTN010000051.1:0-3291 GCA_947494035.1 uncultured Pseudovibrio sp. | reverse complement strand
AATAAACAGAACATAAGACACACACAAAAGCCCCCGATGCAGAAATGCTCGGGGGCTTTTGACGTTCTAAGACCCATCACCCTCAAACAATCTAATATGCTCACGGTCAACTGTGTGAACGCGTTTGCGCTGGTTTGTGCCAGTTTGCGTTATTTGCGTGAGAAATGCGTTTTTCTGCGGGGAACGTCAAAAAATTTATGCCCGCGTATAGACTGAACAGCGCCTGAAGCTCCATTGAAAGTTATTCCCGTTTTGCGGCGCTCCCGATAGGGCGAGGCCAGATAGGCCCTGCGTCTTGGCGGAATTGAACGTGAGCTCTTCTCGTGCTCTCTTCATACCAAGACCCGTTTGTAGTGCGGACCTTTGAAAATGGATGCTTAGGCGCAACATCTGTTGGAGCGGCAGGGTGTTGGATGGCATAGGAGGACGTTGGTGATGACACTGTTTGATCATACTGGGCAGCCGCTGGAGGAATGGCGGGATGGTGTGGTGACCAAGATGCGGGTTTCGGCAGCAGTGGGCGCACATCAGCTTTGGATCTTTGATCAGTGGTGGATCTACATTGAACGAATACTTTCGGGTTCCAATTGTCAGCTGAGTTAAAAAAGTGACAGCGAAATATGATGGCTATGCTAACGAAAGCAGAGAGTGTTAGACACAGTTGCTATAACTGTTCCCAATTTCCTTGGAACTCTTCCAACAAGAAATCGATAAATGCTTTAAGCCGGGCGGAATTTTGCAACCGCTCAGTATAAACAGCGCTGATCTTTTGCTCAGTACTCTGGTTAAGGTCAGGCATAACTTCCACCAGTTTGCCAGCTTTCAGATCCCGCGCCACGAGAAACGAAGACAGTAGCGCAATCCCATGTCCGTGACGAACAAGCTCTAATACTCCCTCGCCATTATTTGCTGCCACCTTAGATGACAACGTAATGGTCTGTATGGTTTTATCTTCTGCCAAAACCTTCCAATGGTTAAGCATCGGCAGCCTTGTAAAGTGAACAGCCAAGTGTCCAGCTCTCAGTTCTTCCAATGTCTGCGGAGTTCCATACTGAGTAAGGTATTGTTGAGAAGCTACCAACAGTAAAGAGCAGTTAGCCAAGTGGCGGCTAAAAAGGCCGCTATCGGAAAGCGGTGCTATCCGGATTGCAACATCAGACCGTTCTTCGATCAGATCTGCCAGAGCATCGGTCATGATGAGGTCGATTTGCAACTCAGGATGATCTGTACGAAGCCGCTCTAGTCGCGGGATAAGCTGGTGAATGGCGAAGGGAACCGCAGCATTGACCCTCAGACGCCCGCGAACCTGTTGAGCGTCATTGCGTGCTTCATTCTCTGCCTCTTCAAGTCTGCCAATATACGGACAACCCTGTCATAGAAACGCTCTCCCTCTGAGGTGACATCTAACCGTCGTATGGTGCGCCGAATGAGGCGAACACCAAGGTATTCTTCTAGGCGGTTGAGTGCACGGCTCACTGATGACGGTGCTATTCCTAAGGATTCGGCAGCAGCGGAAATAGATCCACATTCAACAACAGCGGTAAAGGCAACCAGGTCACCAGTTTTGTCTTGCAATAAAGTCATCTTTGCAGGCTATGCAAAAATCATTCCCATTCAACCTAATTTATCAAAAATAAACAATCAGCTACAACCCAAAAAAATGGAGATTGGCCACATTTCTAAACAAATCCGCCATCTTGAGGTAACGTATTGCCTATCGCACTTTTCGCGCTGACGATCAGCGCCTTCGCCGTTGGTACAACAGAGTTTGTGATTGTAGGGCTCATACCAACCATTGCCTCGGAGCTTGATGTCAGCCTGCCTTCAGCCGGTCTGCTTGTCAGTCTGTACGCTCTTGGCGTTACTGTCGGTGCGCCATTGCTAACTGCAGCCGCGGGCCATATGCCCCGTAAAAGCCTACTGCTTGCCGTGATGAGCTTATTTATTGCTGGAAACGCCTTGGCTGCTGTGGCGCCCAGCTATGAGGTCCTCGTTACCGCTCGCTTTTTAACTGGCCTGGCTCACGGCGTTTTCTTTGCTATTGCATCAACCGTAGCCTCTGATCTGGTGTCCGAGAAAAATCAGTCTTCCGCTATCGCCATGGTATTTCTTGGGTTGACGGTTGCTCTGGTTACCGGTGTTCCGCTCGGTACATGGATCGGACAAAACTTCGGATGGCACTCGACATTTATCGGTGTCATCATGTTGGGTGTAATTGGTTTGATCAGCAGTGCTTTTCTAGTTCCGTCCAGCCTGCGTCAATCACATCCTCCAACCCCACGTCAGCAGCTTTCCGTTCTTTCTGAACCACGCTTGCTTCTCGTTTATGCAATGACAGCCGTTGGCTACTGCGGAAATTTTGTTGCCTTTACCTATCTGGCACCACTCCTGACCGATGTATCAGGGTTTAGCGAAGGAACGGTCAGTCTAGTCATTATGTTATACGGTGGATCCGTTGCTGTTGGAAATATAGTGGGTGGCAAGTTAGCAGATCGCTTCGGCCCGATTCCCGCCCTTATCGGAATTTTCGCGGGTCTTGTTGCGGTTTTAGGTATCCTTGGGTTTGCCGCACCATCCCCTATTCTTGTCGTACTAACAATTTCACTCTGGGGTGGGCTGGCATTCGCTAGCGTGCCGGCGCTTCAGGTGTACGTGGTCAAGCTTGCGAAAGAACGAACTCCAAGTGCTGTTGATGTGGCATCCGGTCTAAACATTGGTGCGTTCAATCTGGGTATCGCATTTGGAGCATTTATCGGTGGGGCGGCGGTTGAAAAGCTTGGCATTCTGTCAATTACATGGATCGGCGCAACAATCGTTGTTGGCGCACTTCTGTTGACCCTATGGAGTGGTTTGCTCGATAACCGTTATCATCAAGTGGTTGTCAGCGTTTAAGAATTGGCAAAATAAATCGAAAAAGGCTGGTGCGAAAAATACCTTTCACCAGTCTTCTTCGAAGCGGGGACGAAGTTCAATCTGGAAACAAGTATTTTGGTTTAAACGCCTGTATATTCTTTGGAAAATGATTTCGTTTGAAAGAAGAGATAATACCACTTAGCTCATTACATCCTCGATCAAATATGTTTGTTTTGTCGTTTACATTCTCCGTCATCTTTATCTCTTTAAATGGAAAAAAATACTATTAAGCTGCCAGGGCGCCTAGTGCCACGGAGTTCTATGTTCGGTGCAATCGGTCCTCACCCTTTAATCCTGTGGTTTGGACTGGTTCGGGAAAAGTGGAGGGACTTCTGTTAAATTGACAACAGGAGGACTTCATGGGGCGAACACATTATA
>CANLTN010000050.1:0-3961 GCA_947494035.1 uncultured Pseudovibrio sp. | reverse complement strand
AAGTGCTGAGTTCCTTTGCGATCTTCGAGGCTCTTCGTGCCTGTGCCGCTCGCTCAGGACTACTTTCCTTTAGCGCTTGTTGGTCTAATGCCAGGGCGGCTTGATCATAGACGCCACGCTTGCTCTTCATAGCTCGGTCTGTGAAGTCCACGGGCTTCTCTGACGGGCGCTTGGGCTGCACTTCCCCCACTAAGACGCCAATGCTCTGCTTCGGTTCACCTACGCGCCGCTGGGCGTCCTGCATGGCCTTGGCTGCGTCGATATCCTCTTGGGTATATCCCCGCGCTCGTAGCTCTCTCATGCTCATATCACCCACTACGCACCCCCCTTTGATGGTGTTCCATCATCGCCTCTTGTTTTGCAGCGTCCTCCCTCTTTGTAAGGGGGGATCAGAATCAACTGACAGTTACCTGTGGGGTAACTATAGTTACCTGTGGGGTAACTGTCAATTTCGTAGGATCGTTGATTTTATTGGGATAATCGCCAGAATCGACCAGCCTATGTATAAAACAATAAGAATATAAAAGGAGGAGCTATAGGGGCAGGCGGTGGGCTAAGTTAGCCCCCATAGGGATTAGCCCCCCATAATCCCGTTCTTGGGGGTATCAGAAGGGGATATCTGTGTCGGTCTCGTCATCTGCCACCCAAGGGATATAGGTCTCATTGTCTGATATTGGCCCTTGACCCTGCAGGGCTTCCAAGGACGCTTCTGCTTCCTCGTGGGTGATGTCTCCCAACTCCACTGCCTCATCCAGTTCAAGGGTATATCCCTCTACTGCTTTATCGAACATGGGGGACGTCCTGTGCAGGTAGACGGATTCATCTACTATTTCTTGGAACCTTCTCCCTGAAACGATTTGCAGTGCCTTGGCAAGGATCGCTGGGTTCATGTAGTCCGAGGACTTCATTGACTTCCTCATACCATCAGCAATGCACTGGGCTCTGAGGTCAATGTCTTGCTGTGTGAATTCGGTATCGTGTAACCCCTCATCTGCATCAATCTCTTGGACCCGCTTATTTGCTTTGAACCAGTGGCCGTAGGCGTCTGGATTGTGGTCATTGTCCAGCAGTATCTTAAGCGCCTTCCTCATGATGCCGACCTGCGCCCTGCTTATGGATGCTGCTGCGACCACATCGTTCTTGGAGTACTGACCGGTCCTGACCATCTCCCATGCTCTGTTCTGTCTTTCGAGGTTGTTGAGCGGCTGGACTGCCTTGCTGTTGGCTTCTGTGGCTTGCTTGAACGCTCCGACTGCATCACCCTTGAATATGGTCACCTTCACTGTCTTCTCTTCAGCAGACTTCAGGGCTTCTAGGCGGTGGTGGCCGTCAATTACCAGAACTCCCTTCCCATGCTCCATAACCAGCAGAGGGGGCAGCTCAGCGCCGTTCTTAAGGGCTTTGATTAGGTCACTGACGTGGGGCTCTATCACGCCACTGCGGGGCTGCATGAGTTCGGGGAGTGTGTGGACGCTCTTTATGGGAACCTTGACCGTCTTCCTGTTGTTTTTGAAGAAGGTGCATGTGCTGTTGGATCGTTTGGTTTCCAGCGTTCGGAGTGCTCTCACGATATCGCTGGTCCATGGTTCTTCGTTGGTTTCTTGCATGTGTCGGTTCGTTGTTAGGGGGTGAATCTTTTTTGTATGTGCTTAAGTGTACCGGGGGGGCGTTCGTCCCGTTTTAAGGCGCCCTGAGAGGCCTCTAGGGCGCTCTGGATGGATTGGTGGCTCGCGATATAGGAACGGCTCTCAGTGGCCTTCTAAGCGCTTCCTGTGGGTGTTCTGAATGAGGATTCTCGGTGTATATTCGCGTGGGTACGGGGGCAAAAAAGTGGTAGGACACACGAAGACAGATTTATCTTCAGGAGCAGATGCCCACGAACACGCGAAAGGCCTCCCCTCGACACCTGAAGGAAGGCCTTTATATCGCTGGGCTGGGCCGTTTTAACCGGCTGCCTCGATCTCCTTGGCTATGCGTCTGACCGTACGGACATCACACCCTACTTCCCTGCCGATAGCGCTCTTGTTCATGCCCTCATTGAGTAGCTGGGTGATCCTCTCACGGTCGTACTTGGGAGCGCGGCCCTTGTACTTGCCTTCTGCCTTGGCCTTCTGGATCCCCTCTTGCTGGCGTTCCTTGCGTAACTCAGTCTCGAACTCAGCAAACCCCGCAAGCATGGTGAGGAACAGTTTCCCTTCGCTGGTGGTCGTGTCGATGTTCTGTTTGAGAATACGTAGGGCGATGTTTCTTCCCTGCAGCTCCTCCACCAGTTCGAGCAGGTCTTTCGCTGATCGTGCAAGGCGATCCATACGAGTGACTACCAGCGTGTCCCCTGCCTTCATGAACTCCTTGAGCGTCTGCAGTTCTACTCGGCCCTCTGTGGTGGTGCCGGTGATCTTCTCAGAGCGGATGACTTCACACCCTGCGGCCTTCAGTTCGTTCTGCTGGACGGTGAGGTCTTGGTCTGTGGTGGATACACGAGCGTAGCCGTAGGTGGTGGACATGGGGCAGGTTCCTTTGATGGGGTGATCTGATAGGGGATGTATAGGCGTATAGATTATAGACCTCAATGCCCTAGTGGGACATATCCACAAATGAACCCTATTGTCCTATGATTTTCTGCCGTTCTGGGGAGGGGTGATAGTAGGACTCAGGAGTATACCTATATGTCCTACTGATCCATGCATACTGATATGGCTGTCGTTCGTATAATGTTATCGTCGAACCCTCGAGCGTCCATCTTGTAGGCGTTGACGTATTCCTTGAAGCAGATTTCGAAGTCGCTGGGTTTGGAGTAAATAGCTAGCGCGATAAGCGCCCCACTAATTAGCACCGCTACCGGTGATGCGATCTTGCTCATGTTTACCCCTACCCTTTAAACAGTGCCGCGAGCTTGCTGGTGAAGCTCCTGTCTTGCCGTTCCCTCTGGTCATTCAGAAGCAGCTGGACGGTATCGGCGCGGCCCTCAGCCTTCTCCAGTTGGCGTTCAAGTAGCTGGATCTTATCTTCCAACCCCCTGACCCGTTCTTCCAGTATTGCAGCCTGTAGCGTTGCAGGGTCGTTAGGGGTGGTGTCTTGTTTCATTTCAGTGTTGTGCGACTTGTTGCCCGTGTTGCGTTTGTAGACCCTGAACAATTCGGAGGGGTCGATGCTGTACTCGCCCTTATCGTTCTTCGATGCCGAAAGCCTGCCGTTCTTGATGGCCCTCGCTATCGTGGTCTTTGCTACACCTGTCTCTTTTGCTGCCTGTCCCAGTGTGAACATGCTGTAACCCCGTATCGCCCCTGTTGCGTTACTGTTACAGGGTAGCGTGAGTTGGTCAATGCTCGCTGTGGTTTACTCTGGCTTATTAAAGCGCTGGGCGGGGTGCATGGGGGGTAGTGGCGCAATCGTATATATAGATATGCCCTCGCAGGAATTTTGTAGAAATATTGGGCAGCGAATTGCGTTTCACTTATACGGTAGATTAATCCCCCGCTGGGCCTAACTGAGACCGCCCTCGACCACTTCAAACTTGTACGCTTCAACCGCCTTGCCGTGGTTATCCTTTGCCCCTCGGTAAGCACCTTCAGGTGTTACGGTGATAATCTTGGTCCGACCCCGCTTCACCCGTTTGATGGCTCCCACGTCTTCGAGAAGCTTTAGGGCTGCCGATAGGTGCGAAGGTTTAATCTCGGTGATGTCTGATAGTTCTGCTGCTGTCTTGCCGCACTCGTAAGACTGCCAAGCAAGGTTGCGGATGATGACGGTAAGCAGGGCCAGTGCTTCGTGCCGCTTCGCTAGTGTTGCCTTAGAGGCTCTTAAGCGCTCTGTTACGGTGTCCAGATATTGGAATGCTACAGACACAAACCCACCCCCATAAAAATCGAATTCTAATTGTCCTGAAGTGCTGAGTTCCTTTGCGATCTTCGAGGCTCTTCGTGCCTGTGCCGCTCGCTCAGGACTACTTTCCTTTAGCGCT
>CANLTN010000049.1:0-4165 GCA_947494035.1 uncultured Pseudovibrio sp. | reverse complement strand
TCTCTTCAACTCCGAGGAATGCTCAAACTTCCTTCAAGCAGCAGGATACGCCTCACATTAAAAGCAAACTGCTTTAGCCGCCAAGTTAGCCCAGAAGTGTGGGACTTGACCTAGACTTGCCTGCAACTTCTTCGCAAAAGAGTGACGCATCATGAGAATCAAACTTACAGGTGAAATCACAGCTGAACGCCTGGCTGAGGCTTTACAGCAAGCATCCGACGAATTGGAAGCCGCTAGAACGGGAACCAAAATTTATGGCGCAAACCTTTACCTTACCCCCTTTGATGCTGACGGCCTCCCGTTCGATTTGGTAGACGATCACGGAAAGTCGGTTTGCATTACAATCACGGCTAAGACAGGCGAGTTGGTGAAGCCTGCACTAACGGCAGATGGCGAACGCCGCCGCAATCAAGCCAGTGAAGAGGTGAAACGCCAGACGGAGGATAAGGAAAAACGGCACCAGGCGAGCATGGAAAGAGTTAGGCAGATACAACTCGAAAGTAAAAGGGCATGTGCACGGGCCAAAGCTAAATTTGAGTACTTAAACGAACTTACCGCGCAGTTCTTGAAAGATACGCCAGAGCACTTCGTGGGTGAGCTGAATAAAACTATTCAAGCCGTTTGGGATGAGTTCGATCCTATTGAACCGCATGGCAAAAATAAGGGGCAACCCAAGCCGCGCCCCAGCTTTGATTTTCAAGGTGATGAATTAATACTCACAAGCCCTACATGGAGGTACCCCAAACCCCAACTAAATCCTATTGGTAAGCTGCACCTCAGCGAACTCGAACCAGTCTGGAGGAATGCGGCATGGTTTGAAGTTGTAAAGCGCATTGCCGTTGTAATGGAAGAGCTTTCAAAGCAAACAACTATGGTGCAATCGTAGTCTACGCAGGCTGGAGCGGATGTGTATAGGCAAAATACCGGACCTGTGAAGCGTGAAGGTGCCTGCCCCTGCCTACCACGCTGCCCCTCAGGATTTGTGTAGCATTACTGTATTAACCTCTACCTGAGTAGATCCCTTTATGGGGCTTCGAACATGTCGAAAAATCAGATTTAGGGGTTCCCAGGTTTGGTTGTTTGTCCCTCCCAGGAGAATGCTTTTCTGTTCCTGGTCGAAACCGAAGGGGGCTGGGGGGGGAGCTTTGGCCCGGTTCCGATGGCAAGGGGGTGCTTACGGATTTCCGGACCAAATTACATCAGGCGGTTTGTTTTAGCTTCAATAGGGTGTTGTTACGGGCCCCAAGTAATTTTACGGGCCCCTCTTAAGGGTAACTGGGGTTAGATATACTATAGATCTACGAGAGAACCATGTTAGAAATATAGTAGAAGATAGAGTAATTATAGTAGAGAAAGATACAAGGTAGAGGTAAGTACCGCCTAATATAGGTTGTTTTCTATTTTATTTTGGGGTCTAGCTTTGCTATTATCCTTAACCATTTACGCATTACTTCTAGGGTCATGCCCTTGTATTGTTCCTGAATTATTACGCTGTCGTGTATCGGTAAGGCGGGAATGCCTTTCTCCCTCAATTCATCCAACACAGCCAACAAGATTGAGGATTCCGTATGTTGGAGTGAGTGTCCGTGACCGCAATAGAACTTGTCACGGATCTGTAAATGGTGCTTCTCAATTGCTGTTGTGACTTCACGCACCGAGTAGCCTTTGATTTTAAGTCCTTTGGGCCAACGGGTGATTGGCTTATCTGCCCAAAACATACAATTCAGGAGTGTTTTGATTTCATCCCGGTGTTCCTCGAAGCCTGGGACGGTGTAAAGGTCTCCTTCAGGGGGTTCTAAGTCGGCTTTACCGTAAGCAATCATCGGGTTGATCTGTCCGTAATCCAGTTCGATGACTGGTTCTCCGTTGATCTGGATTTTCTTGCGGTCCTGTTTGCTGGTACTCTGCCAGAATCCACCGAAGGCACGTCCGCCACAATTAAAGCTGCCACAGGTGAATATCTGTCTGAGAAATTTGTCGTGCTGAGGGACCCCATTGAGGGTAACTTCTGTCCGTTCTAGCAGATCGTTGATCTTGCCGAGCCTTCGCCTGTAGAACTCTGTCTGCGGGGTATCCTCATAATCAATCGACTTGGCTTTGTATCTGCGGTCCTTCTTGGCCTCTTTCAGGTAAATCAACTCCCTATGGGATTTGTATCCGATGTCCTCCAAGCTGATCTGGTGTTCGTGGACCAAGGTCAGTAGCGGAACGGCTATGTTGATTGTGGTGCGACGTTCCTTCTTCCACTCTTTGCCGAGCTGTTGTTCGATTAAGCCAAAATAAGGACCGCTGAGCATGTCTAGTAGCTCAGGAAGGGTTTTGTTCATCGCGGGGGCTTTGTACCTGTCTTTGGCGCTTAGAATCCGTTTTGAGCGAGTTATAGCTATCTCGCAAAGCTCTCCAGACAGGTAGTAGTGGACTACATCGCAAATAACCGCTGTGACCGTCTCAACAAAAACCTTATGGTCCGCTTCTTTGCGTTTCCGTTTGCGAATACCAAAGGTGGTTTCATAGTCGAGGATCTGTTCGATGATCTGGTCTATTAGTTCTTGCATTTTGGGTGTTGCGGGCACACGCCAGGCGCTGAAGAAACGGTCGCGAGTTTCTTCAGTATGGGACGTAAGTTGAGATGCCCCAAGTACTTGATTTTTCATTTATTTTCCGGGTAACTTGTTGAGTGTGATCAATTGGGTGATCAATAGCGTCTAGTTTCAGGACCCAAGAGCGACTGGAAGGGTCTGAGTTAACGAGAGTAATGAAGGGGAAGGGCACCGGAGCGTTCTATTTTTGCGGCCGGAATTTCTAACGAACGCTTAGGAACTAGATCTCCCCATGGCACACGTGAGATGGGGAGGTTATGTGAACTATTCTAGGGGGCTGGCCTGCATCCTAATCGCAAGAGGCTTTGCCTGCCTGGTGGCGATGCACTTAGCCGTCGGCTCTCCATCAAACATGGAAGCCGATTTTTGCATTGAGGATTTGGATGAGATGCTTGCTAAAATTGGCAAGCCGTAGATTGTAAACTCAGATTGGGGCAATCAACTTCAACAGGGCGCTGCATGGTGCGCTTGCTGGCTGGCAACTTTGCAGGTGTCGCTGTAGAATACGTCCGTCCGTATGGCGCGACTAGTTTTCGATTTTCCCCTCTGTTATTGTTTTACGCCGTCTTGCAGCAACGTATGCTTGGGTTTGCGCCATCGCATCAGTGAAGACTTTGAGTCTTGAGCCCATACCTAGATAGTGGCGATCTCCCACATCATTCACAGCATGGCCTTGCATCATATCACGAATGCTCTTTTCAATTCCTGCCTCAGCAAGGTTGCCTTTCATATTGGCCCGGAGCGAATGCGTGCGAAGGGCCGGGTCTGATGTAATGGCTCGTACATGCTTCATCAGGATTTTTGAGATGCTGTTGGAGCCCGTCTTTCCAACATAGCGGGGAAACAGGTAGTCACCATTGACGTATTTGGATCGTGTAGAGGCTATCTTAGCAGCCTCCTTAGCGAATTTTAGAGTGTCTCCCACCAATGGTACTAAACGTATCGAGGATGCGTTCTTGAGTCTTCTGAGCCGGTTTTCCTGAATGCTGAGGTGGGGATAATCATGCTCAATTACAACGTCTTCAACCCTGAGTCCCGCGATCTCGTTCAGGCGGCAGCCGGTTCCCTCCAGTAGTTGCCATATAAGACGTGCGTCATTTTTTGATTTGGTTGTAATTCGTTCGGTAATGGCGTTCAGGATGTCATCCGGAAAAGGCTTGCCTTTATCTTCCTGCGCTTCTGTTGGTACCACTCCCTTCGGATATTTCATTTTAGCAAAGGAGTTGGCAAGCTGAAGGTCGAACTCAGTTATAGCGTGATTGAGGATTGCGACGATGGTGTTGAACTCACGCTTTACCGTTGCGGCTTTAACGGACTTCAGTCGTAAGTCGCGGTAAGCTCTGGCGTGCTCTCTCGTGAGTGCCGCAAGCGGGATATCCTTTTTGCCTACAACGCTTTCAATTCGCAGGATCATTTTTTCGATGCGCTGCTTAGCCTTCTTCACCTCGAAATCATCTCCAGTAATCTGTTCCTTGACGTAAAGCCTTACTGAGAGGTGGTCCCGTTTATTTGGACAGTTGAGCGTGGTTTATAAGTGGATCCGCTCCAATTACGCAGCAGCTTGA
>CANLTN010000048.1:0-4872 GCA_947494035.1 uncultured Pseudovibrio sp. | reverse complement strand
AACCTAAGACCGGCTTAGCTCACGGCTCCAACAGTTTTCGAACAGACTTGGTTAGTGCTTGTTTGGTTTCTGCGCTGCCGGCACCTTCTGTCATCAACCAGCGGGTCAGCAATCTGTGCGCCATTCCCATGACCAAATGCCAAAGCAATCCAGGCGGGCTCCGTTGCATCTTTTAAATGTAGGTACGAATAGCTTTCCACCAGACGTAATTCAGGCGTGAATTCATCCTAAACAGGGCCGCCAATTTGCCCAAATTGCATGCAACCTGCATCAGAAACCTCCAATTCTACATTCCGCAGCCATTCACGGCGTTGAGGTAATTTAGAATGGGATCACTAACTTTAACGTTCCACCATAGGCTTCAAAATCTGGTGCCCCAATTCCGTCATAAAGGCCCTCTGCTTGGATAAAGATATCTCGTTTAGGTAGCCGCAAATTAAATCCGGCCTCAATACGCGCACGAAAGTCCACATTAGCAGAAGTAAACGTAGCATCCGATGGTACTCCATCCAGAAGTTTATTAAAGTCATAGAGGCCCGCGATAGACACAAAAGGAGAAATTTGTAGGCCGTTTTCGCTGATGTAGTTATAGGCAATTCTGGGACCGAATTCTAACCGGCCTAAATCAAAATCCTGACTAGGGATAGTATTGCCGAGACTGTCTTGATAGCTATTTTGGCGTTCAAAATAGTAGAGAATACGGGCAAAAGGGCTTACCGAAAGAGCATTGACCTCAAATTCTCCGGTCATAACACCTCGAACCAGAAAACGCTCAGTATCAAATTCGTCATCGTAGAATCCAAGGGGATTAACGGTATTGTGCGACTGGCCGTAACTGGCAAGAGCCTCAAAGTATAAGTTCTGATGTAAACGCAAGACACCGTAAGGACCAAGCAGCCAACCAACACCATCTACAGCGGTGTTTTCGGTAGCATTTGTTCCATCTGAGATATCCAGCTCGCCAAGAATGCCAAATAGCGCTCGGTCTTGATATCGATAATCAACGCCAGCGTAGAATATTGCGTTCTGGGTCTCAGTTTCGTTGTTATTGACTTTTACCCAGGTACCTTGCAACCAGAAGTCAAAGCCCGATTCAATTTCCCCATCATCTTCACTCGTGAGTTCGTCTAGATTGGATGCGTCAACAGAGGCGATTGGCCATTTTACATCTTCACCTGGCACTGGCGTATAAGAAAGTATTGGAGTATCAGTTGGCCCACGACCCGAGCCCGTCGGATAAGCATCTCCATAACTTACATCTTTATCACTACTGGAAAAGCTTGATTTCAGTCGGTTCTGAAATGCTTTGAAGCTGAATTCAAAATCGATAGTTTGCGATTGCGTTTCTATGTCGTAAAAAAGGCTATTCAGGTTTCGCTGACGGCCAAATTCACCATGGCTTAAGCGCCGCGTAAGATCTGGTAGCGCTGATACAATCCGATCTGCTCTGTCGGTAACAAAGGACGCAATAACTTCCTTCGTCCTAGCAATATCAGCCTCAGAATTACGGTTATTTGTGAGCGGAAAATCAGCACTATTTGGCAGACCTGCACTAGCAGTAACAGTATAAGCCTCGAACGAACCATTGCCCAAATACTTTGATGCAATATCGTTTGCAGTCAGCTTTGAAGTAACTGCTGTCCCATCTGCTTGAGTCGTCACAACTTCAATGCGAGAACCAGAGGCGTTAAATGTTGCTGAAGCTCCCGACGCTGGGGCGGAAAAGGTCACATCAACTCCGGCTACACCATTTCCATTGGCATCTGTAACCAATACAACCAGAGTTTCATCAAACTCGGTATTAATCATAGCTGCCTGATTGTCGCCTGACACCACCGTAATGGAATTTGCCGCCCCCGCCGTGTTCGTCAGTGAAAAGTCGGCGGTGGAGCCGACACCGCTCACACTGGCCGCCACCGTATAGCTTCCCGCCGTGGTATTGGCCGTCGCCGTGAGGGTCGCCTCCCCATTGCTGTCGGTGGGTGCCGTTATACTTTGACTGTTCAGGCTGGCACCGGATGCGGGCGCCGTGTAGGTCACGGTCTGGCCGGCAACCCCGTTGCCGCCACTGTCTGTGACCAGGACCACCAGATCATTGCTGAACGCCGTGCCGATCGTTGTGCTTTGCGGCGTGCCCGAGACCACCGCAATGTTATTTGCCGCCCCGGCGGTGTTGGTCAAGGAAAAGTCGGCGGTCGCGACAACGCCGCTCACACTGGCAGCCACCGTATACCCTCCCACCGTGGTGTTGGCCGTGGCCGTGAGGGTGGCCTGGCCGCTGGCATTGGTGGTTGCGGTCTGGGAGACACTGCTCAGGCTGGCTCCGGACGCGGGCGCGGTGTAGGTCACGGTCTGACCCGCAACCCCGTTGCCGCCACTGTCTGTGACCAGAACCACCAGATCATTGCTGAACGCCGTGCCGATCGTCGTGCTTTGCGGGGTCCCCGAGACCACCGCAATAGTCGCAGGTGCTCCGGCCGTGTTCGTCAGCAAGAAGTCGGCGGTCGCAACAACGCCGCTCACACTGGCCGCCACCGTATACCCCCCTGCCGTGGTGTTGGCCGTCGCCGTGAGCGTGGCCTGGCCGCTGGCATTGGTGGTTGCCGTCTGAATTATACTGCTCAAACTGGCACCGAGCAGCGGGGCCGTGAAAGTCACGGTCTGACCCGCAACCCCGTTGCCGCCACTGTCGGTGACCAGAACCACCAGATCATTGCTGAACGCCGTGCCGATCGTCGTGCTTTGCGGGGTCCCCGAGACAACCGCAATGGTAGCAGGCACGCCGGCCGTATTCGTCAGCGAGAAGTCCGCAGTCGCAACCACGCCGCTCACACTGGCCGCCACCGTATAGGCCCCCGCCGTGGTGTTGGCAGTGGCCGTGAGGGTGGCCTGGCCGCTGGCATTGGTGGTTGCGGTCTGGGAGACGCTGCTCAGACTGGCACCGGACCCCGGCGCGGTGTAGGTCACGGTCTGACCCGCAACCCCGTTGCCGCCACTGTCTGTGACCAGGACCACCAGGTCACTGCTGAACGCCGTGCCGATCGTCGTGCTTTGCGGGGTCCCCGAAACCACCGCAATGTTATTTGCTGCCCCGGCGGTATTCGTCAGCGAGAAGTCGGCGGTCGCCACAACGCCGCTCACGCTGGCGGCCACCGTATAGGCCCCTGCCGTGGTGTTGGCGGTCGCCGTAAGGGTGGCCTGGCCGCTGGCATTGGTGGTTGCTGTCTGGGAGACACTGCTCAAACTGGCACCGGACGCGGGCGCGGTGTAGGTCACGGTCTGACCGGAAACCCCGTTGCCGCCACTGTCTGTGACCAAAACCACAAGATCATTGCTGAACGCCGTGCCGATCGTCGTGCCTTGCGGCGTGCCCGAGACCACTGCAATGGCAGCAGGTGCTCCGGCCGTGTTGGTCAGCGAGAAGTCGGCCGTGGTGCCGACACCGCTCACGCTGGCGGCCACCGTATAGCCCCCTGCCGTGGTGTTGGCCGTGGCCGTGAGGGTGGCCTGACCGCTGGCATTGGTGGTTGCCGTCTGAGAGACACTGCTCAGGCTGGCACCGGACGCGGGCGCGGTGTAGGTCACGGTCTGACCGGAGACCCCGTTGCCGCCACTGTCGGTGACCAGAACCACAAGATCATTGCTGAACGCGGTGCCGATCGTCGTGCTTTGCGGCGTGCCCGAGACCACCGCAATGGTTGCAGGAGCTCCGGCCGTGTTCGTCAGCGAAAAGTCTGCCGTGGTGCCGACACCGCTCACACTGGCAGCCACCGTATAGGCCCCCGCCGTGGTGTTGGCCGTGGCCGTGAGGGTGGCCTGACCGCTGGCATTGGTGGTCGCTGTCTGGGAGACACTGCTCAGGCTGGCACCGGACGCGGGCGCGGTGTAGGTCACCGTCTGACCGGAGACCCCGTTGCCGCCACTGTCGGTGACCAGGACCACCAGATCATTGCTGAATGCTGTTCCGATCGTCGTGCTTTGGGGGGTCCCCGAGACCACTGCAATGGCAGCGGGCGCGCCCGCCGTGTTGGTCAGCGAGAAGTCGGCCGTGGAGCCAACGCCGCTCACACTCGCCGCCACCGTATACCCACCCGCCGTGGTGTTGGCGGTCGCCGTGAGCGTCGCCTGGCCGCTGGCATTGGTGGTTGCTGTCTGGGAGACGCTGCTCAAGCTGGCGCCGGACGCGGGCGCGGTGTAGGTCACGGTCTGACCGGAAACCCCGTTGCCGCCACTGTCGGTGACCAGGACCACCAGGTCACTGCTGAACGCCGTGCCGATCGTGGTGCTTTGCGGCGTGCCAGAGACAACCGCAATGGTCGCGGGCGCGCCCGCCGTGTTCGTCAGCGAGAAGTCAGCGGTGGCAACAACGCCGCTCACACTGGCCGCGACCGTATAACCACCCGCCGTGGTGTTGGCGGTCGCCGTGAGGGTGGCCTGGCCGCTGGCATTGGTGGTTGCTGTCTGGGAGACGCTGCTCAAGCTGGCTCCGGACGCGGGTGCGGTGTAGGTCACCGTCTGACCGGAAACCCCGTTGCCGCCACTGTCGGTGACCAGGACCACCAGATCATTGCTGAATGCTGTTCCGATCGTCGTGCTTTGCGGCGTGCCCGACACCACCGCAATGGCAGCGGGTGCGCCGGCCGTGTTCGTCAGCGAGAAGTCGGCGGTCGCGACAACGCCGCTCACACTGGCCGCGACCGTATAGCCCCCCGCCGTCGTGTTGGCGGTCGCCGTGAGCGTCGCCTGGCCGCTGGCATTGGTGGTCGCCGTCTGGGAGACGCTGCTCAGGCTGGCTCCGGACGCAGGTGCGGTGTAGGTCACGGTCTGACCGGAGACCCCGTTGCCGCCGCTGTCGGTGACCAGGACCACCAG
>CANLTN010000047.1:2500-5399 GCA_947494035.1 uncultured Pseudovibrio sp. | reverse complement strand
TTATTCATGCCCGGCGGCGACCTACTCTCCCGCGTCTTGAGACGAAGTACCATTGGCGCAGGGGCGTTTCACTTCCGAGTTCGGGATGGGATCGGGTGGGGGCGCCCCGCCATAGCCACCGGGCAGGAATAAAGCACATATTGTTTTATGAACTGGTCTTGTTTGTTGAATTCGCTTTGATTTTGTTTTCATAGGTTATTCTATGATTATAGCTTAATGGGAGTGATCAAGATCGATCGAGCTATTAGTAAGGCTCAGCTTCGGATGTTACCACCCTTCCACATGCCTCCTATCGACGTGGTGGTCTTCCACGGCTCTCAAGGGAAGTCTTGTTTTGAGGTTGGTTTCCCGCTTAGATGCCTTCAGCGGTTATCCATTCCGAACATAGCTACCCTGCAATGCGGCTGGCGCCACAACAGGTCCACCAGAGGTTCGTCCATCCCGGTCCTCTCGTACTAGGGACAGATCCTCTCAAATTTCCTACACCCACGGCAGATAGGGACCGAACTGTCTCGCGACGTTCTGAACCCAGCTCACGTACCACTTTAATTGGCGAACAGCCAAACCCTTGGGACCTGCTCCAGCCCCAGGATGTGATGAGCCGACATCGAGGTGCCAAACAATGCCGTCGATATGGACTCTTGGGCATCATCAGCCTGTTATCCCCGGCGTACCTTTTATCCGTTGAGCGATGGCCCTTCCACGAGGGACCACCGGATCACTATGACCGACTTTCGTCTCTGCTCGACTTGTCAGTCTCGCAGTCAGGCAGGCTTATGCCATTGCACTCAACGAGCGATTTCCGACCGCTCTGAGCCTACCTTCGCGCGCCTCCGTTACCATTTGGGAGGCGACCGCCCCAGTCAAACTACCCGCCACACACGGTCCCGGATATTGTAGTATCGCGGTTAGATATCCATGAGGACAAGGGTGGTATTTCAAGGATGACTCCACCTGAGCTGGCGCCCAGGTTTCAACGTCTACCACCTATCCTACACATGTCATCACGAATACCAGTGTGAAGCTGTAGTAAAGGTGCACGGGGTCTTTCCGTCTGACCGCAGGAACCCCGCATCTTCACGGGGAATTCAATTTCACTGAGTCTGTGCTGGAGACAGCGGGGAAGTCGTTACGCCATTCGTGCAGGTCGGAACTTACCCGACAAGGAATTTCGCTACCTTAGGACCGTTATAGTTACGGCCGCCGTTTACTGGGGCTTCAATTCGCTGCTTGCACAGCTCCTCTTAACCTTCCAGCACCGGGCAGGCGTCAGACCCTATACGTCGCCTTGCGGCTTCGCAGAGCCCTGTGTTTTTGATAAACAGTCGCAACCCCCTATTCTGTGCCCCCAATACAAAGTTGCCTTCATATTGGGCTCCCTTCTCGCGAACTTACGGGAGCAATTTGCCGAGTTCCTTCAGCACAGTTCTCTCAAGCGCCTTGGTATACTCTACCTGTCCACCTGTGTCGGTTTCGGGTACGGTCTTAGCGTGGGAGCTATTTCCAGGAACACCTTCACCGCATCTCCAATCCAATAAGGAGATACGATACACGGCATCCGTCACTACCCACTGGCCGGGGAATATTAACCCCGTTCCCATCGACTACGCCTTTCGGCCTCGCCTTAGGGGCCGGCTAACCCTGCGCCGATTAGCGTTGCGCAGGAACCCTTGGACTTTCGGCGAGAGGGTCTCTCACCCTCTTTATCGTTACTCATGTCAGCATTCGCACTTCTGATACTTCCAGCAGCCCTCACGGGTCTGCCTTCATCAGCTTACAGAACGCTCCGCTACCGCTTGTCAAAGACAAGCCCGCAGTTTCGGTGTATGGCTTTAGCCCCGGTACATTTTCGGCGCGGAGACCCTTATTTAGACCAGTGAGCTGTTACGCTTTCTTTAAATGATGGCTGCTTCTAAGCCAACATCCTGGTTGTTTTGGGATCTCTACATCCTTTCCCACTTAGCCATAACTTAGGGACCTTAACTGGCGGTCAGGGTTGTTTCCCTCTCCACAATGGACGTTAGCACCCACTGTGTGTCTGCCCTGCAGTACTTCCTGGTATTCGGAGTTTGGTTAGGATCAGTAAGGCGGTGAGCCCCCATAGCCCATCCAGTGCTCTACCCCCAGGAGTATTCACAGGACGCTCTACCTAAATAGATTTCGCGGAGAACCAGCTATTTCCGAGTTTGATTGGCCTTTCACCCCTAGCCACAAGTCATCCCCGAATTTTTCAACATTCGTGGGTTCGGTCCTCCAGTGCGTGTTACCGCACCTTCAACCTGCTCATGGCTAGATCACTCGGTTTCGGGTCTAATCCAACGAACTAAGACGCCCTATTCAGACTCGCTTTCGCTACGCCTACACCTATCGGCTTAAGCTTGCTCGTTAAATTAAGTCGCTGACCCATTATACAAAAGGTACGCTGTCACCCTTTCGGGCTCCAACTGTTTGTAGGCATTCGGTTTCAGGTACTATTTCACTCCCCTCGTCGGGGTACTTTTCACCTTTCCCTCACGGTACTGGTGCGCTATCGGTCGACTAGGAGTACTTAGGCTTGGAGGGTGGTCCCCCCATGTTCAGACAGAATTTCACGTGTTCCGCCCTACTCGAGGACTATAAATCTTTCTACCCGTACGGGACTATCACCCACTCAGGTCAAGCTTCCCAGCTTGTTCCGGTTCTTAATTTATAGCCACTGGCCTGGTCCGCGTTCGCTCGCCACTACTAACGGAGTCTCGGTTGATGTCCTTTCCTCCGGGTACTTAGATGTTTCAGTTCCCCGGGTTTGCCCCCTTGCGGGTACACCTTACGGTGTGGGTTGCCCCATTCAGAAATCGCCGGATCAAAGCTTATTCGCAGCTCCCCGACGCTTATCGCAGCGTATCACGTCTTTCATCGC
>CANLTN010000046.1:0-6800 GCA_947494035.1 uncultured Pseudovibrio sp. | reverse complement strand
GTATAATGTGTTCGCCCCATGAAGTCCTCCTGTTGTCAATTTAACAGAAGTCCCTCCACTTTTCCCGAACCAGTCCAGTTTTGCCGTTCCTGTCATTTTCTCTATCCGCCCTTTGAAAGATAAATAAATTTGTGCTTAAGCACATGCCCTATTGTGAAATGATCTGCTTGCTTTCTGTCCCAAGTTGGTTTTCAGAGACTTGCCAATGGCTTAACAATTCAGGATTATCTGCAACAAGTCTTTCCAGCTCTTCATTGCCCAACTCCAATAGCGTCGCGTCAGAGATCACACGTGCACTAAACCGCTTTGGGTTTGGAAAAAGAACCGAAGCATCGCCGAACATCTCACCCGGTCCAAGGTGCCAAACCTTCCCAGCCCACGTGATTTCAATACTTCCTGACAAAACAAAAAACATCTTGTTTGCGATACTGTCTTTCTTGATAATTGTTTGCCCTGTAGGAACCCCAATGATCTTGATGCGCCTTTTCAGATACTTGCGCGTATTTTCATCCAAATCCTGGAAGATTGGCAATTGTCGAAATACGCCTTTGCGCTGCATCGAAACATCCAGGTGCGGCCGCTCTTGAAGCTCTTTGCTGCGATGGGCGATGTCGAGGACTAATGTAGCGTGCAGCTCATCGCCGATTATACGGTCTTCCTTCAAAGAATGGTATTCTCGCTGTTCTAAACGAATTACTGATTTACGAATGAAGCGCCGCTCCAATTCATCCGCATAGCCTGGGTATTGCAATCTCAGTGCATTCAGAGCGTTGCGGATGCCTTTTGTGCGCTTCAGAACCATGCCTTTGAGAAGCTGGGCGACGCGCTTACCATGAATACGTTTGATCCGCCGATCGATGAAGTCATCAATATCATCCAGAACGAGCTTTTGCGCCAACAGGAGTTCAAATTTCTCTGCAACAATATCACTAAGGAAATACGAGAATCCGTAGCGTTGGTGCAGCTGAATAGCTACTCGCTCGGGCAGACTGCTGGTCACAGATTCTTTGGCGGTATTTTGATACCCCAGACGCCCATGAGTCAGCGTTGCTTCAATCAAACGATCAGCATCCGAGACCAACCTTTCTGCCAAACGAGATGAAATCATACGTTCATTCAGTCGATGCAGAATAATATCGCGCTCGGCACCTGCTATCGAAACCAGACTAAGTTTGACACGATCCCGATCCAGGATTGTGGCGTTTTCCTCAGCCCGTTTCACCGCGTCTTCCAGGCGTAAACCGAAATTAATTGCTTCAGAGCGCACTAACTCATGGCTTAGATCGTAGCTATCGGTAACCCGCGCAACGTCTTCGCGTACGGTTTGTAGCGCAACTGCTACAACCTGTTTAGATAGAGCCTGATCCAGTGGGGAAAGAGCGTCTATGCCAAGCCATTTGATCGCTCTTCTCAAAGTCGTCCCCTGCACAAAGAGCGTAAAAAGCGTAAAGCCGGTCGCTAGGATACCAACAACGCGCTTGGTCTCGGCATCAACCAGTAGGTTTTCTGTTACCGCCAGTGCCAAGGCTAGTGTGACTGCGCCCCTGAGCCCGCCCCATAGGATTGCAGCGCGATATGGAAGCTCAACAGGTGGCGAAACTCTTATTGCGCTTAAGGTTGGAAGAACGGCAAAAAGAATAACAATACGTGCAGCAAAGGCAGCGGCAATAACAACAAGCACCAATCCGAGATCCTGAATTCTCAGATCGGAAAGGAAGCGCGGTATCAGTAAAGCCGCAAGAATAAAGATGAGAGCACCAGCCCAATGTGCAAGCAGATCCCAAGTCTCCCGGATCTTGGTCCAGGATTGCAGCGGCAATCGACTTGGCGCAGTAAGATGCATCGTAAGCCCTGCGGCAACAACAGCAATAACACCTGACGCGCCAACAGCTTGTTCAGCCACAACAAACGCAAGATATGGAAGCGCCACAGAGACGGATAGCTGAGCCAATGGAAAGTCGAAGAACAGGCCCATTACAGCAACACCAATTCTTGCAACCACCCAACCTGCAAAGGCCCCGCCGATAATGAGAACGGGGAACTGTATGAGAGCTGTTCCAAGCGTGGTACTTGGTACCCCGAGCATTACGAACCCCATGAACAAGCCAAACAATGCGATTGCCGCCGCATCGTTGAGTAGGCTTTCTCCTTCAATTATACGAGTAAGACGTTCCGGGGCTGCAATGGATCTGAAAATTCCAACAACAGCGGATGGATCGGTCGTTGAGACAATTGACCCGATTAGGAAACAAGCAGCTATGGAGAGAGTGCTTGTCCAGAAAAGGGAATAGCCAACAAATATCGTGGCAACCAAAACAGCTAGTATTGCTAAAACTAGTATAGGCACCCAGTCATCAAGTATCCGCTTTAAGTTCATGCCAATAGTGGCTTGAAACAGCAGAATAGGTAGAAAGCCGTAGATAAACACGTTGGATCTGATAGGCAGATCCAAAATTGCGCTTGATGCAGGGTTCAAGGCATCGGTTAGTTCAGTTTGCATAAAAAAGATTGCGGCTCCGCCAATCAGAATTCCCAAAACCGCCAAAACCACACTGAACGGGATGCGAAGAAAGGCTGCAAGCGGCTCCGCTGCTCCGATCACAAAAAACAGAAACGCAATTACCGACACAAAAACCCAGACTTCCATATTTATTCCTTGTTTTCGCTTCCTAGGTGATATTGCTAGCACAGACCAAATGGCGTTGCTGTCTTATAGCTCACGCAGGCTCTGTTGCATCTTTTGAGTTAAGGCACAAACAGTATTCTCCCCAGCCGCAATTCAGGAATAAATTCCAAAAAAGACAGTTGATAAAGGAAACTTCAGTTCCTCCGCCGACAGAGCGGTTCCCGCTGTCAAGCTGACCCTTCTTGATCAGACACATAACCTCAAAGCCTTTAATGGCTGCAGCCGCTGTTCGCATCGACTGAAAGTCGATCTTTGGTTGTAAGAAAAATAAACCTCCATTTCCGGTGGAGGACTGGAAGAGTTCTACATTTTCGGTAAGAGACCTCCCTGCTTAGGCCATTGGCGTGGCCTTTCAACAAAGCAGCAGGGAGGTTTTTTTTATGGATACTGACCACCTTAACCATAGTACCTGGGACTGTAAATATCACGTCGCCTTTACGAGTAAGTACCGGACAAAGCGTCTTTATGGTGAGTTGCGACGAGAACTGAGAGATCGATTTGTTACTCTGGCCTTACAAAAGGGGTGTCGGATTGAGGAGGGAGAGCTCATGCCCGACCATGTGCACATTCTGATCTCAATCCCACCCAAATACTCTGTCTCTCACATTGTTGGCTTTTTGAAGGGGAAGACCTCCCTCTATGTGGCCAATAAGTATGCGAGGAAACGACGCTACAAAGGCTATCATTTTTGGGCGCGGGGATACTTTGTCTCAACCACGGGCTATCAAGAACAGGTCGTTAGACGCTATATCCAAAATCAGGAGAAAAAGGATGAGGCGAGTGACTATAACGACCTGTTTAAACTCAATTATTGAGTGCTAACAAAACCACTTCTAGTGGTTCAAGCGAAGCGTTTCAAACATCCACCTCTGGTGGAGGTCTTTGACTTTAATCTGCCTTTTGAGCTTACCATGATCGTTTGGGTAGTTGGGCTCTGTTAATAAGCGGTGTTTGTCATCGACGCTTTGTGGGCAGATCGGCCGAATTGAATAAGGACGGATTTTTGCCTATGATCATGACGATGGGAGTGAGGAGTGCGCCTGACCTAGCCCCAATAACTTCTTCCAGTTTGTGATAGGATTCTACCTAACATTGGGGGGAATATGAAGCATTCGCGTTTTACGGAAGAGTAGATCATTAGCATGATGAAGGAACAGGAAGTGGTGTTCCAATAGCAGAAGTTTGTCGTAGATATAGGATCAGTACAGCGTCGTTCTACGAGGACAAGGCCAAGTATGGCGGCATGTATGTTTCGGATGCACGCACTGAAGAGGTTACTTGCCGAAGCCATGCTGGATAACGCTAGCTCCGTGATGTGAATTCAAAAAAGTGGTAGGGCTCGCTGCTTCACGCCAAGCGGTTGGCTTTTTATGTCAGAGCTTTGGTGTGGGTGAGCGACGGGCCTGTTCGGTGCTTCAGCTTGATCGCTTCAGTATGCGTTGCTGTAGATATCTCGTTACTCGCGGGACATTTCCAATAAACTCCCCATTTGGGAGAGCAGGAGATGTTCATGAACAAGGATCAACGCGAGATAAAACGTAAATTACGCATCCTACAGCATGCCGACAAAACAGGTCACGTAGCCAAGACCTGCCGGTTTTTTGGCGTTGGCAGAAGTACCTTCTACCGGTGGCGGGAGCTCTATGCCAGGCATGGAGAAGCAGGGCTTATCAATCGCCCTTCTATTCCAAAGCAACACTACAACCGAACACCGCCCGAGATTGAAGAAAAGGTTCTGCACTTGCGCCGGACCTACCATCTCGGCCCGATAAGGATTGTGTGGTATCTGGAGCGCTACCATAGCATCAAAATCTCGGGCGCAACTGTTTCCAGGATTCTGGTGCGCAATGGGATGAACCGGCTGCCGAAAGGTACCAGACTTCGAAAAGTACATACCAAACGCTATAACAAACAGGTGCCCGGACATCACATCCAGATGGATGTTAAGTTCCAGACATTCAAGGGAAAGCGTGGAGAGAAAGTTCGCCGCTACCAATACACCGCAATCGATGATGCCACCCGCGTCAGGGCGCTGAAAATCTACAAAAGACACACGCAGGCAAATGCCATTGACTTCGTCAATTATGTCCTCGACAAATTTCCATTCCGCATCAGGGAAATTCGCACTGACAACGGCCATGAGTTCCAGGCCAAATTTCATTGGCACGTCGAAGATCAAGGGATCCGCCACGCCTACATCAAGCGTGCATCTCCGCAACTCAATGGCAAAGTAGAGCGCTCGCATCGTTCAGACGAACAGGAATTCTACCAACTCCTCAGCTACAAGGGAGACGTCGATCTGGAGGCAAAACTCGATCAGTGGGAGAGGCTTTACAACCTCCACAGGCCCCATGGAGCGCATCAAGGCAAAACCCCTTAAGAAGCGCTCAGAGAAAAGCTACAATCAACGAACTAATCGTCTTGCGAGTAACTGCACCTTACAGATATCATTCAGGATGCTAATTGGGTACGCCCAGAGTTCAAAGGCCATGCCGCCAGTTTGTTGCAGCGCTCTCGTCAGGCAGCATCGGGTCAAAAAGTCGAATGGAATGGAAAGAAGGCGTCGCCGATATATCAATTTCGCAAGTCCCACTTGATTGACACTTTGAAGATCGAGGCACACGAAATGCCTCATTTGAAAGCGCTTATCAGTGAAGATGAGAAAAAAAACGGCGTAACAATAAGCGCAAGGAAGCAGGACAGGTGGCATGGAGCAGCCGGCGTGCATCGAGATTGCAAATGGGAAAAGAAGCCCTGCAGCTGAAATCAAGCCAGGGATTAAACCGGGAGGCTCTTGCTGCACGTTTTAGCGTGTCGACGGGCCAGATCTCAAAGGCGATTAAAGAAGCCAAGGCTTTCAATGGTGAAGTCAAGAGGAATTGACCTGAAAAGCGCCTGACGGATCACGTGCTGCTGGACAACATGCGACTAAGACTAAGTGTCGTGATGTCAGGCTGCTTCTTCACAATCGACCATTAGTCTTCGTTTCCATTGTTGTCGCTCTGTGACCAAAGCTGATGGGGTGGATGGCTCCTGCTCCACTGACGCCGAAAATGCGTCATACTGCAGTTGTCATAGACCGCAACGGAGAGGGGCGACGTCATGCAAGTTACAACAATTGGGCTTGATCTGGCGAAGAATGTTTTTCAAGTTCACGGCATCACAAAAGATGAGGAAGTCGCTTTCAACCGGGCCTTGCGGCGTCCTCAGGTAATATCGTTTTTTACCAAGCTCGATCCTTGCCTTATTGGTATGGAATCCTGCGCCACCAGCCATTACTGGGCACGTGAATTGACCAAATTGGGTCATGAGGTCCGCTTGATCCCACCGATGTACGTCAAACCTTATGTGAAACGTGGCAAGTCTGACGCCATTGATGCCGAAGCAATTTGCGAGGCTGTCACCCGCCCCACCATGCGGTTCGTCGAAGGTAAGTCTGTTGAACAGCAGGCGCTTCTTTCCTTGCACAGAGCGCGCACCCTCATGGTTCGCCAGCGCACGCAACTGGTCAACGCCTTGCGCGGCATGTTGGCAGAATTTGGCGTGTACATCGCAAAGGGCTTCGCCAATGCGCTCGGCTTTTCTCGAGGCGTATTGACTGGCAACAAGTTAGAAATCCCGGAAATAGCAAAGGACGTGGTTCTTAAACTGTGCGAGCAGCTGAATGATCTGCACACAAAAGTGCGTTGGTATGAGACGCGTTTGAGTCTTGAAGCCAAACGAATCCCAAAAGTGAAATTGCTGCAAACCATACCTGGTATTGGGCCTATAACCGCCTCTGCACTTGTTGCGAGTATTGGAAGTGGGCAACAGTTTAAGAATGGTCGTGAATTTGCTGCCTCGCTTGGTTTAACGCCAAAAAATCGATCAAGTGGGGGAAAAGAACGTCTGGGTAAGATTAGCAAAATGGGTGACCAATACCTGCGCCAACTGCTTGTGGTCGGAATGACGTCGCTCGTTAGGCAGATAAAATCTAACCCCCAACGTGCAAATAAATGGCTCTCCGCTCTTTTAGAGCGCAAGCCTACGCGGTTGGCAACTGGATTGGCCTAAGAAAAGTGGAGAGACTTCATCTCAATTTCTCTTTGCTGTCTCTCGAACGTTATTGGCGAAT
>CANLTN010000045.1:0-7280 GCA_947494035.1 uncultured Pseudovibrio sp. | reverse complement strand
TTCGCCAATAACGTTCGAGAGACAGCAAAGAGAAATTGAGATGAAGTCTCTCCACTTTTCTTAGGCCAATCCAGGGAATACTTAAGGTCTTAAGGCATATGTCCTGTCCTGTGCGCGATCACAATCCTCCTTATCCCCTCAGCGAAACACATGGAATGAAACTGAAGTACCGAGATCCACAGTCGGATTACCAATGGAGCGGCGAGATTTTATTCTACGGAGAGAAAATTTGCATATGCCCATGCCGGAAAAATAACCTTCCCACCGAACATCTTGTGATTGAAGACTTGATTTACAAAAAGACGGCTAATGTAGCAGAATGTACCGATCTAATTTCAATCCTTAAGGATCTTCAATGGGCAATTGATGCCGCCGGTGACAGAAAACCAAGATCAGCTATTCGGGAGCAACTCTTGAAGGCCATTTTGAAAATCAACGACAAGCTACTTCCAAAGCCAATGGCGCAATATTTAGAGAGCTCTTTTCCTAAAGATGAAGGCTTTCAGCACTGAGTGACCCTATTGATGTTAGGGAATGCTCTCCACAGGGGTTTGATAGTCAGTACCAACCAGTGTTTCATCGCTTGGCTGACTATTTTATATCACTCAACCAAGCGGAGAAACATGTCGTCAGGCAGTTTTTTTGGCACGCCTCATGAATACTAAATTCCTACAACTCGCTCAGTCCGTCGTAAAGTAGTTGAACTTCCTTCAGCTCACGTTCCGCTCTCTTTAGTTCGTATCGCTTTCTTATAACAACTGCCTTAAATACCTCTCTACACGCTTTAGAGCCCTTGTTAGTCAAGGAAAACTCTTGGGTTTCGTCGGAAAAAACGATAAACTCATAGGCTTCTAACTCTCGGAGATACGCGTTTAAATCGCTCCCTAATACGCTAGCAGTTCTTGCTAGATCTATACTATTTTGTGGTCCATTTACATAGAGAGAACCTAACGGCGAAGCACAATCAAGAGAGATGTCGTCTAACCCCTCATACTCAATTCCTAGCGTAGAGACCTCTGGGCCAAGCCAGCTTCCCCGTTCATGATCTTTACAGAGGGTTGTCCGAATTATATCAAAAGCACTCCGTCTTAAATCAGCACTAGCCATCTGTTAAATTTACCTTTTCTTGATTTCTATATAACTTCAATTTGTGCTTGCGCCAAATATCCTTGACCGTTGTTCCAGCACTGGCGGCGGCAGTCTTTGTGTTTTGTCCCATACTCAAATCGCCCAGTCTGTCCATAACGCCTCGGCGGGGAACACTTTGCGATGCCAGCAAAAATTCAGAGCGCACTATAACCCCAAGTACACGCTTTAATTTGACGAGCCTGATCCAGAATTAGCAATACCAAACGGAATATGAACTAATGCTACATCGTCTATAGCAGGATCTAGATGGCTCAATTGATCATCAAAGAAGATATGTGGCCTCAATACATTCAAGATGTATTTCTTTGCCATCCCTCCAAGAAAAAACGTCTCGTTTGGGCTAACTCCCCAACTCTCCAAAGTAGTGATCACACGCTCGTGTGAAGGAGCATTTCGCGCCGTAACGATCGCAGTTCGCAAGAAACGCTTATATGCAGGATTATGAGCTTCCTCGCGATCTTCGATTTGCTGCAAAAATGAGAGCTTCTTAAATAGATCCGCAAGAGGTCCTGGTTCGTGAGGAATGTGAGAGTTTGCATCTTCATGTTGGTGAAAACGATCCAATCCTTCAGCTTTATTGATAGCTTCAGCTTGATCATCTGCAATTACACCATCAAAATCAAAGGCTATGCGAAGTTCGCCACTCCCCTCATCATTTACGTCACCTGAAGGCAACACCAATCCAGCTGGATAACCAGCGGCAGTAGCTTTATTGACATCCTCCCCATTGGCCGACAAGAAAAGCGACGCGTTGAAGGCTGGGATGTACTCATAAGGTGATTTCCCTTCCAAGAAAGCCGCACGCGAAATATCCAACCCATATTCTCTTATCGACCTAAAAACGCGTTTTCCTGTAGCTGCGGAATTTCTGGAAAGCAGAACCACTTCAGCCGGTGACCGTTTCGGGAAACGCTCGTTCATCTGAAGAAATCTTTTGATTAGTGGGAATGCAATGCCTTTTCCGAGAACCTTATCAATGTTCTCCTCTTGGAATTTTCTATAGGCTTTCGCACCTTTTTCACGAAACACACGATCAGAATCTGACAGATCAAATAGTGCACTGGAAGAAACGGCAATAACTAGTTTTCTTTCAATGGGATATGGCATAAACTCTCCCTAAATGGGGTGGCATCCCACGACACTCGCCCCAATCCATCCAAACACCAAAGACAAAAATCGAGCGGGCAACGCTTGTAATCGCATCACGACTAAGACGTCAGCGCGCATTTAACGATTGGTGAAACTTATACCAAGCTAGCAACCGCATTTTCCATGAAGGATTTATATTTCTAGATGATGCAGCTCAGTAGTCACGGCGCAATCAGGATGTCACCATAACCCGAGCCCGTTTCACCTCCTGCCCCACCGCGTCCAATGTTGGCAAAAGCGCCTTTTCCAACCGGCACATTGCATCACACATAAATCCGATCATTTCATCCCATTGCTCTCGGTCAAACACATTGGCCTGCCTCTCCAACTTGATCCGACATGCTCGCTTGTTATCGAGGCGCTCCCACTCCAACGCCTCACCAAAACCTTCTTCAAGCTCGTCTCGCTTCGAAAAAAGTCGATCAAATATCCACTCATTTTCGTCTTGATCGCCACGATCAATATACAACTCAGCGCGACCATACTTTTGAGTTGCCGCAAAATGAAAGCCTACACCCCGAACTCCCGAGCCAGCGCCTATCCAAGCAGCAACTCCGGGGCTGATATTCTGAAAGCGAGTAGATTGCGTTGAATTCATCGCTTGGATCAGCTTCGCCCAAAAATCTCGGCGAATCACATGCCTTGTCTTGAGGCCAGCTTGCGCTTCAAAATCATCCTGCGCCTTCTCTGCCATACCGATCATATAGTCCTCGGCATCTTGCGTCGGTATGAATTGATCGACATTTAGAAACAGCTCATTCCCCATGGCATAAGGCGTTGCCCGAAAGCACTGCAAACGAACCTTAAAATTCATGAGCCAGAGGACCGTACTTGTGACCTCCTTCCGAAACTTCGCGGCGATCATTATAATCCGCTGCGAAACCCCTTTATTTAAAATCACCTCTTCAAAATCTTGCCCATCCAAAAACTCAGAAATTCGCTCCGTTGCGCTTGAGCCACCTTCAGTTTCATCAAGGTATTTCTGGAATATTTTAACGATGTTTGCCTTTGACAATCCAGAGCAATAAGAAGCGTATTTTAGTGCCTGCCAAGTCACATCGCGCCCAGTATCGTCAAGTTTGTTCTCGATGATTACCAGAGCACCCTCTTTATCCAGAGCCAACAAATCCAATCGCTCTTGCGTGTCGTCGAAACCAGAAAATTCCTTCTGAATTATAAGAAGTTCTTCACCTAGTACATCCGGCTGGTTTGCGATCCATTCCTGCAAGTGCTCACGCTCACGAAAACCCAAAGAAGAAAAAGACTTTTTCTCCAACCTTTGTATTCGGTTACTTGAACGATCGATCTTAAACAAAGCACAATTCTCCAACTCATTCAGCACAAACAACTATAGAAAGTTAAGCGCATGGTGATGATAAACTTTCGCGGATAGCACATTGTAACGTGTACACGTTGGTAGTCCGCCCGATCATTGCTCCTCCACTGCCATTGACGATCTGCGAACAAAACCTAGCACCATGATAATCTTTGAGATCCTGAGATTAGAAACCGATATCTACAAGAAATCACACCCAGCCACTCGTCAATCTTAGATTGTGATATTACCTATAATCACATCTTAAGATAGTATGCGCAAACAACTTTGTGGGTACATGCATATTGCTCATTGCTATTTTTGGTCAATAATTTTGCTATGAACCATTCTTAAAGAGAAGCTCATCACATAGACTGCTTTCCACTTCAACATTTAACAAATAGCCGATCCAACGGCTGGGAATAACAAGCATGGCTCAATTAGAGAACATCGAAGCAATCGAGAAGCGGCTGTGGAGCAGCGCTGATAACCTAAGGGCAAACAGCAACTTCTCGTCCAACGAATATTTTCTGCCGGTGATGGGCCTGATTTTTCTGCGTCATGCTTACAGTCGTTATCTAGCAATCAAGCCTGATATTGAAGCTAGCCTACCTAGGCTCAGGACTCATAGCCAGAATATGACGATAGCAGCGATGTAGATTGCGGACTTGAATATGGTTGGGCGCCGATCATAGCGCATTACGATGCGTCGCCAGTCCTTCAGCTTGGCGAACAGATTTTCAACCTTATGCCGTTTTCTGTAAGTTTTGGTGCAATACGGGATCTTTCTTTTACGTGTTTTACGTGAAGGTATACAGACCTCAATATCCTGATCTGTAATGCTTCTTCTGACCTTGTTACTATCATAGCCCCGATCTGCGATCACAACCTTTGCGGCAGGTAAGTCTGACAGCAACACCTCCGCTCCCTTATAGTCACTGGTTTGTCCGGCGGTCAGATGAAGCCCAAACTCCATACGCCGGTCATCCGGAACGTGGAACTCCATATCGATCGAGTAGGGACGTGCATTTCGTGCAACATTCAACTTTTTCTTGCGCTCGCCGTGCCCGTACCCGTAATAGTGATTACTGTGGATCCGAGGAGTGTGTTGGAATGAGACGTTTGGCTGTGGCCGTCTTGGCTGGATTAATGGTTGGTTTGACCTGGATAGGAGTATCGCTCGCTGAGCCGGCCGAAACAGGTCCGTTTGGAGTAAACATGGGTGATGACCCAAGCACGATGCCAGCTTGCAGACACGATGTAGGCCTTAAGTGGGTTTGCTCCCAATTTCCAAAAGACCTTCCCGCCGCCGCATATAGGACTGTAAACGCTCATCCGAGCACGGGTATCTGCTCGGTGATGGTTCTGGCTGATGTAAATGAACAGGATCAACATGGAACCTATGTTAGCAACAGTGTTGACTATTACAGAGATGTGATTGCGAAAACCTATGGCGAGCCTGACAAGATTGATACGCTCGTGCCTGACTCCATATGGTCCAACCCACAGGACTGGACAAAATCCATCGACGTTGGAGATCGGCAATATAAGTATCGGTGGGGTGACGATGGGCAGCTTTCGAAAAATGGCGTGGTGCGCATCTATGTTCGCGCCATGGGGTACTCTTACAAAATGAGCGGCGCGCTGATTGGCTTTGTCTTTGAGAATATCGACGCTTGTGAAGAGGCACAAAAGTCTGACGATGCCAGCGTCTTTTGATCGTCAGACTTGATTTCGCTCTAACTTACTTGGGGCGTCTGCCGTTCTGCTCCACCCAAAGATTGTGAGCCGCTATAAGCAGATCGGTCATGGACATGCCCCAGTCCGTGGCTGTTCCCTTAAACTCTCTGTGCAAACTCTCTGGCACTTTAAAGCCTAGATCCTTGATCGCTTCTGTAGAGGAGGATAGGTTATCTGGCACCGTATTTTCTCGCTTTTCCTTCAGGATGTTAACTTGCTCGCCAAGCTCGTCAATCAGCGCCGCAGCGATGGCCAGATTGTCAGGTTCACCACTAGTCATCTTGCGCCAGTTTCCGTAAAGTTGCCTTGAACTTGCCTTGGCTCCGCTTAAAGGCCTCCTCCGGCGTGTCACCCATCCGTGGCTTTGCCAAAAACGCAGAACGCTTAGGCTCGTATTTTAGCCTTTCTTTCTTGACGGCATCAAAGAATTCACACGTCTCTGTAGGGCGCAGAGCCTCAACCTTATCATCGCGCTTACTCATTGTTTTTACTCCTTTTATGTGGGCAGCATCCGCATGTTCTTTCACACAGTGCAAAAGCTCATACAGGAACTCGACCATCCATTTTCCATCGTGAACCTCCGCGCTCTTAAACTTTCTATGAAAGCTCTCCGGACATAAAACCCGAGAGATTTCGTGGACGTTCCACCGTCATAATGAGGAGACATATATTTCCTCAAATAAGATCATTGCCGGAGCGCCTCAAAGTAATTCGCCTTCCAAACCACGGCAGATGCTAAATAACGCAATATACACAAAACAAAATATAGAAAATAGCAGTTAATAACAACATTCCCATAATATAAGTCAGAATTGATTTATCTATTACAACCATTACAGCACTAACTTACTATTTTTATATAGTAGATCACACTAATCAATTCATAGACCCGTATTTTAGCAAGCAAACTTACAACACCAACATTGGCAACTAAGACACAACCCATACCGTTTGCGGAGACCGCTGAGTTTCAGATTGGAAAAACGCACATAAGTAGAGAGACGCCCACAAACCGCGCCTGCGACTCTTAGAACGTATCCTAGCTGCGCTCCATACAACCAGCGTGCAAAACTAACCTGCCACCACAAGGATGGCGCCGTTGATATGGGGTCTCACCACAAACTTGCGAGCAAACAGGCAACGCGCCGCACTTTTTTGAGGTATTATTGTACCTCTTATTGTATTTTTTCGCCGCCTCACCTTGCCAAGATCTCACTTATATAAACTCCTAACAAACCAAAACGCCGCACGCTGTAATGCGCGGCGACGCTTGTTCTGATCTGACCTGTAGCCTTTGGCTCTAATGATAAATCGCGAAGTGGATTTTAAAGGTGCCTTCCCACACCTTCCTCTTAACTATATCAAACACCAGCTCTTCCTTTTTGCTTTGTTGTTACGGCGGCACCGTTCGAGAGGCAGGCTGCCTTTTGGACGGGCACTTAACGATGCTTTGGTTTGAGTTTCTGATCGCCCCTGCCTTGTTTTTGCTTGGCGGTTTCTGTTGATCAGCGTTTGGTTGTAGAGGCTTGCGTTGCTTTGACTTTGGTCCGCCTTGCGCTTGGGTCTCTGCGAGGGGTTAGTTGTTGGGATTGTTGGTTTGTATTTGGCAATACCTATTCATTACCGCTGTGAGCGGCTGGTATGTCTTATGTACGCTGGGTTGTTGGTTCTAAGGGCGTCGCCTCAAAGAACATGGCGGTTCAGCGATTGTAGGGTTAGTGTGCTTGGCTAGTGGAATTCGCGCGGAATGACCATATTTTCAACCGCGAGTTCTGAATGCAATTCCTTCGTCACGTACTCAATAGCTTGTTTGGTAGAGTATACCTGAACGTCAACCGTGCCAGACGGCAAGAGAGGTGGTCCCGTTTATTTGGACAGTTGAGCGTGGTTTATAAGTGGATCCGCTCCAATTACGCAGCAGCTTGAG
>CANLTN010000044.1:0-9561 GCA_947494035.1 uncultured Pseudovibrio sp. | reverse complement strand
TCCTGAAAGAAAGTGAACCAGACAAATGTGCTCAAGCTAAGAACCTCTCGATTCAAATCAAACGCAATCCGCTTTAAATCAGGTTTTAGGTCGCCCGTGGCCGTTGTTTGTTTCATCAAGCGATCATGAAGACAGGCAACGGAGACATTTTATGAACCTGATCACAACCACACTCATGATGCTGACAATCGCCACAGCCTCGCAAGCTGTCGCGGCCCCTGCTGGCCTGAGACTGACCAGTATAGACATGCCACATCATGGTAAGAAGGCAAGCGCAACCATCTGGTATCCCAACGGCGGCGGAGGCGACAGGACAATATTTGCCGAGAATTCCGTTTTTCAGGGGGTAGATGCCGCCATGGATGCCGAGATGCGGGACGGGCTTTATCCCGTTGTCCTGTTCAGTCATGGCATGGGCGGAACCGCTCGGGCGCAGGCATGGCTGGCCGCTGGTTTAGCTGAGCGAGGTGCCATCGTCGTTTCGGTGAACCACGCCTATTCCACCTGGGGCGACTTTAACATGACCAAAGGTGTCCGGCACTGGACCCGCGCCCTGGATATGTCAGAGGCGCTGGATGCTCTGCTGGACGATCCCGCCTTTGGCGGGCGGATTGAACCGTCTCGTGTCATGGCTGCGGGGTTTTCCTACGGTGGCTGGACCGCGTTGTCCCTGGGCGGGCTGCGCGGAAACCATGCCGGGATCGTCGGCGCGTGCACCAATTTCATCGAGACAATGGAAGCCTGCGATCTTCTGTTGTCCGACGCGGTAAACATGCAAGGCCTCGAAGCGGTGGACTGGAATGCCAGCTATGCGGACGCCCGCATCACCCATGTCGCCGCAATCGACCCAGGATTTGTCTGGGGGCTGACGGCCGAGAATGCAGCGACGCTGATCCCCAATGTGCTTCTTATCGGATTCGGCGGAGCGGAGGACCGGATGCAGGCGACAGACTTTGATCAAAGCGGGATGGCAAGCCTCTTGTCGGATGCGCAGATCCTACGGTTCGACCCCAGCTTTCATTTTACAGCGATGCCCCTCTGCAAACCAGAGGGAGAAGCCATCCTGATTGAGGAAAACGATGACCCAGTCTGCACCGACCCCGCAGGGACGGATCGGTCTAGCGTCCATGACGATATCATAGACGCTATGGCCGAACAGCTCGGCCTCTAAATCGAAGCCGCCATTCGCATAACACACACGAGTGACGGGTTTGTCCGCGCTCCGGCTTGGCCAAGCTCACCAACCTGACAATCAGATTGGCGTGAGACTTTATTACTTCGCCACAAGAGGGGCACAGAACAGCTTTGCTGTCTGCGCCCCTGTAATCAAAGACAAAGGCTTATTTATCGGGCCGATTGCTTAGCTTTCGGAAGCACCGAAGAGATCGTCGTAGGCGTGCCAGGTGGCGAAGCCGACGAGTGGAAACAGGACGATCGTGGCGATAAAGCCGGTTGCAAGGCCAGCCATCATGATGCCGGTTGTGAGGATACCCCAAGCGGTTGCGAGCTTGAAGTTGTGGGCACATGCGGAAAAGCTTTTTCCCATGGCGGTAAAGGCATCAACCTTGCGATCCACGAGCATGGGGATAGAGAAAGCCGCAACGGCCAGTGTGAAGGCTGCAAACAAACCGCCGACTGAAATACCGACAAGTGTCAGGATCAAGCCCGTAGGGGTCTGTGCCAGAATGTGAAGCGTTTCACCCAGCGCAGGCACTGGCGTCAGGCCAAAGAAGACCGCGTAGAGGATGGCAGCAGCGCGAACCCAAGTGATTAGAAGCAACAGAAGAACGGAACCGGCAACCACCAGCTGACCACGGGAGGCGATAGGGCGGGTGCGGCCCTCTTTAATCTGCCGTGCAGCTCTATAAAGACCAATGGCCAAAAGCGGGGCGACCAACGTCATGCCAGAAAAGACCGACACAAGCATCCAGGACATGTCCAGAAGGTATAGGCCCGCGATTGTCAGATAACTTATTGAAAAGAACGCGATGCCGGAAAGCAATCCGATAAGAGGACGTTTTTTAAAGTCGGCAATGCCAGCCTGCAACCAGGTCTTGCACCGTTCAAAAGCATATTTCCAGGAGGCGGGCTTCGCCGTGTGCGTGATCGTGACCATATCGGACTCCGAAAGAAAAGGAAGATGCCAAAAGATACATTTAATATACATCTTTTTCAATCGCTAATAGCCGTGGTGCAACGAAAACAAGAGGATTGAACAGAAAACACCCCCGCGACCGTACAATCGGGACGGTTCACCCTTACAGCGTCGAAGAGTACAGGCGACAAATTCCGCCGGGCTCTAGAGAAATTGCGGGGCAGTTTTGGGAGGAGTGCGGGCCGGATGCTAACATATATACTAGATATCTCTAATATTAATTTCGTTAGTTTCAATAAGCATAGACCTACACTTTTTCATCACCTTATTTATGAAAAAGGACCTTACATGCGTTTGACCAGCTTTTCGGACCTATCATTCCGCGTACTTATGTATGCCGCAGCAAATCAGGATCATCTCTTCACTATCGATGAAATGAACTCGTATTATCAGGTTTCGCGCGGGCACATTATGAAAGTTGTCAATGCACTGACCAAGGCAGGCTATCTTGAATCTGTGCGCGGTCGTTCCGGCGGGTTACGGCTTGGGCGTAAACCGGAGGAAATCAACCTTGCGGACGTCTTGAAAACCACCGAGACCGATTTCAAACTCGTGGAGTGTATGACCTCCCACAACAAGTGCCCGCTCTATCCGGGGTGCAAGCTGATCGGGCCCTTGAACGAAGCAATGGCATCCTTCCTCGAAACGCTCGGCAAATACACATTGGCGGACCTTTGTCTGCGAAAAAGTACATTTTCGCTCTGACAAATCCTGCCTGACAGGCGCTGTAAGCGGCAGGAGCTTCGCTTCCCTCCTACGCATTTCTGTTCAGAAATTACGTGAGAATCCTAATAGAACAAATTACATATATGTATTAGGAAGAAAAACGTACATCGTTGGCGTCCGTTGGTGCAAGCGGACCTCCTCGTTGTAAATCTCGATTTACGCTCCTCGCTGGCGGATCCTGAAATTATCAAATGGTGGTGGTGCTCTCTCTTAATGAGCTGAAAGCTTTCCACGCATTCTCCGTAATCATTCCGTGATGATTGATATATGACAATTACAATCCTTACCTAAAAGTATATTCAAAATATCTGTTTAACTGACTGAATTCAGTTCAACAAATTATGGTGGGACATATCAAATGACATCAAGTTCAAATAATGGTTTAGACCGGCGCAGTTTTCTAAAAGCGTCGACTGTTGCTTCATCTACTGCTGCGTTTGGCGCCTTTGCTGTTGCTGCCAATCAGGCCGTTGCGGCAACAAAAGAAGTTGCTGCCGGTGCTGCGGAAGCTGAAGTCTCCCTCACAGAGGCTGAAATTGCTGCACTGCCTCGTGTGAAGCAAGAGCTGGTTGCCCCACCTTTTGCCCCCAAACACGATCAGGTCGCACAAGGCGGGCCGAAGGTTGTCGAAGTCACGATGACCATCAAGGAAATGCGCTGGGAAGTGGACGACACAGGCGCAGAAACCTGGGCTTTGACTTTTGATGGGTCCGTTCCTGGCCCACTTATCGTCTGCCACGAGGGCGACTACGTTGAACTGACGCTGATCAACCCTGAAACCAATAGAATGGACCATAACATTGACTTCCATTCATCCACCGGTGCGCTCGGTGGAGGTGCACTGACACATGTGCTGCCGGGTGAACAGGTGACCCTGCGCTGGAAGGCCGTCAAGTCAGGCGTTTTTGTCTACCATTGTGCTCCTGAGGGGCAGATGATCCCTTACCATGTTGTTCACGGCATGAACGGTGCCGTCATGGTGCTGCCGCGTGATGGTCTGAAAGACAAAGACGGTAACCGTCTGTCCTACGACGATGTTTTCTATGTTGGCGAACAAGATTTTTATATTCCAAAAGACGAGAATGGCGACTGGAAGGTCTATGAAGGCGCAGGCGACAACTTCGGCGACGTCTTCCCGGTCATGCGTACACTGACACCGACACATGTGGTGTTCAACGGCAAAGTCGGTGCGTTGACAGGTGATCACGCGCTCAAATCCGCAGTTGGCCGCACGGCGCTCTTCATTCACGCCCAGTCAAACCGGGATACACGACCTCACCTGATTGGGGGGCATGGTGACTACGTTTGGGAAACCGGCTCTTTTGCTGATGTCCCTGCGACCGGTCTTGAAACCTGGTTTATCCGTGGTGGCTCCGCGGGAGCTGCGCTTTATACATTCCGCCAGCCGGGTGTTTACGTATACCTGAACCACAATCTCATTGAAGCGATTGAACTTGGCGCCGCCGCGCATCTCATCGTCGAAGGCGAATGGGACGATGATTTGATGAAGCAGGTTTCCAAGCCTGGTCCAATTCCAGCCTAAGCCGGCCGGTTCGAGACGTGGAGGGATAAGATGAAGCTGCCAGTTTACGTTACCCTTTCTCTAGGAGTGGCAGCTGCCTCCATCTGGGCTGGTAGTCAGGCGAGAGTCTATCTGCCAGATCTCTTCCCACGTCTTGCGTCCCTTGAGGAGCCTTCCTCGGGGGACGCACCCCAACCTCAAATGGTTGAGGTCAGGATAGATACCCCGGAAAGGGGCGCGAAGCGGATCGCGGTGGCGAAGTACGAGGTCACCTTCAAGGATTGGCAGGCTTGTGTCGATGCAGGCGGCTGCTCGCATCAGCTACAACGCCGAAAATACGTTCGCGATGACCATCCTGTGACAGGCGTCAGCTGGCTGGATACACAACAATATCTGGCATGGCTGTCTCACGAAACAGGTCAGACTTACCGGTTGCCCACTGAAACCGAGTGGCGCGTACTGGCGGCCGATGTACTCGACAAGGAAGTCGATAAGTTGTTCGACGACCCGCGTCTGGCCTGGGCTGCCGATTACGCCAACTTCGGCAAACGCGGAAAACGGCAGACCCAATCCGTCGGTCTTCACGGTACCGAAGATAATGGCGTTGCAGACATTGCCGGAAGCGTCTGGGAATGGACACAAAGTTGCTGGCGCAGGTCCTCTGAGGGACCCAAGCAAGAAATCAATAAGAATTGCCGCGGTGTTCGGGTTCTGGCGGGCGTGCATATGACCTACCAGTCCGAATTAATCCGGGTGGTACCAACAGGGGGGTGCTCCATCGGTTTCCCTCCGGCGAATATCGGGTTCCGTGTCGTTCGCGACCTGAAATCCGGACCGCTTCTTTCCAACCTTCTATCTACCGAAGATCTCAAAATAAGAGGAAAAACATGAGAAAACTAGTCTTGTCACTGCTGTCCGTTATGCTGCTGAGCGGCCCTGTCTACGCAGCAGGTGATGCTGTCAAAGGTGCAAAAGTCTTCAAAAAGTGTGCCGCTTGTCACTCACCTGAAGAAGGCAAGAACAAAATGGGCCCATCCCTCTTTGGCGTTGTCGGGCGCGATGCCGCATCCATCGAGGGCTACAAATACTCCAAGGCAATGGCGAAGTCCGACATTGTTTGGGATGACGAAAGTCTTGCACACTTCCTGAAGTCTCCAAGAAAATTCGTTAAGGGAACCAAGATGTCCTTCGCTGGCATCAAGAAAGATGGCGATATGGACAACCTTCTCGCCTACCTGGACACTCTGAAGTAAGCGTCTAAGACGGAGAAAAACCATGAAAGTAGCAGGGAGGCAAATCAGCATCCTGGTGGCGGCTTCCAGTTTCGCCATTATCGCTCTGCTGGGTGCCTCAATCGGCTACTTTTCACAGGCTCCTTTGAAGCAAGGCGCAGGCACCAAGCCTGCGCTGTCCACCGCCATCAATGTTGATGGGCCGGATGCCCAAAAGATTACTCTGACTTCACATGAGGGCACCTCCACAACGTGGGGGAGCTTTTCCGGGCGACACCGACTGGTCTTCTTTGGCTACACGTTTTGCCCGGAAATCTGCCCGGTCAGCCTCCTCAATATAGGCGAGGCGCTCGATATCCTCAAAGGGCAGGGGATTGAGCCCGACCCGGTCTTTGTCACCATTGACCCCCAGCGCGACACACCGGAGCTTCTTAAAGAATACCTGAGCGCCTTCCGCGAAGGGTTTTTCGGGTTAAGCGGTGAGGATGATCAGATCCGAAAGCTCACTGAGGTCTTCAAGGCGTATTACGAGAGATCGGACCTATCGGACGATACTGAATACTACCTCATGGACCACACCAGCTACATCTATCTGGTCGCTCCAGATGGCACAGTGCTCGAATACTATCCAGAATCGACCGAGCCCCCAGAACTAGCCCAAAAGATCCTCGCCAAGCTGTGAATGAAGAGAGCTGACTCACCCGGTGGTCTAACTGATTTTTGATCCTCGCACAGTCTCCTACATCGGCCTCGACCTACCAGCCTTGAGTAGCGCCAATACGTGCGCCATCTCCTCAGACTGCGGAAAAGGCTTATTCTTGTTGAGCCGAGTTAAAACAAGAGTAGTGTTGCGCAATCTCATACCCTCATCCAAGCTCACGCCATTAAAAACAATGCATCAAGCGATAGTCCGTTGATTGTGATCGGGACGATATCAAGGATGAAGACATGAGAGACCCCCGTTACGATGTGCTGTTCGAGCCAGTACAGATTGGTCCGTTACAAACCCGCAATCGTTTCTTTCAGGTTCCGCACTGTAGCGGCATGGGGCACAGGTATCCTGAAGCTGATCTGGCTATGCGTTCCATGAAAGCGGAAGGTGGTTGGGGAGTGATCTCCACTCAGGAGACCGAGATACATCCATCCTCTGACATCTCGCCCTCTAATCAAGGCCGGATATGGGACGACCGCGATCTGCCACGGCTGCGCAAACTCACTGATACGCTCCACGAAAAAGGTAGCCTTGCGGCCATTCAACTCGTCCATAATGGCATCCACACCGCTAACCTTTTAAGCCGCATCGCCCCTTACGGTCCATCCGATGTGGTTGTTGATGTAACCGATCCGGTTCAAGCGCGTGCTATGGACAAGGCTGATATTGCTGCTTTCAGAAAGTGGCATCGCGATGCAGCGCTCAGGGCCAAAAGGGCAGGCTTTGATATCATTTATGTCTATGCCGGGCACGATATGACGTTGCTCCAGCACTTCCTGCTGAAGCGCTACAATTCCCGCAGTGATGAATATGGCGGTAGTTTTGAGAACCGCCTACGCCTGTTTCGCGAAGTGCTGGCTGATACACGCGATGCCGTCGGCGATAGCTGTGCCGTTGCTGTTCGTTTCGCAGTTGAGGAGCTGCTCGGCCCGGCTGGGCTAGAGCATACCGGAGAAGGACGGGATGTTGTTGCTGCGCTGGCGGATGAGCCTGACCTTTGGGATGTCAACCTTTCAAACTGGTCGAACGACAGCCAGACTGCGCGTTTTTCTCAGGAAGGCTATCAGGAAGACTACGTCGCCTTCGTAAAATCCTTGACCACAAAACCGGTTGTCGGAGTTGGTCGCTATACCTCACCAGATAGCATGGTGCGGGTGATCAAAAAGGGAATTCTGGATCTTATCGGAGCGGCTCGCCCCTCCATTGCTGATCCCTTTTTGCCGAAGAAAATCGAGGAAGGCCGGATCGACGACATCCGCGAATGTATTGGCTGCAACATTTGCGTTGCAAGTGACAATACCTGCGTCCCGTTACGGTGTACCCAAAACCCATCTGCTGGCGAAGAATGGCGCAAAGGCTGGCACCCTGAAGTCATCCCGAGCCTTGGTAAACCTCAATCTGTCCTCATCGTCGGTGGCGGACCCGCTGGCTTGGAAGCCGCACGAGCGCTTACACAGCGCGGTGCAGATGTGGTTGTCGCGGAGGCAAGCCAGCAGTGGGGTGGGCGGGTGTCACATGAATCCAAATTGCCCGGACTTGCAACGTGGGCTCGTGTCAGTGATTGGCGGATGTCTCAGCTCCGCCAAGCGACAAACGCAGAGCTGTATCTCGATAGCTCCCTGACTGCGGAGGACATAGTTGCCTATCAATTTCAAAAGGTTGTTCTAGCCACAGGCGCGAAATGGCGGCGTGATGGTGTAGGGCGTGTGCATCGTTTGCCGCTCCCATTCCTGCCGAACACTGCCGTGGTTGGAGTGGATGACCTGCTGCAAAAGGGAGCTGAGGCTGTTACATGGTCTGGTCCCGTCGTGATCTTCGATGATGACCGCTACTATATGGCCAGCGCTTTGGCGGAAATGTTGGCTGGTGCAGGCCACCAAGTCACCTTTGTCACGCCCGCACCCATTGTCGCCCCATGGACGGAGCATACCCTTGAACAAGCCCGCATCCAGCAGCGTTTGATGGAGTTGAATGTCGAGATCATTCCTCTGCACCAATTAGCCGGTTTTCAGGATGATGAACTGACACTTGAATGCGTCTACTCGGGCGCAACAAGGAGGCTGGACTGCACAACGCTAGTACCAGTCACATCGCGTCTTCCTTCAGATCACCTCTGGCAGGAACTCAGGAGCATGGAGGCGCAATGGGCCGATCATGGCATCGAAACCGTCACAAGAGTTGGCGACTGCAAGGCACCGGGGACAATCGCGGCAGCTGTCTATGACGGTCATTCTTACGCACATAACCTGTTGAGCGCGCCAAGGGACAATTACGATGCCTATCGATAGGGGGCCTCGCTACTCATCAAACAGGTAGTGGTCGTCCCACTCGTTCTGAGGGATGAGCTTGCCTGTCAGGAACTCCAGAGCGGTGACGAGGTTTGTGGTGGGGTTCCACGTGCATTTGTAGGACAGGTGGTACCACTCGCCCTTGCTGCGGAAGGCGGCCCCCTCGGCGGTGACGGTGTCGGCAAAGACCATCGGGTCCTTGTAGGCAAAAGCGACCACACGCTCGGGGTTGAAGCTTTTGTTCCAAAGCTGGATCTGCTCCATCACCTCAAGATTGCATAGCTGTTCTCGCTGTTCAGAGGGGTCAAACAGAACCAGAGACTCCTTCAGCTCCCGGTTCTCCGGCGCGTCCAGCAAGCGGCCCAGTTGCAAGTTCTGTGCGATAACTGACTGCGGTCCTTGCTCCACGGGCTTTTTCACCACAGGGGGCGGGAGTTCTTGCGGAATTTCCTGCGGCACATCGGCGGGAGAGACAGAGGCCGTGGGTGGTTCCTCAACGGGTGGCGGGGGAAATAGCCTTTCAAACTGCGCGGTTCCAATCAGGTCCACACCAATGCTCTCGACCGGACGTGCCCTGAACCCGCGCGACGGAATGGTCATCGCAATCAGCGAGTAGGCCAGCATATGCGCCAGTAACGAGACTGTCACCAGCACGGCATAGCGCTTATCAGAGCCTGCCACCACAGCCCTGTTTCTTTCTACTTGCAAGATCTGCACAGAATCACACCTGCCCGCTTTTTAGTTTTTGGCAAACCTTTAGGCAGAAGAAGGCGAAAGTCTGGCAGGACCACAGCAAATCACGTTATCCGCAATTGATTGCAGGTCATGTCAAAAGTGGGAGAACATTCGGAGAGCTGGCTCAGGAAATTCGGACAGGTTGTATAAGTGGATTTCGCTTCTGAAACTGGCATGATGCCAAGAACAGG
>CANLTN010000043.1:0-10596 GCA_947494035.1 uncultured Pseudovibrio sp. | reverse complement strand
ATTCGCCAATAACGTTCGAGAGACAGCAAAGAGAAATTGAGATGAAGTCTCTCCACTTTTCTTAGGCCAATCCAGGGGTCGCCTTCACCGGACGCTCACGGAGAAAATCAATCGTATCACCACGCTTATCAATGGCCCGAAACAGATATTTCCATTGCCCTTTCACGCGAACAAATGTTTCATCAACACGCCAAGAGAACGACAGCCGATGTTGATACCACAAGGTACGCTTTTCTAGCTCAGGTGCGTAGTGCTGAACGCCGCGGTATAGGGTGGTGTGGTCAACATTAACGCCGCGCTCATTCAGCATTTCCTCAAGATCACGGTAACTGATGCCGTACTTACAATACCACCTCACTGCCCAAAGAATGATCTCTCCCTGGAACTGACGATACTTGAATTCTGATATTGTAAATCTCCCACATCGTAGGGATCATGCAGGCAAGGCCTCAAACTTGCAACAAAGCCGCTTGAACTACCACACTCAAGCGGCATAACATCAACACAACAAAGGGCCAGACACTCAATTATTCAAAAGCCCAATCAGTTCCACTTCATTTGACGAGGGACACACTACTTCGCTTCAAACACTCAGTCCCAAACCACACTCCCCCGAATTCTTCGCAAACTCGATTTTAACGTTCTAATTGTATAGCCTCACGTGGAAAATAGTGAACTCATACTATGATTTTGAGCAAGATTAATCAAAAACAAAACCACAGATTGGGCAAAGAAATTGCCATTCGTGCAGATGGGTCTCAGGACATAGGCATAGGGCACATCATGCGTTGCCTTACGCTGGCTGATGGATTAACGGTTGATGGCGCGGTATGTCATTTCGTCGTGCGACACATCCCGCAAACACTCCGCCAACTTATTGTTCAAAAAGGCCATCTTCTGCATGAACTGCCGGCAGGTGAAATCTTTTGTCCTAGAGACGACGATACGGCTCATGCAGCCTGGCTTGGAACGAGTTGGGAAACGGATGCGTCACACACTAGAGAATTACTGGACCAGATCAAACCCAGTTGGCTCATTCTGGACCACTACGCGCTAGATGCACGTTGGGAAACACAGGTCCTTCCAAGTTCTTGCAGGTTAATGGTTATTGACGATCTGGTCGACCGGTCGCATATAGCACATCTTCTTTTGGACCAGAATGTAGGGCGAACAGAGAGCTCATACAAACAACTAGTGCCTGAAGACTGTGAGATTCTCTTAGGCCCACAATATGTATTATTGCGACCGGAGTTTGCACGATTACGCGCACAAAGCCTTTCTAGAAGACAGAGTCCGCACCTTGAGCACATCCTGATAACGATGGGCGGAGCAGATAAAGATAACATCACTGGCTGGTTACTTGATTGCATAGAAGATCTAGATTTCAAGCAACGATTGACAGTGACTGTTGTGTTGGGTGCAAGCGCCAGCCATGCAGAAACCATTCACAAACAAGCTGCTAAGGCCAACTACCGCATTAAAGTTGCCCAAAACGTGACGAATATGGCGGAGCTGATGGTAGAGGCTGATCTCTGTTTGGGCGCTGCTGGCAGCACAGCTTGGGAGCGCGCCTGCCTTGGTTTGCCAAGCATAATATTTTCGCTGGCGGATAATCAGCGGGGTGCAGCAGAGACCTTGAGCAACGAGGGATACGCTTACTTTATTCCACAGCAAAGACCTGATGATATGAAACAGGAACTCCTAAATACCCTTCAAGATTATGCGCATCCGTATATCTTAAAGAATGCATCAAGTAAGGCTGCAGCTTTAGTCAATGGTTCAGGGACGGCCATCATTCGGCAAAAAATAGGGGCACTGAGCTAACCAACGATTTCAACCGGATTTGTACGTACCATTCTACCAAATTTTTTATATATATCGTCTCTATTGGTAAGCCAGTCGGATTTGGTTAAACCCAACAGAAACACACCTATACGAACATTGTTTTTTAAAACATTTTCACGCCGAAAACCCTCTACTTTGAAACCGAAGGCTTTGTGAAGTTTGACAACGCGAGTGTTTGTTTCAATCACCTCACAGTTTAATTTTTCCATTCCCATACTGGTGGTTATATATTCAAGCATCGCCCACTCGATGGCACTTCCTATTCCTCTCGCATTCGACGCGATATAAAAAGCTAAATCACACCTGCTATGTTTGCAGTCAATTCTATTGACACATGTCACGCCAATTGGCTGCATGCTTTCATTTAAGATCGCAAAAACCTTATTACACGGGTCATTTTTGAGCTGGCCTATGTAATTGAGATGCTCAGCTTCCCCAATAACATGGTCCGTGTACATTGCCGAGCGAACAGAAGGTTCGTTTCGAATGTCCCGCACGTACATAATTTGACTATGGTCACATTTCAGAATATCTTTTATCACCAATTTCATAACTCAGACACCTACCCTAGCAGATCCGGAAATGTCATTTTTAACATTCTCGTCTCGAATAAACTCTTTAACTTCTCGAGCAACAGTTTGTGCGTTCTTCTGCTTATCGAAGTTATCAAAGTAAGGGAGGCAGCTTTCTTCAACCACACCTTTTCGGAGAAACTGACTAAGCCATGCAACTCCCTCTTTAAAACGGCCAAGATCAAATCGAAAATTTATGACCTGCTGGTAATCAAAATCTTGATGCCACTGAAATGCACCAGGTAGCGCTCGATACCATGCACTTCCAAAGGTGATTACGGGCTTACCCATCTGCAACGCTTCCCAGCCAGCTGTGCCTGTTATTGTCGCCACTGCCTCAGAGTTCTTAATGAGATTGATGCTATCAATTTCACGATCAAGAAATCGAATATTTGGCAATGCTTGCATTCTACGATAGAAACTTTCTTCGCGCATTTGTGCGGTTTGTTTTGGATTCTCTTTTATGTAAATGAAAACATCATCAGGAACCCGCCGCAGCAACTCTTCAACAGCGAGAAGTTGATCACAGTACTCATGCCCCAATGCGTCCGTGGTCATTTCTGGTTGAAGATGCAAAGGAAAATAAACATACCTTTCATTAGGTGCCGCATTTTCTACTCCAGCTATATTGTTCAAATACTTATATCTGCGGCGTTGATCAATTTTAAAAACATTCTTTTTGAAAGATCGCACCCTTTTCCCAAGAATGTAGGGCAACGCATAAGCGACTGTTTTGACGCCATAAAACTTCATAAAATGTTCTGGTGGTTTCCCTTCTTTTCCTGAAACATCATTCATATAACAAGGTTTTTTGGGGTTTGTATCAATTTTTATTAAGGGTCCAGGCTTGGGAATACCAGTATCAAAAATCCCAATGTCATCAATATCTCTAACCATCCAAAAGGCATTAGGCTCGAGTGATTGTACAGTAATGTACGTCGGAATACCTAGTTCCTTAGCAATAAAATGCAAAATGATATGAGGCCCCTCATGGGGAACGTTAGATGAGACTACGCCTGTAATTTTATTTCTTTTAAGAAGCCCGTAAAAATAATGAATCATACTTTCTAATTTATTGTTCGTATCCAACCACGTATCTACACGTTCAAAATCGGTCCAGTAAATACGATCTTGCATTCGAACAAAATACTGATAACAAATATTACGTACACGCCTAGCAAAAGCTGGATCCATCTCTCTGTAAAAGCTTAAGGGTACATTGCATGTCTCAAGACCACGCCCCCAGATAACGGTTTCTACAGATTTAGGAAAAATTGGCGTATCTTTCTCACTCACATGTTGAATCCAAGCACCAATTTCAAGCCCTTCTTTGACAAAAGCTTCATACATCACGGCATCATATCTTGCTAGCAGTAGCACTTTGGTCCTCCGTCATTTTCTTGTTGTGTTATTTTTAGTTTAGATGGAGCCAAGATAACGGCGTGCCACGCTTTAGATCAAAGCGCGCACTGTGCCCCAATACATTTGGTAATTCTCGAGGAGCAAGACCATGTCCTGGCCGAATAGATCTCACATGCTCTTCGGAAATAACCTCACCGGCCTTCACGTCTTTCACTACATATAACGAGCGGCGAAAACTAAGGCTCTTTTGCTCAGTGTCATTATTAACCCCGTAATGAACTTTCCCCAGCGCTCTAGATGCAGTCCTACAATCAGTTACCAGCTGTTTAAATTCATTAGGCTCAAGCGAAAATTCCGCATCAGGGCCACCGTCATTACGGTCAAGTGTCATGTGCTTTTCAATTACGCATGCGCCCAATGCCGTCGCCGCAACGCTAACCGATGTTCCTTGCGTGTGATCTGAAAGACCAGTAAGAACATCGAAAGTTTGGCCTATGTGAGACATGGTCAAAAGATTACTATCCTCGGCAGGTGCTGGGTAAGAAGAAATACAATGCAATACGACAAAATCTTCGAGACCTGTCTTACGTACAGTTTCGACCGCCTGTTGAATTTCGCACAGGTTAGCCATTCCTGTAGAGAGGATCATTGGCTTGCCGCAGCGAGCAATTTTTTCAATCAAAGGCAAATCTACAAGTTCAAAGGAAGCTACTTTAAAGGCAGGCACGTCCAACGCCGTCAAGAAATCGACAGCAGTCGGATCAAAAGGAGAGGAGAAGATAGCTAATTCCAGATCTTTTGCCCTTTGGAACAGCTTTTCATGCCATGCCCAAGGTGTAGAGGCTTCCTCATAAAGACTATAAAGGGTACGACCTTCCCAAAGCCCACCAGGGATTTTAAAGTCCGGGCCATCATAATCGATTGTGACCGTATCGGCAGTATATGTCTGAAGCTTTACAGCATCCGCACCGGTTTCTTTTGCTGCATCAATTAGAGCCAGAGCTCGCCCGATATCACCATTATGATTTCCAGACAACTCCGCAACCATGTAAGGCGGGTGGCCTTTGCCAATGGTCCTGCCCGCTAGATCAAATCTATGCATCATCATACGCCTTATTTTGCACCTGCGATTATCGGCCGGTTTTGCTTATTTATCGATGTTCGCGGAAGGTTTGGCTTCACCATCAGGCCTAGGTATCTCAAAAGCGCGGAACCAATCAACAATTCATGACCGGCATAATAAAAATTGCTTAAGTTGTTATTTCCCGACAATACAAATATGAGTTACAACTTCAATAAATCTATAGCTACTACTTAAATTCTCTAGCAACTAGTTAGTCTGTATTTGTCTTTTCTTTCATCGGATATGTTTATTATCTATGACGCGCTATTCAAAAAACAAAAGAAAGGCGGAAAAATGTTCAACGGCGCAAATGTGCTGATTACAGGTGGTACTGGGTCTTTTGGTCGTAAGTTTACTCAAATTCTACAAGAGCGCTTTGATCCGAAAAAGATTATTATTTTCTCTCGTGACGAACTCAAGCAGTATGAAATGTCGCAAGTATACAACACAGACTGTATGCGATACTTCATCGGCGATGTGCGTGATCTAGAGCGCTTGAAGTCAGCAATGGAAGGCGTTGATTTTGTTATTCATGCTGCTGCGCTGAAGCAGGTTCCCGTCGCAGAGTATAATCCATTCGAATGTATTAAAACAAACATTCATGGTGCAGAAAATGTCATTCAAGCCGCTCTAGCCTGCAATGTGAAGAAAGTAATTGCATTATCTACAGATAAAGCTGCTAGCCCAATTAATCTCTATGGTGCTACCAAACTGTGCTCCGATAAGTTGTTTGTATCCGCTAACAATATGACGGGTAGTCGGGCTACACGCTTTGCTGTAGTGCGGTATGGTAATGTGGTTGGCTCGCGCGGCTCTGTTGTCCCATTCTTTCAAAAGTTGATCAATGAAGGCGCTTCATCCCTTCCTATCACCCACAAAGACATGACCCGTTTCTGGATCACATTGCGTGAAGGTGTTGATTTTGTTCTCAAAAACTTTGCCCGAATGCAGGGTGGTGAGATCTTTATCCCAAAGATCCCGTCTATTCGCATTGCTGACCTTGCAAAGGCTATGGCGCCAGATCTTCCAACCGAGATCGTTGGAATTCGTCCCGGCGAAAAGCTACATGAAATAATGTGCCCAATTGACGATGCACATTTGACTATTGAATTCGATGATCATTACGCCATTACTCCGTCTATCCAATTCCATGACAAAAAAATGGACTATGCCACCAATAAACTTGGTGAGCGCGGCAAGTACGTTGAAACAGGTTGTGAGTATGCCTCAGGAACAAACCCCTGCTTCCTAACCTCAGCAGAAATCATTGATATGAATGAACAGGCAGAAAAATGATCCCATACGGCCGTCAAGATATATGCGAGGACGACATCAAAGCGGTCGAGGCCATCCTACGGTCTGATTTTTTAACACAAGGTCCCGCTGTTCCTGCTTTTGAGCAGGCATTTGAAAGCTTTACAGGTGCTCAGCATGGGGTCGCAGTTAACAGCGCCACAAGTGCATTGCATATAGCCTGTCTAGCGCTAGGATTGGGCCCAAACGACGTTTTATGGACTGTCCCTAATACCTTTGTCGCCTCCGCTAACTGTGCGTATTATTGTGGCGCCTCTGCTGATTTTGTCGATATTGATCCAGACACACGAAATATGAGCATCTCAGCTCTCAAGGCGAAGCTTGCTGCGGCAAAACGCGATAATAAACTCCCCAAAATAGTTGTTCCTGTACATTTTTCTGGCCTGTCCTGCGATATGGAGGCCATTGCTGAGTTGGCCCAACACTTCGGGTTTCATGTTATCGAAGACGCATCTCATGCCGTTGGCGCTTCTCATAAGGGGACGCGTGTCGGCGCCTGCCAGTATTCGGAGATTACCATTTTCAGCTTCCATCCGGTCAAGATCATTACAACCGGAGAAGGGGGAATGGCACTGACCAACGACTCCGAGCTTGCGCAAAAAATGACTCTATTCAGGAGTCACGGCGTTACGCGCGATCCTGCCTTGATGAATCAACCTGAAAGCGAACTATGGTACTACGAACAAGTAGAATTGGGTCTGAACTATCGATTAACTGATATACAGGCGGCTCTCGGTAGCTCACAAATACAAAGATTAGAAGAGTTCACCGCAAAGCGCAATGAACTAGCGGCACGGTATACAGACTTGCTTCAGGGCGTGTCAGTTCACTTGCCTAAAATGGAAACCAGTTCATATTCTTCATGGCATCTGTACAGTATACTCATTTGCCAACCAGCAAACCGAAATGCTGTCTTTAGGGAAATGCGCTCCAAAGGCATAGGCGTAAATGTTCACTACATCCCGGTACATTTGCAGCCATTCTATCGACGTCAGGGCTTTAGCGAAGGTATGTTTCCTCACGCTGAGGCACATGGGCAAAATGCGCTAACGCTTCCACTCCATCCCAACCTGTCTGCTGCACAACAGGAATTTGTTGTGTCAAGCCTGAAAGAAGTCATATCTTAATGGCGAAGCTTGCACTTGGTACAGTTCAGTTTGGCTTAGATTACGGTCTAACAAACGTTTTTGGGAAGCCAGATGCAACTACTGTTGCAAGCATACTGGAAACTGCATTCGACAATGGCATCACGGTTATGGACACCGCCAATGCCTATGGGTCAGCTGAGAACGTTCTGGGAGAAAATCTTCCGGGCGACAGCTCGTGGGCAGGGATAATATCAAAGCTACCTCCATTACTTGATGCATCCCAAAATGAGCTAAGAGTAACTTCTTCTACAATAGCAAAGGCAGAAGCAGCGATTACGCAGACACTGCACCGACTAAAACGACAAAAGATTGATGCTCTCATGACGCATCGAGCTTCTGATCTTCTTTGTGAAGGAGGGGAGCAGCTTTGGGCTTTCATGAAACACCTCCAGCAAGCTGGTAAGGTCGGTCGTATCGGGGTTTCGGTTTATTTCCCAAAAGAAGCCGATGACTTATTGAGTAGGTATCCACTTGATATCATTCAACTGCCGGCTAACTTGTATGATGCTCGATTTGTCAAATCCGGTGTACTTGCGAGGCTGAATGCAGCCGGCGTACAAGTTCATGTCCGCAGTTTGTACCTCCAAGGTCTCTTGCTGACACCACCCAAGAAATTGCAAGAGCAATTTGCTGGGATCAAAGAACATCACTCTCGTTTATTCGCTAATATTAAGGATCTTGGTTTAACACCGATTGCAGCTTGTCTTGCTCCCTATATTAATCTGAAAGGTATCGATTACCTCGTAATTGGCTGCCAAAATAAAACTCAGTTACAAGAGTTGATAGGAGCTGAAAAATTCTCAAAACAAATTCCGAGAAAAGTCGCTGATAACCTTCGCCTTAAGTATGCTTTAGACAATCCCAAGATCATCAACCCTTCTCTTTGGAAGTAAATCTTCATGCCTGTTGGCATGAATTACTTGAGTAATTCGGAGAACGTTACCTGTGAACCTTGCCATTATTCAAGCGCGTTTTTCTTCAAAACGGTTACCTGGAAAAGTGCTTAAACCCCTCGTTGGAAAGCCAATGCTAGTGCATCAGTTAGAGCGCCTGCAGAACGCAAAGCACATTGATAACTTGGTTGTAGCAACCAGCTTGCACCCCAGCGACAATCCAATTGAAGAACTCGTGTTGCAGGCTGGATTTGATGTCTATCGTGGCGATCTGGAAGATGTTCTTTCAAGGTTCTGCGGAGCGGCAAATGAGTATCCGGAAGCCGATACAATTTTGAGACTAACAGCGGACTGCCCACTTACAGACTGGGCTGTTATCGATGCAGCTGTAGAATTGTATGAGCAGGGCCAGTTTGACTATGTAAGTAACGGCGCTCCCCCAACATGGCCAGATGGGCTAGACGTTGAAGTCATCGCCCGCCATGTACTGCTAGACGCAGGACAGCACGCAAAACTAATTTCCGAAAGGGAACATGTTACTCCATATATCCATCGGCACAGAGAAAAATACAACATCGGCAATCTTATCAATTCTACAGACCATTCAGCTCTAAGATGGACCGTAGATGAACAAGAAGACTTTGACTTTGTTTCGGAGATTTATCAGAGGCTGTATTCGAAGAACCCCAATTTCTCAACACAAGAAGTATTGGCTCTTTTGGAAGCCGAACCGAATTTGGTGCGAAACGCCCACATCAAGCGAAACGAAGGCTACAAGATGTCTCTCGCTCGCGATCAGAAGCCTTCTTAATCACAACCATCTATTCCCGCATATTCGGAGTTTTAGAACATGTCACATCGCTATGAAAACTCAGAGAGGCTACTTGAGCGGGCTTTGAAAACCATCCCCTTGGGAAGCCAGACTTTTTCAAAGAGCTTAACTCAATATCCCAAAGGAGTGTCTCCGTTTTTTGTTGAACGAGCCAAGGGAGCGCGGTGTTGGGACGTTGACGGCAATACCTATCTCGATTTTGTGAGCGCATTATGCTGTGTTTCTCTGGGTTATGGTGATGCGGATGTCGATCAGGCGATTAAGGACCAGCTAGAGAAGGGAATCTCCTTCTCGCTATCACACAGGCTTGAAGCAGAAGTAGCAGAGCGAATTGTTGATCTTGTACCCTGCGCCGAGATGGTCCGGTTTGCTAAGAACGGTACAGATGCAACATCTGCAGCCATCCGATTGGCACGCTCTTTTACTGGGCGCGATCATGTTGCAGTGTGTGGCTACCATGGCTGGCAAGACTGGTACATCTCTGTAACAACAAAGAACCGGGGCGTTCCGGAAGCGACCCGCCAACTCACCCACACCTTCAATTATAACGATATTAGCAGCTTGCAAGCTTTGTTTGACGAATTCCCGGATGGAATTGCTGCTGTCATTATGGAACCTATGAACGTAACCGAACCCGAAGACGGTTTTTTGGAGGCGGTTCGCGAACTGGCGACGAAAAAAGGGGCGGTGCTAGTATTTGATGAAACAATAACCGGTTTTCGGTTCGCTAATGGTGGAGCTCAGGAGCTATTCGGCGTCACTCCTGACCTTGCAACCTTCGGGAAAGCACTTGCAAACGGTATGCCTCTTTCTGCAATTACTGGCCGTGCAGATATTATGAAAGAGATGGAAAATGTATTCCTTTCCGGTACTTTTGGCGGGGAAACGCTTTCTCTGGCTGCAAGTAAAGCCGTTTTGGACAAATTGAACCGAGAGCCAGTCGTTGAAACCATCTACAAAACAGGCACCGCAATCCAAAGTGGAGTCGAAGATCTTATATCGACACACGGTTGTAACAAGTTTTTATCAATCTCTGGCAAACCTTGTTGGACCTTCCTAAATATTGGTGATTTGGGCACCACATCTCTATGGGACATTAAAACACTATTCCTCCAGGAAGTATTTAAGCGTGGAGTGCTTACGATTGGAGCACATAACATTAGTTATGCTCATACGCAGAGCGACGTTGACGTGCTTCTTGAAGTGTATGATGAAGTATTCCCAATTTTAAATAAAGCAGTCGAGACCGACAGTATCTCTGAACACCTGGAGTGCGAATTATTGAAACCGTTATTCAATGTACGTTAGTACTACAGTTGCATATTAGAGCATGTTGCGTTTAATACGGCTCATATCCAGCAGCTTTGAAGAGGTTGAAGCATTCCTCTTCAGTAAAGAGATTGGAGACATGGCCGACTGCCTGCCATAGGTAGAGCTGGCTCAGGAAATTCGGACAGGTTGTATAAGTGGATTTCGCTTCTGAAACTGGCATGATGCCAAGAACAGG
>CANLTN010000042.1:0-11782 GCA_947494035.1 uncultured Pseudovibrio sp. | reverse complement strand
CCTGAAAGAAAGTGAACCAGACAAATGTGCTCAAGCTGAGAACCTCTCGATTCAAATCAAACGCAATCCGCTTTAGTGGTTTTATTGGGTTGGTTGATTGTGAAAATAAGGGGAGGGGAAGATTAGGTGATCAGACTTCCTGAGAGGAATATTTTTGTTCTACGCTGTGTTGATGACTTATATTATTTTGATAGTCAGGTAGCTGAGTGGGATTCTTTATCGATGAATTGTTCGTTCCATGATGAAGCGTTTGCAATGAGTATATATTTATATTTAAGTATATGAATTTGTTATATTATTTGAACATTTAGGGGAGATGGATATGGAAGAAACGCTGCTGGAAAAATGCCCGCGCGTTGAAACCGAACGGCTTGTTCTGCGTAAGTGGGAAGAGCAAGATTTGGGTGAGTATATCAGGCTGAACTCTGATCCCAGAGTTACTGAGTATTATCGTTCCGCACCATCGCCTGAAGTTTGTGAAACGGCACTGAAGTCAACGCTTAAGAGTCAGAAGGAGAACGGTTTCTGTTTCCCCGTGGTTGAAGATAAGCAAACCGGTGCTTTTCTTGGGTTTTGTGGTCTTAGTATTCCAGACTACAGCGAACCGCTGCCCTGCGAGCCCTGTGTTGAGATTGGATGGCAGCTCTTCCCAGAAGTGTGGGGTAAGGGGATCGCAGGAGAGGCGGCTAGGTTCTGGCTTAGTTTTGGATTTGATACGCTTCAGCTTGATGAAGTGGTTGCCTTTACGGTTGTTCAGAACCAAAGGTCCCGCCGTGTGATGGAAAAGCTAGGTATGATCCATAACCCAGCTGATGATTTCGACTTTCCCGGTACAGATCCTGACCATCCTTTATGCCGCAATGTTTTGTACCGCCTTTCAAAGCAAAGATTTTTGGAGGTGCAAAATGATTGAGACATTAATTGATAAATGCCCGCGGATAGAGACTGATCGGCTTGTATTACGTAAGTGCGAGGCTGGGGATCTGGATGGATTTATCAGGTTAAATACAGATCAGCGAGTTTATGAGTTCTTCCGCTCGAACCCGTCAAAAGAAGACTGTGAGATCGGGTTTCAGATAGGGATGCAAAAGCAGGCGAAGGATGGCTTCGGTTTTGCTGTAGTGGAACATAAGGATACCGGTGCATTCCTTGGCTTTTGTGGACTTGAGATTCCTTCTTATGCCGCCGGACGCTTGCCGTTTGAGCCTTGTGTTGAGATTGGTTGGCGGCTTCTGCCGGAAACCTGGGGGAAGGGCGTTACCGTGGAAGCGTCGCGAGGATGGCTTAAGTTCGGGTTTGAAAATCTAAAGCTTGATGAAGTGGTGGCCTACACGGTTGTGCAAAATCATAGGTCTCGGCGAGTAATGGAGAAGCTGGGAATGGTTCATGATCCAGCCGATGATTTTGACTTTCCTGGCGTTGATGTTGACCATCCATTGTGCCGGCATGTTTTGTATCGGCTTTCTGCAAATCAATTCCTAAGGCAGTTTAATGGTTGAGGTGCGGGGAGATCTGTGCCCACACCTTGAAACTAACCAATTGGTTCTTCGGAAGTGGGAAAAGCGGGATCTGGACGGTCTTGTGGAGATGAACGCAGATCTGCGGGTGATGGAGTTTTATCCGTCGATACTCTCTCGGGCTGAGAGCGAGGAGATGTTGACGCGCTATATTAAGGCGCAGCAGCAGGAAAGGTTTTACTTTTCTGTCATTGCTGAGAAGGGGAGTGGGCGGTTTCTTGGCTATTGCGGATTAAAGACCCCAGGGTATCAAGACCGTCTCTCATTTGGCCCATGCGTCGAGATCGGTTGGCGGCTGTTATACAGTCAGTGGGGAAAAGGGATTGCCTCTGAATCCGCAAGAACGTGGCTTCGATTTGGCTTCGAAACGCTGCAACTTGATGAGATCGTGAGTTTTACACCCGTGCAGAATTCCCGTTCTGAGAGGGTGATGCAACGTTTAGGTATGGAGCGTGTCCAAGAGTTTGAACATCCTATGTTGGTGAAGGGGCACCGGCTCAAACGACAAGTGCTGTACAGGATGACGAGGCATCAGTTTTAGAGGCGGGATCATGATTGCAGATGCCATTGACAAAAGCCCACGCATTGAAACCGAGCGCCTGGTTCTACGGAAATGGGAAGAACGGGATCTGGACGGTCTTGGGGAAATGAATGCGGATCCCTTAGTTGGAGAGTATTTCCCGAATGCGATTTCATTTGCTGATAGTGAGCGAATGCTGTCTCGTATGATTTCAAGGCAAGAAACCGACGGGTTTTGCTTTCCCGTGGTTGAAGACAAGCAGACTGGCGTTTTTCTTGGGTTTTGTGGCCTCGGAGTTTTGGATCGCTCGGTAGATTGGCCCTTTGAAGGAGAGGTGGAGATTGGTTGGCGGCTCATCTCAAATGTCTGGGGGCAGGGGATTGCAACAGAGGCTGCACGTATCTGGCTTGGGTTCGGTTTTGACATTCTTGGTTTTGATGAGGTTTTGGGTTGCACGTCTGCCAGGAACTTTCGGTCGCTAGCAGTTATGCAAAGACTGGGAATGGTGAGGGATGCCTTTGAAGATTTTGATCATCCTATGATTGAGAAGGAGCATCCGTTGAGGCAGCACGTTATATATCGGCTTTCGAAAGAAAGATATTTGGAACGAGATAATGGTTGAGACATTAATTGATAAGTGCCCACGCATAGAGACTGATCGGCTTGTATTGCGGAAATGGGAAGAGCAGGATCTTGATGGTCTTGTTGAGATGAATGCTGATCCCAAAGTGATGGAATTTTTTCCCGCTGTGATGTCTCGTGATGAGAGCGCACATATGCTTGAACGGTTGATTGCCAAGCAGGGTGAACTTGGGTTCGCATGTCCGGTTATTGAGGATCGGGCGTCTGGCAAGTTTCTTGGATTTTGCGGTTTGAACATTCCGACCTATCCGAAGCCACTTCCGTTTGACCCGTGTGTTGAGATTGGCTGGCGGCTTATCCCTGATGCGTGGGGGAAGGGGATTGCGCAGGAAGCTGCAAAGATCTGGCTCAGGTTCGGCTTCGAGACACTTCAGATTGACGAGATTGTCAGCTTCACTACAGAGACGAACTTACGTTCTCAGAAACTGATGCAGCGTCTTGGAATGGTGAGGGATGCGGCAGAGGATTTTGATCATCCGATGTTGGAGGTTGATCATCCGCTGGTGCGGCATGTTCTTTATCGCTTGAACAAGCATCGTTTTGAAAGCGTATTCAAAAGCTGGGCTTGATTGCATAACTTTTGAGAGTGATTTGTGAATACTGTGATGTTTCACGTGAATCACGAATATCTTCAAGGATATACATAGTGTCGCTGACTCACGTGAAACTGTGAGTCAGCGTTTGATTTATCTGCAAATCAGATCTGTTCTTTCACCTGTTCAGGTGTTGTTGCAGGTAGTGAACAGCCTTTTTCAGAACAGATAAAGACAGTGGTTTGATCTGTGTTCCACGTTGAGTTTTCCAGCTCCACTGGCTTTGCTGAACCGGCGGGAATGACATCCACGTAAAGAGCAGGATCAGCTTGAGTGTGCAAAGCCTGCATAATTGGATGCGCCTCCGCACCAGGGTCGAGAACGACAAGAGCCTTCTTAAACCGGGTGCGAGTGTCTAACGCAGTCAGCAGGGATGCTGTCCCGAAGACGTTCTTTGGAACATCTGCTGCGAAGGCGTTCAAAGTTCCGTCTGCCACATCCCGAGAAGAGGCGTCACCTGTCAGGATCCAATGCTCAGAAAAGGCTTGAGCGGCAACGGCGTTGTAGTTTGGTGTTGCTTCATCGTAGGCGTGATACGGGCGAAGGATGAGATCGTCAGCATCCTTGTCTGTCATGTAAAAACCACCGTTGGGGTGGGTGAAGCGCTCTTTCAGGACGCTGAGGAATTCTTCAGCCTGTTTCAGATAGCTTTGCTTTTCAGTTGGGTCGGGTTCTGATCTGTACAAGGCGAGCGCTGCTCTTGCAGCCCAGGCGTAGTCAGCGGCAAACCCGATATCCAGTTTTTGACCCTGACGCCACGAGTGGCTGAGCTTTCCGTCGACGAACATTTGCTCTGCGATGAAACTAAAAGCGGCCTTGGCAGAGGAGCGCAGCGATTCATGTGAAACAAGGGCATCGGCTTGCACGAGGGCACAGATGAGCATGGCGTTCCAGTCTGCCAGCACTTTGTCGTCTTTGTGAGGTGGAATACGCTTGCTTCTGTGGTCGAGCAGGATCATTCTGCATGATGCCAGCACAGCCTCTTCAGCGGGCTCTAGAAGGGCAGGGGAGTGGCGTCGGTTGAGGATGATCTTGCCTTCCCAGTTACCCTCTGGAGTGACGTCATATGTGCTTGCGAATAACTCAAAGTGTTCTTCAGGAATGAGGCTCTTCAGTTCGTCGTAAGTCCAGACATAGAACTTGCCTTCGACGCCTTCACTGTCTGCATCCATGGATGAAGCGAAGCCACCTTCTGGAAGCTTCATGTCGCGTTCGAGCCAATCAATTACTTCGTTGATTCGAACATGAAACAGTTCGTCTTGAGTTTCCTGATAGGCCCAGCACAGATGCTCGATGAATTGGGCGTTGTCGTAGAGCATCTTTTCAAAATGTGGGACAAGCCAAATTGAGTCGACTGCGTAACGAGCGAGGCCACTTCCCGCATGATCATAGATTCCACCTTGCGCAATTGCGCGGGTGGTTTTTAAAAATTGATCGCGCATGAAGGTGTTCTTTTGCGCTTTCGCGGTCCTGAAAATGATTTCCTGAACGGAGGCCTGAGGAAACTTTGGTGCGCCCTTCATGCCGCCTTCCTCTTCATCCTGCATGGTGAAGAGTTGCTTGCCGGCTGCGGTGATCATGAAGCCAGAAAGAGGGGAGGCCTCTGACGGTGGTTTGTTGAGAGCCTGACTGATGGCCTGCCGGTTCTCTTCAATGGTATCGCGATCTGCGGTGAAGCTTTGTGCGATTGCGGATAAGACATCCTTGAATGCTGGAGAGCCGTGACGGGCTTCATTTGGGAAATAGGTGCCTCCCCAGAACGGATCACCTTCTGGCGTGAGGAACATTGTTAGCGGCCAACCACCCTGTTGACCAAGCATATGAAGTGCCTGCATATAGATCTGGTCAATATCCGGGCGCTCTTCACGGTCTACCTTGATGTTGACGAAATGCTCATTCATGAGCGCGGCTGTTGCCTCATCCTCAAAACTTTCGTGGGCCATGACGTGGCACCAATGGCAGGCGGAGTAGCCAACAGACAGCAGAATTGGCTTGTTTGTTCTTTGGGCTTCTTCCAGCGCATCCTTGCTCCATTCCCACCAGTGGACAGAGTTATTCTGGTGTTGAAGAAGGTAAGGGCTTGAAGCGTTCGTTAAGCGATTTCTGCTCATAAAGAGGTGATCCTGAGTTCAAGGTATTGCTTGGCGTAAAGGCTAGGTTTAACGCAGTTCATACGAGATCATATAGTTAAAGAACCGGACGTGGAATGAATACACAACAGGAAACCATCTATGCAGTTTCTAGCGGCGCACTTCCTTCAGGCGTTGCTGTTATCCGTTTATCAGGTCCTCAGTCCGGGCCAATCCTGAGAAAGCTGATTAAGGGAAAATTCCCGATTTCACGTGAATCCTACCTTAAAAAACTATGGGACCCTGTCGATGGTTCCGTGCTCGATCATGCTTTGGTGTTGTGGTTTGAAGGGCCGGGAAGCTTTACTGGTGAGGATACGGTTGAGCTGCATTGTCATGGTGGTCGCGCTGTTGTGGCTGCTGTGCTGCGTGCTCTCTCCACCTTTGAAAATACGCGCCCTGCTGAGCAGGGTGAGTTTACCCGGCGTGCCTTTCACAACAACAAGCTTGACCTGACAGAGGTTGAGGGGCTTGCTGATCTGATTGATGCAGAGACCGATGCGCAGCGCCGGCAGGCTCAGCGTCAGATGGATGGAGCGCTTGGGGACCTTTACTCGCAGTGGCGCGAAACGTTGATCCGCAGCCGCGCGATGATTGAAGCTGAACTCGACTTCTCCGATGAAGATGATATTCCTGACTCCGTGGCCGATGAGATCTGGGTGGAGCTGACAAAGCTTCGTGACCAGATTGTCGCCCACCTTTCCGATGCGCGAAGAGGGGAGCGTTTGCGCTCTGGTCTGCAGGTTGTTCTGCTTGGCCCGCCGAATGCGGGTAAGTCCAGTTTGATGAACAAGCTGGCTCAGCGGGATGTGGCGATTGTAACTCCGGAAGCTGGAACGACACGCGATGTACTTGAGGTGCATCTCGACCTTGGTGGCTATCCGGTTACGTTGATTGATACAGCGGGCATTCGCGAGAGTGCAGGTATGATCGAGAAAGAGGGTATTCGCCGCGCTCTTGTTCATGCAGAAAAGGCTGATCTCATTCTCTGGACCCATGCTCCAAACGTGGAGGCAGAGGAGCTTCCTGATAGCCTACAGAAGAGCGGCGCGGAGATTTGGCGGCTAAATACTAAGTGTGATCTGGGCTCGATTGAGGATCATGACTCCTTCGAAACAACCGCAGAGATTAATGTCTCAGTTAGGGAAGAGGGCGGTATGAACGCACTGCTTTCAAGCCTCGAGTCGTTTGCGGAACAAAATATCGGACTGATCGAAAACCCGTTGATCACCCGTGAGCGACACCGCGCGCACCTCACTCAATGCGTGAAAGATCTGAACCGTGGCATTCAGGCGGTCGGTTTTCCGATTGAGCTGAGAGGGGAAGATCTGAGACGGGCGGCTGATCAGCTTGGGCGGATTACGGGGCGAATTGATGTTGAAGATCTGCTGGATGTGATCTTTCGCGACTTCTGTGTTGGTAAATAAAAGATGTAGAAGTGCGATGTTTCACGTGAAACATTTATTGGAAGTTGGGATTTAGTGGGGAAAATATCGTGAGTCCCGTGGGTAACTAATGCTACGGCATTGGCGACTCAGAGAGCTGTTTTCTTTGACCCAGCGCGTGACCTGTTGTATCAAGTCTTTAATAAAATAGGTAGTTGCCCTTCTAATTCCCCCAAGTTTTATCTGCGGCCTTCATATGGTCCAGAGGCTCACAGAGAGTATGCTTGGCCTTTCTCTGTACTTAGACGGGCGAAAAGCAGGACCGAAATGTCTGATAATTTTGATCTTGAGTTTGACGTTGTCGTGATTGGCGGCGGCCATGCAGGCTGTGAAGCTGCGGCTGGGGCTGCGCGCATGGGTGCACATACAGCGCTTATAACTCATCGTTTTGACACCATTGGTGTGATGTCATGTAACCCGGCCATAGGCGGTTTGGGGAAGGGGCATCTGGTTCGAGAAATCGATGCACTAGACGGTTTGATGGGCCGGGTGGCTGATGCCTCTGGTATTCAGTTCCGTATGCTCAACCGCCGTAAAGGGCCTGCTGTTCAAGGGCCGCGCTCTCAGGCTGATCGTAAGCTTTACCGTGAAGCGATGCAGGCCGAGATCAAAGCGATTGATAACCTGGAAGTTGTTGAAGGCGAGGCTGACACGCTGATCCGTGAGGGCGGTGTCCTCAAGGGGGTTGTGCTTGGAGATGGTCGCCGGGTTTCGGCAAAAGCTGTTGTCATCACGACAGGTACGTTCTTGCGTGGTCTGATCCATATTGGCGATAAACAGATACCGGCGGGTCGTGATGGGGAAGCGCCAGCGCTTGGACTTTCTGTTTCTCTGGAAGAAATCGGTCTCCGTCTTGGGCGTTTGAAGACTGGTACTCCGGCGCGTTTGGATGGCCGGACCATCAACTGGGACATCCTGCAGGAACAGCCAGGTGATGACGAGCCTATCCCATTCTCCACGCTGACTGATAAGATTCAGATCCGTCAGGTGCCGTGTTACATCACAAGGACCACACCTGAGACGCACAAGATCATTCGTGACAATATCAAGCGTTCGGCAATGTACTCCGGCGAGATCAAGGGCAGGGGCCCAAGGTATTGCCCGTCGATCGAAGACAAGATCGTTCGCTTTGGTGATCGTGATGGCCATCAGATCTTTCTTGAGCCGGAAGGGCTGGACGATCCGACGGTTTATCCAAACGGAATTTCGACCTCATTACCGGAAGATGTACAGATCGAGTTTCTGCGAACTATTCCCGGACTGGAAAAGGTTGAGTACTTCAAACCTGCCTATGCGATTGAATATGACCATATCGATCCGACCGAACTGACAAACACGCTTGAGGTGAAGAAGCAGAAGGGCCTTTACCTCGCGGGTCAGATCAACGGTACTACCGGCTATGAAGAAGCTGGAGCTCAGGGTCTTCTGGCTGGCTTGAATGCCGCTAGAACGGCTCAGGACGGTGCTCAGGTGGTTGTCGGGCGTGCTGATGGGTATATCGGTGTGATGGTGGATGATCTCATCACACGGGGCGTTTCCGAGCCGTATCGCATGTTTACATCGCGTGCTGAGTATCGCCTCACGCTTCGTGCAGATAATGCGGATCAGCGCCTGACACCGCTTGGTGTTGAGTGGGGATGTATTGGCGAGACACGTCGAGTCGCTTTCGAAACAAAGATTGAAAAGCTTCGAAAAGCCAAAGATTTGATGCAGTCCGTCAAGATCACACCCAATGAGGGTCGCAAGCACGGCTTGCCGATTAATCAAGATGGTGTGAAGCGCTCTGCCTTTGATCTGCTGGCCTACCCAGATATCAGTCTTGAAGACCTTACAAAGGTCTTTGAGGAGCTGAAGGATCTTGATACCAAGATAGCCGAGCAGGTTGCTATAGATGCGATGTATGCGGTCTATCTGGAACGTCAGGCTGCTGATATTGAGGCTCTGAAACGGGATGAGGATCTGGTTATTCCTAACGGGATTGACTACAGCGCCTTAATCGGACTTTCCAACGAAGTGCGTCAGAAGCTTGAAGCTTTGCGTCCTTCAACCATCGGGCAGGCTTCGCGTATGGACGGGATCACCCCGGCAGCGCTGACCTTGCTTCTTGTTTATATTCGCCGCTCAGGCAAAAACATTGCTGGTGCTGTTTAGTATGTCATTCGAAAACCGGGCTGATTACAGTCAGATTCCACCTGTCATGTGTATGTATGAGGATGTTTCACGTGAAACGTTTAAGCGCCTAGCCATCTATGTAGACCTCGTTCTCAAGTGGCAACCAGCGCAAAACCTGATCGCACCATCCACCATGAACGATATCTGGATGCGGCATGTGGCCGACTCAATTCAGATACAACGCAGCTTGCCAGATGCTCGTTCCTGGATCGATTTTGGGAGTGGAGCTGGTTTTCCTGGTCTTGTGACAGCGATTCTGCTGCGACAGGAAGGGGAGGACGGTATCGTGCACATGGTTGAGAGTAATCAGCGCAAAGCGGCTTTCCTGCGCACTGTGGCACGTGAAACCGGCTGCAATGTTAAAGTTCATGCAGGTAGAATCGAAGCTGTTACAAAGGGTTGGGAAGCTCCGATAGAGGGAGTTTCGGCGCGCGCACTGGCTTCCTTGCCAATGTTATGTGGCTTTTCTTCTCAGTTTGTTCAACGGGGGGCGACAGCTGTTTTCCACAAAGGTCAAGATTTTCGACGCGAAATTGAAGAAGCATCTGCCGACTGGTCAATTGATCTGGTAGAAAAAGTAAGTCTAGTAGATCCGCTAAGTCGCGTTTTGGTTCTTACAAGAATTGACCCGAAAACCGCTAACTAGGGTGCTGTCGGATGAGCTTACTGCCGCAATCTCCTCGTGTATTGACTATCGCCAACCAGAAGGGTGGCGTAGGTAAAACGACAACAGCCATCAATCTTGGCACCGCACTTGCCGCTATTGGCGAGCGTGTTCTGATTATTGACCTCGATCCGCAGGGCAACGCCTCGACGGGTCTTGGGATTGATCGCGCCGATCGAGAATACTCCACCTATGATGTTTTGAGCGGTGACTCCACACTGGAACAGGCCGTTCTGGAAACGGCTGTGCCTCGTTTGTGGATAGCTCCATCAACTATGGATTTGCTTGGGGTGGAGCTGGAAATCTCTGCTGCTCCAGATCGGACCTTCAGGTTACGGAATGCTATCTCTGGTCTGGCGAAGGCGGCTGAGCTTGGTCAGGCACAAGGGTATTCTTATGTTCTCGTGGACTGCCCTCCATCCCTGAACCTCTTAACTATCAATGCATTAGCTGCATCTCACAGTATTTTGGTGCCCTTGCAGTGTGAATTTTTCGCGCTTGAAGGTTTGAGCCAGTTGCTGCGTACGGTTGAACAGGTGAAGCAATCTCTCAATGCTGAGTTGAGTATCCACGGTATTGTGCTGACGATGTACGATAGCCGGAATAACCTTTCCAGTCAGGTTGTGCAGGATGTGCGCGAGACTATGGGGGATGCGGTTTATGATACTGTGATTCCGCGTAACGTACGAGTTTCCGAGGCTCCATCTTATGGCAAGCCTGCTTTGCTTTATGATTTGAAGTGTTCTGGTTCGCAGGCTTATTTACGACTCGCTTCCGAAATTATTCAGCGCGAGCGTGATATGCGGATGGCGGCTGCCTGATCCGGCTACCGCTTCTACTTGAAAGAGTTATTATAATTTGTCTCGCAAACCGTGCGGGAAGGGGCTGCCGACTCTAGGCTCCAGGATGTAAATAGGTGGAATTGAAATGGCGAAAACTGAGGAAGTAGGGCGAAGCAATAAGCGACTTGGGCGCGGCCTCGCAACGCTGTTGGGTGACGTAAACTCAGCGCCATCTGTTTCCACACCAGACCGAAACCGTGATGTGCGGAAGATCCCGATTGAGTATCTGCAACCAAATCCGCGTAACCCTCGTAAATCATTCATAGAAGATGATCTGAACAACCTGACGGAGTCTGTTCGCCAGAAGGGTATTGTGCAGCCAATTTTGGTGCGCCCTCGTGCGAACATGCCGGGTCATTTTGAGATCATTGCTGGTGAGCGCCGCTGGCGGGCCGCGCAGAAGGCCGGGCTCCATGATGCTCCTGTTGTCATTCGCGAAGTGACGGATCAGGAAGCTCTGGAACTTGCGATCATCGAGAATGTTCAGCGTGCTGACCTCAATCCTATTGAAGAGGCTTTGGGGTATGATCAGCTGATTGAAGAGTTCCAATACAGTCAGGTTGAGCTTTCGAAAGTCATTGGCAAGAGCCGTAGCCATGTTGCCAACACGCTTCGTCTGTTAAAGCTTCCAAATTCTGTGAAGGATTACCTTGCTGAAGGTCTTCTCACTGCTGGTCATGCGCGTGCGTTGATCACTGCGGAAGACCCCGCTGCACTGGCTGAGCTGATCGTGGAGAAGGGGCTTACTGTTCGCGATGCGGAGCGCCTTGCGCAAAACCCGGATCTCTTCAAGAAGAAAGAAGCTGCTCCCAAGCCTGAAAAGGACGCAGATACGCGTGCGCTTGAAAAGCGTTTGGCTGATGGGCTGGGACTAAAGGTCGCAATAGCTCACAAGCCAGAGAAGGGCACTGGTGAGCTTAAGATCAAGTATAAGAACGTTGAGCAGCTGGACGAAGTTTGTCGCCTGTTGGGTATTCAGAACTGATTACACCGCAATTCTCGAATTCTAAAGGCCGTGCCTCTTAACTGAGGCGCGGCCTTTTTGGTTTCGATCCCAAAACTGAATTAGATTCGGCAGTGAAACAAAATCAATCAGTGTTTGAATGCCTGCCTTTGTTGGGCCTGCCAAAGGATGTTGGCTGGGAGTTTGACCTGTCACTTCATACGGTTTGCCGCAGGATCCTAAAGCGGTTTGCTTTTAATGTGAGGCGTATCCTGCGGCTTGAAGGAAGTTTGAGCATTCCTCGGAGTTGAAGAG
>CANLTN010000041.1:0-15623 GCA_947494035.1 uncultured Pseudovibrio sp. | reverse complement strand
TCTCTTCAACTCCGAGGAATGCTCAAACTTCCTTCAAGCAGCAGGATACGCCTCACATTAAAAGCAAACTGCTTTAGGTCGTCACTATCCGGTTTTAGGTCGTTAGGCTCCCACACCTCGCCTCAACCCGTTTCCTATTTAAGCGGTAAATCATCCCCGTCATCCAAGACCCGATAGCTGTCGCCTTCCAGATCATCAAACTGATCATCGCGTAGGCACCACCAGAAAGCCGTTAGGGACAACACACCAAGAAACAATGAGATTGGTATCAGGTATACAATAGCGATCATTTGGCTCAGTCCGTAATCCTGGTTTGCGTCTTGGTGTATGCCCGCTGACAGCAAACGGTTCCAGAGAATGCGGGCTGCCTTGGTGGCAGCCCGATTTTAAAGTGAAGGAGTTGAGTGTCTCAACGCGGTCCTTCATGGTTAGGGCGTTTGGAAGCTGTGTGAAGCTCCCATTGCCGCTGTGACCGGCTCACTTTGCGGCCAGTCCCTTCGGACCGCTGATTTGCTCGTCTTCCCAGTGTTCAAAGGCCGTGGCGACCATCTGATACTTGTAGATGCCGTAGGCAGCGACAAGCAAAATGAGCAGTCCGTATATGACATTTCGAAAGCGCCGGTCAGTCTCAGTCTTCTCCATTGTCCTTGCTCCAGTTCAGATAAAGAACCAGTTTCTTGATGTCGGCGTCCTTCAGGCGCTTATCCCAGCTTGGCATATGCCCTGCCCGTCCGTTCTCAAGTGTTTCAAGAATGGCTTTGCGCGTGCCGCCGTAGATCCAGAATGAATCGGTCAGATTAGGCGCACCAATTCCAACGCCTTCGCCTGTTTCGCCGTGACATGCGGAGCATTCGTTTTCGAACACTTCTGCCCCTGCTTTGGCGAGAGTGGCATCATGGTCGGCACCGGAGAGAGACAGCACATACTCAGCAACGTTCTTGATGTCGGCCTGCTCAAGCATTTCATCGCGTCCGAAAGCAGGCATTTCGCTGTAACGGGTGTCATCGTTATTGGCGTTGATGCCGTAACGAATGGTCCACTCGATCTCGTCCAGATCGTCCCCAAAGAGCCAGCTGTCATCCACCAGATTGGGGAAGCCGGTTTGCCCTTTCAGGTCCCGTCCATGACAGGCGGAACAGTTGTCCGTAAACAGAACGCGGGCAGCGCCTTCGTACTTTGCGCGTATGGCCGGATCATCCACCAGATCGTACAGATCGCCGTTGATGAGGTCCGCCTCATCTTTTTCGCGGATGACCTCTGCTTCCTGCACCGCCTCCAGCACATTTGCTCTGGAGGTTGTGCCGAATAGTCCCCGGGTGAAGTCCGAGCCCAAAGGAATTGCTGGGTACAGGATCCATCCGCCGAGTGCGACGAGTGAGGTGATGATATAGGCCCATTTGGCCCACTTGGGCACCGGTGTATCAAGCTCTTTGATCCCGTCCCATTCATGGCCGGTTGTTTTTTGGCCTGACACCTCGTCATGCTCTATCTGCATGGTTTATCCCCATTATCTAGCGGTATCCTTGAGGCTCCTTCCAGCCCTTCTTTGCGGCTCGGCCAATATGTCCAGACAGTCATCCCGAGGAAAAACAGGAGGAGATAGAGCGCACCCCAGGTTTTGATAAATACAAGCCCTGCATCCTGGCTCATCGCAGCACCTCCTCTTTTGAAAGTTTGTCGGTATCGACCAGCGTTCCCAGCATCTGCAGGTAGGCGACCAGAGCGTCCAGCTCACTCACCATCTCGGGATTGCCATCGAAACTGCGAACCTGAACATTCTCGCCGTAACGCTCCTGAAGCTCGGTTTCATATTCTGCATCCGGATCTGCTTGTCTGGTTGCGTCCAAGGCAGCATCCTTGATCTGGTCCGGTGTATACGGGACACCTACGCGTGACAGGGCGGTCAACTTGTCACTCAAACCATCGGTATCAAGTGGTGTTTTTGCGAGGAATGGATAGCCCGGCATCACAGAACCCTTCACCACTTTGCGTGGTTCGTTCATGTGCGCGACGTGCCAGTCATCAGAGTATTTGCCGCCGATGCGTGCAAGATCAGGCCCGGTCCGTTTTGACCCCCACTGGAACGGATGGTCGAACTTGCTCTCGGCAGCGAGACTGAAGTAGCCGTAACGCTCCACATCGGTGCGCATTGTCCGGATCATCTGGCTGTGGCACGCATAACATCCTTCGCGGATGTAGATGTCGCGCCCCGCTTGCTCCAGCGGGGTGTAGGGCCGAACGCCCTTCACCTCCTCAACCGTGTTGTCGATTGTGAACAATGGCGCAATTTCCACTATCCCGCCGATTGATGCCACAAGCAGGATCATCAGGGTAAAGCCAATGGCCGTCCGTTCTAGCTTTTGGTGAGAAAAAGACATGACGTATTACTCCGCAGGCACTGCAACCGCGTTCCCGGCCCGCTCGCGCGGCCCCTGAACGGTCATGTAAATGTTGAAGGCAAGCAGGCAGCCACCGATGAGGAAGAGCAGTCCGCCGATGGCACGGGCCCAGTAGTAGGGCTTCATCGCGATGACGGTGTCGATGAACGCATAGACAAAGTTGCCATCGCCATCATAGGTCTGCCACATCAGGGATTGGGTGATGCCGCTGTTCCACATGGAGCCCACGTAGATAAACGTGCCCAGTAGCGCGACCCAGAAGTGAAGCGAGATCAGCTTAACCGAATAGATCTCATCGCGTTGCCAAACCCAGGGTACGAGCTTGTACAGAGTTCCGAAGGTCAGGAATGCAACCCACCCGAGAGCCCCGGCGTGTACGTGCCCAACGGTCCAGTCTGTGTAGTGGCTCAGCGCATTCACAGGCTTCAGCGCCATGAATGACCCTTCAAAGGTAGCCAGTCCGTAGAACAGGACCGCAACCATCATAAAGCGAATTGCAGGATCAGTGCGCACTTTATCCCAAGCGCCATTGAGCGTGAACAAACCGTTAAACACACTGGCCCAGCTTGGTACCAGAAGCACAACTGACATGGTCATTCCAAGCACCTGTACCCACTCCGGCAGCGCGGTGTAGTGCAGGTGGTGAGACCCGACCCACAGATAAAGGAAGGTAATGCCCCAAAACCCGATTATCGACATGCGGTAGGAATAGATCGGTCGATCGGCAGCTTTTGGTAGGAAGTAGTAGAGCATTCCGAGGAAGCCTGCCGTGAGCAGGAACCCGGCCGAGTTATGACCGTACCACCACTGCGTCATTGCATCCTGAACACCGGAGAACAGGGAGTAGCTCTGCGGAGACGAGATGGAAACCGGCATGGCAAGGTTGTTCACCAGATGCAGCACGGCGATCACCACGATGAACGCCAGATAATACCAGTTCGCCACGTAGATGTGCGGCTCTGCACGGCGTGCCAATGTGCGCAGATAAGTTATGAGGTAAGCGATCCAGATAACCAGCAGGATCAGGTCGGCATACCACTCAGGCTCCGCATATTCGCGGGACTGGGTAATACCAAGCGGGTAGCCGGTCACTGCAAGCGTTACGAAGAGGTTATAATAGAGCATCACCATCCAAGGCATGGTTTTGCCAGCCAGCCTTGCTTTTGATGTTCGCTGCACTACGTAAAAAGAGGTCGTGATCAGGGCGTTTCCGGCAAACCCGAAGAGAACGCAAGTTGTGTGGATCGGGCGCAAGCGGCCAAAGTTAGACCAGCTCGTATCAGCGTTGAGGGATGGAATTGCCAGCTGCCATGCCAGAATATCGCCAGCTATGAAACCGATGATGGCCCAGGTCACGGCAGCAATGATGCCAATCTTAACGACATCATCATTGTAGGTCAGAGTCTTCTCAGACTTGGCAGTGCCCCAGTCATTGATCAGGCGCTTAACCGCAAAAATGCTGAACGCAACAATGATCCAGCCATGTGCCACGTAACCGGGGTCTTTACCAAAGCTGGTGATTGCAATTCCTAAAGCCAGAATTGGGATTACCACAAGGAACGAAAAGAACCTCTCGGTCATGCCCCCTCCTCGGCAGCACCTTTTGGCTGCTCTTGATTTGCTGAATAGAATTCAACAAAGAACTTCGCGTCCTTGTTTGCACGTGCGCTGTGCAAGGTCTCTGGCAGAATGACCTGCTTCTCGCCTGCTTGGATTTCACGGGTCTCGTTGAGCTTCACATCATGAAAAACGACAGAACCAGAGGTCACGCAAAGTACGCCCCAGACGCCCGGTTTGGTTGAATGATCCCGTTCAAGGGCTTTGGGAAAGGTTCCCTCGGAAAACTCCTTGGTCGTGCTGTATTTCACAACACCCTCAGGAAGTTTTAGATCTAGGAGTGGCATGGGACTCCTCCTCGAGTTTGAGAAAAATGCACGAAGCGATCAGCGCGAAGATCTTTAAGATCTCGATGCCGACGAAGACCAGATGCAAGTGGCTGGGCCCGACGGGCTCGCCTGCGATGGTTGCTTCTGTGCGTAGATTGAGCAGAGGCATGAGATAGCCTTGCTGAACAAGGAGCGCAGCCAGCGCGAACAGCAGCAAGCTCTTCACTGTGATAGAAAACTGCGCTCGAATAGGTGCGTATAGAAGAGGCAGAGTGAGAAGCACTGCGAAGATGATTTCAGCGTTTCCAACCCAGTAAAACTGAGCCTGTCCCACTTCCAGTAACTGGGGGATCGTCAGTGACGGCACCTGAAACTTTGCCGGGGCGACAATCAGAGAGCCACCTAGAACGACACCGGCCCAGAGCGAGGCCAGAAGAAAATAATACTTCTTCATAGGCCCACTCCACCGAACATCGCCATTTGCAACCTGGCGGCGATACGCTCTGCCCGGAACATCAGAAAGTCCGTTGCCTCGTCGGATTTGGTCGTGTCGTGAACGGTCTGTTTGAACAGGTCAAGCCAGAGTTCGAAATGCCATGGCTCGACGGAAATCAGCTCCTGATGCACAGGGACCGGCTTTCCAGAATAGGTGCCGGCATTCAGCGCAACTGAGGTCCAGAAAGACTTCATCTTTTCCAGATGCTCCGGCCACCGGTCTCCAATCGGCTCAGCGAAGAGCGGGCCAAGGATCGTGTGTGCCTTCACGCGCGCGTAGAACTCTTCGACAATCTCATCAAGCATCGCGGGAGTGATGCCAATTTCCAAGACTGAGGACTGGTGCTTAAGCCTGCGCTCAAGTGCTTCAGGTGAGGTACGTGCGTCTACAACCTTCACCGGTTTACCGTCAATGATTTGGAGATGACCCATTGTTATTGCAACCTCTTTAAGACGCTAAATCATATATCTTAGATAGATCTTTTAATCAAATCGTTGAATAAAAATAATTCTAATATCTAGCGTTACACCCTGTTTTCACGGAGTTTTCCCGAGCTGCAATCCACACATGGAGCGATAGAATTATCTTTCGACATAGGTGGGCTATGTGTTTAGATGCGCAGTTTTCCGGCACTTTCTGAGCACGAACGCTCATCGAAATCACACCATCTACAAGTCGGTCTGACGCCATGGAAAACCGTTTAGGACAGATTGACGCAGATCAATAATGCACGACGTCGCCGGAGGCTGAAAAAGCCCTCGTCAGCTGTTCGTTAGCGGCTCTTATGTTTGACCGGATTCTTTTGAACTGCCACGGTGGTCCGGGGGAGAGCTGGGAGAAGTGCAGTCGTCTTTTGTGCTTATTGCTGGAAAGTTATCAACCGACACTGCATTGCTGATATGCATCTGGTAATGGATGCAGTTGCAGGTGCGCGCAATTATCTCTCATGGATTCTGATATTTATGATGAAAGCTGCCGCTAATCGACGTTTTTGTGTTCGGATTTAGAGCAAAATACTACTGTAAAACCTTGGTATATGCTCTTCCTGAAATATCAAGAGTTTGTCGCCTGCACGATCTCTGCACTCCCCCATTCCATCGCATATTGCTTTGTGAAATTTAAGCGATTTCCTGCCGCAACCGCCGAAGATGCATGAACATGCAGCCTGCTAGAAGAAATGTCGCACTTTTATACTTAGTGGAGTCAATAAATACATTTTATAATGTCATGAGTTTAAGACTATACTTTTATAGATACTTTTTCTATGGAATATCACGTAGCAACGGAGAAGAATAGCCGCTTGACACACAACTGATTGTGGTTTCATATAACTTCGCTATCAGATGATATGCAGTAAAGATGAGGATTAGGCCATGAGCCGGTCACTGCTGGTTCTTCAGCACCACAATAAAGAAAGCTTGGCATGGTATACGCAAGATGTTCGTCTTGCCTATGACTTCCCTCGCGTGTGCGCTTAAGCCTACAGGCTCATCAGTCCCTTTAAAAATTGAATGAGAGACGCCCAATATACTTGGAGCTACGGGGTAACTACATCCTGCCTCGTGTTTTATTGGGTGGTTTTACTTGGTCTGCCATTGACAGCAAACAGGTGAGCCACGCCTTCCATTCAGTTTCGGTGACTGCTGCCGCAACAAGTTAATTCCAAAGGTAAACGCCTGCAATTCAGACATTTAAAGACTTTCGCGCCGAATGGTTGGAGAGCGACCCAGCCTGTGCGCAGCTGCGTATTCCCGAAGGTGGGAACCGGTTTTGGAAGAAGAATGCGCAGTAAAAACAGTATGCAAGGACTAAATCAATGAAACGTATCCCTGAGCCGTTCCGCATCAAAATGGTTGAGCCACTCAAGATGACCACTCTCGCAGACCGCGAGAAGGCGTTGGCTGAAGCAGGTTACAACCCATTCCTGCTGCGGAGTGACGACGTTTACATCGACCTTCTGACAGATTCCGGCACCGGGGCCATGTCTGACAACCAGTGGGCTGGCATGATGATGGGCGATGAAGCCTATGCTGGTTCTCGCAACTTCTATAACCTGAAAGAAGCTGTCTATCACTTCTTCCGGTATGAATATCTTGTACCAACCCATCAGGGTCGTGGGGCTGAACAGATCCTGTTCCCTGCTCTGATCCGCCGCGCTAAAGAAGTTCGCGGTGCTGACAAGCACGTGTTCATCTCCAACTACCACTTCGACACCACTGCGGCGCACGTGGAGCTGAACGGTGGTCAGGCGGTCAACGTGGTTGATGAGCGCGCTTACGACACCACAACTTACTATGATTGGAAGGGTGACTTCGATCTGGAGAAGCTGGAAGCGACGATCAAGGAAAACGGCGCGAAGAACATCACGGCAATCATCACCACTGTAACCTGTAACAGCTCCGGCGGTCAGCCTGTTTCCATGGCAAACATGCGTGCTGTTTACGAGATCGGCCAGAAATACGACATTCCGGTTGTGATCGACTCCGCCCGCTACTGTGAGAATGCCTACTTCATCAAGCAACGCGAGGAAGGTTACGCAAATAAGTCTATCACAGACATCATCCGCGAAATGTATTCCTACGGCGATATGCTCACCATGTCCGCCAAGAAAGACCCACTGGTCAACATCGGCGGCATGTGCGCTATTCGCGAGAAAACGGAACTGTTCCAGGCGGTCCAGACCCTTTGCGTTCCGATGGAAGGTTTTGTCACCTATGGCGGTCTTGCCGGACGTGATATGGAAGCGCTGGCCCGTGGTCTGCATGAAGGCGCGGACGAGGACTTCCTGAACTATCGCATTGGTCAGGTGAAGTATCTGGGTGATCGCCTCATTGAAGGCGGTGTGCCGATCCAGTACCCAACCGGTGGTCACGCCGTGTTTGTTGATGCAAAGAAGATCGTGCGACATATCCCAGGTGATCAGTTCCCTGCACAGGCGCTGTGTAACGCGCTTTATCTGGAAGCAGGTGTGCGTGCGGTTGAAATCGGCTCCTTCCTGCTGGGTCGCGATCCGGCAACGGGAGAGCAGAAAGAGTCCCCTCTTGAGCTGATGCGCCTGACAATTCCGCGCCGTGTGTACACAAACGACCACATGGATTACGTCGCCGATGCACTCATCAATGTGGCGAAGAATGCGAAAGACATCAAAGGCTTTGACTTTGAATACGAGCCACCGGTGCTTCGCCACTTCACCGCACGTTTGAAGCCGATCAAATAGGTTGGCAACGCGGGAGGCACTGCTCTGTGCCTCCCTCAATTCCTCACGGATATAACAAAACTTCACGGGAGAGAAGTAAATGTCTGAGGGTTTACAAGTGGGTGGTATAGAAAAGTCCGCCGCAACATCCAGCCCCTCGTTTCTGGGTGGTGCGATGATTATCGCAGGAACCGCAGTCGGTGCTGGCATGTTTTCCGTTCCAACAGTCAGCGCAGGCATGTGGAGCATCTGGGCTATTTTTGCGCTGGCCTTTACCTGGTTCTGTATGCTGCATTCCGGTTTGATGATTTTGGAAACGAACCTGAATTATCCGGTCGGCTCCAGTTTTGACACTATGGTCAAAGACACCCTTGGGACAGGGTGGAACACCATCAACAACATCTCGGTCGGGTTTGTCGGCTATATTCTTTGCTATGCCTACATCTCCGGCGGTGGTTCTATTGTGGTTCACACGCTGGATGCAACGCTTGGCGTCGAGCTTCCGCAAATGCTGGCGGGTCTGATCTTCGCGTTGGGTCTGGCATTCTTCGTGTGGTGGTCCACAAAAGCCGTTGACCGCATCACCACGATCCTTCTGGGCGGTATGATCATCACGTTCTTCATGTCCGTGAGCGGTTATACCTTCAACATGAAGGCCGCGATTTTCTTTGACAGCAATAGCGGCATGGGACTGGCCAGCTACTTCCCGTATCTGTTTGCTGCACTCCCGTTCTGTCTGGCCTCCTTCGGCTATCATCACAACGTGCCAAGCCTGATGAAGTACTACGGCAAGGAGCCTAAGAAGATTCTGCTGTGCCTTGGTACAGGCACTTTCCTTGCACTGGTACTTTACATTGTCTGGCTGTTCGCCACATTGGGCAACATCTCACGAGCTGATTTTGGCCCGATCATCCAACAGGGCGGTAACATCGGTGTTTTGGTGGATGCTCTTGGCCATGCAGTGAATAACAGCTCTGCATCCAACATGTTGTCCGCGTTTGGCAACATGGCAGTGGCCAGCTCTTTTCTGGGCGTTTCACTGGGACTGTTCGACTTTCTTGCCGATTTCCTGAAGTTTGATGACAGCACATCAGGTCGTGCGAAAACTGCTGCGGCGACCTTCGTTCCTCCGCTGATTGGGGGCCTCTTCTTCCCGGATGGGTTCATCATTGCGATTGGATACGCGGGCCTTGCAGCAACGATCTGGACTGCGATTGTTCCTGCCTTGATGGTACGGGTCAGCCGCAAGAAATTCGGCAATCCCCGGTTCCGTGTCTGGGGTGGTGAAGCTCTTGTCTGGGTGATCTTTGGCTTCGGTATCTTAGTTGCCGGAAGCCACCTCCTTGGAATGTTCGACGCACTTCCAGTCTATCCATAAACGCCGAGATTGGCATTGTGCTGCGCTGGGGCTCGCGGGGGCGAGCCTCAGTTTCCAACCGAGGAAATCAAAATGAAGGGCATACTCTCCATCCAATCCCACGTGACATACGGTCATGCCGGAAACGGCTGTGCCGTCTTTCCAATGCAACGTATGGGACATGAGGTTTGGGATATTAATACGGTCCAGTTTTCAAACCATACCCAGCATCCGCAGGGGTGGACCGGTAAGGCCCATGAAGCGGAGCAGATCGCCGAGATCTTCGAGGGGCTGGCAAAGCTGGGCGTGCTCCCTCACATCAAAGGCATTGTAACAGGGTACCTTGGTGGTCCCTCTCACTGCGATGTCATTGTCGATATCGTAAAGGAAGTACGCCGCCATAATCCTGATTGCCTGTATTTCTGCGATCCGGTGATGGGTGCACCCGACAAAGGCTGCATTGTCAGCGAAGGCGTTGCCGAGCTGCTGGTGAGCAAGGTGATGCCCATTGCGGATGTGATTGTGCCCAACCAGTTTGAACTCTCGCAGTTTATCGGTGAGCCAATCGAAACGCTGGAACAGGCGCAAGATGCCTGCACCAAGGCAATGGACAAAGGGCCGAAGATGGTGCTTGCCAAGCACTTGCACAGCGTTTCGCAGGAGGCCTTCACCATGATGTTTGCCAATGGGCAGGGAAGACATCTGGCACAGCGCCCGCACCTGCCGTTTGAGCGCCAGCCGGTTGGCGTTGGCGATCTGATCACATCTGTATTTGCCGCTGGTTATCTGAATGGACTTTCTGAAGTAGAAGCATTCCAACACTGTAACAACGCGGTCTACGGCGTACTTAAAGCCACACAGGACAAAGGCGAATGGGAACTGCAAACAATTGCAGCACAACACGAATTCGTCTCACCAACCGAACAGTTTGAACTAACAAGCCTATAACAACAGGAGAAAAAATGACTGCTATCGATACCTCCAAAGCCCCTGCAGCGATTGGCCCTTATGTTCAGGGCGTGAACCTTGGCCAGATGATCATCACTTCCGGTCAGCTTCCGATCAATGCGGAAACCGGTGAGATGCCAGCAGATGTTGCAGACCAGACACTTCAGTCTCTGAAGAACGGTCTGGCGATTGTTGAAGAAGCCGGCCTTGCTGCGAAGAACATCGTGAAGACAACCGTCTTCGTAAAAGACCTCAATGACTTTGGTCGTGTGAACGAGGTTTACGGAAAGTTCTTTGAAGACAACAACGCCCCGTTTCCGGCACGCTCTTGCGTGGAAGTTGCCCGCCTTCCAAAAGACGCGCTGGTTGAGATCGAAATGATCGCCTGCCCGTAACGGCTTGTGATTCCCCAGCAATTCCCGCAGTCCAACGTGGGCATTGCTCTCCCGCATGGCATCACTCTCGGCGAATCCATTGGTAATCATCCCTGATAATCCGCTGCGTAAAACAAGCAATCGCAGATATAGCGGCTACTCGGGAGCTCCAGAATACGGCAGTGTCAGCCGGTGGGAACAGGTTTACACATAACTGGCTGGCTGGAATTTCTCATCATATCCGCCCTCTTGCTCGTAGTGGCGGGGTGCTCTGAGATTCCGGGACATGGCCCAAGCGCCTATCAGGTGGAGAACGCGACGTCTCAACGTGATGCGCAATCGCTGAGCTATGTCATGCTGGATGTGGATGTTCCGACGGTTCAGCATTTATCCAATTATGCCGAGAACTTACCCCCCAAAGAATTCCGCGTCGGCAGAGGTTCGCCCGGTACGATCCGCGTTGGTTTGGGCGATCAGCTTCGGGTGGGGATTTGGGAATCCATTCCCAATGGCTTGTTCTCAACGGGCACTCAAAAACGGACCGAACTGGCGCTGGTGGTTGATGATAAGGGCATGATCTATGTGCCTTACGCTGGTGAAATTGCCGTTGCTGACCGCAGTATTTCGGAGGTTCGCGAGCAGATCCTGAATGGGCTCGCTGGTAAGGCTGTTGACCCGCAAGTGGTTGTAAACCTTGAGGCAAACGGCTCGCATAAGGTCATTGTCACTGGCGAGGTGATGAGGCCGGGACAGTATCGCGTTCACGAAGACGGGCTTAGTCTGGTTGAGGCCATTTCTGAGGCAGGCGGAACCCGGCACCCCGACTATGAATCGTTTGTCACGGTTGTCCGCAATGACCGCAAATTCGGCTTCGGTCTGGATGAGATTTCTGAGCAGCCTGCCAACAATATCTGGCTGCGTCCAAAGGATATTGTCTCTATCGCCCACAAGCCGAAATCCTTCACCGTGTTTGGAGCAGTTGCCGCACGGCGCAAATTCGACTTCGCAGCCTCGCGTGTGAACCTTTCCGAAGCCATTGGAATGTCGGGTGGGTTGCATGACGGGACAGCCGATGCGACGGGTGTTTTCCTGTTTCGCTTCGAGGATCGGGACAAGATGATGCCACTACTGCCTCCGCACGAGCAGGCCGTTGACTTCCCAACCGTTCCGGTTGTCTATCGCCTGAACCTGAAAGAGGCGAGCGGGATGTTCCTGACGCAAGCATTTGAAGTAAAAGACAAAGACGTGATCTATGTGGCCAACTCCTCGGTCTCTGAAGTCAACAAGGTCATAAGTATCCTCGTGTCTCCCGTGACTGGAACAATGCGCTCGGGTGCTGCACTGGCTGGTTTACCGTGAGATCGGTAGTGGCTACTCAGGTCGACGAGCGCGCCAAGAGGAGCTGCGCTGCTACTCTATTGTGGTTCTGACTGGTTTTGCAAAAGCTGCTTCAAAGATCTAACCGACGCCTCGTCCGTTTGCTTGGCTCCTGCGTTTTCAAAACCGAAGTCCAGTAGCTTTTGGTCCTGTATGTAAGTTGCTGAGCAACCCGCATGAAGCTCGGTAAAATCCGCAGCCTGTAGGATATCGGGAGCGGTTTGGACGTTTACACCCGAACCGGGCATGACGGAGAGTCTGCCCGCTGCTGTCTGATGCATCGCTGCCAAGTTCTCAATTCCATCAATGGCTTTGTAAGCTCCACCAGAACTGAGGATACGTTCAAAACCCAGTTCAACCGCGGTGTGGGTGGCTTCCAGTAGATCGGGCGCAAGGTCAATGGCACGATGGAGGGTAATGCCAAGGTCTTTAGAATGATCTATGAGTATTTTCAGTAGCTTATCGTCCAGAATGCCTGTTTTCAGATTTGCACCTAAAACCACTCCAGCCAGTTTTGTGTCATGAACTGCATCGATTTCGCGCTTCATAAGGTCCACCTCCTGAGGGGAAAAGATGAAGTTACCCGCGCGTGGGCGGATCATAGCGTAAACCGGAATCGGCGCCTCAGCCGCCAGTGCCATCAGGCCAACGGAGGGGGTCAGACCGCCCATGGCAAGGCAGGAGCACAGTTCGATCCGGTCAGCTCCACCAGCAACAGCGGTATTCAGCCCGGCGATGGTATCAACACATACTTCCAGCTTCATGACAGGGGCTCCACATTCCCGTTCAGCAAATCTTCCGCAAGGATTGCTCTGCATTTTTCCGGTGTGCCGCGTTCCGGCGTCCACACCCAATAGACGATCTCTTCATCGCATCCAACATTGACCACACGGTGTTTGCCTGCTGCATCAAGGGCATGGATCACAACGCCGCCGATGTAACCACTCTTCAGCTCTTGCAGTTCCGAGATCGCCAGTCGCAGCGCATCATCCAGCACGAGACCCAGCTTCAACGCGAGCACCACGGTGCGGGCTGTTCCGCAGCGCATGGTCATTTCGCCCGTATGGGTACAGGCGGCGGCGCCATACCGGCTGTCCGCATAAAAGCCTGCGCCAGGGATGGGAGAATCCCCCACACGGCCGGGATACTTCCATGCCCAGCCCGAGGTGGATGTGGCCGTACAAATGTTATTTTCGCTGTCTTTGCAAAGGAATACGGTGGTGTCGCGCACTTTTTCGGGGTCGGTGATGGCTTTGGTGAGCGGGGCCAGATCCGTGTCGGGAAAGGTGGCCTTCTGCTCGGCGCTCATCACAGCTTCCAGCTTGCGCCACCACACTTTTTGGCTGTGCTCCAGCAGCAACGGGTCTTTGGCAAAACCCAGTTCGTCGGCGTAGCGACGGGCCCCCTCGCCCACCAGCATGGTGTGAGGCAGGTTGTCCAGAACAGCCTTTGCCAGACGGGTCACTTCCAGCGTCATTGGAACGGCGGCCACCGCGCCGAAATCGCGGGTAGTGCCGTCCATCACACTGGCGTCAAACTCCATATTTCCCAATAGGTTGGGCCAACCGCCATAGCCGACACTGCGCACCTTGGTCTCTGCTTCCACAAGAGACAGGCCGGGCACCAGTGCGTCCAGCCCGTGGGCACCGTTTTGCAGGTGCTCTGCTGTGGTGCCGATACCGGGCCAGCTTTCTGAATTCCCAAGTACAATCATCGTGCCGCTCAAAACTTATTAGAGAATAACTCACTGAAACTGTTCGCGGGAGGCTGCCGCCTTGTCAATGGGACCAATCCGGCACACACAGACGGTTTCATCACATTGCGATTGGCATTTATCGACCAACCCATTGTGATTTATGAGAAAATCTCCGTAGAAATTGGTACTTCGACACCTTGTGAACGTTTGCGTTGATCGGTGCGTTGCTTTGCGTTTTTTCGCGGTTTGCTGCGTTACTCTGTTTCTGCTGCATTTCACCCCACTACCCGCGCAGGCAACCAGTTCAAATGCCCGCTTCCCTGCGCGGTCTGGGTTGCAAACTTGCCCAGCTCACTTACTAAGGCCGTTGGTGTTCTGTGGTGGTGTGTAGGGCGGTACCTGACGCAGAACCATGCCATGTTTGTGATCGGCTTTGTAGCCAAGGCTTTCGTAGAACCCTTTCGCGCCCCGATCCTGTCCGGTCAGCAGCATAATCTTGTAGGCGTTGGCCTCCCATGCCGCATCGCGCAGGGCATTCATGACCTTTCGGCCAAAGCCCCTGCCCTGATAGGCTTTCAGCGTCACCACATTCTCGGCAAGGCAATAGGGACGGCCACCATAAGTCATGTTGGGTAGAATATGCAGTGTGGCGCAGGAAACGATCCGATCATAAATCTCCACGCCAAAGACTGCGGTACCTTCGTGCGCCAACAACTTGGCAAAGTGTTCGCGGCCCTCCTCGCCTGAGGTGACAGGAATTCCCTCCGTCAGCTCGTTCAGCAATTCGACAACATCTTCAAAGTCATCAATAGTCAGGCGGCGAACAACCAGATTTGGCGAGATAACAGACATAACGGGACCCACTCATACGTGCAGCTAAAAGAACGCTGTGAGTTTACCGCGAAGTTTTTGTGAGTCCCAGTGTCGTGTGCTTTTCATTAAGTGAATTCGACCTAATGCCTATTTAGTCGAAGTCTTGGAGCGCGCACGTATCCGCAGCTTTAATCCCTATTACCCGTCTTTATTTAACAATAGAACCTAGATACTTAAGGTAAATGACTCTAATATTTGATTGTGATCGAGAGATCTAGAAAAGGAGCATTCCCCATGAAGAAGAATAACGGTCAAATTACTGGAATGGCTGGGGAGTTTTTCGTCATGGAAAAACTATTTCGGTTGGGCGTTCAAGCTTGTCTCACTCTGGGAAATGCAAAAGCCATCGATATTCTTGCTGTTTCTGAAGAAAATGAATTCTTAAAAGTCGAGGTTAAGTCAAATCGAGGGGGCGGAAAATGGGGCGTTGGAACCCATGACTATTCCTCTGAAGATAGGATGGTTTTTGTATTTTTATATTACGAAGATTTCGATATCTTAGAAAATCAGCCCGAAGTTTGGGTAATGAAAGCCCGAGACGTAGAGAAACTAAAAAGACCCTGGTTTAATAGCTACGCTATCTACTTGTATAAGGAAGACAGAGAAAATATGGATCAGTATCGCAACAACTGGGCACCAATTCTCGATGTTATCAATGATGGCAAAGCCCAATAAAGGAGTAAGGACTCGATGCCAGTAAAGGCAGAGAAAGTGTAAGTCGGCGCCACTTTGTATTGGATGGGCGATAAGGTGCACATACTTGGGTTTGTCGATGATCAGGTCTGCTATCGCGTCTGGCGCCGTTCAAAAAAGCGATGGGACTATCGCTACCATCCAGTTGAGTTACTCTGCCGCTTTGCGGCACCAAGCATGGAAGAGTGGGAAAACACGACTCTGTGATGGAGCAGGCCAACAAAGGAGGAATAGGGCACCAGTAAACTAATGTAGAGAGCTGGCTCAGGAAATTCGGACAGGTTGTATAAGTGGATTTCGCTTCTGAAACTGGCATGATGCCAAGAAC
>CANLTN010000040.1:0-15716 GCA_947494035.1 uncultured Pseudovibrio sp. | reverse complement strand
CTCAAGCTGCTGCGTAATTGGAGCGGATCCACTTATAAACCACGCTCAACTGTCCAAATAAACGGGACCACCTCTGTATTCCGTCGTCATATGGAGTTGGGCAGATTGGGATTTTGAATAAGGGAGTGTTTGGGGTTCTGTCGCAAAGTTTGGTCGACTTGCGGATTCCTTCTCTTAAATTTAAGGGCTTTCGTTCCAAGTTTGCGATCTAAGACTTACCGCTTTGACCCTGTTTGAAAGGCACCCATTAGCCCAAAGAATTACCGCGTTATGATTGTTCAGGACAAGAAACCCTTAGTAGCATCTCCGCAACAGCTGTTACGCTAGTTTTTTCGTGAGCGATTCTGTGTGCGGTTCTGCCTATGTTTTGACGAAGCTCATCGTTCTCGCGGAGTTCAATCATTTTGCCAATTAAGTCATCACGGTCTTTGTACTCGACCAAACCATCCTCGTAGAGATCAGAGAGTTTACTCTGTGCCGGGCTCAACGTTGTAATACCTTGACCCAACAATTGCGCAATGCGATCTGATGAATAGAGATACGGCATCAAATCCGCACGCGTATCATCAAGAGGCAGATTGAGAGAGACAGGTGCCTCGGTTAACCTAGAGAGAAACTCGGTACTGGTCAGCCGTTCTGAGCCAAATGCACGACCTCCATGTGTAAAGCGATACTCTTTTGGGAGATGTTCTTGAATAAAGGATAGCTGCTCTTCACGCTTACCAATTCCGGTGCCAAGAAACTGACCATCGAAAGACAGCCCCGTTCTTGGTACCTCAAATACGCGAGCCGTTTCTATGCTGCTATCCACCGGGTTCGGCATGAAATGCAGTTTCTCACGCGGAATATCCAAGGAGGCCAATGCGCGTTCATCGGCAGTGGTGATAAAGGCCGCATCGCATTTTGCTGCACGTTTCCTGAAGGACGTCATAGCTTGTTCTCGAAACACTGCATCGACACAAAATGTCGCCAGTCGAACACCCTTCACTTCTTCCCTGATCCGGTCGTAGGTTTCAGCCTCAATAAGGTCCGAGTGGCCAAACAACACCAAATGCGGTTGATAATGCTCTGCGGTTTCAACCAGCTTGGCAGACATTTTGGATGCACCAAATTTCTGAGATCCAAAAACAGTAGCTTCTCGTGCGTGGTCACGATCAGAAAAACAGATGACGTGATGGCCTGCTCGGATAAATCCATTCGAAAGCTTACTTTCGGTGTTGTAGTAGGTTCGAAATAGACTACTGCGGTGGAAGTATCCGACAATTAAGATGCGGAGCGATATCATTTTAGCTCTCCAGTATGCGCCGCACGTTCGCCACCTGTGACATCTGGCTGGTATAGATGGCCAGCTGCTTTCTCGAGGGAGTTAACGAGAAAACTCTATTTGCTAAGTAACTAAAGAACGGAGCCGACAGATAGGCGAGGTCATATTTTTCTCTTGCCAGTTTCCAACGAGCCGAAACGAGTTGGCTGAAGAGTTCTTTCTTAGCATGCGGTGAGATGAACTGATCTTCGAGCTGATAGAGCATAGAAAAGAACCGGTCGTGGTGTTGCTGAGTTTTGTTGGAGCTTAGATTTGTTTCAATCGGCGCACGCAGCCAATACACCACATCGTGAATGTAAGCCACCCTATGAGCATTTGCGCACAATCTCAAAGGTAATGACTGGTCTTGAATAAAAATGCGCTCATCAGCACCGTTTGCTCGCTCCCACAAACGACGTTCAGCCATAAAACCCATACGTACAATCCGCTTTCGCGCGCAATAGGCCAACGGGTCATTTGCTACTGTGACCCGAGCATCTACAGCAATTTTAGGTGGGGGAAACACCCCTCGTTTCGAATCTCCAAATACAACAGGGGCGCCGGTATCTCGCATGGTATTCAAGAACAATCTGGTCGCATTGCATGGCAAATAGTCGTCCGCATCCAGAGGTACATAAAAGCTTCCTGAGGACCTCGCAGCGGCCTGATTAATGCGAATTGACGGGCCTTTATTTTCTAAATTAGAGACTACCTTAATACGTGGATCATTCTTAGCTTCGTCGAGCAAAAAAGAGAGGGATCCATCGGTAGACAAATCATCAGCAAAGACAAACTCAACTTCAGCCCCATCAAGATCGGACTGTGTTCTCAAACTTTGTAATAGATTTGGTAGGTCCGCGCGTTTATTAAAAACGGTAATCAAATAGCTTATAAGAGGCGCCATGGACTTAGTCTTCTACCCAGTATTCTTTGATCCAAGTAGCTGGGCGCAAGCCTTTGTACCACTTCCCAGGCCAAACCCCATCTAGGGCTTCGTTAGGGTTTGGGTGACCATGGAACACACAAACGCTTGCCCCCTCAGGCAAAGCGGATGGCTTCACTCGATTGAGCAAAATACCGGGAAAGCGCCATCCTCCAGGAAGGCATGTCGCTTTGAATGATACGCACCAGTCTGCAGGCCAATAAGAGAGCTTGTCTTGTTTAGCTAGCTCATGAGAAAGATAAGTCTGTTCAATACGATATTTCTCAATCCAGTATTGCGATGGTTTGCTTTGGAAGAGGTCGTAAAGGTCGGCATGTGCACCAGCATTAAACCTAAACACGCTGGTGTTGCCGACAATCTGTTTAGGCTGGGTCCAGTTATGGATGACGACATATTCCCCTGGGTGTTCAAAGAACCTATCCAGAGGACCAGTGATCACTAGATCCAGATCAAAGAACAGGGTTGGACCTTCTAAATCTCCCAGTTCAGGATGGTAAAGAGCCAGTTTACGCCATGGAGTATTTTCAAACGGAGTGTCAATTTTAATCGGCGGGATCGGCATAACCTCAATCTCAGGCCGCAATCCACGATGATCATCGGTAAAACAGACAAACCGGAATGGCAGAGACAGATTACGGGCTGTCATAGCATAAAGCTTATTTGCATATTCTGGACCGTACAGCGTGCCCCATTTCATACACACAACGTTAACCGGTGTTTTATTGTTATTGGACATGTCGCGCCTTTTGCCAATTTTCCCCTTATTATTTACTTCTGATAAACCATAGTCGTTTGCAGAGCAATATGGTAATCCCCCCGCTGGTTGAGCGAGTTTAAAAGTAGAAATATTGTTGCGTTAAATTGAGGACTGACTTTATGAAGAAATCTCGTTAAGCGATGCGCAGATCATTATGATTTTGAAGCAAGGCGAAAGCGGTATGGACTGGCCTAAGGGAAGTGGAGAGCCTCTGTCTCTCGAACGAGACTGGTGATTGATAGCCGAATGCCGAGTGTCGCCAGGTTGGATTGTAAAAGCCGTCGATGTAAAGGCCAAGCGCCTTTTCGGCCTCCTGACGGGACTGAAAGGCAGCTCGCCACAATATTTTTGCCTTGACGGTCTTGAATACGGTCTCCACCATGGAGTTGTCGAAGCAGTTTTCTTTCCCGCTCAGGGAAGGGGGGCATCGACGCCTTACGGACAGATTGATTGAATTGAATAAGGGAGTGTTTTGGCCCAAGATCACGACGACAGGAGTGAGACATGGGGCAAAACTCGAAGACTGCCAGCGTTGCTGCAGAACGCCTGGTCAAGGATATCCGGCGCAAGACTTGCAAGCACTATTCCACTGAGGACAAGATCCGCATTGTGCTTGCCGGGTTACGCGGCGAGGACAGTATTGCCGAGTTGTGTCGGCAGGAAGGGATCTCTCAAGGCCTCTATTACAGCTGGTCCAAGGAGTTTCTTGAAGCTGGCAAGAAGCGACTTGCCGGAGACACCGCCCGTCAGGCCAATACCGGTGAGGTCAAGCAGCTGCGTAAAGAAGCGCGCGACCTTAAAGAAGTGTTTGCAGAGCAGGCCCTTGAACTCCGGCTTCATAAAAAAGCATGCTCGACGATGGGGAGGCCGACGAATGAGGTACCCTGCCCGTGAGAAGCTGGAGATTATCCGTCTCGTTGAGAATTCCCATCAACCAATCAAACGCACATTGCAACATTTGGGCATTCCCCGCTCCACTTTCTATGTTTGGTATGACCGTTATCGCGAAGGCGGTGTTGAAGCGCATGAAGATCGCATCTCACGTCCATCCAAGGTTTGGAACCGTATTCCCGACGAGATCAGGACACAGATTATCGAGCTTGTTCTGGAGGAGCCTGACCTGTCTCCTCGCGAATTGGCGGTCCGCTTTACAGATACAAAAGACTATTTTGTCTCAGAGGCTTTCGTCTACCGGTTGCTGAAAGCGCAAGACCTGATTACCTCTCCGGCCTATGTGGTCATCAAAGCAGATGATGAGTTCAAGGATAAGACAACAGAGCCAAACCAGCAGTGGCAGACCGTTTTCACATATTTCAAGATTATTGGTTGGGGCTGGTTCTATCTGTCAACTGTCCTGGATGATTATTCCCGTTACATCATCGCCTGGAAGCTGTGTGCCAACATGAAGGCAAAGGATGTAACCGATACCCTTCAGATGGCGCTGGATGCCTACGGTTGCGAGCTGCCAGAGGTGTTGCATCGTCCGCGCCTGCTTTCTGATAACGGGAGCTCTTATGTCTCTTCGGATTTAGCCGAATGGCTGGAGGGGAAGAAAATGGACCATGTGCGCGGCGCTCCATACCATCCGCAAACGCAGGGAAAAATCGAACGTTGGCACCAAACGATGAAAAACTGCATTCTGCTGGAAAACTACTACATGTCAGGGGACTTGGAGCTAAAGATAGGTCTGTTCGTCAATTACTACAACAATCAGCGCTACCACGAGAGCCTTGGCAATGTCACACCAGCGGATGCTTACTTTGGTCGTGCCAAACAGATCTTGCAGAAAAGGAAGCTGATTAAACAACAAACACTTCAAAACCGCCGCTTGCGCCACCACGCACAAGCCGCTTAATATCAACTCGCAAAGGGTCAAATACTTCCTTATTCAATAGCCCTATCTGCCCAACTTCATATGACGACGCACATTTCCTCTTTTAAAATTTAGATACTGAACAGGTATCGGCCTTTTTGCGTTGAGACGGTTGGTGGGTGTGTGGTTTTGTTCGAAGAGATCGTAGCCTTGTTTGAGGTTGCGCCAGAAGTCTTGCCAGTTTGAGGCAGCGTGTTTGCTGAGGTTTTCCTGCGTCATTTCGAAGGGGAAGATGTGAACCGGGACGGTGGTCTGTCCATTCTGCAGGGCAGCTTCGACGAGCAGGTAGATTTCTTCGACATTGTGGTTGGTCATCGCGTAACAGCCCACGTAGAGGCAATTGCCGTGGACCATCAGGTAAGAGCCTGTGCACCCGAGTGACTGGTCGAAGGCGTTCGGGAAGCCGAGGTTGAAGGATAGGTGGTAGTTGCTGTTGGGGGGCAGTTGTTTTGCGGAGACATTGTAAAAGCCCTCTGGAGATTGGTGAGCCCCTTCTTTGAGTTTCGGCCCGAGATCGCCAGAGTATTTGCAGACCTCTCATGACTTGTAGAGCTTATAGGTGTCGCCAGACCTGAGCCACGCTTCCAACCGGCTTTCTTCCTTAAATATACGCAGGAATACAGGGCTTCCCAGCTCCATGCCTTTGAGGGTCAGCTCTGCGCGCAGGGCTGGCAAGCGCTCTTCCTTCACCTTTGTCATATCTGCGGTGCCGGGCAGGTCATAGGGCAGGAGAAGGTAGGTGGCGGAAACTGCCAGTGTTATGAGAAAAGCCGGGGCGAGGGCCCAAAGAAGCGGGCGTGAAATGGTTTTTGCCATGGAGCGTCCGATTGAAAATCACGAAAGCAGTCAGTCACTTGTTGGCTTCAGTCACTCTGCTTTGGCCTCGTTTGTCTTGCGTCGGTGTTGCTCGCAAATAAGGGAGGTATTGTGGCCAAGTGATGTTTTCCGGTTTAAACGCTGTGAAATGACAACTTTAAGGTTCGTTCGAGTTAAAAACGAAGTCTGCTTGTCTTGTTTTTGTGTCGCTTTGTCTGGAAAACTGCCTTCAATTGCAGGTGATGCAAGATAGTGCTTGTGGCCGTTCTTAATTGATTGCTCTCTTGTGTTATAGAGCATTGCTATTATGCGTTGCGTGAAGGGAAAGCTCCTTGGATATACGGCAGTTACAATACCTTGTTACATTGGCTCAGGAGCGACATTTCACGCGTGCTGCTGCGGCTTGTAATGTGACACAGCCGACGCTATCAGGCCGTATTCGCCAGCTGGAGATTGAGCTGGGCGTTCCTATTATCGAACGGGGCAAGAAGTTTCATGGGCTGACGCCGGAAGGGGAGCGTATTCTTGTTTGGGCGAAGAAGGTGCTTGCGGACTGCAACAGTTTGCGCAACGAGGTGGTAGGTAAGAGCACCGAGATGTTTGGCAAGGTCAATATCGGTGTCATTCCCTCTGCGGATGTCGCGATTGCGTCCCTCATTTTAGACCTGAAGAAGAGACACCCACACGCGCATGCAACAATCCATCTGATGAGCCATGGTGAGATCCATAAGGCTCTGGAGGATTATCAGATTGATGCAGGCATCACTTACACCCAGTTCAGCGATGCGAAGAGGCACAGTAGTTTCACGCTTTATGAAGAGAACTATCGCTTGTTCGTGCCTGCCGGGCATCATCTGCAAGGGGGTGAGGCTGTGGAGTGGGAAGCAGCTGTGAATGCGGGGCAAATGGTGGCGGTGTCTCCCAACATGCAGAACCGGATGATGGTGGACAGCACGCTCCGGTTCCTGGGTGTGGAACTGGATCCGGATATTGAAGCGGAGACTATTCCTGCGTTGGGTGGTTTTATCCGCGCTGGTTATTGCGCGATCTTGCCAGAGCTTTCGGCTTTGTCTTTGGGGGCGGGGATTGCGTCGGTGCCGCTGATCAAGCCAGCTGTTTCGCACAGTGTTGGCATGGTGATGACAAAGCGTGAACTAGAGCCGGCGATCATTACCTCTCTTGTGGAATGTGCGGGCCAGTATAAGAAACCATTGCTGCCAACGCAGACGGATTAGAGCAACTTCGAGGTTCAGGTTTACGCATGAAAAAAGCCCGCGATAATCGCGGGCTTAGTTGTGTGGGTTTGCTTGCTTATTCGGCAGGCGCTGGCACAGGTGTTTGTTTGCCAGCTGCTACCGGTTTTGTTGTTGGTGCTTCTCCTTCGCCCAGTGCGTCCTCGGCCATATGGTACTTCGGATTAACGGGCTTCATGAGAAGGTTGGAGACAAGTGCTGCGACGAGCAAACCAGCCATCACATACATTGTTGTGTTGTAGAGACTCGGCGTTGGATCAACTGTTCCTTCCGGTGCCACTTCCATCAGTCTGGAAACAGAGATGGATTTTGCCGCGATGAGTTCCGCCAGTTTGTCTTTGCCTTCCCCGAAGGTCTGCAGGAACAAAGCCGGATCAACCTTTTCTGCCAGCTTATGGATCTTGGCGTTTACAGAGCGTTCGCGCAGGAAGGTGATGAGGAAGGGACCTGCGACACCAGCTGCAGACCATGCGGTAAGCAGACGGCCATGGATGCCGCCGACGAACTTAGTACCGAAGATATCTGCCAGATATGCCGGGATTGTTGCAAACCCACCGCCGTACATGGTGAAGATGGTCATGGTTGCTGCGTAGAACATTACCAGCCACATCACGGAGGGGCTTGCGCCTGCTTCTGCTGCGATGAGCGGAATGGACAGGTACAGGAAGGACCCCAGTACGAAAAAGACTGTGTAGGTGTTCTTGCGGCCAATATAGTCAGAAAGAGTAGACCAGCCGAGGCGGCCCACGGCGTTGAAGACAGAGATCATGAGGACGTAGGTTGCAGTGAATGCACCATCGACGGTGGTTGGCATGCCATTGCCGAAGATCTCGTAGATCATTGTTTTGGAGACAGAGATCACGCCGATGCCTGCGGTCACGTTGAAGCAGAGTACGATCCAAAGCTGATAAAACTGTGGTGTACGCAGTGCTGTATCAATATGCACGTGGTTGCGGGTGATCAGGCCCTGTTTGGCGGGATCTTCCTGTGGTGGTTCCCAGCCTTCTGGTTTCCAGCCCGGTGCCGGAATGCGGTAGGCGAAGGATGCCAGGAGCATCACGACAAAATAGACTATGCCCAGTGTGAGGAAGGTGGATGCTGCGCCAGTGTTACCTGTGCCTGCAATATAAACACCTGCCTGTGCGCCTTCGAAGGTGGCCTCCGCCTGGGAGGCGCTGACGACGATGGCTTCCAGCTTCTGGCCTGCGACCTGTACGTAGCGGATGCCGTTTTCTACAGTTGTCTGTACATCAGCCAGTGGGCCGAGATAGTCGGGTGCTTTGGCGTAAATGCCTAGAAGCCAGCTTTTGAGCGGCACTGCAATGATTGCGCCGCCACCAAAGCCCATGATGGCCATGCCGGTCGCCAGACCACGGCGGTCAGGATACCAGCGGATTAGGGTGGACACCGGTGAGACGTAGCCAAGGCCCAAACCGCAGCCGCCGATGACGCCGTAACCAAGGTACAGCAGCCAGAGCTGGTGGGTCATGATGCCGATGGAGCCGATGATGTAACCGCCACCCCAGCAGAAGGCTGCGGTTGTGCCAACGCAACGCGGGCCGACTTTTTCAAGCCATTTGCCAGCAACAGCGGCAGACAGGCCGAGGAACAGGATGGCAACTGAGAATATCCATACGACGGAACTGAGAGACCAGTCTTCAGCTCCCGGTGCGATGCCACCAATTTCTCTGATGAGCGCCGGGTTGTAGATACTCCATGCATAGGCTGAGCCGATGCACAGGTGAATTGCAATGGAAGCCGGTGGTACGAGCCAACGATTGAAGCCCGGCTTGGCTACAATCGCGTCTTTCAGCATAAAGCTTGGTATTTTAAACATCAGCAAACCCCTAGAGCGACCAAAACAGTTTGCATTTCTTTGCCCAGCAAACTGTCCCGACCTTTTGTTGCGATCACATTCGTGTTTTCCGAAAACTAAGCCCCGTTTCGGGAATGTGTCTGGGAGGCAGGCGGGAGGAATAAGCCTGTATCCGTAAGGTGAGTTTGCGCTTGTTCCGCGTATGGTTGAAATCGTCAGACTCTATGGTGTTATAGATGTAATCTATAAATGAGAGGGGTGATTGGGAGAGGCAAGGGGCAATAAAGTGTTGTGTGATATGATTTAATTCTGAAAAATCAAAGTATTAGTGTTGTGATATGCTTTTTTACTATGGCGAACCATAACATTTTGCCATGCGTACTGGAGGTTACAGGTCCGGATTTTACTCAGGTGCGTATTGTCGCAGTGGTTGCAGACACGAAAAAAGCGCACCGCTGGGCGATGCGCTTTCCTCATAGTTGGTCAGACTCGGCTTAGAGGAGTGCCGGAATGCCCGGCAGCATGCCAACAGCTGCCATTGCCAGAGTACAGATGATGACTGCACCTGATGGAATGATGATGCGGTCAGCAAAGCTTAGGCGTTTTGCACGTTCCTTGTCACCAATCAGGCCGTTGTTGTCGAGGAACATGGTGACAGCCCATGCAAGCACAGGGTTGGTTACCAGTGCTGCGAAGATGCAGATACCGGCTGAGTTGGTATCGTTGTTGGACTTTACCATTTGCAGGCCAGCTTCCAGAAGCGGGAGGAACACACCTACGAGCAGGGCGACAGACATCACCGGCTGCCACACGGCTACGTCCATTGGGTAGCCAATGGTTGCGATGATAATGGTCAACGCGCCGAGCAGGATGGCACCTGCCGGAATCGGGCGCTTGGCGATCGCAGCCGGGATCATGTAGGTGCCCCATGAGGAGGTGATGTTACCACCGCCGAAGAAGGTACCGGTGAACTGGCGCAGGGAGCAGCAGGTCATGGTGTCATCAACGTCCATCAGAACTTTATCGGTGTTCTTAGGGTAGTTGAGTTCTTGAAAGATCCGGTGTCCGAGGAAGTCCGGGGACCACATTGCAACGGCCAGAATTGCCCAAGGCAAGGAGGCTACGAAGTGGCTGAAGTTTGGAATGCCAAGCTGCCAGCCGGTTTCTGTGGAGCCCCACCAGTACCATGGGTTCATGTTTGGTAGGCCGGGGGCTGTGGTGAACTGGAGGTCAACGCCAGCGCCAAGAGCAAGCGCCAGAACCACTGCAACGATGGAGCAGGCTGGAATTGCGAGCCAGCGTTTACCTACTTTTGCGAGAAATGCGTAAAGCAGAATGTTGACTGCAAAGATCGCCAGAGCAACGTAAGAAAGGCTGTAGGCAAGATCATACTTGTCCTGTAGCCCACCTGCCCAAGAGAACAGCGAGGTGATCTGTCCCTTCGCCCCCATGAAGCCGAGAAAGACCAGCAAACCACCGGCAACGCCCTGACTGGTCAGGTTCACCAGACGGGAGCCGCCTTTGAAGTAGCTGAGGAGCAGGCCAAAGATACAAACCAGCGCTGCCAAAGCCAGTGGGTGTGCGCCTGCAAGGGCGATGGAGCCAATGAGTGGGATCATCGGGCCGTGGTTGCCTGCAAGGTTGGCGCGTGGGTTCAGGAAGCCGGATCCGATGATGCAGAAGATCAGGGCCGGAATGAGCATTTCAACGCGGACCACTTCGATGATCCATTCTGCGCCCAGATTAACGTGAGGCCACTTAGCAGTTAGCCCGCTTGCCCAAGCCGTCATTACTGCTGAGTACATCACGGAGATGCCGATGGTGCCTGCGATTGCAGGGACCAAGTCTTCCATTTCGAAGCGGAAGTCGCGGCCCGGCAGATTAAGACCCCAACGGCGGGGTTTCATGATCTGGAGTTCGTGGTCGAGATAATCGGAACGTGTTTCGAACGCGCTGGCAGGCTTGTGTGCCTCACTGTAGGATTCGTCGTATTTGTCTGTCTGCTGCAGCATAACAGCCATTCTCCATAAAACTGACAGGGGAAAGGAGAGTTTGGCTCCACGATGCTTGCTGCCAGAGCGAAGCTGATGAAGGCATCCCGTTACATGATCTTGAATTGTGGTTTGCGGAGAAGCCCTCAGGATTTTCAGGTTTTGAGCTGCATCTTTTTAGGAGGTGTTAAAGAGCAACCGTGCCAGCGGAGATTTACTCACTGGGCCTTTCCTTCCGGGCGTGCTGGCCTTTTTGAGACCTTGCAAACCACAAATCTAGATCATGCCGACCCTTCCCCTGTTCTTCAGTTCCGCAAGGCTCCCGGTGCGTCTGACGCTAGGAGACTTGCGGTGTTCAGCGAGAACTTGCAGAAGGTTGTAGATTAAATAAAATCGTATAAGTCTATTGCGTCATAGACAAAACCTATAATGCGAAAAACTGCGACAATATGGTCTATCTAATTGATTTTGCTGGATTGATATGATTTCTGGCGCAGTGAAGTTTCAGTTTGCAATAGTGTATTTAAAACAAAGATATAACAAAACTGGTTCATTTTAGGCTGGCGTGCCTCTTGATTTAGATCATGACCTATAGGTCACATCCTGTCGCGGTAGAATGACTTATCGGTAGTATTGTCGCAGCACTGTGGGAATGTGCCGAGCAAGTGATTTTGCGGCTTTGAAGTGGGCTGTGGAGGCACCTGTCCGGCCTTGTACTTGCTGAGAGAGCTTCGCCCAGGTTTTGTATCTTGGTAGGGTGTCACGGGCTCAATAAAAGAAAAAACTTGGCTGTGTGATACTTTTGGCGTAGATATGCGCACCATTCGGCTAGAGCTTGTTACAGGTCCGGCCCATAGTTTCAGATTTTCACTTCCCAGTAACCTCGAAAATCAACAGACCAATTTCTTAGGCATGCTTGCTGAGAAGCTTAACCGAGTTTCTGTAGGATTTGAGATTAAACTTGTTGGAGCATTCGCCCTAGGGCGAACCCCATCTTGAGATGAGAGATATTATGACACTGGTGGGTCCCGTATTGCGGGTACTTGGATACTTTATGGTTGGTCTGGCCATTTTGATGCTGGCACCTGCATTTGTGGATATCTACTTTAGCAATCCTGACTGGATTGCGTTTGCGCTTTCCTCCTTGTTTATCGGCCTGTTCGGTCTGCTGCTTGCTGTTTCAACGGGCAACTATGAAGTCACTCACCTAACTATTCGTCAGGCATTTTTGCTGACCACGGCATCCTGGTTTGTGATCCCAATCTGCGGGGCTCTGCCGTTTCTCAGCCTTGGCGTCGGGTTTGAGAATGCGTTTTTTGAGAGTGTGTCGGGCTTTACGACAACAGGCTCCACTGTTTTGATTGGTCTGGATGGTATGCCGCCGGGGCTGTTGTTCTGGCGCTCGCTGACCCAATGGGTTGGCGGAGTTGGCATTATTGTTATGGCAATGCTGCTCATGCCGCTGCTGCGTATTGGCGGTATGCAGCTGTTCCGGACGGAAAGTTCTGACCGGGGTGAGAAGATTGTCGCGCGGGCAACTGATCTAACGCGCCTGATCAGCGGCGTTTACATCATGCTGACGCTGACCTGCGCTGTGCTTTATGTCTTTTCTGGTATGACGCCGTTTGATGCGGTAAACCACGCGATGACCACCTTGTCGTCCGGCGGTTTTTCTACTCACGATGCATCCTTCGCCTTCTTTGAGAACCCGGCTGCCGAGGGGATTGCGATTGTCTTTATGATTGCCTCCGGGTTGCCGTTCGTGGTTCTGATCAAGTCTTTGACGAAGAATCCAATGGCGCTTTTTCAAGATCCGCAAGCGCGCGCGTTTCTTTATTTGCTCGTTATCCTGTCCTCTCTGACAGCGCTTTATCTGGGGGTCGAGAATAACTTCACGTTTACGCGCGCAGTTGTTGAGGCGATGTTTGTGGTGGTTTCCATCATAACGACGACCGGTTACGGCCTTGGTGATTATACCGCGTGGGGGCCTCCGATGATGGGCTTCTTCCTGATGATAACCTTTATCGGCGGCTGTACGGGGTCAACCAGCGGCGGGATCAAGATCTTCCGGTTTATCGTCTTTTTTGGCACGGTACGGGCGTACATGAACAAAATGATCCGGCCAGATCAGGTGGTTCCTGTGCGATATGGGGATACAAACATTACGCCGGATCTGGCGTTCTCGGTTCTTGCCTTTCTGGTGGTCTACATGGCGACTGTGGGGCTTATTACGGTTCTCTTAGGGGGACTGGGGCTGGATCTGATCACCGCGATGAGTGCAGCGACGACGGCGGTTTCGAATGTGGGGCCAGGTCTTGGAGATGTGGTTGGGCCAGTCGGAAACTTCGCCGACCTCCCAAGCAGCGCCAAGGTTGTGCTTGCCGGGGCAATGCTGCTCGGACGGTTGGAACTGTTCACCGTGCTGGTGTTGTTTAATCCAGGATTCTGGCGCTAACGCTTCTTTACCCACAAAGATGGGAGATCGCGCTGCGTCAACATATTCAAATGTTTGGCCGCAATCTTACTGTGTGAGTAAGTTTTTACCCGATTAATTCAATTGCCAGATATCACCAAGTGCCCTAAAACCAGTCTCCAAAAGATATTTAAGAGTACGCCGTTCCAATCTCGTCCGTGACGGGACACTATGTGACTAGCGGGCGGGCTAATTTGGGTTTCATGTCGGCGGTATAGATGTTGGTTTCAATACGACCGGTTTTAAGTGTGCTTGGGTACCTTTATGTCGGCCTTGCTGCTGCTATGCTCATCCCGGCCTTGGTGGATGTTGTATCGCGCAACGCTGACTGGCAAGCTTTTATCATTTCATCGCTCATTACCGGTCTCGTCGGCATGTTGTTCATTGTCGCTATGGGTGGTGCGCTGCGAGATGGGCTGGACACACGCCAGACTTTTATTCTGACAACATTGTGCTGGGTTACGCTGCCTGCCTTTGGAGCACTGCCGTTTTTGTGGCTTGGTATTGCCTACGTGGATGCGGCGTTCGAGGCTGTGTCCGGGTTCACCACCACTGGCTCAACTGTGCTGACAGGGCTTGACGGACTTCCACCGGGATTGCTGGTCTGGCGCTCGCTGATGCAATGGATGGGCGGTGTTGGTATTGTTGTTATGGCGATTGTGCTTTTGCCATTCCTGCGCATTGGCGGAATGCAGCTGTTTCAGACAGAAAGCTCTGACCAAAGCGAGAAGATTGTCAGCCGTTCTGTAGAGTTGATCCGCCTGATTGGCCTGACTTATTTGCTGCTGACCAGCATTTGCATTGTGCTCTTCTGGTTCTCCGGCATGACTATGTTTGATGCGGTCAACCACGGAATGACCACGATCGCGACGGGTGGTTACTCCACTCATGATGACTCCTTTGGCTACTTCACAAACCCGGTGACCGGGTGGATTGCCGTGGTCTTTATGATTGTCGGGGCGCTGCCGTTTGTTCTGATCATTCAGTCCTTGCGCGGTCAACCGATGAGGCTGTGGCTGGATCCGCAGGTGCGGGCGTTTTTGTGGCTGGTTGGACTGATTTCTCTTGCTCTGACGATCTATCTTGGAACCTCCGGGAACGCAGATAGCTTTGGCAGTGCGCTTTTGCAGTCGGCGTTCAACGTGACTTCTGTGATCACCGGTACCGGCTATGCAATGGGGGATTATACTGCGTGGGGCGCGCCGGTGATTGGTCTTGCGTTCCTGCTCAAGTTTGTGGGCGGGTGCACCGGCTCGACGACGGGCGGCATCAAGATTTTCCGCTTTCTTGTCTTCTTTGGCACTGTGATCGCGCATATGCGCCGCATGGTTCGCCCGAACCGGGTGATCACAGTGAGCTATGGAAATACGCGTCTGACGCCGGAACTGACTTTTTCTGTTCTAGCATTTCTAGTGGTTTATATTGGTACCGTCGGTATTCTCACGCTGATCCTGTCGCTGTTCCATCTGGATCTGGTGACCGCTGTTTCTGCTGCAGCCACATCAGTTGGTAATGTGGGACCAGGTCTAGGCTCCACGATCGGGCCTTCCGGTAATTTTGCAGCGCTGCCTGATCCTGTGAAATGGATTTTGTGTGCGGCCATGTTGCTGGGACGTCTGGAGCTGTTTACGGTGCTGATCCTGTTGGACCCAGATTTCTGGTCCAAATAATCTAAAGAATGTTGGAAGGTCGCTATGCGATTTGATGTGCCGCTGGTCACGGGCCAGCTGATTAAGCGTTACAAACGGTTTCTGGCGGATGTGACACTGGATGACGGCGGGGCTGAAGTGACCGCGCATTGTGCCAATTCCGGTTCCATGATGGGGCTCAAAGAGTCGGGCATCAAAGTGTGGCTGACGCCAAATGACGATCCCAAGCGCAAGCTGAAATACTCTTGGGAAATGCTTGAGATTGATGGCGCGATGGTGGGCATTAACACCAGTCGCCCGAATGGCCTTGTTGAGGAGGCGATTGAGGCTGGGCGTATTCCCGAGCTGGTGGGCTATGAGAAGCTGCGCCGGGAAGTGAAGTACGGCAAGAACTCTCGTATCGATATTCTGCTGGAAGGCGAGGGTGACACACGCACCTATGTTGAGGTGAAGAACGTTACGCTGGCTCGTGAAGATGGAATTGCCGAGTTCCCTGATGCTGTAACGGCACGTGGCGCAAAGCACTTGGATGAGCTGGCTGATATGGTTCGCGAAGGTCACCGCTCGGCCATGGTGTTCCTGATCCAACGCGATGATTGCGATGCGCTTGTACTGGCCCGTGATATCGACCCGAAATACGGTGCGGCGTTTGATGCTGCTGTGAAGGCTGGTGTTGAGGTTTATGCGATTGGGTGTCGTTTGAGCGCTGACGAGATCGTTGCGGACCGGGGTATTGAGGTACGGTGTTGAGCACACCGTATCGCTCAGAGGTGGTCCCGTTTATTTGGACAGTTGAGCGTGGTTTATAAGTGGATCCGCTCCAATTACGCAGCAGCTTGAGT
>CANLTN010000039.1:0-19136 GCA_947494035.1 uncultured Pseudovibrio sp. | reverse complement strand
AACCTAAGACCGGCTTAGCTCACGGCTCCAACAGTTTTCGAACAGACTTGGTTAGTGCTTGTTTGGTTTCTGCGCTGTCAGCATCTTCTGTCATTAACCAGCGGGTCAGCAATCTGTGCCCCATTCCCATGACCATATGCCCAAGCAATTCAGGCGGGGTTTCATCCCAAACCAAACCGTCCTTTTGTCCCTGAGCGATGGTTCGCGTCGCTTCCTCATTAAGCGCAGCATGAACGGACTGGCTCCGCCCTAGCCAGTAGGCCTGCGGAATGTTCAGGAAGACAATGCGCGCAATAGTCGGATTGGCGAAGTAGAAATCACACCAGACACTCAGAAAGGCCAGGTATTTGTCGACCGTGTCCTCAGTCTCTCGGGCAGCTTTCAATGCCTTTGAATGGAGGTTCTCCAGATCCTCTTTGATACAGGCAAAAAACATCTGTTCTTTATTTCCGAAGTACTTGTACACCGTTTGCGGACTGACTTTGGCCTGCTGGCAAATCTGCCGTATGCCCACATCCTGATACATACCCGAGGAGAAGATCTCCAGAATGGTTCTACGAAGAGTTTCGAGCGCTTCCGGTTTGATTGTTCTGTGATCAACGTCCTCAGCCATTCCAAAAGGCTCCCCGCTAGCGTTTTATTGTTTCCGGTTTCATGTTTCTCGTAGACACCTTGTCCGAAGGTTTACCCGAAGACATACAGAATTAGATCAAGTTCAACCCAGTTCAACACAGCATTATCCAGAAAAAAGTGTGTAACATGCGTACACTAGTCAGATTTATGCTTCTTCAGCAAATAGAAGCAGGATCAGGAGTGCACAAGACTGTTTCCTCAACGGCCAGATCGCAGTAATGTTTGAGGCTCATTGGCAAATCAGGGGGAGCACAATGCCATGAGTGACACCAACGGAAGACACAACAAACAATTTAAAAACTTTAAAGAGTTCTATCCATTTTATCTGGCAGAACACGAGAATGTCGTCAGTCGGCGGCTTCATTTTACTGGAACTGCACTGGTTCTCGCTCTGATAACCTACATCTTCGCATCATGCCTCTGGGTCTTCGGGCTGGCTGTGCCATTGGTCGGCTATGGCTTTGCCTGGATTGGACATTTCTTCTTCGAGAAGAACAAACCAGCCACCTTCAAATACCCTCTCTACAGCCTCCTCGGCGACTTCGTAATGTTCTTCGACATCTTGCGTGGCAAAGTTTCCATAGGAAAGTGAGAATTTGGAGCACATTACCCTCACTATATGAAGTGGACAGAATTGGCGCGAAAGCGAGCTACGAGCGCCAGATAACGTGAGGATATGGCACTCCTCGCTCATATCAAAGATAAATCTGAAGCCTCTAATAGAGCTTATAGTTGGCAGCGCATTGCAGCTTTCCTTACTGCTGAAGGTTTGATTGTGGTCAGACATCGCGTGGTCCGTATGATGCGCGATAACACAATGAAAGTAGAGAGTAAGGAAGTTCAAAGGGACTACAGACAGCCATCATAACAAGCCTGCTGCATTGAACCTTTTGGAACAAGATTTCACTTGCACCGACCCCAACCTGAAATGGGGTGCTGATATCAGTCACCTCTGGACAACAGAAGGCTGGTTGTCTCTAGCGATTGTCGTAGATCTGTTCTCAAAACGTATTGTTGGTTGGGCAACCAGTAGCCGACTGAAGACTGACACCTAGTGGCAACGCATTAAAACGAGCACTGGCAACAAGAATTTACTTGATGGGCTCATCCATCATTCGCTCTAACTGCTCTGATGCTTATGAAAGGCACTTGGCCTTTACATTGAATGCTTTTTCGATCCAATTCGAAGACACTCAGCCTTAGGCTATCATTCGCCAATCATGTTAGAAAGACTGCACAGAAGTCATGAGACCAAGTCCCTCTACTTTTCTTAGGTCAGCCCAGAAATCTAAGGGTCAGTTAGTCACTCCCGCTATACACGCTCACTATAACGCTCTCGCAGGATGTTTTTTTGCACCTTTCCCATGGTGTTGCGTGGCAACTGGTCGAGCAACAGCAGCTTTTGGGGGTGTTTGAAGCGGGCGAGGCGTTGTTTTACGTTGGCCATGATCTTTTCAAGGTCCGGTGTATGGCCCTCTTCCGGCACTATGAATCCAAGAGGTGCTTCGCCGAAATCTGGGTGCGGGACGCCGATGACTGCACTTTCCAGAACGCCGGGTTGTTCATCAAGCACAAGCTCGATTTCTTTCGGGTAGATATTGTACCCGCCCGAGATAATGAGATCCTTGTTGCGCCCAACAATATGCACGTAGCTGTCTTCATCCACCTTGCCCATATCGCCGGTGATGAAAAATCCATCCTCGCGCAATTCTGCTGCGGTTTTCTCCGGCATCTGCCAGTAGCCTCGAAAAACATTCCGGCCCCTGACCTCAATGACGCCGATACTCCCTTTCGGTAGTTCCACTCCACTTTCCGGATCAGTGATTTTCAGTTCAACACCGGGAAGCGGGAACCCAACCGTTCCGGCCCGTCGTTCGCCATCATAGGGGTTGGATGTGTTCATGTTGGTCTCGGTCATGCCGTAGCGTTCCAGAATTCGATGTCCGGTACGCTGCTCAAACTGGCGATGGGTTTCAGCTAATAACGGGGCACTACCAGAGGTGAACAGACGCATATGTCCTGTAAGTTCCTTGGTGAAGCGCGCATCCCCCAGAACCCTGGTGTAAAAAGTTGGCACGCCCATCATGGAGGTTGCCTGCGGAAGCCGCTCCACAATGGCATCCTGATTAAACTTCGGCAGAAAGATCATGGAGCCCCCAACAGCGAGGATCGCATTGCTTGCCACAAACAGCCCGTGAGTGTGAAAAATCGGCAGAGCGTGTAACAGCACGTCATCTTTGGAAAAGCGCCAGTAGTCGACCAGCACGTCCGCATTGGAAAGCAGATTGTCCTGAGTCAGCATGGCCCCTTTGGACCGTCCGGTCGTGGCGGATGTATAGAGAAACGCTGCTAGGTCCTGCAGGTCCCGGTCCACGCTTGCAAACGTAGTCGGCTGCGCCTTTGCCCCTTCCATCAATGAACCTGAACCATCACCATTCAGTGTCTCAAGAAGCACACCGGAGCCTTCAGTCAGAGTACGAAACTGGTCTGCCTTTGCTCCATCACAAACGAGAAGAGAAGCGCCGCTGTTTTCGAGGAAGTAGGCAAGTTCCTCACTGGTATAAGCGGTGTTCAGTGGCAAAAAAATTAGGCCCGCCTGTACACAAGCAGCGTAAAGCGCCAATGCTTCTGGGGATTTTTTAACTTGCACTGCCACGCGGTCATCTGGTTTTAGTCCATGTTTTACAAGCACATGTGAAAGCTGGGCAGTTAAGGCGAGAAACCCGCTATAGGAAATAGTTGTTCCATCCTCAAGCAGCAAGAATGGTTTACTTTTTCCGGCGTGGATCCCGAACAAACGGTCATAAAGCGGATTAGCCATGAGAGTGCCTTCCTCTACTGCAACGGGTCTTCATTCCGCTGCCACGGGAACTGATTTCAAACTGAACCAACACACCATTTTCACCGCCCCTCATCTGGCTCAGTTTTATGAGCTGACACCTCGTGAAATCATCCCGATCAGCAGCAAAGCCTGAGGTTATCGCTCGAAACGCGCCAGAGCGAGGCCTATGCCAGAGCCGATAATGAGCGTGCCGGTGAGTTTGTTTCGCAAATGGCCAATGCTGCGGAAGAGCGGTGTTGCGGAACGCGCCAGAGCTGCCCAGCATAGGTCTCCGCACAGGACCACAGCAAGATAGATCAGTGCAGGCTGTGCCAAGGCGTAGGTCGCCCCCTGATCAGCAACAAACTGAGGCAGAAAGGCAGCACTGAAGACGAGTGTTTTCGGGTTGATCATGGCAAGCAGCATACCCTGCCAGAATAAACGACCTAAAGGCGCGGTGCTGGCCTCCGCGTTTTGCAGCATCTCCGCCCGTTCGCGCCACGATTTGATGCCCTGATAAACCAGATAGGCAGCGCCCAGCCACTTCACCCACAAGAAGGCATCGGCGACAAACGTTAGCAAGGCAGAGAAGCCGAGCACAACAATGCTGAGCTGAACAGCAACACCAAGTGTAGTCCCAAGCACAGTAACTGCCCCGAAGCGGAACCCATGGCTGATGGTATTGGCGATGATGAGCGCCACATTGGGGCCGGGAATGGCCACCAAAGCTGTTGTAGCAACCACCAATGCAAAAACCATCTCGACGGACATGAGTACCCCCTAAAACAACACTCAAAAACCTAAAGGGTTCCCTTTCCGACTGCAAGGCAGACCTTTTCTGCCTTCTCTTATCTATTTAAGTAACCTTAGTGAACAGCTCCAAGTTTATCGGGGTTCCGCTGTGCGAAGATGGCGTTGAGTTTCATGTCCACATCATATCCAAACGTGAAGACAGTTATGATGCCGCTGCCATCTATGGTGACGAGCGACAGGCTGGAATTGAGTTCTTCCACCCAGGCTCTGCCGGAGCGCGCTGCCGGGGAGATTGCTTTGTTGATAAAGCCAAGCACCTGCTCAATGCCCATTAATGGTTCCGGAATTGCGTTGACCTTGCCGCCGCCATCGGAGATGAGAGCAACATCTGCTGCAAGATGCCGGCAGAGTTCTGCGGTTTCGCCAGTCTCCAGCGCACTTTGGAACATACAGATCATCGCGCGCTGTTTCTCAGCAGGCACCGTAAAGCGGTTGGCTTTTTGCTGAACGTTGGCTTTCGCCCGCGAAACCAGTTTACGGCAACTGGCTGGGCTGACTTCCAGCACCTCGGCAACTTCTTCGTAGCTTGCGGAGAACACCTCACGCAGCAAGAAGGCAGCCCTTTCCTTGGGAGCCAGACGCTCCATCACCAAGAGAAACGCGGTGGTGAGGCTTTGCGAAAGTTCCACATGGTCTTCAGGCGTGTCCAGCGTGGCTGTATGTAACGGCTCGGGAAGCCACATACCAACGTAATTTTCGCGTTTTTTACGTGCAGATTTGAGCTGATCGAGCGCTTTACGCGTGCAAACCGTCGTCAGCCATGCATCGGGATTGTCAATATCCGCGTGGCTGGCCGCCGACCAACTGAGGTAGGTTTCCTGCACCACATCTTCTGCTTCGGCGGTTCTGCCGAGCAAGCGATAAGCCAGCCCCATTAACATGGGTCTGGCCTGTTCAAATACGCTTAGTGATTTATCTGTTTTCATGTTCAATGGTTCGATATCGCAACCCGGTTCCAAAGATTGATCATGCCAATCATGGCCGTCATGGTGGAGATCTCGTGATCGCTGTAATGGGCCCTGAGTTCTTTGCGCAGGCGTGGTAAATCTTCTTCTTTATCCAGTTTGGTCAGCGCTTCCGTCCATTCAAACGCCAGCTTTTCTTTTTCAGAAAAATCATCTGTGTGACGCCAGATGATGAGATGATCCAGACGGTGGTTGGTTTCGCCAGCCTTGCGAGCGTCACGGGAATGCATTTTCACGCAGAAACCGCAGCCGTTGATCTGGGAAGCGCGCAGCAAAATAAGGTGGTGAAGCTTCTCGTCAAATCCGCTGGCGGCAATTGCCGCTTCCACGCCCTGAAGGGCCGTCATGATCTGGGCACCGCTTTCATAGTGGTTGATGGTGTTGTCGGTGTTCATGGTCATCTCCAGTGATTGTTTTGTTGTCTTCACAGGCTCGACGATACAGCTATTTCAGATGTGACGTGGTGATGAGAAAAAGTAGGCCAATCCTCGTATGTCATCGGCCTTAAGCGCAATCTTTCTGTTTCAAGTGTGGGTATCACAGTCATTTGATCAGTCCGGCAATGCAAAAAATGAATCTCTAAGGATAGTATCTGCGACGAACATTATTCCGGCAGGGTTTTTGAGAAAAGCATTTTTTGGTTGGGCGATCGACCGGTTTACACCATGCAATGTACACTCAGGAGTTACGCCCAATACCTTGTTTTTAATGGCATACTTGACTTTGTTAGGGTGCTACCCATCTCTTGAGTAGATGATGGCAGTTTAAAAACTACTCGTACCCATTTGCATACAACATTACGGAGCCAGATTTCCATGAGTGACAGCCAAGAATATACCCCACCAAAGGTTTGGAAGTGGGACCAGGAAAGTGGCGGTCGATTTGCAAACATCAACCGCCCAATTGCGGGCCCTACCCATGACAAAGACCTGCCGGTTGGCAAACACCCGCTCCAGCTTTATTCGCTGGCGACACCTAACGGTGTGAAGATCACCATCATGCTGGAAGAATTGCTGGCTGCTGGCTTTACTGAGGCAGACTATGATGCGTGGCTGATCAAGATCGGCGACGGCGACCAGTTCTCCAGCGGTTTTGTTGAAGCTAACCCGAACTCCAAAATTCCGGCGCTGGTTGACCACAGCACCAAGACACCAACCCGTGTCTTCGAGTCAGGGTCCATTCTGGTTTATCTGGCAGAAAAATTCGGTGCATTCCTGCCGAAAGATCCTGCTGCTCGAACAGAGACTCTGAATTGGCTGTTCTGGCAAATGGGCTCAGCTCCCTATCTGGGCGGTGGTTTTGGCCACTTTTATGCGTATGCGCCAGAAAAGTATGAATACCCGATCAATCGCTTCTCAATGGAAGTGAAGCGCCAGCTGGACGTGCTGGACCGCAATCTGGCGGAGCGCCGCTTTATGGCTGGTGATGAATACACCATTGCTGATATGGCGATCTTCCCATGGTACGGCGGTCTGGTGCTGGGCTACCTATATGATGCCGCTGAATTCCTTGAAGTTGACGATTATAAAAACGTCAAGCGTTGGGCAGAGGAAATTGCAGAGCGCCCTGCCGTCAAACGCGGCAAGCGCGTGAACCGGACTTGGGGTGATGAGAACGAACAAGTTCCTGAACGCCACGATGCCAGCGATCTGGACACAACAAAAGCCGCTGAAAACGCGTAGTTTGCTGCGTTAGACGCAAGAAAAAACGAAAACCCGGCTTCATTGGAGCCGGGTTTTCTGTTTGAGCACACAATACCTGCATACTCTCAGGGTACCTTTTTCCTCGCGCCATCCATCCGAGTACCTAGAACATTGTACCGAGCACGAGCGGTATCGTCGGTATCGCGGTGAAGAAGGCAACAGATGCCAGGAATATCAATGAAATGGTATTCAGAACCACAAGAACGATCCCCATGCCGAGCTCTCGCCCCTTGAAGGATTTGATCAGGTACAGGTTATAGGCGTTCAGAAGAAGAAAGACCGCGACAGACAGCACGGAAAAGTCAGGGTTGCTTTGAATTGGCAGTGCTATGAGGATATTTCTCACAAGGCCGATCAGGTAGTCGTAGGCCCAGGGGATGAGAATGTTATTGATCGCAAGCAGATGATATTTATTGCGAAAATCTATTGTCACAGCGTCTTTAAGTTGCATGTTCTCTTACCAATGACAGTTTTTGGGATTTCACAGAGCGAATTCAATCATCACTTTATTAATAAAGCGCTGGCCTGCATCACACAGCCACACTGCCATCTGCTATATCCGTCCGCGAAGCTCCGCGCCAACGTGCCTGTGCATCACCTTCTTTTTCCAAGAGGATATTGCGTTAGTTCAAATCCAGATCTCTTGCATAGGTTTACCATTGCCTCTTAAGAGCAAGAAGGATTTGACCCATGACGGAGCTTTTGAAACGGTGTAAGGGCATTGCAGAAGACCCTAGCCTCTCCTTTGCGCAAAAGGCGCGTTACCTCTCGCTGGAAGCGGAAAATTCTCTGCCCTACCCTGAGCTCGATGAAGAGACCGCTAAGGCGCTGGAAGAGCGCGTTATCTGCGACATGTACGAAGGCCACGCGCCTTTCAAACCGCGCTATGTGATGCCTGATTATTCCGTTGTTCTGGAAAAGGGCAGCACCTACCTTGAGTTGGAGCCTGCCACGACGCTGGATGGAGCAATCAACTCCCTGACGATTGCCTATCACCATGTGCCATCAGTCACCAATATGCCGGTATTCATCGGTCGCCTCGACAATCTTTTACTGCCTTACTGTGACGATGTCAGTGACGAGGACCTTTACAAGAAACTGAAGCTGTTCTGGCGATATCTGGACCGTGTTCTACCGGATGCGTTCATGCATGCCAATGTAGGGCCAACCGACAACCGTGTTGCCCGCACAATCATGCGCATTGACGCCGAGCTGAAGCAGATCGCACCGAATGTGACGTTCATCTGGGACCCTGAAGTCAGCTCTGACGAAATTTTCAGTCAGGCCTGTCAAAGCATTATCGAGTGCTCCAAGCCACACATTGCCAACAACCCGCTCAATCAACCCCTGTTTGATGAGTACGGCTATGGCGTCGCCAGCTGCTACAACATTTTGCCTCTGTGCGGCGGTGCATCCACGTTGACCCGCATCAACCTGCGTGAGGTCGCACGCCGATCCAAAGACACCGCAGATTTCTTTGAAAACACTCTGCCAAAATACATCGACCTCAACTTCCGCCTTACCGAAGCGCGCATTGATCATCTCTTCAACAAATCCGGCTTCTTTGAAAGCTTCCTTGTGAAGGAAGGCTGGATTCGTAAGGATCGCTTCGCCGCCATGTATGGCATCTTCGCCATGGCGCAGTGCGTTGACGAGTTGCAGGTTAAAGAAGGCCGTACCGGCAAATACGGGCATGATGAGACCGCCAACAAGCTTGGCCACCGCATTTCTAAAGCCCTTTATGAAGCTGTAGAAGCACGCCCGATTGAAAATGTCTGGCGCAACAAGGCCATGCTGCACTCCCAAGCGGGCCTCAGCGATGATGACGGCTGCACTCCGGGCGTTCGTATTCCATACGGCAGTGAGCCGGATCCGGTGAGCCATGTTCAAGCGCTGGCAGAACACCATGCGTTCTATCCATCCGGTGTATCGGAAATCCTGACGCTGGACGAGACCATCGAGAACAACCCGGCAGCGCTGGAGCAATTGGTGAAAGGCGCGTTCTCACAGGGCTTCCGCGAGTTTTCCGCAAACATCTCCAATAATGATCTGGTTCGCATCACGGGCTACATGGTGCGTCTTTCAGATATTGCCAAGTTCAAGGAGTGTGGTGGCTCACGCACAAACACTACGGTACTGGGTGCGGAAGCTGCGGATAAGGGGAAAATACTGGAACGTGCACCACGGGTGATGAGCCATGAACTTGCCCCTCGCTACAGTCAGTAAGGTTCTGAAGTTTTCTTGCGTGGACGGGCCGGGCAACCGGCTTGTCCTGTTTCTGCAAGGATGCAACTTTTCCTGCCCAAGCTGCCACAATCCACACACCATGAAGCTGTGCAATGATTGCGGCGACTGCCTGCCTGTATGCTCAACCGGCGCTCTGACCATGGTGCAGGGCAAGGTGTTGTATGACCCCAGCATTTGTGAGCACTGCGACAAGTGTCTGGATATCTGCCCCATCAACGCCAACCCCAAGGTGACCCAGTACAGCGTTGACGATGTGCTGGCGCTGCTCCACCAGAACAAACCGTTCCTGAATGGCATTACGGTCTCTGGCGGAGAGGCCACCATGCAGCTGAAGTTTATCATCGCCTTGTTCACGGCCATCAAGGCGGATGAAAAGCTGAAGGACCTCACCTGCTTCATCGACAGCAACGGCTATCTGCCCGAAGCTGCGTGGAAGACCGTTCTGCCAGTAACTGACGGTGTGATGCTGGATATCAAAGCCTTTGACGGGGACCTACACAGCATGCTCACTACGCGGGGAAACGAGCGGGTTCTGGCCGCTGCAAAACTGTTGTTTGAAGCAGGCAAGCTGCACGAGCTGCGCTATCTGCTCATTCCGGAGCGAACTGATAGCCCGCAGGAAATTGCGGAACTCTCTAAATTCGTCGAAGCTCTGGATCGTAATCTACCGGTGCGCCTCAACGCCTTCCAGCACCACGGCGTTAAAGGCGAGGCCCGCAACTGGCCCACCATGAAACAGCCAGATGTGGAACGCATTGCACAAGACCTGCGGGCAGCGGGTTTGAACAATGTAGTGACACCGGCGGTTTATATCTAGGCACCAGCCCCTGCCCTACCAATGGTCCGTTGAACTGAACCAAACCAACGCATCGCCCCTTCATCAGGGCGGTGCGTTGGTTCGTTGCGTTTGGGCTTATTCCGCAAGCGGGTAGTTGCGGATAAAGCGATCTGTGAAAATGAGCAGAATGATGCCGGGGATGGAGGCGATCAGGGCTATGCCTGCTCCTGTGGCATCCAACGCCCCGCCGGAGATCTTGGCAAACAACAGCGTTGGCAGGGTGACGATGTGGCCTTGCCCGATGAAAAAGGTTAGCAGGAACAAGTTGGTGGACACAAGAAACGTGAACAGGCAACCGGCAATCACACCGGGCAGGATCATGGGCAATGTCACGCGGAAGAAGACCTGCCGCCTGTTGGCACCCAGCACACGCGCATGATCTTCCGCGTCTGTGCCGTGCCCCTGATAGACCGATGTCAGCGTGCGCGCCATATAGGGAATTGTCGGGATCAAGTGCACGATGATCACGCCTATATAGGTGCCTGCTAAGTCGAGTGCGATGAAGATCATCAGCAAGGCGATACCAATTGCCGCTTCCGGCAAAAGGAGTGGCAGCGCGATCAGGAACTCAAGCTGGCTCTTGCCGCGAAAGTTGCGCTGCCCCAGCACACGGGCCGCAGGCAAGCAGATCACCAGACACAGGAGCGTCACCGTTATGCCAATGCCCAGTGTGTTGATGGTTGCTTCAACAACACGAGAGCTTGGCGAGAAAACATAGTCCCATGCCAGCGGAAACGGCGAGCGCTGACGCTGCTCAAACCACCAGACCGTTGGCAAAATGTTCGGCCATGCCCACCGGAACGCCAGCGACTGGATGATCAGCGGCGCAAACGGAGCGATGGTAAAAACCGCCATGGCGAGCACAAGTAAACGCTGCCACGGGTTGATCGCCTTGATATCACGGAGTTTGGAAGCCGCTCTGATCATCACACACGCCCCCTCGCCCGCTCATATCTGCGATATCCCTGCAAGTAGGCCGCAAGGAATAGGCCGGAAACCAATGCCAGTGAAACGACCACAGCCATGCCCTGCAATTGGAAGGCGTAGTTTGAGTCCTGAAAATATCGCCATGCCAGAACAGGCAATGTATCGGGATACCCGCCCCCGAGAATAAGCGGGGCTTCAAAGGCGCCGATGTTGAAAGCAAAGCAGATCAACGAGGCGGAAACGATCCCCGGCATGATTTGCGGAAGAGTCACACGCCAAAAGATCTGCCGGGAGTTGGCCCCCAGCACCATGGCCGCTTCTACTGTGTCGTCTCCAGCACGGGCGAGCACGGCGGACAGGTTCAAGGTCATGAACGGCACCTGCTTCCACACATAAACGAGAATAATCCCGCAGCCCCCGTGGGTTTTGAGGATCTGCACAAACTGCGAGGGATCATCAATCAGGCCAAGCCCTGCGGAGATGCGGGACAGCAGACCGCCGTTGCCAAGCATCACCAGCGCCAACGCAATGCCAACGGTGTACGGCACCATCAGCGGCAACCGGATGAGCGCACTGAACAGGCGTGAGCCTTTGAACCTTTTGGAAAGAGCAATGCTTAGTGGCACCGAGATCACAAGCCCGATCAAGGTCGCCGCAAAGCCGTAGTAGAGTGTCAGGCCCAACGAGAACCAGAAATCAGAGGACAGCCAAAGCCGTTCAAAGTAGCGGGTGGTTGGAAATTCGTTGATGCCGAACCAAGGCGCATAGCCAAAGCTTTGCAAGAGGCCAAGCAGCAAAGCCCCACCAAACAGGCCCAGCAGAACCACAAGCAGCGGTGTCACCTCCAACACATCACGCAGGTTCTGCATGAAAGCGGGAGAGGCAGTTCTCTTCATCGTGGCCGAAAGTGCCTTAGGCATCATGTTTTCATTTCACAAGTGGAGCGGATGGCAGCACGCCGCCATCCGGAGGAGTATCAGTTGTTCAATTCGCCGGAAACCTGAGCCACAATATCGGCCAAAGGCTTGTTATCCTTGCGTTCAATGACCGCCAGCCAAGTTGCCTCAATCACATCAACAAGGCTTGCATTGGTGTCTGGCGCGATGTTGTCATCCAGCTCCTGCTGCGTAATGCCGTAGTGTGGAGGAGCGGCGGCAACTACTTCGGCGACTTCTTCATCATTCAACCGCCACAGATCAAGACCAACCGGCATACCTGCTGCCTGCAGCTTAGAGGCCTGCGCATCAACGGAGGAGAAATAGTTGATTGCAACAAGGGCGGCTGCCGGATGTGGGCTGTTGAGCGGAACAGTCAGATAGTTCTTGTTCTTGATCATGTTGCCAACCGGGAAGATCATCTCTTCTGCCTGTTCCGGATAAGTCCCGGTGATCAAACCATTATGATTGGCAAACACGCCGAACTTGCAATCGAAGTGTACCTCGGAGTTGAGGAAGAGGTTATCCAGCTCATCAGAGTTTTCCGGATAACGCGGGTTGCCAGCGGCACCACCCAGCAGCAGAGGCTCAAGGCTCTTTAAGTATTCAATGCCGGGTTCCATCAAGCGTGCCAGCTCTGCACTGCCCAACTCGTCAAAGTTCTTTTGATAGGGCTCCGCCCCGTTTCCATCCGGATTGTGCGCGTAAAGCACTGATTGCACGAAGGTGTTGCCCAGATAATGCGGCGGCTTCACATAGGTGAACTTGCCCGGATTGGCCTCCAGATAGGTCTTGAGCTGCGCAAACGTGGCAGGTGTCTGATCCACCGGAACATGCGCGCGGTTGACGGAACAGACATACTGCTCGCCAGACCACGGCATTTCCTGCAAGCCCGTTTCAACACCAAAATCACGCAGGTTGAGAAGAGACCGTGGGTCGCTCTCGTCCCATTCAAAATTCACAGAGTTTGGCAGCCGGTCAGCAAAAGCGCCCCACAGTGCGTTCTGCTGTTTGAGGGAAAAGAAGTTCTCACCGTTCACCCAAACCAGATCCACACTGCCTGCCTCCTCGCGGCGGCCAGCGGCTAACTCGGCGATGACCACATCCACGGTGTCTTTGGTGGATGTAATGCGCACAGGGTTCAGCGTCACACCTTCCGCAGCCAATGCAGGTGTTGCCACCTGATCAATCCAGAGATTGATGATATCCGAGCCACCCCAGTAATAGAAGTTAACAGTGCCCTCCGCACGGGCTTTCGCCGTCACCTCGGGCCATCCCAGATTGCCCTTCAAAAACTCGCTGCGGAACATACCCGGAGCGTCCTCTGCCTGCACTGCACCGCTCCAGCTGACAACAGCGAGCGTGCTTGCAAGCAACATCTGCCTGGTGAGTGATTTTGCTTTTTTCATAGATTGCCCCCAACCGGCTTAACTGCTTATTGCAGCAGCCAGATTTGTTCAGGCGGAAGGGTCATATTGACCACATCACCTGTTTTTCTTTTAAAGGAAGACGCTTCTTCGACGGTCAGGAATCCCTCTCCCACCTGAAGCGTATAGCGCATCATCGCGCCAAGAAATTCTGCTCGTGTAATTGTTCCGGAAACCACGTTGCTTTGCGGCATTTCGCTGCTCTCAACAATCCGGATACTCTCATAGCGCAGCATGGCCTTTCTGGGCAGCTTCACGCCGCGATTTGACCCCGCTCCCAGCATAAGCGGGCCATATGGGCTTTCCACATAGCCATCAGACACAGGCGTACAATCAAAGATGTTGGAATGACCCATAAAGCGGGCTGTCTGCTCATTGGCGGGCTGCTGATAAATCTCATCGGGTGCAGCCAGTTGGGCAACCCTGCCATCAAACATCACCGCAATCCGGTCAGCCAGATCCATGGCCTCGATCTGGTCATGGGTGACGAGCAGCGTGGTCATGCCATACTCCTCGTGCAGATCACGGATGAACTGGCGCATCTCCGCACGCAGCAGCGTATCAAGGCTCGCCATCGGCTCATCCAGCAGCAGAACCTTTGGCCGCGTCACCAGCGTGCGGGCAATGGCCACCCGCTGCATTTGCCCGCCAGACAGCTGCGCGGGAAAGCGTCCCGCAAAGTCTGTGAGGCGCACAATCTCCAGCATCTCGCCAACGTGCCGCTTCTGTTCACTCTCTGCCATGCCGCCGACAGACAGACCAAAGGCAACGTTCTGCTCTACCGTCATGTGCGGGAACAGTCCGAAACGCTGGGAAACAAGGCCGACTTTTCGTTTCTGGACAGGTAGATTGGTCACTTCCTGTCCATCGAACCAGATGGACCCGGAAGTCGGTTGCTCCAGCCCGCAGACCATACGAAGGCTCGTGGTTTTGCCACAGCCCGATGGTCCCAGCAGCACTAGAAACTCACCACAGGCCACATCAACGTTGATGGCATCAACCGCCGGTGTTCCGGAAAACACTTTCGAGAGGTTTTTAAGTTGAACCTGCGTCACACGGCGCCTCTACACTCATCTTGATCGGGACGTTCTCGTCCATCTGCCATTATTATTGTTTTCAAACTGCAGCGAAACCTGCGCAAAAGCGCAAGGCACCCGATAAATCGGAGAACGCCAATTTCTCCCGTCAGTTGAGTGGTTTGCACACTATCCAGCACGCTGCTAACGGTACAGTAAAACCAACGTGAGGTCGGCGTTATGATGACCGCACGGCACTATATCACCAGCCGGATCACGCCCAAAGCTGTTCTTTTCACAGCACCGCCGCACAATCCAGCTCAGACCCTATAAATCTCACCAGCATGTAACCCGTTATGATTGCATAGATATTTATAGAAATGAGCAAAAGAGAGCGCAGCGAAAGCTGATCAGGCATCCGTTTTGGCGAATGCAAACCAGAACTGATCAGTCACAGGTTTAGACTGTGAATAGATTTTCCGGAATGGTGTGGGGAAGTTTGCTTTGGCAAAAGCCACGTCTCCCTCACGAAAATGCTTGCGATAGATTGCCTCGATATCCTTGGAGAGAACCGTGGCCCGTTCCCCTTGTTTGCAGTAGTCCAATGCGGTTGTCAGCAGCACGCTGCGGAGCCCCTGATCTTCAATGTCGGAGAGCTGCGGAATGATGGAGAGCGCCAGCTCATTAAGCCCAGAGTTCACTTGATCACTCAGATCCTCCGGCTCAAGCAAGTTCGTTTCATAGAACTTGTTGATGCAAGCAACAAACTCCTCCGGGTGTTTTTCCATCGCTTCCTGAGGCAAGTAGGTGACGGGCAGCCTTTCCAGTTGATCTTCCACACTCTGCCAGGAAAAAGAGGGCGTGACGGCAGTGTTTGCAAACTCCTGGAAGGTTTTGGGAGTGCCTTGCCACGAGAGGCTATCCAGAAAATACGAGACCAAAAAGTCGGTGCGATTGCGCACGGTGACGAGTGTCTTGACTTCAACACCGCGCCTCTGCAGTTCCCGAACAAGCTGAACATACCGTTCCAGATTGGGATAAAACTGCCGTTTCACGAATGCCTTCCCCATGAGCCTTTCGTGAGAAAGGCGGTAAGTCTCAGTATCTGGCTTGAAAAGTGCTTCCTGAAACAGATCCGCCAGTTCTGCGGCTTCGGGTTGGGCTCTTTGATCTTCGTAGCATTGCAAAAACCGGCTGGCATTGAACTGTGTAGGATCACAAAACAAGTCCGAATGTTTGGAGTAAAGCTGCTTTTGCAGGGCAGTTGTACCGGCTTCATGCGCACCGATATGGATCAGAACTTTTTTCATCAGCACAGACCTCAAGGCATCTCACTCCGAAACGCAATAGTGGGTTTCAGGGATGAATGACGCGACAGATTTTTAAACGAGCATCTGTGCAGCCTAACCACATTGGCCTGTGCCGCTATTCCCCAATATTGGCCCCTCTAAAAGTGAGGCTTTTTTCCTCCATCCATGCCGAGCAAGTCATGCAACGCACCCTGCGCCGGTCATTGGAACTCAACTTCGCTGAGAAACTGCTCTAGCTGCAGGCTGCGCACTGCGGTCTGGGTCCCCATGCACCCGGCCATGATAAGACTAGCGTGGGTGCCACCCTGAAAAAGCAGTGCATTGGCTGAACAGGTATCATCCCGAAACTCAATCCAGGCGCGTTGCGCACTCTTGAGACTCGCTTTCACCTCCGGACTCGCGACCTTCATGATCTTCGCATACGCCGCGTTTAGGCGCTGGTCCCACACCATATACTCCTGAACTGTACAGTAGATCATATGGCTGTTTTGGTATTGTGTACCGATGCACTGTTCGGTCACCAGCCCATCACACGCCATTGCAGGGTAGACCAGACCCATCTCTTCAACACAGCGCGCAATGATCGCCGCTTGGTCCTTGGTTGGTGCTTCAGTGGCCTTCGACGGGCCAGCAAGCCACACCAAAACAGGAAGAATGAGCGCAAGTGTGAGAGCGGAATCCATGTGAACCTCATACCAAATTGTCAACTCACTGCATGATGGGCAACCCGCGATGAAATACCCCTAACTCGAACCACTTAGTTCACCTAGGGTAATCCATACGAGAATTTTCGTGAGCTGCTGCAAAACTGCCGTAGCAACGTCTCTCAGAATTGTCCAACTGACATGCTTTTTGCGGAGATCCTGAAAGCCTCCTGATATTGATGGATGCACAACAGGGGCGCGATTGGTAGTCTGAATTTTAGCACGCACGGATGTTTTCCCAGAAGATGAGGAGCAACAGGCCATGTTTGACAAAGACTATGATGTAACCTTTTCGCTCAAACGGCTTTGGATTCTTCTCGGCGTTGGCATGGTCCTCGCTTTTGGTGTTCTGCTCTTCTTTGGTGTCGAGATTTATCGGTTGAAACCACCGATCCCCGCGATGGTGATCTCTGATAACGGCGATGTCCTTTACACAAGGGAAAACATTGAGGAAGGCCAGAATGTCTGGCAATCGTTGGGCGGCATGCAGCAAGGAAGCATTTGGGGGCACGGCAGTTATGTGGCCCCGGACTGGTCAACCGATTGGTTACACAGGGAAGCGCTGGCACTTGAGGGTATTTTTCACCGCGCCCGAGGGGGAGCGAACACACCGCCGACCAATGAACAACGCGCTTTCCTTCAGGTGCTGGTGCAGGAAGAGATGCGCCGTAACCGCTACAATCCAGCTAACGAAACCATCACAATTTCGCAGGACCGCATGTCCGCCGTTGAGCTGGTGGAGGATCACTTCACCACATTGTTTGCCACCTATAACGACATCGATGGACAGAACCTTAGAAATGAATATGCCTTCCCCCCAAACATCCTGATTACTCCCGATCAAGCACGCGCGCTCTCCGCTTTCTTCTTCTGGACATCCTGGGGGTCTGTCACCAATCGGCCGGGCGATACAATCTCCTATACCAGCAACTGGCCCCATGAACCTTTGGTCGGCAACCATGCCACTGGAGCTGCTTTCATCTGGAGCATCGTTAGTATTCTGCTGCTGCTTGCCTGTGCGGGGGCGCTGTGTTTTTACTATGTGCGCCAGTATGATTTGTGGCGTGAGCGCATTGTACCGGAAGGCGGACCCGCTAGTAAGAACCCACTGGCGAATGCGAAATTGACCCCATCCATGCGGGCAACCGCCAAGTATTTCTGGGTGGTTGTGGGCCTAATGATCGCACAGGTCGCACTGGGTATTCTCACCGCTCACTATGCAGTTGAGGGGCAAGACCTCTACGGCATTCCTTTGGCAGAGATCATCCCCTATTCCGTCTCACGCACATGGCACACGCAACTGGCCGTGTTCTGGATTGCAACGGCGTGGCTGGCGACAGGCTTGTTCATGGCGCCCCTGCTTTCAGGAAAGGACCCGGCCTATCAGCGACTCGGCGTCAACTTCCTCTGGCTCTGCCTCCTCATAATCGTAGTGGGCTCTTTTGCTGGTGAGTGGCTTGGGATCAATCAGTTTTTCTCCCGCACCATGAACTTCTGGTTCGGCCATCAAGGTTATGAGTATGTTGATCTGGGTCGCTTCTGGCAAATATTCCTGTTTATCGGCCTCCTGCTCTGGCTGGTGCTGGTGCTCCGTGCTCTGCTCCCGGCCCTGAAAGGTGGTCACAACCGCAGCCTGATCGCCTTGACGCTTCTGGCATCCGTTGCCATTGGCTTGCTTTACGGTGCTGGATTGTTTTGGGGGCAAAACACGCATATCAGCGTCATGGAATACTGGCGCTGGTGGGTGGTGCATTTGTGGGTTGAGGGCGTTTTTGAGGTCTTTGCCACCGCCATCATCGCCCTCATTTTCGTGAACCTGAAACTGCTGCGCGCCTCAACGGCCGCCGTTGCGGTCATCTTCGCAACGATCATCTTCATGTCCGGCGGCGTGCTCGGCACGTTCCACCATCTGTACTGGAGTGGCACGCCTATTGGTGTACTCGCTCTGGGAGCGGTGTTCTCCGCGCTGGAAGTTGTTCCTCTGCTGGTGATCGGCTTTGAGGCCTATCAGACCCACAAGCTGGAACAGAATACCAAGTGGATCAACCACTACAAATGGCCGCTCACCTTCTTCGCTTCTGTTCTCTTCTGGAACCTGGTTGGCGCAGGGCTACTCGGCTTCTTTATCAACCCGCCACTGGCGCTCTATTATATGCAGGGGCTTAACTCCACGCCAGCCCATGGCCACGCCGCCATGTTCGGAGTCTACGGATTGCTGGGAATCGGACTCATGCTGTTCTGCCTACGCTCACTCATTCCGGATAACCGGTGGAGCGATGCCTGGTTGCAACAAGCGTTCTGGGGCCTCAACATCGGCCTCGCCATGATGCTCGGCCTCTCACTCATCCCACAAGGCATCTATCAGGCTTACATCAGCTTTACCGAAAGCTACTGGCACGCCCGCGCACCTGAAACAATCCACGGACCTATCATGACTGCTCTGGTTTGGGCCCGCATGCCAGGAGATGTGGTCTTCAGCTGGGGCATTTTCTCAATCGTTATGTTCCTCTACCACGCTTACTTCGGTAAGCCAGTGAACGAACAAGAGCAACCAGCAAAGGCATAAGCCTCATCACGCCACATGGATCTTGCTCAGCACCTTCGAGCAGGGATTGGGCTTCTGTTTATAATGCGGTTGGACACTTGCATTCGTAGACAGCAAATGGGTGAGGTTGTTACTACGAGCATTGCTCAATGAGTGTCTCCACGTAGTCTGCCAGATAGAGGTGGTCCCGTTTATTTGGACAGTTGAGCGTGGTTTATAAGTGGATCCGCTCCAATTACGCAGCAGCTTGAG
>CANLTN010000038.1:0-19419 GCA_947494035.1 uncultured Pseudovibrio sp. | reverse complement strand
ATATGTGATCTCTTCAACTCCGAGGAATGCTCAAACTTCCTTCAAGCAGCAGGATACGCCTCACATTAAAAGCAAACTGCTTTAGTCCTGCCGTTCCCAGCCTTGTGCGCCAAGGTGCTCCTGAGGTCTGAAGCGCTCTTTGTAGGTCATTTTGGGCGAGCCCTGAACCCAATAGCCCAGATAGACATAAGGTAAGCCGAGGTGCTGGGCACGGGTGATGTGGTCGAGGATCATGAAGGTGCCGAGGCTTCGTTCGGTTTCGTTATGGTCGAAGAACGAGTAGACCATGGACAGGCCATCGCAAAGCCGGTCCGTGAGTGCAACGCCAATCAACGGTCCTTCGCCTTGGCCGGATATGAAGGAGTTCGGGCCTCTGCGGCGATACTCGATGATGGCTGTGTCCACGTGGGTATCTTCCACCATCATGGAATAGTCGGTGGGGGACATCTCTGTCATTCCGCCGTTGGTGTGGCGGGCGTTCAGGTATTCATGGAACAGGTCGTATTGCTCAGTGGATGGCCCAGGTGGCAGTTCGGTCCCGATCAGATCCTGATTGTCCTTCCAGACACGCTTTAAAGACTTCGTCCATTGGAACTCCTGTGCGCAGACGCGGATTGAAACGCAGGCGCGGCAGTCTTCGCAGGCTGGACGGTAGGCGATGTTTTGCGAACGGCGGAAGCCGCCCTGTGTGAGGACATCATTGAGCGCAGGCGCATTGGACCCGACGAGATGCGTGAAGACTTTACGTTCCTTACGATCTGGCAGATAGGGGCAATCCGTGGGGGCAGTTAGATAAAACTGCGGGTTATCATAGGCTTGCCGTGTCACCTAGCGCGTCCCTCTTTGTGGTATATCCTCATTTCTCCCTACAGATTATAATAGTAAGGAGCGACCAATGAGAAGGTCAACCATATGATTATGGCAAGAGGCGTGCCGGCCAGAAGAAAATCTGAGAAGCGGTAGTGACCCGGACCCATAACTATAAGGTTCGTCTGATAGCCAATTGGCGTTGCAAAAGAGCAGTTTGCCGCAAAAATCAAGCAGATGATGAAGGGCTCGACGGGGACGCCGGTCCTGTGAGCCATCTCAATTGCGATGGGGGTGAAGAGCACCGCTGTTGCGTTGTTACTGAGTAGGTTGGTTAAAATCGCAACAACAGCGAAAAGCAGAGAGAGGACAAATGCCGGAGATTGTCCGTCTGCAAGGTAGAGGAGCGCGAGTGCTATGGCGTCGTCACCACCGGTTGCTTCCAGGGCTTGCGAGGCGGCAATCGAGGCGCCGATCAGCATGAAAATCCGGCTGTCGATAGTACGCAGGGTTTGGCGGATGTTGAGGCAGCCGCATGCGATCATTGCCAGTGTGGCGCCCAGAGCTGCGGTCATGATCGGCACGATGCCGGAGATCGCCAGTGTGATCATCACAACGAATATTGCTAGCGCCCGACGGGCATATCTTCTTTGTGGAAGTTCTGTTGCGGACCAGTCCATGAGGAGGACATCTCTATTGCCCCGCAGGCGGTTGATTTCATCGCGGTTGCCGGCAATTAGCAAAACATCCCCGGATTCCATACGGATATCGGTCATTGGCATGCGTGGCATACGGCTGCGGCGCTGCAATCCTGTGACCACGCAGCCGGTGTCGGCGTGGAAACTGGTCATGGAGAGCGTGCGGCCAATCAGGCGCGAACCGGGGGCAACTACTGCTTCGGCCAGAGTGAGCGCGCCGGATGGAGAGGCGTGTTCTGCATCGCTGGTCGGGCTTTCGTTGGCGTCTGCCGGGAGGAGGGGGTGGCGTTGGCTGATGGCGCGGGTGAGGGTTTCGCGGGTGGCGGCTACGATTACGGTGTCGCCCGGCCTTAGCTGGATATCCTCAAATGGGGGCAGGAGCGGGCGTTCGCCGCGCTGGATCAGGCGAACGGTCATTTCCTTTAGGGCGGGAAACATGCCAGCGATGGCTTTTTCCCCGACCAGTGGATGACCGTAAACGATTGGAATCTGTGCGATAAATTGGCGTCCGTCCTTGCCGGTGAACTCTTCCGCCATTGTTTGGCGTGGCCGCAGGATGCGTGGCAGGATGAACAGAACATAGATGGAGCCGACGGCTGCCAGAATGGCGCCAAAGGCGGTGAACGTGAAGAAATTTATCTGAACTTCGCCGGTTGCGTTGGCGACGTTGGTTACCAGCAAGTTGGTGGAGGACCCGATCATGGTTGTCATGCCGCCCAGGATCGTGATGAACGAGAGGGGCATAAGAAAACGGGAGGAAGAGGTGTTATGCGCGGCGGCAACGGTGGTCAAAATAGGAAGCGCGATCACCACAACCGGTGTGTTGTTCAAGAAAGCGCTGACGATGCCGACGGTGATAAGCAAAGGGCCGGTTGCGAGCCAGCGACGCTGTCTTGATATGCGCAGGATTGCTTGTGCAGGCTTGTCCAGCGCATCTGTCTGGAACAGACCTTGCCCGACAATCAAAAGGCAGATCACGGTGATCAAAGCCTGATTGGAAAAGCCGGAGAGAAAATCTTCCGGCCTGACGGGCAGTCCATTCAATGTTTGAGGGAAAACCATGAAAAGTATCATGAGGGCTACGATTGAGCCCAATGCTACGATTTCAATGGCGACGTGTTCGACCGCATAAAGGACAATCGTGAATCCGATAATCACAAAGGTCAGGATCATCGGTATGTTCAGGTGCTCCATGCACGTCCCCGCTCGTTCTAATCTCCTACACGTTATTAGAGGGTCTCGGCAGGTTCGTCACTGCACGTTGCATCATTGGCTGGTTATCGATGCAGACTATCCACCGGGGAATTCATAATAACGGCACCAAGAACGATATCATGGAGCAGACGCTTTTGGTCACTAAACAATGAGACTATGAGAATAAAAGGACTAAGAATTGTTACTGAAAAATAAAAAAGCACTACGTGAATTGCTGCATACAGCGGGTAGGGACGGGAGCCGTTTTGCAACCGCATTTCCAATCCGAAGGCCCGCATGCCCGGTGTTGCAGAGTTGAATCCACCCAGCGAAAACGCTGTGTAGGCCAAGGCAACAAGTGGCCATATTGCAGGGAATAACAGCCATGCGAGGCCAAGCGTCAGGATGCCAAGAAAGCCAACGACAAAGTAGGCGATACCAGAAAGTATCGTAATTGCGATAATGTCGATGACGCACGCAAAGATCCGCTTTTTCCGTACACCTTCAAACAGGTGTGGATTGAGATAGGGATCGTAATAGGTGTTCGGGTGCGTGCTCACTTGTTGGCTCATTTTTGCCTCGGCTGGGTTGGTCTGTGCCGGGCCTTCCCCAGCGTCTCTTTGTAGAATTAGGTGTGCGTTTTTTAGGTTTCAAGCGGGAGTAGCAAACAAATTTTGTAGAATTCGGCAATGAGAGGATAAATTTTCATCTCTCATGACGCAAGCCCCCGCGCCGGGGCAGCATTCGGGGCAGGAGATAATCGTAATCGGGATTGGGTGGCGGGGATATTCCTAGAATCGCATATCGCCGGACGACAGTAGAGTGACGTGGATTTCTCCTGCTTCCAGCGCTGCGATGATTTCGTTTGCATGCTGCTTGTCGCGGGTCTCGATGGCCACGTCCAGCGTTGCCCCTTTGACAGAGACATCGAGGAAGAGGCGGTGGTGCGACACTTCCAAAATGTTGCCGCCCAGCTGGCCAATGGTCGTGGAAATCTCGCCAAGGATGCCTGGACGGTCCGGGATGTTGCAGCGGATATGGATGATATTGCCGAGGCGCACCAGTTGGCGCAGTGCAATTGAAGCGAGCAGGCGTGGATTAATGTTGCCTCCACACAGGACAAGTCCAACCTTCTTGCCTTTGAAACGACCCGGATAGGCGCACATGGCAGCAAGGCCGGCAGCGCCAGCACCTTCGGCCACAGTCTTTAACCGGGTGAGGAAGATGTTGATGGCTTCCTCGATCTGGCTTTCGCTCACCAAGAGAATATCGTCGACGTACTGCTCAACCAGTTTCCGGGTCAGGGCACCGGGCTCTTTTACGGCAATGCCTTCTGCCAGTGAGTTGCCGCCGCACTTCATTGGCTCGTTGCGCAGGCTTGCGTACATGGAAGGGTAGAGTTCGCTTTCAACGCCGATGATTTCGATATCAGGATTGATCGCTTTGGCCGCCACCGCTATGCCGGAGATCATCCCACCGCCGCCGATTGGGACAATCAGGGTTTCGAGATCTGGTTGTTCCTTGAGCATTTCAAGGGCGATAGTGCCCTGACCTGCAATGACTTGCAGATTATCAAAGGGGTGAACCCAGATGTAGCCGTGCTTTTGGGAAAGGTTTTCGGCCTCTTGCTTGGCATCGTCTACGGTTTCACCGGCAAGAACCACTTTGGCGCCATAGGCTTTGGTTGCCTCGACCTTCACGTAGGGTGTGCCGTTGGGCATGACGATGAGTGCCGGAATGCCCAGACGCTGTGCGTGAAGCGCAACTGCCTGCGCATGATTGCCCGCCGACATGGCGATCACGCCACACTTCTTCTCGGCTTCTGTCAGATGAAGCAGTTTGTTGAGGGCGCCGCGCTCTTTAAAGGCGTTGGTGGCCTGCATGTTCTCGTATTTGACGAAAACCGAGGCGCCTGTCATGGCATTCAATGAAGCGGCTGGCAGGAGCGGTGTTTTGATCACCGCGCCCTTGATGTTGTTTGCTGCCTCTTCAATATTTGACAGGGTGAGAAGAGGTGGGGCCACCTTTGGCATGTTTTTGTTCTCGCAGCTGTCTTGTTTAATGGGCACTATTTGCCGTTTAGCTTTTTCGCAAGTTCAGGTGCAAAGTAGGTTAAGACACCGTCTGCGCCTGCGCGTTTAAACGCCATCAGGCTTTCCAGCATGGCTTTGTCCTTGTCGATCCAGCCATTTTGCGCCGCTGCGCAGATCATCGCGTACTCACCGGAGACCTGATAGGCGTAGGTTGGTGCAAGGAAGGTCTCTTTGATGCGGCGGATAATATCGAGATACGGCATGCCCGGCTTGACCATGATCATGTCTGCACCTTCTGCCAGATCAAGCTCCGCTTCTTTGAGGGCTTCATCTGTGTTAGCCGGGTCCATCTGGTAGGTGCGTTTGTCACCTTTCAGGTTTGCGTTGGAGCCGACAGCATCACGGAACGGGCCGTAGAAGGCAGAGGCGTACTTTGCGGAGTAGGCCATGAGCTGAAGGTTTTCATGGCCCTGAGTGTCCAGTGCGTAACGAATTGCGCCGATGCGGCCATCCATCATGTCAGATGGGGCGATGATGTCTGCGCCAGCTTCGGCCTGAATGAGCGCCTGACGGCACAGCTGTTGTACGGTTTCATCGTTGATGATCCTGTCGCCCACCATCAAGCCGTCATGGCCGTGGGAGGTGTACGGGTCGAGCGCCACGTCCGTCATCAGGCCAACCGGCAAGCCTTCGGCCTTGATCGCCTGAAGCGCGCGGCAGGTCAGGTTGTTGTTGTTCAGCGCCTCGGTGCCCATTTCATCGCGCAGATCAGGGTCGGTGTTCGGGAACAATGCAAGGACCGGAATGCCCAGCTCAGCTGCCTTTTCGGCAGCGCGCACGGCCATATCGACTGAGAGGCGGTCAACGCCTGGCATGGACGAGACTGGTTCGACTTTGTTTTCGCCATCAATCAGAAAGATAGGCCAGATGAGGTCGTCTACCGTGATCGTGTTCTCGCGGATCAGACGCCGGGACCAGTCGCTGGAACGATTGCGACGCATTCGGCGGCCGTTCAAGATCTGGTTCATGTCTATGGAAGAATGCGATTCATTGGCAAACGTCATGGTAACTCACCTGAATGACTGGTTGTTTGGCCTCTGTAATTTTGAGTGCGCAGGCTTACTCAGAACTGGCAGGGCATTTCCTGTCAGATAGCACGGTGTGTTTGCTTGACAAAACTCATTTTCGTTTTGTGATCTGCAGGCTCGATTGAATCGCAGAAAGGTTTTCGGTTTTTGTGCAATTTAGCGGTGGACGAGACAGTTATGCGCTCAAGCGTTTGCACGCGGGGCGGGAATAAGCAGGGGAATCACTTTCGCGTGCCGGGCCATTTGCTGGTTTGCGCGATTTTGTGCGTTGGTTTGCGTAAATAGCGTTTTATGAACGTTGTTGTGTACGGTTCGACGTTTTGCTGCGTAATTGGTCTTATCTTGGTCTTTCCGAGAATTGACGCAGTTTGGGTGCGGGTCTACCGATTGACGCAATACTTCAATATTGGCGCTGATGGTTGTGGGAGGCTGTTGGCGGGGAGGACCTTTCCATGGAATTTGAGTTGAACGAAGATCAGCGTGCCTTTGTGGACATGGCTGCCGACTTTGCGCAGGAGGAGATGGCGCCATTTGCGGCGGAGTGGGATGCGAATTCTCATTTCCCTCTCGATGTGCTGCGTAAGGCGGCGGGGCTTGGTCTTGGCGGGCTTTATGTGCGTGAGGATGTGGGCGGGTCTCAGCTGGGGCGGCTTGATGGGGCGTTGATCTTTGAAGAGCTCTCCAAGGGGTGTGTTTCTACATCGGCGTTTTTGTCTATCCATAATATGGCAGCGGGGATGTTGGACCGGTTTGGCTCTGATGAGCTGCGCCAGAAATTCCTTCCCGATCTTTGCAGTATGGAGAAGGTGGCGAGTTACTGCCTGACCGAGCCGGGAGCGGGGTCTGATGCGGCGTCGCTGACGACGCGGGCGGTGCGCGATGGGGATCATTATGTGATTAATGGTTCCAAGTCCTTTATCTCCGGTGGTGGTGTTTCTGATGTTTATGTTTGCATGGTGCGTACAGGTGAGGACGGGCCGAAGGGGATATCCTGCCTTGTGGTGGAGAAGGATGCGCCCGGGCTCTCATTTGGTGCCAATGAGCACAAGCTGGGCTGGTGCAGTCAGCCGACGGCGCAGGTGATCTTTGAGGATTGCCGGGTGCCGGTTGAAAATCTGGTTGGTGAAGAGGGGCAGGGCTTTTCCTTTGCCATGGCGGGGCTTGATGGTGGCCGGTTGAATATTGGCGCCTGTTCGCTGGGCGGCGCGCAGTTCTGTCTGGATCGCGCTTTGCAATACATGGATGAGCGTAAGCAGTTTGGCCGTCCTCTGGCTCAGTTTCAGGCGCTACAGTTCAAGATTGCGGATATGGCGACAGAGCTGGAGGCGGCGCGTTTGTTGCTGCACAAAGCGGCTTATCTGCTGGACAGGAAAGACCCTCAGGCGACCAAGATGGCAGCGATGGCTAAGCGGCTTGCGACGGATACGGGCTTTAAGGTGGTCAATGATGCGCTTCAGATCCATGGTGGCTACGGGTATTTGAAGGATTATCCGCTGGAACGTCATTTGCGCGACCTGCGGGTGCACCAGATTCTGGAAGGTACAAATGAAATTATGCGCGTTATCGTGGCGCGTGAGATGATGAAAGCCTGAGTTGCGAGAGGATACTGACAAAATGAATAGACACTCTGTGCAGCAGGGATATGCGGGGGAAGCTTTGTCCGAATTAACTGATGTTCTTTTTGAAGAGAAGGGCCATGCGGGTCTGATCATTCTCAACCGCCCCAAGGCGCTGAACGCTCTGACCCATGAGATTGTGGTTGCCATGCACCGGCAGTTGGAGCGCTGGCTGATTGAGGACAAGATCCGGCATGTGATCATCAAGAGTAACAGCGAGAAGGCCTTCTGCGCAGGTGGAGACATTCGTCAGGTTGCCGAAAATGGTCCTGAGAAGGTGGATGAGAGCGTGCCGTTCTTTGCGGATGAATATCGTCTCAACACCTATATGGAGAGCTACCCGAAGCCTCTGATTGCGCTGATTGATGGTATCGTTATGGGCGGCGGCGTCGGCATCTCCGTGCATGGTGCTTATCGGGTTGGTAGTGAAAAGATGCTGTTTGCCATGCCGGAGACGGCGATCGGATTCTTCCCTGACGTGGGCGGGAGCCACTTTCTGCCCAAGATGCCCCAGAATACGGGCATGTACTGCGCCATGACCGGTGAGCGCTTGAAGCAGGCGGATTGTTACTGGTCCGGCATCTTGACCCATGCTGTGCGCTCTCAGGATATGGCAGCCTTGGAAGAGGCGCTGTGCGAGGCGGAGGATGCGGAGCCTGTGCTGGCGCGTTATGCGATTGATCCGGGGCCTGCGCCACTTCATGCCAAGGCGGAGGTTGTGGAGGCGTGTTTTGGGGCTGACAGCACGCTGCAGGTTGTGGACCGGCTGCGCAAGCTGCTGGGCACGGAGCACAATGATTTTGCCACTGCCGCGTTGGAGACGATTGCCAAGCGCTCGCCGCTAAGTATGGAAGTTGCTTTCCAGCAGGTCCGGCGCGGTGAGGGGCTCTCTATGCAGGAGTGCATGATCATGGAGCACCGGATTGTCTCGCAGATTTTGCTGGGCAAAGATTTCTATGAAGGGGTGCGGGCTGTGATTATCGATAAGGATCATGCCCCCCAATGGCAGCATTCTAGCCTTGATGAAATAAAAACAGTTGATGTTGAGGCTCATTTTATGCAACCGAAGGGCGGCGACCTTGTCTTTTAATGTGGCAAGGGGCTAGCCTCCGATGATTGTGGCGGATGTGTAAGGTGGAGCTCAAAGTATGCCTGGCGTTTTTGTAGAACTGATGAAGAGGGTGCCCTCGTTTCAGTTTTTGCTGAATGCGTATGTCAGGATGCTTGCTGTCTTTATGCTGTTTGCCGGCCTGAGCTACTGGGGGGCGATTCTCGGTGTGCGCCTGATTGAGGGCGCCACCTTTGAAGATATCGGCGTTCAGGTTCAGTCTTCCATCATCTTTTTTGCGATTCTCGATTTGGTGACAGCCATTGGTTTGTGGCTGCTCTCCAGTTGGGGAACAGTGATGTGGCTGTTTCGGTCACTGGCACAGGTGGTGATGTATTCCGTGTTTCCAGTCGTTTTTGGCCGTAGTCCTGCCGAAGTTGTATTCTACATCAGTGCAATCGCGCTTTATCTGGTTCTGCTTTACCTTGCGGAGCGAGAGGAGCTGGCGTGATCGACTGAGAGTTGGTCTGGTCCGCAGCTGTCAGAGATTTATCTGTTTGCAAACTGCCGTACACGTCAAATTGACCTGAGCGGACCTGAAATGATCAGCCTCAGGCAAGTTTCAGGTGTTCATGATCCGGACGGACGGCGATTCTTGGGAGGGTGCAATGGGAGAGAAAGTTCTTCGCGTTGCTTTTATTGGTCTTGGCAATATGGGTGGCCCGATGGCCGCAAATCTTGTCAAAGCCGGACATGAAGTCGTCGGTACTGATCTTTCTGAAGAGGCGTGTGCTGCGTTTCGTGCTGTTGGCGGGCAGGTTGCTGCGTCAGCTGCGGAGGCGGTTCGCGACGTTCAGGCTGTTGTGACCATGTTGCCAGCGGGAAAACATGTTCGCTCTGTTTATTTGGGAGAGAACGGGATTCTTGCTCACGCGGCACAAGGAACGCTGTTTATTGATAGCTCGACTATTGATGTGGACAGCAGCCGTGATGTTGCCAAGGCAGCTCGCGAGGCTGGCATGGACATGGTCGATGCTCCGGTTTCCGGCGGTATTGTCGGTGCAGCAAACGGTACGCTGACGTTTATGGTTGGTGGACCCGAGGTTGCCTTTGAACGAGCAAAGCCGCTGCTGGAGATTATGGGTGCGTCTATTGTACATGCCGGTGACGCTGGCGCCGGGCAGGCCGCGAAGATCTGTAATAACATGTTGCTTGGTATTTCGATGATCGGCACATGCGAGGCTTTTGTTTTGGCTGAGAAGCTGGGTCTGGACCCGCAGAAGCTTTACGACATCTCCTCCAAGTCTTCTGGTCAGTGCTGGTCTTTGACCTCCTACTGCCCAATTCCGGGACCGGTTCCAACATCACCCGCGAATAACGACTATCAACCCGGTTTTGCTGCGCCCATGATGCTGAAAGATTTATTGTTGGCAGAAGAGGCGGCAGGTTTAAACGGAGCAAACACACCTATGGGTGAGCGAGCTGCTCGGCTCTATGAGGAATACTGTAGAAATGGCGGGGAAAACGCCGACTTTTCCGGGATCATCCACTTGCTTCGCAACTTAGGGTAAATAGAGCGTTAATGAAAGGTCTACACGCTTGCTAGTAATTAAGAAATAATTCATCGTGTCTCTTAAGCGGTTCTTAGAAGCGGTCGCGTAAATTTGCTTCAAGTGCTGATAAAAATACGAACGCACGAAAAATATGGACATGAGGCGCAACCAGATGATCAATACAAACAGGGCCGTTGAGGTCTTGGCGCAAGAAGAAGAAACGGTAGGGCTGAAGCCTGCATACCTTGAAGCATTGACGCTCATCGAGCGTTTGCATCGTCGCCTTCTTGACGTCATTAAAGATGAGTTTGACCGGATGGGTCGTTCTGATGTGAACAGTGTTCAGGCACTGCTTCTTTTCAACATCGGCGACGCGGAGCTAACTGCGGGCGAACTTCGCACACGCGGTTACTATCTTGGTTCCAACGTTTCTTATAATCTGAAGAAGCTTGTTGAAACCGGATACATCAACCATGAGCGTTCCCAGATGGACCGCCGTTCCGTACGCGTAAGCTTGACGGAAAAAGGGCGCGAAATCGCTCAGATCGTTGACGATCTGTACAGCCGTCATATTCTTTCTGTGGAGCAGGTTGGTGAGCTTTCAACCGAGAACTTTGAAGAGCTGAACCGCTCCCTGCGTCGTCTGGAACGCTTCTGGACAGACCAAATTCTCTATCGCCTCTAATTCCCAGGCGATCCAAGAACTTTCAAAAACACCGCTCCGTTGTGCCGGAGCGGTGTTTTTTTATTGTCTGGGTTTTGCGGGTAAAAAGGTGTCGGATTTTCGCGGAAGCTGACCGGCCCGCTCTGGGGATTTCTCAGGCAGACTGTGCGTAAATTGGGCTCATTGTGACTTTCCTGCAATAGGTTCTGGCGAACATTTGCAGACCCGTCAGCTTTTCCCCATCTAGGGCAAATAGCCATTAAACGGACACATTGAATGGGGAAGAAACCGGTGCAGTTTTCGGGCTGAAAAATGCTGCTGAGGGTGGAAATAAAGAAGTTGTCAACTCTGATTTGTTCAGAGAGCTGATCATTTTCTTGCATTCACCAACAGATGATACCCCCCGAGATTTCGCTGAACTCTTGCCTGTTTCGCAAGATAATGCCATTTAGATTTGCCGTGTTAAGTCTCTGTTTACCAAGATTTCATGGAATCTAGAACATACTGACTGATTGCTAGGAGAACTTATTCGTGTTGGCACCTCTTTTAAACCGCAGCAAATTTGCTCTGGCTCTTGTGATGGGCACGGGTCTTTCTGTCGGTGTTATGTCTGCTGGTGTGATGGCTGCGCAGGCGCAAGTGAAGGTTCCAGGGCAGCTTCCCTACAGCGGAAATATCCAGCAAGCGATCAGTCAGCAAGCTCCGGTTGCAACAACACAGCGTGTGGTTGGGCAGGGGGTTGAGTGGGCAGATACGTTTGATGAGGGCGTGTCTTCGCTGGAGCAGATCGACTTTGTGGCTCCGATTATCTCCCGGCAGACGACCCAGTACATGATTGATGCGACGCTTGATTACGAGCGGATCGCGCTCAATGGCGGGTGGCCGGAGGTTTCTACGAAGAAGATCCTGCGTATTGGTATGCGCGCTCCCGCGGTGGTCTCCTTGCGACAGCGCCTGATTGTTTCAGGCGATATGGCGCAGCAGGCGGGGGTTTCGGAAGTTTTTGACAGTTACGTTGATTCTGCTGTGCGCCGTTTCCAGTTGCGACATGGTCTGACCCCGGACGGCATCGTGGGTCGTTCTACTGTGATTGCGATGAACGTACCTGTTGAGGTGCGGTTGGAGCAGCTGCGCACCAATCTGGAGCGGGTGTCCGCTTTGGCTGAGAGCTTGGGTGATACGGATACCTATGTGAATGTGAATATTCCAGCGGCCCGTATCGAGGTTGTCGAAAATGGCCGTGTCCGTTCCCGTCACACCGCTGTGGTTGGCAAGGAAGACCGGCAAACGCCTATCCTGAATTCTGCGATCTATGAGGTGAACTTCAATCCGTACTGGACTGTTCCGGTGAGCATTATCCGGAAGGATCTGATTCCGAAGATGCAGAAGAACCCGAAGTATCTGGCGGAAAACAACATCCATATCTTTGACTGGTACGGCAAGGAAAAGCAGTGGCAGGAGATTGACTGGAACACGGATGAGGCGACGCAGTATCGCTTTACCCAGGAGCCCGGTGATGGCAATTCCTTGGGCAGTATTCGTATCAACTTCAACAATACCCATCAGGTTTACCTGCATGACACGCCGGAGCAGTCGCTGTTTGGCGAAGGTTACCGGTTCCACTCTTCCGGCTGTGTGCGTGTGCAGAACGTGCGTGAACTGGTGACGTGGCTGCTGGGGTCAACAACACCTGACTGGACGCGCAGCCGTGTGGATTCGACGATCAATTCCGGTGAGCGTATTGATGTGAAGATGAAGAGCCGTGTCCCGCTTTACATGTCCTATGTGACCGCATGGGCGCTGAGCGATGGTATGGTGCACTTCCGCGATGACATCTACAACAAGGATGGCCTTTATTCGGCCAGCGTTGATCCAATGACGCAGGCTTCTGCTCAATAAGGTTTCCTTTGAGGTTTTGGTTAGAAGGGTCGTTTCCGGCAGGGCTGGGGCGGCCTTTTTCTTTTGAAGGTGTCGTGTCTTTTGGGGATGTCGCGTCGGGGTGCCTGCACTGGCGTTTAGGGACCTGCTAAACAGGCCTACGCAAATACCGAATCTGTGAGAGGCAAGGCGGGGGGAACAACATGTCGAAGCTGGGGCAAGTCTATTTTGAAACACGGGTGATCGGAAATACCGTTCGCATGTCTGCGATTTGTGCTCAAAGCGGTGTTGAAGTGTTTGTGGTGGGGCCGCGAAATGCAACCGAATCGCATCTGAGGCAGCTGGCACTGCGAAAACTGGAGCGCAAATTGCAGCCTAAAGGTGCGTAAAACAAAGAATCCGGGTGATCTCAATAATAGTGTTGCGCAAATCAAGTGAACAACGCTTGGTTCATTACCCCCTATATGTTAATGGGCTAAGCACCCGAAGCTACAACATATCGGGATGGAAATGCGAAACGCTTTTGGGAACGTTTCGTCAGTGTGTTGCTCCAATCTTGTGATGAGGTCCGCCTATGTCCGTATCGGATAGCCCAATTACGACGCCGCTCTACCCAGAGTTCTTTTCAGGTAGCCTGGCTTCTGGTGACCCAGAACTTCTCGAGGCAATTGATAAGGAGCTTTCTCGTCAGCAGAACGAGATCGAGCTCATTGCTTCAGAAAATATCGTGTCTCGCGCTGTGCTTGAAGCGCAGGGTTCCGTCCTGACCAACAAGTATGCTGAAGGCTACCCGGGCCGTCGTTACTATGGTGGTTGTGAGTACGTTGATATCGTTGAGCGTCTTGCAATCGACCGTGCGAAAGCACTGTTCGGTTGTGAGTTTGCAAACGTACAGGCGAATTCCGGTTCTCAGGCCAACCAGTCCGTTCTTCTTGCCCTTGCCAAACCAGGCGACACTCTGCTCGGCATGAGCCTTGATGCAGGTGGTCACCTGACGCATGGTGCGCGCCCGAACATGTCCGGTAAGTGGTTCAACGCTGTTCAGTACGGTCTGAACACGGACACTGGCCGCATCAACATGGACGAAGTGCGCGAGCTTGCGAAAGAGCACCAGCCTAAGATCATTATTGCTGGCGGTTCTGCTTATTCCCGCGAGATCGATTTTGCTGCGTTCCGCGCAATTGCTGATGAAGTAGGCGCATACCTGTGGGTCGACATGGCGCACTTTGCAGGTCTGGTTGCCGGTGGTCAGCACCCAAGTCCGTTCCCTCATGCACATGTTGCAACATCCACAACCCACAAGACCCTTCGTGGTCCTCGTGGCGGCTTGGTCGTGACCAACGATGCTGACATTGCCAAGAAGATCAACTCCGCGATCTTCCCGGGTCTGCAGGGTGGTCCTTTGATGCATGTGATTGCCGGTAAGGCTGTGGCCTTTGGCGAAGCGCTGCGTCCTGAGTTCAAGACCTACGCAAAAGATGTTGTCGAGAACGCACAGGTTCTGGCGCAGACACTGGTTGACGGTGGTCTGGATATTGTTTCCGGCGGTACTGACACTCACCTGATGCTTGTTGACCTGCGTCCGATGAACCTGACCGGTAAGGATGCGGAGATTTCTCTGGGCCGTGCGAACATCACCTGTAACAAGAACGGTGTTCCGCTTGATCCTCAAAAGCCAACCATCACTTCCGGTATTCGTCTTGGTACGCCTGCAGGTACAACTCGCGGCTTTGGCAAGGAAGAGTTCCGTGAAATCGGTAAGTTGATCACCGAGGTTCTGGAAGGTCTGCGCAAGTCAAATTCCGTTGAGGGCAACGAAGCTGTGGAAGCACAGGTCAAAGAAAAGGTTCTGGCCCTTACTGCACGGTTCCCAATCTACAAAAACTGATTTAAATGAGAAGAGCCGCCGGATATCCTTTCGGCGGCTCTTCAGGCTTTGATTAAGGAGGCAGGCGAGATGCGTTGTCCATATTGCGGGGGTGATGACACCCAGGTGAAGGATTCGCGCCCAACCGAGGATAATACTGCTATCCGTCGGCGCAGAGTCTGCCAGACTTGTGGTGGTCGTTTTACGACCTTTGAGCGCGTTCAGTTGCGTGAGCTGACGGTTATCAAGCGCAATGGGCGCCGGGTGCCATTCGATCGCGAAAAGCTGATGCACTCTGTTTTGATTGCGACTCGCAAACGTCCGGTTGAGCCAGAACGCATAGAGCGTATGGTGAGCGGGCTTGTTCGCCAGCTGGAAAGCTCCGGCGAGAGCGATGTTGTGGCGCAAGATATTGGCCATTTGGTTATGGAGGGCCTGAAAACCCTTGACGATGTGGCTTATGTACGGTTCGCTTCCGTTTATAAGAATTTCCGCGAAGCCAAAGACTTTGAGGCTCTGCTGGACGAGCTTTCCGATGCGGATGTGGATCCGCTGATGATGCCGCCACGTTCCTAAGCTCTGGCTTCTTCAGTGTTGTGTTGCGTATTGTTTCTAAATTCCGGTTCGTCCATTTAGGGCATACGCTGTCGTGCTGGCAGGGGGACGGCTTTGTCCGGTCGCAAAGCAATTGATGCAAAAGAACGGCTTGAGCACGAGCGCTTCATGGCGGCTGCGCTCAGCTATGGCCTGCGCGCGAAGGGGCAGACGTGGCCTAATCCTCCGGTTGGAGCAATCCTGACAAGAGACTTTGGTGGCGGGCCTGTGGTTGTGGGGCAGGGTGCAACCTTGCCGCCCGGTGGCGCGCACGCCGAAGTGCTGGCCATTAACGAGGCGGGTGATCATGCCAAGGGTGCGACCGCCTATGTGACGCTTGAGCCTTGTGCCCATTACGGGCGTACCGGCCCATGTGCCCGCGCGCTGGTGGCGGCTGGCGTAAGCCGGGTTGTTTATGGCACCGCCGATCCGAACCCGTCGGTTGCAGGGCGAGGCAAGAAGATCCTTGAAGCTGGCGGCGTTGAGGTGATTATCGGCATTTTAGAAAAGGAATGCCGGGAGGCTGTGCGCGGCCATATTTGCCGTATTCTCAATGAGCGTCCTTTTGTTCAGCTGAAGATGGCTGTTTCCCAGGATGGCTATATCGGTAAGCGCGGTGCGGGGCAGGTGGCGATCTCCAGTCCGTTGTCGCGGAAGCTAGTCCATGCCATGCGGGCGCAAATGGACGCGATTGCAGTTGGTATTGGTACAGTATTAGAAGACGATCCCGAGCTTTCCTGCCGCCTGCCGGGCATGGCGGATCGCTCTCCGCAGCCGGTGGTTTTTGACAGTCAGGCGCGCATTCCGCTTACCTCCAAGCTTGTGCAAAATGCAGAGAGCAACTCCTTGTGGGTGGTGATTGGCGAGCGTGCGCCAGATAACCGCGTGAGCGCGCTGGAGCGGGAAGGGGTGACGGTTATTGTCACGGACTGCCTGCGAAATGGAATGGTATGTCTTGATAAGGCGCTGGATGCGCTTTACATGCATGGTCTCTCCCAGATTATGGTTGAGGGTGGCGCACAGTTTGCGCACGCCCTGCTTGAGCAGCGTCTGGTGGATGAGCTTTTGATTTTTCAGGGCGTCACAACCATTGGTTCTGACGGCATTTTGCCCTTTGGGCCGGACGGTCTGGAGAGCTTGCAACACGGTTTTAACAAGCAGATGCTGCGCCATGTGGGTGACGATCTGTTGTGGCGGTATACGCCAAAAGAGAGGTTCTAGGTGTTTACGGGCATCGTTAGTGACGTTGGGACTATCCTTGAGCTGGAGCAGATTGCTGCAGGTCAGCGGGCAAAAATCGGAACTGTTTACGATCCTGACGGGATTGATATCGGCGCATCCATCGCTTGTTCCGGTGTCTGCCACACAGTGGTTGCCAAAGGCCGCGATGGCGAGCAGAACTGGTTTGCCGTTGACTCAGCTGCTGAAACGCTGGCTTTGACCACTGTTGCGAACTGGAAAGTCGGGCAGCGGGTCAATCTGGAACGTTCCCTTGCCATGGGCGCGGAGCTGGGTGGTCACCTTGTTCTGGGGCATGTGGATGGGAAGGCGACCATTGTGGAGCGCACGGAGCATCCTGAGAGCGTTTACCTGAAGTTTGAGTGCGCGCCCGAGTTTGCGCGGTTCATCCCGAAAAAGGGTTCTGTTGCGCTGGATGGTACCTCTTTGACGGTGAATGAAGCTGAAGGAAACACCTTCTCTGTGTTCCTTATTCCGCACACTCTGGAGGTGACCACATGGTCTGACAGAGCGCAGGGGGATGAGGTGAATCTGGAGGTGGATATGATGGCACGGTACGTTGCACGCCTTGCCGAGTTTCCAAGCCTTGCAGAAATTGCAAAATAGCCTTATAGCCTGAAAAATCCGCCGGAAATAACTGGACATTTTGCTTGGGGCGTGGTTCCTGAGCGGCACATACGTGGGTGCTTTGTGCACCCGTGGCCTTAACGCTTCTTTGCTGATTGGTTTAGTGAAAAGAAGTGGTTGGCATTAGGAGAATTAATATGAGCGCTGTTCCGCACATTCTTGTTATTGAAGCACGTTTTTACGAAGATTTGGCAGATGCCCTTTTTGAAGGTGCTGCGGATGTGCTGGAGCGTGAGGGAGCGAAAATCTCGCGGTTGGCTGTTCCTGGCGTCCTGGAGATTCCTGCTGCGCTTTCCATGGCATTAACTGCAATGGAAAATGGCGACGCAGATTACGATGGTTTTGTATTGCTCGGTGTTGTAATTCGCGGTGAAACGACCCATTACGACATCGTTTCGAACGAATCGGCTCGTGCGATCATGGATCTTTCTGTGGATGCAAACGTTGCAGTTGGTAACGGCATTCAGACGGTTGAAAATGATGATCAGGCATGGGCGCGCGCTAGCGTTTCTAAAAAGAACAAGGGCGGCGGTGCTGCTGAAGCTTGTCTTGCCATGATTGACGTGCGCGACCGGTTCGGTGTGTAAGGTTTAGAATGACAACTGAAAATAACAAGAAGAATGCCGAAATGAGGCCCGCTAACAAACGCGGGGTTGCTCGATTGGCAGCGGTTCAGGCTGTGTACCAGATGGAAATCACTGGTGCGCGGCTCAATGATGTGCTGAATGAGTACGAAGCTTACCGGCTTGGACAGGAAGTCGACGGTGAGCAGTACCGGGATGCAGACGCGGCTTGGTTCCGTGATCTGGTTCAGGCTGTGTTTGAGGATCAGCTGCGTATTGACCCTCGCATTCACTCAGCGCTTTCTGAAGACTGGCCGCTGAAGCGCATCGATACTACACTGCGGGCAATCCTTCGTGTTGGCTGCGCAGAATTCATGCGCAAGAAAGACGTACCGGCCCGCGTGATCATTAATGAATACATTGATGTGGCGAAGTCCTTCTATGAAGGCGATGAGGCGCGTCTGGTCAACGGTATCATGAACCGACTGGCTCGCGAGCTGCGTCAGTCAGAATTCGAAGACTAAGAGTATGGGCGAGAAATCTGCCAGTTCCCGACCTGGAGAGTTCTCGCTTATTGAGCGCTACTTTGCGCCGCTCGCCACCAGCGCGGGCGCTGTGCATCTGCAAGATGATGCTGCTGTTTTTGCCCCTGACACCGGATGCGAATTGGTTGTAACCAAGGATATGCTGGTGGCAGGGGTTCATTTTTTTGAAAACGACCCTCCCTTCGATGTGGCGCAGAAAGCGCTTGGTGTGAACCTTTCTGATCTGGCGGCAAAAGGCGCGGAACCCAAGGGGTATCTGCTGGGTCTTGGCCTTTCCAAAGACATTGGCGAAGAGTGGGTCGCAGAGTTTTGCCGTGGCCTGAAGTTGGTTCAGGACAAGTTCCAGATTGATCTTCTTGGCGGTGATACGATTTCGTGCCCGCAAGGACCGCTGCTTTCCATCACCGCATTTGGTCAGGTGCCAAAAGGGCAGGTGGTTCGGCGCAATGAAGCTGTTGCTGGCGTGCATTTGTATGTGACAGGCACAATCGGCGATGGGGCGTTAGGCCTGAAGCTTCGCCTTGATGAGGGGCTTGCTGATCGTTGCGGGCTTTCTGCCGATCAACGTAATTTTCTACTGAAACGATATTTGCTGCCGGAGCCGCGTGTTACAGCAGCTCGGGCGCTGCGTGAATACGCCGTGGCTGCGATGGATATTTCCGACGGGCTGATCGCTGATTTGGGCCATATGTGCGCAACCTCCAAGGTGCGGGCACAGGTTCAGCTCGACGATGTGCCAGTTTCCGAGGCAGCTTCTGTGATGATTGCTAAGGATACAGCGTTCTTTGATGCTGCGATTACAGGCGGGGATGACTACGAGATCCTTGCGGCAGTATTACCGGAAAATGCTGCGTCTTTTGAGGCTGCGCTTCAGGCCGCTGGTTTGCCCTGCGCGCGGATCGGAGAACTTCTTGAGCCCGATGCCTCCCAGCTCGCGATTGCCCTGTGCTTAAAGGGCGAGACCTACTCGCTTCACGGGGCTGGTGGCTACACCCATTTTTAGCCAGCAGCTCTTTTTACAATTAGAAGGGCTTTCCAAGACTTTGTTTGAGATGTGTAATAGGCTTGAGTCTCAATAGTGTTGGGATTCTGGTATGGTGCCGATTATCTATTCAATATCATTCATTATTTCACTTAGTTATTTCATTGGTAAGTTACGAACGATCCCTGATGCAGCGACATTGAAACGCCGAAGGTGGACCAAAGGTCGTGTGATCTCAAATCACTTTGGAAAGTCTTTAATTCTGTTCTGGGGATTGCTCCTACTGGCAGGAATTGTAAGGCGCATTGTATTGGGCCACCCGATATAACTGATATTGTCAGAATTAAGAGGTGGTCCCGTTTATTTGGACAGTTGAGCGTGGTTTATAAGTGGATCCGCTCCAATTACGCAGCAGCTTGAGTT
>CANLTN010000037.1:0-20929 GCA_947494035.1 uncultured Pseudovibrio sp. | reverse complement strand
CCTGAAAGAAAGTGAACCAGACAAATGTGCTCAAGCTGAGAACCTCTCGATTCAAATCAAACGCAATCCGCTTTAGGGCCCGGCCTCATAACCAGTAGCATACAGCTGCCACGAGGCAGAGCGCGGACAGGAAGTTCTGGGCTTTTCGATCATACCGTGTTGCAATCCTGCGGAAGTCTTTGATCCTGCAAAACATGCGTTCAATGGCATTGCGATCCTTGTAAAGGACTGGCGAGAAGCAGTTTTTCCATTTTCTATTAGCTTTGGGCGGGATGTTTGGAACTGCACCAAGCTCTTCGATTTGCTTGCGTATAGCGTCGCTGTCATAGGCTTTGTCTGCGTGGAGCATACGGCACTCGGGAAGCTTTTCCAGCAACAGTTTTGCTGCTGTGCAGTCAGCCACATGCCCACCTGTCAGTAGAAAACCAAGAGGACGACACGCAGCATCGGTTAAAGCATGAATCTTGGTTGTCCGGCCGCCGCGTGAACGGCCTATGGCCTGAGTTTTCTCCCCCCTTTACCGCCAGCAGCACAGCGATGTGCTTTAACCGCTGAGCTATCGATCATGATATGTGCAGGAGGGCCGTCTGGACGCGCCAGAGCCTTAAACAGCTCTTCCCAAATACCTTTCTCAGACCAACGGACAAAACGATTATAAAGCGTTTTTCTGGGGCCATAAAGTTCGGGAGCATCAACCCAGCGACACCCGGACTTCAAAACATGAATTATACCACTGATGACACGCTGATCATCCACCCGAGGCTTGCCCCGTGTGTCGGTTGGAAGATGCGGCTTTATCTGATCGAACTGTTCTTGTGAAAGCCAAAAATGGGAACCTGACATCAAACTCTCCTGATGGAGAGCTTGAATCATAACTCGGCTCAAATTCCAAACACTTTTATGGGTCCTGAGCCTAGCACCTGAAATTCGCAGTGATATTGAGATCGCAATCTAGGCAAGCGCCTGCACAAATAGAATTTCAGCTCTATTCACACATGAAGAAAACTTACCTATGAGGGGCGTGAATGCAGGATACGCGGCAGATGCGCATTCCTAAGTGAAATTCACTGATAAATGAGGGATAAAATTTACTGGAACGGGAATAAAAAAAACCAACCTCAGATGAGGTTGGTTTTTTAACAGGATATGTCCTGTGATTACTTAGCGCGCTTACGTTGCTGGCCAAGACCCATTTTCTTAGCAAGCTCGGAACGAGCTGCTGCGTAATGAGGTGCAACCATTGGGTAATCTGCAGGCAGGCCCCATTTCTCGCGATATTCCTCTGGAGTCATATCGTAGTGCGTACGCAGGTGACGCTTCAGGGACTTAAACTTCTTACCGTCTTCAAGGCAGACGATGTAGTCATCCGTGACGGACTTCTTAACTGCAATAGCTGGACGCAATGGCTCTGGTTCTGGCTCGGAACGATCGCCGCCAGTTTTCTGCAGAGCCACATAGACGTCGTTGATCAGCACAGGCAAATCAGCGGAAGCCACAGTATTATTACCAACATAGGCCGACACGATATCAGCAGTCAGTTCCATCAAATTGTTGTCTGCAGGGATCTCGCTCATCTCAAACCTGTCATCTTGTGGATCTAAATTTCGAAGGTGTACTTGTTTACTACAGGACTAATACTTCAATTCGAAAATTAAAGGTTCAATCCATACTTATCGCAGCCGAATTTCGACTCTAAACAAGTAAAAACCATAGGGAGCTTTTATAGAGACAAGAAATAAGGATAACAAGTTAAATCCAACCCTTAAAGGCAGATTTACTATGGTTTTTTGTGCATTGTGATTTAGAAGGACATTACAGACTTCCAACAAACTTGAGAAATCAAAGAAGTGAACTAGATAAACTGCTCGCCCTAGTGTACAGACAAAAGAATGTGACTGTACTATGTGATCCACTTTTGGCAAGGCGATCTGGATTGAAACTTGGTTTCCTAGTCAATAATCTTCCCAATGAGCATTGTCGATTATTTCTGGGCTCTTGTAGCACTAAAGCCCAGAAACCTTGGCTGAGGCTGACATATTACTACTGCGGTGTTTCAGGGTCCGCAGGTTTCTTCGTCACGCTTAGCGCATCCAACTGGGTCTCTCTACAAGGTTTATAGCCCACCACATAGGCAGCCCTTGCAATGAGGTGTGAAGAAACCGGCGCCGTCAACAGAAAGAAGCAAACGGTTGCAATCGCACGTATAAAGTCATCCCACTCCTGCGAGTAGATCCCCAGTGCAAGAACCATCAAGCCAGATCCCAGCGTGCCCGCTTTGGCCGCCGCATGCATGCGCATGTAAACATCTGGGAAGCGGTTAATACCCAGTGCTGCACCAGCGGCGAAGATTGCCCCGATAATAAGCATGATACCAGTCAGGATAGCGATAATTCCTGAAATCATTTCTGCTTCTCCTGCCTTTGAGAGGTTTTGACTTCCTGCATAATAATGAAGTCTTTCGCCTGTCCCCTGTTAAGGATGAAGCGGGCGAAAGCGACTGTTGCAAGGAACCCGACAAGACCGAGGGCCAGCGAGATATCGATATACAGCGTATAGCTGGATCCAACGCCCACGGTGGCAATCAGGCCGATGGCAACCACCACCAGCAGGTCCAGACCAACAATACGATCAGGCAGGGTTGGTCCTTTGATGATGCGGTACACAATCATTAGGAACGTCACCCCTAAGATGATGAGCGCAATGCTCACACAGACGTACAGAAAACTTGCCGCAAAAGCTTCAAATCCGCTCATCGAAACGCCTCCATAATCTGACGTTCAAAACCATTCTTGATACTATCTATCAGTTCGTCCGGATCCGGAACGTCGAGGCAATGGACGAACAGGACTTTCCGGTCTTCCGACACATCCACAGAGAGCGTGCCCGGTGTCAGGGTGACCATGTTTGCTAGCAATGTGATCTCGTAGTCTTCCGTGACAGTGAGCGGCACCGCGATGATGCCGGGACGCAGGTTGATCTTGGGCCTAATGACGATCATCAGCACCCGCCAGGAGGAAACAACCAGCTCCAGAAAGAAACTGCCCGCAAGGATGGCCACTTTGCCTGCCTGGTGGAAGTATTCCCGAGAGGCAATTTGCTCGCGGATCAGGAACAGCGCAATGCTGGCAAGGACAAACCCGAAGACCAGATTGAGCGGTGTGAACGAGCCGGTAACAGCACCCCATGCCACTGCCAGCAGCAGGTTCATGAGCAAGACCATGTTTTTCATCGGATGCCTCCAAATACGGAACCGATATAATCTGTCGGATCAAGCAGCGTTCTCGCTCCCAAGTCAGATATGGACATCAAAGCTTCCGGCATGACTCCAATCACAAGGATCAGCGCTGTCAGTGCCAGCAATGGCAACCAGATGGTCCATGAGATTTCGGAGGCATCAGAGCTGCCTGCAATGGGAAGGGCCTGAATGCCATCCATCGTATGCTCGTTGCCTCCCCTCCAGAATGCAAAGATCCAGAGACGTCCCACGGCGATCGTAGTGAGCAGACCTGAGACCAGAACACCAGCAGCAACCCAGCCGCGATCCGCTTCCAGCGCACCTGCGACGAGGAGAAGCTTGGCCCAGAACCCGGTAAATGGCGGCAGGCCAGCAACAGCAAGCAATAGGATCAAACCAATTGCAGCTCCTAATGGTGTACGGATATAGAGACCGCCGATTTCACGAAGGGAAAATGTACCGCTCATTTGGAACATAAACGCGACGAGAAGATATAGCGCAGTCATGATAAGGACGGAGTGCATGGCGTAGAAGATCGCGCCTGAGATGGCAACTTCATTGCCAACTGCGATCCCTGCCAACATGGCTCCGATCCCTGCAATGACCAGATATCCCATCAACCGGCGGATATCTGTCTGCGCCAGGGCGCCTAGCGAGCCCGTCAGCATGGTTGCAATGGCAACCAAGCCAATCAACGAAGCAAGCCAGTCACGGCCTTCCGGCATGAGAAGGACCATTACTCTGAGCAGGGCATAAACGCCGACCTTAGTGAGAAGGCCTGCGAAGATCGCCGCAACCACCAGACGGGGTGTATGGTAGGATGCCGGGAGCCAGAAGTTGACCGGAAAGGCAGCTGCTTTCATCGCGAAGGCGAGGAAATACAAGGATGCAATCGCCAGCACTGGTCCTGAGTTATCGAGGGCTTTCACCTTACTTACGATATCTGCCATGTTCAGCGTCCCAACCAGGCCATAGAGCAAGCCGGTTGTAGCCAGAAAAAGCGAGGTCGCAATCAGGTTCAGCACTGCATATTTGACTGCACCATCAATCTGGACTTTTTCGTTTCCGAGGATCTGCATGCCGAAAGACGAGATCAGCAGCACTTCAAACCAGACATAAAGGTTGAAGATGTCACCGGTGAGAAATGCCCCGGTCACGCCACACAGCAGCATCAGCAAAAACGGATAGAAGCCGTAGCGTCGTTCGTCTTCTGCAATTGAATTCATTGCAAATATGGCGACGCACAGCGTGGCCACAGAGGCAGTGAGAGCCAGCAGAGCACCCAAAGGATCTGCAGTGAACGCAATTCCAAACGGTGGAAGCCAGCTGCCCATGACCATTGTCACGACGCCATTGGTGAGGACGTGATTAAGCAAGCCAATATTTGAAAGGATCACCAGTGAGATCGTGGTGATCGCAATCAATGGCTGAACAAAGGACTTCTTTCGAAAAATGATCGCAATTGCTCCGCCAGCCATGGTGAGCAGGACTGGTGCAACCAAAAGCCAGTCCGCCAGTGGAACTGCCGCGGTTACCATTGCCGCTGCAGTATCAACGGTTGTTTCTGTTACAGCCATCTAATTAGTACCCCTGCGGCGGTTCAGAGTGTTTTTTTGGTTCTGCGACACGCATTTCCAGCAGGTCATCTGTTCCCAGCTCCTGATAGGTCCGGTACCCGAGGACCAGAAAGAATGTCAGAAACGAGAATGAGATCACGATTGCGGTCAACACCAATGCTTGTGGCAGTGGGTTCGCAGTCGCTTCCAAGGGAAAGTAGCTTTGCTCCGGAATGATTGGAGGCACATCACGTGTCAGCCGGCCTGCGGTGAAGATCAAGAGATTCACAGCATTCCCAAGTATAGCGATACCAAGCAGAATTCTTACCAGTTTGCGCGAGAGCAACAGGTAGATGGAACCGGCAAAAAGGATGCCGATTAAAACAGCGAAAAGTGTTTCCATTAGTCGGCCCTTTCTTCCAGCGAAAGTGCGATAGAAGAAATTGCACCTACCACAACCAGATAAACCCCAATGTCAAAAAAAAGCGGCGTTGAAAGATCAACCACAGTGCCCAGGAAGGGAAGTTCCAGCCACTGGCTCGTCATTGCAGGCTGCCTGTAAAAAATGCTCGGAAGCACCGACAAGACGGCAAGGATCAAGCCTGACGCTGCAATCGATATGGGATGGTACTTCATGGCCCGGCGCACGGCAGACACCCCACAGGCGATACCGTAGATCGCAAAGGCTGACACGGCGATCAGGCCGCCGATGAAGCCACCGCCCGGCTCGTTGTGCCCGCGCAGCAGGACGAAGACGGAAAAGAGCATCATCAGCGCGGAGAGATACGGAGCGACCGTTCTGAATATGAGTGTATTCATTAGCGATTATTCTCCGACTTCGAGTTTCCCTCTGATTTAGGTCGCACCCTGATAAGTGCAAGCACCGCAAGGCCTGTTACCATCACAACGGCGATCTCGCCGATGGTATCAAAGCCGCGGAAATCAACGAGAATAACATTCACGATATTTCGGCCATGGGCGATTGTCCGACTGTACTGAGTGAAGAACTCGGAGATTGTCGGATCAAACGGCAACTGGACAATAGACATGAGCAACATGCTGATGCCCGCACCGCACAACACTGCCAGACTGAGATCAAAGAGCTTAGCCCGGGACGAGCGCGCATCAGTCGGCTTGAGGTTCAGACGGGTCATGACCAGTGCAAGGATGACCACCGAGAGGGTTTCAACCATAAACTGGGTGAATGATAGATCCGGTGCGCCGAACAACAGGAAGATCAGCGCCACTGCGAAGCCCTGAATACCGAGCAAGACAATCGCGGTTACGCGGTAACGTGCGGTCACAACGGCGTAGACACCAATCGCAGCAATTGCTGCGATGAACCACTCATACACATACAGGCTGCCGAACCCTTCCAGTTTGGGCCAGTTTCCCGTGAGGATCATTGGTACATACAACACGAGCGCAATCACGACGAAGGTGGCACGCATGTAGCGGACCATGCTGCCGGTCTGGATGGTATTGGACAGGGTACCTGCGAAACGGACAATGCCTTCAACAACCTGATCAAACCCCTTATCCGGCCCCCAACCAATGGTGCGCAAGATTTCTGCAACAATGAGACGCAGCTTGTCCAGATACATGAAGATGATGATACCGAGGGCGACTGTCGCCATGGACAGGTAAAGCGCCGGGGACAGGTATGTGGGGAACAGATGCAGCTCTTCATCAAATGGAGCGCCCAGAACTGCGGAGGTCATAGGCGACAGGATCTGATGTCCGACAGAGACGATAAACCCACCAGTCACCACCCCCAGAACGGCAAGCGTGATTGATCCAGCATACAGCAGGATCGATCCTTCATGAGCCACTTTCGGGGTTTTCACTTTGGACCCGAAGAACGGTTTGATGGCAACGGTCGCTGCAAGAGCAAACATCATGGCATTTCCAAGCAAGGCAAAACCCGTCCAAAGACCACCATTCATGACGTGCCAGGTTCCATCATAAAGAACCTCTTTTGCAACAAAGCCAATGAGAGGTGGCAGGCCTGCCATGGATAGCGCTGCGAGCACTGCGGCGATGCCGGTGATCGGCATGAGTGAGAACAAGCCCCCTACCCTGTTCAGGTCGCGGGTACCCGCTTCGTGGTCGACGGTTCCGACCACCATAAACAGTGAGCCCTTAAAGAGTGAGTGGGCAAATAGGTAGATAACCGCGCCCTGAATTGCGATTGGGTCGGAGGTGCCCGTTAGCATCACCAGCAATCCCAATGAGGCCACGGTTGTGTAGGCGAGAACCAGCTTCAGATCCGTCTGGCGAATACCGAGGATAGTTCCGATAAGCAAGGTGATGCCGCCGAATATCGGGAGCACGGTCATCCAGAGCTCTGTTCCGCCAAGAGCCGGTTGCATGCGCATAAGCAAGTAAACACCAGCTTTCACCATGGTGGCAGAGTGCAGGTATGCGGAGACCGGTGTTGGGGCTTCCATGGCATTTGGAAGCCAGAAATGGAACGGGAACTGAGCGGACTTGGTGAAGGCGCCGAGGATAACAAGAATGAAGATCGCGGTGTAATACGGGCTTTCGCGCAGGATATCGCCGGAGTTGAGCAACTCACTCATCTCGAAGCTACCACCCTGATATCCGGCAAGGATAAGGCCGGCCATCAGCGCCAGACCACCGCCACCTGTCACAACAAGCGCCTGCACGGCAGCGCGGCGCGAGGCACGGCGCAGATGGTCAAAGCCGATAAGCAGGAAAGACGTGATTGACGTCAGTTCCCAATAAACGAAGAGTGTGATGATGTTATCTGCAAGAACAACACCAAGCATGGCGCCCATAAACAGGAACAGGTAGGACAGGAACTGCCCCAGATTCTGGTGGCCTTTCAGGTAGCCACCTGAGTAAAGCGTTATTAGCGTTCCGATTCCTGAAATCAGAAGCGCAAATACGACAGACAGGCCATCCAGATAGATTGAGAAATTGACATTAAAAGTGGGGACCCACTCCAGACTGGCTCGATAGGTCTGCCCTGCGGCAATACCCGGCACGAATGAGAGAAACTGCAAGAAAGCCAATGCGGGAATGATGGCAAGAAGCCATGACGCATTGTGTTTCAGAGTCTTTGCCAGAATAGGACTAAGCGCAGCGGCAACAAACGGGCCCAATAACGCCCAGAACGTTGCCTCGACACCGAATAAAGGCATATAGCACTCCGTAAATTATTAGTGTGGTTGAACCTTAGTTCGAGTCGAATTTGCCAAACACGCTCCCCCGACCACTCTCAAGACATAATCTGCCTACCCATCCGGGGCAAGTTCATCACATTCTAGTTTTGTCAGGTTTCAAAAAACTCCGACCTCACCTATTTGTAGTTTGCCATTTAGACATCTGCGGTTGTTTATGTCTTGGTAAACTTAACATGGCCCTACCATTGAACGCGTTGAATAAGGATTTCAATCATGTTGAACAAAAAATCACCCAAGGACATGACCGAGGCGGACTGGCGGGAGCAACTGACGCCTGAGCAATATCGTATCCTTCGCGAAAAAGGTACGGAACGTTCGTTTACCGGCCCTTACTGGAACACCTTTGAAACCGGTACCTATAGCTGTACGGCATGTGGTTCTAAGTTGTTCAAATCAGACACTAAATTCGATGCAGGGTGTGGCTGGCCAAGCTTTTTTGAACCGATTGCACCAGACGTTGTCACAGAGCACAGCGACACCACGCTTGGCATGGTGCGTACAGAGATATGTTGTGCAAATTGTGGTGGCCATCTTGGACACGTTTTCCCTGACGGTCCACCGCCAACAGGACTTCGCTACTGCATGAATGGTACTTCGATGACATTCACGCCGGACAAGTAGTTTTAGTTGTCGCTAATCTTAAGTGTTATGGCGATGGATAAGAGCGACGATTTGAAGCTGTGGAAGAAGAACTCAAACTACACTGAAACAATATTATCAGCTCCTCTCGGAAGACGTATGAGCATGAAATTTTTCGGTGTAAAAAGCTTGGGACTCAAATTTATACCTTCGGCAGTACACACATCTTCTGAGGGATAAGGTTTACTCGGGAACTGGCTTTATGTCAGTTCTCGCATAAAATGCCGAACCAACAGGCTACAGTTTCAAAATCATTACAGAAAACACAGTCAGGTATAATGAAAAAACCAGTTCCACCTCGCGCACAAATGCGCACTCATGAGACCAGTCATCACGGTTTTACACGCAACGAGCCTTATGCCTGGCTGCGCGCAGACAACTGGCAAGAGGTTATGCGGGATCCGGGGCTGCTTGATTCTGAGATCCGCTCATATCTGGAAGCTGAAAATGCTTACACAACAAGCGAGATGGCAGAGACTGAAGAGCTGCAAAGCGCGCTTTTTGCGGAGATGAAAGGGCGCATCAAGGAAGATGACAGCTCGGTCCCTGCTCCTGATGGGGACTATGCCTACGCAACCAAGTTTGTTGAAGGCGGACAGCACCCGAAATTTGTCCGCAGCAAGCGCGATGGCAGTGATCCTGTGGTTCTGGTTGATGGCGACCTTGAAGCGGAGGGCAAAGCCTTCTTCAAGTTTGGTGGCGCCTCCCACAGCGACGATCACAAATATCTTGCCTGGGCCTATGATGACAAAGGCTCAGAATATTACACACTCAAAGTCCGGGAGACTGCGACCGGCAAGGATCTGGAAGACAGCATTCCGGATACCGGCGCTGAAGGAGTGTGGTCCAGTGACGGTCAATATCTGTTTTATGTTCAGGTGGATGGAAATCATCGCCCCTCCAAGCTGTTCCGCCATAAGCTTGGGACGCCTGTTTCAGAAGATGCTCTGGTCTATGAAGAAGAAGATACCAGCTTCTTTGTTGGTCTGGGCAGAACCCAGTCCGGCCGCTTTATTTGTATTGGGTCCGGCGATCATGAGACAACCGAGGTTTGGCTCATTCCTGCCGATGAACCTTTGGCAGAGCCTGAGCTTGTGGCGAAACGGGAAACCGGCGTTGAATACTCCGTTGAAGACAATGGTGACCGGCTGCTGATTTTGACCAATTCGGGCGGTGCTGAGGACTTCAAGATTGTCAGTGTGCCACTGGTTGCTCAGCTGGCGATGCCGGGAAAATCCCACTGGGTTGATCTGATCGCCCATAAGTCGGGCCGTTTGATCCTGTCTCACGTCGTTTACAAGGATTATATGGTGTGGCTGGAGCGTGTTGACGGATTGCCGCGCATTGTGGTGCACCGTTTCATCGACGGCATATCGTATAGCATCAAGTTTGATGAAGAAGCCTACGGCCTTGGGCTTGCTGGCAGTTTTGAGTACAACACCACCACGATCCGCTTCAGCTACTCTTCCATGACGACGCCAAGCGAGGTCTACGACTACGACCTTGCAACACGTGAGCGTGTGCTGCGCAAGCGACAGGAAGTTCCCTCTGGCCATGATGCTTCAGAGTACATTACCCGTCGTTTGATGGCACCTTCGCAAGACGGCACGCTGGTTCCGATTACGTTGCTGTACAAGCGATCCACAGTGCTGGATGGAACTGCGCCGTGTTTGCTCTATGGCTATGGCTCCTATGGCATTTCCATTCCGGCCAGCTTCTCGACCAATGCACTGTCCTTGGTAGATCGTGGTTTTGTTTATGCCATCGCTCATATTCGCGGTGGCAAGGACAAGGGCTATGCGTGGTACAAAAACGGTCGCCGGGAGTTTAAGAAAAACACTTTCCATGACTTCATCGCTTCGGCAAAGTTCCTTGCAAACGAGGGCTTCACTGCCCACGACAGGATCGTCGCACATGGTGGGTCTGCCGGTGGCATGCTGATGGGGGCGTGTGCCAATATGGCTCCTGAAGCCTTTGCCGCGATGATTGCAGAAGTGCCATTTGTGGACGTGCTGACCACAATGCTGGACGATAGCCTGCCGCTGACACCGATTGAATGGCCGGAATGGGGTGACCCTATCCGTGATAAGAACGCTTATGGTTATATTGCTTCTTATTCACCCATCGACAATGTCGAAGCTAAAGCCTATCCGGCCATCTTCGCGCTCGGCGGTCTGACTGATCCACGGGTGACCTATTGGGAGCCTGCCAAGTGGGTTGCCACGCTGCGCGAGAAGAAGACAAATGACAGCCTTGTTATGCTGCGTACCAACATGGATGCAGGTCATGGCGGCGCTTCAGGAAGATTTGATCGACTGAAAGAGGTGGCATTGGTCTACGCCTTCGCCTTGAAACAAACTGGCAAAGCCTGACGTAACCCATTGAACATTATAAAGGCGCCTTTTCGAGGCGCCTTTTTCTAATAAAGACACCAATAAGTTTGCCTTAAGCTTGTTCTTAGTTCGAACAGCTTCATTAAATTTACAAGAACCATCAGAGGGCTACGATTTTCCAGTCAAACGGGCGCTAGGCGCGTTTCTGACAGTCTAAGTTAACAACAAAAACAAAGAAGTCTGGAAAATCCTGTGCGTACGCTTCTCATCACCCTGTTCCTTCTCACAATCGTTCCTGGCTATTCAGTTGCTCAAGTCAATAATCAGGAATATCCGTTTAACTCCCTGCTTCCAAATGATCTCCGCTCACCGCCGATGATCAGGGGAACCCAGTACGACTGTCAGGTCAGGGTGAGAGAAGATGGGGCCGAGAATGTTTATCAAGCATTTGTAGGCGGGTCTTTTAGTGACCCGGTCCGCAATATCTCCAGTGTGGCTTGCTTTCAGACCGCACAGATGTGCGATGCTTATCTGAATTTTATGCGGGGGTATCTGACGACGACGCGCACTGCAAGCTGCCAGCACGGTTACTACGACGGGCCACTTAGCCGCTTCTAGCAGGTAGCGCTGACGGAGAGACTGTGAAACTTTGAAAGTGTTGGATATACGAAGACACGAAAGGCGTCTCAATGGAGACGCCTTTTTTGCGCGTTAGCTAGCGTTGCTGAGATTGGACGTATTCAGTCATCCCAAATTCGTTAACCTTAAAAACAAGCGAAATATCGCCTTTATATGTTCTAAAACCATTCATGACTCATAATGAAGTCAAGCAAACACAATGACAAGGGAGCGAACTCTTGCGTTTTTTGGTTGTCTTTATCGTCACGCTTTTCTTGTCTGCGGGTTCGGCATCCGCACAGGTCAATAACAAGCTCTACCCGTTTAACTACCTGCTTCCTAACGATTTACGGTCGGCTCCAAGGATCTATGGGTCCCAGTATGATTGCCGGATCAGAGTGAAGGAAGATGGGCCCGAAAATGTCTATCAGGCCTTTGTGAATGGGTATTTTAGCGATCCCAGCCGCAACGTTTCCAGTGTCGCCTGTTTCCGGACTATGGAGAAGTGCCAAGCTTACCTGAATTTCATGCGCGGGTATCTGGAGCTCACACGTAGCGCCAGTTGTCAGCATGGCTATTACAAAGGACTGTTCGGCAGGCTTTGGTAAAATATTGACAGAAGAGGCTATTAAAGCCCGAAGGTGTTGAATAAATGAAGATAATTGCCCCTATCGCCAGCCTTGCAGCGGCATCTCTTTTTCTAGGCAGCTGTAGCCAACCACCAAGCACAAACTATCTGGAGCGCCAGCTTATTCCCCGCAACGATCCGATCATCCCTCGGGTAAGAGGCACCCAGTATGATTGCAACATTGCGGCAGCAGAATACGGTGCTGCCAACGTGTGGCAGGCGAATGTGGGCGGGCGTGTGTTAAGCAATAACCGGCCTTACAACGTTGCGGCGGAGGCTTGCTTTACAACTCAAAACGAGTGTGAAGCCTTCCTCTATCTCATGAACGGCAGACTTGAACAGATCATCACATCCCGTTGCCAGTTCGGGTATCAAACCAATTTCCTCAACAGACTCTTTGGGTTGCAACACACCGGCCCTGAGCAGAAAATTCAGGCGTGATGGGCTGACAGCGGGTGACACAAAAAAGGCGGCCTATGGCCGCCTTAATCATAACATGTCGTTGGGATTAAACAGCTTTAGAGTACAGCTCTTCAACGTATTCCCAGTTGATCAGGTTATCAACGAATGCTTCCAGGTACTTAGGACGCGCGTTGCGGTAATCGATGTAGTAGGAGTGTTCCCAAACATCGCAGCCCAGAATAGGGGTTGCACCGTGTACGATCGGGTTTTCACCATTTGGTGTTTTCATAACAACCAGCTTGCCGTCTTTCACAGCCAGCCATGCCCAACCGGAACCGAACTGGGTTAGACCGGCGTTGATGAAATCAGTGCGGAACTTGTCGAAACCACCTAGATCTTCGTCAACTTTCTTTGCAAGAACGCCCGGCAGAGAAGAACCGCCACCATTCGGCTTCATCCACTTCCAGAAGTGCAGGTGGTTGAGGTGCTGGCCAGCGTTGTTGAACAGGCCAGCATTGATGCCGTAGCTTTCCTTGACGATCTCTTCAAGGCTTTTGCCTTCAAGGCCTGAACCTTCGAGCAGCTTGTTACCGTTGGTGACATAAGCCTGATGGTGCTTGTCGTGGTGGAACTCGAGGGTTTCAGCAGACATATAAGGGGCCAGAGCGTCGTATGCGTATGGCAGGTCTTCAAGAGCAAAAGACATGGTATACCTCCATGGGAAAGGAAACTTTGGGCGCAGGCTCCCCAGTCTTTCAACCGACCAGCTCTGCAACTCATGGTGCAAAATAGTGATGTTTTTGCGTATGAGCAACGGGTCAGAAGCATAATTTGCAAATATTTTTCTTGTTTTTTTAGAGGCATAACCTCTAGGTTTAGAAACGCAGAGGCTTTGGGACCAATAAAACGACTGTTTTCTGCGGGTTATAAGGAAACAATCTGTGACAAATGCCTCAGAAAGACTCATGAAAACATCCACCAATCCTCAAAAAGACAGCCTTGCGTTGCGGTCTGCGGTGGGCGGTTGTCTTGCTATGGCTGCGATCATGGGTATTGGAAGATTTGCTTATACTCCGCTGCTCCCGTTTATGTTGCAGGAAGGCGTCCTGAATGAGGTGGATGCCGGGTTTGTAGCTTCCTCTAACTACCTTGGTTATCTGATTGGCGCGCTGATGGCCGCCCGTGCTCCCCTGCCCGGTGGTCCCTATAAAGTTTTCATGGTCGCATTGATCGCCAGTACGGTCGTCACCCTTCTTATGGCCTTCAATTTTGGCCTTTACTGGTATGTTATCATCCGATTCCTGGCAGGTCTGGCGAGTGCCTATGCATTTGTGCTGGTCGCTAATATCGTGATGCAACGGCTGGCGGAAAAGCATAGCCTGCATCTCTTTCCGATCCACTTCACGGGGGTTGGCATCGGGATTGCGGACTCTTCGCTTATGATTGAATGGCTGGGAGCGAGATTAAACACCTCCTCTGAGCTTTGGATCGCAGGCGGCGTCCTCAGCTTGCTCCTTACAATTTGTGTTCCTCTGCTGCTGCCGCCTCAAAACAAGATCCCTCTCAAAGCTGTACAGACATCCGCACCCCCTGCAACACCCACCAAGCCGCTGAACCTGAGTGCGTGGCGGCTCATCGCTGCCTATGGCTGTTTCGGGTTTGGATACGTCATTACGGCTACGTTCTTTGGCGCCTTGGCGAACTCAACACCTGAGCTGGCTCCGATGAAATCCCTTGGCTGGCTGCTGGTGGGGCTTGCCGTAATTCCTTCGGTCTTCTTCTGGGAGAAGCTGGCCGTTCGTATCGGGTATGGTCTTGCAATTGCAATCGCCTGCACACTGGAAGCCATGGGTGTGGCACTCAGCGTATTAGTGCCAACCGTTGCGGGCCTGTCCATGGCCTCAATCCTGCTCGGCGGAACCTTTGTCGGGATCACCTCGCTCGGCCTTATTGAGGCGCGGCGGATTGCTGGCTCCAACCCTCGGCAGATTGTTGGTCTTATGACCGCCGCGTTCGGAGTTGGCCAGATGCTGGGGCCAAGTTTTGCCGGTTATCTCTATGAGCTCAACGGCGATTTCATGCTGGCGTCGCTCGTTGCAGCCGGGATGCTGATCCTTGCTGCACTGCTAACCCTCAAGCGCTTCATTGCGACATAAAAAAGGGAGGCACCAGCCCCCCTTTAAAAACTTCAGAATGTTCAAAGCGCGCCTGATTATGCAGGTACTTTTGCGTGGGCAAATTCCCAGTACAGCTCTCGTGCTTTCTTTGCGACCGGCCCGTGGTCCATTCTGTGATCATCCAGCTTATGAACCGGCAGAACCTTGCTGTAGTTGCCGGTTGAGAAGATCTCGTCAGCTTCCAGGAAGTCCTGATAGGTCAATGTAGTCTCGTGGACTTTGTAGCCAACACCTGTGAGCAGCTTGATGACGCGCTGACGGGTAATGCCATTGAGAAACGTGCCGTTCCAGAACGGGGTCAGAACCTCACCATCCTTGACCATGAAGATGTTGGCGGAGGTCAGCTCTGCCACGTTGCCCAGTGCGTCCAGCATGAGTGCGTTGTCGAAACCACGCGACTTTGCCTCACGGGAGGCGCGCGCATTGTTTGGATACAAGCACCCAGCTTTTGCATTGACGGGCATGTTCTCCATTGTTGGCCGACGGAATGGAGACAGTGTCAGGCTGGTGGACGCGCCCTTTGGTGGCATTGGCGTTTCAAACAAGCACATGCAGAACCGTGTTGATTCTGGATCTGCGTCAATGATGGCCGGGCCGTCATGTTCTGCCCAGTACATGGGGCGGATGTAGACAGCTTCATCAGCCTCAAACTTCTCCATGCCTTCTGTAGCAAGCTCAACCATTTCTTCAAAGCGCATGGTTGGCTTCATGCCAAGGTTCACAGCAGAGCGGTTCAGACGCTCACAATGCAAATCCAAGTCAGGCATAACGCCTTCAAACCCACGTGCCCCATCAAATACATTTGAACCCAACCAAAAAGAATGTGTACGTGGGCCGATCAGTGGTGGATTGCCCTCGTACCATTTGCCATCAACCCATGTGCGAGTCTTCGACATTTCGGCCATATTTATTAACTCCTCAAAAGTCGGTATGTGCGCCAGAAAGGCCCCACCCCTTCATCTTTTACAAGTCGACCCGAGAATTCAAATAAGGTCAACCATACTCTCGACAAAGAAGAGAACGCATTAAAGAGCACTTCTCCTGCCCAATAGGGAAGCGCTTAAAGTTATGTCTTGCAGTAATATTAGGCCCAAAACGCAACTAAATGCCGCAGTAGCTGCTATGAATGCAAGAATTCGCAATTACATGCCAACATGCAACTTGCTTATATTTCACAGAACTACCGCTTCTTCATTGTCATTTTGCACAGGTTTAACGCATCGGAGGTGCCGCGACTTTTGAGATTGCCGCAACCTTTGAGCGAGCTCGCTAAAGATTCTGGTGTAGCCTTGGATACAGGTTACCGATTTTCCGCAAAATCTCTCGTTTTGGGAAAAAATGTTAGTTTTTTTCATCCAAAGCAAGGTAACACGTATTTCCCATGCCTTGACGAACCCCCATTACATCGCTTTTTTAGGGGTACTGGAATTACTAATAATAACGCTTGGTGCGCAGCCGGAGAGTAGAAATGAGCCACTCGGTTTTTGTTTTTGACGCCTATGGAACCCTTTTTGACGTGCATGCTGCCGCGAGAAAGCACATGGACGCTGTGGGGCCTGAAGGCGAAAAGCTCTCATACATCTGGAGAGAGAAGCAACTTGAGTATTCCTGGGTGCGCGCCCTGATGGGTCAGTACGTGGACTTCTGGGAGCTAACCATCCAAGCACTGGACACAGCTTTCGCGCTGGTTCCGGAAGCCAACAAAGCGGCGCGTGACCAGCTGCTGGCTGCCTATTGGGAGCTGGATTGCTACCCTGAAGTTCCTCAGCTTTTGAAAGATCTGCGTGCACGCGGGTCCAAGCTTGCGATCTTGTCGAACGCTCCTATGAAGATGATGGATGGTGCCCTTAAGAACGCAGGTATTACGGATTCCTTTGACGAGGTTTTCTCAGTTGATCCGGTAAAGACCTATAAGCCCAATCCAGAGGTTTATGATCTGGTCACAACCCATTTCCGTCTTTATCCCGAAGCGATCTCATTCCAGTCCAGCAACCGCTGGGATATTGCTGGCGCGACCAAGTACGGGATGCGAACAGTCTGGGTGAACCGTGCACAGAAGCCCGATGAATACGCGGATCTGTCGCCATTTGCAGTTCTAAAAGATCTAAGCGGCTTACCTGCTCTTGGGTAACGCTTGAGATTTGCTTGCCGAAATCCAGGCCATTTGGCTTTTGTAAGCCCATTTCTGTGGCCATGTGAGCTTAAACTCACGTGGCTCAGTAAATATACTTGCTCTTTTCCCGTGTAGATTTCATATTTGGAATCAGCAATTTTAAAGAGTACAAGTAATTGGCGTCACCTGACTTTCATGTTTCATGGATTTAAAAATAAAGGCACAAGCCACGGCTTGGTGAGCCTGATTGCCCTAGGTCTAGGCGCTGCGTGTTTTGGGAGCATTCCATATTTTGCCAAGGCGGGCTTTGCCGCTGGCATCTCACCGGGGGCTGCTGTTTTCCTTCGCTATATTCTGCCTGCTGTTTTACTTGCCCCCTATCTGCCACAAGCGCTTAGGTCTGGCCCAAGCAGTCGGCAATATGTGTTGTTTGGTATGATCATGGGGCTGGGTGCATGGAGTTACTTTTACGCTCTGAGTGAACTGCCGGTTTATCTGGCTGCAAGCCTCTTCTTCTCGTATCCGGCGCTATTGGTGATCTTGAGAGGGATCGGTGGTGCAAGACTACGCAACAGTGACTGGCTTACACTTGGTTTGGTCTTATGCGCGCTGCTGATTATCATCGCTTTGACGCCACTGCCTGACGTTGACCTGACCGCCGTTGCAATCGGACTGATAGGGCCGCTGTCATACGGTGGTCTTCAACTGGTCAGCAGGAGAACACCGAGCTACCTCCCTTCCCTTGCAATTGCTGCTTGCATCTTTGCAGGTGCGCTGGTGATGGCGGTTCCGTTTGCGCTGATGGAACTGACGCTCTGGCAAGGAGTAGGCACAGCACCAGTGGTGAAGCCTATTTTGGGATTGGCGCTGATTGCAGGATTGTTGCCGCAGTTTCTGCTTGCCTTTGGCAGTTCTGACCGGTCTGGCCGGAAGACAGCTTATACAACCGGTTTCATTGAATTTGGCCTTGCGATCCTGACTGGCTATCTGGTCTTCGCCGAACCGCTGGGAATCGGGCAAGCGCTTGGCTTTGCCTTTTTGCTTGGCGCACTTTACCTGAGCCACGAGCCATCCCGGCTTCCCCGATATTTGCAGGACTGATCAACTAGTCATCAGCCCTGCTGGTCTTTTGGTATCAGGTTTCTGCGCGGGTGATCCACTTATAACGCGCTGGCGCTTCATATGCTTCGATCTGATCAAGCAGTTCTACCGGGTTGTCACCGACGAGCAACATGTCACGGTGGACCTTCTTCATAAAGTCTTCTTCCTGGATGAAATCCAGATAAGCCAGCATGCGTCCGTAAAACCCGTTGGCGTTGTAAAGCGCACATGGCTTTTTGTGGTAGCCCAATTGCCCCCATGTCCAAACTTCGAAGAGCTCTTCCATAGTACCAAGACCGCCCGGAAGCGCCACAAACGCATCAGACATATCCGCCATCATCGCTTTACGCTCGTGCATGGAGCCAACGATATGAAGACTGGTCAGGGATTTATGAGCCAACTCCTTTACCGCCAAGGCTTCCGGCAGGACGCCGACGACTTCACCGCCAGCTTCCAGCGCTGCATTTGCAACAGTGCCCATCAGGCCAACTTCTGCGCCTCCATAAACCAGACGGTTACCGCGCTTGGCAATCTCAGTGCCTAAAAGGCGTGCAGCTGCTTCGTATTCCGGGCGTTTCCCCATTGATGATCCGCAAAAAACGCAGATTGATGCCATTTCAAATCTCCATAGGGCAGAGCAAAAAACTCGAAAATTCAAAGGATGCTGGCTCCGAACAAATCAACTCGGAGCCAAGTCTCGTGGTTCGCAGATTACTTTGCCAGTTCTTCCAGAACGCGTGCCCAAGAGCGTATCCCCTTATGGAAGCTCTTTAGCTCGTATTTCTCGTTTGGCGAATGGATCTGATCCTCATCCAGACCAAAACCGATCAGCAGACTATCCATGTCGAGGGTGCGCTTGAAGCTGCCGACAATAGGAATAGAGCCTCCACAGCCCACCAGAGCTGCAGGCTTGCCCCACTCAGCGGTAAGCGCGGCGCGGCCTTTTGCCAAAGCTGGTGCATCAAAGTCCATGCGCAGGGCACGGTCCCCGCCATGCGGATGCAGTTCCAGTTCAAAGTCTGCTGGTGTTTTGGACTTCAGATAAGCGTGGAAGGCCTCTCTGATTTTCGCCGGATCCTGATCACCAACCAAACGGAAGGAGACTTTTGCGTTCGCTTCTGCAGGGATAACTGTTTTGAAGCCAGCGCCGGTGTACCCGCCCCACATGCCGTTAACTTCACAGGTTGGACGCGCCCAGAGCTGCTCAAGACCAGAACGGTCTTTCTCGCCGCCCAGATCTTTTAGGCCAATACCACCAAGGAATTCTTCGGTAGAGAAGCCGAGGTTCTGCCACATCTCCTTGACGTCTTCCGGCAGTTCCAGAACACCGTCATAGAACCCTGGGAGGGTGATGCGGCCATTCTCATCGCGCAGGCCTGCAATCATGTCAGAAAGAACATGAAGCGGGTTGCGTGCTGCACCGCCATACATGCCGGAATGCAGGTCTTTACTCGGGCCTTTCAGGGTGATTTCTTCACCGACCAGACCACGCAGCATGACTGAGATCGCTGGGGTGTCCTTGTCCCACATGGACGTATCACAAACGAGGGCAAGATCCTTGGACAGCTCCTCTTTGTTTGCATCAAGGAACGGCTGGAGGGATGGCGACCCGCTCTCTTCTTCACCTTCCAACAGGACAGAGATGTTGATTGGAACATCACCGGCTTCTTCAATCCACGCACGGACAGCTTCGACAAACGTCATCAACTGACCTTTGTCATCGTTTGCTCCGCGTGCAACGATCATTTTTGAACCGTCTTCACGGGTCACGATTTGCGGGTCAAATGGATCAGCGTTCCAAAGTTCAATTGGATCAACAGGTTGAACATCGTAGTGACCATAAAACAGCACGTGCGGGCCAGGCTTTCCTTCCGCAACGCGGTGACCAACAACCATTGGATGACCGGTGGTATCTCTGACTTCTGATGGAATACCAATTGCGGTTAACTCGCGGGCCATCCATTCAGCAGCTTGGCGACAATCACCCTTATATTCAGGGTCGGTAGAAATACTTTTGATACGCAGTAGTTCAAACAAACGGTCGAGACTTTGATCCAGGTTTTGATCAATACGTTCAAGGACTTTGTCAAGTTTCGACATGCTTCATTCCTTTGTAGGGCAGGCTCGTGTTTATCACCTGTAGGATGGGAAAGTACGCAGTTCACTGCGTAGATATGAGGCTGTTAGAAGCTCTAACATGATTTTTGAAGCCAATGCTATGGCTATGCGTTTCTAACCACTTTTAATTCCGTCTCGCTGTTTAATCAGATTGGTTAAACTCTTTTAAGAGGCGTGGGCGATACTTTTAAAAATCAAGGCACATAAGATGCCATGCGAAGCGGAATTTGGCCTGATCTTCAGGTGGTGGCAGCTGTGGCGTCGCTAAAAGACTGTTCTGCTATCTCTAACATTGCACCTAATGGTCCCTATATGAGTTTCATTAGGACTGGAGATTACGATGCACATACTTGTTGATCGCATTTACGACAAAACAGGGATAGACCCTGAAAAGGTGACACCTGCTGTGGGGATCATATTGAACTTCATTGCTAAAAATAGCACGCAAACGGAGCTTGAGGCTTTGTTCAAGGCCTTCCCTGCTGCAGAGGGTTTTCTTGCAATTGATGAATCTACTGAGAATAAGGGCCTTCTAGGTGGCCTTGTCAGTAAGATGAATGCAAGCGTTGGCGTACTGGCTGCATTGAATGAAATGACAAGTCTCGGTCTCTCTGTGGAAGAAATCCACAAGGTTGCCAGGGAAACTCTTGAGTACACCCGCGAAAAGATTGGGCCAGAGATGACCGACGAGATTGTGGCTCGGGTCCCCGGCCTTGCTGAAATCGCCTAAAGCGGTTTGCTTTTAATGTGAGGCGTATCCTGCGGCTTGAAGGAAGTTTGAGCATTCCTCGGAGTTGAAG
>CANLTN010000036.1:0-21471 GCA_947494035.1 uncultured Pseudovibrio sp. | reverse complement strand
TCCTGAAAGAAAGTGAACCAGACAAATGTGCTCAAGCTGAGAACCTCTCGATTCAAATCAAACGCAATCCGCTTTAGGCGAAGCGTAAAAGCGCAAACCAGTAAAACGCCGCCAGACCAACAAGGACATGACTGGTGGACACTCGACCCACGACCGGCGGTATTAAAACATCATCCCTCAGTAAAAGCTCGCCAAAAACATCAGCAGCACAACCCGCTGGGAGGAAGGCACGCCTCCTCCGGCTCAGGTATTGCGCTGGGATTTATTCGGATCACGAAAGAAAAAACTGCGAAAAGGGTTATCTACGCTAAGTGGATAAGGAAAATTCAGATTGTCTCAGCGTAAAAGTCCGGATGTGTTCATTTGGCAAATGTATTTATATTTTAAAGCTTTTGACGAAAGTCAATGTTCCCATGTGAGTACTGCTCTTTTCTAGTATATGGCCGGTGTCCACCAATAAAAAGAGTACCCAAAATATTTTTATTTATGACAGTTAGATGAAGAAATTTCAGCGCTAGAGTGAGGTCGAGGTACCTATGAAATTAACTGGGATGACAGATGTAGCAGTACGCATATTGATGCTCATGGCTGTCAACCGGAATGACAAGTGGACAATTGACCGCTTGTCTGAGGCAACCAACAGCGGGCGTCCTCAGGTCGCCAAGGTCGTGCAGATTCTCAACCGAAAAGGCTACATCAAGTCTCGACGGGGGCGTCTGGGTGGACTGATGCTCGCCCATGCGCCGGCTTCCATAAATATCGGCAAACTCATTCGTAGTGTGGAAGATAACTTCGCACTTGTGGAATGCTTTGCCTGTAATCCAGCCAAACCTTGTCCGTTGTCCGGTGTTTGTCGCTTCAAAGGCAAGCTAAAGCATGCACTGGATTCCTTTATGGAAGAACTTGACTCCGTAAATCTGACTCAAATTATTGAAAACGCCGATGAAATTAGGGATTGTATGAGTGCTGGTGCTGAACGCAAAATTGAACCTCCAGCCGGAATAAATGCAATTTAAGTGCATTCAAGCAATCTAATAGAGTGAGCATTAACCTAAAAAACTCATAGTCTGCTAATGCTCACGCCTGCTTAAGACAGTTTCGCGACAATTCCCCTTCGTTCAGATATAGGATCAGCGCCCCATCACGCGTGGGGCTTTTGTTCATCTAGCGAGTCGTAAACTGTTCGGCGCAGGCATTTTCTATGAGACGAGTCCGGCACTCAATTTCTCTAAAACTGGCAATCATCTCTGTCGTCGCTATTGCTTTATCTTATTTCTCGCTGACGTTTCTTGTTGTAATTCAATGGGAAAGAACGCTTCAGCTGCAAAGTGAGCAACTCTCCCAAATCGCTGTAAGCCAATTCTCCAACACCTTGGAGCGCGACGTTGCGCTGGTTAAACAGACGATCCAATCCCAGCTAACGGAGACAGCAGCCAGCCTTTCTGCCATTGGTCAGCGCGGTGATATCGTCACTGCCGCCGAAATGCGCGTCTGGCCGGGAGACGTTAATCTTCTGTCACTGGTGCAGGAAGGCACTCCGCTTGACGCCATCATCCTGTTAAACAACCGTGGCCAGATCGTCGGTGCTTCCAAGCGGGCTGATCCGGGGCTGATCCAGAAACAGCTCCTTAAAACAGACCTCAAAGAATCTCTGAACATAATCTGGACCCCACCAAGCGGCAGTGGACCTGCGGTCAGATACACGATCCTCCCCGCAACCCAGTTTGGACCATTGCTGCCCGGAGAGCCGGATGCGGGCGTGTCTCAGGTCCTCTACTCCGAACTTGTTGATCCGGGCACCGAATGGCGCGGGGCCTTGTTGGCTCAAAGGTGGTTTCCGTTCAACTCCACCGTCATTGACGAATACAGCGAGATCTCGGGCGCCGAAGTCGCCATCTTCTATCAGAACAGGCTCGTAGGAGCGTCCCCCAATGCACCGGTTGAAGCGCTGCAAAACCCCGGAGACCTGCGCCGCCTCAGAATTCTGAATACCGCCTTCGAATACTGTGACAACGGCCCATCGCCCCTTATCGTTTGCGCATTCAAACCGCTGGAAGCCCTTCTTGATGCACAGGAACGCCTGCGTATTGTTGGGGAGGAAACCAGCTCTCAAACCTTTGAACGCCTTATTGTTTTGGGTTTTGCGGCGTGCTTTATAATCTTCATCGTGGCGCTGTTCGTCTCTCGTAAAATGTCCCAGCCTCTGCAACGCATTGCCGATGCCCTCTCTGATGTGGCAGGCGGCAATTTTGATATGCGTGTGGAAGGGACCAGAAGAATGGACGAAGTGGGTGAGATCGCCCGCGCCGTGAAAGTCCTGCAAGCCTCCGCCCGCGAGCGCGACAGCCTGCGCCTCAGCATCCAGCGCAAGAACAAGGAACTTCGCAATCAAGAACAGGCATTGGTGAAGCAGAATACGCTATTTGATGCAGCGCTCAACAACATGTCCCATGGGCTGTGCATGTTTGATACGCAGAAAAGACTGATTGTGTTCAATCAGCGCTTTGACGACATCTTCGGCTGCGAGCAAGGCAGCGCCAAAGTTGGCATGACATGGGACGAGATGGTCGAGTTTTTGCCACTGGCACAGGAGTTCCGGGATGATCCGGGTGAGAACTCCGTGGCCCAGCAAGACTGGCCCAGCTCCGTACGCAGCACCTTCACGCTCACCTTGCAAAGCGAGCAGGTTATTCTGATGACGCTTGAACCGCAGATTGGCGGCGGCTGGGTTGCGATCTTTGAAGACATCACCGACAGACAGCGCATCAGTGATCACCTGAGCTATCTGGCAACCCACGACGCGCTGACCAAACTGCCCAATCGCCTGCTCATGAACGAGCGCCTGCAGGAAATGAAACAGGCCGCCCTTGAACAGGACGAACACTTCGGCATTTTGTGGATGGACCTTGATGAGTTCAAGACCATCAACGACTCACTGGGCCACGCTGTTGGCGATAAGCTGCTGGTGCATGTGTCAAAAATCCTGCGCGAGCAGGTCACCAACAAAGAAATGGTCGCCCGCCTCGGTGGTGATGAATTCGCGATCCTCTCCAAACTGCCCGCCTCACGCGAGGAACTGGAAGAGCTTGCAAAAGAAGTTCTGAAAGTCGTGGCCTCACCATGCTTCCTGGAGGGGCATGAGATTGTGGTCGCCGCCAGTGTCGGCATCGCCATGTTCAGCAAGGAACATCAGAACGTGGATGAACTCATCCGCTTTGCAGATCTTGCTTTGTATCAGGCCAAAAATGATGGCCGCAACACCTTCCGCTTCTTCGAAGATGACATGGCGGCCAAGATTAAACAGCGCCAGACTCTGATCACTGATCTTTATCGCGCCACTGCAAACCGCGATCTGGAGGTCTACTTCCAGCCACAGGTGACGCTGGAAACCGGCGAAATCTCCGGGTTTGAAGCACTACTGCGCTGGAACCACCCACGGTACGGCTTCATCCCGCCGTTTGAATTTATCCCTCTGGCAGAGGAAACTGGCCTGATTTTGGAAATCGGAGCATGGGTACTGGATGAAGCGTGCTCTCTGGCTGCTGGTTGGCCAAAGCGTGTAAATCTGTCAGTCAACCTGTCCCCGCGCCAGATCTTCTGCGAACAACTTCTGCCCGTTGTTGATGATGTGCTGAAGCGCACCGGGTTGGATCCGGGACGGCTTGAACTGGAAGTAACAGAGACCGTGTTGCTCGCCGATCACCTGCGGGTGCGTCAGACCTTGATGAAGCTCAAGGAAATGGGCCTGAAGATCTCCATGGATGATTTCGGGACCGGTTACTCGTCACTAAGTACGCTGCGCCGCTTCCCGTTCGACCGGATTAAAGTCGACAGATCCTTCGTGATGAGCATGAGTAAGGATGATGATGCCCGCTTTATCGTCAACTCCGTGATTGATCTGGCAAACAGCCTCGGCATCGCAACCACCGCAGAAGGCGTGGAAACAAAAGAGGTTGCAGAGCAACTGAGAAAGGGCGGCTGTACCGAGGCACAAGGTTATTATTTCGGCAAACCAGCACCGCCCAATCAGGCCTTGTTCTGGATGCTGGAAGAGGCCCGTGGCATCTCTCTGGAAGATCAGGTCAACAATTCAAAGCTGACAAAGAAGGCAGCCGGTTAATCAGCTGGCTCCAGTGCTGTGACCTCATCAGCTTGCGTTGCAACATCATCCCATGGCTGAAAGTTGAGGATGCGCGCGTAAGTGGCTTTCGCATCAACAAAAACATCTTCGACGCCCGCAATAAAGCTGTGCGATCCGGCAACGTACGCCATGTCAAACTCAGTCAGATCCGGTACCAAGGCCTGCAGCTCACCAGCTGCCTGCGCGCCTTGAAGGTCCGCAAAGACTGGCGACACCCCCCTGCGGTTCAGCCACGTATACACCTGCTGAAACTGGTCCTGCTTCAACGACTGGTCAAGCAGCAGCACCTTCTGCCGGCGCGGCTGCCCCATGACGGAGCTCAGTGCCATTGCCCAGATTGGCGCAAGGCTGCCCGGTCCCGCAACCATAATCAGTCGTTCATCATCATGGCCAAGAAACGAGGAGCCAAACGGACCGGTAATGCCGACGCGCCCCTTCACATCCCCTTTTTTCACCAGCATCTCGAAAAGATCCGGCGTGTTACCGCGCTCAATGAGGAAGATCAGCGTATTGAATTCTGTGCCTGCATCCAAAGCGAAGCTGGCAAACAGGTTCACACGCTCCAAACCACGAAACTCAACATGATAATACTGACCGGGGCGCCACGAAGTGGGCTTGGTAAAACTCAGCCGCAACTCGAAAAGATCATCTGAAACCCGCCGTAACGCAGATAAATGCCCCTTGAGCGACTGCAATTCAGAGGAGGCAGGCAACCGGATTTCCGCATCACCCGCAACCGTCGCCTTGCAAGCAAGAACAGTGCTTTTCAGCTGTGTTCCATTGGCGTCAACAGCACCGGAAACCACCGTAACACGCGTGCTTTCGCACTGGGTCTTCCCGCAGTCACATTGCAATTCAAACGCACCACGCTTAGCAACCTCCAAGAGAGTTTCACCAGACTCGGCGGCAACCTTCTCGCCATTGATAATAAGACTGATCATGGGCACCCACACTGCTCTATAAATGGGATCTGCGTATCTTGGGCTGTAAACGCTACATAAATACACGCCGAATTCCTAGAGGAAATCGAAGGTAAATTTGACATTACTGCAATTTGAAGGGGCCATAGCCACTTAGATGTAAGTGGCTATTTTTGCTAGCTTACCCCTTTTCGCACGCCGCAATCACAAGGTGACCCGGCACTGGCTCCCCCTGTTCGTAGCGTACGATGATCGAGGACAGATCAAGGATAGAAAAACCGGCTTTTTCCAGCAAACCGCGCACGTAGTTCTCGGCATGTGCAAACCGGTGATACTTGCCAACCATGAAGTTCTGATCGCCCAAAATGTCTGCCGGAAGCGTCTCGGAAGAAAAGGCGAAAACACCCTTTGCCTCAATGTTTTCCGCAACACCGGCAAAGAATTCTTCCAGCTTGCCCATATAAGGCAGCACATCGGTCGCGACGATAAGGTCCCAGCGCTCCTCTTCATCAACCTTAAGGAATTCAACCACTTCGCCCACATAGAGGTCGTCGTAGATTTCCTTTTCATCCGCAACTTCAACCATGCCCTCGGCAATGTCGACACCGGTTTTGTGCGAAACCAGATCATGCAGTGCTTCGCCGGAAAGGCCGGTGCCGCACCCAAGGTCCAAAAGGCGCTTGAACGGGCCAAGCTCCAGCTTCTCAATCTTATCGCGTACCATCAACGGTACGGAATAGCCAAGCTGATCCACCAGAACCATGTCAAACACTTCTGCATGTTGGTCAAACAGTGTGCTCACATAAGCATCGGGTGCTTTTGCTGGCGCATCTCCCTTGCCCATTCTGGCCAGCCGAACCGCAGCGCCACCATGATCTTCCGGATCAAGCTCCAAAACGTGCTTGTAGGCCTCAGCAGCCTCATCAAACTTGCCTGCTTTTTCCAGATCGAGAGCCCGGTTGTAGGCTTCGGCAAGTGCTTCATTGTCTAGGTTTGTCATGGTGACAGGTGAGCCGCTGTATAATTGAAATTGAGGGTCTTCCTTACACAAGAACCACCCGAAAAGCTACGCAATGCGTAAGGTTTTGTTGTCCCATCAGAGTAAATAAAAATGATCACCCCGATTAAAATACGCGGTTCACTTTTAAACGAGAGGTGAGGGCTCGCTGATAAAACGAAGGCCGGTGAACAATGAGGCCCGCATGGAAGCTGTGCTACCCGAGCTAATTGAGATTGAAGCATTTACGACAATCACAATTGCTATCCTTGTTTTGTTTGTCGGGCGCGAGCTTGTAAGGAGGAATGTAACTCTGCGCAAGCTGACGATTCCCGACCCACTGGCAGGGGGACTGGTCTGTGCGATCATCGTCACTCTGATGACAGTCTGGTGGGGAGTCAAAATCCAATTCTCGACAGCTCCGGTTGATTTCTTTCTGGTTTACTTCTTCGCGACAATTGGTCTGCGTGCAAAAGTGAGTGATCTCCTCACTGGCGGTAAGCCGCTCGTGATCCTCATTCTCATCGCCTCAGTATTTCTGGGCCTCCAAAACTTTGTCGGCATGGGGGCGGCAAGCTTCTACGGTTATCCGGTTCACACAGGCATTATCGCAGGCTCGGTTTCGCTGTCCGGCGGGGTAGGCACAACGCTGGCTTGGGCGCCCATTTTTGCCTCTGAGTTGGGTGTCGAGAATGCGCAGGAAATCGGCATTGCAGCTAACACCGTTGGCATCGTATCGGCTTGTATTATTGGTGGCCCGATTGCCCAGTTTCTCATGCGCAAACACAAACTGACAGGATCGCTCAGTACCGATGAAGCAGTCGGGCAAAACTTCAAAGACGATGGCAAACTGAACCTGCATTATTATGATGTTCTGGGCGCAGTGTTCTTCACAAATCTGGCAATCTTCATTGGCTATATGATGTATCTTGCGCTGGAAGAAGCTGGGGTCGTCATTCCCGTCTTTGTGCCGGTTCTGGTTGCTGGCATTATCATAAACAATACGGGACGCCTTCTGTTTCGCAACTACGACAACGCCGGCCGCGAAAAAGGTATGGCCATGATCTCGGATATCAGCCTCGGTATTTTCTTAAGTATTGCACTTATGACCATGGACCTTTTGGCTGTCTGGGAGTTCATGGGGTTCATCGCTCTGGTGATGTCTCTGCAAATTACCCTTGCCATTGTATATGCCATCTTCATCGTCTTTACGTTTATGGGCAAAGACTATGATGCTGCGGTCATTTCCGCCGGATTCGGCGGAATCGCGCTCGGCTCAACCGCAACTGCGGTGCTGAACATGACATCTGTCACCCGCCAGTTTGGCGCTTCCCCCAAGGCATTCCTCATCGTGCCACTAACCTGCGGCTTCTTTATCGATCTGATGAACACATGGGTGATCACAAAACTGATCGCCCTGTAAAGTGCAGTGCATTTGCGCCAGAACCCCCGTTGAGCCTTTAAGGCCGCACAAGCAGGTACCGCGAGATGGTTGCGTGTGGCCCAGCCTCATAGTGCATCAGCTCCATAGTATCGGAGTTGATCATTCGCCCTTGCATGGTGCCCGTGTCCGGGTGTTCCACCAGCGTGATTGAGGCCCCATCCCAACCAATCATCCCGATCACCGGTTCCTTGGATTTCGAGACTTCCGAACGCCCATCATGATCACGTCCAGATCCGGGGCTGACCTGCCAAAAGAACACACCTTCCAACACAGGTCCGGTCTGTTCATCTATGCGCAGGTGAGAAGGCCCGCTTTCCTGACTCTGTATGTCCCGATGCCAGTAAACGGCATCTTTCTTGATCACCACCCATTGCCCCTCCAGCTCCGGGTACTGCGGTGACGGTGTTCCATCAATTGCGAACGCGACAAGCGTGGCACACCCCACCATCAGCGCAACAAGTGCCGCCTGAACAGCAAGTCTCCAGTGCCCCATTCCTGCCTCCCAACCCGATGTGGAACTCTACCGCACCACATCTTGGATCATTCCAAAATCCCCGAGATTTAGCTTGGTAGTTCGGATCAAAGAAAACTCCATGAAGGGATGCTGGGTACTTAAACTGAAGCCTCCGACAAGAAAGGGATGGTCAACCCAAGCTCATGAACATATAGTGAACATGATTCATTGGAGACGTTGGCAATCAGCTAATGCGATTGCCTAAAAGGATATTGGGAATGACAAGAATTGCAGTGATCCTCACCCAGGGCTTTGCGGACTGGGAATATGCTTTGATCGCAGGAACAGGCGGTCCATTTTTCGGCATGCAGGTGGAGTTCTTCGCCCCACAAGCGGGAGAAGTGAAGTCTCAGGGTGGACTTCCAGCCATCGTTTCGCGCAGGCTGGAAGAGATCAGAGCGTTTGAGCCAGCTGTCATCGTTGTTGTTGGCGGCACCATCTGGGATACCGACAAGGCACCGGACATCGCAGATCTGCTCAGGGCACACCACCAGCGTGATATTCCGATTGCTGGCATCTGCGGCGGAACGCTTGCTCTGGCCAGAGCGGGCCTGCTTGATGAGGTCGCGCACACATCGAATGATCTGGAGTTTTTGCAACGAAATGCAAAGGGCTATAAAGGGGCGGTGCACTTCCGTCCAAGCCCGTCAGCTGTTGCAGATGGTGGTATAATCTCCGCGCCGGGTACTGTGCCAGTTTCCTTTGCCGCTGCCGTATTTGAGGCCGCTGGGCTCGAGGCCGATGCTCTTCAACAGTTCAAAGCCATGCTATCTGCTGAACACGCAGTACCGGCTGTCGCTGAGCTTGCCTGACAAAACTGCTATGGGTGCCTAAAGGGAGGGGCTGATCCGTAGACAAGATGGCAAAGAAAAAATGGCTGGGAAAGCACCTTGCTCTACCCAGCCATCGGTTACGCATCGCCAGATCCAGCGGAATTAGTTCAGGCCGAATCTGTTCTCGAAGACTTCGATCTCTCCCTGACACTCAGAAGAAACCGAGCCTTTGTTTTCGCTCAGGCAAGTGAGAATTCGGCCACCGCCAACAGTTGTATCGGAGCATAGGGCCTCGATATCAGGTGCGCAGACGGACAGCGCCTCATTTGCATTTGCAAACACAAAGTCCAACGCATCTGCAAAGTCATCAAACGCATTTGCACATTGTGGGCTTACCCGGTCCTCATAGGAATAAAGGCACGCAAACAGGCGACCTTCACCAGGATTGACGTTTTCGCAAAGTTCTTTGATTTCCGGCTCACACGCTTCCAACACACCTTGGGTGCCATCCTGAGAGAGGGCAGGCTGGCTAAAAGATAAGGCGAAAAGCGCAACGCCGAAAACAGCGGTACTGATCAGCTTGATCATGAGAGTTCTCCAGGCTGGCAAATATTACGGACTAACAACCACATAAACGGTGGCACCATTCTCAACGATAGGCCGGTAATAAACCCCGCTACAGTTGTAGTAGGTGTTGAAGGGGGTACATCCCGCGATGGACTGACGCGCATTAACGCGCCGCGATGTTCTGCGGGAGGTTCGCCGTGATGTGCGCCGTGCAGTGTTTCGCACCTGGTTCTGGGCGTTGGCGGCACCGACAGAAAAGAAAAGAGACACGCCGGTTGGCATCTCGGAAAAATCGAGCTGGCTTGTATAGCCAACCGAAAAAGCGATAACCGTTCCTGCAAGTAACTTCATCCGCATGATTGTGTTCCTTGATTATCTCGGCAAAACACGGGCTGGTTGCTGTTTCATTGCGTCAAATAGCTATCTCGGTCGCTCGGTTTTGCTCCTGTGCGGATGCTTCAAGATAAGTGTTAGGGTTTTCTTTCAAGGCATGTTCGCGTTTTACGTGTGCGGAGCTAGAAGCCCCATCAGGCAGCATTACTTCAGGTCAGCCTCAAGCCTTGATGATGCAAAAATCTCAGATTTGGCAAAAGGTTGAGGGGTCTCCTTTAAACCGTTTTCACCCGCACACTCATATAGGGCAGGTTGAGGATTTGGAGCCACGCACGCTGGGCCGTAACGAAATCAATTGTCACGGCTTATGGTCTGGGGGGCTGTAGGGGGGGACTGCGGCGCACCCTATGCAATGTGCGCCGCAGTCATATTGTGTGTCCCCGCGCGCCCCGCAGGGTCTGATCCAAGGCCCGAAGGTCTTATTCCGGCAGGATCGTCAAGGTCACCTTGCGCTCCGGCACAAGGAAGGTGGAGGCCGCTGCGACCAGATCATCTGGCGTAATCTGCTTCAGTAATCTGGTATAGTTCCGGTAACGCTGAATGCCTTGCGGATAGCTTACTGCCTGACTTGTCAGATCGAACCAAAGCCCGTTGGTATGCTCCGCGCTGTTCATGCCTTCCAGAATAGGTTTCCGCGCACGCAGCAACTCATCATCGCTGATATTACCCTTCACCTTCAGGCCTTTGACGATATCCTGATACACCTTCTCCGCCAGTTTCACATCATCCACTTTGAGAGAGCTGGACAGACCGATATAGCCAAAGTCGTCGATTGAGTTGGAGTTCATGCTGAACGCATAAGGGCTGTAGGCCGCTCCCATTGCTTCACGTAGCTCGTCACGAAGCCGAAGCTCCATCACACCCTGAAGCAGCTGCAAGGTGTAACTCTGCTTTGCATCCTCATCGTCATTGGTTTTCCAGTAATACTGCAACAGGGCTGCATCCTTGTCCCCCTCATGGGTCAGGGATACCGCTTGCGGTTCAGGAAACTTGACGCCGTCAGAATAACGATGCTGTGGTGCTTGATAGGAGTATGGCAACGCGCCAAACGTACTCGCAACCGCATCAATCGCAGCCTCCGCGTCGATATCTCCAACAATGCCAATCTCGATCGGACCAGTCTGGGTAATGCGAGCGATAATCGGCTTCAGCTCCTCATAATTCCGCTTCAGCAGCTCTTCCTCAGGGCCCGCACCCCAACGCTTGTCGCCGCCGTGCAGGATCCGGGAGAACTCACGGCCACGCACAGCATCCGGTGAGCTACGCGATCTTTTGTAGGTCTCTTTCAGGCTCTTTTGGTAATAAGCCTCGCCTTCCGGACGGTAGGCCGGATCAGTCAGATAAGCCGCGATAACCTGAAGCTGCAGCTGCAAATCCTCCGGCGTTGTACCATAGGCACCCGCGATGCCGTTCTGGCCAAACGAAAGATTGGCACCCACCTGAGAGCCCGAGAGCACTTTGTCCAGATCGGTCACCGAGTACTTGCCAAGGCCGCCAACCACAAACGCACTTCTGAAGAAACCGGCCAATCCGTCCATATCGGCAGGCAGGTCCTCAAGGCCACGGCCAGTCCGCAGAGAAACAAACACCTTACCCTTGTCAAAGTCCGTCTGCTTAAAGTTCAGCACAACACCATTTTCAAAGGTGTAGGAGTGGATCTTGCCAAAACTGCTGGTGCTCTCATGCGAAACTTTGCCCTTGGGGCCAAAGCTCTCATAGTCAAAGCTGCTCAAAGATTTAGCTTCAAACTCAGCAACAGGCTGCAGCTGGCTCTCTTCATAGACGGAAAGAATGGTTTCTTCCGCATTCGGGAAATCCTTGGCAGAAGTCATAAAGATGCTTGGTTGAGCACCCTTCCAGAGGTCGCGTAGCGCTTGTGTAACCTCACTGGCCTGTAGGTCAGAAAAGTTGGCCTTAAAGAGAGCCAGATCATCCTTGGCGGATGTAGTCACGCTTGAACTCAGCACATCGCTTACCACCGCACCCGCAATAGTCCTGTTTGGAATGGTCTCTTCCGCCTCAACAGAAACTTCCAGCGCATTGATCCGGTTTTTCAGCTGACGGTCCACTTCTTCCTGCGTCACGCCATAGGCCAGTGTCTGCCGTACCTTTTGCTCCAGCTGCGCCAGACCATCCTGCCATTTGTCACTGGCAACCGTCGCACTGGCAACAACCGTATCCGCAAAGTCCTCACTGTAAGAACTGGCTCCGGCGGAGACGAGGGTGTCCTGAGAGGCGAGGGCAGCATCACGCAATCGCTCCTGCATAATACCAAGCCCGATGCTGCGCAGGATATTGAACGCCCGGGTCTGCGAATTGTCGACCTGCACCTGAGGCGGCTTAACCAGATAGATGCTCAGTGTGGTTGGCAGGGAGGGTTCTACAAAAAGCTTGGCCCGTGGGGCCTTTGCAACTTGCAGCGTGCCGTAATCAGGCGCGATGTTATCCAACTCCTCCGCATTGGCAGGGCGCTTCCAGTCAGCAAAGTGCTTCTGGATTGCAGCGTCAGTGGCATCAACGTCAATATCACCCGTCACAACCAGCACGGTTCTGCCCGGCGTGTAATAGCTGTCGTAGAAATCCTTCAAGGTCGCATGGTCAACGCTGTCAATGCCTTCCATGGTGCCCACTGTAAGCCGGTTCTTTGACTTGACACCGGGATAAAGGAAGGCAAAGCGGTCAAGCATGGTATCGAAACCGGGGCCATAATTTCCACGGACCTCAGAGGCGACAACGCCGCGTTCACGGTCAATCGCGTCCTCGGAAAGGGTAAGTTCGCTGGCCGTTTCCCGCATCAGAAACAGCGCAGTGTCCAACAGTTTGGGATCTGCGGAGGGTAGGGACAGACGGTAGTCGGTGTCATTCAAACCAGTCGTCGCGTTGGTTCCAGCTCCAAAGGCCAGACCAGCGCGCTCCAGCAAGGCAACCATTTCACCTTCTGGTACATTCTTTGACCCGTTAAAGGCCATATGTTCCAGAAAATGCGCTGCTCCCGGTTCAGGTCCCTTTTCAAGAGAGGACCCAGCAGCAACTGCCAGACGAACCTCGATCTGGTTCTTTGGGGATTGGCTGGGAACCATCACATAGAGCAGACCGTTGGGGAGTAGACGAGAAATAATCCTGTGATGCAGCTTCAGATCCGTCTCGGGAAACCAATGGATCTGCTGATCGGAAGCAACCTGCTCATCCACGCTTGTTTGAGCCGCTGTGCCCGCATCCTGCGCAAAAACCGGAGTGCCAAAGGTCAGTCCGGTCCCGACCAGTGCTGGCACGAGAAGGTATCGGATTATTTGCATATTAGTTTCCCTGCATTCCGCCCAAAGTGTCGTTGAGCTATTGCAAAGGTGCCTGATCTGACCTGACCATCAAGAAAGCAAAGCCCGTGTTCCAGCGCAGAAGCCCGACAGATCCCATTGAAATCTGTGACAGAAGTAATCCAAAGCTGAAATCGGGAGCCAGACAGATCTTCACCTCGTAAAAGCTAACTCAGCGTAATTATCATAAACTTCGCAGTATTTTTTATGCTTTTGCTTCATGTTGCTTTTGTGGCAAAAGGCGAATTGAATATGCAGATCCGAGGGAGAATCTGTCAAATATATTAAATCACTAGTTGTGTTTTGGCGGAGAGGTTTTCTTCGATTAAGGTAGCCAATAAGTGCGCACGCCAAAGAATACCCCCTTCAAAATCAAGGCAAATCCGGTCTTTCAGATACTGCGGGTATTGCACGTGCTACCCGGTTTTCTCCCTGCCCGAAGGAACGAAAACGAACCGCTGTTTGGCAAGAAATCAGCGTAGTCGAGGAAGGGTGAAGACCAAATATTGGTTAACGGCACCAAGATAAAACTTAAGCTTTGGCTTGTGGAGAGGAAACGGTCCATTGAGACCAAACAGCAAAAAACGCAGAGCCGGAGCCCTGCGTTCTATCATACTGTCATCGCTGGTTAAGCTGAGGCTTAGAGCGTATTCCCGAAAAGTGGGTCCGGTTTTCGGAGAAGAATACGCGTAAAAATAAACGCTTAGAGCTTGGTGCGTGAATTCATATGAACGCGACATGCTCTAGAGCGGCAATTCGCTGACGCCGCCGTTGGCTGCCGACCACTCCAGCGGATTGTTGAGGAACTTCTCAACTTCATTCACTTTCTCAGCGGAGAAGTACTCGTTTGTGCGGCAAACGCGCAGGATGTCGTGCCATGTGGCAAGGTAATGCAGGTTCACGCCATGCTCTGCCAGCTTGCCCTTCGTTTCCGGGAAAATGTCGTAGTAGAACACCACCAGCGTGTCGGTAACTTCAGCACCAGCCGTACGCAGCGCCTCACAGAACTTGATCTTGGAGCCGCCATCGGTGGTCAGGTCTTCCACCAGCAGCACGTTCTGCCCTTCGTGAATGTCACCTTCAATCTGCGCGTCGCGGCCATAGCCCTTTGGCTTTTTGCGAACGTACTGCATAGGCAGCGCCATCTTGTCTGCAATCCACGCTGCAAACGGAATGCCCGCCGTCTCGCCACCAGCAATCGCATCGAACTTTTCAAAGCCTGCATCACGCAGCAGCGTTGCTACCGCAAACTCCATCAGGGTGCCACGAATACGCGGGTAGGAGATCAGCTTGCGGCAGTCGATATAAACGGGGCTAGCAAGACCGGAAGCCAGAATATACGGCTCTTCTGGACGGAAGTTCACCGCCTTGATTTCCATAAGCATTTTTGCGGTCAGTTCCGCCATCACTTCGCGGTCAGGAAAAGAATTGGAAAACATCGCTGTCCCTCAAGTCACTGTAGGTGGTCTGGAATACGCAGCGGTGACATTGGGCTGGCACCGCACGAATTCATATCAAAAAAAAGCAGTTTGCCCCGGATATATTTGGTGCAAACTGCTTTGAAACTCATCTTTACGTCTCAACTTTCCAGAATATATCAAATCCCGGATTGAAGAGGGTCACCGGCCCATCCGGCGTCGGAATATTTGGCGGGTAAACCACCTTCTCATCGCTCTTCACCAGATCAACGGTGGCCTTGTTCGGTTCCATACCGTAAAACGCGGGCCCATTGAGAGAACTGAAGGCCTCCAGCTTGTCGAGCGCGCCTTCATCTTCAAACACATGCGCCAGACAGCTCATGGTGTTGAGCGCAGAAAAGATACCCGCACAGCCACATTCGCACAGCTTGTTCTGGTCAAGGTGCGGAGCACTGTCCGTACCAAGGAAGAAGCGCGCATCGCCAGAAGTTGCCGCTGCTCGCAGTGCAAGGCGGTGCTTTTCACGCTTCGCCACTGGCAGGCAGTAGAAGTGTGGCTTGATGCCACCCACCAGAATGTCGTTGCGGTTGATGATCAGGTGGTGCGTGGTAATCGTGGCCGCCAGATTGTCACCACCAGACTTGGCATAGTTGACGCCTTCTTCCGTGGTGATGTGCTCCATCACCACTTTCAGCTTGGGAAACTTGCGCCGGATCGGGTCCAGCACGGTTTCAATGAACACCGCTTCCCTATCAAAAATGTCTACATCCGATGTGGTGACCTCACCATGAACCAGAAGCGGCAGCCCGATCTCAGCCATCCGCTCTAAAACGCCAGCTACTTTATCAAAGTCGCGTACGCCACTTTGCGAGTTGGTCGTCGCGCCTGCCGGATAAAGCTTCACCGCAGTCACAAGACCAGACTTGGCTGCTTGCTCCAGATCATCGGCATCCGTCGTTTCGGTCAGATAAAGTGTCATCAATGGGGTGAAGTTGTGGTCCGCTGGCATGGCTGCCAGAATGCGATCCCGGTAGCCAGCAGCATCCTTACTGGTAACAACAGGCGGCACCAGATTGGGCATGATGATGGCGCGGCCAAAATTTGCGGAGGTCGAAGGCAAGACAGCCTTCAGCATCTCGCCATCACGTAAATGCAGGTGCCAGTCATCAGGCCGTCTAATGGTCAGGCGGGTCTCGGTCATCTTCATGCTCCGTGTGGTCGAAAGGCTGTGCGACATCGGTTTACTGCCCAATGCCACCAAATCTCAAGGCAAAAGTGATGTTTTTGAGCATCTCGCACAAATACGTCACCAAGGGAACCAGCTCTTCGGCCAAAACGCGCAACGTAAGAACGCCCAAACGGGACTGCTAGATACGACCCACTATCCACATCTTCTTGGGCGAAATCCGCCCCGCATAAACCCTTGGCGAATCGACCAGTCAATTATCGCAGGTCGCCAAGCCCCAAATTTGCATGGATTGAATTGCTTGGTAGATTATCATAATGTTCTTGCTATGTACTAAATTAATTCAGCATTTGTTCGCGCCGTTCGTGGCGATTCCTTACTTTAACCAGCGCAATTTGATCTCTTTCAAATGAAAATTATGCCCCAATCAGTTCCGACTACTTCCGCTCAATCCGCGCATCCTACTCCCAGGGAGAAGACCCGCTCCTTGCCCACACGCGTTTCCCCTGTTCACCACGGCGCAGGTGAGCAGGGGCGCGTGTATTTCATCGAAGAAGTTATCCGCTCAACCGTGCTCTATGACTTGCTGGTGATCTTGCGCGATGCCCATCTCCCAGACGCCTGGCTCGCCTCCGGCGCAATCTACCAAACCGTCTGGAACGCTCTGACCGGTAAAGACGCCGCCCATGGCATCAAAGATTACGACCTCATCTATCATGACGAAACCGATACATCCTATGAGGCCGAAGACCACGTCATCACCCAACTCACCGAAGCATGCAAGCCTCTGGAACTCCCGATCGAGATCCGCAATCAGGCCCGCGTGCACCTGTGGTTCCCCAAGCATTTCGGCATAGATTATCCCAAACTCGGCTGCTCTCTGGAATCGCTCCTCTACTACGCCTCAACAACCCACTCCGTAGCCGCCCGTCTGCACGACGACGACCGCCTACAGATCGAAGCCCCGTTTGGGCTGGAACCCATATTCCAAATGCAGATGCTCCCCAACAAAGTCCTGCCAAACAAAGAAACTTTCACCCGCAAAGCGAACCGCCTAACCAAGCATTGGTCGCAACTCAAAGTGGTGCCTTGGTAGCCTGCTGCAAAAATCTTTAGGACAATGGCCAACTGCAACGTGCGCCGTAATTGAGAGCAGCTAATAGCCAAGTACCTGTAAGAATTGGGGTAGCCGACGCTATAATTCCCTAGTCATCCCCAAATTGTTCCTCAACAATAATGAGTAAGACACAACCCACCAATGGATTATCTTATTGGAATAATTTATTAGTTAGGAGCAGCAGGTCTGTCTCTGAGTCCCCGCGGATGGTTCTCAGACGAGGATCTACATGAAATTAATATACTGAGCAGTCTCAGGAATCCTGTTTGGATTACCCGACGCTTAGAATTTAACGGGTGCAGGCGTTATCAAAGCAATGCCAAAATTAAGGCGTCACTCAGCTTTGGCGAGTGCGAACTTGGAATACTTAGATCAGACAACGCTCGCAGATCCTCATCGGACCAGCGAGGGTGATCGCAAGCGCCTTCTTGAGCTTGCCCTGAGATCCAATTCGCATTTAATTGCCGCAATGAAGGGCATTCGGTCCCTTCAGCTACCGGACTGGTGCGTCTCCGGCGCCTCCATTGCATGGCCATTATGGACAGCCTTGAAAGGCACCCCCGTGTTGGCCGGCAACCATCAGCTTTACATCACCTATTATGACCCATCCGAAGAGGCTCTGGAAAAAGAAGCCACCTACCTGCGCCACATCCGCCAGGTTCTGGGTGCGGGGCCTTATCAGGTGCACCTGTGTAACCAAGCAGGCCACGTCGTCCACCACGACAGCGCAAGTCTGAGTAACGGAACCCCGGTCACCTGCACTGCAGAGGCGCTGGTGAGAGATCCGGTGCAGACCTATGCGCTGGGCGTCCGACTTGAAGCCAACGGTACCTTCACAGTTTTAGCTCCCTATGGCCTGTCCGGCGTGTTCGCAATGAAGATGGAACGCAACACCGGTTACTGCGATGAGGAGCACTTCCTTTACAAATTGCATCGCGTGGAAGCCATGTGGCCAGACGTTGCTTTCAGATAGCCTGTCCTAGCGAAGCTCCCGAACCGGCAAATACCCGTTCTCAATCAGATGCACCATCAAACCAACCGGAAATGGAAGCACTACTGCATTTTCATAATCGCAGGCAGAACTTGGTGAGCCATCCGGGCATACAAAATTCTGAAACCCCTCCACGTCTCCCCGACTTTTCTGCGTAGCTTCCGCGACTGCTTTCATCCCTTCGCCCAAACGCGCACGAATAGCTGCCCAGCCTGCAAGAAACCCGTTTTCATGCCAAAGCGCAGCATCCGCTTCAGCGAGTTCTTCCATGTACTCCAGTTCCTTACGGAACACGGGCAGGTAGGCAGGGTCGCTGTTCACATCCAGGATTTTGTCGAAAGATAGTTTCTCAATATAAAGCGGCGCAAAACTTCCCGCATAGGGGGCGAACAGATAGTGGAAGCTGTTGTCTGTGCTCGCGAGTTCAATCGTGCCATCTCCGTCAAGGTCGTCAAAGCTGTAACCAGAAATCCCATCGAGCATAGCCCCTTGAATCATAACCCAGTTTCCATCTCGGCCCTGCGTTATGATGTGCTGCTCCACACAGCAATGTGCCCCACCTGTGAAACGCTTGATCACCACTTGAGGAAACTTGGTTTCATCAGTCAGACGAATGACTTCAACACTCTGACCATCATCAGGAAAGTAACTCGGCTCTGTTTCGAACGAAAATAACTTGTCCTCCCCACTCCATCCGGCAACCAGTATGCTGGTATTTTGCGAAAATTTGTCGTTCGTGTCGTTGGTGCTGCTCTGTTTTGCAACCAAATCAGCATTGATGATCAGCTTCTCAAGCTCTAACGAAAACCGAGTTTGATTTTTGAACTCCCCAAAGGTCAAATTCTTGTTAGGCCAAACCGTTTCCACATATCGGCGCCCACGAGACAAGTAGGCATCTTCTGGCAGCTCAATCGAGAGCTTTTCCCGCGCCAGCCGGATACTCTTAAAGGCGGCGGGGCCAACCACTACAGCAAACCAGCCATTTTCAGAGCGTGTTACGCGTATCTTGTCCTGATAGGGCGACCCTTGCAGAGCTTTCTGAAAGCCTTCAGCCAGATCCACTGCTTCGCTCGCATCTTGCCTACTGGCAAAAACCAGCCACATCTGCCCGTCAGAAAGGCTCAACGTTACGTTTGCATTGCCAAAAGTTGGCGTAACAAAATACGCGAGCAATAACGCCGAAAACACCCTGAGAAAATGCATGCCCAAACTCCAGAATAAATCTCACCACCCTTGTGTGAAATACTCGGCAGCACAAAATGCGATCCCGTGTCCACCTGCGAATAAAAGCAGTTTGGCCGCATCACTTCAAAGAAACCCGTGACCTTCGACAACCGGAAGGCCTAATCAAACCGGCGGATGTCAAAATCCACCGCCTCTTGCAAAAAATCGATAAATCCGTCCACCTGATGCTCTGCTGTCAATCTGCCTTTTTCGGAGCTGGCATTTGCAGCATTGCCTACCGTGCCATGCGGGTTCAAGTCAGAAGCAATCCAACCATAAGAGGGTAGCCCCGTCGGGCCCAAGCGGGCGTTCTCATCAAGATCCTGCGCGGAGGAACGGAAATCCTGCGCGTGCTGCATATCGACAAGATCGGCTCTAAAGTGAAGCATCAAAGAGGTTTCTTCATCTCCGCCATGCAAACCGAACTTCAACTCTTCGGGGCTGAACAACCCTTCCGGAGCACCAAAACTGGACCAGTGGCATTTACCAACCAACATCTTACTGCGAATACGGAGTTCTCTGGCCACAAGCCCGATCAAGTCCAGATTGCCTCCATGTGAGTTGGCAATAATCATTTTCCGGATGCCGCAGGCGGCCACCGAAAGGCCAATGTCAATCCAATGTCTGGCAGCTGTATCAGCCTTCAATGATAATGTTCCTGGCGCATGAATATGCTCATCAGACTTCCCGATGCTCTGCAACGGCAAGATACGAAAATCCAGCGTCTCTGGAGCGCGCGCACATAAGGTCTCGAGCATGCCCTGATTGATGTACGTATCCACGCCGAGAGGCAAATGTGGGCCATGTTGCTCAACCGCAGCTGTTGGCAAAATCGCAATTGTCTTTTGTGGGTCGATGCTCTCAAAGTCAGTGGTTTTAAAATCCATCCAATAGCGTCGAGGAAACATGACAGGTACCTTAAATTCCAGTCGCCTTCAAAACATAAGCGGAAGTGGAAGAGCAAAGGCGAGGGTGGGTTGCTATGCTTTACAAAGCCCTCGGGTTTTTCGGTCAATAACCTTCAGGTGGCGATGCCTTGATGCCTCAGTAGAACTGTCCATGTTATAGTGGGCGGCATATCTGGTTTTCACCCATGGGCTACAAAGCAACCGCACTCCACGCAAGATGGTCTTCTTGCCAGGAGTGCCTATAAGAAAACTAAGCCATCTTGGGGCGCCGCAGGTGGTAAAAACGGCAAGTTTCTTAATGTTCTGCAAATTTGGTTTGACGGTACCTTGTTCTGTCAGCTGGAAGGCCACTCCCGGCACGAGCACCCGGTCCAGCCACCCTTTGATCATTGCTGGCAATCCATACCACCAGGTCGGATAGATGAAGATAAGCGTGTCGCATCTCAGTAATGCTTCAATATGCTGCTCATTGCCCTGCCGATTAGCTGACGTGTTCAGGTAGCGATCCAGCTCAACTTTGGTCAGGACAGGCTGAAAATCATCTTCGTACAGGTCAATGAGCTCATAGTCGACTTGCTGGTATTTGAGCCTCTCAACTACTTGTTCCAGGACGGCCTTACTGAAACTTTTGGAATTAGGATGACAATAGACGATCAGGGCGTGCATGTTCCGGTCCGGTTCAAATCTCTTACATTCACCTCTTCCTGCAGCTTGTCATGCAGATGGGTGGGGTACACTTTACTTCAATCAGTATGATCACACGAAAACCATCAAGTGCGTAATCCTCTCTAACTCAGTCGATATTTTCCATATCCCAACGAGATGATTGGAATTTTCGTTTGTCACTTCGTCAAGCTTATGAATGATCGGCACGCTGCACTCATTGTTGTGTTCAACAAACTCACCTTCTGTCACCAATGCGAAAGTCGTTCAGCTTTCATGATCATGTATGAGGACATGACCATCTGGCTGAACCGTGAGGCGTCTTGTGCGCAAGTTATGGTTTGGAATATTGCCTCTCTCTCACTTCAGTCTCCACCAGATAGTTTTCCGTTGGAGCAATGTCTCCGATTGCTGAGCCATACTGTTCAGGAGGGGCTGCCCAGCATAGGCGAAAGGGAGGGGCATCCCAGCAAACATAACTTCAGTAGCAACAAGAGCAGCGGTTCTCATGCAGATCTCCAATATTACACGCAAATCATAACAAAAGAGCGCAACCAGGGTGCTTGGAACTAAGAGCATGCTAAAGCTGCCTTGAAGTGGGTATATAAGAAGCAGCTCAAATGTTTTACGAGCCGGTACCCGCCACTTCATCCCCCGGACGTCCTTTTCATGTTCGGGTTCGCACGCGGGGATAGTTTCAGCCTTTACGGTAATAAGTTTTGATAGAAGGGGAACAAGTTCCTCCGTGATGCTGCCGGCTGAGCGTTTTCCTTGCGCATTGCAGGAGGTCCGGGGAGGTCCCCAATTCCCCCGTCATCTGCGTTACAACCAACATAGCAACGCAACTAAACGCAGATTCGCTCAAACTCACGTAAACCAACGCAAACGCCTCACGCACAGC
>CANLTN010000035.1:0-25178 GCA_947494035.1 uncultured Pseudovibrio sp. | reverse complement strand
CCTGAAAGAAAGTGAACCAGACAAATGTGCTCAAGCTGAGAACCTCTCGATTCAAATCAAACGCAATCCGCTTTAGTTCTCATCCTGTATCGAAACGGAAATCCATTATGCGTGACTTGTCTTGGGAAAATTTGAGTTCACGATTCCATCATATCTAGAAAGCAGTCAATATAGACCCTTACTTGCAATTTTACCCGCCCGCTGAGGCGGGTTTTTCTTTAGGTGTTTTCCATCAACACCTCCCAGTGCTCCCGCGACCGTCGTCCGGTGGAAATGCAGCCGGTGGCCCAAAATTATAGCAGGGTCTTTAAGTTGCCCCTGCGTTTCTCCATGCACCTTTTCCATAGTTAGTTATGAGTACACAGCCCGACTTTCGCGGTTGCTGTTATTTCACTATGTCAAATTCAATTCCATTTATTGACATAAGGCCTTGGTCGGTGTTTGCTCTCAGATGGCGTGTAATTGGGATTTGAGTCAGTTCAAATAGAGGAACACGCTGAGAGTTTATCCAGATTAGGTGCTATGCACCAATAACAAGCCTGAATGCTCTGGAAATTAAAGATAAGGGCGGATCCGCTTACGGGCGGCGTTCACAAAGGGGAGATATTTGATGAACCGCATCCACGAAATGCTGCAGGAAAGCTCTCAGATACATCCCCAGTGCCGTGCGATGATTGACCCTAATGGGCGGAGTTTGACCTACCTTGATCTTGTGCAGGCTGTTGATGAGGCTCAAAACGCCCTTATACGCTCTGAGGTGAGGGCGGGGGACCGCGTGATGATAATCGGTGAAAACTCCGTAGAGATGATCGCCTTTTTGTTTGCCTGTAGCCGCCTTGATGCCTGGGCAATTCCCTCCAACGCCAGAATGTCGGCCTCCGAACTTGATCGGATCGCCACACATGCCTCCGTTCGGGTGATTGTGACAACGGACAGTGTTTCTCCCAATGCCGTGGAACATGGAACACGTCTTGGTGCAAAGCCGGTGAGGGGGAGCTTCGGGTCAGTCTCGATCAGTGAAGCGCGGCCTTGCGAAGTGGAGCCGGTCAGTCAAGCGGCGGCAGATCAGGTCGCGGTGCTCATGTACACAACCGGCACGACAGGAGACCCAAAGGGGGTGATGATCACCCATGCAAATCTGCTCTTTGCGGCAAATGCTTCCGCTCGGGTCAGATTATTGAATGTGGACGATCTGGTTTATTGCGCGCTGCCCTTTTCGCATATTTTCGGGCTTGCCTCGGCAATGATGGCCTCACTATCGGTTGGGGCGGCCTTACAATTACAAACCCGCTTTACGGCAGAAAATCTTTATGAAGCCCTCAGAGGCGGCGTAACAGTTTTGCCCGCTGTGCCCCAAATGCATGCGCTTTTGATGCAGTTTGTGCAGGACAAGGGGCTGGATAAGCTCAACGCACCGCAGCTGCGCTATGTCTCGTCAGGTGCCGCTCCGCTTGATCCTGATTGGAAGCGCCGTGCCGAGGCGTTTTATGGTGTAGCGGTGCAAAATGGTTATGGCATGACTGAAACGACTGCAGGCATTTCGACGACCAGTTTTGAATTGGGCAATCCGAACATCAGCACCGGTAAGCCGCTTGCGGGGACCGAGGCAAAAGTGGCGCCCGCTCCCAATCAGGACGAATTGCAGGAGGGGGTTGGCGAAATTCTTGTTCGCGGACCTCACGTGATGAAGGGCTATTACAAAAACCGGGCGGAGACTGACAAGGCGCTGGAAGCAGACGGCTTTTTGCATACAGGGGACTTGGGGCGGTTTGACGAAGACGGGAATCTGGAAGTTGTGGGACGGTGCAAGGAGCTCATCATCTCAGGAGGCTTCAACATTTACCCGCCAGAGGTTGAGGCCGCGCTCAATGACCATCCGGCAATCATTCAGGCTGCTGTAGTTGGCAGAAAACTTGATGGCGGAAACGAAGAAATTCTTGCCTTCGCACAGGTGGCAGACCTTGATGGCATTAGCAAAGCCGCATTGAAGGATCACCTGAAATCCCGCCTCACACCCTATAAACATCCGTCAAAAATCGTCTTCACCATGGCTTTACCAGCAGCTTCGACCGGAAAAATATTGAAGCATAAGCTGATTGAAATTTTTCAGAATGAGCTTGAAAACGATGACGCCAAGCAGTCTGTTTAACGGTTTGTCATCGACGCCTTATGGACAGATCGGTTGAATTGAATAAGAGAGTGTTTTGGCCCATTATCACAACGATAGGAATGAGAAGTGGGGCAGAACACGATAGCCACGGCGACCATATTGAGAGCCATAGTGCGTTTTTGTTGTGCCTCATCTGAACGATCATAAATACGGCCTGAGAATGGGCGAATACAGCCTTGGCCAGCGTATGCCATGCATCACCTTTGTTGAGGCCAGCCAGAGCTTCTCAGCCACGGCTCAAAAACGACACGGGCCTTTCTAAGCCCGTGTCGCGGTCAATTGTTAAACCATAAAATCGCCGTAGATGTCGATTTCCGCGATGTGCAGATAGTTGCCGTTGGCGTGATCAATGCGCACTTCATCGCCAATAATGCCGCCAACATCGATCATCTGGTTGTGCGCTGAGGTCAGGTTGGCGGAGGACCAGACCACTGCACCATCATCCAACACTTCGATATGCGCTCCGCTCAGACGCGAGCTTGTCCAGTTGTCCTGTCGGTTCTCAAGGTCGATGAATTCGATCAACGCATCGTCACCCAGATCAATGCTCAGCCATGGAGCTGCGTCACTGCTGGCTGTATGGTTGATTGTGTTGGTGTTACCATCCAGAACGCTGCTCGCAAGGTAGGCAGTGTTCGAGTAGTTGCTTGATTGTGTCGCGGCACTGGCGTCCAATGTGTCTGTCAGGTTTGTAACCCCAGCATTGAAGGCTCGCTCAGCTACCTCTGATGTAGCAATGGTCACGTCATACGTTGCGGCATTGTCTGCGTTGGCGGAAACGCTTGTTTGGAATGATGATTTGTCGAGCCCTGTCCAGGTGACTGTGTTGTTACTGTCAATGGAAAGCGTGTTACCTGCACTGGACAGAGAACTGATCAGCGTATCGTGTTCTGAGGCGGTCAGTCCTTGGTACACGAGCACATCGTTTGTGTCCAAATCGGTTATGGTGTCCTGCCCAGAGTCAGCAGTAAAGATAAAGGTGTCGGCACCGCCGCCGCCTGCCATAATATCATTTCCACCAGCGCCCGACAGGATGTTCCCCCCAAGGTCACCTGTGATGATGTCGTCCCCGTTTGATCCGATGACATTCTCGATATCATACAGGCGGTCAGAATCTTCGACAATCGTAACTGACCCATCACTCTGCGTTCCAATAGTGTAGGTCGCATTAGAGGTTGCGTAGTCGATGCCCAAACTTGTGTCTTTGGTCTTAACGCCCAAGTTAACAATCACAGAATCTGCGTCATAGAACGCAACAGTATCGCTGCCGGACGTGCCGTCGAGATTGTTGCCTCCGTTAATTGTATCGTTGCCAGCACCGCCAAATAAAAGATCATCACCGCCCATGCCAAATAACTTAACAGCCTCAGCCGAGCTGGCTCTTGCAGGAGAGGTGGAATTGACAGTGGTTGGAACAAATCCGCCTAGAACATCGCCCTGATTGGTTCCAATCCACATATCGTTGTCCGACTCATTGTCGTAGATTGTCCAACCGGAGTAGGCGCCTACATCCATATAGCCGAGATTTGAGTCAGCCATATCACCTGACCAATCGCCCATATCCTGCAGTTCGTCTCCAAAGTAGAGACTGTTTCCATCATAGGTGACGTAGCTTTCCTTCAGGCTTGCTTTGATCGCATCATAATAATCACTGTTGATCGTAACGCCCTGACCGTTCACGGTCATGTAATCAGGCACAAAATCAACAAGGTCCTCGGCCCATTCGACGGCAAGGATTTGGCGATCTGCGGTGCCGCGGTTGTCCCACAATGTGAACGCCAAGCCAACACCCGGATCCCAGTCGAAGAAGTAGTTGGTATTCAGATCGTCCTCGGTTACTGCAATCGGGATCAGGATATGATCTTCAAATGGGTTGAAATCTTTGACCTGAGCTTCAGCAGTTTCACCCCAGTCTGCGTCAATTGTAAAAGTTGTCTGAGAGGAATTGGTTGCTGTGTAGTAAGCATCAAAACCAGAGGCGACTGCCTTTGCAACAGTGCCAGCTACCTTCACACCCGGGAGAATCCCGGCGGCGCTACCCGCTGCATCCAAAATCGATGTCCAGTCACTGCCACTGTCAGGGAAGGCTGCGGAAATATCGAGGACGAAATCGCTTGTGTAGTCAGTGCTGCCGTCACCAATGACGAACATATCGGCACCAGATCCGCCCCAGAGTTGATCACTTTCGGACTGGTCTTTTAGTGATCCTGAGGAAATGATATCATTTCCTTCTCCGCCGTGGATCGTGTCTGCGCCGGTACCGCCATCAAGAATGTCATTACCATCATAACCATAGATTAAATCGTCGCCTTCGCCACCGTAAGCGATGTCAATGTCGTCATTGGTCTGCTCGAAAACGGCTCCATAAATGGTGTCATTTCCTGCACCGCCATGCATTTCGTTGGCACTCTCTGCAGTGGTCCCAGATGAACCGCCCCAGATTGTATCATCGCCTTCGCCACCTTCAATCAGGTCGGCGCCATCGCCACCGAAGATCGTATCTGTACCATCTCCGCCATCAATATGGTCATTGCCGCCGAGACCATAAATCTGGTCACTTCCATCTTGACCATAAAACGTGTCAGCATGAGTTGTGCCTTTCAGATGGTCGCGACCACCCCCCGCATATGCCGTAACACCATAAGACAGACCGTAAAAATCAGCTGTGTCGCCGTCACCGGTAAAGTCGAAGATCTCAACGTCGTACGCCGTAACATCCAAGCTGCTGAAGGTATAGCCACTGCCTTGCTTGTATCCACCCTCGATGTAAACAGTATTGCCATTAAGAACGCTGAGCTTAATCGACTTAACGTTCCCACCACTATAGATCAGGCTATCTGTGCCACCATAACCATAATAGTCGATGTTCGGATTGCTCTTAACATTTCCGGCGGACTTGACCAATGCGTCGAGCGTTACTTGTTCGTTGCCGTTGGTTCCTAAAATGTCGAAGTTCTTTTGATCGAGCTTAGAGATTACGTCGAATGTTACGCTACCGGTAACATGCTCGTTCTTGTTGTTGATGCTTCTTGCCATTTGTGTATCCATGTGTCGGGCGCACACTTCGACTGCTTGAGCAAATGTGAGGTAAGCGCACTACCAAGTTTTTAAGACGGGATTGTCTTGCTCATACATTGATACCGCGAGACCGATTTTGGGTCTCGTGACAATCTGTGACAAACGCCTGTCACAGATTGTCACTCTGATTATTCCTCCCGATGCAGTGGAAGGCGAAGCTCAGCCCTCAGTCCGCCCTCAGAGCGGTTCAGCAGTGACACTGTGCCTCCTTGGTCGACCACAATCGTCTTCACGATTGCCAAACCAAGACCGCTTCCGGGCACGTCCTTGGCCAAGCGCTCGAAGGGCTGGAAGACGCGCTCAAGCTCATCCTCGGGAATGCCGGGGCCTTTGTCGTCGATGGTGATAACAGCGTCATCACCATCTTTGGTCACGGAGGCATGCACCTCGCCACCATACTTGCAGGCATTTTCAACCAGATTGGATAGGCACCGCTGAATTGCGTTTACGCGGCATGACACGATCACGGGTTCTGTGCCTGCCATCTCAGCTAGATCACCCAACTCGCTGCGCTCATCAATCACCACCTCCAGCAGAAGTGCAAGGTCTACCCGTTGAAAGTCTCCATCTCGCATCACCGCGCGCGAAAAAGTCATAATCGAGTCAACAATGCTCTGCACGCGGTCCAGACGAGCCTCAATCTGATCTCGTGCGGTATCCGGCCTAACAGATTCAACAAGCTGTTTGATCCCTGCTAAAGGTCCTTTAAGGTCATGTGCAAGGCTGCGCAAAAGGCCGATCTGATAATCTACGGCCTGTGTGACGCGCTCGTTCATGCGATTGAAAGACTTAATGATTTCTCGGGTATCGCGCGGACCTTCCACCACCAGAGGGGAGGTTGGCTCTCCGCGGCCAAGCCGCTCTGCCTCACGCGAAAGGCGCCAGAAGGGGCCCATAACACGCCGACTGATGAGTAAAACGATCAGTGCGATCAAAAGAGAGAACAGGCTTGATATTATGAGCTTCGTGTAGGCTCCATTGACAGGCGGCAAGCGCTTGAGCTGATAAACAGTGAGCCAGTTGCCTGTAGCATCATGGCGCAATGCGATCCTGTGCACTTCAGCGCGCGGCCAGGTCCGGAATATGTTCAGAAAACTGTTTGGCGGGGCCGGTTTCTCCTCATAAATCCATCTTGGGACGTTCGTGCGATCCAGCTCATGAACCAAAAGAGTGCGCGGTGGTTCTCCAAGGCCCACCATCACCGATTCGTCTGCAACCATTCCGGGGGGAGGGGGAGGGGTTGGAAAGCCTCGCTCCGTCACAATCACCTCTGAAACTGGAATACCTGCACGAAGGTACCAGGAGAGTGCTTCCGCCTCGACGTCCGGGCGGCGCACGTCGCCGTCAAGAAGGGGGCGTGGGGCTCCCCATTCTATATGAATAGCGAGATTGGATAGGGTTTCCGTGTATCTTGCTCGTAGATCTTCTGGCAGGGCAAGAGCCCCACGAAAAGACCGACCAGCCAGCGTGAGGTGCATGCTTTTTTGAGCCACTGACACCAGCTGCACGTCAGCAATACGCGCTACGATCACACTTACGATCTGAACTGCCAGAACCAATCCAATAATCAATAATGTAAGTTGTTGACCAAGCGTAAGACGCACCGAAAACCTCATTGTTTTTGCCTACCTATCTTGGCATTGGAACATGTAGCCGCAAAAACGATACAATATATGCGTGCTGCAAAGTCAACTGACTATCTGAGGGCTGTATTTGATGGGTAAAAGCATTTTGATCGTGGATGACGATCACATCCTCGGGGAAGAGTTAGAAACTGCTTTGGCGAGCACCGGTTATACAATCCAGCGCTGTACGAATGTTCCTGAGGCGCGGCAGCTGTGGAACAAGACAAAGGTTGACCTCTGCCTTGTAGATATTGTTATGCCCGGTCCCTCGGGCAAAGTGTTTTGCCGCGAAATCAGTGAGCGAACTGACGCCGCTATCATTATGATGAGTTCGCTAAGTGATCAGGACACAATCATCGCGTTGCTTGACATTGGCGCCGATGACTACATCGTCAAACCGTTCACCTTTCCGGAGATGATGGCCCGTGTACGAGCTGTGTTACGTCGTCGTACAGATCGTATCAAACCGCATTCAGTTTCTACAATGCAGATTGGTGTCTGGACGTTTGACCTTCAGTTGCGCCGCATTTGCAACATCGACGGCCTCACCGTACCGCTCACGCAAAGCGAAGCAACAGTTCTTCGGTTCTTAGCGCAAAGCCCAGGGGTTGTTTTTTCCCGAGAAGACATTCTAGCCGTTGCCCGGACACGCCAACACGCCGGCAAAGACGATCGTGCTGTCGACACCTTGATCAAGCGTTTGCGCCGAAAGATCGAAGTTGACCCCTCAAACCCAACATATATCCTAACCGAATGGGGAAAGGGCTACACATTTCAGAACTAACAAGTTGCCGTAGTAAGTTCACTGCAGCTCAATCGGCTCTTTGGAATTTATGCCTGGAGGAAGGCTATTTGCAGCTTCACTTAAAAGATACAACGGAGCCCTTCATTGTGCTGTACCTCATGCAAGGCGACTCTTACGAGTAGTAGCCGGTTGTTCAGGCCTTACCTCTCGGGGGTATCTGGGCGTTAGAGCTTTGTCTTGGGCACGCTTTTAAAGATGGCGGTTGCTGTTGCTATCAGGCGGCCATCGTCTGCGTACAATTCACCATCGACGAACACAAGCGACCTACCGGCGCGGCGGAGCTTGCCTTGTGCGGTGACGCGGCCGGATTTAACGCCTTCCAGATAGTTGGTTTGCAGGGATACGGTCATGAACGGGGTTGTGCCCGTTTGGTCAACCGTCAGGCTGGCGGTTACGCCGCAGGCATTGTCTAGCATCATGGACATGATGCCACCATGAAGAGCGCCGTGTCGGTTGCGGTGTTTGTCTTCAATATCCAGCCAGCAGCTGCCACAAGGGTTGCCGCTGCTATCTTTACCGGAGACATCCACCACGTAACCGACTAGCTTTTGCGCACCGGTTTCGTCGCGAATTATCTTACCATGAGCCTCATCCATCAGACGGCTTCCTGTAGTAAGTGCACGTAACGTTCCAGATGGTGATCTGTATCGCCCAGCATGTGGTCGATCATGGTGAGGCGCTTGGCAAAAACGGGCAGGGCATATTCCTGTGTCATGCCGATGCCGCCATGCATCTGAATACTCTCTTCGGCAACAAGTTTGCCAGCGCGGCCAATCATGTTCTTTGCAGCACTTGCAAAATGCTCGCGGGTGGCGCGGTCAGCCTCCAGCCTGCCGGCAATATTGATCGTTGCAGAGCGTGCCTGTTCAATTTCGATCAACACATCCGCCATCCGGTGTTGCAGCGCCTGGAATTTGCCGATTGGTCTGCCGAACTGGTTGCGGGTGCGCAGGTATTCCAGCGTCAGGTCCTTGGCCGCTTCCATGGCACCAACGGCCTCGGCACAAAGCGCGGTAATACCGGCTGCGGTACGTGTTTCCAGTGCGGGGTAGGCTTTACCTTCCTCGCCCAGCATATCAGCTCTGGATACCTTGACGCCGTTCAGGATGACTTCCGCAGCATGGCCGCCATCAGCTGTTTGATACCCGCGGCGGGTAACGCCTTCAGCATTAGCATTGACAAGGAAGAGACTAATGCCATCTTCCTGATCGGTAGAGCCGAAGGTGCGTGCACTGACAACGAGCAAATCGGCGCTATCACCATTTGTTACCACAGCTTTGGCACCGCTTAGCACCCATCCCTCTGCGGTTGCTTCCGCCCGTGTTGCAACGTGGGCAAGCTCGTAGTGGCTCTCCGGTTCAGCATGGGCAAGGGACACAAGGGTTGTCCCGGCAATGATGTCGTCAATGACGGCTTTTTGCTCTTCATTACCGCAATCGGCGATCAAACCGCCGCCCATAATCGCGGTTGAGAGGAACGGTTCCACAACACCTGCTTTGCCAAGCTCCTCAAAGATAACCAGACTGTCAAATCCGGTGCCGCCAAAGCCACCGACTTCTTCTTTAAAAAGAGCGCCGATAATGCCAAGTTCGGCAAGTTTAGCCCAAATATCCCGCGAAAAGCCTTCTTCGCTTTCAATGGTTTTGTTACGGGCCTCAATGCTGTAGCGCTCTTTCAGGAAACGCGACAGGGTGTCTTGCAGCATACGCCGCTCTTCTGAATGTGTGAAATCCATGGGGCGCTCCTACAGTCCTAAAATTGCTTTGGTGATAATTGACTTTTGAATCTCGGTGGACCCGCCAAAGATCGAGAGTTTCCGGTTGTTGAAGTATTGGGAGGAAACCGCTGGAGCGTACGAAGGGCCGACAGGTTCCTCGTTATAGCCTTCTTCCAAGGCTTCGGAGACAAACGGCAAGGCGTAAGGGCCGAGGGCGCGCCGGGTCAGGTCATTAATCGCTTGTCGAATTTCCGTTCCCTTGATTTTCAGCATGGAGCTTTCAGCCCCTGGCGCCTCGCCAGCAGTAGCGGCGGCAAGAACCCGCAAATTGGTGGTTTTCATCGCCTCAAGATCAATTTCGATCTCTGCAAGGCGCGCTGCAAAGTATGGATCTTCTATCAATGACTTGCCGCGTTTTTTCTTCTTTCGCGCGATTTCCTTCAAACGGGCGATCGCCGCATTGGAAAAGCCGGTTCCGGCAATATTCGTGCGCTCGTGCGTAAGCAGGTACTTGGCGTAGGTCCAGCCCTTGTTTTCTTCGCCTACCAGGTTCTCGGCGGGAACACGAACATTATCGAAAAACACCTCGTTTACTTCGCGCGTGCCATCAAGAAGAGTAATCGGGCGCACTTCCACACCCGGCGTGTTCATGTCAATCAGCAGGAACGAGATGCCCTCTTGCGGTTTGCAATCGGAGTTGGTGCGTACAAGGCAGAAAATCCAGTTGGCGTACTGGCCAAGGGTCGTCCACGTCTTTTGGCCATTCACCACATAATGATCGCCATCACGAGTGGCTTTGGTTTTTAGCGAGGCAAGGTCGGAGCCCGCGCCGGGTTCCGAGTAGCCCTGACACCACCAATCCTCACCATTTAAAATGCGGGGTAGGAAGCGTTCTTGTTGCGCTTTCGACCCAAATTTTTGCAGAACAGGGCCAAGCATGGCAAGTCCGAAAGGGACAATACGCGGAGCATGGGCAAGGCAAGTTTCTTCCTCGAAGATATGTCGCTGTACAGGCGACCATCCAGTACCACCAAACTCGCGCGGCCATGTACCCGCCAGCCAGCCCTTCCGGTTCAGGATCGCATGCCAGCCTTCGAGGTCTTCCTTATGCAGGTGTATGCCGTTCCGCACTTTGCTGGCAAGGGAAGAGGGGAGTTCATCACGGAGAAACTGGCGCACTTCATCGCGAAATTCCAGTTCTTCTGGGCTATAGTTCAGATCCACTAAAAGCTCCTGTAATAAGAAATTTTCAAATGGCGGCGGCAAGTTGGGGCCGCTGTTACTTGTTGAGATTGCTCAGAGATTTTTAGGCGGCTGCAAGCTCAGTCAGCTTTATTGAGCGAGCAAAAATGGCGCTCCGGCGCTGTACGGCAATAGCCTTGGCTGCATCATCCCTGCTTTGGGGAACAATCTCGCTCACAAGTCTTCTCCCTTACTTGCCTATCGGTTGTTTACCTAGATCTCGGACTTAATAAGTCATAGGGATCAATCAGGTGAATTTCAATATATAAAATTAAATTCTACTATGCGAAATAAAAATAAACCCTTCAGTTTCCTCTACCCGAGTTTTTTCTACCTCGGTCAGGTAGTTTCCGCGCCATAGAGGAGGGGACCTCTGATCAAACGAGATCCACCATTGTGGGCGGCAATCCCATAGCCTGTTCAAGTTCGCGAACGAGCGATTTTAGCTTGGGGCCAACTTCATTGATTATGCGGTCTTCCGTGAGTGTTTCCGGCAGAGCGCCAAAGCTAAGGACAATCGGTTCGCCAAATTCGCGGCTGCGGAAGGGAACCGATACAGCGGTGACGGTTGGTGTCCAATTGGCGATCGAGTATACAAAACCGCAACTGAGGTACTGGTTGCGGGCCCTCTGCAGCTCTGCCCCGGCTTTGCTTCCCTCGCCTTTTTGTGCCTTTTCAAGAACACTGGATATGTGGGCAAACTCACTTTCGTTGAGTGCTGCCAGAAAACCTGCTCCGGATGACGAACCAATAATAGGAATGCGGTGCCCCACCTCCAACCAGATGGAGGCAGCCCCATGTGGTCGCCAAGTATGGGCCAGCATCAACTTCTCTTCATCGCGAACGGCGATAAGGCCGAGCGTGCCGGTTTCGTCCGCCATTTTTTGCATAAGGCTGCTGGCCGTATCCAAAAACGAGATGGAGGCCTGCGCGACATTGCCTAATGCAAGAACGGCAGGGCCTAATCTGTAACGCTCGGACCTCTTTGGGTGAGTGAGATACCCCAGAGCTTGCAGCGTGAAGGTTAGTCTCGACACAGTGGATTTCGGCAGGCCGGTACGCTCTGAAATTTCCTGATTTCCCAGTCCCTCATCAGAGGGCCTGAAGGCACGCAGAACGCTAAGTCCGCGTGCCAGCGTGGTTGCGAACCGCCGGTCGACAAGTTTGTCTTCGCTCATACTGCTAATATCATCCATTAATTTTACTTCTCAACCTGCTCTCGTCAGAGACAACTCTCCTAGCGTTTTACCAACTTGTGTTTGGAAGCATTAAGGAGATGGCTGGAATGAGGATGATTAAGGCAAGAACGATCAGATCCATAGCCAGAAAGCGGCTAATCCCAGCAAAAATCTTCTGGATGGGAACCTTCGGGCCTACCACGTTGGAAATAACAAACACGTTGAGTCCCACGGGCGGTGTGATCAGGCCGATTTCGAGCAGCTTGACGACAACAACACCGAACCAGATGAGATCGAGGCCATAATTATCAACCAGTGGAATGACCAGGGGCAGAGTGAGAACGAGGATGCCAATAGGGTCCAGGAACATGCCAAGCCCCAAATAGAGCACAATGATCGCCAGAAGCAGCATCCAGAACGGCAGTTGAGCCGTGGAGATCATATCAACCACTGATACGGTCACGCCCGTTAGAGCAATAAAGGCTACGAAGATCTTGGCGCCTGCTGCAATAAAGAAAATGGCGGAGGTTTGCAGACAAGTGTCTTTCATTGCAGACCATAACGTGCGCATGGTCAGGGTCTTTTGCAGGAAGCCGATAACAAGCGTAATACTGACGCTGATCGCAGCAGCTTCAGTTGCTGTAAATACACCGCCATAAATCCCGCCGACTATAATTGAAAACAGAACAAGAGCAGGCCATGCCGAGAGTGCGGCTTGCATTTTCGCTTCTTTGCTCAGGTCTCCGCTCACGGCGGGTGCGGCAGACGGGTTTTTCCGAACCCACAAATAGATCACCAGCAAAAAGCCGCAGAGGGACAGGATTCCCGGAAGAACTCCAGCCAAAAACAGACGGCTGATGGAGGTTTCCGTAAAAATTCCGTAGATGATAAACAGGACGCTCGGCGGAATGAGCGAACCCAGTGTACCCCCGGCTGCTACGGATGCCGTCGCCAAACGCGGATCATATCCCATACGCAACATTTCTGGCGAGCAGATACGGCCCATAGCTGATGCGCAGGCAATGGAGGAGCCCGTTATGGCGGAAAAACCGCCGCAGCCAATAACGGAGGCCATGGCCACACCGCCAGGAATACGGGCGAGCCAGACGCGGGCTGCATGATAGATATTTGTCGTAATTCCGGCATGATAGGCGATATGCCCCAGTGCGACAAATAACGGGATCATGCTCAATTCGTACGAATGGATCAGATCGAACGAATTTGAATAGATCATGGAGACGGTGGGCCGTATGGCCCGTTCAGGCATAAAAATGCCGGTGCGCGTCGCATAGATGAAAAAGGTGGCAACCGTTGCCACTCCGCATAAAGCAAAGGCAATTGGCACCCGCAGTGCCAGGAGAATGAGGACCATCGCAAAGGCGAGAAGACCAATTACTGCAGGATCCATGAGTTAAAGCTCTATTTTTGAGGATACGGATTTGCCGGAAAGGGCGAGAGAGACATCTTGAATAGTAAGGGTCACCATTCGCAGCTGAAATATTGCCATGCCGACAAAGAATATGACTCTTCCGGGCCAGCGTGGCAGACTCAGGTCACCGAAAAAGAAGCTTCCCGTGTTAATGGTATGCGAAACCTCGCGCCAGCTCGCGTAAAGGAGCGGAACAAGGGCAAGGCAGCCGAACAAGGACCCGAAGGCGATCAGCCATTGCTGTGTCTTGCCGTTAAAGCGGTTGAACAGAAACTCAACGGCAATGTGCGCACGGTTTGCAGAAACAGCTGCAAGCGGGAGCACAATAGCGCCGACCATCAGTTCGCGGACAAGAATTTCACTATCGGGGATGCCCCAAGCCCAAAGCGAGCGGGTAAGCACGCTTCCTGTAGTAAGGACACACATGGCAAAAATGCACAGGACCCCAACCCCTACAAGAAAAGCCTCCAGTTTTTTCTGCATGAATTTTTCCACTAACTGACAAGTTCAGGAACTGACTTGCACAGGCCCCACCAAGGCCCAATGCAGACAAGAGAGCGCGTAATTTTCCGAAAGATTCCAAATGACGCGCTCTAATTTGCCGCTTTCACGCATACTTGCTGAAGCTGTTGTCCATCTTCAGCAAGTATCGCCCAAGGTTTGCGATGCCTATGGGACTACTGGTTGCGATCCCAGGGATAGCCTTGGCTGTCGCGCTCGTCAGTGTACTTTTCAATCAGGCCCTTATACTCGGCGAGCATGGCATTGCCATCCATACCGTAACGGCTGACCTGTTTGACCCACTCGTCTACGTATTTGGTGCCTGCCTGAACCAGTTGGGCGCGCTCTCCATCCGGCAATTTGATAACTTCAACTATGCGACCGTTTGCGCCTGAAGCCATATCTGCAACGGCCCGATCATTTTCTGCATTTACGATCTTGCCGAAATAGTCGGACATCTCCATGCCCACGTAATTCAGGAGGGATTGCTGGGTTTCATTGAGACTGTCGTAGACATCCTTGCTCATGAAAATACCAACACCACCGACCTGGCCCCAGTCGAGCAGGGTGTAATTGTCAAATACTTCATGTTGCTTCAAAGCGTTGACCGCGTAGGAGTAGCCCTGCGTACAATGAATCAAACCGGTATCCAGCCCCTGATAGGCCTCATAGACACTCATGTTGACCATGGTCGCACCAAGCTCGCCGAATACTTTGCCGTAAGCGCCTGTGCCGCGAACCTTTTTGCCTTTAATGTCTTCAATAGTGCGGATGGCATCGCCCCTACATCCAATATGGACAGCAGAGGTTGTGAAGGTGCCGATGTAGACAAGGTTTTTATTGGCAAGATCCTGACGCGCTGTTGCATTGTTGCGCATGAACTCATCCGTGGCTTTCATGCCAACCCATGCATCCGGGTTTGCCAGAGGCAAGTCTGCAATGCCGTAAACGGACATTTCCTGAGGGTAGTAGACACTGATAATGGTACCGGTATCTGCCACCCCATCAGAAATTGATTGAAGGGCTGCAGCAGATTTGAACAAAGCGCCGCCCCATTGAATGTTAAAATTCAGATCTCCTTCAGAGCGATTCTCAACTTCGTTGGCAAACCACTGCAATGCTTCTGCGCGTGCACCGCGGTTAGGACCGGCCTCACCGTAGATCAATGTGGTGGCTGCTGTGGCCTGCGAAGCAATCGCCCCCAGAGCCAAGAGGGATACGCCTGCTGTCACCAATCGAAAATTCATGCCTCACTCCTCCAAATTTCACCATGTAGAATTAAATTCAACATATGCGAACAAATGACGCAACTGATATCCGCAAAAATCCACAGGCACACACCACAATTCTCAAAGCTTTGCGTAAGAGACAGACCAAGCGGAAGCGCCCGTGTGTTGCCCTAGTGAGTTTCTACTTATGCTGCGGAGAGGAAAATGGTGGCGAAGAGTGAGGTATTAGAAGACGGTATCAAGCGTTGGACAGCAGAAGTGAAGGCTTTGAGCTTGAAGGTTTATTTTCTTCTGAGGTCGTATCTCGGGAGGACTGATTTGACGGGTGTGTAGAAGGCTTATCGCTCTTGGGTGGGGGATGAGAAGATTTCTATTATTGGCGAGATCGAGGTTATTGGGGGCTGTTGCAAGGTTGTTTTTGCCTTGTTTTCCTCGCGAGTACGTTCATACGGCCCAAATCTAGGTCTTTTGCGTGCTTACAATCGCTCCTTGATGCTGAATTACCTTTGCGGCGATCGAGTGTGCTCGTGTTGCAGCCTCGACGGGTGAACGCCCAAGTAATCGCGAACCTACATAGCCAGCAGCGAAGGAATCTCCTGCTCCTGTGGTGTCGACAGGAGTGACATTGCCTTGAGGGGAGACACGGGTTTCAGTCCCATCCTTCAGGATATAACAGTCTGCACCGCCGTCTTTGACGACGACTTCTTTAGCGCCCCATGACGCCCATTCCTCTGCAATAGCGTCGGAGGACACGGTGTCCCATAGGGCGGTATGATCCTCTTTGGAGATCAGCGCAATATCTGCAAGTTGGGCAAGCTGTTGGTTGGAGTGCCGACAAGCGTCTGTGTCTGGCCATAAGTTGGCGCGGTAGTTTGGATCGTATGCGATGAAACAGTCTTGCTTTGCTGTTTGCAGCGCCTCAATCAGGTTTTGCCGCTGCGTTTCATCAAGAATTGCGAGTGAAATGCCGGAGAGATATAGGCAATCGTAGTTGCACAAGAGCTTTGCGATTTCGGCAGCTGTCCAGCCGTCAAACATGTATCTGGCTGCAGAGTCTGAGCGCCAATAATGGAAGAAGCGCTCGCCGGAACTGTCGTTTTCGATCAAGTAGAGCCCAGGGGTACGGTCAGCGATAATCTGGATAGCATCTGTGTGAATGTTCTCGTCTTTAAATGCGGCAAGCATTTTGTGACTGTACGCGTCCTGTCCCAGACCGGTGATGTAAGAGACGGCTAATTCATCGCTTAAGTGTCGCGTTAGATAAACCGCAGAATTGAATGTATCGCCAGCAAAGGATTGCTTGAATAAACCGCTACCAGCAGGCGCGATTTCCAGCATGCATTCCCCAATGCAAGCGATTGATTTTTTTTCTGAAGGGGTCATCTGGGAGACCTTTTAATTATTTTGCGGCGTGGCGCGTAAGATTGGGGCTCTGTTGTAAAGTTTTGCTTGGGCTTAAGAACCTAGAAAACCACTTCAATACATCACTCAGTTACTTTTTAGATCAGGCCCTCAGAACTACCATTGTGGAGTAATCTAATTTGCTCAATCACATGCTTTCCAGCGCCATCAACGTGCTTTGAAATGACTTTAACGGCCTGATCAACGTCCTGCTCTTTAACGCACTTAATAATCAGTCGATGTTCTTCAAGTATTTCTTTCTGCCTCTTTAGAGAGGTTGAGTTGGTGATTTGCTGACCAATCGCTGAGAGAATATCCCTGTGTCGGCGCCACAGTTCAAGAGCATGGTGATTATAGTGTTTTTTGTACATCACGAGATGGAAGTTCATATCCAGCTTGTTGTGTTCAAGGCTATCTTGAAAGTTCAGGTCTTCTATTTGGCCGCAAATTACTTCCAGCTCTGCCAGGTCCTCGGTTGTTGCCATTTCGACAAACCAGCTGGTTAGCTTAGGCTCGAGCAGCATTTCAATTTCGACAATGTCTCTTACGAAATTCTCGTCCATAGGACGCACACGCGCACCCCGATTAGGCGACATGACAACGAACCCTTCACCACACAATTGCTGAAGTGCTTCGCGTACCGGGTTCGTAGAGGTCCCAAACCTTTTGGCTATCTCGGTCACCTTCAGGCGGTCGTGCGGCCGCACGCGGCCCAAGATTATTTCGTCCCGGAGCCTGGAATATACGGTTGTCTTTGAAGGTGGTTTTGGCTCTTGTCCTTGTATGATCATGGGTAAGGCTCTTGTTTGTCACTTTTTGAAAATGTGTTGCTCATGCCGATGTCAGAGGTCGTCCTTGTTTCCTAGGGGCGCTGTGCGCCGTATCTAAGTGGCTCCGCTCCGCATATGCAGTAGCAGAGATAATCTGCTGCAACTGCTAGTACTAAGCCTGATCGGGCGTATGCCAGTCAAGTGATGCGTGTGTCTATCAACGTCGCCTTCAGGCTGTTGGCTGACGTGTTTCCAAACCCCGAACACAACAGGCATGGCTGAAGTGGTTTGCTCTTCGCATTGATTGATCTGGTTCGCATCTAATTCCTGAACTTGTTCTCGGCATCACGCCAGTCTCAGGAGCGTAATCCGCTCATATACCTACATAAATTCCCCCTGCCATTTTCTCGCTGAAATATCTATGTGGATAATACTCAATTATATACATAGTTCCAGAAAAATAATGTACGATTTGATAGTTATAGTACACAGAAAACGCATATTGATCTCGTTGGCTAATGATCTGGGTGGGCATCAAGTCAAATTCTGCGCTGAGTTTTGGGAAGTACGACAGCCAGAAAAACCGCTGGAAATCATGGAGTTGATGAGAGGGAACTTGTCCGGGAGGCAATGTAAAAAAGTGGGAAATTGTTTTAAATTTAAGAAGGTCGCATTCGGGGGCTCATTGCTGGGCGCATTGATGGCGACCTCAGCAATTGCATTTGCAGCTGATTACTCGCAGGCACCAATTTTAGAGTCAAAAGTACAATCCGGGGAACTGCCACCAGTCGCAGAACGACTGCCTGCAAACCCTTATGTTGAGGGCAGCATTGATGGTATCGGGGATTATGGCGGCACCCTTCGCACAACCATTCTCGCCAATGGTGATCAGTATAATCTGACGCGCACCATTGCGAACGAAACTCTTGTTCGCTGGGATACGTCCTGGACTAAAATTGAGCCTTCAATTGCGGAAGAGGTGACCGTATCGGACGATGCGACAACCTTCACTTTTAAACTGCGCAAAGGGTTAAAGTGGAGTAACGGCGCGCCATTCAATGCAGATGACATCATGTTTTGGTACGAAGATGTCTTCATGAATGAGGCGCTGACCCCAAGCCCGAGTTCCGTATTCATGGCAGGAGGGGAGCCGGTAAAGGTACGTCGCATTGATGACGTAACAGTCGAGTTTAAATTCGCCGCACCCTACGGATTGTTCATGCAGCAGCTTGCCTATGGACAAGGGCACCAACCTATAGTTTACCCTAGGCATTATCTGGAACAGTTCCACGAGAAGTACAATTCGGAAGGAATACCGGCAATCTTGGAGCAGTCCGCAACGGCCAATGATTGGGTTTCTCTGTTCCATTCAAAAGTATCTCCGAGCTTTATGCCAACATTCTGGCAGAACACTGAGCTCCCAACTCTCAACCCATGGGTGCTGACTGTTCCTTATGCGGACGGAAACCGCGTTGCCGCGACCCGAAACCCGTATTACTGGAAGGTTGACGAGGACGGTAACCAGCTTCCGTACATTGATAAGGTTACATGGGCGAAGATTGATGATCCTCAGCTGATGGTGCTGAAGATGACTGCTGGCGAGTTTGACTTTGCCTTCCGTCATATCAACAACGCGACTTTCCGTTCGGTTCTCTACGACGGCACAGAAACCGGCAATTATCGGTTTGTCGATGTTGAAGATATTCCTGCAAACGATGCGGTCTTGCTGCTGAACCTCAATATTGAGGATCCGGTCAAAAACGAAATCTTCAATAACAAAGACTTCCGCATTGGCCTGAGCCATGCGCTTAATCGGCAAGAGATCATTGACCTAATCTACGTTGGTCAGGGAACGCCGTCGCAAGTTGCAGTCAGCGAACGACATGAACTGTACAACGAGAAGGCATCCAAGCAATTTACTGAGTATGATCCGGCACTGGCGAACCAGTATTTGGATAAGGTACTTGGAAAGAAAGATGCTGAGGGCTATCGGTTAGATAAAAACGGCGAACGCTTTACCGTAAACTTCATGGTGGCTGACGTCTTCGGGCTTTCTTATCCAGACGTCATGCAGATGGTGCAGCAATATGCGAAGGACGTTGGTCTTGATATTCAGATCAGGACAACCGACCGCTCACGCTTGACCACAATGTGGAATGCCAACGAGCAGGACGCTTACATCTGGAACTGTGTTGGCGGCTTGTCCGAGGTTTATACCGACGTTCGCTGCTATATGCCTTATCAGCGCGCCGATGTGTTTTATGCTTCAGAGTGGGCAGATTGGTACGCAGATCACGATAACGGCCAACAGCCGCCTGAAAATATTCAGCAGCTCATGGCAGCTTATGATGAAGTGACCACCGCAAGCTCCGATGCAAGCCGCAAAGCGAAGATGGAAGATTTCCTCGAGCTTTCTGCTGATAACTTCCTAACAATCGGCATCGTGCAGCCAAGCATGAAGTACATGATGGTTTCCAATGATCTCAAAAACATTGTTGACCCTATAGCGATCAACGGAACCCTCTGGCATCCGGCTCCGACGCTAAGCTCATGGTACTTTGAAGGCGGCATGTAATAACCGCGGTTTCAGCCGAAAGCGCATGTCTTTCGGCTGAAACCACTTTTGAATTTCTCTCGGGCAAGCAAATATGTTTAACTTTGTAATACGGCGTCTTATCTACGCGGTGCCGACGATATTTGCCGTCTCCATAATTTCTTTCTGGATTATCCAGCTTCCTCCAGGAGATTTTATGACAACCTTGATGGCTGATTGGGCCAGTCAAGGTGGGGCGGTAGAGCAGGGGACCGTGGCAGCTCTGCGAGAGCGATATGGTCTCGATCAACCGATCTACATCCAATATTACAAATGGATTGCCGGCATAGTCACTGCCGGAGACTTCGGCTTGTCATTTGAGTATGGACGACCAGTCGATGAGCTGATCTGGGGGCGTCTGGGCTACTCGTTTCTGCTGGCCATCTTGACGCTTTGCTTTGCTTGGGCGGTCGCCATCCCGATCGGTATACTCTCAGCAGTACGCCAGTATTCCATTGGTGACTATCTCACGACCTTCGTGGCTTTCATTTTTCTTGCACTGCCGAACTTCGTTCTGGCGCTTGCGGTTATGTATGTTGTTTCAACTTACTTCGGCAAAAGCGTAGGCGGATTGTTTTCGCCCGAATATGCAGACGCTCCGTGGAGCTTTGGCCGACTCTGGGATTTGATTACGCATATCTGGTTGCCAGTTGTTGTCATCGGCACCGGATCGCTTGCAGCGTTGCTGCGCATCATGCGCGCTAACCTGCTGGATGAACTGCGAAAGCCCTACGTTACAACTGCAAGAGCGAAGGGTATGTCAGAGCTGAAGCTGCTGATACGTTACCCAGTTCGCATTGCATTGAACCCGCTTATATCCGCCATCGGATGGATTTTGCCCGCAGCGGTTTCAGCCGAAATCCTTGTATCCGTTGTTATGAGCTTACCTACAACAGGCCCTTTGCTTCTGCGCGCCTTGCTGTCTCAAGACATGTATCTGGCTGGTTCGCTCATCCTCTTGGTTTCTGTTCTCACAATTGTCGGCACTCTCATATCGGACATCCTTCTCGCCCTTGCAGATCCCCGGATTAGGCTTCAATGACAACGCACACAAACATCGATACAGCAACTGACTCTGTGACACGCGGCGAAGATTTGACGACAGCCGGCCAGTGGCAGCTGTTTTGGTTGCGCTTTAAAAAACACCGGTTGGCGGTCATAAGTCTGGTTGTGATCGTCAGTCTGTACATTATTGCAGCACTGGCGGAGTTTATTGCGCCTTTTGATCCCAACAGTACAAACGCGCGCTTTACATATGCTCCCCCGCAAGGCTTACACTTGTTTCATGAGGGCAAGTTTGCGCCCAATGTCAGCCGGTTGAGCATGACACTTAACAAAGAGTCGCTGCGACGGGAATTTAAGCCTGATCCGGACAAGCCTGTATTCCTCGGACTATTCGTGCCCGCCAAGCCCTATAAGCTTCTCGGTGTAGTCCCGATGGAGACCAAACTTTTCGGGATCAAGAATCCAAAAGTCGGCGATAGTCTCTATCTGTTTGGTGCAGACCGCTTGGGCCGGGATATTCTCTCCCGCGTGCTCTATGGCGCACAAATTTCCCTCTCGATTGGTCTTGTCGGGGTCGGGGTCAGCCTCGTTCTGGGAGTTGCCATCGGCGGCATATCTGGATTTTTTGGCGGCTGGGTAGATGTGTTGATCCAGCGTTTCATTGAGTTGCTTCGTTCGATCCCAACAATCCCGCTTTGGATGGGATTGGCGACCGCCATACCTGTGAGTTGGCCTCCCTTACAAACGTACTTTTGTATCACGCTCATCGTGTCGCTTTTGGGTTGGACCAGCCTTGCAAGGGAAGTGCGCGGCAAGTTCCTTTCGCTTCGAAACGAGGATTACGTGATCGCGGCTCGGCTTGATGGCATGAGTGAGATCGGCATCATATTCCACCACCTGGTACCGTCTTTCATCAGTCACATCATCGCAACTCTAACACTTGCAATTCCAACGATGATCCTGTCGGAAACTGCATTGTCCTTCCTCGGCATCGGGCTTCAGCCACCGATCATTTCATGGGGAACGCTACTTCAAGAAGCTCAGAATATTCGCGCTGTTGCTCAGGCCCCTTGGCTCTTGTTCACGCCAGCAGCTGCGATTGTTATCGCCGTATTGTCATTGAACTTCCTCGGTGATGGCCTTCGCGATGCAGCAGATCCATACGGAGCGACCACATGAGTGCCTCGGCAGAAACCATCTTAAAAGTTGAAAACCTGAAAACCTACTTCCCGACACGTAAGGGCATGTTCAGGGCGGTTGATGACGTTTCCTTTGAGGTGAAACGTGGCAAAACCCTTTGTATTGTCGGCGAGTCAGGATCGGGCAAGTCTGTAACTGCGCGCTCTGTCCTGCAAATTGTAGATGCTCCGGGACGGATCGAAGGTGGTTCAATCCAACTGACACGGCCCGATGGCTCTCAAACAGATCTTGCAAAACTTAACCCGCGAGGGCAGGAAATCAGGGCTGTTCGCGGTAATGAAATTGCGATGATCTTTCAGGAGCCTATGAGCTCTCTGTCGCCTGTGCACCGGGTTGGTGATCAGATCGCGGAAGTGCTTCAGCTCCATTTCAAGCTATCTCGTAAAGAGCGCAGGCAACGGGTTATTGAACTGCTTCAGCAAGTCGAGATTCCAAACCCGGAACAAGCGATCGACCGATACACCTTTGAGTTTTCGGGTGGCATGCGTCAGCGGGTTATGATCGCCATGGCCTTGGCGTGTAATCCGGCACTCTTGATTGCGGATGAACCCACAACAGCGCTTGATGTTACAACTCAGGCGGAGATCCTCGACCTCATTCGTAAGCTGCAAGAACAATATGGCATGGCGGTCATGTTCATTACCCATGACATGGGCGTTGTTGCAGAGATCGCTGATGAAGTGCTGGTCATGTTTCGAGGCAAGGTAAAAGAAACAGGCACAGTCGAAAAGATCTTTCATGACCCTGAGGACGAATACACCAAGAACCTGATCAACTCGGTCGTGAAACTTGAGAAAAAAGCCGAAGTTCGCGCCGAGCAGTTAGATGCCTCAACAGAATATAAGCCACTGTTAGAAGTCTCTGATCTGTCGATGGTTTTTGATAACGGTCACCATGCCGTAGACAATGTGTCCTTGACGGTCCACTCCGGCGAAACCTTGGGCATCGTGGGTGAATCCGGATCAGGAAAAACCACCATCGGCCGGTGCTTGCTGCGGATTTATGATCCATCTTCAGGCAGGATCGACTTTAAGCGCTCCGATGGCAGTGTGTGCGAAGTTGCCGGTGCCAATAAGGCTGATCTTAAAGCCGTGCGCCGCGAAATACGCATGATCTTTCAAGACCCAGTCGGGTCCCTTAATCCTCGCAAAACTGTCGGCCAGATCATCGCCGAACCACTCAGTCTTATGGGTGTCAAAGGCAAAGAGCTTGAAGAGCAGGTCTGTGCGCTCATGGAACAGGTTGGATTACCTCCAAGCTGGCGAGAGCGTTACCCGCATGCTTTTTCCGGCGGCCAGCGCCAGCGCATTGGTATTGCCAGAGCAATATCCGTAAAGCCCCGTCTCATCATTGCAGATGAAGCTACGTCGGCACTCGACGTTTCTCTTCGCTCGCAAATGCTGGATCTGATGATGCAGCTCCAAGATGAGCTTGGACTTTCCTACCTGTTCATCTCTCACGATATGTCCGTAATCCGATACATGTGCGATCGAGTGGCCGTAATGCATCGCGGAAAAATTGTAGAAACCGGTGAAACACATCAGGTGATTAACAATCCGCAGCATGCGTATACCCAAGCCCTCTTATCAGCCATACCAAACCCCGACCCGTTAGACAGGCGCCTTCACAATCGCTTTCGTTTTGCACCTGAAGTTACTGCCTAATCCTTGGACGCTAATATGAAAATCACAGACGTAAAAATAATCGTATGCTCCCCTGGCCGGAACTTCGTCACCGTTAAAATCTATACAGATGAAGGGCTCACCGGGGTTGGCGACGCCACTCTGAATGGCCGTGAAAAGGCGGTTGTTGCCTACCTTGAAGACCATCTTGTTCCGCTACTGATCGGCAAAGATCCAAGTCGGATCGAAGATATCTGGCAGTACTTGTATAAAGGTGCCTACTGGCGCCGCGGCCCGGTAACAATGGCCGCAATTGCAGGAATTGATACCGCCCTTTGGGATATCAAGGCCAAAGCTGCAAACATGCCTCTTTACCAGCTCTTTGGCGGTGCCAGCCGTGATAAGCTTCTTTGCTATGTGCATGCTCAGGGCACTGATATTGCTGAAGCAGTTGAGGCCGTTGGTCAGCGTATGGACCAAGGCTACAAGGCCATTCGTGCGCAGGTTGGCATTCCCGGTTTGCCCGCCGTATATGGTACTGACAAATCATCGACCAACACCGCTGATTTAAATGCGCTACCCAATGAGGAAGTGTGGTCAACCTCCAAGTACCTACGCCATGTTCCGAACCTGTTTTCCGCTCTGCGTGAGACCCATGGATGGGATGTGGAATTGCTGCACGATACGCATCACCGCTTAACCCCCATTGAAGCCGCACGCTTAGGCAAAGACCTTGAACCATATAGACTATTCTGGCTTGAGGATATGGTGGCAGCCGAGCACCAAGAAGGCTTTCGTTTGATCCGAAAACACACGGTCACACCTCTGGCTGTTGGCGAAGTGTTCAATACGGTGTGGGATGCGCGCTTGCTGATTGAAGAACAGCTCATTGATTATATTCGAATGACAACCGTTCATGCTGGCGGGGTAACTGCCCTGCGTCGCATCATGGACCTTGCCGGAATATACAATGTGCGCACGGCCTGTCATGGCGCAATGGATATGTCTCCCGCCTGCTTTGCCACCAACATGCAACTTGGCCTATGGGCACCAAACTTCGGCATTCAGGAATATACCGAGTACACACCGGAAACACTCGACGTCTTTTCACATAACTGGAGCATTTCCGATGGCTACCTCCACCCTGGCGAAGCAATCGGCCATGGGGTAGATATTGATGAAGAGCTTGCCAACAAATACCCATACGAACCAGCATACCTGCCCGTAAACAGGCTCGAAGACGGCACACTGTGGCATTGGTAATGGGATGAACAGGGCAGGGGAGCTTCTAATAAAAGTGACCGACCCTATCTGGACTGGCCTGGGAGAAGTGGAGGGACTCCTGTTAAGTTGACAACAGGAGTACTTCATGGAGCGAACGCATTATACGGAAGAGTTTTAACGGGAAGCTGTGCGGCTCTGTTGCATCTGTTGAGTGAAGACACAAATAGCCTTCCGCAGGCGCAATTTAGGCGTGAATTCCAAACAGGCGGTTGATAAAGGAAACCTCGGTCCCACCTCCGACAGATCTGATCCAGAGAGCTGGCTCAGGAAATTCGGACAGGTTGTATAAGTGGATTTCGCTTCTGAAACTGGCATGATGCCAAGAACAG
>CANLTN010000034.1:0-28179 GCA_947494035.1 uncultured Pseudovibrio sp. | reverse complement strand
TCTTCAACTCCGAGGAATGCTCAAACTTCCTTCAAGCCGCAGGATACGCCTCACATTAAAAGCAAACCGCTTTAGCATTTCCCATAATTACAGTGGCCGCGCACTTCTCGTCTCCACTCAGGATGGAAAGATCCTCGCTGCAGCAACTTGTTCCGTCAACCAAAACTCAGATCTGACTGAGCTTGCAAAATCAGGACAGGAAGGCGTCGATCTAGTTGCCAGAGAAATCGGCAACGCATGCGCCGAACAAGTCATCCAGAGGATCTTTTGATCCCTATGGAAACAACAAACCCCGCTGAAGGAGTTCAGCGGGGTTCTTTTTGATCACTGCATAATTGCTCCTAAGACATCTGCACATCCATCACCCCCGGAAGCGTTTTAAGAGCACCGGATAGCTGAGGTGACAGCTGATAGTTGCCCGGGAGTTTGACCTCCACTTCGCGCTGACCATTGTCAAGCAGCACAACACAGCTCACCTCACCATCGCCGCCGCGGCGGAGCTGGCGTTGCAAGCTCTTGATGGGTTCGTCAGAGCCGAGGAAGATCCGCAGGGTTCGATGCACCCTGCCCGCCACTTTTTCCAGTGGCTCTACCTGATTGATACGCACGCTGACTTCATCATCACGCATATCGGCCTGCGCCAGAAGGACAACAGATTGCCCCGGCTCCAGCAGATCGCGGCACTGGTTCAAGGTTTCGGAGAACAGCACCGCCTCATATTGCCCCGTCGGATCAGAAATACGCACGATGCCCATCTGGTTGCCCGTCCGGGTTTTACGCTCCTGCTTCGACGTCACAGTCCCCGCAAGACGTCCGGCTGACGACCCAGCTTTCACGGAGCGCTCAAAGTCCTTCCAGAGCTGCACACGCAGCTTGCTAAACAGCTCGCGGTATTCATCCAGCGGGTGCGCTGAGATATAGAACCCGACCGCTGCATATTCCCTCTGCAAGCGTTCAGAAGGAAGCCACGGATCCGTTGGGTTGAGGATCAAAGGTTCTGGAGCATTATCTCCGCCAAAGAAGTCATTCTGTCCGGAGGTCTTGTTCTCTTCCGTGCGCTGAGCCATCCCAATAATACGATCCAGACCATCCAGCAATTGGGCACGGTTTGGATTCAACTCATCAAAAGCGCCAGAGGCAATCAGGTTCTCGATTGTACGTTTATTGAGAACCTTCGGACTGATGCGGCGGGCAAAATCCGCCATATCCTTGAAAGGCGTATCGCCGCGCACCTCAACAATATGCTCAACAGCCTGTTCGCCCACGCCCTTGATCGCGCCCATGGCGTAAACGATCTTGCCGTCCAGCACATCAAAATGCACACCGGACTTATTGACCGATGGCGGCACGACCTCGATGCCCATACGCAGGGCTTCCTGACGGAAGTCACTCAGCTTATCTGTATTCCCCAGATCCAGCGTCATGATACCGGCAAGAAACTCAACCGGATAGTTAGCTTTAAGCCACGCGGTTTGATAGGCAACGAGCGCATAAGCCGCTGCGTGCGACTTGTTAAAGCCGTAATTCGCAAACTTGGCCACCAGATCGTAGATCATACCGGCCTGGTCTTTATCTACGTTCTGCGCCACAGCCCCCTCAACAAAGCGGGCGCGCTGGATCTCCATCTCAGAGGCGATCTTCTTACCCATCGCACGGCGCAGCAAATCCGCTTCACCAAGAGAGTAACCAGAAAGCACCTGAGCGATCTGCATCACCTGTTCCTGATAGACGATAATGCCGTTGGTCTCGGTCAGGATCGGCTCCAGCAAAGGATGCAGATAGTCCGGCTCCTGCTCGCCGTGCTTCACCGCGTTGTAGATCGGGATATTGTCCATAGGCCCGGGACGATACAGCGCCACCAGAGCAATAATGTCCTCAAAGCGATCAGGCCGCATACCTGCAATTGCCCGGCGCATACCCTGACTTTCCAGCTGGAACACACCAACCGTCTCGCCCGCCGCCAAAAGTTTATAGGTCGCCGGATCATCAATCGGGATTTCTTCGATTTTAACGTCAATGCCGCGCTTCTTAATGTGCGCGACCGCCGTATCAATCACCGTCAGCGTTTTAAGGCCCAGAAAGTCAAACTTCACCAGACCTGCCGCCTCCACCCATTTCATGTTGAACTGGGCAACAGGCATGTCAGAGCGAGGGTCGCGATAAAGCGGCACCAGCTGCTCAAGCGGGCGGTCCCCAATCACCACACCAGCGGCGTGGGTCGAGGCATGCCGGTAAAGACCTTCCAGCTTCTGCGCCATCTTCAGGAGGCGATCAACAACCTCCTCCTGCTTGGTTGCTTCACGCAGCCGGGGCTCTTGTTCCAGCGCCTCCGCAAGTGTCACCGGATTGGCTGGGTTACCCGGAATCAGTTTACTTAATCGGTCCACCTGACCGTATGGCATTTGCAAAACACGGCCTACATCACGCAGTACCGCCTTCGCTTGCAACGTTCCGTAAGTAATGATCTGCGCCACCTGCTCACGGCCATACTTGCGCTGCACATACCGGATTACTTCTTCACGCCGGTTCTGACAAAAGTCGATATCAAAATCCGGCATGGACACACGGTCCGGGTTCAGGAAGCGCTCGAACAGCAACGAGAACCGCATCGGATCAAGGTCAGTAATGGTCAACGACCATGCAACAAGCGAACCCGCACCCGAACCACGGCCCGGCCCCACGGGAATGTCTTCATTCTTCGCCCATTTGATGAAGTCCGCAACGATCAGGAAGTACCCAGGGAACTTCATGCGGATAATGATGCCCAGCTCATAATCCAGACGATCCCAGTAATCTTTCTCTTCAAGATCCGGTGCCAGACCATGCAGATCAAGACGCGCCTGCAGGCCTTCCTTTGCCTGCCTCGTCAGCTCCTCCGCTTCGGCCCGCTCCGCTTCTGCAGCATCGGCATCCGCACCGGCAAAGCGCGGCAAGATAGGTGCGCGCGTCAACGGGCGGTAATGACACCGCCGCGCAATCGCGACAGAGTTCTCAAGCGCCTCCGGAAGATCGGAGAACAGCTCCATCATTTGCGCTCGGGTCTTAAAGCAATGATCCGGCGTCAGCTGGCGGCGGTCGGTCTCTACAATAACGCGACCTTCGGAAATTGCGATCAGCGCATCATGTGCTTCATAATCATCCGGATTAGGAAAGAACGACTCGTTGGTCGCAACAACCGGAATATTCATCTCATAGGCAAGGTTCAGGAGCTCAGGCTCAACATCTTCCTCACCCTTCATGTTGTGGCGTTGCAACTCCACATAAAGCCGGTCACCAAACGTGGCCTGTAACAGCTCAAGGCGGGACTTTGCCAGATCAAAATGCCCGTCACGCAACTGCGAATTGATTGGCCCTTCACTTGCACCTGTCAGAACAATCAAGCCACCCGATTTAATCTGAACCCGCGAGAAAGGCACATTAGCCTTCAGACCTGGTTCCGTATCAAGAAACGATCTTGATACAAGATCCATCAGGTTCTCATAGCCCTCCTCATTGGTGGCAAGGAGAACAAGGTCGCTGACAGTATCATCGCCGGACGCATCAGGCTGGTCTTCAAAATTTACGGCCACCTGACAGCCAATAATCGGCTGCATGCCCGCGCCAAAGGCTTTTTCAGAGAACTCCAGCGCACCGAAAAGGTTGCCACTATCCGTGACAGCCAAAGCAGGCTGCTCATCCTTCAAAGCAAGGTCAATCAGCTTTCCAATTGGCAAAGCCCCTTCCAGCAAAGAGTAGGCTGAGTGAACACGGAGATGGACGAAACCTGGAGATGACATCTTGAGCCTTTTGGTTCGCAAGGTGAGTGCGATAGTAGCACCTCATTTGGAGGACCCAAACGCAAAATGCAATTCCCTCGCAAATCACGCTACCGGTTATCCCGAGTTTCCCAACTCCGATTCCTCAGGAATATCTAGGGAAGCATCTGCGTCAGAGCATCGCCCCACATGAGAAAGCTGCTTGCGAAAAGAACAATAGAACCGAATGCTGCTGCTTCACGAAGTACAAATGACATAACAAACACCCTTAGTTTGAACCTGTTTTGTATTCGTTATGTTCTATGAATGTTCTCATCCATACAACCCTTATTTTGTCAGGGGCGAACTCATAGTTAATGACTGGTATACGTTAACGTGTCTCCGGTTCCACCAATTATGATGGACAAGGTATATTTGGCATTAATTCAATGAGTTACGGGTAATTTTTAAGTTAACAGTGAAAGCAGACATCGAGGTTAGGAGATCGCAACACCACCATCGCAGACTGTGAACAACGGGCACCAAAACAGGAACACACCCGCAAAACGAGAAATGCCAGCGAACAGGTCGCTGGCATTTGAGTCGCAATCAGTTTGTATCTACATCCCCTTTTAGGGAAGCTCCACAACTTTGCCATCGCGCAGCGTAATGCGCCGGTCCATCTGCTTGGCAATTTCCATGTTGTGGGTCGCAAGCAAAGCAGCCACACCAGAGGCGCGCACTAACGCCGTCAAAGCCTCAAACACGTACTGAGAGGTGTTAGGGTCAAGGTTACCCGTCGGCTCATCTGCCAAAAGCACCCGTGGCGCATTGGCAACTGCACGGGCGATCGCAACACGTTGCTGTTCACCACCGGAGAGCTCAGCCGGACGATGAGAACCACGCTCGGCAAGACGCATATAGGAAAGCAGCTGATGAGCCCGCTCTTCCGCATCCTTACGCTTCAACCCGCAGATCATCTGCGGCAACGCAATGTTCTCCAGTGCGGTAAACTCAGGCAGCAACTGGTGGAACTGGTAGACAAACCCCACCTCGGTTCGGCGAATGGCCGTGCGGGCCTCATCATTAAGCTTGGAACACTCCCGCCCGTCAATCAGGATTTCACCGCTCTGCGGCATCTCCAAAAGACCAGCCAGATGCATCAGCGTGGATTTACCGGCGCCAGAAGGAGCCACAAGCGCGACCATTTCCCCTTTATAAAGGTCAAGATCCGCGCCCTTCAAAATCTCCAGTTTGCTGTTGCCCTCGTCATAACTTCGCACAACATTCCTCAAACTTAAGACAGGAACCCGGTCCTCGTCCTTAAGCGGAACATCAACAATCGGTTGTGTTGGTTTATTCATCATTCGTAGCGCAAAGCCTCAACAGGATCGAGCCGGGCTGCGCGCCAGGCAGGGTAGATTGTAGCAAGCAAGCTCAAAACCAGAGCCATAATAACAACACTGGCCGTCTCGCCCGGATCCATCTCGGCCGGAAGAGTGGAAAGGAAGTAAAGCTCAGGCGAGAACAGTTCGGTCGCCGTCAGCCAGGAGATCCCCTGACGAATGCTCTCAACATTCCAGCACACCACAGTGCCCAACACAAAGCCGGCAAACGTACCAATGGTCCCGATGCTCGCACCGGTGATGATGAATATCCGCATCACAGCACCGCGGGTTGCCCCCATGGTGCGTAGCACAGCGATATCACGGCCTTTGTCTTTCACCAGCATGGTCATGCCGGAAATAATATTCAGCGCCGCCACAAGAACAATCAGCGTCAGAATAAGGAACATCACATTGCGTTCAACTTCAAGCGCAGAGAAGAACGTCACATTGCGCTGGCGCCAGTCTGAAACATACACAGGCCGCCCGGCGTCTTCCTCAATGAGGGGGCGCAACGGCCCGACCGCATCAGGATCATCCACATAGACCTCAATGCCAGTCGCCAAGCCTTCCTTGTTAAAGTAAAGCTGCGCCTCTTCAAACGGCATGAAAGCAATCGTACCGTCATATTCGCTCATACCAATCTGGAAGATCGCAGAGACAGGATAGCCCTTCACACGTGGCGTCATTCCCATGGGAGTGATGCTTCCGCGCGGAGTAATGACACGAACCGTATCGCCAACCGTCACGCCAAGCTGACTAGCAAGGCGAGAGCCAATGGCGATGCCTTCACCTTCGTCGAAGCCCTCCAGCGTGCCGGCAAGCACATTCCCGGAAACCAGATCCAGCTTATCCAGATCAGACTTGTGCACACCGCGAAACAGAGCTCCCAGATCAGCACTAGGCCCCGAGATCATCGCCTGCCCTTCAACAAACGGCATGGCAAATTTAACACCATCGATACCAGATAGCCTGACGGCCACATCATCGTAATCATCAAGTGGACTGTCGATGGGCTGCACCAACACATGTCCGTTGATCCCGAGAATTTTGCTCAGCAGCTCTGTGCGGAACCCGTTCATCACCGCCATAACGATGATAAGCGTGGCAACACCCAGCGTGATCCCCAAAAAGGAAAGACCTGCAATGATTGAAATAAAGGTTTCTTTGCGTCTGGAGCGCAGATAACGCCCTGCCAGCATCCACTCAAAGGGTGCAAACCACCGGTTCTTTCCGGGATGAGCCGCCTGAATCTCTGCCGTCATACTAGACTATTCTCCGTTTCCGCCTGTTCAACTGTCCCACTGAATATAGGGAGCATGAAGAGCAGGTGCCATAAGCGCTGGCCCAAAAGGCCCGGCAGCGACAAGCCACCGGCACCTAACATACCATTAAAGCTACTGAGTTACCCCAAGCTTCGCTCCTATCAGCCGTTTAAGGCAGAAATCAGTTTGTTCACAGCAGCTTCCGGGGTCAACATTTCGCGAGCTCCTGTTGAACGGTCCTTCACTTCCACTTCGCCGGTCTTCAGACCACGTGGACCAACAACCAGCTGATATGGCAGACCAATCAGGTCCATACTTGCAAATTTTTGGCCTGCACTGGTCTTGCGATCATCATAAAGCACCTCAACACCAGCCTTTTCAAGCTCAGCATATACGCTTTCACAAACCGCGTCACATTCAGAGCCCGCCTTCATGTTGATCAGGCCAACGTGGAACGGTGCAACCTCTTTCGGCCACACAATACCATCGTCATCATGACACGCTTCGATGATCGCGCCCAGCAGGCGGGACACACCAATGCCGTAAGACCCCATGTGAACAGGCGTCTCTTTGCCTTCAGCGGTCATCACCTTCGCGCCCATAGGCTCGGAGTATTTGGTGCCGAAGTAGAAGATGTGACCAACTTCAATACCGCGCGCAGAAACCTTCTTGTCTTCCGCAACAGCCTCAAAGGCAGCTTCATCATGCATTTCATCTGTTGCAGCGTAAGGAGTGGTCCACTGCTCGATAATACCGGAGAGATCGCCGCCAAAGTCAGTGTCTTCACCCGGGATTGGCAGGCCGAGAATATCCTTATCAAGGAACACTTCACTCTCACCGGTAGACGCCAGCACGATAAACTCGTGCGACAGGTCACCACCGATTGGGCCAGTGTCCGCTTTCATAGGAATAGCTGTCAGGCCCATGCGCGCAAAGGTGCGCAGGTAAGCCACGAACATGCGGCGGTACGCTTCCGTTGCCCGTTCCTTGTCCAAATCAAAGGAATAAGCATCCTTCATCAGGAACTCGCGGCCACGCATAATGCCAAAACGAGGACGCACTTCATCGCGGAACTTCCACTGTACGTGGTATAGGTTCAGCGGCAGGTCCTTGTAGGAGCGCACGTAGCTGCGGAAGATGTCTGTAACCATCTCTTCGTTGGTCGGACCAAACAGCATGTCGCGCTCGTGACGATCCTCGATGCGCAGCATTTCCTTGCCGTATGCATCATAGCGGCCACTTTCGCGCCACAGATCAGCTGACTGGATGGTTGGCATAAGCAGTTGGACAGCGCCGGAGCGGTTCTGCTCTTCTTCAACGATACGCTGAATTTTGTTAAGCACACGGTGGCCAAGCGGCAGCCATGCATAAATCCCGGCTGACTGCTGACGGATCATACCCGCACGCAACATCAGGCGGTGCGACACGATCTCGGCTTCTTTCGGAGTTTCCTTCAAGATAGGCAGGAAATATCGGGACAAACGCATTAGTTTAACTCTTTAGGTTTTATGGCTCGCAAGCTCAGATTCATCACAAAGCTTTTATCAATGCCTTCTTAACAAGCACAACGCCTGTTGTAACTGCCAACATGGCTATATGCCAATTTTCTAAGGCATATTTCCCCATGCGCACAGCTTTTGGCCTGCTCCTTTTGCACCAGTTTGCAGATTTCCCAAAAAATAATAGCTAAAATTTTAGGCAAGCAAAAAATTGAGGCGAATTGATACAAAATGATGACAAACTCATGTGACTACGCTACTGTCACGTCAACAATAAAAACAGCGCCCTTACGTGGCGCTGCAAGGTATCGCGATCTTTAGTCTTGGGAGGAAGGTTCTCGGGCGCCCGTTATGGTAGCTGCCGGCACTCTACGCAAGTGCTAAGAGAACATTTAGACGCGGAACTCGTTCTTATAGCAAGGCTTCGGCCTTGCTTTTTTTTGTCATTTTTCACCGGTGTCGCTGAGTGAAATTTCATGATTGCTGCACTCAGACAGGCCAACATGGCAGCATAGGCCCACGCTATTTCCATCACAGATGGCCACGCGCACACCATATAAGAAACGCAAATAAGTGACCCCTGAAAGAATCACTTTTTGCGAAACCGAAATTTCTACTCAGTAACTCTCTGATTTATCTCCACAGACCAGCTGTGCAAAACCAGAGGTCAGGACGGAGCATTGCCCATCAACTGGTCAACCAACGGGAACAGATGCACCCCAAGGCCGGACTCCAGAAACCAATAGAAGATCGCAAACACAATCGTCGTAACAATCGTATTGATGATCACCTTCTTCAGCATCTGGGGATGCTTGGGAGCACTCTCGGCGGTTCCGGGAACCACCTCCCCCTCTTCCGCCTGGGTACGAACCCCAAATGGCAAAATGGCCAGAAACAAAATCCACCACATCATGAAATAAAGTGCAACGAGTAGCGGTGTAGCCATAGGTCTGCTCCAGGAGTTTCTTGTTCTATCTGCAGCTGGCCGCTCTCACAAAAGCAACCAGCCAACCATGGTATTTTCCGAAAAGCGACTTCCGGCGATCACAGGAACGTATACCATACTGATTTCCACCTACAAGAAATAGGTGAAGGCCGATAGTCTTCCGTTTTTTGCAAACCACAAGTCTTTGAAAAACAACTTTAAGCCTGTTCCAGCTCGGTCAACGTACCAAGAAAGTCTTTGGGGTGCAGGAACAAAACCGGCTTGCCATGCGCGCCAATCTTCGGCTCGCCATCTCCAAGAATGCGCGCGCCGTTGGCAACCAGCTGGTCACGGGCAGCAAGAATGTCATCAACTTCATAACAGATATGATGGATGCCGCCCTGCGTATTGCGTTCCAGAAACTTGGAGATTGGAGAGTTCTCGCCAAGCGGCTCCAGCAGCTCGATCTTGGTGTTGGGAAGCTCGATAAACACGGTGGAGACGCCATGATCCGGCTGCGCCACTTTTTCTGAAGCAATACCTCCAAGGGTATCACGATACACCTTCAGCGCGTCATCCATATCCAATACGGCAATCGCAACGTGGTTCAATCGTCCAATCATGACGGTTCTCCCAATAACTCTTATGTTCCAAAGCGCGTTCCATTTGACTGAGCACAATCAGATGGCAAGAATTCGCTCAAACAAAGGAGTTAGAGCACAGCGCTTACATGCAAACGAACGCGGATCAGCTCTAAGGAACAGATTTCCCTGACAAAGTCTATTGGATCAAAAGTCAAAGGCCGCAGAGGATGTGCTCCCCTACGGCCTAAAATTCTTGTTTCAAGGTGCTCTAACGCATCAAACGCGCTGTACCAAAGCCTTGCAAAGCGGCTTCTTGCCCCAATGCTCAACCACAGCATAACGCCCTGCCCGTCTGGCAGCCTCACGCACCAACTCCACATCGCGGCGGCGGCTCTTTGGAATAGAAATCACTGCCCCGTAGACCGCATCACGCACAGCATCCTCAAACGGAGTGCCATTCTCGGTCTCATCGGGCATGCCAAACAGCACCACATCGATATCACCAAGCAGCTCGCCGCGACCATCCAAAATCAGCGAGACCGTCACGCTCCCAGCAAAAGAAAGCTTACGCCGTTCCTGAACACCCGTTTCCTCTGGTGCAGCAGTCAGGTGACCATCGCGAACCAGAATACCAGCAGGTGCTTCATCAATCACCTCAAGCTTCCCAGGGTGCAAACGAACCATATCGCCGTCGCGAATGATCTTCACATCCTTTACGCCTTTGCCCTCGGCAAATTCCTTGTGGCATTGCAGGTGCAGCGCTTCACCATGAACCGGCAAAACCTTCTTCGGGCGAACCAGATTGTAAACCTGATCCAGCTCTCCGCGCCGCGGGTGACCAGACACATGCACCAGTGCATCACGATCGGTCACCACATGCAGGCCCTGCTCGGTCAGCTGGTTGATAATGCCGTAAACGGCCTTTTCATTACCCGGAATAGTGCGACTGGAGAAGATAACCATATCACCAGATGACAGTCCGATCTGGCGGTGCTGGTCACCGGCAATCCGCGCCATCGCAGCCCGTGCTTCCCCTTGAGACCCGGTACACAGCGCAACAACCTTATTGCGCGGCAAGGAACCGTAGGTCTCTTCATCGCGGAATGGGGCCAAACCATCAAGATAGCCAAGATCACGCGCAATTTCCACGGTGCGCAACATGCTCCGGCCAATCACAACAACCTCGCGCTCTGCCGCCATCGCAGCTTCCGCAACCGCACGCATACGCGCAACGTTGGAGGCAAACGTGGTCACCGCAACCCGGTGTGGCGCCTCTTTGATGATCCGGGTCAGCTCTTCCTTCACGTCCGCTTCACTCGGGCTCACCCCGTCACGGACCGCGTTGGTGCTGTCACACACAAACACATCAACGCCTTCATCACCCAGCTCGCGCAAACGCTGAAGGTCAATCGCTTTGCCAACACCCGGCGTCAGGTCGATCTTCCAGTCACCGGAATGCAGCACCAGCTGACCACCAACACGAATAGCCAGAGCACACGGCTCCGGGATCGAGTGGGTCATGGTCACCAGCTCAACATCAAAGGCACCAGCCTTGAACCGGTCCCCCTGATTGACCACAGTGACAGGAATTTCATAGTCAGCACCGTCCCCAATCAGCTTGGCTTCCAGCAGACGTGCAGTAAACGGCGTTGCATAGACTGGCAGCTCCAACCGCTTCCATAGGTAGGACAGCGCACCGTAATGGTCTTCGTGGGCATGGGTAATAACGATACCCTCGATGCGGGAGCGCTCTTCTTCCAGAAAACGAATATCCGGCAAAATAAGATCTACGCCCGGCATATCCGGTCCGGCAAAAGAAACACCAAAATCAACAATCAGCCAGCGGCGGTCATCCTCAGGTCCATATCCATAAAGACCAAGGTTCATTCCAATTTCGCCAACACCGCCCAAAGGCAGGAACACGAGCTCTTGAGTGCTCGACATCTAAGACTCCTTTAAAGCGTACTCCCGAAAAATGGTTCCGGTTCTTAAAAATAAGAATACGCGTATCAACTCTAGGACCTGACAGACATGCGGCCACCATCCCAGCGGCCCGGCAAAACGTGCTTTACACGTCGTCAGGAAAAGAAAACATCACCGGCCGTCACCAGCCGCTCGCCGCCATGATCCAGTTTCACTATCAGGCGGCCCATTTGGTCGATGTCCATAAAGACGCCGGAAAACTCTTCGTTACTCAGGCGCACGCGGATCGGCTTCCCGCGCCCTACGGCGCGTTGCAACCATGCGGATCTGATCACTTCAAACCCACTGGCAGCTTTCCACGTATCCAGCCATCGTGCAAAACTTTGCGCAAGTGCGTCAAACACTAAGCTTGGCTCACACATGTATCCCATACTGCGCAAATCTGTAACCGCATAGTCACCCAAATCCGGATGATGGGACACGTTGACACCAAAACCGCACACAAGGCACAGCTCACCATTAGGCCCACTTTCGCTCTCAAGCAATATGCCGGAGACCTTTTGTCCGTCAATCAGCACATCATTTGGCCATTTCAGTTGCGCCAGATCATGCGCCCCTGTTGTCCGCTCCAGAGCTTCGCCCAGAGCAAGCGCAGCCACAAAGGGCAGTTGTACGATCTTCTCACTATGCCCATCCAACCGTAGCAAAATGGAGGCAAACAGGTTGCCGGACTCAGATGTCCAAGGCCGTCCGCGACGACCGCGCCCGCTCACCTGAATGTCGGAGCGAACCCACAAATTGCCCGGATGCCCTTCCCGTGCCTTTTGCAAGCCATAAGAGTTGGTGGAACCGATCTGATCGTAATGCTCAAAACAAAAGCCCGGCGCAGAGCGCACCGGGCCTTCGTCAATTAGGTTTCCCAAGGTCGTCATCATCAACTAGAACAGAACGCTGGCCGCGTTAGCCGCAGCATTCATAATAGGTTCCGGCATGATGAAGAACAGTCCGACAACCGCACTGGAAAGTCCCAGTACAATTTTCATTTCACCGGACATTGGCAGGAATTCGCCGGTTGCCTCATCAAAGAACATGACCTTGATCACACGCAGGTAATAGTAAGCCGCCACAACGCTGGCCACCAGACCGATGACCACCAGTGGGACAAGACCGGCATCTACCGCAGCAATGAACACGTAAAACTTACCGAAGAAGCCGAAGAGTGGTGGCAGACCGGTCAGGGAGAACATGATCACGGCCAACAGCACCGCCATTGGCAGATTGGTCTTGGAAAGACCGGCAAGATCAGAAATATCCTCAACCATACCTTCCTTGCGACGCATGGACAGGATGCAGGCAAAGGCACCCAGTGTCATCGCAAGGTAAGCGGTCATGAACACAATCACACCCTCGATACCAGCTTCCGTGCCAGCAGCAAGACCAACAAGTGCATAGCCCATGTTACCGATGGAAGAGTATGCCATCAGACGCTTGATGTTTCTCTGACCAATCGCAGCAAAGGCACCAAGCCCCATGGACGCGATGGCAATGAACACAACAATCTGCTGCCAGTCGGTGGTCACCTGCCCCAGTGGCTCAACCAGCACACGGATCAGCATACCAAACGCGGCAACCTTCGGTGCTGCTGCAAAGAAAGCAGTCACCGGAGTTGGCGCACCCTCATAAACGTCCGGGGTCCACATGTGGAATGGAACCGCAGAAATCTTGAAGGCAATACCCGACAACATGAACACGATACCGAACACCAGACCAAGAGACGCACGCTCTTCTGTCAGAGCAAACGCGATGCCCTCAAAGTCGGTGTGGCCGGTAAAGCCGTAGATGAAGGACATGCCGTAAAGCAGCATACCGGAAGACAACGCCCCAAGAACGAAGTACTTCAGGCCCGCCTCGGTAGAACGAACGGAGTCACGGTTGATCGCCGCAACCACGTAAAGCGCCAGAGATTGCAGCTCGATACCCAGATACATGGAGATCAGATCATTGGCAGAAAGCATCAGCATCATACCAACGGTCGCGATCACAATAAGGATCGGGTACTCGAAGCGGTCAAAGTTCTGCGAACGTGCGTAGGCAACGGACATTGCAATGGCAAAGCCGGAACCGATCAACACCAGCACCTTCAGGTACTGGGAGAACGCATCCTGTACGAACGCACCATTGAAGGTCTCTCCATAATGCGGGCTAACCAGCAGGATCAAACCTGCAACAGTCAGCAACGCAACACAGATACCCGTTACCAGTGGAGTAGATTTCTCTCCACCAAAAGCCCCAACCATCAGCAGTACCATTGCGCCGATGATCAAAAGGATCTCGGGCAGCACTGGCATTAGATCAGGCATTGTTAGAAGCTCAGCAGTCATGAGTGCGCGGCTCCCCTGTTAATGGCTGGACGCTGCAGCGGCTGCATGGGCAAGCCCACTTGCATCAAGCGCTGCATTGTAATTGGAGATAAGGGCATCAACGGACGCGGACGTCACATCCAGCACTGCTGCTGGGTAGAACCCGAAGAAGATAGTCAAAATAACCAGCGGAGCCAGGATCAACTTTTCACGCGCATTCAAATCCAACATGGACTTGAGGCTTTCCTTCTCCAGCGCACCAAAGACGACGCGGCGGTAAAGGAACAACGCATAAGCAGCTGACAGGATCACACCGGTTGCAGCGAAGAACGCCACCCATGTATTCACCTGGAACACACCAATCAAAGTCAGGAATTCACCCACGAAACCGGCAGTACCTGGCAGACCAACATTGGCCATGGTGAAGATCATGAAAGCAACCGCATACCGGGGCATGTTGTTGACCAGACCACCATAAGCGGAAATCTGACGAGTGTGCATCCGGTCATAGATAACACCAACGCACAGGAACAGCGCACCGGAGATCAGACCGTGCGCCAGCATCATGAAGATTGCGCCTTCAATACCCTGCGCATTAGCAGAGAAGATACCCATGGTCACGAAGCCCATGTGAGCAACGGACGAGTACGCAATCAGCTTCTTGATGTCTTCTTGCGCCAACGCCACCAGAGAGGTGTAGATGATCGCCACGATAGACAGCGTAAAGATGAAGGGCGCGAACATGTCACTGGCAATTGGGAACATCGGCAGTGAGAACCGAAGGAACCCATAACCACCCATCTTCAGCAGGATCGCAGCAAGTACAACAGAACCAGCGGTCGGTGCTTCCACGTGCGCATCCGGCAACCAGGTATGAACCGGCCACATCGGCATCTTCACCGCAAAGCTTGCAAAGAACGCCAGCCACAGCCAGGTCTGCATTTGCGCCGGGAATTCACTCTCATTCAGAAGAGTTGGAATATCCAGCGTACCAGCCTGCCAGTACATCGCCATAATAGCCGCCAGCATCAGCACGGAGCCAAGCAAGGTGTACAGGAAGAACTTGTAGCTTGCATAAACGCGGCGCGGACCACCCCAGACACCGATGATCAGGAACATCGGAATGAGGCCAGCCTCGAAGAACACGTAAAACAGAACCAGATCCAAGGCACAGAACACACCGATCATCAGTGTTTCCAGAACCAGGAAGGCGATCATGTATTCTTTCACGCGGTCCTGAATGCTTTCCCAGCTTGCCAGAATACAAAGTGGCATCAGGAAGGTGGTCAGGATCACGAACAGCATGGAAATGCCGTCAACGCCCATGTGGTAGGTGAAGGTATCACCAAACCAATTGTGCTTCTCCACCATCTGGAAGCCTGGGTTCTCGTTGGTGAACCCACCCCAGATGAACAGGGAGGTAATGAATGTGAATGTCGTTGTAATCAGCGCAACACGCCGAATATTCGTCTTCGCATCCGGGTCATCTCCCCGCACCAGCAGGATGAAGAAGACACCTACCAGCGGGAGAAATGTTGTGATGGAAAGGATGTTCCAGTCGTTCATTAATTAATTCCCCCGCCGGAGAACATGGCCAGGGTGACGAAGAAGGCAACCCCGATCAACATGGCGAATGCGTAGTGATAGATGTAACCAGACTGCAGGCGCACAACCCAACCGGTAACCTGCTGAACACGTGAGGCAACACCATCCGGACCAAGTCCGTCAATGATCGTGCCGTCGCCGCGCTTCCACAGGAAGCGGCCAAGTGCCATGGCAGGCTTCACAAACAGGAAGTCATAGAGCTCATCGAAGTACCACTTGTTCAGGAGGAACTTGTAAAGTGGCTGATGGCGCTCCGCCAGAACCTTCGGCATGTCTGGTTTTGCGATGTAGAACATGTAAGCAACAATGAAGCCGCCGATCATGGCAAGGGTCGGAGACAGAGCAACCATCCAATGCACGTGGTGCATCTCTTCAATGACTGCAAGCTCGCTGTTCGTGCCGCCAAAGACATCTTTCCAGAAGTGTCCGTAGTCGTGACCCATAAACGCTTCTTTGAAGACCATACCAGCAAACAGTGCGCCGATGGACAGAAGAAGCAATGGGATCAACATGACCCAAGGGCTCTCGTGAATGTGTTTCATCACATCAACAGAAGCGCGCGGCTTGCCGTGGAATGTCATGAATACCAGACGCCAGCTGTAGAAGCTCGTCAGCAACGCGGCAATCACAGTCGCCCAGTAGGCGTAGCTTGCAAAGGCGTTATGACCAACATAAGCCGCTTCGATAATCGCATCTTTGGAAACGAAACCGGCAGTTCCGATGCCAATAAACGGAATACCAAAACCTGTCAGCGCCAGCGTACCAATCATCATGGTCCAGTAGGTCCATGGAATGTGCTTGCGCAGGCCGCCCATCTTACGCATGTCCTGCTCGTCGGAAACGGCATGGATAACGGAACCGGCGCAAAGGAACAAAAGCGCCTTGAAGAAAGCGTGTGTGAACAGGTGGAAGATACCAACACCGAACGCACCAACACCAAGAGCCACGAACATGTAACCCAACTGCGAACAGGTAGAATACGCGATCACGCGCTTGATGTCGTTCTGCACACAGCCAATGGTCGCTGCAAAGAACGCGGTCGTCGCACCAAAGAAGGTCACAACGGTCATCGCAGTTGGTGCAAGTTCAAAGACTGGCGCAAGACGCGCAACCATGAACACACCAGCCGTCACCATGGTCGCTGCGTGGATCAGCGCGGAAACAGGCGTCGGGCCTTCCATCGCATCCGGCAACCAGGTGTGCAGCAGAAACTGCGCTGATTTACCCATGGCACCCATGAAGAGCAGCAGACACACAACGGTCAGCGCCCCTTCAGGCATCAACTCAAAACCAAGGAAGGTCAGGACCGGCTCGGTGCCCTCAAGAAGGGCTGGACCGCTGCTGAAGATCGAGGTGAAGTCGATGGAACCATAAAGGTAGAAAACACCGAAGATACCAAGTGCGAAACCAAAGTCACCAACACGGTTGACGATGAACGCCTTCATAGCAGCAGCGTTGGCAGATGGTTTCTGATACCAGAACCCGATCAGCAGGTAGGATGCCAGACCAACGCCTTCCCAACCAAAGAACATCTGCAACAGGTCATCAGCTGTGACCAGTGTCAGCATGGCAAAGGTGAAGAGAGACAGGTAGGCAAAGAACCGTGGCCGATGCGGATCGTGGTGCATGTACCCGATGGAGTAGATGTGCACCAGACAGGAAACCGAGTTCACAACCACCAGCATCACTGCGGTGAGTGTATCCACACGGATGGTCCAGTTAACCGCAAGATCCCCTGAGGTGATCCAGCGGAAAATTGTCACAATTTCCGTGGTTTCCGACCCGAGACCGTATTGAAAAAACACCACCCATGACAAAAGGGCTGCGACAATCATAAAGCCGCTGGTGATGTACTCGCTGGCTTTGACCCCAAGCCGATTGCCGAACATTCCGACAATCAGGAAGCCAAGCAACGGCAGAAAAACGATTGCTGAAAACATCCGCCCCTCAGCCTTTCATCATATTGATGTCTTCCACGGCGATTGAGCCGCGGTTACGGAAGTAAACAACCACAATAGCCAGGCCAATAGCCGCCTCTGCCGCTGCAACGGTAAGAACCAGGAGCGCAAAGATCTGACCAACCAAATCCTGCATAAAGTAGGAAAATGCCACCAGGTTGATGTTAACTGCGAGCAATAACAGCTCGATAGACATCAGGATCACGATGACGTTCTTCCGGTTAAGAAAGATGCCAAAGATCCCGATCGTGAATAGGATCGCTGCGACCCCGAGATAGTGCGCTATGCCAATTTCCATGGGCGCCTCTCAGTGCTCCCCGTGTTCTATTCAAACTCCGGAGAAGGAACCTTCTTTATGAAGGCCATTTCTCCGGTACGAATTAATGCCAAAGACCCGTTACGAACGCGCCTTACAATCCCTTGCCACTTTCAACTTTGACCACTTCGATCGAAGTTTCAGGACGACGGGCTACCTGCTCAGAGATGTTCTGACGGCGTACGCCCGGCTTATGGCGGAGGGTCAATACGATCGCACCGATCATTGCAACCAGCAGCACCAGTCCAGCAATCTGGAACCAGTAGATGTAGCGGGTGTAAAGCAATTCACCGATAGCGGCGATATTCTGTGTCTGCTCGACAGGAGGTATCGGAGCTGACCCCTCACCCAGAAGGCCAGGAGCGATGTACCAGCCACTAGCGACCATCAAAAGCTCAGCCAGCAGAATTGCACCAATCAGCGCGCCGATCGGCAAATACTGCAAGAACCCCTGACGCATCTCGGCAAAGTCAACATCCAGCATCATGACCACGAACAGGAACAGCACCATGACTGCACCCACGTAGACAACAACCAGAAGCATCGCCAGATACTCGGCACCAATCAGTACAAACAACCCGGCTGCATTAAAGAAGCACAGGATGAGGAACAGCACTGAGTGAACCGGATTGCGAGATGCAATCACCATGAAGGCAGAGGCCACCGCAAGTGCGGCAAACAGATAGAAAAACAGGGCCTGCAAAACCATTTTTAGGTTGCCTTTGTCCTATTGTCTCGCCCGGTCAGTGCAAAGCCTCAACCGGACACATCTTAACTCCCCGCCTTAACGGTAAGGAGCATCCAATTCAATATTGCGAGCGATTTCACGCTCCCAACGCTCCCCATTCGCAAGCAGCTTGTCCTTATCATAGAACAGCTCTTCCCGCGTCTCGGTCGCAAATTCAAAGTTCGGGCCTTCTACGATTGCATCCACCGGACACGCTTCCTGACAGAACCCGCAGTAGATACACTTGGTCATGTCAATGTCGTAGCGTGTGGTACGGCGTGTACCATCGTTACGACGCGGTCCAGCTTCAATCGTAATGGCCTGCGCAGGGCAGATCGCTTCACACAGCTTACAAGCAATGCAGCGCTCTTCTCCGTTCGGATACCGGCGCAAGGCGTGTTCACCGCGAAAACGCGGACTTACAGCACCCTTTTCAAAGGGATAGTTGATCGTCGGCTTCGGCTTGAAGAAGTAACGCATGGCAAGAAAAAACGCCGATACGAACTCCTTCAAAAGCAACGACTTTGCGGCCTGTCCCAGTCCCATAGCCTTTACAGCCCTTTCTTGATCGACCATGCCACCGGCATGGATGATCGATTACAATCCAAGAGAACCAGCGATAACTTCAGCGAAGTCATACAAGGTTCTCGTTACCCTTTCCTCTCGAATTAAGGAGCAATGCTAGCTCCGGCGAGATATCCGATAATCGGGATCCCGATTATCGTCAGAGTAAAAATGACTTTGCGGATCATCGGTTCCGCCAGCTCCACCCACCCTTTTTCGGCTGGGTTTTGCTCTCGATCCTTGTTGATGGCTGCCTCCATAAATCCAAGAAGGAGACGGTAGTTCAGCCATCCAAGGTATATTCCCATCACACCACCGATCAAACCGGCGATGGATATCATGCTCCAAACCCGCCAACTGGTGGGGTCCAGCCCATGAACATCAGCACGAATGCCACGATGAACACCATTGCCAGTGACAGCGGCAGGAAGACTTTCCAACCCAGACGCATCAGCTGGTCATAGCGGTAACGTGGAACCATTGCCTTGGCCATGGAGATGAAGAAGAACACCAACAGACATTTCAGCAGGAACCAGATGACACCCGGCACCCATGTGAATGGGGCTGCATCAATCGGAGGCAACCAGCCGCCCATGAACAGGATCGTCATCAGACCGCACATCAGGGAAATGGCCACATACTCACCCAGCATGAACATCATGTAAGGGGTGGAGCCATATTCAACCATGAAGCCCGCAACCAGTTCCGATTCCGCTTCCGCCAAATCGAATGGAGGACGGTTTGTCTCTGCCAGCGCAGAAACAAAGAACACCACGAACATCGGGAACAGCGGCAACCAGAACCAGTTCAGGAACGACAGCCACGGAACGCCCAGTGTATAGGCAAGACCACGAGACTGCTGTGCATATACGATTTCAGACAGGTTCAGTGATCCAACGCAGAGCAGAACGGTCACAATCACGAAGCCGATAGACACTTCGTAAGAAACCATCTGCGCCGCAGAACGCAGAGCTGACAGGAATGGATATTTGGAGTTAGACGCCCAACCGCCGATGATTACACCGTAAACACCAAGCGAGCTGATCGCCAGAATATACAAAATACCCACGTTGATGTCTGCAATCACCCAGCCACTCGCAACCGGGAGAACCACCCAGCCGGCAAGAGCAAGAACCACTGTGACCAGTGGCGCAAACAAAAACAGGAACTTGTCAGATCCCGATGGAATCACCGGCTCTTTCAAAACGAATTTCAAAAGATCCGCGAAACTCTGCAGCAGGCCCCACGGGCCAACCACGTTAGGACCACGGCGGATCTGGACAGCAGCCCAGATCTTACGGTCCGCATAAAGAATGTAAGCAACTATCAGCAGCAGCACGACCATCAAAAGCAAGCTCTGCGCAAGCATTATGATCAGCGGCCAGCCGTAATTCCAGAAAAAATCTTCCATGCTCACCGTCCCCTTATTCCGCCGCCTCAGCTCGGCGCTGCATGGCAAGTGCGGAACACTCGGCCATCACCGCTGAAGCTCGGGCAATCGGGTTGGTTAGATAAAAATCACTGAATGCCTGCGCAAAGCCGGCACCACTCATATCACCACCACGAGCAGACAGCCTGGAAATATCCGAAGCCATACCGGTCGCAATGCCATTCACGTTCGCCATATGAGGCACAGCTTCAACAACCGCAGCGCGCAGCTGCGCGAAGGTGTTGAAGGCAAGAGGCTTGCCAAGTGCGCCGGAAAGCGCACGAATGATCGCCCAGTCCTCACGTGCATCCCCTGGAGGGAACGAAGCGCGGCTTGCCAGCTGCACACGGCCTTCCAGGTTCACATAGGTACCCGGTTTTTCGGTGTAGGCCGCACCTGGAAGAATAACGTCAGCACGGTGTGCACCACGGTCACCATGGGTACCGATGTAAACAACAAACGCATCACCGAAGGACGAGATGTCCAGTTCATCTGCACCAAGCAAGAACACAACATCAACATCGCCTTTGGCAGCTGCTTCCTGAATGCCACCAGTGCCCAGACCGCCCTCACCCGGAACAAATCCCAGATCCAGACCGCCAACACGGCTTGCTGCAGTGTGCAGAATGTTAAAGCCATTCCACTCATCGCTCACAGCGCCAATGTCCTGCGCCAACGTTGCAGCAGCAGCCAGAACAGCAGCTCCGTCTTCACGGGCAATTGCGCCTTCACCAACAATGATCATTGGCCGCTTCGCGCCTTTCAGCACGTCAGCAAATGCATTCTTGCCAGCAACCAGCTCCGCCAGAGTGTCCGGACCGGCGCCAAGATGAGCAACGTCATAAGTCAGATCAACCGGTTCACCGATCAGACCAACCTTCAACGCGCCACGACGCCATGTCTTGCGGATACGGGCATTCAGCACTGGCGCTTCAATACGCGGGTTCGCACCCACGATCAAAATTGCATCAGCGTCTTCAATGCCTTCTACGGAAGAGTTAAACAAATATGTTGTCCGACCCAAAGAAGGATCAAGCTGCGCACCGTCCTGACGACAGTCCATGTTCACAGATCCTATGCTCTCCATGAGAGCCCTCAGCGCAAACATGTCCTCAACAGAAGCAAGGTCACCGGCAATCGCAGCAGTCTTGGCACCGCCAGCCGCTTTCACCTTGGACGCAACCGCGTTCAGCGCATCGGTCCAACTCGCAGCTGCCAGCTTACCGTTCTGCTTCACATATGGGCGATCCAGACGCTGGGTCTTCAGTCCATCCCAGATGAAACGGGTTTTGTCAGAAATCCATTCCTCGTTCACCTCTTCATTGAGGCGAGGCATGATGCGCATGACTTCCTTGCCACGTGTATCAACACGAATGGCGGAGCCAAGAGCATCCATCACGTCAATACTTTCTGTCTTCACCAGCTCCCATGGACGAGCGTTGAACTCGTAAGGGGCAGAAGTCAGAGCACCAACCGGGCAAAGGTCAATCACATTGCCCTGCATTTCGGAGGAAAGCGCTTCTTCCAGATAACTGGTGATTTCCGCATCTTCCCCGCGGCCAATCAGGCCAAGGTCGGAAACACCGGCAACTTCGGTCGTAAAGCGAACACAGCGCGTGCAGTGAATGCAGCGTGTCATGACCGTCTTAACAAGCGGACCGATGTATTTATCTTCAACTGCGCGCTTGTTTTCATAAAAACGCGAACCATCTACACCGTAAGCCATGGCCTGATCCTGAAGATCACACTCACCACCTTGGTCACAGATAGGGCAGTCCAGCGGGTGGTTGATCAGGAGAAACTCCATCACACCTTCACGCGCCGTTTTCACCATTGGAGACTTTGTAAAGATCTCTGGTGGCTGACCCTCTGGTCCCGGACGCAGATCGCGCACGCCCATTGCACAAGAGGCAACCGGCTTTGGCGGGCCACCCTTCACTTCTACAAGGCACATGCGGCAGTTACCGGCCACAGAGAGCCGGTCATGAAAACAGAACCGCGGGATTTCCGCACCGGCCTCTTCACAGGCCTGCATAACGGTATAATCCGCAGGAACTTCAATTTCTTTGCCGTCGACGACAAGCTTGGTCATGCGTTGGCATCCTCACCCTTAGCTTCCTGAAGACCTAGTGCCCTATCAGAAGCTCAGTCAATTCATTCCATTTAACATCGCCTGAGCCCGGCAGCGCTATGAGCGCGCCAGTCTCAAACGAGATACAATCACTCCGCCGCGATCTTGTCGGTCGGGGTTCGCTGCGTAGCAACGAACTGGTCGATCCGGTCTTCAATCACAGGGCGGAAGTTCTTGATCAAACCCTGAATAGGCCATGCAGCCGCATCACCAAGCGCGCAGATCGTATGACCTTCCACCTGCTTGGTCACCTTGAACAGCATGTCGATCTCTTCATAAGAGCTCTCGCCCTTGACCATCCGCTCCATCACACGCCACATCCAGCCTGTACCTTCACGGCACGGCGTACACTGTCCGCAGCTTTCGTGTTTGTAGAAGTAGGACAGACGGGCAATCGCTTTGATGATGTCCGTGGATTTGTCCATCACGATCACAGCAGCCGTACCCAGCGAGGAGCCAACCTCACGCAGACCGTCAAAATCCATCTTGGCGTCGCGAATCTCTTCGCCCTTCACACAAGGAACCGAAGACCCACCCGGAATAACCGCCAGCAGATTGTCCCAGCCGCCGTTGATACCACCGCAGTGCTTTTCAATCAGCTCCTTGAACGGAATGCCCATCGCTTCTTCAACGGTACAAGGCTTGTTCACGTGTCCGGAAACACAGAAAAGCTTGGTACCAGCGTTGTTCTCACGACCAATACCAGCAAACCATGCACCCCCACGACGCAAAATGCTCGGGGCAACAGCAATGGATTCCACGTTGTTCACTGTGGTTGGGCAGCCGTAGATACCCATATTTGCAGGAAACGGAGGCTTCAGACGCGGCTGACCTTTTTTACCTTCTAAGCTTTCCAGCAGTGCAGTTTCCTCACCGCAGATATAAGCCCCTGCACCGTGGTGCACGTAGATATCAAAGTCGTAGCCGTTCTTGTTGTTCTTGCCGATCAGGCCAGCATCATAAGCCTGATCAATCGCAGCCTGCAGGCGCTCACGTTCACGAATGAACTCACCGCGCACATAGATGTAAGCCGCAATAGCACCCATCGCGAAACCAGCAAGCAAACAGCCCTCAACCAGATGGTGAGGATCATGACGCATAATTTCGCGGTCTTTACAGGTGCCCGGCTCGGACTCATCCGCGTTGACCACCAGATAGGCCGGACGGCCGTCGCTTTCCTTCGGCATGAAGGACCACTTCAGACCGGTTGGGAAGCCCGCACCACCGCGACCACGAAGACCCGAGTTCTTCATTTCGTCGATGATCCAGCCACGACCTTTTTCAATAATGTCTTTGGTACCAGACCATGATCCACGCTGGCGTGCTCCTTCGAGCCCCCAGTCATGCAGACCATAGATATTGGTGAAGATACGATCGGAATCGTTCAGCATCGCTTACCCCTCACCTTTCGCTTTGGCTTCCTGCGCCTTGCGGTGGCTCTCAAGAAACTCCGCAACGCCAGCCTCAGCTGGACGAGGAACACCAGTATAACCAGCACCGCCGGTATTCAGAGCAGCACCTGCATGGTGCCGGGACGCCGCATCGGAACCATCAACAACAACAGCTTCCTGAGGCGCACCCTTTGTGGTGTCCTTAATCTCCAGCAGTGTTGTAGGGCCACCCTCAGGCGCCGCAAAAATACGGTCGACACCCTGAGGACCCGGCAGAACCGGCTTTCCGCCAGCGATATCATCAAGAAGCTTTTCAAACTTCTCGACATCCAGATCCTCATAGAAGTCTTTGAAGATCTGCACCATCGGCGCATTCACACAAGCACCAAGGCACTCAACCTCTTCCCAGGAGAAGTTTCCATCCTTGGAAATGGTGTGCGGTGTCTCGGAGATTTTGCTCTTACAAACTTTGATAAGCTCTTCAGACCCACGCAACTGGCACGGAGTGGTACCACACACCTGAATGTGTGCTTTTTTACCCACCGGCTGCAGCTGGAACATGGTGTAGAAGGTTGCAACTTCCAGAACGCGGATACGGGGCATGTCCAGCATTTCCGCAATAGCGCGGATTGCTGGTTCGGTTACCCAACCGACCTGTTCCTGAGCGCGCCACAAGACAGGCACGACAGCAGATGCCTGACGCCCCTCCGGGTAACGCTCGATAACCTTTTTCGCCCACTCCAGATTTTCCGGTGTGAACTCAAAAGACTCTGGCTGTTCGTGATGAAGACGACGCACTGACATTACCGGTCAATCTCCCCAAATACGATATCGATGGAACCAAGAACAGCGGCAACGTCAGCCAACATATGGCCGCGGCACAGGTGATCCATCGCCTGCAAATGAGCAAAGCCGGGAGCCTTGATCTTGCAGCGGTAAGGCTTATTGGTTCCGTCAGACACGAGGTATACGCCGAATTCGCCTTTTGGCGCCTCAACGGCAGCATAAATCTCGCCCTCAGGAACTTTATAGCCCTCGGTGTAAAGCTTGAAGTGATGGATCATGGCTTCCATGGAGCGCTTCATCTCGCCGCGCTTTGGTGGAACCACTTTACCATCAGTAGAAGAAACAGGACCTGTTTCCTTACCCAGCATCTCCAGACACTGCTTCATGATGCGCACAGACTGGTGCATCTCGAACATGCGGATCAGGTAACGGTCATAACAGTCGCCGTTCTTGCCCACTGCAATGTCGAATTCCATTTCATCGTAGCACTCATAAGGCTGCGACTTGCGCAAATCCCATTTCGCGCCGGAACCTCGCACCATCACACCGGAGAAGCCCATCGCCCACGCTTCATCAAGATCAACAACGCCGATATCAACGTTACGCTGCTTGAAAATACGGTTGTCGGTCAAAAGGCCTTCGATATCATCGAGTGTCTTGAGGAACGGATCGCACCAGTCCCACATGTCATCGAGCAGGTCCTGCGGCAGATCCTGATGAACACCACCCGGACGCACATAAGCTGCGTGCATACGCGCACCACAGCCACGCTCGTAAAAGCCCATCAGTTCTTCGCGAGGCTCAAAACCCCAGAGCGGCGGTGTCAACGCACCAACATCCAGCGCCTGTGTGGTCACGTTCAAAAGATGTGACAGCAAACGCCCGATTTCGGAATAAAGCACACGAATAAGAGAGCCGCGCCTTGGCACTTCAATGCCAAGCATACGCTCAACAGCAAGAGCAAACGCATGCTCCTGGTTCATCGGCGCAACATAATCCAACCGGTCGAAGTAAGGCACAGCCTGCAAATAGGTCTTGTGCTCGATCAGCTTTTCAGTCCCGCGATGCAGCAGACCGATGTGTGGATCAACACGTGTGACCACCTCACCATCCAACTCCAGCACCAGACGCAGCACACCGTGCGCTGCAGGGTGCTGCGGACCAAAGTTAATATTAAAATTTCGTACCTGAGCCTCAGCCATTCTCTACCCGTGCCTCAGTTCGATGCTTTTTCGTCACCAGGAAGCACGTACTCAGTACCTTCCCATGGTGAGAGGAAGTCAAAACTACGGAATTCCTGAGTAAGCTGCACAGGTTCATAAACAACACGCTTCTTGGTGTCGTCGTAACGAACCTCTACATAACCAGTCAGAGGGAAATCCTTGCGAAGCGGGAAACCGTCAAAACCGTAGTCAGTCAGCAAACGCCGCAGATCCGGGTTACCGGTGAACAGGATGCCATACATATCGTAGGCTTCACGTTCAAACCATTCAGCACCCCTGAAAATAGGAATAACAGATGGAATCGGAGTGGTTTCATCTGTCTGAACCTTCACACGAATGCGCAGGTTCTGCACGGGGGAAAGCAGGTGGTACACAACGTCAAAACGTTTTTCCCGAGCCGGCCAATCCACACCGCAAATATCAACCAATGCCACAAAGCGACACCGCGCGTCATCGCGCAGGAAACGCAAAACACTGATAATCTGTTCATGGGACACGTTAAGGGTCAGATCGCCATAAGCAACCGACCAGCCCTTAACTTTATCTCCAAGCGTTAGCTCGATAAATTCACCGAGTTCGCTAAGCGTCTCGTCCATTACCTTGTTTCCTATAGGTTGGACATCTCACAAATGGCACAGAACCCCCATGCCAACAATGTCAATAAGGTCGTGCACTGCATAAGCACACGACCTGCAAACTATCTTTCAATCGTACCCGTGCGACGGATCTTCTTTTGCAGCAGCAGCACACCGTAAAGCAGCGCTTCAGCAGTTGGAGGACAACCCGGCACATAGATGTCAACCGGAACAACCCGGTCACATCCGCGCACAACAGAATAGGAATAGTGATAGTAACCACCGCCATTCGCACAGGACCCCATGGAGATCACATAGCGAGGCTCTGGCATCTGGTCGTAAACCTTACGCAGCGCAGGCGCCATCTTGTTTGTCAGCGTTCCTGCAACAATCATCACGTCAGACTGACGTGGAGAGCCACGAGGCGCAAAGCCGAAGCGTTCCGCGTCATACCGCGGCATCGACATCTGCATCATCTCTACCGCACAACAGGCAAGACCAAATGTCATCCACATGAGAGAACCGGTACGCGCCCACTGGATCAGGCTTTCACTGGAAGTAACCAGGAAACCTTTATCAGAGAGCTCGTCATTCACATTCATGAAGAATGGATCATTCTCGCCCACCGGGCGACCTGTGTTGGGATCAATGATCCCTTTCGGAGCTTGAGAGACAAGAGGCTTGGAGCCGTCAGAGATCAATCCCATTCCAGCGCTCCCTTCTTCCATTCATAGATGAACCCAATTGTGAGCACGCCCAGGAAGATCATCATGGAGGTAAAACCGAACCAACCAAGCCCGCCATAGGCAACAGCCCACGGGAAGAGGAAAGCGATTTCGAGATCGAAAATGATAAAGAGGATCGATACCAGATAAAACCGGATGTCGAATTTCATTCGCGCGTCATCAAAGGCGTTAAAGCCACACTCGTAAGCAGAAAGCTTTTCAGAATCGGGATTCTTGAAAGCAACAATAAATGGGGCAATCAGAAGCGCGAGGCCAATAACGAGGGCAACACCGATAAAGACGACAATCGGGATGTACTCCCTGAGGAGGTCTTCCATTTGAATATCCGTCCCTGGACGTAACAGGTCATGCGACCAATAAAACTCTTGGTGCACTGCACACACTGCAGAAAGTAGGGCGTAAGGATAGGAGGACACCCTAGGATCCGGTGTATCTAGTCGCACCGCAACGCACGATTAGCTTAGGCCCACAATCTGCGCAAGACCTTACGACGGAGTAAATCAGGGGGGAAAGAGTGTCTTACGTCACGAGAAGATCACATTTTGTGCAATCAAGCGCGAAAAAGCCGCAAAAAACCTAGGGATATATATTATGAGTATCCTACTCATATTAAAACAGAAAAATGATGATTTCTAACAATTGCTTGGGAAAACTACTCAAGACTTAAAATCAGCCACCAAAACAGGCATAATATCCTGCGTAGTTCTGCTTAACTAGTCAAAACACCTCAACAGAAGAGTCGCCGCTCAACACTGGCTACATAGGCACGCCGCATTGTATTTTAAAGGGCTTCCTTAGAAAAATTTTAAACTAAATCTACAAAACAACGCAGCACCCCTGCCCCGCAAAACTTCTGGGAGCAGACACCAGAGAAATACCACCAAAATACAAATGAATATTAGCGCAAGACAGGCCCCAAACACACGAAAGCACGGCGCGCTATTTAAAGCGAACACCGTGCTTTTCGTTGTAAATGAAAGTGGCGCGAGTGACGGGACTCGAACCCGCGACCTCCGGCGTGACAGGCCGGCACTCTAACCAACTGAGCTACAC
>CANLTN010000033.1:0-29147 GCA_947494035.1 uncultured Pseudovibrio sp. | reverse complement strand
GAGCGCCCATCGTCTAGCGGTTAGGACGCCGCCCTTTCACGGCGGAAACAGGGGTTCGATTCCCCTTGGGCGTACCACTTCTTCTCTTCCTACTCATTTTTGGTCTTCCTTGCTGGTATTGCTGCGCGCATTGTACCTGACGCATGTTTGTGCGCCGGATTGTTCTGTCGTGTGTCTGGCAGCGTGATGTGGCTGCCTCGAGGTAGGAGATGCAGCGCCTTCACAGGGATGGGTGGAATTTGCAGCAGGTGCGGGTTTAGAACCAGCGGCCGTTTAGTCCTGCGCCGAGGTGGTGATCGTCCTTGTCCACATCCGCCCAGAGCTTTTCGTCTGCCTGCGATTCCGTGGTGATGACTTTTTTAAGACTTTCGCTGAGTTGAGCGTTCATTTCTTTCAGATCATCGATGTTGTCGAGAACTTCGATGCGGGCCTCAGCAGTCTGGAGTTCGTTTTTCAATGTGGCCTTTTTCTTTCCAAAATACCTATCGGCATTGTGTTGCCGTTCCATTACCCGAGTCACAATTTGTCCCTCTTCGCTTTTCCAGCTGAACTTTGGTAAGACAGTGTATTGATCCGCCCGAGGTTTAACGAGTTTCTTTGGGCAGCATCATGACAAACATGGAATAAGTTGCAGCCTGTCCGCCTTTTGTGGACTAGTAATACTAACTTAAGGGGAGGTGAGGCAAGAGGACTTTTGTTTTAGCTGATCTAATGGTTCTCTGGCTGCATCTGTGCTTTTGGCTATACTGCTGTGAATCATCGCAGATTATGACTGGTGGCAATGTATAAAAATAATATCGGGGTTGTTTCATGATGCTGGTTTCACGTCACAACTCTATTCTTGATATCGCGAGAGAGAGCGGGAAAGTGGAAGTTGACGAGCTTGCCGCGCGGTTTTCTGTATCTCCTCAAACAATCCGCAAGGATCTGAAGGAGCTGAGCGACCAAGGCTTGCTGACCCGTGTGCATGGTGGCGCATTGCTGGCGTTTGGTGTTGAGAATCTGGGCTATTCCGCTCGTAAGGATCTGGCAGGAAAAGAGAAAGAGGCTATCGGGCAGACGGCGGCGGGGCTGATCCCGGATCGCGCGTCCCTCTTCGTGAATATCGGGACCACCACAGAAGCCGTTGCGCGGGCTTTGATCCAGCGCAGTGGTCTGATGATCATCACCAACAATCTGAATGTGGCGAGTACGCTGCGGCCGTTCTCGGAAAATGAAGTTATCATCTGCGGTGGTCATGTGCGCGCGACTGACGGCGGCATCGTGGGCGAGGCTGCGGCTGACTTCATTCGGCAGTTCAAGGTGGATTTTGCCGTGATTGGTGTGTCGGCACTGGACAGCGACGGGGCGCTGCTGGATTACGATTACCGGGAGGTCTGTGTGGCGCAGGCGATCATCGAGAATGCGCGGCACGTTATTTTGGTGGCTGATCAGACCAAGTTCGAGCGTTCGGCACCGGTGCGTATTGGTCATATCTCGCAGGTGGATACGTTTGTGACGGATACGCTGGTTTCCGAGGAGTGTCGGAAGCTGCTGAAGGAACATGAGGTTCGGCTGGTGGAGGTAGATGGCAACGGGCCACAGGAGCCGGGAGACGCCTGAGCTTTATTTGCCCTAGCATTTATTACAAAAGAGGCGCCCTGAGGCGCCTTTTTCATGGTGTGTGTGATGTAACTGGAGCGTACTGGCCGGTGGCTTATGCGCGTGAGTTGCCGGTTTTTCTGGCCTCTGCAATGCGCTCGGCCAGATCTTTGTCCGGTTCGGGGGCAGGGGATGCCTTGTCGGCCTTTGCTGAAGGGGCGCTTTTGGGTGTTGCCGGTTTGCGGGCGCGCGGCTTTGCGGTTTTCGTGGCAGCGCGTTTGGCGCGCGTAGTCTTTGGCTTTGCTCCCGGCTTTGGCGCGCTCGCAGCGATGGTGCTGAGGTCTTTCAGGACTTCATCATACTTTTCGGAGAGCGGCGGATTTTCGGCAATCGCTCTTGCTGTGATTTGAGCTGCCAAATCTTTCAGCTCATTACGAAGGTCGACTGCTTCTGCGATACTGGAATTGCTGTTGGCTCTGTTCTCGAGCTGCTTTGTCAGCGTCTCGATTGTTTTCTTTGCTTTTTCCAGATCGTTTTCGAGAGTTTTCATAGGCCCAGGCGTTTTTATATTTGGATTTTGGGAGGAGCGTTTGGCAGCTTTTTCAAGCTGGAGCGCGTGTTTGAGATGGTCGCGCTCTCGTTCGAGCGAACTGTAGCGGCTCTTCAGCTTTGTAAAGGACTGGGTGGCGAGCTCAGCAGCTTCCGCAGGTGAGGTGGGTTTGTGCTTGGTTTCCGCCTCAGCGGTCATTTCTGACACTTGCCTGGAGATCTGGGTTGCCAGCTCTGCCAGTGGGTTGTCCATGTCCTGAATGTCGGTGGTGTCGATTGGGAGGACAGGCTTGGCTGCGCCTTCTTCCTCTTTCACTTCCGTATCCAGCTCACGGGTTTTATCGGTAGCGGCCTTGTCGTTGAGTTGGATGATCTCGGCGGAAGCAGTCTGATTGACGGCTTTTGCCTGAGTGTCGTCCTTCGCTTCGGCTTCTGGCTCCGTGGTGATGCGGTCATCAGCGGAGAACGGGATTGGTTCTGATGGATTTCTGCGGCGCAGGAAGCGTGTTGCTTTCTGGGCCATGCTCTTGCGTTCGCGCGCTGACCTGAGCTCTAGGACGCTGAGCTCTTCCTTGAGCTCTGCAAGCTGGGCTTCTGCTGTTGCGCGGGCAGATGCGTTCTGCGCGAGTTTTTCCATCATGCCTTCGAGGCGAACCTCCATCTGGCGGATCGCGATGGCATGCTGGGCGCGCAGTGCATCCTTTGCCATTGTGGCGCGGGCATAGCTAATGGGATTGGACATCTCGATCGCTTTGCGCGTGAGACGTACAGCGCGGCCCCAGACAAAGGGGAGGGCGGCGAGTGCTAGAATGCTCGCAAAAAAGAAGCCCAGTGCAATGTATAATGCAATTTCAATCACAAACTGTGCCTGATCTGTTGAACGGGTGTGAGGGACTGCTGCAGACTCAAGCGCATTCTCTCACACTCTAACTTGCCAAAATATAACTAACGCAGGGTTAGTTATATCAGAAAGGATTCCATGTTGGCTTCCTAGTAAATTTCAAATAGCCCATATTGATGCCAAGACGGGCTCCAACACCTGCGCGAACAGGGACAACGAAGATGTCGTTGTTGGACAGAACCTGCATACCGAAGCCGCCAACGAAGTAGGCCGAGCCCTTCGCGCCAACATAGCGGCGATAGATGGCTTCTACGCTTGGCAGGTCGTAGACCAGCATCATGACGCGGGCGCCGTCGCCACCCACATCAAAGCCCAGAGAGGGGCCTTGCCAGAAGATCTGGTGGTTTCCGGCGTTGCGTGTGTACAGCGTTCCTTCGCCGTAAGCAGCGCCTGCGAAGAAGGCGGCGGAGCCTTCCTGTCCAAGAATGTAGCCGTTTGGCTCACCGTACTGCTGGACAGCACGTTCAACGACCTTTGCGAGGCCGGTGGAGATGGAGCCGAAAAACTCGCTGCCTGCGGTGATGATATCTTTTTGGTGGTAACGCGATTGATCAACAGGCGTTTGTGCAAATGAATGTGTGTTCAGCGCCAGCAGAGCGAAACTGGCGCAAAGGACGATTGCAGCTTTGTTACGCATATTGGCGAACAGGCTCGTCATCATGCCAATGTCTCCTTCCAAGAAACCCGAGAATTTGGATTGTTCAGAGCAATCTCAATGTTAAGGGCATAGTGCAACGTTTAAGTACAACAAGTTAAAATGGTTTACATCTACCCAATGGTAAATCGGGGTATAGCTGGGTAAATGAAGCGTATCCCGTTGGCAGCTGTTGCAAATTTTGTAACTGTGTCGAACTTGCCCATTTAGTTAATGCAGGTGATTCGGACTCTGGATGGACATTCCCATGATTTCTGATGTTTTCTACAGAAAATTTGCACGAACGGCCAAAATTCTCGGGTGTTCCATGCTTTTTCTGTCCAGCGCCTCGGTTCTTGCCGCAGAGCAGGAGCGGTTCACCTACACGCTTTCCATGTGCGATCCAGTGTCCTATCAGGTCTCGGAAATTCCGGAAAAAGGGCGTGAGGATGTCACGCTGGCGTGGGGCGGACGGATCTGGGCCTTTACCAATGAAGGCAATCGGGAGGCGTTCCGACTTGATCCAGAGGTCTATGCCCCATTATTTCAGGGATGCGATGCGCTCTCACTTGCGCAAGGCTATCGAGCTGAAGGATTGGCGAAAATCTACCTTGTTTATGACCAGCGGTTGTTGCTGTTTCAGAGCCGGGAAAATCGGGCTTTGTTTCTAACCGCACCCGATATTTTGCTTGCCAAAGCACAAAATCGTGCAAGTGGTGCAAAATGCGGTCCATATCAATGATGTCCTGCTTGGAATTAAACTGGCAGGAATGTACCTTTTTCGCCACATCTCGAATCAATCATAGGGCCAGTTGGCCAACGTTCTGGAGCGGTTATGTCAGTATTTAAGGATTTGTCTTCTCTTGATCTTTCCGCACTTCTTGTAAGCCGCGTGTGTCACGACATCATTTCACCTGTCGGTGCCATTACAAACGGTCTGGAAGTGCTGGATGAAGAAGGCAATGAGGACATGGCAGATTTTGCGATGGATCTTATTCGCAAATCAGCGCGCCATGCTTCGGCGAAACTGCAGTTCGCCCGCCTTGCGTTTGGCGCTGCGGGATCTGCTGGTGCCTCCATTGATACGGGGGATGCGCAGGAAGTTGCTATCGGATACATGGGCACTGAGAAGGCAAATCTGGAGTGGAACGTTCCGCGTCTGCTTTTGCCGAAGAATCAGGTCAAGCTGATCCTGAACCTTCTGTTGCTCACCAAACAGTGTGTTCCACGGGGCGGGACCATTACCATCAGCATGGATGGAGATGAAAGAGCGCCGAACTTTCTCCTGAAAGCCGAAGGCACAAATGCCCGAATCCCACAGGATGTGAGCGAGATTCTTTCCGGCCAGGAGCCTGAGCGCATTGATGCCCACACTGTTCAACCGATATATGCGGTTTTGTTGGCAGCGGAAGCAGGGGTAAATGTGGAGCTGCTGAAAGACGGTGATGCTGTCATATGCAAGGCAAATACTCAGGTTGCGGAGTCTGTGTGATTCCCTGACAAAAACACTCACTGATTGTAGGTTGGATGAATCTTGCAATCTTTCAACCTATGTTAACCGTTTCGCTTAACACTCAACCTTAGTTAAATTTTGGAGTCTCGTGTCTGGGGCTCCCCTAAGCATTGAGTGGGTGCGGGCCATGGACGATCTTCTCAGAGAGTTTCTCACTGAGACAAATGAAAGCCTGGATGTTGTCGACGTTGAGTTGGTGAAGTTTGAGCAAGAGCCGAACAATGCCACCATTCTGAATAACATTTTCAGGTTAGTGCATACAATCAAGGGCACTTGTGGGTTCCTCGGCCTGCCGCGTCTGGAAGCGATTGCTCATGCCGCTGAGACACTCATGGGCAAGTTCCGCGATGGTGTTCCTGTAACACATGATGCGGTAACCCTTGTCCTTGCTTCTATTGATCGCATTAAAGACATTCTTGCAGAGCTTGAGGCAGCCAATGGTACTGAGCCCGAGGGCACAGATCGTGATCTGATCGATCAGTTGGAACACCTTTCCTTAAGCGCTGAAAATGCCGAAGACGCTGAGATCGATGAGATGGCAGCGGCCATGGCAGAAGAAAAAGCTGCCGAAGAAGTGGACGACACGGACACCTATCAGGTTTTGGAACGGCCTTTGCGCCCCGGCGAAGTTTCGCTGGACGAATTGGAGCGCGCCTTCCAGGAAGCTGAAGTTGAGATTGAGCTGCCGGAAGCTGAAGGCGTTGAAGAAGACGACGAAGCCGAAACCGAAGCTGCAGCCGAGGTTCCGTCAAAGGCTGTTGCCCCGACTGTGATGCAGGAAGAGGCTAAGCCGAAGAACCCAAGTGCGAAGGGCAAAGCCTCTCAACAAGGGGTTTCCAACCAGTCTATTCGTGTGAATGTGGAGACGCTTGAGCACCTGATGACCATGGTGTCCGAGCTGGTGCTGACACGGAACCAGCTGCTGGAGATTGTTCGCCGTCACGAGGATAGCGAATTCAAGGTTCCTCTGCAACGTCTGTCCAATGTCACCGGTGAGTTGCAGGAAGGGGTTATGAAGACCCGTATGCAACCGATTGGGAACGCATGGCAGAAGCTTCCACGCATTGTGCGCGATCTTTCGCAGGAACTTGATAAGCCAATCGGCCTTGAGATGATTGGTGCGGAGACCGAACTTGATCGTCAGGTTCTGGAGCTCATCAAGGACCCGCTGACGCATATGATCCGCAACTCTGCCGACCATGGTCTGGAAGAGCCTGCTGAACGTATTGCTGCCGGTAAGCCGGCGAAGGGCCTGATTACCCTTTCTGCTTATCATGAGGGCGGTCACATCATCATCGAAGTGAAAGATGATGGTCGTGGTTTGAACCTTGAGCGGATCAAGGAAAAGGCGCTTAAGAACGGTGTGACCACCGAAGCTGAACTTGAGAAGATGCCGGATCAGCAGATCTACAAGTTCATCTTTGCTGCGGGCTTCTCCACTGCAGCCAATGTGACCAGCGTGTCGGGCCGTGGTGTTGGCATGGACGTTGTGCGCAACAATGTGGAGCTGATTGGTGGGTCTATTGATCTGCGCTCCACACAGGGCAAGGGCTCCAGCTTTATCATCAAGATCCCGCTTACCTTGGCGATTGTTTCTACGCTGATCGTGGAGGCCGGTGGGGATCGTTACGCTATTCCGCAGTTGTCTGTTGTGGAGCTGGTTCGTGTCCAGTCTAATTCCGAGCACCGTATCGAGCGCCTGAAGGATCGTCCGGTGCTGCGCTTGCGCAACAAGCTGCTGCCTCTGGTTCATATGTCCCAGCTGCTGGGGCAGGCCGAGGAAGGTGATCTTGACGAGGACAATGGCTTCATTGTTGTCATGCAGGTTGGCAGTCAGTCCTTCGGTGTTGTGGTGGACGGTGTGTTCCACACCGAAGAGATTGTTGTGAAGCCAATGTCTTCCATGCTGCGCAACATCAACATGTTCTCCGGCAATACCATTTTGGGTGATGGTGCCGTGATCATGATCATTGATCCAAACGGCGTCGCAAGTGCGATGGCGAGCCATGCCTCCGGTACACTGACTGACACATTCGAGGATGAGCAGGACAATGAGGACGCTCTTGTTGTTGATGCGGATGCGCCAATTTCACTGCTGTTGTTCCGTGCTGGTTCTGACGAGCCGAAGGCTGTTCCGCTGTCATTGGTGACGCGCCTTGAAGAGTTTGATGTCTCCAAGATCGAGCGCTCCAACGGTCGTGATCTGGTTCAGTATCGTGGTTCACTGATGCCGCTGGTCTATGTGAACGAAGGGGATCGTCATAAGTCCGAGGGTGCCCAGCCGATGCTGGTGTTCTCTGATAACGGTCGTTCAATGGGTCTGGTGGTTGATCAGATCGTGGACATTGTTGAAGACCGTATGAGCATCGAAGTGGTTTCCGAGCGTCCGGGCGTTCTTGGGTCTGCGATCATTCGTGAGCGGGCTACAGAAGTGATCGACCTTGGCTACTATTTGCCGTTGGCCTTTGATGACTGGTTTATGCGCAAAGAGATCGACTCGGCTACCAAGACGAGAAAACTGCTCTTCCTCGATGACAGCGCCTTTTTCCGCAACATGCTGACACCGGTTCTGAAAGCGGCTGGTTACGATGTGACTGTTTGCTCCAGTGCCCAGAGTGCGTACGAGCTGCTGGAGAAAGGGACCGAGTTTTCTGCGATCGTAACAGATATCGAGATGCCGACGATCAGTGGTCACGAGTTCTGTGAGAGCTTGCGCCGTGATACGCGCTTCCGCCATTTGCCGATTATCGCACTCTCCGCTGTGGTGACACCTGCTTCTATCGAGAAAGGTCGTCAGGCCGGGTTCGATGATTATGTGGCAAAGTTTGACCGGCCAGGTTTGCTCGCAGCGCTTAAAGATGTTTTGACCAGTGGTATGGGAGTTGCAGCATGACCCCGCATAATCTCGGCACCGTCAACAGCGATGGCACCCGTCAGGGCCTTGCTGAACACATCCAGTATGTGACTGTTGTGATTGGCAGCCAGTTGTTCGGATTGCCGATTTCTCAGGTTCATGATGTTTTTGTTCCTGAGAAAGTAACCCAGGTTCCTTTGGCACCGCCTGAAGTGGAAGGCGTGCTGAATTTGCGCGGACGCATTGTGACGGCGATCAATATGCGCCGTAAACTCCACCTCAAGCCAAATGACAGCGACCAGGGCATGATGGCTGTTGGTATTGAGTACAAAGGGGAGTCCTATGGCCTCGTGATTGATGCCGTGGGAGAAGTACTCAACTTACCGAGGCATGAGATGGAAGCGAATCCATCCAACCTGGATTTCCGTTGGGCCGAAATTTCGGGTGGGGTGCATCGTCTGGAAGGGCGACTGATGGTGGTCCTTGATGTGGACCGTCTGCTTAGCTCCCTGATTGAACCTAAAGCCGCATAAAGCATACCTTCGAAGCGAGAGAGCCGAGTTAATGAAAAAGTGTCTGGTTGTTGACGATTCCAGCGTAATCCGCAAAGTGGCGCGCCGCATTCTGGAGGACATTGGATTTGAAGTCACCGAGGCTGAGGACGGGCAAAAGGCGCTTGATGCTTGTATAGCGTCGATGCCGGATGCTGTTTTGCTGGACTGGAACATGCCTGTCATGGACGGGCTGGAGTTTTTGGGCAGGCTGCGTGAAGAACATGGCGGTGATGAGCCGGTTGTTGTGTTCTGTACCACAGAGAATGATGTTGCTCATATCACCAAGGCGATCCGGGCCGGTGCGAACGAATACATCATGAAACCGTTTGATCGGGAGATCCTTTCCGCGAAATTTCAGGAAGTTGGATTGGTCTAAATAATGGATATGGGCCGGTTGGGAATGTATACAAAAACTGAGGAGCCGACGAAGGAGAAATCCAGTCAAACGGCACCCGTCCGGGTCATGGTCGTAGATGATTCAGTTGTTATTCGTGGGTTGTTCAGTCGCTGGATCGAGGCCGATCCGGAGCTTGAGGTGGTCGCGACCCATCGCAACGGCGAGTTGGCTGTAAAAGACATTGAGCGCAGCAACCCTGATGTGATTGTGCTTGATGTTGAAATGCCGGTGATGGATGGCCTGACGGCTCTTCCGAAACTTCTTGAGAAAAAACGCGATCTTATCATCGTGATGGCTTCTACGCTGACGCGTCGGAATGCCGAAGTGAGCTTAAAGGCTCTCTCCCTTGGTGCCACCGATTATGTGGCCAAGCCTGAAACGACGCGCCAGACAGTTGGTGCGGCTGACTTTCAGCGGGAGCTTCTGGAAAAGCTGCGGCTGCTGGGGCGTGGGGGGAAGCGCCAGAAGCGGACCAGAACGGCAGCCGAGCCTGTTCGCAAGATGCGTGCGGAGATCGTCAATGATCCGCACCAGCGTCCGGCTGAAACCACTGGTGAGCGCGCCGAGGCGCTGGCTGCGATACGGCGTTCACGGGTGGCTGGGCTGCATGGTGCTGGAAAGCAGGAGATTACGCTGCGGCCATATTCTTCCGTTGTGCCGCGGGTTCTTGCGATTGGCAGTTCGACCGGGGGGCCACAGGCGCTCCAGCGTGTGTTGACTGATGCGCGCAATGGTTTGCTCAAGGTTCCTGTTGTGATTACGCAGCATATGCCGCGCACGTTCACGACAATTCTGGCAGAGCATTTGCATAAACAACTTCAGCTTCCCTCCAAAGAAGCTGAGCATATGGATGTATTGAAACCTGGGCACATTTATATCGCTCCAGGCGGAATTCATTTGAAAATCGGCAAGCAGAACGGGCAGGCGGTTTCGCTGCTTGATGACGGTGCGCCCGTCAATTTCTGTAAGCCATCTGTGGATCCACTTTTTGAAAGTGCAGCCGAAGTTTTCGGGACCGCCTGTTTGGCCGTCGTTTTGACCGGTATGGGCAGTGATGGCGCGTATGGCGTCAATGCGATTGCCGGTAAGGGCGGAAGCGTCATCGCGCAGGATGAGGCCTCGAGTGTTGTCTGGGGGATGCCGGGTGCTGCTGCCCGTACAGGGAACTGTAGCGGTATCGTGCCTCTCGATCAGATGGGTGCACAAGTCAAGCGTATCTTAAAAGGAGCCGCGCGATGATGACTTCTGAATATGATTTCTTAAAGAAATTTCTGAAATCCCGTAGCGGCCTCGTTCTTTCCGATGAAAAGCAGTATCTGGTGGAAAGCCGGTTGATGCCGGTGGCCCGGCGTCACAACCTCAACGGCCTCAGCGAGCTTATTCTTGCGATCAGTAAGCCGGGCTCCATGATGTTGCAGAGTGACGTTGTCGAAGCCATGACGACGAATGAATCCTTCTTCTTCCGTGACAAGAGCCCCTTCGAGAATTTTCGCAAGGTGATGCTGCCTCATTTGCTTGAGGCCCGCAAGTCGCGCCGGAGCGCCCGCATCTGGTGTGCGGCGGCGTCTACGGGACAGGAGCCTTATTCTCTGAGTATGTATCTGAAGGAAGATAAGGCGAAGATTGGTGGGTTCCGGTTCGAGATTCTGGGAACGGATATCTCCAACGAGGTGCTGGAGAAAGCGCGGACGGGGATCTATAGCCAGTTCGAAGTTCAGCGTGGTTTGCCTATTCAGATGCTGCTGAAGTACTTTTCGCAGCAGGGCGAGTTGTGGCAGATGGCTCCGGAAATCAGGGCGATGGTGCAGTGGCGCAAGCTGAACCTTCTGGAGAACTTCAGTCATCTGGGTGAGTTTGACATCGTCTTCTGCCGTAATGTGCTGATCTATTTTGACCAGCAGACCAAGATTGATGTGCTGAACCGCATCTATCGGCAGCTTCCTGATGATGGCTTCCTTGTGCTCGGTGCTGCGGAAACCGTGGTTGGGCTGACTGACAGCTTTGAGCCTTATCCGGATCTGCGCGGTGTTTATCGCAAGAAACAGGCGGCAAGCCGTCCGACAGGTTCGACCAACCGCGTTGAGCGGCCTTCGGCGAAACCATCCACGTCACGGTCTTCCATTCAGGCACTTGCGGGTGGCTCCCGCTTCTAGGGGAGATACAACATGGCGGGTCAGCATTGTGCTGGCCTTTTTTTTGCGCTCGAGACTGCCAATCACTCGCAATTCAAATCCAATGCGAGTGAATTCCTCCAAAAGTTCATCAGAGTTTCCCTTTAAATTTGCTCGTGTTTGGCTGGTTTTGCGGTCAGCTGGTTGAGGGAGTATGTGATGAGTTCTCGTGATTTCATGATGCTAAGCAGACGAGGAGCGCTTGCTTTGGGGGCAGGCGGGTTGCTTGCTGCCGGGGTGAAGAGTTCGGAGGTAGCTGCAGAGGTCCTCGTGCAAAGTTCCTCCCAACATGGGCCTGCGGCTGAGTTCCAGCTTGGCGAGTTCAAGGTGTTCACCTTACTGGATGGGAGTTTTGTTGCCGAGCATCCGCAGGACACGTTTGGCATGGACCAAACGAGTGAAACGTTTGCACAGGCGAGCCGCGACCATTTCATCCCCGCCAATAAGTTCAGAGGTTTCTTCACGCCGACTCTGGTTAATACGGGCGAGTCTCTTGTGTTGTTTGACACGGGGCGGGGGGCGCTTGCCCAGCCGGAAAGTGGAAACCTGCTCAGGGCTCTCAATACGGCAGGCGTGCGGCCGGGAGAAATTGATATTGTCGTGCTGACGCATATGCATGCAGATCATACGGGTGGCTTGATGCAAAACGACACGCCGATCTTCCCAAGGGCGCGGTATGTGACAAGCTCCGTCGAGTTTGACTATTGGGAACAGCTTGGTGCTGCTGCCAACCAGAGTGCCCGGGTGTTCGCGGAGAATGTGCTGCCGCTTAAAGAGAAATTCACTTTCATTGAGCCGGATGGCGAAGTCGTTCCGGGTATCACTGCTGTCGAGGCTTATGGTCATACGCCGGGACATATGGCGTATCTGCTGGAAACCAACGGGCAAAAGCTGATGCTCACCGCTGATACGGCCAATCACTTTGCATGGTCATTGGCCTACCCGGATTGGCGTGTTGTGTTTGACATGGACAAAGCCCGTGCCGCCCAAACGCGCCGGCGGATCTTCGGGATGATTGCCGAGCAGCGTATTCCGTTTATTGGCTATCACATGCCGTTCCCCGGATTGGGGTTTGTTGAAGCTGTGGGCGACGGGTTCCGTTACGTTCCGGCCACTTATCAGTTGCAACTGGGTCATGAAGATGAACAGGGCAGGCCGGAGTAAGGGCTAACTGCGCTTTGGTTCTCGCTGGTAGGCAGCTATCCCAAGGCCACCAAGGACGAGTACCGCTGCAATGACGAAGCGCGGGCCGATTGGCTCCGCGAGGAACATGCTCCCCCCAGCGGCTACGATTATGGGAACGGTGAGTTGTGTCACTGCGGCGGTACTGGTTTGCAGGTGAGGGGTGATTGCATACCAAAGAGCGTAGCCGAGGCCTGAGGTGACGGCGCCTGCGATGATGGCAAGCGTGATGCCGCGCGCAGTGATGTGGATTGTGTCAGGAACCAGTAATAGCCAGAGTAAGACCACCGGGACTGCGTAGAGGAAATTCATAGCTGTCTCGTATAGCGGATCTTTTGCCGCTTTTCCGATGATGGAATAAATGCCCCAACCTATACCGGCGACAATCATTACCCCCGCTCCAAGCGGATCAATGCCAGAGCTTGATGGGGAGAGAAGGTAGACGATGCCGGAAAATGCAAGGGCTGCGCCAATCCATTTTCGTCGGGTCAAGGTTTCGCGCTGGAGTAATGCGCCGGTGAACATGGCGACCTGCAGGCCTCCGCAGAGCAGGAGTGTGCCTAAACCCGCGTTGAGCGAGAGGTAAGCCTTCGAGACACCGATGATATAGGCGCAAAGTGCAAGGACTGCGCCGAGATTGCGTTTTGAGAATGAGAGTTTATTGCGGTCCCGGAAGACGGTGAGTGCCAGAAGCATCATGGCTCCGGAAATGACGCGGATGCATGAAAAGGCTGAGGGGCCAATCTCTGCGTCAGTTAAGGCCAGTCGGTTCAAAATTGAGTTGCCGGCAAATGCGAGCATGGCAATGGATGAAAGAAGAAAAAGCCTCATGGCTGTCCTATCATAACAAAAGAGTGCAATAGGCAAAATATATAGGCGCTATATCCGGATGTTATCTCAGACATTCTGACAGAGGCCAGAGTGAGGGCAGGCATACTTAAAAAGCCCTGCATGGTGAGTACCACGCAGGGCTTTTACTGAAACTTTTTGAAAGACAGCTAAGTAAAAAGTGCAGTGACGCTTTAGGCTGCTTTCTCTTCTGGTTCGCGCAGAACGTATCCGCGACCCCATACTGTTTCGATGTAGTTTTTGCCAGCAGTTGCAGAAGCGAGCTTCTTGCGGAGCTTACAGATAAATACATCGATGATTTTGAGCTCTGGCTCGTCCATACCGCCATAGAGGTGGTTGAGGAACATTTCCTTGGTGAGGGTTGTACCCTTCCGAAGGGAGAGAAGCTCGAGCATCTGATATTCTTTACCAGTCAGATGGACTCGTTGACCGCCAACTTCAACAGTTTTGGTGTCGAGGTTTACAGTCAGGTCGCCAGTAATAATAACGGACTGGGCATGACCTTTAGAACGACGCACAATTGCATGAATACGTGCAATCAGCTCGTCCTTGTGGAATGGCTTTGTCATATAGTCGTCAGCGCCGAACCCAAGGCCACGAACCTTGTCTTCGATACCAGCCAAACCGGACAGAATAAGAATTGGCGTCTTCACCTTGGAGACACGCAGTGTGCGCAGTACCTCATAACCGGACATGTCCGGCAGGTTCAGATCTAGCATGATGATGTCATAATCATACAATTTGCCGAGGTCGATGCCCTCTTCGCCGAGATCTGTCGTATAGACATTAAAGTTCTCGGATTTGAGCATCAGTTCTATGCTTTGTGCAGTAGCACTATCGTCCTCGATCAACAATACACGCATGTTAATCCCCTCGTGTTGCCTTTCCTGGGCAGTCGCGCCGGCCAAAAAAACACAAACCGTTGCGAAGGAATACTGAAAACCCGACTCATTGAATGAGTTTATGGTTAACAGAACTCGAATCGCTACCGCAAGCGTTTTACTCCTACGTAGAACAGTCTTCTGGGTACAACCTAGAATTAAAGGGTGTAACCAATCTTGTTCAACATTTCGAGACCGGTTGGCTTTCTATCGAATCAAGTGCTAGTGAAAGCCGTGATTTGACGCTTCGTTTCCTTGAAAGGGCACTATGCCATTCAAAGTCTCCCCAATAACATTAAGCAGAAGCGTAAACGATCGGTTACTATCGACGAAAATGATTAATAGGGAATCTGTTTTGGACTCGCTTTTTGCAGAAATCGAATCATGCCTCCCAACCGAAATTTATGGGAGAGTAGAAGCAGTTAAGGGACTTTTGATAGAGGTTTCAGGCCCTGTTTACGCGATGAGTGTTGGTGCGCGTCTACTAATAGAAATAGGGGAGAACGCAACGTCAATTCAAGCTGAGGTCATCGGTTTTCGAGATGGAAGAGCGCTTTGCATGCCATTTGGAGAGCTCGGTGGTGTTCGTCATGGTAGCAAGGCGAGGCTGATTTCTCGCGATAGTATTGTGCACCCATCGAAGGCTTGGCTGGGCCGTGTCGTTAACGCTTTGGGTGAGCCGATCGACGGAAAGGGACCGCTTCCGTTCGGTCCAATTCCGAGAAAATTGCGCGATTCACCACCTCCGGCTGCAGAGCGAGCGCGTGTAGGAGGCCCGATTGATTTGGGTGTGAGGGCGCTTAATAGTTTTGTAACATGTTGTCAGGGGCAGCGCCTCGGTATTTTTGCCGGGTCTGGCGTGGGTAAATCCGTCCTTATGTCGATGCTTGCGCGCAATGCTGAAACGGAAGTCTCTGTCATTGGACTGATTGGCGAGCGTGGTCGCGAGGTTCAGGAGTTCATCGAGGACGATCTTGGTGAGGAGGGGCTGGCCAAGTCCGTTGTGGTGGTTGCGACCTCCGATGAAAGCGTTTTGATGCGGCGAGAGGCAGCTTATCTCACTCTTACTCTCTCCGAGTATTTCCGCGACGAGGGCAAGAATGTTCTTTGTATGATGGATTCGGTGACCCGCTTTGCCATGGCGCAGCGCGAGATTGGTCTTTCTGTTGGGGAGCCGCCCACGTCTAAAGGGTATACCCCGACGGTTTTCACTGAACTGCCGAAATTGCTGGAGCGGGCCGGGCCGGGTGCGGTTGGCAAAGGGACCGTGACAGCCCTCTTTACTGTGCTGGTGGAGGGCGACAACCATAATGAGCCGGTGGCGGATGCTGTGCGTGGTATCCTTGATGGACACATTGTTATGGAGCGTGCGATTGCTGAACGTGGTCGCTACCCGGCTATTAACGTGCTAAAATCCGTGAGCCGAACCATGCCGCGGTGCGTCCCTGAAGAAGCTTTGGCGATTCTTCGACGTGCAAAGCAGCTGATGTCTGCTTATTCGGACATGGAAGAACTAATCCGTCTGGGTGCATATAAAGAAGGTGCAGACCCCCTTGTTGATGAGGCAATTGCCAAAAATGACGCCTTGGAAGCATATTTAGGGCAAATGAAGGGGGAAAAAACTACAATTGAAGATGGATATATCCAACTTGCCAACCTTTTGGAAATGACTTGGGCGTAAGGTAACTCTTCGGTAAAGGGAGTATTGCGTATGAAGAATCGTGAAGGCCTTTTGAAGCTGAAGAAGTTCAATGTTGATGAGAAGCGGCGTCAGGTGTCGCAGATCGAGACAATGTTGAACGATTTCGATCGAATGGCTGAAGATCTGGAGAACCAGATTGTTCAGGAGCAAAAGCGTGTGGGCATTGATGATGTCAGCCATTTTGCATACCCAACATTCGCTCGCGCGGCTGCACAGCGCCGTGACAATCTGAAGAACTCGACGGAAGAGTTGAAAGCTCAGCTTGTGAAAGCGCAAGATGAATTGACTGATGCCGTATCCGAACTGAAAAAGATCGAATTGATGGATGAACGCGACCAGATGCGTCAGCGGGCAGCTATTGATGCGATTGAACAGGACGGAATGGACGACATTGCAGGGCGGATGGCGCGTCGCTGATCTTGTCGCGGACCGGAAGCTTCCATCTTGCTGTGTCAGAGGCAATTGAAACTCTGGCGGTAACAGGAAGATCTGACGCTCTGGCGGTCCCAAACCGGACTTAACTTCTTCACGATCCCTTATTGATCGCGCTATTGATCGCACTGCGTCTGTTCGCGGTGCGATTGCTGTTGCTTGCTTTCATCTCACGATTGTTCATCCAGCTTCTAGAGTGCAGGCTCGGTGCTGGTTCCTGCTGCTGCATTGTGGTTGAGCGGGGTGACAGCTAGCTTCTCTACGGGCTCAACTGTCAAATACACTGAATGTGCAGGGTTATTTTGCTGGTTTGTCTTCACCGGTTCTTCTCGTTTATGGTGTAAAGCGATAGTGTCCGACCGAATTTTGCTTGCTTCCAATTTGGGTGATCCATGCTTTTGCGGTTTTTTATTGCAGCGTTTGCTGCGCTCTTTCTGAGTTTTGCCAGTGCTGCGCTGGCTCAGGATTCTTCTTCTGCCGGCGAGAGCGGGGCTGATGTTCAGCAAGCCAGGCAGGCGTTGATCAAGGTGCTTGAAGACCCGAAAGGGCGCGAGGCACTGATTAAAATGCTGGAGCAGGAGCAGACGAGTGGCTCCGGTGCCGATACTTCAGACAGTGAGGCTGCCAATACGACTGTTGCAGCGCGAATAGGCACTTATGTGCAAGGTGGTGTTTCCAGTTTCTATGACTTTGGGAACCTGATCGTCTCGGGATTGTCCGGCTATGGCGACCTGCTGGATGACCAGTCCAATCTGGACAACTCGCGTTTATGGGAGGGGTTTCTCAGCATTGTGCGCGTGTTGCTGCCTGCCTATATCGTCCTGATCATCCTTCATAAGCTGGCGATGGCTTACATGCGCCGTCATGAGAGGCGGGGGGAGCAGCATCCGGTGTTCTTCCGCGTCGGGTTGCTTGTGGTGACGTCTGTCTTTGATGCAGCTTTTGTGGGTGTGGCTTCCGGCGCTGGTTATCTGACGGCTTCGTTGTTTTCGAGCGACCTGTCGGCGGCACGTGTTGGCAATGTTGAGCTGTTTGCGATCAATGCGTTCTTCCTGATTGAGATGTCGCGTGTGGTGATCCGGTTTGTGTTTGCGCCTCATAGAGCGCCGTTCCGGCTTCTCCCGTTCTCGGATTCAGAGGCGATTTTCTGGGCGCGGAATCTGGTCCTGATTGTCGGCATTCTTGGCTTTGGCGTACGTCTGGCGGTGCCGATCGTGGCTGATAATTTTACGCCGGAACTGGCAAGTAGCGTTCGTGTGACCGTTGTTCTGGCCTGTCTTATTTATCTGACGGCGCTTATCTTCGGCTCAAGGGTGCGTGTGCGTCACGCGATATTCGGATATGCCGAGAGCTTCACGGGGTCGAATTTCACAGTTCAACTCTTTAGGGGCCTGGGTCATCTGTGGCACTGGCTGGCTCTGGCCTATGTGTTTGCGGTTATGCTTGCGTGGTTGCGCACACCACTCGATGCGATTGACTACATAGTCAAAACCAGTGCGATGTCCTTGCTGGTCATCTTTATCGGGCTGGGCATCATGATGTTGCTGACGCGGATTATCCGCAAAGGCGCGAGCTTGAATCATGCGCTGGACGATATGTTGCCGACGTTTGAAGAACGTCTGAATTCGTTCCTGCCAGCGGTTTGCAGTGTGCTGCGGTTTGTTGTTGGTGTTTCAGTGATTATCGGCGTTCTGGAGGTCTGGGGCGTGGGAAGCTTCTGGCATTGGATTTGGACCGGGGACGGGGTCACCGTTGCAAACTCGGTTCTTTCTGCTGTTATCGTCATTATTCTTGGTTTCGCCTTGTGGCTGGCGCTGATGTCGTGGATTGACCTGCGCATTCTGGAGCGTGAAGGCAAGACTGTTTCGAGCCGCACTAAAACCCTGTTCAAGCTGTTCAGCAATGCGATTTCCATTTTGATGATCGTGATGTTTACACTGCTGGCGCTTTCCGAGCTTGGTCTTCAGATCGGGCCGCTGCTTGCCGGTGCCGGTGTTGTGGGGCTAGCGGTTTCGTTTGGTTCGCAAAAGCTGGTGCAGGATGTGATTACCGGTGCCTTCATTCAGCTGGAGAATGCAATGAATGAAGGGGACTTTGTTGAAGTTGGGGGGATTAGCGGCACAGTGGAGCGGTTGAGCATCCGTAGTGTGAGCTTGCGTGATCTGAACGGGACCTCCCATATCATCCCGTTTTCTTCTGTCTCGAGCGTTTCCAACTCGACCCGCGACTTTGCCTATGCGGTTAGTGTTATGGGCGTTGGGTATGGCACAGATATTGAAGTGGCGAAGGATGCGATGGAAGAGGCGTTCCGCCGGTTGGAGCAGACGCCGAATAATGTTGCCATCCTTGGTCCGCTGGAAATGCATGGTATCACCGCGTTCGGTGATTCAGCCATCAACATCCGGGCACGGATTAAAACCTTGCCAGGCAGCCAATGGTCCATCGGGCGCGCTTATAATGAGTTCCTGAAGATCGTGTTTGATGAACGTGGCATCGAAATTCCGTTCCCACAAGTGACCTATCACGTTGCAGAGGATAGCAAGGAAGAGGATGTTCCTCAGGATGAGCAGAAAACGGCGCTCCGGAAACCGCGTGTTTCCAAAAGGCAGAGCGGGGAAAGCGAAGACCTGCCGCCGGACGAAGGCCCCGCCTGATGTGAACTGACCTTACCTGTTGTGCGAAACTGATTTGTTTCGGTTTTGGATGAGAAAGGCGCGTTCGTTGTTAAGACGAGCGCGCCTTTTTTGGTTGTGGGAGTTTCGTTTTAATACATATGTATCATAATTGGTTTCGTTGACTTTCGAAAATATTCGAATAGGTTCGACATAGTGAATGTGCGTGCTATCACGGCTCCCTTGGCGAGACCCGTGGAATTGAGGGCCTACCATGAGTAAGAGCTATGATCTGTTTGTTATCGGCGGGGGCATCAACGGCTGTGGCATTGCACGAGATGCTGTCGGGCGTGGGCTTTCGGTTTTTCTGGCGGAGAAGGCTGATTTTGCAAGCGCGACCTCTTCGGCCTCCACCAAGCTGGTTCACGGTGGTCTGCGCTATCTGGAATACTATGAGTTTCGTCTTGTTCGGGAAGCTTTGAAGGAACGGGAAGTTCTTTTAAACATGGCGCCGCATATCATCTGGCCAATGCGCTTTATTCTTCCGCACCATAAAGGTTTGCGTCCGGCGTGGTTTCTGCGCCTTGGGCTGTTCATCTATGACCATCTGGGTGGCCGCAAGTTACTGCCAGCGACGAAGACTGTGCGTCTGGACCGTGCGCCGTTTAATGATGGCCTCAAATCGCTGTTCACGCGTGGTTTTGAATATTCTGATTGCTGGGTTGATGATGCGCGCCTTGTGGTGTTGACCGCCCGTGATGCAGCGGCCCGAGGTGCAAATATTCGCCGCAACACCGAGGTTGTGCGCGCCGCCCGCAATGAAAATGGCTGGGATGTTGAAGTTCGCGATGCCGATACCGGCAAGACCGAAACGATCAGAGCAAAGGTGCTGGTGAATGCTGCCGGACCATGGGTCTCCAATGTTCTGAAAGGTGCCATTGGGCTCAACAGTCGGGCACATGTGCGCCTTGTGAAGGGCAGCCACATCATTGTGCCGAAGATGTTTGCGCATGACCGCAGCTTTATCTTCCAGAATGGCGATGGCCGTATTGTTTTTGCAATTCCATATGAGAAGAACTTTACCCTGATCGGCACCACCGATGTTGATTATCAGGGTGATCCTGCTGATGTGGCTTGCTCGGGTGATGAGGTGGCGTATCTGTGCAGTGCTGTGAGTGAGTACTTCTCTAAAGAAGTGACCGCGGACATGGTGGTCCGCACCTATTCTGGTGTTCGTCCGCTTTATGATGATGGTGCTAGTGAAGCGCGAGCTGCGACACGCGATTACGTTTTAGAAATGGATGAGGGCGAGGGCAAGGCGCCATTGCTTAGCGTATTTGGAGGCAAGATCACCACCTATCGCCGTCTGGCTGAACATGCCTTGGAAAAGTTGGAGGCCTATCTGCCGCAAGCGGGGAAGACTGGCACGTGGACCAAAGACAGCGTTCTGCCGGGTGGGGACTTTGGGCCGGGAGAGTTTGAGCCCAAGGTGGCTGCATTGAACTCTGCTTATCCGTTCCTTGAAGAGGCGCATGCGCGGCGCCTGGTACGTTTATACGGGTCTGAGGCGACGAAGATACTTGGCTCCGCCAAAACCACGGCTGATCTTGGTGTCCATATCGGCGGCGATCTTTATGGCTGTGAGGTTGACTGGCTGGTTGAGCAGGAGTGGGCGCTTTCTGCGGAGGACATTTTGTGGCGGCGCTCAAAGCTTGGGCTGCATCTGACCGAGAAAGCCGTTGGTGTGCTGGAACATTACCTTTCCAGGCCTTCCAATGGGGACCGCATGGTGGGTTAGTGTCCTGGCGCGGTCGACACAATGGTTGGCTAGGACCTTTTTATTTTGCTAAATGACAGTCTAGGTTCATCATTCAAAGTGCGTCAGATTATATATATGTGACGTGCTCTGAATATATATGTGCTCTGACTTATTTTTTTGAGCGGGGGTGCTGCCTGATTGCAAGCAATCGTGCGGTATGTGCTCCGTTAATTTTAGGCGCCTTATGACGTGCGCCAGTTGGAATTTTAGAAGAGGCTATGCCTCTTCAGGGGAGGAAAAGATGACAGGGTGGGTGCTCTCCATTGATCAGGGGACGACGTCAACGCGGGCGATCGTTTTTAATGACAGTTTTGAAAGTGTGGGTGTGGGGCAGCGTGAGTTTGCGCAGCACTTTCCCCATGAAGGCTGGGTAGAGCACGATCCCGAAGATCTCTGGCTGACCACAGTGGAGACCTGCGGGGAGGCGATTACCCAGAGTGGTCTTTCTACTGAACAGATTATCGGCGTTGGGATTACCAACCAGCGTGAGACAACGCTGATCTGGGACCGCGTAACCGGAGAGCCGGTTTATAACGCCATTGTCTGGCAGGACCGCCGGACCTCTGCGTTTTGCAGCACGCTGAAAGCAGCGGGTCATGAGCCGATGTTTACCCGCAAGACCGGCCTGCTGCTGGATCCCTACTTCTCCGGCACCAAGGTTGCGTGGATTTTGGACAATGTTGAGGGTGTGCGTGCGCGGGCGGAGGCCGGGGAGCTGGCATTTGGTACGGTTGATACGTGGCTGATCTGGCGCTTGACTGGCGGTGCGTCTCACGTGACCGACGCGACCAATGCCTCACGGACGCTTCTTTATAATATTGCCGAGAACTGCTGGGATGAGGAGCTGCTGTCTCTCTTAAATATTCCGCGGAGCTTGCTGCCCGAGGTGAAAGACTGTGCGGATAACTTCGGCACCATCACCGCAGACCTGTTTGGTGCGGAACTGCCAATCTATGGAGTGGCTGGTGACCAGCAGGCGGCAACTATGGGGCAGGCCTGCTTTAAGCAGGGCATGGTGAAGTCTACATATGGCACTGGCTGCTTTGCCCTGCTGAACACGGGGGAGGAGCTGGTTTATTCCAAGAACCGACTGCTTTCTACTATCGCCTATCGCCTAGATGGCAAGACGACCTACGCGCTTGAAGGTTCCATTTTTGTTGCCGGTGCCGCTGTGCAGTGGCTGCGGGATGGGCTGAAGATAATCGACAGTGCTGCACAGACGCAGGAGATGGCGGAAAACGCCGATCCTGAAAGCCGTGTTTATCTGGTTCCGGCGTTTGTTGGTCTGGGCGCGCCTTACTGGGACCCGGAGGCGCGGGCGGCGATCTTTGGCATGACCCGTTCGACCGGCCAGAACGAGATTGCGCGGGCGGCATTGGAAAGTGTTGGCTACCAGACCGTGGATCTGATCAGCTCCAAGTCTTTGGATATGGACTCTCCCTTGAACGGGGAGACTGTGCTGCGTGTGGATGGTGGCATGGTTGCCTCTGACTGGACCATGCAGTTTCTTGCGGACATTCTTGACCGTCCGGTGGATCGTCCGGTTGTTCAGGAGACCACTGCGCTGGGCGTTGCGTGGCTTGCTGGTATGAAGGCGGGTGTGTGGCCGGATATGGACGAGTTTTCCGAGCGCTGGAATCTGGATCGCCGGTTTGAGCCGCAGATGGATGCAGCGGAGCGTGAGAAGCGACTCTCTGGTTGGCATGATGCGGTTTCACGGACCCGATCGCAAGCTTCCTGACTTTTATGGATTTTAGCTGCGGAGGGTGTTTAACTGCTGGTTGCACACTTTCCGCAGCGTTATTAACTTGCTGAGTTTATTGCTTTTCCACTGCCTCGGTGGATTTATTTGGTTTCAGATATATCACAGTATTGACCTTTGATGGTTTGCCCTTCATATTGTCTGTAATATATCACAGGTGAGGATTTTCAAGATGTGGACTGGTGTTTACCCGGCTGTCACAACCAAATTTACAGAGAACGATGAGCTTGATTTTGTAGAGATGGAGCGCTGCTTCCAGCTGCAGATGGATGCAGGCTGTGATGGCATTATCGTTTGCGGCTCTCTTGGTGAGGCGATGGCGCTGGAGCCGGAAGAGAAGATCGAGATTCTCAAGCTTGCGAAGAAGGTTTGCGGTTCCAAGCACGTCATCATGACTGTGTGCGAAAGCTCTACACGCCGCGCGATTATTGCAGCTGCGGATGCAGCGACAGCCGGGGCAGATGGCCTGATGGTTCTGCCGGGCGTTCCTTACCGTTCTGCCCCGCATGAGACTGTGGCGCACATCAAGGCCGTTGCCACAGGTGGCGGTATTCCGGTGATGGTTTACAACAACCCGGTTGCGTACGGTGTTGATGTGACGCTGGATATGTTTGCCGAGCTGGCAGACGAGCCGCTTATTGTTGCGATGAAAGAATCCACCGATGACATTCGCCGCGCGACTGAGGTGATCAACCGCTTTGGGGACCGGTTCAAGGTTCTGACCGGCGTCGACAACCTTGCGCTGGAAAGCCTGATGATGGGCGTTGATGGCTGGGTTGCCGGCCTTGTTGTGGCTTTCCCACGGGAGACAGTTGCGATCTATCAGCTGTCGAAAGCAGGTCGTTATGAGGAAGCCCGTGAGATCTACCGCTGGTTCCGCCCTCTGCTCGATCTGGATGTGTCCACCAATCTAGTCCAAAATATCAAGTTGGCAGAGATGGTTGCTATCGGGTCTAATGACCGTGTGCGTGCGCCGCGTCTGGCATTGTCCGGTGCAGAGCGCGCGCGCGTCATCAAGGTGGTGGAAGATGCTATTGCATGCCGCCCGGAACTGCCGGAGCTGAAAGAACTATGCGACGCATCCATGTAATCGGAGCCGGGGTTGTTGGATTGGCAACAGCCCTTCGCCTTCAACAAGAAGGCTATGAGGTTGCTCTGATTGACCGCAATGGTCCGGGTGAAATGGCCAGCCGTGGGAATGCGGCTGGCATCGCATGGACCGAGATTGCGCCCTTGGCCTCCAAGGGGATTTGGCGCAAGATCCCGGGCTGGTTGCTTGACCCGCTGGGGCCGCTTTCGGTGCGTCCGGCTTACGCACTCAAGATTTTGCCATGGATGCTGCGGTTCTCGCGGGCATCTCTTCCAGATAAACTGAAACACACTGTGCGGGGCAAGGCCGCGATCAACAAAGTTGCGCTTCCTGCCTGGGAACGGCTGTGGCAGGCTTCAGGAACGCGGCATCATGTGTTTTTGAAGGGCTGCCTGGAAGTCTTTACCGAGCAAAGCCAGATTGCCGACGCGCGCAAAGGCTGGCGTGAACAGCTTGACCACGGCATTTCCGTTGAGGAGATGAGTGGGGATCAGATCCGGGAGATGGAACCTGATTTCTCGCAGGCCATTGTTGGCGGGGCGCTGGTTCCGGGCTGGATCACCGTTGATGACCCGCATGCGCTCTGCCTGAGCCTTGCCGAAGCGTTCGAGCGCAATGGCGGGACGATCTTCAGGAAGTCGGTTTCACGTATTGAGCCGCAAGGGAATGTCGTTGTTCTGCATTTGGAAGGCGGGGAACAGATCCTTAGCGATCATGCGGTGATTGCCTGTGGGGCGTGGTCTAAAACGCTGGCGGCCCAGTTGGGGGACAAGGTGCCGCTGGAAACGGAGCGTGGGTACAACACCACGTTTTCGGAGCCAAATATTTCCCTCAAGCACGCCGTGATGGTGCCGGGAGAGGGCTTTGCGGTGACGCAGCTTTCATCTGGGCTGCGGGTTGGCGGTGCTGTGGAGTTTGGCGGGCTGGAGCTGGAGGCGAATTGGAAGCGGGCAGATGCCATGGCGGAAAAGGCCTCCCAGTTGTTGCCGGGGCTGAACCGCGAAAATGGTATTCGCTGGATGGGTCATCGTCCGTCTTTGCCGGATACTCTGCCTGTGATCGGGCCTGCGAAATATAGCAAACGGGTGACCTATGCATTCGGGCACGGTCATCATGGGCTGACACAAGCAGCCATTACGGCTGAGTTGGTGAATGACATTGTTCAGGGGGAGACACCCAAAATAGATTGCGCGGTTTATAGCGCACAACGGTTTTAGCGAGAGTTGCCGGTGGAGAGAGAGGGCTCTATCGGCAGACTGGGGGCAGCTGGCTGAGATGCCATGAAATAAGGGGAGGGGGACTTGGTCTCCAAGAGTTTTTTCTGTGTTGACGGGCACACCTGTGGCAATCCTGTGCGATTGGTGGCCGGTGGTGTACCAGCCTTGCGGGGCAAGGATATGCTGGAGAAGAGGGCGGATTTTCTTCAGCGTTATGACTGGATCAGAACCGGTTTGATGTTTGAGCCGCGTGGCCATGACATGATGTCCGGTGCCATGCTTTTTCCGCCGACACGTCCGGACTGTGATGTGGCGGTGTTGTTTATTGAAACCTCCGGCTGCCTGCCCATGTGCGGGCATGGCACCATCGGCACCATTACGATGGCGCTGGAAGAGGGGCTTATTGAGCCTCGGGAACCGGGCAAGGTGTATCTGGATACGCCCGCCGGGCTGGTTGTTGCCGAGTACACGGAAAATGCCGGATATGTTGAGAGTGTCCGCCTGACGAACGTGCCAAGCTATCTGGCCGAGGCTGGCCTGACGGTTGATCTGCCGGGACTGGGAGAGATCAGCGTTGATGTGGCTTATGGCGGCAACTTTTACGCCATTGTCGAAGAGCAGGAGAACTTCCCCGGTCTTGAGAATGTTGGTGCCAATGCGCTGTTGGACTGGAGTCCTCGTTTGCGGGCTGCGCTGAATGATAAGTATAAAGTGACCCACGCAGAGGATGAGCGCATTCAAGGCATCAGCCATATTCAATGGACGGGAAAGCCGAGTTCCCCAGCAGCTGACCGACGCAATGCAGTGTTTTATGGCGACAAAGCGCTGGACCGTAGCCCATGTGGGACTGGTACATCGGCGCGTCTGGCTCATTTATATACGAAGGGTGAGTTGAAGGTTGGCGACACCATGCGCCATGAATCAATCATTGGCTCCATCTTTGTTGGCGGTGTCAAAGAAGCAACAAGTGTGGGTGGACATGAAGGGATCATTCCAACCATTGAAGGCTGGGCCTGCAAAACCGGTTACAACACCATCTTCTTTGATGAGCGCGACCCCTATATGGCCGGTTTCCAGCTGACTGCCGATGGCGTGAAACTGTGTCCGGAGAAAGCCTCCTACAGTGAGGGCATCACTTGATGCTCAGACCACGACGCGATGGGATGGCCGCCGCTTTGCCCGGAGCAGATGGTCGCTGATCGTGTGGGAGGATAGATCGCCGGGTTTGGGAGCTTGTTGCTCTCAGGTTCCGGCGGTCTCTTGCTGCACTCATATGGGAAGTTCGAGGGTCGCTTTCTCGGCGGATACCACAATGGATGTGCGGAATTTTCTCACGTTGGTGTCTGAGAAAAAGAACCGGTGGGTGAAGGCTTCGTAGTCTTTCATATCCTTTGCGACCACGATCATTACAAAATCCGCGTCTCCGGCAATGCAGTAGAAGTTCGTGATTTGCCGATCTTGCCGTGCTTTGCGCTTGAAGGCGTCGATCTGGTCAAGCCGATCGCGCTCCAGTTCAACGGAGACCACAGCGGTAATACCGAAGCCGAGCTTGGCTTGATCCAGCACGGCAACTTCTTTTTGAATGACACCGGACTCACGCAGGGCCTTTAGTCGTCTTTGCACAGATGCAGTGGACGCGCCGATATGATCAGCCAAGTCCTGTATTGATGTGCGTGCATTGGACTGCAGAACGGCCAGTAGTTTGCGATCCGACTGATCCATGATTTATTTTCCCAAATTATTGTAATTTTTTGATTTTATACGATCAGTATAACTTCAATTTATTGGTGTAGTCTATCATATAACGTCGTTAAGGTGATCGCCATGAAACATGGTGCTTTAACAATTCTTCCACTCGCAGCCGGTGCAGCTGTTTATGGCTTTGCATTTGGCTTATTGGCCGCACAAGTTGGTTTTCCATGGTGGGGCATTGCTCTGATGAGCGGGGCTGTCCATGCCGGTTCATCCCAGATTGTTGCTGTTGAGCAGTTTGCTGGGACGTCAGCCGTGATTGGGGCTGCCCTTGCCGGAGCTGCCCTGAACCTGCGCTACATTGGTATTGTCGCTTCGCTCTCCGAGGTTTTAAGCGGTCTTTCCTTTCGCATGAAGCTGCTGGTCATTCACATTACTGGTGATGAGAACTGGGCGCTCACAATGGCAGAACGGGCGAAAAACCCAGAAATCGGGGCTGCGTTTCTGATTGGTTCAGGACTGGTGATGATTTCGGTCTGGACCTGTTCGACTGCACTGGGCGCACTTGTGGGTGCAAGCCTGCCAAATCTTGAGCAGTTCGGGTTGGGTTTCGCTTTCACTGCAGCCTTTATTGCTATGGCGAGAGGCCTTTGGCGCGGGGCGGCGAACGTTCTCCCATGGGCTGTCAGTTTCGCAATCACGACCTACGCTGTCACCCTGGGTGTTCCCAAAGCTTACGCCATCATTGCAGGGACCGCGTGCGGGCTGATTGCTGCGTACATGATCAGAACCAGAAGAAGGGTTGCCCTATGAGCTTCTCCTATTGGATGTTGATCATTGTTCTCGCTGTTACGGCGTTCTCTATCAGAGCGCTTGGGCTGTTTGCCGGAGACACGATCCGAACCTCTCGGTTCTCATGGGTGCTGGATGAACTGCCGGGTCTTATCATCGTGTCACTGGTGGCGTCCTCGCTTGCTGGCCAACCCATTGGAGTTTGGCTCGCCGCTGCCGCTGCTCTGCTTACAGCCTACTTTGCCAACCATGTAATTTTAACAATGTGTGTTGGCGTCACTGCATATGGCGGGCTTGTCTGGGTCGGGCTGTGAGGTCGGTTTGGTCTTCTTTTCGCTCCCCCAAATATCAGTAGTCCCCATCGCAGATAACTCCATATTCAGATTACCTTAACGTAACGGGTCCCTGATGGAGGTATGGCGCGTCTATCCTCTTGTGTCGGCTAAAAGGACCCCTTGCTGATGATCGATATGATTATCGTTGGTGGCTATCTGGCTGGCATTCTTGTGGTGGGGTTGTGGGCTGGTCGTAAACAGCGGGGGCTGAAGGATTATGCGACGGCGGGGCGGGAGTTTGGCCCGCTCGTTATCTTCGCCACTATGTCGGCCTCCTTTATTGGCGGCGGCTTTTCAACGGGCAATGCGGAGAAGGTGTTTCTTTATGGGATTGCGAATCTGGCTGTCTTCTTCCTTGTGCCGAAATCCGCCATCCATATTCATGATTGAATGGGGCCTTGCTCAAGAGATATTGATGTTTTTGGGCTTGTGGGGAGAGAAGAGGGCGTTAGCCTTACTCTGATTGTAAAAGGAGGGTTTGATGCGTGCTTTGATTTCCGGTGTTTTCTTTGTCCTGCTGGCGACACAAGTCATGGCTGGTGAGGCTGATGTTGTGAAAGCGGATGCGACGCCGCTTGCGAATGGCTCTTTCCGGTTTGATGTGACCTTTTCATAGCATGAGTTGGGCAGTCTTTACCGCCGGCTTCAGGTTGCTTGAAAAGATAGACCCTATATTCTTCACGTACCTATTCTCCAACATTCCTCCTTCCTCTGGTTCCGTGCGTGAGAGGGCCTTCGTTTTCAATATTCGATTGTCAAAGAGCGCGGTTTTGGACCGATGTTGTGATGTTTGGCTGTGGTTGGATATTGGGGCGTGTTTTGATCGTGGTCCATTCCCGTAATGTTCTCCTTGAGTTTTTGCTGGCGCTGACTTGGTTTTGGTTTTTTGTCGGTGATTTGGGCCTGGCCTGATTTGAGGGCTTGAGGTAGGTTTTGTTCTTGTGTTGGGCGCGGGGATAGATTTGCGGTGTGTGATGATAAGTTTTGATAAGTTGGGAATGCGGCGGTCTTGAGCAGCTCCGCTTTGGTTCGCTGGTGAGGGGAATAATGTGAGGCTACCGGAAGGTGGGGCGACTTACTGAAAGTAGGTCCGTTCTCAATACTTCCTCTCATAGCAACGCAAGATTGCGCATTGTGGGGCTAAAGAACGCAAACCGACGCAAAGCAGCGCAAACCGGTTCAAGTGGGTTTTGGAGGTCGATCAACGGTCCTCTGAAGTATCACGTTGCGGGATTTGCCCCGTCTTTCACGGATTGGCTCCATTGCGGGTGTGGTTTGTATAAGTTTTCGAGTTTTCCCAGTGTCTGTGCAAATTCTGGATTTGTTAATTATTGGGGCTGATTTGTTTTGTGATCGGCTTGTTTCTGCGGTTTTGGGGTGGTTAGTTGGTGTTGGTTGGTTGATATATGAACTGGTTGATTTGTTTGCCTTTTAGTTTTTCGCAGATTGTTTTGAATTTTTGGAATTTGCGTGTTGACGGGTTGGGTCGGTATCCCTATAACCCGCTTCACGCCACCGGGGCGGGCCACTGAGGCACCGGACTGGAGGCAGACAAACAGAAGGATTTACGGGGTTTTAGAGAGCTTTGTAGGTCTGGATATTGAGGCGCAAGTCTCCGCTCATTGACA
>CANLTN010000032.1:0-30704 GCA_947494035.1 uncultured Pseudovibrio sp. | reverse complement strand
ACCGGTAGCTCAGCTGGATAGAGCACCAGACTACGAATCTGGGGGTCGGGGGTTCGAATCCTCCCCGGTGCACCATTCCCCCCAAATAATTATCGCTTCACTTCGCTGCCGAACCGCGTGAAGCAAACCTTCAAAGCATTCAATTGCTTGAAGCAAGGTTCTCTTCTGCGCTTTCTCCCTGTGGAAGGTTTTCCCGTAGAAACCTGATGATATTTTCCCCCATCACAGCCGCAATCTGATCTTCAGTAAAGCCCTTCTTCAAAAGCTCCTGCGTTAGAACAGCATATTCTGAGGTGTCAAACGCGGTAGTTACCGAGCCATCAAAGTCAGACCCCAGTGCAACATTATCAATTCCCGCAATCGAAACAGCATACTCAATGGAGTCGGCAACACCTTTAGGGCTGATATCGCAGGCAGCTGCGTCCCAGAACCCGACCCCGATCAGCCCGCCTTTTGCGGAAATGGCCCTGACCTGTTCATCCGTGAGGTTGCGCGGCGTGTCGCAGATACCTTTCAAGCCCGTATGGGAAACAACAATCGGCCTGGTTGCCATCGCCAGTACATCTTCAATCACTGCAGGAGAGGAGTGCGCCACGTCGACAATCATCTCCTTCTGCTCCATCAGCTGCACAACCTGCTTCCCGAAATCAGTCAGGCCAGCCTTGGATTGGCCGTGAAGAGAGCCGCCAAGCTTATTATCAAAGAAATGCTGTAGACCCATCATGCGCAACCCACCGTCGTAGAGGCGGTCAACATTGTTGATGTCCCCATCCAGCGCATGACCACCTTCAGTGCCAAGAATACCGGCAATTATCTTTGAACCTCCGGCCCGTGCGTCCAGAACAGCTTGCAGCTCCTCCTGAGTGTGAACCACCTTGATCTGCTCCGGATGCTTCTTCTCCAGGTCATAAAGACGCTGCGCCTGCAACAGAGCCCGTTCTGAGAGCTTATTGAGTGCCTTCGAGGGCCAGCTCTGCACCCGACCAAGCAGTGTTATGTTGTCAGAGGCCTCTGAGGAGTTCTTCTCGTAGTTCTGTCCACGCGGAGATTTGGTGACACTGGTGAAGATCTGCACACCAACATTGCCTTTGTTAAAGCGCGGAAGGTCAGAGTGACCAATTGAGGATTCCTGCGAAATGTTCCGGCCCCAGAGCAAAACATCATTATGCAGGTCTGCAACCCGAAGCCTGTCGTGCATTGCCTGCGCATCAGTACTGATGGAATATGGTTCGTGCTCAACAACCACATTTCGGCTGTTGTCGACATACTTGGCAACATAACCGGTGCGAATAGCGCCATAGCCCACAGCAGCGATCACAACAATGGCCCCTAAACCAACCTTTAAATATGAAATGCCCATAATATGCGTCCAATATGTTTGCAGTCACCGACCGAGAAATATCAGATTACCTTAGGGTAAAATCCGGGCTTGTCCAGTTACCTCAACCACGGACTGGCTTTTCTGAGGCTCCGGCGAAACGCATATTTCCTTGTCGGTGCAAAGATCTTCAGGGTAATATGAGAGCGGATTTCTTCGGTTTTATAAATGGTTAAAGGCGAGAGGCGTCATCATGAACGCTCAACAACTGGTCGATCTAATTTCTTCCCGCACATCAGCGCCCCTAAAGCGCATGGAAGCACCCGGTCCAAATGCCGAGGAGCTGAAGCTGATCGTGGAAGCCGCTGCAGCGGCACCTGATCATGGCCGACTGCATCCGTTCCGCATCCTTGAGATTCCAGCGAACGCGCGGGATGCTTTGGGTGAACTCTTTGCGCAAGCTGTTAAGGAAAGGCAGGAAGCTCCAACTGAAGTGGCACTCGCCCGCGCAAGAGAAAAGGCGCAAAGAGGGCCAGTACTCTTGGTGCTGATCGGATGCTTTCACGGCTCGGAAGAGACCAGCATTCCAAAATACGAACAGATGATCTCCGCAGGTACTGCTCTGCAGAACATGGTGCTCGTGGCGCACGCGCTCGGGTATGCCTCAAGGATCACAAGCGGCGAAAGTGCACGCGCCGCGAGCTTCCATAAAGGTTTGGGTCTTTCTGAAAATGAAGAGTTCCTTTGCTTTATATCGCTTGGCAAGATTGATGATCCAAGACCTGCCAAAGGCCGACAAGAAGCTCAGGAACTCTTTTCCACTTGGACGCCAAGCTGAGGTGATTATTTTGCCTTCGGACGGAAGGCCACAATCACATCTGGGTCTGTCTCGATGCGCCCTGCACCAATCAGGTCCAGACAATACGGAACCGCCTGAAACACGGCATCAAGGCAGGTCTTGATACTGGCAGGTTTGCCCGGCAGATTGATGATGAGGCTCTTGCCGCGAATGCCGGCGGTCTGGCGTGAAAGAATTGCAGTTGGGACCTCTTTCAAGGACAGCTGACGCATCAACTCACCGAAACCGCGAAGCTCCTTCTCCATAACCAGTTCCATCGCTTCCGGCGTAAGATCGCGAGGGGAGGGACCGGTTCCGCCTGTGGTGAGGATCAGATCAACACCGTCTTCATCCGCCAGTTTTTTTAAAGTGCTGCTTACACTCTCAATTCCATCTGGAATGATCTTATGGACTGGCTCCCACGGGCTCGTCACCGCTTTCTCAAGGTATGCAAGAATAGCTGGGCCGCTTTTGTCTTCGTAAGTCCCATCGCTGGCGCGGTCGGAGATGGTAACAGCTGCAATTTTCATAGATATCTCTCATAGATACGAAGGATTTGCCGCAAGAGTAAGCATGGAGATGCTCAGGTTCAAACATTAATTGCTCGCAGAAATCCTTGTCCTCCCATTCTTTGTTCCCCGCAGAATGCACCATGTATTTTCCAACGGTCTCTTCTGTGCCCCTTGTGTTTCTCACTGTGCATTTTGATAGACTGACGCTGCGTGATTTAAACGTTACTATCCCGTCATTACTGGTCGTTTCAGGACACTGACTGCGTAATCCGGGTGAGAGGCTGCAACACAGCGATATTCATTTTACCCGTGACAGGAATGGGCTCTGGGAGTTTCGACATCCCTTTTGGGGTGTTTCGGAGCTGTCTCTCGCACATGCACTGAACTGAAGAGTTCCGGTTAAGTGCATAAGATAGCTTGGCGATCTGACTTTTGGAAATGACCTCAAACAGCCTCTGGGCTGCAAAGCATAAGGAAGCCGCTTAATGCGTAAGGTGCAAGTTGCTGCATTCGATGAACTTGAAGATCGTAAGCCTGCTTATGCACTTGTTGGTGAGGTCGACCTTGTTGTTGTCAGGTTTGATGATGAGATTTCCGTACTGTACGGACGCTGTCTCCATCGCGGTGCGCTCTTATCCGACGGGTTTGTCAGAGGCCGCAATCTGATTTGCGGGCTGCACCAATGGGATTATCGGCTGAACTCGGGTGTCAGTGCCTACGACAACAAAGAATGCCTGCAAAAATTCACCCACTTCGTCGAGGATGGGGCCGTCTATGTCGATGAAGATGAAGTGATTTCTTGGGGCAAAGACAATCCGCAGCCCTACTTCCGCAAAGCCTATCTGGGCCAATACGCAGACTTTCACGGCACCGAAGACGAGCCACATAACAAGCTGATTCAGACGTATGCGCGCTCGGGCTTGAAGGGTACCGGCCATCACGGTGCAATTGAGGCCATGGGGGTGCCCACGACGGAGTTACCCCAGTGGGAAGACATCCAGATCCTGACAGCACAGCTGCACAGGCCCCCGCGCTTGGATGAAGAACCTGTTGGTACTGATGTTATAATCGGCCCAAAGGCACAAAAACCACTTCACTTGAAAATCCCTCTCTTTGTCTCGGACATGAGCTTTGGCGCTCTCTCAGAGCGAGCCAAGATCGCTCTTGCACGTGGGGCAGAAAGTGTCGGGACTGGAATTTGTTCCGGTGAGGGGGGGATGCTGCCCGAAGAGCAGGCTGAGAATACCAGATACTTTTATGAATTAGCCTCCGCCCGCTTTGGTTTTTCATGGGAGCAGCTTGAAAGGGTTCAGGCTTTTCATTTCAAAGGTGGCCAAGCGGCAAAAACTGGAACTGGCGGACACCTTCCAGCTGCGAAAGTAACCGAAAAAATTGCAGGGGTGAGGGGCCTCAAAGCAGGTGAAGGCGCAATCTCTCCGGCTAGATTCCCCGAATGGATGAAGCCAGCAGACTTTCGCGAGTTTGCTGACAAAGTACGCGATAAAACCGGGGGAATCCCGATTGGCTTCAAACTGTCAGCACAGCATATCGAGAAGGATATCGACGCCGCGCTGGAGGTGGGAGTGGACTACATCATCCTTGACGGACGAGGTGGCGGAACAGGTGCATCCCCGTTGGTGTTTAGGGATAACATCTCTGTCCCAACCATCCCGGCACTGGCCCGTGCCCGTCGTCATCTGGACCGTAGTGGAGGACGGGATGTTACGCTTGTCATCACGGGCGGCCTGCGCAAGCCCGAAGACTTCGTCAAAGCAATGGCACTAGGGGCAGATGCAATCGCTTTGGCAAACGCGCCTATGCAGGCCATAGGCTGCATTGCCATGCGCGCATGTCACACGAACAACTGTCCTGTCGGCATAGCAACGCAGAAGGACCACCTTGTTGCGCGTCTGGAGGTCGAAAAATCAGCAAAGCGTCTGGAGAAGTTTTTCACGGCGTCTGTAGAGCTGATGAAGGTGATGGCCCGGGCATGTGGGCATGCACATATCTCGGATTTCTCTCTCAATGACATCACCAGTTGGAAGAAGGAAATGTCGGAGCTCGCCAGTATCAGCTGGGCTGGGCACGACCCGAATGAGTAAATCTGACTGCCTTGAACAGTAGGAAATCAGTAGGTCGTATAAATGGTTGTTGCTGAAATTATTATCTTGATTGCACAAATTTACTGCGTGATTGGTTTTATCGTTGCTGTGGTGTTTATCACCGTTGGGCTAGGGCGCGTGGAACGTGCTGCGCGCAAGGCATATCTTTTCCGCTTGCAGATTCTCCCGGGGCTCATTCTGCTCTGGCCAATTGTGATTGTCCGTTGGGTTGTTTTGGAACGATCAGGAGAAAAAGCTCTGCTTGATCAGGAAGAAGAACAGTTAGACAAAGAGCAAGAGGGCAAAGAATAATGCAGCGGGCCTTCCGAAAAACTCATCGCTCCATATGGCTTGTTTTGGCTTTTCTCATTCCAATTGTCCTGGGCTTGGCGCTGATGATGCGACCCACGGGAACGCATGAGCAGCCGCCCGTTCCCCTTGATGACACGGCAAAGTCGGCTCTGGAGGCAAACCAGTGAGTGTTAAATATGTGCCGGTAATCTGGAACCGCACCAAACTTGCCTATGATGCTGTCGTGCTGGCAACGGTTGGAGCATATCTTGGCATCTATCTCTATGTGGCGCCGCAGTTCCAAACAGTCACAATGCCGATCGATTGGGATATTTACAAAGCGCAAGCATTCGGTACCTCTGTCTTCTTTTTGCTGACCTTCATTTTGTGTATCGGACCAATGGCCCGACTGGACAAGCGCTTCTTGCCACTGCTCTATAACCGCCGACACCTTGGCGTAATCACCTGCGTGCTCGCCTACTTCCACGTTGACAACATCCTTGGCTGGTACAATGCGTTCTCACCAATCAACCGCTATGTATCAGTCTTCATCGTGAACACCAGCTTTGACCGTTTTCTGGGCTTCCCCTTTGAGATCCTTGGCGTCCTTGCGCTTATGATCTTGACGGTGCTTGCAGTCACTAGTCATGATTTTTGGCTCCATTTCTTGAAGCCCCCCCTCTGGAAGTTCCTCCATATGGGGGTCTATCTTGCCTATGCTCTAATCGTCGCCCACGTCGCTCTCGGCGCTCTGCAAAGCGCTGCAGGTCCATTTATGACCACCGCGGTTGGTGCTTCGGTCACGCTCGTGGCCTCATTGCATTTACTCGCCGCAAGAAAAGAGCATCTGTTTGATACGCAAGAAAATACAATAGATGACACCGGCGCATGGATGGATGCAGGGGATCCAGCTGATGTCCCTGACAAGCGCGCGCGGATCATTGCCATCACGGACGATGAACGCGTTGCAATCTTTAGAAACGGCAAGAAGCTTTCTGCCATTTCAAATGTCTGTGCCCATCAGAATGGCCCGCTGGGAGAGGGGAAGATCGTTTATGGCTGTGTAACCTGTCCTTGGCACGGTTACCAATATCGGGTGGAAGACGGGAGATCCCCACCGCCGTTCACAGAGAAGATTTCTACCTACCGGCTGAAATTGCAAAATGGCCGTCTGTGGCTGAAAATCGAAGCTCTGCCTCCGGGTACGTACGTTGAGCCTGTTGTTGCTCCCATACTGGCGGAGGGAAGCTAATGGCGAAAAAGAAGTCTGACCCTTTCTTCATTGGGTGGGCTAAAAAGCCGCCGAAGGCCCTGCAAGGGTTCCTTTTTTTTATCTCTGCTGTGTTGGTTGGTGCTGCTGTCGGTGTGGCCTTGGGTGTCGGTGCATCTGTGCCGGATCCCGGCGACGCGCGCTTTGCCTGGGGAGCGGGATACCAGACGTTCACCGGCTATGTTGATGCCAAGCCTTATCCGCTTCTCAGACTGCCTGCGGGCGAAGATGGACGGGACCAGCCGCACGCTATGCTAATTTCCGGCATCGGCAAACGTGGCATGCAGCAACTTGCAGGTCCGTTGGATGGTCAGGCCGTTGATGCAGGCGGTATCCTGCTTAAACGCGGGGATTTGGACATGCTGCAAGTGGGCGGTGAGGTATCTCTCCGTGCCGCTGAAAATCCTGTCTCAAACTTTACACCAGCTCCTGCAGAGCATCTGGGAAAATGGCGCTTAACCGGCGAGATCTGCGACGGCAAATGCTACACCGGAGCCATGCGACCCGGTGTTGGATTAGCACATAAGGCCTGCGCCAATCTTTGTATCATCGGTGGAATACCACCGGTTTTTGTTACAACCACACCCTTGATGGGCAGCGAGTTCTTTCTGCTAGCTGATCAGGATGGTGAACCCTTATCATCTGAGGTGGAAGATTGGGTCGCCCTGCTAATTTCGCTGGAAGGTGAGGTTGAGCGGCGTGATGATCTGATGATCTTCAAGGTGAATTTGGACAGTGCCAAACAGCTCTAAAATGCTGAGTAATTATGTCTGCGGCGGCGAATAGATCTCCAACGAGGTTCAGCGTACCCAAAGGTTGGAGTGGCACAATCAGTCTTAGGCTGTTAGAAAAGCCCAAGTTTGCAGTGCAGCACAAATTGTGTTGCCTCCTCCTCCTAGGTGCTCTTTCATACCACATGTGCCCAAGCATGTGGGCGAAACGGCATCGTTGCTATGCACAATCCGGTGATCCAATGATACAGTTTTTTGCCTATCCAGAATCCGTCTTCTGCGCGAAAGTTCGAATTGCGCTGGACATGAAAAGCTTGGATTACGCTGAAGTACCTCCTCCTGATGGATATGGATCTACCGCCTACAAAAGAATTATTCCAGCTGGGTCCATTCCGGGCTTGCAAGATGGTGAAGCGGCTCTGTCTGACTCAAATGCGATCCTCGAATATCTCGAGGAAACCGAACCATCTCCAGCCTTGCTGCCAGAGAAACCCGCTGAACGTGCCAAGGTCAGAGCGCTGATGGGCCTGCACGATACGCGTATTGAACCGTCCGTTCGTGCATTTTATGCCTCGATCAAGGCTGGCAAGTCCCCAAAAGATGAAGTCTACAAGCAGCTGATTGATGATATGATTGCTGCGTTTGAGCGACTGGAAGATGTGATTGAAGCAGAGCCTTATGCGGTTGGGCCGTATGTCACCTTGGCCGAATGCGCCTATGCCACCACATTTTCGCAGGCACAGCAGCTTGCCGCATTGTTTGGTGGTGAACTTCAGCTCAAACCAAAGTGTCAGCGCTGGTGGCAGGCAATGCAGTCCCTGTCTCACGCGGCAACGTCGATCGATATGAACCGCAAGGCCATGCAAGACTGGGTGGGTAAATTCATCCAGTTGGATGCATAAGCCCTTTGGGAAGCACAAAAAAAGGCGCTGCAAGATGCAGCGCCTTTTTGCTATTTATGAGCAGTTTTTACTGCGCCAGACCCCATTTACGGGCTGTCGCGTCAAGGAAACCATCCATCTTTTTGATTTTGATCCAGTTGTTGACGTAGTTGATCCAAACCTGATCATCCTGCGGCATTAGCATTGCGATCGGGGTTGGCTCTCTGCTCTCAGTAACCGGAACATTCACAATCTGGTTAAACTTCTCTTTCAGCGTTGCGCCCTCAATGTTGGACGTAATGAAGACATCAGCACGACCTGAAAGCACATCTTGAAATCCACGCGCTGGGGCCTCAACAACCCTGATAGTCGCGTTTGGGAACCATTCTTTACTCAACGCCTCAAAAGTAGTGCCGAGCGTGGTTGCCACAGTCACATCTTGCTGGTTGATGCTTTCCCAACTGTCGAACTTCCCAACTTTGTCACTGGTGGTGAACGGTAGGATCTCCGCAGAGATGTACGTATCGGAATAACCAGCCACTTTCATGCGACTTGGGGAGATGGAGGCAGAACCAGTCAAGTGGTATTTGTCTGCAACAATGCCATTCACCAGTGTCTTCCAGTCGGTTGGAACAAAGGTGAGCTCCACACCAAGATCAGTTGCAAGTTCGTTCATGATGTCGATGTCATAACCCTTATATCCATTGCTGGCAGGGTCGCGAACAGACATCGGGTTCCAGTCGCCGGTTGTACCGACTTTCAGCTCGCCGGAATCCAGAACTTCGTTGAGCGCAGATTGCGCAAATGCAGAGCCGGAGAACAACGTGCTCACGGCAAAAATTATAGTAAGAAATGAGCGTAGCATTTTCGTGAATGCTCCTTGAAACGTAGTTTGATTGTGGCCAGTGCAAACCTAGTCATTTTAGCGGCAACTACAATATCGTTTTTTTAAGAAAACAGATTTCAACTAAATGTGTGCGGTAAGTTTCTATAAGATTTGTATAAGCGCGCGCGACCCACTAGGTTCTGTGCCCAATAATCTATCTAGTTTATGGTAGATACATAAGCTGTTTGCGCGCTTCGCTCCAGTTGGAAGCCTGATGATAATTGGAAGGTAGATACCTTGAAATTCCGAAATGCTGCAGTGCTCGCCGCATTGGCGTTGGTTTTAGCAGGTTGTTCAGGAGGTCAGTGGGGCTGGTATGTTGTCTCTCCGGCCACTGAAAACGGAAGAGTGAACCTCGGCTTCATGATCGCAGGCCTGCAAGAAACGCTCAGTGTTTCGCTAACGGCAATTGTGATTTCCATGGTGGTTGGTCTGTTTGTTGCTCTGCCGGGTCTCTCCGAGAATAAGTATGGCCGTGCTTTCAACAGAACCTACGTTGAAGTGGTGCGCTCTGTGCCCAGTCTGGTGTTGATCTTCTGGGTCTACTACGGTCTTCCGGTTGTTGCGAGTATCTCAATTGATGTGTTTTGGGCCGGTGTTCTAGCTCTCGCCTTGTCGGATAGCGCCTTTCAGGCCGAGATTTTCAGGGCAGGTATTCAGTCGGTAGATAAAGGGCAGACCGAAGCTGGCCGTTCGCTTGGGCTGAGTTACTTCCAGCGCTTGCGCTTTATCATCCTCCCGCAAGCCGTCCGACGCATGCTGCCGCCATTGGGTAACCAGCTGGTTTATATGCTGAAAATGTCAAGTTTGGTTTCTGTGATTGGCTTACAGGATCTGACCAGACGCGCAAACGAGTTGGTCGTGACGGAATACCGCCCACTCGAGATCTACAGCGTTCTTGTGCTGGAGTATCTGGTGCTGATCCTGATCGTGTCTCAAGGCGTCCGTTGGTTGGAACGTCGCTTTAAGGCAGAACGCATCTAGCCCGAAAAGCAGGTATTCTAGCTTTGCTCTGGCGCCCAGTTCGCAAGCAGTGCCTTCAATTCGGGCTCATCGACAGCATGAACGGCATCGCTTACGGAAAACCACTTTCGTGTGCGTTCCGCTTTCTCGGGCCAGTCATCAAGCATCTCAGTCACTTCCAACGGAAAAACTTTGACCTGGCATAAGATTGGATCTTTGGTGACCCTAAGCTTGGGGTAATGGTAGCTACCGGCAGATTGCTCCGAGAGCTCACCTTGAATCCCGGCTTCTTCATAGGCTTCCTGTTCCGCAGCTTGCGCACCGCTGAGATCCTTCATGGGCCAACCTTTTGGCAGAACCCAGCGTTTGGTTTCACGGGAGGTTATAAGAAGAATTTGCAGCTTGCCTTTTTTCTTCTTTTTGAAAGGCAGCGCGGCAAACTGGCGTTTTGGTTCTGACCAGGTTTGCGCCTCTATCTTTCTTGCAGCGCTCTTCATGGGTATCTTCCTTACATTGATAAGGCCGTGCTACAGTCTTGTTTGAAGCTGTCATTGGCCATTTTCAGATTTTCCCTTTGCTTAGTGGAGGTTGGATCTGCCCCTCTGATCAAGTGTACGACATATTCTTGTCAGTGCTATTGCAAAATATCGCTATATTCAAACAGCCCTTTGAGCCAAATTCCTCGCGAATTTTCCAGATAATACTTTTTGCCTAGACTTCAGAGCAAGACTGTTGCTAAAAATACTTTAAACTTGAAATATTAAAAACTGAGTTCGCGGCCGGGTTCTCATTCGAAAGTAATCCAAACGTGAAAAGAATATAATAGGGGATCTGATAGTGGCACTGGATACAGTCAGCGTTGAGCAACGGGATGAAGCTGATCAGCTCACACATCTGCGGCAGCTCTTCTCAATTCCCGACGAGATTATCTATCTGGACGGAAATTCACTTGGCGCACTACCCAAAAACGTGTCTGCGGTTCTGACAAACGCTGTTGAAGAGCAATGGGGCAAGAGCCTCATCAAGGGGTGGAACTGCCACAACTGGATTGATCTGCCGAGCACTGTTGGAAACCGGATTGCAAAGCTGGTTGGAGCAGATGAAGGCACGTTGATTTGCGCAGACAGCACATCTCTGAACGTATTCAAGGTACTCGCCACCGCCATCAAGCTTCGGCCGGGGCGGCGGGTTATTCTCTCCGACACCGGAAACTTCCCAACTGACCTCTACATGGCTCAGGGCCTAAAGGAGTTGACAGGCGGTGATATTGAACTGCGTCTGGTTGCCCCTGAAGAGGTGGAAACCGCATTGGATGAAACCGTTGCGGTGATGATGCTGACGGAGGTGGACTACCGGACAGGCCGCAAACACGACATGAAGGCGCTGACAGAAAAAGCCCATTCTGTTGGGGCGCTGGCTATGTGGGACCTGTGCCACTCTGCTGGTGCATTCCCTGTCCACTTAAAGGATGCCAAAGCGGACTTCGCAGTTGGCTGCTCTTATAAATATCTTAATGGCGGTCCCGGTGCGCCAGCGTTTGTTTACGTAGCACCGCAACATCAAGACGCTTCGGGCAACCCGCTGACCGGTTGGATGGGGCATGATGCGCCGTTTGCCTTCGATCTGGGATATACGCCCTCTGCAAAAACCGACCAGATGCGTGTCGGCACGCCCCAAGTGCTCGCCATGACAGCGTTGGATGCATCTTTGGATGTGTTTGACCAAACAAATCTTGAGGCACTGCAGGCCAAATCCATCGGACTAAGCGAACTTTTCATTTCTGAGGTAAAGCGCCGTTGTCCGAATCTGGAACTTGTCTCACCAACCGATCCGATGAAACGTGGCTCTCAGGTTTCATTCCGGCACGAGCAGGGCTACGCCGTCATGCAAGCGCTCATTGATCGCGGCGTGATCGGCGACTTCCGTGCACCAGATATCATCCGCTTCGGGTTCGCGCCGCTTTACCTCTCCTTTGCACAGGTTCTTAGGGCCGCTGAAATTCTTGAAGAAGTTATTGCGGGTGATCTCTGGGACAAGCCGGAATACCGTCAAAAAAGCAAGGTGACATAGATATGGCTGACAGCACGAATACCGAACTGGAGCACCACGGGGCTGAACTCTCTTTCAAAGAAAATATGTCCTATAGTGATTATCTCCGCCTGGCTGACATCCTCGGGGCGCAAGCGCCGTTGACCGACGCTCATGATGAACTTCTGTTCATCATCCAGCACCAGACGGCAGAACTTTGGATGAAGCTGGCAATCAGAGAAATGTCAGAGGCCTGTAGCTCTCTGGCGCAAGATGAGTTTGCACAGGTGTCCAAGCTTATGGCTCGCGTCAACAAGATCTTTGCTCAGCTCAATAGCGCTTGGGATATCCTGCGGACTATGACGCCAAGCGATTACACCACCTTCCGCGATAGCCTCGGCAAGTCGTCGGGCTTCCAGAGCTACCAGTACCGTGCCATTGAATTTGTGGTCGGCAACAAGAACCCGGCCTTGATGAAGCCGCATGAGCACATGCCAGAGATTTCCAAATGGCTGCACCAGATCTACGAGGCACCCAGCATCTATGATCAGATGGTACGCTCTTTAGCTCGCGCTGGCTTCGAAATCTCCGCAGATGTGCTCAATCGAGACGTTACGAAACCTTACGCAACCGATGCGTCCGTTCAGAAGGCTTGGGAAATAATATATCGCAATCCGCGCGATAATTGGCATTTCTACGACCTCGCAGAGAAGCTAATCGACTTTGAGGACTTTTTTCGGCGCTGGCGATTCAACCATCTCACAACCGTAGAGCGTATTATTGGAAACAAAATGGGGACCGGAGGCACCTCTGGAGCGCCGTATCTGAAAAAAATGTTGGATACTGTGCTGTTTCCAGAACTTTGGCAGGTACGAAGCGATTTGTAAGATTGCTCCAAAAATGATCTGATTTGGGAAATTAATTTATTCCAAAATTTGACAAAATTTTGCATCTAAGTGGAAATATCTATATATATCAGGCAATATATGCGCAGTCGAAGTTATTTTCTTGCAACTTATGGGAAGGTTGCTTGGGAAGGCAATCTGGAAAATTTCACTCAGTTTATCCGGATGGAACCACAATAATGGAGTGTTTGGGCTACAAAAACCGCGGAATTCTGCCTTGAAATAATATGCTGCTGGAGGCATTAGGTAGAAGCTTGACAACAATAAAACGCCAGTTCTTTGTAGTCTGGGGGGATAATAATGCTGGAAATCGAACAGCTGTCGAAGCAATTCGGCGGGTTTAGAGCCGTCAGTAATTGCTCGTTTTCGGTTCAAGAGGGCACAATCACAGGTTTAGTTGGTCCAAATGGAGCTGGCAAAACCACAACGTTCAATCTTATTGCAGGTGCCTTGCAGCCAACTGCTGGAAAAATTCGTTTTTTGGGAGAAGACGTAACCGGTCTCAGCTCTGACCAGTTGTTTCATAAAGGCTTGGTGCGCACTTTCCAGATTCCGCATGAATTTCATCATCTGTCAGCTCTTGAAAACCTGATGCTGGTTCCACCCGCGCAAAAGGGCGAAAGTTTATTCCAGAACTGGCTCAGTTATGGCAGCGTGAAAAAGCAAGAAGAGGAAGTGCGCCAGAAAGCTTTGGAGACACTGAAGTTTCTGGAACTGACCCACCTTACAAATGAGCGCGCAGGTAATCTGTCAGGCGGACAGAAAAAGCTCCTGGAGCTTGGCCGTACCATGATGACCGACGCGAAGCTCGTGCTGCTGGATGAGCCCGCCGCCGGCGTCAACAGAACATTGCTGCGCCGTTTGGAAGACAAGATAGAGATCCTCAATCAGGAACGCGGATACACCTTCATCTTGATCGAGCACGATATGGAGATGATCGAAAAGCTGTGTGATCCGGTCATCTGCATGGCGGAAGGCTCGGTTCTGATTGAAGGTGATTTCCAGACTGTCCGTTCCGATGCACGCGTGCTTGAAGCCTATCTGGGTGAAACTGTGGGGGAGGCAGCACTTTGATGACGTCTCAAGCTATTGCAGAGCAACCAATGTCCAAGAAAACCGAGCCGCAAAAGTACTCCGGTAAACCAATCCTCACCATGACAGGCGTTCGTGGTGGCTATGGCGATGCAGACATCCTGCAAGGCGTCGATATGCAGGTGACCGAGCAGGAAATCGTGGTGATTGTCGGTCCGAATGGAGCAGGCAAATCAACAGCCATGAAAGCTATCTTTGGTCTGCTGAAAGTGCGCGGCGGTTCAATTGTTGTCAACGAAACCGACATCGCTGGCTGGAAGCCAAACCGCATCGTGCAGCACGGCGTTTGCTACGTGCCGCAGGTCAACAATATCTTTCGTGAGATGAGCATTCACGAAAACCTCGAAATGGGAGCCTTCCTCAGGAAAGGTGACATTTCTGAAAGCTTGGAAAGGGTCTACACCCTGTTCCCTGATCTCAAAGAGCGCCGCAATGCGCTGGCAGGCAACTTGTCCGGCGGTCAGCGCCAGATGGTTGCTATGGGCCGTGCGTTGATGCTCAACCCCACTTTGCTTCTTCTGGATGAGCCAACCGCTGGCCTCTCTCCAAAATACATGGAGCAGATTTTTGAGATCACCCGCAACCTGCGTGATGCAGGTCTTTCGATCTTGCTCGTAGAGCAGCACGCCAAGCAAGCGCTGGCATTTGCTGACAAAGGCTACGTACTTGCCGCTGGTAGCAACCGGCACGAGGGTACGGGTCAGGAGCTGCTCGCAGATCGTGAAGTCGCAGAAATGTTCCTCGGCGGGTAATAAGGGAAAATCCAATGCCACTCATGGAATTCGTCAATTTTTACCTCATGCCGGGGATCGTGCTGGGCTCTATCTATGCTCTGGGCGCAGTCGGCATCACGCTGGTTTTCGGCATCTTGAGATTTGCGCATCTGGCGCATGGTGACCTCGCAACCCTTGGAGCATTTGCTGCTCTGGGCGTGGTGACCATTTTTGGAGTAAGCCCTTGGGTCGCGCTCCCTGTTGCAATGGTCGTCTGCGCCTTCATGGCAATCGGCATCGACAAACTGTTTTACGATTACCTCTCAGAGCGCCCGAAGATCATCGTCGTTATGTCTTCTCTGGGTATCGCTCTGATGTTGCGCGCTATTGTGCAGGTGGTGTGGGGCGTTGATACAGAAACCTATACCCGTGGTATTGTCAGACCAGATGACTACTGGGGCATCCGTATCCGTGATCGTGAGATCTACACCATCATCGCCATGTTCGTGATTGTTGGCGTGCTCTGGGCCTTCCTGCAGAAGACCAAGTGGGGCAAGGCTATGCGCGCCATGTCCGACAACCCGGATCTTGCATTGCTGTCCGGTGTCGACAACCGCAAAATCACGATGCTGACATGGGGTATTGTTGGCATGCTGTGTGCAGCCTCCGGCTTCTTCCTCGGCATCAACACAGAGCTGAAGCCGCTCATGGGCTGGACAATGCTTCTGCCAATGTTTGCAGCCGCAATTCTTGGCGGTGTCGGGCGTGTGGAAGGGGCCGTAATCGGCGGTCTGATCGTCGGTATTGCTGAAGAAACGTCTGTTCTGTTTATCCCGGGAGAATACAAAGCCGCGATGGCCTTTGTGATCCTCCTGCTCATCCTTCTTGTGCGGCCTACCGGCTTGCTCAAGGGTAAAGTTCTGTAGGAGGGGAAAATCATGGAACTCATCGGTCTGCTTAATTACGCGGTGTACATGGCGATCTTTATCGGCATTTACTCCCTTCTTGCTCTCGGACTTAACATTCAGTGGGGCTTTTCCGGTCTTTTTAACGCAGGTATCGCGGGCTTCTTCGCCGTTGGCGCTTACACATCGGCCCTGCTGACAGCTCCAGAATCGAGCGTCCATCTGGGTGGTTTCCAGCTGCCGGTGGTTGCTGGCTGGATTGGGGCAATGATCGCTGCTGGCGCGATTGCTTGGCCAATCGGCAAGGTGTGCCTGCGCTTCCGCTCTGACTATCTGGCAATCGCCACGATCGGCGTTGCAGAGATCATCCGGCTGGTCGTGAAATCCGAAGGTTGGATGACTGGCGGCGCCCGCGGCGTGAACAAAATCCCGCGCCCCTTCGGTGACCTGTCCTACCTGTACTCCCAGCTCGCCTATCTGGCGCTGGTTCTGAGTATCGTGTTCATCGTTTACCTGGCCATCGAACGTCAGATCTCTGCACCATGGGGCCGCATGATGCGCGGCATCCGTGACAACGAAGATGCTGCAACGGCCATGGGTAAGGACATCAAGGCCCGCCGTCTCGAGGCATTCATCTTCGGTGCCGCTGTCATGGGTCTGGGGGGAGCGCTGTTTGCGCACTTCAACCGCTCCATTACTCCAGAAGCGATTGATCCGATGATCGCAACGTTCCTGATCTGGATCATGTTGATCCTCGGTGGGTCAGGAAACAACCGTGGCGCGCTTCTCGGTGTTGCTGTCGTCTGGATCATCTGGTCCGCGTCTGAATTTGTAACTGATCAACTACCAACCGAATACGCCATTAAAGCCAAATACATGCGCGTATTCATAATTGGCTTGCTTCTGCAGCTGGTCCTCCGGTTCAGACCGGAAGGAATCTTGCCGGAACCTCAGGGAACCGCAGACAGACCAGAAGTTAAAACCTTTCAAAACCAAGAAAGTGCAGCGAAGTAACGCCAGCACTCATGGAAATTAATTTTAACGCCCTGATCAATCTGCATACCGTTTAAAACAGGGCTATTTGGAGGTGAACTGATGCTTAAGAAAATCGCATTGGCAGCAGGCTTGTTCAGCGCTACTGCACTTGCATCCAACGCTGTTCAGGCAGAGGTGAAAGTCGGTCTTCTGGGAGGGATTTCCGGCCCGATCGCAGCTATGGCTCCACCAATGCTTGATTCCGCAAAGCTGGCGATCCAGCAGGTGAACGAGCAGGGCGGTATTCTGGGTGGCCAGACGCTTGAAGCTGTTGTTGGTGACAGTGCTTGTAACCCGCAGAACGGCGTAGATTCAGCAACCAAACTGGTCAACATCGAGCAGGTTGCCGGTCTTATCGGCCCTCACTGCTCTGGTTCCGTTCTGGCTGTTGCAAACTCCGTAACCGTCCCAGCGGGCATCACTTTGATCACGCCATCTGGTACTTCCCCTGAAATTACAGGACTGGAAGACAAAGGTCAGGTGTTCCGTACAGTGCCTTCAGATGATTTCCAGGGCCGCTCTCTTGCTCGTACCCTGCTAAATTTGGGCACCAACAAAGTTGCTGTTGCATACCTGAACAACGACTATGGAAGTGGTCTGGCAAACGCGTTCAAGGTTGAGTTTGAAGCAAACGGCGGCGAAATCGCTGGTTATTCAGCACACGAAGAAGGTAAGGCATCTTACCGTTCAAACCTTGCTGAACTGTCCCGTGGCGGCGCTGATACACTCGTGGTCTTCGATTATGGCGACGGAACTGGTCTGACCATCCTGCGTCAGGCGCTGGAAAATGGCTTCTTCACCAACTTCGTTGGCGGCGACGGCATGAAATCCGACGCAATCATCCGCGAACTCGGTGCTGAGAACCTCACAACCTTCATCGCCTCTTCTCCGGTAGGCGAGAAATCCAACAGCCTTGAGATCTTCAACGAAGCTTACAAAGCAGTTGGCGGCAACCCGGATGCAATCTTCGTATCCAACTCCTACGACGCTGCATTCCTGATGGCACTCGCCTTGGAAAAAGCTGGCGGCGACGCTGGTAAGGTCTCTGCAGCAATGTCTTCTGTGTCCGATGGACAGGGTGAAGCTGTTCTTCCAGGTGAATGGAAAAAGGCAGTTGAGCTGATCGCAGCTGGCAAAGACATCGACTACAAAGGCGCTTCCGGTGACCTGAACTTCGATGAGGCTGGCGACGTACCTGGTTCCTACGGCCTGTTCAAGGTCGATGGTGACGCGTTTGCTCTGCAACAAGCACTGAATTAAGCTTTAGCCTGATCAATACGAGAAAAGCCGGCCTGAGATGGGGCCGGCTTTTTTATTGCGGTTTTGTTGGAGTGCAAACCAGATCTGTCACTTGGTGAGAATAAGCTTGCCGAGTTTTGTGATCGACAAACGGTAGTGATCCTCACGATGGGCGATCGTGATCTCTCGCTCACCTCCAAACAGTGTCTTGCTATCTACAGTGCGCCTATCTGGCTGGTTTCCTGAGCTTTCCTGAGTTTTTTCCATATCAGTCATTCGCCTCAGCCTTTCCCCAAATTCGGCTAGAGTGGACGGTCGCGATATCCTCAAGAGTTAGGGAGACCCTATCGCGTTTATTTCTTGACTTTGATACTCATGTTTTACTACAAGTGCAATGCCTGCTCTTTAAATCCTGAAGATCGCGTCCTTCAGGATCCCGTTGCGGGGCAGGTGTCATATCAGTGTGCAAGCCAACTGTTTGTCTCTCCCCCACAGTCAGCCAGCCCACGATATCTTTGATTTATGCGATTGATTTGCATTTGCAATAAGATTTGAATGTTGGATTGGGGCCTATGAATGCACTGCCGAAGCTGTTGTCTCACATACTCGCGCCCTTGTGGATAACGCAGCCAACCACTTCACAAGCGGCGGATACCAAAAGATAGCCAGCCATCGCTCTCCACTTGAACAAAGCCGAAACCACCCAGAATGGGTGTAGCGTCAGTCAGCTGTTTCACAATCACCTTCAAGAAGATATCACGCAACTGGCTTTAGATGTGGTTCCCATTGATAATACAGACGAAATCATTGATCTTCTAAGTATGAAAATCGGGCGTCCTCCTTCTGGAAACGAGCTTTGACGTGCATCAGGATGGCGCTGTGACTGGAATTAAATTGACCCGTTCCAGTGGCAATGACCGGTTCGATCAGGCTGCTCTAAATGCGGTTAAAACTGCGGTGCCATTCCCGTCTTTCCCATCTCCTATAAGAAGCGGCACAGTTCGCAAAACTGCACCGATCACCTTCAAGCTATACTAACAAAAAAGGCAGCGAGTTATCGCTGCCTGATCATCTCGTCACTGTTGGCGCGCTTATTCAGCTGCAGCCATACTCTTTGGCAGAAGCGGGTCTTCAATCTGTAACAGATGCCGAATGCTTGCGCGGTTGTCTGCTAGATCCGCAATCGTGCATTTGTCGAGCACGCCAAGGAACGCTTGTAGCGCTTCATGCAGAACAGCGTTAAAGCCGCAGTGATTGACCAGTGGGCAGTCCTGACGGCTGCTGTCAAAGCACTCCGCAAGTATGAAGGACTCTTCCGTTGCACGCACCACCTGACCCACAGTGATCTGATCAGCAGGACGTGGCAACATGATACCACCGTTACGCCCTCGGATGGTTTTCATCAGATCAGCGTCAACGAGTACCTTCATGATTTTGAAAAGGTGGGTTTCTGACATGGAAAACGAAGCCGCGATCTCTGCAACTTTGCTTGGCTTGCCAGGATTTGCCGCACAATACATCAGGGCACGTACAGCATAGTTGGTTTGTTGAGTGAGTCTCATAGGATTAGCTATGCGTCTTCCAGCGTCTGTCGTCAATAAAAATATGCACCTTTAACTCAACAATAATCCATCGGCAGTTTAGAGTCATTAAAAACTTTACTGGAAGAGACACAAATTAATGCCTTCTTCAGCCAATGCACGCGCAAAACTATCTAAATCTTGCCAGCCCTACATACATAAGAAGCCCATGGCGCGAAGGCGCTCATGGGCGATTTCTTGGATCCACAGAAGCCACAGGCTAGCTGAGGTATAGTGCCGCTGGCGTTCGCAATCTCAGGAAAGTTTAGCCCAGCTTTGCACGGTCGTGGGGGAGGGAGTAATCAATCTTCGGACCCACCGGAACGATTCCTGTCGGGTTTATCGTTCCGTGACTGGAATAGTAGTGATCCTTGATGTGATCCATATTTACGGTCCCTGCGATGCCAGGCATCTGGTAGAGGTCTCGCAGATAGCCGGACAAATTCGGATACTCCTTGATCTGCCGCAGATTGCACTTGAAGTGCCCAACATAGACCGGATCGAAACGGGCCAGTGTTGTAAACAAACGCCAGTCAGCCTCAGTGATCGTGTTGCCTGTCAGATAGCGCTGGGTAGCCAATTTGTCATCAAGCCAATCCAGCGTGTCAAACAGCGGGTACACAGCCTCTTCATAGGCCGCCTGTGTGGTAGCAAAACCTGCTTTGTAAACACCGTTGTTAACTGTGGAGTAGATCCGATCATTGAGGGCATCAATCTCACTGCGCAGAGCTTCGGGATAATAGTCACCCGGCTTGGCGCCAATGCTGTCAAACGATGTGTTGAACATCCGAATGATTTCGGAAGACTCGTTTGAGACGATAGAGTTGGTTTTTTTGTCCCAAAGGAGCGGAACAGTAACCCGGCCTGAGTAATCCGGCTGTGCTGCTGTGTAGACCTGATAGAGAAATTTTGCATGGTTGACGGTATCAGGCACAACACCAGCACCTTCCTCAAAGGTCCAGCCGTTCTCTGCCATATGCCAGTGAACCACTGAAACCGAGATACTGCTTTCCAAGCCTTTGAGAATTCGGAAGATCAGGGTTCTGTGTGCCCACGGACATGCGAGGGAGACATAAAGATGATAACGACCCGCTTCGGCCTTGAAACCGTTTTGGCCATCTGGCCCAGGGGCGCCATCTGGAGTGACCCAGTTCCGGAACTGGGCGTCTTTGCGCTTAAAACGCCCGCCCGTTGATGAGGTCTCATACCACTGGTCGACCCAGCGACCATCCTGAAGCAAACCCATGATCTAAACCTCTTTACCTGATACGATCTGCGTGGCACCAAAACACGGGCATTGGATGGTGCCGAAAGTGCTCTTTGCACGCCTGTGTTGCTGGCAAGCGGAAACACCAAACCAGAAATCTCTTGTTTGTGCCAATCACGCTTCTGTGCACACTATACGCCTTCGCGGCAGGCGGCTCCAGTCCAAGCTTAGCCCAGATACTGCCGCAGTGCTGGGGGAGGATTATCAAGGAGCGTATCAGTCTCCTCTGGTGGGTGTACACTCCCATCCGCTACAAGAATTGCCTGACTAGTGATACGGCGTGCATCCTGCGGGTCATGGCTGACCATTAACAGCGTGGTACCAGTTTCCGCAGCCAGTTCAGCCACCAGATCAAGCATCTCGGCTTTAAGCGCGGGCCCAAGTGCTGCAAAGGGCTCATCCAGCAACAGCAGGTCACGGTGCTGCACCAGCACGCGGGCAAGTGCCACACGGCTCTGCTGCCCGCCCGACAGCTCCGCCGGTTTCCGTGCGCCCATACCCGCAAGGCCAACCCGCTCCAGTGCGGCCAGAACCTGATTCTGCTCCGTTCGGGATAGCTTCCCGCTTGGCCGCAGACCGAGCGCAACGTTTTGTTCAGCCGTCAAATGAGGAAACAGATTACCGTCCTGAAACAGCATAGCAATGGGCCGCTTGCCGGGGGCCAGCTTGGTCAGGTCCTGCTGCTTCCAGTAAATGCGACCCGCCGATATCTGGCGAAACCCGGCAATAGCCTCCAAAAGAGTGGACTTTCCAGCTCCAGAGGGGCCAATGATGGCAACGCTGCAGCCAGCGTCCACGCTTAAGTTAGCCTGCAGGTGAAACACACCATTTGAGATGGTGCAGGCGTCAAGCTTCAGCATGCCAGCGTCCTCCTCGATCTAGCAGCCAGAATAACGCCAGAGACAGCATCAGCAACAGCAAAGCCCCACCAGCGGCTGCCTCCATCTTGTAAGCGCCCATCAAGCGATAAATCTGCAAAGGCAGCGTCGCAATCTCCGGATCTGCAAACAACGCAATCACGCCGAGGTCCCCCATGGATAGGGCAGCGGCAAGTCCGGCGGCAAAGCCAATTTGTGGGCGCATCCGGGGAATAAGGACCCGTGTAAAGAACACCCAGCCTTCCATATTAAGCGAGAGTGCCAGTCGTCCATGACGTGACACAGTCTCCCGCGCGGCTGGCACGAGAATACGAAGCGCAAACGGTAGAGCCATGGCAGCGTTCACCAGCGCCGTAACAGGCAGCGCAAGATCACTCGGGTTTGCCCATGGACGGATGATGATGAAAAGGCCCGTACCGATCACAAGCGGAGAAGCGGCAAGACCAAGAATACCGCTCACTTCAACCAACGCATGCCGACGCACCGCAACGGCAGCGGCCATCGGCAACGCAAGTAACAGCAAGATGACCGTGCTCGCTGCGGCCACGCCAATCGAGATCAAGGCCGACTTCAGAACAATAATCGGCAACTCAAACAGACCACTGATTCCGGAAAGGACTACCGCGCTCAAGGGGAGTAGCAAAAACACGGCTGCCAGAACGATCCAGATCGCATCCACAACCGGCGTGCCGCCATCCCAGCGCTGAATTGCTCTATCGAGACCCGCCCCAAATCCTTCGCCACGCGAAAGCCTCAAGGCTGCAAAGGCAGCTGCTGCGGTCAGCACCAACTGCAGGGCAGAGAGCAAGGCCGCTCGGCCAAGATCAAAGTCGTAGGTGAATGCCTGATAAATAGCCAGTTCAATGGTCGTTGCACGGGGCCCGCCACCAAGTGTAAGCGCAACAGCAAAGCTCGTCAGACAAATGGCAAAGATCACTGCAAGCGCGCCGGGCAGAATACGCGCAAGCATGGGAAGCTCGATCAAGCGAAAGAGCGACCAGCCATCACAGCCCAGCTGTGCCGCAAGGCGAAAGCGTTCTGAGGGTACTTCCTGCCAGCCCTGTAAGATCAGTCGGGTTGCTAGTGGAAGATTGAAGAAGACATGAGCCAGCACGACACCATGCAGACCATAAATGCGAATGGGGGAGGCGCCAGAATAGACGAGTACGTCAGAGATCCAGCCTGAGCGGCCAAAGACCTGAAGCAACCCGAGGATGGCGACAATCACCGGCAGGATAAAAGGAGCACCGAGCAAGGCAATCAGCAGGCTGCGGCCCGGAAAGCGCCGCCGCGCCAACGCCCGCGCAACGGGCACAGCCAGCGCAACACTGATCACCGCAGAAAGCACGGCCTGCGTGAGCGTGAACTTGAGTGCTGCCCAATCAGAGGAGGAGAAGCCGTGCCCCGCTTCAGCGCGTAAGGCAACTGCTGCCAACGTGCCAAGAATGAGTGCCGCGACAAGCAATGCCGCGGCAACACCGGGAAGCGAACTTACTGGCTGAGCGCTTCGAGCCATTCCGGCAGAGCCTCACCTCTTGCTGCAACTGCCTCCTTAGGGGCAAAGAACAGAGCTTCTTTAGGCATCTGCAAACTATCAAAGCCTTCAGGCAGGCCACTTGCCGGGGTGACAGCAGGATACATCCAGTTGGTCGTTGGAATGATCGTCTGGAACGCATCTGAAACCACGAAATTCAGGAATTGTTCCGCCAGCTCAGGCTGATCAGTGCCCGCAAGTTTCGCTGCCACTTCAACCTGCATGTAGTGGCCTTCGTCAAAGGCAGCACTGGTCTTGCTGGCATCTTCTTCAGCAATCAGGTGATAGGCAGGGGACGTGGTGTAACTGAGCACCATATCCGCTTCGCCATCAAGGAAAAGACCATAAGCCTCTGACCAACCTTTGGTGACCGTTACGATATTATCTGCAAGGCCCGCCCAGATATCAGCAGCCTCATCACCGTAAGCAGACTTCACCCAAAGCAGCAGACCAAGGCCCGGAGTTGAGGAGCGTGGATCCTGTATCAGGATCTTCTTATCGCTCTTGGCAAGCTCGCGGAAGTTGGACGGAACTTTTTCGCCTGCCTTGTGCACGAATGCAAAGTAGCCCCAGTCGTAAGGCACAAACGTATCGTCAGTCCATTCAATCGGCAGCGCGTAGTCGGCCTTAACTGCATTAGGTGCAAACAGGCCGGTTTTTTTGGCAGTCTCGATCAGGTTTGTATCCAGACCCAGCACCACATCCGCATCAGAGTTTTCGCCTTCAAGGCGAATACGGGAAAGCAGCGCGGCGCCGTCTTCGACACCAACAAGTTTCAGGTCACACTCACAGATCGCTTCAAACGCCTCTTCAACCTTGGGACCTGGGCCCCAGTCAGAGACGAAGCTGTCATAGGTGTAAACTGTCAGTTGGGGCTTTTCGGCAGCCATCGCCGATGTTGCAGTGAGTAATCCCGCAGCAATTAACAGATGTTTCAAGTCATCCCCCATTGCGGCGAGAGGGTAAGGATGGACGAAACCGGTACCTTTCCCTCCGCCGGTTCTAGCCGGTTCAGGTTCAACGGGTTTGCCAGTTCAGCATCTCAGCACGAAAAAAGCGTGCACCCCGAGGTCAAGCGGTTCTTAGCTGGAAAAGGGGAGTTGTGCAACTGGGTATACCAGAGGTTTAGTCAGCGTCCCAACGAAGGGACGGGAAAAGCCCGGACAGGGGACTGCCCGGGCTGATCTTATCTATCATGCATTCACGTCGAACCGGTCGGCGTTCATGACCTTGTTCCAGGTTGCCACGAAGTCACGTACGAACTTTTCGTGGTTGTCATCTTGGGCGTACACTTCAGCGTAAGCGCGGAGGATGGAGTTGGAACCGAACACAAGGTCCGCACTGGTGGCTGTCCACTTGGTCTTGCCTGTCTTCCGGTCACGGACCTCATAGGTGCCATCCTCACGCGGATGCCAGCTATTGCCCATGTCGGTCAGGTTGATGAAGAAGTCAGTGGTCAGCTGACCTTCGCGGTTGGTGAAGACACCGTGCTTGGAACCGCCAAAGTTAGCACCTAGAACACGCAGACCACCCACAAGTGCAGTCATTTCCCAGCCAGTGAGGCCAAGCAGCTGCGCGCGATCAAGCATCATCTCTTCCGGGCTGACAGAGTACTGCTGCTTTTGCCAGTTTCGGAAACCATCTGCGAAGGGCTCAAGAACGCTGAAGGAATCTGCGTCTGTTGTCTCAACGGTCGCATCGCCGCGGCCCGGTGTGAATGGAACACTCACTTTGAAGCCAGCGGCCTTGATAGCATTCTCAAGACCAACATTACCGCCAAGCACGATCACGTCTGCAACGGAAGCTCCAGCTTCTGCTGCAATCGGCTCAAGCACAGCGAGCACCTTGGCAAGGCGCTTTGGCTCATTGGCAACCCAGTCCTTTTGTGGAGCAAGACGGATGCGAGCACCGTTAGCACCGCCACGCATGTCAGAACCACGATAAGTTCTTGCACTGTCCCAAGCTGTTGTGATCAGGTTTTGATTGCTCAGGCCAGAGGAAGCGATTTTTGCTTTTACAGCATCAATATTGTAGCTGGTGCTGCCTTTCGGAACCGGATCCTGCCAGATCAACTCTTCCTTCGGAACATCAGGACCAATGTAATTGGCCTTCGGTCCCATATCGCGGTGAGTCAGCTTGAACCATGCACGGGCAAAGGTATCTTTGAAGTATTCTGGGTCTGCCCTGAATTTCTGGCAGTACTCATTGTAGATCGGGTCAACCTTCATCGCCATATCCGCATCAGTCATCATTGGGTTATGACGAATGGAGGGATCGGTGGGATCGACGGGCTTGTCTTCCTCTTTGATTCTGACAGGCTCCCACTGCCATGCACCGGCAGGAGATTTCACCTGATGCCACTCATGGTCGAACAGCATTGCAAAGTAGCCCATGTCAAAGACGATTGGGTCCTTGGTCCATGCACCTTCAATACCTGATGTGAAGGCGTTGGTTGCTTCACCATGTTGACCGGGGTTGGACCAGCCTAGTCCCTGTTCAGCCATAGGTGCTGCTTCGGGCGCATCACCAATATTATCCACCGCGCCACGGCCATGGGCTTTGCCAACTGTGTGACCGCCACAGGTCAGGGCTGCAGTTTCTTCATCATTCATAGCCATGCGGCTGAAAGTTTCGCGAACTTGCGCAGCTGTCTTCTTCGGGTCGGGAATGCCGTTCACGCCCTCAGGATTCACATAGATCAGGCCCATATGTGTTGCGGCAAGTGGGTTTTCAAGCGTGGAAGGGTCGCTAAGGTCGCTGTAGCGCTGCTCGCTGGGTGCCAGCCATTCCTTTTCAGAGCCCCAATAGGTGTCGATTTCCGGCCCCCAAATATCTTCGCGGCCAAAGCCAAAACCAAAGGTCTTCAGGCCCATGGATTCATAAGCAATCGTACCAGCCAGAGCGATCAGGTCAGCCCAGGAAAGCGCATTGCCGTATTTTTTCTTAACCGGCCACAGCAAGCGACGGGCTTTGTCCAGGCTTGCATTATCGGGCCATGAGTTGAGTGGAGCAAAACGGATATTGCCTGATCCGGCACCGCCACGGCCATCGGCCAGACGGTAGGAACCAGCTGAGTGCCAGGAAAGACGGATCATCAGACCGCCGTAGTGTCCCCAATCTGCGGGCCACCACTCCTGACTTTCGGTCATGAGCGCACGCACATCAGCTTTCACCCCCTCAAAGTCGAGTGACTTGACTGCCTCATGAAAATTGAAGTCCGGGTCCATCGGGCTGGTACGCGCATCATGTTGATGGAGAATATCGAGGTTCAAAGCATTGGGCCACCATCTGGTGACTGGCTTTTCCATCGAGGTATTCGCGCCATGTACCACCGGACAAACACCGCTATTTTTGACATCTTTGCCGTGCATTGCTTTCTCCATTACCTAATTTTGCTCTTGCTGGTTTTGACGTGGCGTCCACCTTAAGCGGTCATTTGAAACGATGCATCCCAGCAAATCCTAGACTGAATGTAGGTTGTGACGTGTATTAAGTGAAATTGCATCTTCTACACCTATTCATAAGAAATTCTTATCAACCAAAATGGAGGGGTGAAACTTTTCCTCAGGTCATACGTTTTTATCCTTGACCTTCCAGTGACTGGAACCATTAGGGTGAATTCAATTGAGAAAGGAAGGGTAAAATTATGTACCACAGTTCAACATTGAAAATGCAAATCGAAGGCATGAATTGCGCCTCTTGCGTCGGTCGTATTGAGAAGGCTCTTAACAGCGCTTCTGGTGTAAGCAATGTCTCCGTCAATCTGGCCTCGGAGAGCGTACAATTAAATTATGACGAGACCCTGACCCCTAAGGATATCGCAGATACACTGCAACAGGCCGGATATCCTGCTGTTTCGGAGAGCATCACATTTAATGTGGCAAACATGAGCTGCGCCTCCTGCGTTGGGCGGGTAGAAAAAGCTTTGAAAGCCGGCGATGGTGTCCTTGAGGCCTCAGTTAATCTGGCAACCGAGCGCGCAACCGTACGCTATGTAGTCGGTGCAATAACACCGGCTGCCATTGCAGAACTGTCTACCGCTGCTGGCTATCCGGCGACTTTGGAGAAGGTAGAGCCCACAGAAGCGGCTGACCGTAAAACAGATGAAATCCGTCAGCTAAAGAACAAGGTGCTGCTTTCGGCTGCATTGGCGCTACCGGTTTTTCTGATTGAAATGGGAAGTCATTTCATTCCCGGCGTACATATGCTTGTTGCCAATACCATTGGTATGCAGAACAGTTTTTACCTACAGTTTGTTCTTACAACTATTGTGCTCTTCGGCCCCGGTCGCCAGTTCTACACCAAGGGGTTTCCATCACTCTTTAAGGGTGCCCCAGACATGAACTCACTGGTGGCACTTGGCACGTCTGCTGCCTATGTTTTCTCGCTGCTCTCGACATTTACACCGCACATCCTGCCAGCTGGTACCGTCAACGTGTACTATGAAGCCGCAGCTGTTATCGTCGTTCTGATCCTACTTGGCCGTTTTTTGGAGGCCCGCGCAAAGGGACGGACAGGCGCAGCCATCCAAACACTCATTGGTATGCAGGCGAAGACGGCCCGTGTCCAGCGCAATGGTACAATCGTTGAAGTCCCAATCGAAGAGATCGTCGTTGGTGATGAGATACAGGTGCGTCCGGGCGAGAAAATCGCAGTCGATGGCACCGTGATCTCCGGCTCTTCCTTCGTGGATGAAAGCATGATTACCGGTGAGCCAATTCCGGTCGAGAAAACATCTGGAGACGAGGTTGTCGGCGCCACCATCAACGGCACTGGAGCCCTTAGTATCCGCGCAGGTAAAGTCGGAAACGATACTGTACTCTCGCAGATCATTCAGATGGTGGAACAGGCTCAGGGAGCAAAGCTGCCTATCCAGGGTCTGGTGGACAAAATCACTGCCTGGTTCGTCCCTGCTGTGATGACTATTGCCCTCATCACAGTGGCCGTATGGTTCCTGTTTGGCCCTGATCCTGCACTCAGTATGGCTCTGGTTGCCGGTGTTGCAGTGCTCATCATCGCCTGCCCATGTGCAATGGGACTGGCGACGCCAACCTCCATCATGGTTGGTACTGGCCGTGCTGCAGAACTTGGTGTGCTGTTCCGCAAAGGCGATGCCCTGCAGATGCTTCAGGAAACCAAAGTCGTGGCACTGGACAAGACCGGTACACTCACTGCTGGCCATCCTGAACTGACTGACATCATCCTGCGGGATGGTCTGGAAGAGAACCATGTTCTGAAACTGGTTGCCGCTGTTGAGCAAAGCTCTGAGCACCCTATTGCAAAGGCCATCGTTAAGGCTGCTCAGGAACGTGGCCTCGAGGTTCCAACGCCTGAGAGCTTCAACTCTCTGACTGGCTTCGGCGTAAGCGCAAGCGTGGATGGTCATGAAGTACTGGTCGGTGCAGATCGGCTGATGGAGCGCGAAGGCATCACGCTGGGCCAGCTTCACAGTGAAGGTAGTGCTTTGGCAACACACGGTAAAACACCGCTGTACGCTGCGGTGGATGGTCAGATTGCAGCAGTGATCGCCGTTGCCGACCCGATCAAACCAACTACACCAGCCGCTATCAAAGCGCTTCATGCTTTGGGTCTGAAGGTTGCAATGATCACGGGTGATAACCAGAAGACAGCCAATGCAATTGCTGCCGAGCTTGGTATCGATACCGTGGTTGCCGAAGTGCTTCCGGATGGAAAGGTCCGTGCTCTGGAAGAACTGCGCAAAGGCACCTCTGGTAAACTGGCTTTCGTAGGTGATGGCATCAACGATGCGCCAGCTCTTGCAGCTGCCGACGTTGGCATCGCAATCGGCACCGGTACCGATGTGGCAATTGAAGCGGCAGACGTTGTCCTGATGGCTGGAGATCTGAACGGTGTGGTTAATGCCTTCCATATCTCTCAGCAGACCATGCGCAACATCCGTGAGAACCTGTTCTGGGCCTTTGGTTACAACTCATTGCTTATTCCGGTTGCAGCAGGTGTGTTATACCCTTTCGGAGGTCCGCTTCTCTCACCGGTTCTGGCCGCAGGAGCAATGGCACTGTCAAGCGTGTTTGTCTTGACCAACGCCCTGCGTCTACGCTGGATCAAAGCAACAGCTGCACACTAAAATGGACGGAATGACGATGAATATTGGCGAAGTAGCAGAACGCTCCGGCATCCCAACCAAGACCATTCGTTACTACGAGGATATTGGTTTTCTTCATCCCAAACGGAATGATAACGGATACCGGGTCTTTGAAGATAACGAGCTGCACAAGCTGATATTCATTGGTCGTGCCCGCTCCCTTGGGTTCAATATTGAAGAGTGCCGGGCTTTACTGGCACTCTACGACGATAAAGAGCGTGGCAGTGCTGATGTGAAGCAAATCGCAAAAGAGCATGTCAAAGAGATTGAACGCAAAATCAGCGACCTCATGGCCATGCGCGATACGCTCACCCATCTGATAGAGGCCTGCGCTGGCGACCATCGCCCCGATTGTCCGATCATTGACAACCTGAGTGACGCCAAAATGAACTAAGTCAGCCGCAATACGTGACGACCTATCGTCCACCAAACCACAAAAAATAGCGCAGGGATTGAAATCCTTGCGCTATTTTTGTCTCTGACAACAGAGCAGAGTAGGGGCTATTCTCCGGGCTCGGGGACGTCTTCGTGATCCAGTATCCTGCCCTTTACCCTTTTCCATACAGCTGAAAGAATTAGCAGTGCTGTAAGCATACCCGCGATGGTGGAGAGCCTCATTGGCAGATCAAGACCAAGATCGCTGGAATTCAGAATGTAGGTTACAACAACAGTGGTCATGAACAGCGCGGGAATGGTGCAGATCCAGTGTAGTTTGTTATGCCGGAGCATGTAAGCAGCAGCGGTCCACAGCATCAAGGCAGCTGTCGCCTGATTGGCCACGCCGAAGTAACGCCACAGGACACCAAAATCGATCTGAGTAAGAATTGCACCGCCAATGAACAGGGGCAAAGCCAAAAGCAGACGGGCCTGAATCAGATGCTGAGGGATACGGAAGAACTCGGCAAGGATCAGGCGGGAGGAACGGAACGCCGTGTCACCAGAGGTAATCGGCAGAATGATTACTCCAAGAATGGCAAGGAAGCCACCGAACGCCCCCAGAAGGCCATTGGATGCTTCATAAACAAGGTTCGCAGGATTATCGCCCATCCCAGCTGCAAGCCCTTCAACGCCGCCGAAGAAAGACAGAGCAATCGCACACCAGATAATCGCAATGATCCCTTCACCGATCATCGCACCGTAGAACACGAAGCGACCGTTATGCTCGTTCTCCATGCAACGTGCCATGAGCGGTGACTGGGTAGCGTGGAAGCCAGAAATTGCACCACAAGCAACAATAATGAACAACGCAGGCCACAACGGCATGTCATTGGGGTTTAGGTTTTGGAAGAAGTTGCCGGCTTCAACACCGGGCAGCATGGAATGCTCACTGGAAACCACCAATGCCACCGTCAGTCCGATGGACATGAACAAGAGCAGCGCACCAAAGACCGGGTAAAAGCGACCAATAATTTTATCGATAGGAACGATGGTTGCCACCAGATAATAAGCAAAGATGCAAACCAGAAAGATGGTGACGTCAAGACCTGTCAGGCGGCCTAAAGCGGATTGCGTTTGATTTGAATCGAGAGGTTCTTAGCTTGAGCACATTTGTCTGGTTCACTTTCTTTCAGGAGGTGAACTATGGGCAAGCCGTACTCATTAGATCTTCGAA
>CANLTN010000031.1:0-32328 GCA_947494035.1 uncultured Pseudovibrio sp. | reverse complement strand
GCGGTTATGAGAAGCGAGCGCCTAAGCCTCGGCGTCCAAGGCGCTCTCAAGGCGTTGGCCGCAGTCGTGCAGAATCTTTGGCTATTTTAGAGGAATTCAGAACAAAGCATGCAAAACCGAAGACGTAAGGATGAGTTATTGTCCTTCTCTCTCAAATTGTGTTCTGGTTGCTTAGATCAATAGATCTTGTATCTGGATCTAATGTTTGCCGTCGCGCGAAAACGACCGATTTTATTACCCCTCATCCATCTGCCAAACGCTGATCGCCCGACAACTGTGTATTTGGCGAAACTCAAGGGATCAGGGAGTGTCGCAAAGCGAGAACCAGCGACGATCCGTGGTTTTTTAGCAGGCCCGAATTCATATTCAAATTCGGCGCATGTCAGTGACGAGCCTGCAGATGTCGTGCGTGAACTAGAACTATTCGCACCGCCCCCGATCCTAGATGAATGGCTCAACATTTGCAGCCTTCCAGCAAGCGAATTGCGTGACTGCGAGATTGACGAACGCAATCAAAGAGGCCTTCCTGACACGAGCGCCAAGTGATCTTGATCCCTTTTCCGCGTTGACGCGGGTTGAGCACAGGATGCGAGAAACTGGCGTTAACGAGTCTTTGATATCCGAACTTGGTAGGGCGAGCTGTGGAGAAATTTACATCACGGCTAGGACTGTTCTCGATGCCATACATCCTCATCGACTGATGTACAATGACTGGGACCAGTGCCTTGTCTCACGCCAGTTTGCGTTTCGTACTTTTGTAAATGTCAACCAGACGGTTGGGTATGCCCGCTCATGGCGAATGGAGCACCAAAACTTGCAGCTAGTGCCATTAAATGAAGTGGGTCCTTCGATTAAGTAGTCGGTGAAGTTGGGTCAATCAATTAGATCAAGTCCCTTCATCGCGTTCATGATGCCCGTCTTGGTTGCGTCAGCCAATTCAGCGTGCGGAGCACGGGCCTCTGGTGAGCACTTTCCAAGTAATGAAAGCGCAAATTTTGCTCCAACTGAACCAGGTTCAAGAAAAATAGCTTCGTGTAGTGGCATCAACTTGTCAAGCAGCAGCCTCGCACTCTCAAAATCACCTCTCCTACAAAAATCTTGCATTTTGGCGCACAAACGAGGTGTTACATTTGCTGTTACAGAGATACAACCAACGCCGCCATGAGCAATAAAACCCAATGCAGATGTGTCCTCAGAAGAGAATTGCAAAAATCCTTGGCCGCATTGTGCACGCTGAGCACTAACTCTTTCCATCGAGGCCGTGGCATCCTTTACACCAACAATGCGTGTCAGCTCTGCCAAGCGCCCCATTAAAGTAGGTTTTATGTCCACAACACATCGCCCAGGAATATTGTACAGGATAATGGGTATATCCGTTTCTTTGTGTATTGATCGAAAGTGTTCAAATAATCCTTCTTCAGAAGGATTATTGTAGTAAGGGCAAACTACTAGAGCTGCTGACGCACCAGCAGTTTGTGCGCGTTGCGTTAAGTTGATCGCGGTTCGCGTGCAGTTTGACCCTGTCCCTGCAATGACTGGGACACGATTCTCAGCAGTGTTAATGACAGATACAATGACGTCACAGTGTTCCTCAAATGACAAAGTTGGACTCTCTCCAGTCGTCCCAACAGGGACCAAGCCATGGCTCCCTTCTGATATTTGCCAATCGACAAACTTCTCCATTGATTGAAAGCAAATTTTGCCGTTCTGAAATGGGGTCACGAGCGCTGAAAAAGAGCCACGCAGCAAGTTTAAATTCATCAAAATCCCTTTCTAAACTTCATATAAGCCAGCAATAGATCTCACGAAGCGTTAAGCAAATAATGCCAAGATAATCGCGATGCTAGAGCGCCGACAAGTGCGGACCGAACAAGCATTCATTAGTTTCTGTGGCAGTGCTTACACAGCCTGTAATGAATAGGTACATTGTGTACCTGTAGTGTTCTCTTGGCGAGCAAAATCGATCCACGATAGAACTGTCTGAATATCTAATGTTAGTCCTTAACGACTGATAGAGCCACATGCGCGGTCAGATTTTGCAGCTGCAGCGAAGGACATCTTTGATTGCACTACTGCTCTTTGTGGGTCGCTGAAGCGTGATCCGTACTTTTGGCGAGCCCATCCTCCTCAAGTGCTCTCAGCAGTGCCCTTCACCTTCTGGCCCTGTCGTCCTTCGATATTTGAGGTCTTCGTCCTCTAGGGCCAGAGCGCTTGTGCAAGGTGCAAAACCGTACCGTTCACTACCTCGGCAATGACATTCCTGCTTTGCGCTCCACCCGCCATTTCTGCTTGGTTGCAACAAGAACTCACCAACTAACCCAAAGCCAAGAACAGGCACTTGGCCGTTACATTAAAGGCTTTTACAATCCAATTTAAAAACACTCAGCGTTAGGCTATCATTCGCCAATCACGTTTGAGAGGCAGAAGAGATGAATTGAGATTAGGTCTCTCCACCTTTCTTATGTCAGTCCAAAGGCCGCTGGTGTCTTGCTTATGGACGGTTTTCGACCCAGCCTTTCAAGGCAGTCACCTCTGGTTCGATAAATTCGGCAATGCCGCCGGAAAACTCTCTGAAAGCGTCAATGTTGATGTCATTGGTGCCCACCAGAACATCTGCGCCACTTTCCAGAGCCTTCACAATCAGGTCGCGAAATCCGCTGCCATTGGCTTCCTGCTCACCGAATTTGTTTAGGATGAAAACATCAAAGGGCTCATCAATACGCTGCGCTACCTCACCGGCGGCTTGCGCGAGTGCGGCGGTGTTCAACCGGCAGCCTGAGGCTTCTTTGCCAAGTGATTGTGTGATGGAGATTTCGGGGCCATCTGGGAGGACACGCACGTCCATGTCGCAGCGGTGGTGATCGGTGGTCACTGCTTCTGCCTGCACGATACCGCAGGTCCGGATGCCTGCTTCCCGAAGCGTGTCGGAAAGTTCTGTCAGCACCAGTTTTCCTTTTGGCAGGGTGTAAGCAATTCTCATCTGGGGTCTTCCTCGCGCTTCTGGTCTTCGCCTATGTGAAAGCTCTCATATCAAACTGCACAATTTCTGGCTTGATTTGCGCAAGGTTCCTCCTGCGGCGAATGCGCACAATTCTCTTATTTTCAAGAGTATTCGCGCATTCACACCATCAAACAAGGCCCCCCGCTGTCTCAGATCGCTATCCCAAGTAAGCCAGCTCTTTATCGTGAGAACTTCGTACTTCAGATAGGGTTGCCTGTCGAGGCGACAAGGTTGTGCTTTTGTTTGCAAGCAGAGCGGTGATTGCAGGTGAGGAGTCTGGATCATACCGCAGTATGGCCTCTGAACCTCCGGTCAGTGTGACCGACTCAAGCTTTGTCGGGGGGTGGAATTGCCTGTTGTACAAGAGTTCGAGTTCCCTCCCCTCAAGCAGCTCATAGGGGCGCTCACACGTCAGGTAGATCCGGTCTTCCTCGATACGGCGTACGATAACCTGTGTTTTGCTGAGCGTTTTAAGGCGCACGAAACCAGCAGCATTTGCATCTACAAGTGCGGAGGGTTCCGGCAGGTCGTAGCGGGCGAAAGTCTGGTCATAATCGCGCGACGGATAATGACGGCGGAGCAGTGCAAGGTCACTGCGGGTCAGAGCGTTGCCTCCTTGAACTGGCCCATGGAGGAGCAGGTCAAGATGCGCAGGGCTCCAGCGATTGCCGTTATAGGTCGAGACCACCTTGTCCGGGCGCTGGAAACTGTCAAACTCATATTGCATATAATATTTGAACAGGTTCCGCTGTTCTGGGACGCCTTTATAGGTCGCAGCGTAATCCTTGTGCATCTCTGTGAGGTTGAGATACCCACCGGTTGCCGGGGCACCGTTCACATAATCAAAGGCCTCGATCACCTCTTCACTCAGCCTGCGGAACAGGAGTAATCCCTCATAAAAGGCCCTATGCGTGGGGCCAGACGCCATCACGATGTCATGGAGCCCCAGATCTTCCCGTGCGACCTGAAACGTGTATTTCAGGAGGGCGTGGACAAGTTCGCCGTTGCGTGATCGGTGATCGGGATGAATGGCCAGTGTGCCACCCTCTGCGATGCGGCGATTCCATTGTTGAATAGGGGAGAGTGAGAAAATTCTCTCCAATGGGAGATCTTCGCGCGATTTCACGATGAGTGTTGTCGTCGCAATCACGGTATCGCCTGTTTTGGCGATGAATGTGTAGCACGACGGCAGGATGTAGTATGGGATGAACCTGTAGCCGGTCCCATTTTCCGCCATTAACCCAGCGCTCGTGTAGGAATCGTAGAGCAACTTGCTGACCTGCAATAGTTCATTAGGCGTTTCTACTTGTTTGAAGATAACGTTTTCAGGCGGTTTGTTTTGTAGTCTTACCCGCCTTCTTTGTACGGAAAACCGACGCGCCATCGTGGAATCACAGGCTGCCCCTGCCCTTGTCTCATTGCTCATGATCAAAACCTATACTTAAACTATGCTGTGGGACTTTAAAGAAAAATGAGAGAGTCCCAAGTAAACAATCATGCAGATAGCGTAGAAATTAAATAGTATGTATTTAATATTAACGTTAATATTGTTATGGTAATTGACATATTATTATTTTATGCAATTTAAGTACCTTAAGGTTGTTGTTTAAGCTTAATTACAACCTAATAGTATTTGGTGCGATCTATTTTGTACTTGTTTTTGTTTTATTTTATTAGTGGAGGAAGACGTTGACTGTTCTAGCTACATCTCAGGTACAGGAGTCTTCGGTAGATGGTTGTGCGGGCTTTTCTTACGACGCTGCCTTTTCCCGTAATATTGGATGGGTTACGCGTGAAGAGCAACAGAAACTACGGGCCAAGCGCGTTGCCATTGCCGGTATGGGCGGCGTTGGAGGCATTCACGCCGTAACACTGGCCCGATTGGGGATTGGTGCGTTCAGCATCGCTGACTTTGATCATTTCGACGTTGTCAACTTCAACCGCCAGATCGGCGCCACCGTTAGTACGCTGCAGGAACCCAAGGTCTCTGTGATGGCTGAGCAGGTGCGCAACATTAACCCAGAAGTGGATCTGCGGGTTTTCTCAGAGGGCGTTACCGATGAGAACATTGACGCGTTTCTGAAGGACGTCGATCTGTATGTAGACGGCTTCGATTTCTTTGCGCTGGACATACGCAGAAAGGTCTTTGCCAAATGCCGTGAACTTGGAATTCCTGCGGTCACGGCTGCTCCCCTTGGCATGGGGACGGCCTATCTGTGCTTTACACCCGATGGCATGAGCTTTGAGGACTATTTCCAGTTTGAGGGAGAGGATGAGCTCGGTCAGTACTGCCAGTTTTATCTGGGCCTTGCCCCAAGTGAACTGCACCGTTCTTCGCTGATGGACGCCTCCCAACTCAACCTGAAGGAAAAACGTGGTCCCTCCACGGCCGCCGGATGTCAGCTGGCTGCCGGAGTGGTTGGTGCGCAAGCTGTCAAGTTTCTGCTTGGTCGTGGCCCCTTAAAACCTGCGCCCTGGCATCATCATTTCGATGCTTATGAAGGTAAGTTTGTAACCGAGCGCCTCCCCGAGGGAAACAATAGTTTCTCTCAGAAACAGAAGCTTACGAAAATGAAGCAACAGTTTGCTTAGTTCCAGCGTGACTGCAGGAACAGAGGTGCGCGGGATGCCTGTTTTGTAAAAAGGTAGGTTGCGTGGTGGCGGGCAAGCCATGTAGTGCCCGCGTACCTCTAAGCAAAGTTACGCACTTTCTCGGAATTTAATATGAGTATATTTCTCAGGTTATTGACTTTCATCAAATAACCGAGGGAATGAACGTGATCTACAAGAGTTGCAACTCATTCGCATTTGCGAGTCGCTCGTTTTCTATCCCCTCCCGATGGAAACTCTAACATGATCACGCGCCGTACTTTTCTTTCACAAACTGCAGGCTTGACTGCAGCCGCTTCCATAGGCACCTCGCTGCCTGCTATAGCAGTGGCTAACAGTTCGGCCCTGAAGCTTTATGGCCCACGAGTGGGTCCCTCTGTTGTGCTCTCTTACATCGCCAAGAAAGGCTTGCTTTCGGACTACACTCAAAACGTGGACTTTACCGTCTACAAATCCCCCTCCGAGCTTTCCGGCGGCATGCGCCAGCGTGGGGCTTTGGCCCGTGCGTTGGCGATTGAGCCAGACCTGCTGTTTCTGGATGAACCCTTCAGCGCTCTGGACATTGGCCGCCGCCGCGATCTTTATCGGCTCGTGCTGCATGAAGTTGATCAGAAGCAGTGCTCCGTTTTGATGGTCACGCACGATGTAACCGAAGCCTTGGCGCTTAGCGACGGTGTCTTGATTATGGCCCCAGATCCCGGACACTTTTCCAAGGAATATGAAGTGCCATTGATGCGCTCCGAGCGCACACGGCGAAACCTGATGGACCTTGAGGCGAGCTTGCTTGCCGATGACCGGATCGCGCGCCTGTTCAACATGAGCAACTGGGAACGGCTGGTATGACGGATTTTGCACGCCTTCCTCGGCAGAAACGCTCTTTCTTTGAAGCGCCGGTGTTTTCTGAAGGGTTCAGGGTCTTCTTCCCACTGACTGCGCTTTACGCACTGTTCTCCATCGTGGTTTGGGGGCTTGTGCTTGCAGGACTGCTGCCGATGCCGTTTGATGCAGATCCATTGCTCTTCCATCAATACGAGATGTTCTTTGGGGTTGGCTTTGCCATGCAAGCTGGCGGCTTGCTGGAGCTGCTGCCCGCAGCCGCTTATGTCTCCGGTCAGCATATGGTCTTCATCGGCGGTCTATCGCTGGCGACTTTCATGGTTCTGATCATCGCTGGCCTGTGCCATACCGGATATTCTCTTAAACTTCCCAGGCTGCCGGGAGCAGGAATCCTTGCCCTTATAGGTGCGTGTCTTGTGCGCTCACTGGGACCGCTGGTCGTGCCTGATTTAAACATAATGCCGCTGGCTTGGGGCCTGTTTGCTTTGGCTTTCACCTTGTACCTAATCCATTTCCTCCCGGTTTTCCTACGCTAGAACGCTGTAGAATAAAGGCAATTCACGATGTTTCCTCTCTCAAAATTATTCGTTTCAAAGAAGAACAAGTGCTCGGAAGACCTTGGTTCAGATGTCCCCCAGTCCTGCCCAGTGACAGGAGAGACCTGCCACACGAACGACAGGGAGTCTTGTCATGACGCCCGTTGCTGTATCCTCTCAGGCCTTGCCTTTCAGTCAGGCACTGATCAACACCAGTTCGTCGACGACCTCTGGTCCGCAGAAAAACGCTGAGAGGCTCGCTGCGTCTTCTTCAGCGAGCCTCTTCAAACGGTTTGATCTGACTGAGTAGAGCTTCGGCCAACTGTTCTTTGCTGTAGGGTTTGGGCAAACGGGTCATCCGCTCGATACATTGCGCCCGGGGTTCCAGAGCCTTAGGGAAGCGTCCCGAGGTGACCACGACCTTCTGTTGCGCACAGGCCATGATGCTGGCTTCCGCTAGATCCCATCCGATCTTGCCATCTTCCAGTTGCACGTCGGTGAACAGAACGTCGAACTTGGTTCCGTTTTCTATAAGGACCTTTGCCGCACCATAGCTGTTTGCCTCAATGCAAACCAACCCCATCTCCTGCAGCATGGTTTTTGCGCGTAACAGGGTTTGCAGGTCGTCCTCAACCACCAGAATACGATAGGGCTGATCAAACGCGACAGCGGTGTTGGGAACCAGATCGTACAGAGGCGCCTGCGGAATGACAAGGGTTACTGTTGTCCCCTCTCCTTTTTCGCTGGTGATGCCCATTTCCCCTCCGGACTGCTTGATGAATCCGAACACCATGCTCAGGCCCAAGCCGGAACCAGCCGAGGTTCTGCGGGTGGTGAAGAAGGGTTCGTAAACCCTTTCCAGCGTCTCCTGATCCATGCCACAGCCATCATCGGTGACGCTGATTGAGATGTTTTCTGTTCCGTTGACAACGACACGAACGGCGATAGTTCCGTTACCCGAAATAGCGTGGGAGCTGTTGATGCAAAGGTTAAGCAGCGCACTCTCCAGCTGCCCCGGATCGATGCGCACATAGGTTAACTGTTCCGGCAAGTCTGTTGTCAGATCAATCTGCTCATCAACACTCAGGGAAAGGATATCGGCAACGCTTTCAATGAGATGGTTGATCTCGACAAGTTCTGGCTCAAGGTGCTGTTTGCGTGCGAAGGCGAGCAGTCGTTGTGTGAGGTTGGTTGCAATTTCAACAGCGCTGTGAATGCGCTGGATGTTGCCAGTAAGGTCGATCGCACTGGCGCTCTTGCGTTCAATAACACCCACACTGCCAGAAATGCTGGTCAGGATATTGTTAAAGTCATGAGCAACTTCACCAGTCAACTGACCAAGACTTTCCAGTTTTTGCTTTTGCTGTGCCTGTTCCTGAACGAAGCGGCGGTCTGTGGCGTCAGAAAACGACCAGACTGCGCCGCCTTCTGGTAACGGGCTTTTACGCACTTCGATCAGGATGCCATCATCATCAATCAACTCGGCGAAACGGAAACGGCTTCCATGGGGCCGCACACTCTCATCTTTCCAGCGAAATCCGGAGTTCTGAATGAGGACCCGAATATCTTTGGCCTTTTGGATTTCCGCTTCGCTGAGGCCGAGTGTTTCTGCAAGTCGTGGGTTCCATGCGGTCATGGTGTGGGCGTTATTGGTCAAAACGAGCCCTTCTGCGATGCAGTTGAACGTGGTCTCGAACAGCTCGGTCTTGCGTCGTAATTGTCCATAAATGCGGCGCAGACGAATGGAGTTGGCGCGAAATATCCGGAAGGAATGCAGCAGGCGCGTGATCTCGTCATCCTGCCGTGCTGGGCGCGGAAGCACGGTGCTATGGTCCCCCTTCGCCAGAGTCGACATGGCACGGGAGATGCGGTTGATGTTTTTGGTCACATAACCGGCGATGTAATGGGATGACACCAAGGCAAGAAGGATGCTGCCAACCACCGTGACCAGAACAACCAGTTGCGCGCTGGAGATATACGAAGAGGTTTCCTGACGCTGCTTGGCGATTTCCTCTCCAGAAATCTGGACAAACTCCGCTACGAGCTGGTTAACCGTCTGCGCACTGGACTTGATCTTGAACAGAGCATTGCGTGCTTCCAATTGCCCCGTCATGGCCAGATGCCGGGTGGGGAAAAGGCCGGTTTCTCCCGTTGTTATCCTATGGAGGGTGTCGGTAGCCTTTTGAATATCATTGCCAATAACATCATGGAGCTTGGCCATCCGCGTATAATAGCGCCGCCGCAACTCGCCAAGGCTGAGGAAGTCTGTCACGCGGGCCGCGGAAATCAGCAGGCTGGCGGCCTGTCCGATCTCCTGCCATGCCTCGCGTTCCTCAGCATTTTGATAAAAGCTGGAGGAATTTCTAACGGCCTGCCGCTCAATTCTTGTAAGATCGGCCAGTAAGGCACGAACCTGATCTTCGGACTCGCTGATTTGCTGTGCCGCATTGACCAGAACGGCCACTTGAGAGCGCATCAGCGAGAGGTTCTGTTGCACCTCTGGTAGAAAACGCCCCAGATTGCCTTGTTGCTGTGGGAGCGGGAAATTATCGCGGTATTGCTGCTCTGCCTTGCTCAGCTCCACCAGTAACCGTGAGCCTTCGTTCTCTATCTGGTAGACGGAAGACAGATTCAGAATAAAGGGTGCAGAGCTCACCAGACCGGCTGATTTGTTTGCCAGCTGCAAGGAGTTTGCGATTGCTTCAATGGTCTGTTGATACTGCCCGACCAGTTTTACATTGGCCTGATCAAGCCAGTACCACGCCATTGCCCCTGTAAACAGTGTCGCGAAGGTCAGCAGCGTGATGGCTGCAAGCAAGCGTGTTTTGATAGAAAACATTGTTTTCAGGCGTGTGGACAGGAAGGTCATGGCAGGTCGAAAGCTGTTTCAGGCAACGCAAAAACGTAGCCTTTGCCACGCCGTGTCTGCAGAAAGACCGGTTTGGATGGATTGGCCTCAATCTTCCGGCGCAGACGCAGGATCAACACATCAACGGTGCGATCCATATAGCGAGACAGATCGCCCCCCAGATGCTCCAATAACTCCACGCGATCAATCGGACGATTGGGATTCTTGATGAGGAATTCCAAAAGGCGCAGCTCGGAGTTTGTCAGGTTGATTTCCCGCAGGTCCTTGTCCAACAGGCGCCGCTCGTCAGCAATGAAAGAGAGTTCCCCTAATGCAATAATGCTCGCGCTTGCAGTTTGCGGTGCCGGGGCAGACACACTTGGCTCGCGGTCTGTCGGAACATTGCGTTTGTAACGACGTAATACAGCCCGGATGCGGGCAATCAGCTCGCGGGGGTTGAACGGCTTCATCAAAAAATCATCAGCGCCGGTTTCCAGTCCGACAATCTTATCGACCTCATCCCCGGTACCTGTCAGTAGGATGATCGGGAAGTCGTAGGAAAGGCGCAAGCGCTGTGCCAGCATCATACCGCTCTCCCCGTCCAGCTTCAAATCAATAATCGCCAGATCGAGTGTTTCCAGCTCTGGCAGTTCAATGAGGTCTTTGCTTCCATGGCATGGCAGTGCCTGAAATCCGTATTCGTGCAGTAGTTCCTGCAATACCTCCCGAACAGACGGGTCGTCATCTACGACAGCGACCTTTGACGGTGCTCTCTCCCAGCTCTCGGTCATTTATATAGCCTTCCTCGCAACCTGTACCATGCTCCCGAAAGCACATCTGGAGGTCGTTCTTGTTGTTCTTTTATTTACCGGACAATGCACGTGAATGTGCTCTGTCTTCAATAATTCTAATATTTCATATATGTGTCATTTCTGTAATGAATGTAACAATTAAAATATATATCAGTAAGATGCTAATATATTTAACGGTAATTCATGGGTACGTCAGTGATGTTTCATGTAATTCTCTAGTCAAGTTACGGGAATATGTGGGTGTGCTTATAAGGCATTACACGTACATGCATTTTAACTTGGGAGAAGACAATGAAATACGCTCTTTTAGGTGGCCTTGCTGCTGTTGGCCTCCTTGCTGCGCTTCCGGCAACGGCGTCTGCTGAGGAACTCGACATGGTTTGTGGAGCTGAGCAGGACTGGTGTGAGCTGATGGCGCGCGGGTTTGAGGAAGAAACCGGCCATAAGGTAATGATGGTTCGTAAAAGCACCGGCGAAACACTTGCTCAGGTGCGTGCAGAAGCAAGCAACCCTAAGATCGATGTATGGTGGGGCGGGACCGGCGACCCGCACCTGATTGCTGCGTTTGAAGGGCTGACACAGGACTCCGGCGTTGACGCCAGCGACTTGTTGGGCTGGGCGCAGAACATGCATAAGATCTCCAATGGCGGCACTATTGGTATCTATGCAGGTGCATTGGGTATTGCCTACAACTCTGAGGTTTTGGAAGAGCGCGGCCTGCCAGCTCCTGCTTGCTGGAAAGATCTGACCAATCCAGCTTATGCCGGTGAAATTCAGGTTGCAAACCCGAACAGCTCGGGTACCGCTTACACCGAGCTTGCAACCTTTATTCAGCTGTTTGGTGAAGAAGAAGCCTTCCGACTGTTGACTGAGGTCGGCAAGAACGTGAATCAGTACACCAAGTCTGGTTCTGCACCAAGCAAGGCAGCAGCACGTGGCGAGACAACCATCTCCATTGGCTTCATGCACGACATGGTAAAACTGGCTGGAACCGGGTTCCCGCTGAAGATTGTTGCGCCTTGTGAAGGCACCGGCTACGAAGTTGGTGCTGTGAGCGTGATCAAGGGTGCAAGACATCCTGAAGTGGCAAAACAGTTTGTAGAATATGCTTTGCGTGCAGACGTTCAGTCCCGCTCTGTGGAGGTGAAAGCTTTTCAGGTACCGTCCAACTCCAAAGCAACGGTTGCCCCCGAGTCCCCTGATCTGGCCAGTATCAAGCTGATCGACTACGACTTTGCAACATACGGTGAGCGTTCAACTCGTGAACGTCTTCTGAAGCGCTGGAATGACGAAGTCAAAAATGCTTCTCACTAAGTAAAACGAGCTCTGAAGGGCGGACGCTTTCGCCCTTCTCTCATTTGCATTGCATCGTATTCGCGCTTGCGCCAATACAAAACTCTCGGATCAACATCATGCGAAAGACAATTGCGCTCTGGCTCGCTGCCGGAATAGTGGGATTTTGCATATTCCCCTGGTACTCCGTCGAAAGCGGCTTCTGGTCTTTTAGCTGGCTATTCAGCGAATTCCTTAGCGAAGATGCTGCCCCTGCCCTCTTCCAGGTTTTGCTTTATGATCGCTGGTGGTTTGTTCCATTGGCACTGGCATTCGTTGGCATCGGCCTCGCGTTTGCGCTTCTAAAAGACGAACGCACCCGCGCAAAAGCCCTTGTTATTCTATCCATTACTGGCCTTGCACTCCTGTTTGCACAAGGTTTTGCAATTGGTAGAACCGGCCCGGACCTGTTCACCGACGCTCTCAACTTCGGTGCAGCGGCAACAGGCCAAGTAGGCTTTGGCTCAGGTGCCATGCTCACCGCCGGTGCTCTGCTCTTCATTCTAACCACCAGCATTTCCGGTCTTGGCCGGGGCCGTGGTGATGCGTTCATCGTCGGCAGTATCGGCCTTATCATCGCTCTGGTAGTGACCTTCGTTTTCTACCCAGTCTCACAGATTCTCATCCGCGCCTTTCAGGCATCCGATGGCAGTCTTGATGTGCTTGCGTTCTTCTCACGCTTCTTTTCCAGCGATATCTGGAGCCTTGCCTGCCTCGCTGGGGGCAATACCTGTGGCCCAGCATGGAACTCTGTTTTTCTCGCCGTGCTGACCGGCGCTGGCACAACCCTTCTGGGTCTGGCGTTTGCGTTGATCGCGACCAAAACCGCGTTTCCTGCGAAAAAACTGCTGCGTATTCTCACGATCATTCCAATCATCACGCCTCCGTTCGTGATTGGTCTTGCGCTGATCCTGATGTTTGGCCGCGCAGGTGTCGTGACAGATATGCTCTATGAGGTCTTCGATGTCTCAAAGAGCCGTTGGCTCTACGGCTTCTCCGGCATTTATATCGCACAACTGCTGTCGTTCACTCCAATTGCATTCCTGGTGCTCATCGGCGTGGTTGAGGGCGTTAGCCCATCCATGGAAGAAGCATCGCAAACCCTCAACGCAAACCAGTGGCAGACCTTCAAAAACGTCACTTGGCCGTTGATGCGTCCAGGCCTGGCCAACGCCTTCCTGCTTGGCTTCATTGAAAGTATTGCTGACTTCGGTAACCCGCTGGTACTGGGTGGCAACTACAACGTTCTGTCCACCGAGATCTACTTCGCGATCGTGGGGGCTGTGGCAGATCCATCCAAAGCTGCTGTTCTGGCTGTGGTCTTACTCCTGCTTACTCTGTCAGCCTTCATCGCGCAGCGTATGTGGCTTGGCAAAAAATCCTACGCAACCGTGACCGGCAAAGCTGACTCCGGCCAGCATTCTCCGCTCAATCCTGCGCTGAAATGGGTCTGTTACGGTTTCGCGCTTCCTTGGGCAGCGTTCACCGCCGTGGTTTATTCCATGATCGTGTTCGGCAGTTTCGTGAAGCTTTGGGGCTATGACAACTCCTTCACGCTGGACCACTATATCCGTGCATTCTCCGTCAGCTTTAGCGATGGCATTCGTTGGACGGGTGTGGCGTGGGACAGCTACTTTACCACGCTAACCATCTCCACCATTGCCGCTCCGCTGACCGCTGCTGTGGGGCTGCTCACGGCTTACCTGTTGGTCCGGCAGAAGTTTGCTGGCAAGAACTTGTTTGAATTCAGCACCATGCTCAGCTTCGCTATTCCGGGCACTGTGATCGGTGTGGCTTACATCATGGCCTTTAACACGCCACCAATCGAATTGACCGGCACCAGCATCATACTGATCATTGTGTTTGTGTTCCGTAACATGCCGGTGGGTGTACGTGGCGGTATCGCGGCTATGTCTCAGCTGGACAAAAGCCTTGATGAGGCCTCCATCACCCTTGGGGCCAATAGCTTCACCACAGTGCGCAGGGTGATCCTGCCTCTGATGGGGCCAGCAATCCTCGCAGCAGTTGCTTACAGCTTCGTGCGTGCCATTACCTCTGTGAGTGCGGTGATCTTCCTGGTGAGCGCACGTCACAACATGGCAACGTCCTTTATCGTGGGCCGGGTGGAAAACGGCGAGTATGGAATCGCGATTGCGTACTCGTCCGTGTTGATCATCACCATGCTTGTGGCAATCCTTCTGCTGCAGTTCTTCATTGGCCAGCGCAAGCTCCGCCGTCAGAACCGTCTGCAAACCTCAAACACGAACAAAGAGCTGGCTTCAGCTTAGTCCTAGAGTTTCTGGAGTAAATCATGTCTATTATGCAAAAAGCAGGCTCTGTACAGTTTCGGGATGTTGTCAAAAAATACGGTTCTGTCACAGCACTGAAGCCTCTCAATCTGGAAATTCAGCAGGGTGAGCTTGTCACCCTGCTGGGACCAAGTGGTTGCGGTAAAACCACCACCTTGCGTTTGATCGCAGGGCTCGAAGCGGCAACCGAAGGCACCATCTATATCGGCGGCAAGGATGTTACCCATCTGACCGCCACCTACCGCAATGTCTCAATGGTGTTCCAGTCCTATGCCCTGTTCCCGCATATGAGTGTGGTCGACAACGTCTCCTACGGCCTGCGTGTCAACAAGGTGCCAGCTAAAGAAGCCAAAGCCAAAGCAGAAGAAGGCTTGGCTATGGTCGGTCTGGCCGGGTACGGCGAGCGCTTGCCAAGTGAGCTTTCCGGTGGACAGCAGCAGCGTGTGGCGGTTGCCCGTGCTGTGGTGCTGGAACCAGAGGTTCTGCTGCTTGATGAGCCGCTCTCTAACCTTGATGCCAAACTTCGCCGTCATGTGCGTGAGGAGATCCGCGAGATCCAACAAAAGCTGGGCCTGACCGCTGTCTACGTGACCCACGATCAGGAAGAAGCCATGGCTGTCTCTGACCGTATCATCGTGATGAACAAAGCCGAGATTGCACAGTCAGGTACGCCGCGTGAGCTTTACAACCAGCCAAACTCTGCGTTTATCGCAGACTTTATTGGCGATGCGAACGTGGTGGAGTGTGACGTCACCGGTTTTGGCGAGGGGACTGTTTCACTGACCATTGCCGGAGCACCTGTTGTGCTGCCTTACTCCGGTCCAACCTGCAAGAACGGCAAGCTGGCGATCCGCCCAGAAGGCATCACCGTTTCCCGCGATGCGACCAACGGCATTGCTGCTGGTGTTGCTTATGCAGCTTATCTGGGCAACCAGATCCAGTACTCGCTTAATACCGAGCTCGGGAAGCTGTTTGCCATTGATCACAACTTGAGTGCAACGGTCATTCCAACAGGCTCGGAAGCTTATATTCACCTGAATGAAGAGGGACTGGCCTTCGTGCCAGACGCGTAACAGCCAAGACGGACAATTCCCAATCACCCCTCTTCTCTAGCCAGAAACCCGGAGCCTCCCCAGCTCCGGGTTTTCTTATGTCTTGTCATAACGTTTACTAATTGTATGTGTCGATGATACGCGCATAAGATGTTTTGATTGGTCTTGTTAGGTCGGCTTGCTTAACCCTGCGGCTTTGGAAGGTGGACGATGGCGAAGAATATCGTGGTGTTTTCAGATGGGACCGGTCAGGAGGGCGGCGAGGGTCCGGACACGAACGTCTACAAGCTCTTCAAGATTTGCGAGAACAGAACCAAGCGGCAGGTGCTGTTTTATGATCGGGGTCTGGGTACAAAGGCCCATGGTTCCCGCCTTATGCGCTTCCTTGCCAACACCACCGGATTAGGTATCAGCAAGAATTTGAAGGAATGCTATCAGTTCATCTTCGAGAACTATCAGGCCAATGACAAGATTTTTTTGTTTGGTTTCAGCCGTGGTGCCACCACAGTACGCAGCCTTGCAGGTTTCATCGAAATGTTTGGAATCTTGCCGAAGTCACGGCCAGAGCTGATTGCAAAAGCCTATAAAATCTACCAGATCAGCGACCACCAGCGGCGCGAGATCATGGCTCAGGAATTTCGTGAAAAGCACCACAACATGTGGGTGGATATCGAGTTCCTCGGCGTGTGGGATACGGTTGCCGCGCTTGGGCTTCCATGGAAACCACTTTCAGCAGCCCTTAACAAAATTCCGGGCTTCAAGCATGAGTTTCACGATCTGACCTTGCCGCCTGCAGTGAAGAACGCCTATCACGCCCTATCCATTGATGACGAGCGGGAGGTGTTTCATCCCGTATTGTGGAACGAAACGACAGCTCCAAATCAGATCATGCAGCAGACTTGGTTTGTGGGTGTGCATACGGATGTGGGTGGTGGCTATGCGGATGCGCGTCTGTCTGACATTACCTTCAACTGGATGCTGGAACATGCTGAGCGCAACGGCCTGCGTATCCATAAAGACAGCTGGAAAGCGCTGCGTGCCAAGTTGAACCCGGATGAGACAGGCACCATCCATAATCCGCGTGAAGGTATATTTGAGTACATCTACAAGGTCAAACAGCGAAATTGGCCGCAGCTTGATGAGAATGAGCGGGCGCGTGGTCAGCCGCAAGTGCATGCCAGCGTGTTCAAGCGGGTCAGCAATCCGGAGTTGGACTACAAGCCGTGGATACTGGATCATAACCCGATCGAGGAACCACCAATCCAGCGCTCGGTTCCCGTAACAGAAGCGGAAACGTCGTGAAATAAAAAAGGCGGAGCAACTGGTGCTGCTCCGGCCATAAATCTTGCAGGTATCGCTATGGCTTGCGGTGACCTGTGATCATTGGTGTCACCAGATCCTCGTGCTTCCATAAGAGGTAGAAGAAGATAGCTGCCACGTGCAGCCCCATTAAGATGAGTGTGGCGTTGGCTAGAATGCCGTGCCATGCCAAGGCTGTGCGGGCGCCGTCGATACCCACCCATGAGGCCAGTGGGCCCACATTGATGTAGTCTTCCGGGTCCACAAACAGTCCAAGCGCCGCCTGTGCTCCGAACAGGCCAAGCAATAGGAAAACGAATACTCCGCCAAGCGGATTGTGACCCTCCCAGTTGCATGGCTTCCGGCTTGGCAGTTTGAGCATGTAGGTCAGGATTGCTTTGGGGCCGAAGATGAAGCTTGAGAACCGGGAGGTCTCGGAGCCAACGAAACCCCAGATCAGTCGAAACGCAATAAGCGCGAGCACTGCATAGCCAAACCAGAAATGCAGCGTCATAACGTCAGGTCCGAATTCGCCCAAACCCCATGCGGCAACAACACTGCCTGCAAACAGCCAGTGGAACAGGCGCAGCGGCAAATCCCATTTTCGGGTGGCTTTGCTATGCTGCGTTTCCATAGAATATTCAGTGCTCGCAGTTGTCATTGCTTAAAAGTCCTTGGAGCGGAAGTCGGAGTGACAGCCTTTGCAAGAGCCGCCCAGTTTACCCAGTGCCTTGCCCAATGCCGCACGGCCTTCACCTGCTACTTCATTCATAGCAACGAGCGCCTGATTGACTTCATCGGCTTTTGCATGAAGACCAGCCATATCATCCCAGATCACAGGTAGCGCGCGTGTTTTGCCCGGCATGTCTGCATTAGATGTGCCAGCGGGATACAGACGTTCGGTGTCGTACTTGCCAAGAAGCATCATGTTGGCCACTGCGGTTTTTGCTGTGTCGGCGTTGTACTCAATTTCGCCTTTTGCCAAGGCGGACAATGTCGCCATGTCATGACCGAGCACCCTGTAATAAGCGCGGCGTGACTCCACCGCGTCTTCCTTGGTGATCCCGGCAGCGAGAGCTGAAGTTGCGGTCATTGCGATGACTGCCGAAATAAGTATTCTACGCATATATCTCTCCATACTTGCAGTTTTAGAAGTGTTTTAATGTAGTTACCCGTCCTATTGTATTTGAATAGATCGAATACTATCTCCTAGCAAATATGTTGCTTTACTGAGTTTAGTTGTACTTACGAGTATACCCGTATAAAAATCTGTTTGTGCACGCTATTAGGAGAATTTGATAAGTAAATGCCGGATGCAATAGTAATATTGTAATAGTTTATGGCAGAGTGTAACGAGAAGTTGCTGTATCTGGTTGCTATAGTGATGAAAGTGCAACTTATTTAAGCGGCTGCCCCTCATCCATGGTCAAAATTCGGTCTGCCAATTGCAAAATTCAGCTGTCGTGCGTGACCATGACCGTGGTTATCCCACGTTTTTCGCCAGGTCCTTAAGTCGTGTGACAACTGTAAGGACATGGGCGTACGTCAGCCCGACTGACAGACTGGACTAAAAGGCCGGCAATTTGGGATACCCGTGGCCACCATCACGGTGAGAAAAAGACCATGATTGAATCTCGTGGCCTTGAAGTGGTATGCCCCATACGGGTTGAGTATTTACTTAGTAATACCATCTTGAGGTTGTATATCTTTAAATTTTTATGCATATCTGCAGGGCATGTTCTGCTTGCGCTTGCTTCAGGTAAGGGCGCTCTAATGCAGGCATTTGGGGCTTGATAGGATCTATTAATGTTTAAGTATTTTATGAGTGCTGCCATTGTAATGGCGGGGATAGGCGCAGCTGCTGCAGAAACACATTCAGGTGATGTTCGTGCTAATCGTTCGACGATTTTAAACCGACATGTCTATTATGATAGCCAGTTGTGTACTTCCGGGCCGATAGCACAGGTAAAGCTGAAAAAAGAGCCAAAGCACGGCACCGTAAAAATTGTGCGGAGCGTCTGGGTTCCTAAGAAGGGAAAGTGCAAGGGCAAGAAGTTTAAGGGCGTAGATATTATTTACTCGCCGAAGAGAGGCTATCGTGGACCTGACGAGTTTGCGACGAAATATTCTATGCCAAAGTACACCAATAGAAGCACGATGAGATACCTTCACGACACCTACAAGGTCAAGGTGAAGTAAACCCCACCAGTATCAGACAGAACAAAAGCCCGAGATGCAATACATGCCTCGGGCTTTTGCGTAATGATAGAGCTTTAAGATGTACGCGAGGGCAGGCCGTCGGCATACGTAAATAAAAACCCCGGAGCGGTTTCGCACTCCGGGGTTCTTTGGTTCGGTTGGAGACCCAGACTAGTTGATCTTACCGAGCAGTGCATCCATGGAAGACTTTGCATCACCGTAGTACATGCGGGAGTTTTCCTTGTAGAACAGCGGGTTCTCAATGCCGGAGTAACCGGTCCCCTGACCACGCTTGGAGATGAACACGTGCTTGGCTTTCCAGACTTCCAGAACTGGCATACCAGCGATTGGTGAGTTTGGATCATCCTGAGCTGCCGGGTTCACAATGTCGTTCGCACCAATGATGATGACAACATCTGTATCCGGGAAATCATCATTGATTTCATCCATTTCCAGAACGATATCGTAAGGCACTTTCGCCTCAGCAAGCAGTACGTTCATGTGACCTGGAAGACGACCGGCAACCGGGTGGATTGCGAACCGAACGTTCTTGCCCTTGGCGCGCAGACGCTTGGTAAGTTCAGAAACGGACTGCTGAGCCTGAGCAACAGCCATGCCGTAACCCGGTACAATTACAACGCTATCTGCATCGTTGAGGGTCTCAGCCACAAAGTCCGCATCAGTCGGAACCATCTCGCCTTCAATTTCCTGTGCCGGACCAGTGGTGGTGCCAAAGCCGCCCAGAATAACCGAGACGAAGTGGCGGTTCATCGCCTTACACATGATGTAAGAGAGGATCGCACCTGAGGAACCAACCAGCGCGCCGGTTACGATCAGTAGATCGTTGCCCAGCAAGAAACCTGTCGCAGCTGCTGCCCAACCGGAGTAGGAGTTCAGCATGGACACAACCACCGGCATGTCTGCTCCACCGATGGCCATAACCATGTGCCAGCCGATGAAGAAGGCGATCAGGGTCATCAGGTAGAGTGTCCAGGAACCCGCGTGGTTCATGTACATGATCAGCAGGATGACAGAGAGTATCAACAGGCCCGCGTTCAGGGCATGGCGACCCGGCAGAAGCAGAGCCTTACCGCCGATCTTGCCCGCCAGCTTACCGTAAGCAACGATGGAGCCGGTGAACGTGATCGCGCCGATGAAGACGCCAATGAAGATCTCCACCTCGTGGATGACCAGCTCAGCGCCTGCCAGACCTGCTGGCGGTGCGATATCTGAGTTGATGCCGATGAAGACAGCGGCCAGACCCACGAAGGAGTGCAGCGCAGCCACCAACTGAGGCATGCCAGTCATTTCAACGCGTTGCGCGACGACTACACCAGCAGCAGCACCTGCTGCAACAGTGATGATCAGCATGATCGCAACGGCAGGGCTTGTCAGGTCAACACCCGCGCCAAAGATCGTTGCAAGCACGGCCAGCGCCATGCCGACGATGCCAAACCAAACAGCGCGTTTTGCGCTTTCCTGATTAGATAGACCACCCAGAGACAGGATGAACAGTACGGTTGCCGCAATATAAGCGGCGGTTTGAAGTCCGATAGACATAATGCTTCCCTCCCCCGCTTAAGACTTGTTGAACATCTGGAGCATACGGCGCGTGACCATAAACCCGCCGACGATATTGATCGAAGCAATGAACACCGAGATTCCTGCAAGGAACCAGACGATCCAGCTGCCAGAGCCGAGCTGAAGCAGGGCACCCAGAATGATGATTCCGGAGATCGCGTTGGTGACAGCCATAAGCGGCGTGTGCAGAGAGTGTGCTACGCCCCAGATGACCTGGAAGCCGACAAATACTGCAAGGACGAAGACGATGAAGTGTTGCATAAAGTCTGCCGGTGCATAGGCACCGATCAACGCCATGACAGCGCCACCACCAACCAGCAAACCGATCTGCTTGCGGCCGGCAGCTTTGGTTGCTGCTTCCTCTTCAGCCGCCAGTTCCTCTGGGGTTTTCTCGGGTGCCTTTGGCTTTTGAGCGGCAATTGCAGCAATCTTTGGCTTTGGCGGCGGGAAGGTGATTTCGCCGTCCTTGATTGCCGTTGCGCCGCGGATAACATCATCTTCCATATTGATGTTGGCCTGACCGTCCTTCTCGGGGGTCAAGTCTGTCATCATGTGGCGGATGTTGGTTGCATAGAGCGTGGAGGACTGGTTTGCCATGCGGGATGGGAAGTCTGTGTAGCCGATTACGGTCACGCCGTTTTCGGTAACGATCTTCTCGTCCATCTTGGTCAGTTTACAGTTGCCGCCTTTTTCAGCAGCAAGGTCAACAATCACAGAACCCGGTTTCATGGACTGAACCATGTCCTCGGTCCAGAGCTCAGGCGCATCGCGGCCCGGGATCAAAGCTGTGGTGATGACGATGTCCACGTCCGGTGCCAGCTCGCGGAATTTTGCCAGCTGTGCTTCGCGGAATTCTGGAGAAGAAACAGAGGCATAGCCGCCTGTTGCTGCGCCGTCCTGTTGTTCTTCCTCAAAGTCCAGATACACGAACTCAGCGCCCATGGATTCGACCTGCTCAGCCACTTCCGGGCGAACGTCGAACGCAAGGGTGATCGCGCCAAGAGACGTGGAAGCACCAATTGCGGCAAGGCCGGCAACGCCAGCGCCGATGACCAGCACTTTGGCAGGCGGCACTTTACCGGCAGCGGTGATCTGGCCAGTGAAGAAGCGGCCGAAGTTGTTGCCTGCTTCAATAACAGCGCGGTACCCGGCGATATTTGCCATGGATGACAGAGCATCCATCTTCTGTGCACGCGAGATACGCGGCACCATATCCATCGCCAGCACGTTGACCTTCTTGTCAGCAAACTGCTGAAGAAGCTCACCATTTTGCGCTGGCCAGAAGAAGCTGATGAGGGTTTGTCCCTCGTGTGTCAATTCCAGTTCAGAAGCTTCGGGTGGACGCACCTTGATAACAATATCAGAAGTATCCCAGAGCGTTTTTGCGTCTGCTACAACCTTTACGTCAGCGTCTGTATAGTCTTTGTCAGAGAAGTTTGCAGCTGCGCCTGCGCCGGATTCGATAATGCACTCGTAACCCAGCTTTTGCAGCTGTCGGGCGCTGTCCGGCGTCAACGCGACCCGACGTTCCCCGTCAAGGACTTCTTTGGCAGCCCCTATGATCATGTTCTAACCTCTTGCCTGTTAAATAGGTTTCCAGCAGAAATCGCTCGTTACCAACTGTTCCAATCGTTCTTTATTCTCTTCCCAGCGTAGTGGCTGGTTCGGTTTTTGTGCAATGCACCAAAGGCCCTAAACTTTACGCGATTGACCAAAGGAATCTCTTTGGTCAATTTAGCTCGAAGGCAGGTTAAGCTCCTTTGCGTAAACTGCAAGTCTCTCCTGAAAACTACGGAATCCCTTCATCTTTAAGATGGAGCCCGTTCAAATCCCAGTAGGGTAAAGCACTATCTGAATGCCAGAATGAAACCTTTACCCAAGTGTTTCAGATCAAACTAAAGAATGAGACAAATAAGTTAAATTGAATGAATCTCAAGATGGATCACAGATTAAGGAGCGGTAACGAGTAAAAACCTTGATTTTATACGCTCATACTCGCATTTGGACTTGGGAAGCAGTGAGAAATGCTGTGCTAAAAGTGAGGTTTTAACTGAAATATATTTGTTTTTTTGTCTAGAGGAGAAGTTGGATATACCGGTTTATCATTTTGGTGGATGCGACAACCTGACCTAGAAACAACCCAGTATATTGTTCACGAACCTGTTGATCACGCATATGCGTCGTTTCGTGCGTTGGTTTGCGTTATTTTGCATTTATGTGCGTTGCTATGTGAAAGTCAGCACTCCAGACAGCGCTCGCTTGCGGTGAAGACCTCACCGCCTACTGCTGAACGATTTTAATTCGGTCGTATGCTCCGAACCATACTCGGCAAGCCGATGCAGTGGGGATTAATCTGGCTGCTAGGGGGATAAGAGAAACTTGTCAAAATAGATATCCCCCTGATCGCCGGTGCTGCAGGTCTTCTGGGAAACGTTTTTTCTGTCTCAAACGTTCTCTCTAAGAGCGCGCAAAAAGGTCAGATAATTATCCTTAGAGCCCAAGCGCAGTCTTCACTCGCTCGGCAACCTCCGGTGAGACCCATGACTGCCAGAGGTCCGGATTTGTTTTTAAGAATTCAAGTGCAGCGTCCTCCGAGGTTGCCCCGGTTTCATTGATATATGCTAATCCTTCGGATGTAACAGCACCCGTCGTCTGGTATTTTCTGAAGAATTCTACAAGCTCTGGTGCTTGCTGCGCAAACTCGGCGTTGGCATAGATATCTACGGGAGATTCAGGGTATGCGACGGCTTCGGTCACGTTATTCGGGTCATCTTCTTCAAGAAGCCTCTCCCATATCACAGGATCATATGCTGGCTCTTCCAGCATCACCAACTCATCCTGATATTTTCCCAGCAACCAGCTTGGGCCCCAGTAATAGAAAACGATGGGTCTTTTGCGCCGAAGGCTTGATTCAACGGCTGCTGCAATTGCAGAACCTGAACCAGGTCGAAAATTCACAAAGTCATCAGCAAGACCGTAGGCGTGTAGTTTCTTGGTATTGGTAATTTCACACACCCACCCGAAAATACAGTTATAGAACCGTCCTTTATCGGGTTCCTCGGGGTCTGAAAAAACGTCTTTGTATTGAGCAAGGTCACTGGCACTTTTCAAATCAGGGGCTGGCGCATCCTCGCCTTCGACAAGATATTTCGGCACAAACCACGCCTGAATGCTATCAGGATAATTGGTGCCCAAGTTAACGACTTCATTTGCTTCTTCACCGTCGGACAGCACCTCAGGCACGTTGCTCGGCCAAACCTCCATTGCAACATCAACATCCCCTCGGACCAGTCCAGTCAACAAAGGTATGTTGGAACCGGGAATGACACTCGTCTCGCAACCGTACCCGTTTTCGAGGATGAATTGAGCAATCGAGGTATGAAAGGCGCTAGAATCCCAATCCAGACCCGCAAAGACAACCGGACGATCCAATTCGCATACGGGTTCGGCCGCCATGCTTTGGGCCGCGTAAAAAGGCAAGGTGAAAGCCAAGCCACAGATTGAGCTTTTCCAACTAAGCAAAGGTTTTCTCCCCGATACAGGTATGCTGTTTATTCTTGTTCCTCACGTCTAACTGAAAGATTATTCGTCACCTATAAATAACAGGCATAAATTTGGCTCTTCTTTTCTAAAAAGTGCCTCATCTAAGCGGCATTAGTACTATGATATGACCCAAAAAATATTATAGGTAACTTGGCAATTCCTCTGAGAATTCTCAATGTTTACAGGAGTTAGGTGGCTGGCCTTATCGCGATAAGCCATTTCACAATGGCTCTGCTCTCTAAGTGCTTAGCACTGTCAAATTCCTAAAGGCAAACTGTTCAGAATTGCGTTTTGTTCGTCATAGTTTTGTCAGTTGTTGTGACGTAAGCTCGTCAGGTTAACTCAGCAATCTGAGCCTAAGGTTTTTTGGGAGCACTTTACGATGCCCAACCAAGAACGCATATCTTCCTCATCATCCGGTCATGCGACGGACCAGCCGACACCTGACACCATAGATTGGCAGTATGAGGCGGATGTTGTCATTGTCGGTGGCGGCTGTGTTGGGCTGGTTGCTGCAATACGGGCACGTGACCTTGGTGCCTCGGTTATTCTGATCGAACAGAACTTCGACCTTGGCGGGAAAATGTCTCATAGCTTGGGGCGTACATCACTGGGAGGTGGCGATCCTATACAGGAACGGGATCGCCTTGGTCTGGACCCGCAGAACATGGGTCTTAGTGAGCCACTTATACCGCCGGAAGACCTTGAAGACGATCCTGACCGGCTGTTCACCGACTATACCGACTGGTCCGTGGTGAATGACGGTGCTTTTGCTGAATATCGCTACAACGACCCTAAACTGCATCGCGCCCTTGCTGACAATGCGAGTGCTGTGCGGCAGTTGATGCTGGACAACTACGTCCGCTTCTCACGCATCACCGGAACGCATCTTGGCGGCGGCATGACGCGGGCACGTGCGCCTTGGGCGGTCATGAAGCTTTCTGACAAAACAGATATCGAAGCGGGGGAAGTCACGCGTGAAGATGCTGGCAGCATAGAAGAAGAGCGCAGCTCTCCGTTTAACCCGCAAGTGTATGGCCCAGCACCGTCCGCCAGTGATTTTGGCGCTCCGGGTTGGGTTGTTGGCGGTTTTGCGCTTGCGCGTCCTTTGGAATACAGCGCCCGAAAAAAGGGCGTCCGCATTTTGCTCAATCGCCATATGGATGAGCTCATTCGCGAGCAGCCGTTTGCAGGCCGCGCCATTGGCATCAAAGCAAGCTATTCACCGCGCTTTCATCCTGAAACGGGAGAGCGGCTGGAAAGCTTTTGGACAAACAACACTATCGATGACCGCAGCGAGACACTGTTCATTCGGGCACGGCGCGCAATCATTATCGGGAGTGGCGGCTATCAGGGAAATATCAATTTTCGCAGCATGTTCGACCCAAGACTACGAGAGCCTTCGATCCAGTTTGGCTCTTCGGTTATGGGGCCGCGCCACGCTGATGCGAGCGGCATAATCGCCGCCATGAAAATTGGCGCGAACCTGGCGGGCATGATGCAACAATATGGACATGATCTCGGTACGCCGCGCCTCTCTGCGATCATCGGGTCCTCAGATGCAAATGACGCGGTCTTTCCGGGGCATCCGGCTTTTCATTTCTGTCGGGCCTATGGCATCGAAATCGGGTCAGGCGGCTGGGAGCATCTGATTGCTGTCAATCAGGTTGGCGAGCGGTTTTATAATGAGATGTCAATCAGTGGCAATGCAGAAGCGCACGCCACTTATCCGCCGGGTGGGGGCAAGCCACTCAACCATTTTGTCCTTCCCGTATCTTCTGCAACTCTTAGTCCATTTCGGCAGCGAGATTGGCGAAACTCTGCCGTAAGTCATATCAGGAACGTCTATAATCACGGGGCCGCATCTGATGCCGCACTTGGCCTGAACAAGGGCTCGGTTGCACCGGATTTCCTCACCGGCCCTGTGTGGGCAATCTTTGATCAGGCAGCAGTGGTGCGTACCGGATGGAAACTGCGCTATCCCTTTATCGCAGACCCGCCGGATGGCTTTTTCGTTAAAGCAGACACCATTGATGAGTTGGCCCGAATGATGGTGCAGAACCCGTTTCAAAAGGAGGTTCCCGCGCATCTTGCGCAGACGATCGAGACCTACAACGCGTTCTGTGAGCGTGGGGAGGACCCGGATTTTGAAAAGCCGGTCCTGCACCGCATCGACCAGCCGCCCTATTACGCCGCTATCATCCCGCTGGCGGTGACCGACTCCTACGGCGGTCTGCGCATCAACGAGAAAGCGCAGGTGGAGGACACAGCTGGTAAGGTTATTGAGGGACTCTATGCAGCAGGTGAGGCAAGCGGCGGTAGCGCCCAGCATGGTATCGGCCTAGCCTCAATAACCGGCTTCATTGCAGCAACGAATGCGGCTTCTTAAAAGGCAGAACTCTGCGGAGTGGTGGGAGTGCATATAAGCGCCCTTCCCTCGCAAATCTGCCCTAGTCAGGCTCAATCTTGATTCCCAGCCCCTGAAGCAGGATGTGTTGTTGGCTGGCGGAAACCGTCATGCCGCGGTAGCCGCGTAGGCTGGTTAGGAACAATGCGCCTAGATTTGCGCCTCGCAGGTCTGTGTAGGACAGATCCAGATCATCGGTTTCAGCATCGGAAAGCGTGCTGCGCTGCAAGTCTGCGTTGGCGAGGTTGGTGTTGGTCAGGTTACTGCTGCTCAGATCGCAGTCCGTCAGAATGCACTCCTCAAGATCAAGGTCAGTCAGAGTTGCGTAGTTCAGCTGGCAGTCCGTGAAGGTGGCGCGTGGCTTTAAAGCGCGTTTTCCGGCCACTTTGCCAAAGTCGCACCCTTCCAACGATGCACCCGTCAAACGGCAGTTCTGGAATGCAATGCAGAACATTTGGGAATACGGGAACAACGTCAGGCGCAGGTCGCAGTTGTGGAACTCCACGTTGCTCAGGTCTGCATGGCGAAAGTATGCACCGCCGCGCGTGTCTGCATGATAAAAACTGCAGTTTTCAAACCGAGCCTCTTGCAGATCACAGCTCTTGAAGGTGCTGGCCGGAAACTGGCTGTCTTTCCATAGGCTTTCGCGAAAATCGATCCCGTTGAATTCAGTCTCGGGCTCAAAACTGCAATTGCGAAACCGGGCCTCGCGCAGGTCCTTCCCCTCAAGCCAGCTTGCCTCCAGATGCGCATCTTCGATTGGTTCACCAGAGCGCAAAAGAGTGGAGAACTGGTCAAAGCTAAGAGCAGCAGAAGTATCTGAGGAGGTCATGTACGCACCGTGATGAACTAAGAGACGGACACTGTGCCATGGGCTGTGTGAGCGTTCAATGAGGCGGCGTCAATTTGGCAAGAAAAGACCGGCTTCGCCTTTTGAAATTTGGAAGGCTAAGCCGGTTGAGCAATGATTTGTAAAATATGCAGGTGGCCGTTTCCCAAGCAAACAAACCACCAAGCAGCAAACTCAAGGACCGAACTGCGATTGAAGGTCAGCCTTCTGTGCCAAGACTACCTTCGAAAACTGTGCTCCCGACGCCTCTTGTTTGCTGTTTTAAATGTATCTAAATTTTTACGAAATGACTTGATGCAATTGCACTAGTCGCTTGCAAAAAAACACGAATTTTGAAAATTTGGCGGTAACTGCATGATAAATATAGAAAAAATATTCTAGTTATTTTCTTCTTGGATATGTGTAATGCATGAAAATGGAAGGTCTGCGAGAGGAAACTGCGGGAAATCCCTAATCTGAGTGTGTCAGCCCTGCCACGGAAAGCGCGAGAGCGTGGTCATCACAAGTCGCACGATCTCTGTTTGTGAGCCAACTTCCAACCGGCGCGACACATTTGCAATGTGGTTGCGGGCCGTGTTGTAGGAGATGCCGAGCTGTTCAGCGGCATCGCGTGCCGATGCTCCGTTGGTCAGTGCTTTGACCACTTCGGTCTCTTTTGGTGTCAGATTCAGCAGGTGGCTGATCATCTTGTCGGGCACATCGGAAAAATCTGTTGGATCAAACACCATCAAAAGACAGTTGGTTGGTGTTTGCAGAAAATGGGAGAGATATTCAGGCGCATCTGGCTCCCCCTCAATAGGCTGGACAAAGATCAGAGTGTTTGGCCCGAACTCATTGCGGATGATCACCGGAGCGGCTGGTGTATTGGTGAAGATGGATTGCCTGACGCAACTTTCCAGCGTGGCCGCTTCATCAACGGCTTTGGCGGAGACCCGCTTGTATCTGCTAAGCTGCAAGTTGGTGTGGGTGCTGAGTAGCCGTTCGGCTCGCGCATTCATCACCTGAACGCAGCAATTTTCATCCACCACCAGCGCGCTGAAGGGCATCTGCTCCAGCCAGAACTTGCCCAGATCCCGCGTTGGCGCAATGGCCTCACGCATCCGCCGCTGCAAGGCCAGCTGAAACGCATTGCGGAAAAACGGCTGCAGGAACTTCACTTCCTCAAACAGCTGCTCCTCATCCTGCTCGGATGCGGCTGCCGGCAGGGAAATGTTGACGTAACAACACAGAGTGTCGTGACGGTCAATGATTAGGGAAATGGCGCGGTCGATGTTGTTGACGTCCAGAAATGAGCCAACATAGTCCTGATGTATCTTTTCCATTGGAAAGAGACGGTGAACACGACACGGCTCCTCGAGCTCAGCTTCTTGCAAAGCAGCGGGTATCGGGTTGAACTGAGCGACCGGTTCAAAGGTGTCATGGAACTCCTGACCGACGTTCAGAACCGTACGATAGTTGTAACCCTGGTCATTCAGGCTCTGCACGTTGATCGCAATCGGAAATTCGGAATATTTCGATTGCAATTGTTTCAGTGCATTTTCCAGCGGCTCTTCGTTCACGAAGGTCCGGAAAATATCACTGATACTCTGATCAAGGAGCGGGGTCATATCTATTGGTCTGCAATATCTCGAAATAAGGGGTCCAGGTCGGTCTTTATCGATCTCTAATTTAGTAAACTACGTTAGTATTGAGCGGCTTGTCCGTTTAGATCAAGCAAGTTGACCATCTGGTCGGAAAAGAAGGTGACGCTGCGATATATCGGCAACAGTACCTAGCTGTATACTAGGGGTGATACCTATGATGCGCCTTGTAAGAGCCATGGCTGCAGGCATGAAAAAAGCCCGGCGAACCGGGCTTTCCTGTTGTTAAAAGAGAAACCTTGGCCGGGTAACGATGCCCCAGTACTTGGCAGTAAAGAGACCAAATGCGCCGACCCAGCACAGGGCCGACAAGCCCAGTATCAGGAAGTAACCCTGCGGGTAGATGAGGATGCCAAACACCCGCACAGCTGCACTCATCACAATGAGATAGTAGATGGCGACCTCCACCCAAGTGGCAATGAGCGGCTTGCCGGAGTGTCCCAGTGCACTGCGTGTCATCATGGCCAACATCATGCCCGCTATGGAGCCGACGGTGATGGCGTGAATGGCCAGCACCTGATCCCACGGCGCGTCCAGCAGAGCCCCTGCCCTGAGCAGCAGTGCGATTGGCAGCCACGCATAAGAGACCGGCAGGATCCAGAGGATCGGGTGGCGCCATGTCATCTGCGGACGCCACAGGCCGATCTTCACAATGTGCAGTCCGGCGAGCACAAGCAGTCCAACAGCGCGCAGGGTTGCGGCCTCATAGCTCATGCCGAAGTAGATATCGCTGACGAGCAACAGCACCATGCCAATGCCGATGGTATCTTCAAGGCGTTGATTTCGCACCGCCCGTTTCACACCAAGCGCGTTGTTGGTGAACAGCGGAATGATGCGACCGCCGATGACCGTCACAAAGATGGCAAAGACATCCACCGCCCACATGAACACGTCCGCTGGCAGATAGCTGATCAGACCTAATGGAATGGCGTGGAACAGGCCGTTGGCGGCTGCCAGCACCAGCAAAAGCCCCACAGCAAAGTAGTTGCGCTTGTTCTTCGCCTGATAAAGCGGGATCGCGACGCCAAGTGCCGCCAGAGGCAGGAAGAGCAAATCCACAATCTGCGCGACAGGCCCGCCGCCCACAAACAGCAGCACCCGTGCTGCCAGCCACAAGGCCAGTAGGCCGCCAAGCGCCAGGCCGTTGGGTGTGGGGCGTCCGGTCCAGTTGGGTACAGCGGTGTAAAGAAAACCGACAAGAATGGCGACGGCGAAACCGAAGATCAGCTCATGGGAATGCCAGAGCACGCCTTGCAGCGGGCCGTTGATCTCGACAATGCCGATAATGGAGGCCACCCACAACGGAACGCTGATGGCCGCATACGCAGCACCGGCAATATAAAACGGACGAAAACCGAGGGACAGGAAAGCCTCCCAGGAAAACCCCGCGTTTACTCTGGGAGGATTTGGGAAGGTTTGTGTTTGCTGCATGTAATCAGTCCCGGTCGGCGAAGGATCAGCCTTCGCTCATTTCTCATTGAAGCTGAGGAAACGCCCCCGACCAGACATAGATGGAGCGATGGCCGGATTTCCCATTTAATGCCCTTATAAACCTGAAACTAATACTCATATTTGTTCAATGTCAATCAATTCCAAAATCCCCAGTGTGGACGAGGTCGGCACGCACGTTCGACTGTGAGTGAGTAGCAATGATACATACTCAGTAATGTCGTTTCCTATCTCAGTAGCGTCCCTTGTCACAAAGCTGCTGTTGAACAAGGACCCTGAATAACCAGTGTGCAGACATAGTAGGCCTTGGTTTGCAAGCTGTGCTTAACTGGTGTCGTATGTAGATGAGTGGGATCGCGCCGAGGTAATTTGTGAAATGATCATTGTTTTGAATGGTTATCCTGGTGTCGGGAAACTGACGATTGGCCGAGTGTTGGCGACAACACTGAATGGAAAGTTGTTGGATCTTCACACTATCTATAACCTCGCCTTTGCTCTAACGGAGTTCCGCTCGCCGGAGTTTTGGTCGACAGTCGAACAGGTCGAGGCCATAGCTCATAATCTGGTTTTGGGGTTGCCAGTTGAACAACCGGTTATTTTGACAACAGTTTTGTCATTAAAGAGTGAGCGCGAGCGAAACGAGTGGCAAAAACTCATTGAGTTGGGACGGGCGCGTCTGCCCTTCTGTGTCGTCCACATAGAGTGTGACTTAGAGGAAAATATCCGCCGAATATCGTTTGCGGAGAGAGAAGGCATGCGAAAGCCGCGAGACCCTGAGATGGCACGACGAAATCAAACAGAGAGGGAGCCACTTGCTGGTTTAGACGAGCCACGTCTTCTTGAATTAGACACGACCCAACTGATGCCTCATGAGGCTGCACACGTGATTTCGGAGTGGTGTCGCGAATTTTAAGCTGTGGCAGTTTGGGGCTCAACCCGGCGTTAGGCATTTCAGAAAACCAGTCACTAATATCGTTCTGTGATAGTTATTTTCGCCATATGATAAACAGTGGAACCATAGCCGGTATTGGCGTTAGAAAGTTCCATTTGCGCTTTAGCTTCTTGCTGACTGGCAAATCCTTGTGCCTAACTAAGGCTGCAAAACCCACATAAGGTATCCGAGCCAGCCGAACATTGACGAAAAATATAGCGAACCAATCATTCTATTTTTTTCGGCCCTCTATACGTGGGAGGCTTGATTGAAAGTTTGATCTAATTTGTTGATACCGTTTGCGTCCAACCCATTTTAATTACCACAACTCTTAGCTTTTTTGATTATTGATATGATTAGGGTAGCTGCCACAGATAATAGAATCCATGGATGCGCCAATTTTGCGTAGTAAAGATAGGCGTTTATTTCGACCCAAGTGGAAGGGTTTTCTCTAAGGGATATAAGGTATTTACCATGCTGATGTTTTTGAGCCACGACGACACCACCAAGAGTTAAGTGTAGTAAGATCGAAGCAATAAATGTACCCCAGAACAAATTGGCACTATTTTTTTCTATAAATTTAAATATACGCATGTTTCTTATTAAATTTTCGATATGTGTAAGTGGCAATACTTCCTCAAAATACAACGGTACTTGAGAGGTGTTTCGTTGATATTACTTACCAAAAATTAGACAAAGATATAACGACTAAACCCGCTAATGCAGAAATCAATTAGGAGAAGAAACGGTATTGACTTAGATTTCTCAGAAGATCTCCTAAAGCTTTGAATAATTGCATTAAATAGCTTTCCAGAGGCTTTTCAAGTCGCATCGCAGTTGGGCTGTAAGCCAATGTATGTTTAAGGGCCCGTCGCTTCTTGGGAGGTGATAGCCAGTAATGAGGAGGGATTACGTCTTCAGCATGAAACTTAATCTTCTACTGTTCGTATCGTCTGGCTATCGTGACTTTGGGGACCTGTCAGTACGAGAGTTTATTTTTCTCCTATATCAGCACCGAGAGGTGGTCCCGTTTATTTGGACAGTTGAGCGTGGTTTATAAGTGGATCCGCTCCAATTACGCAGCAGCTTGAG
>CANLTN010000030.1:0-41293 GCA_947494035.1 uncultured Pseudovibrio sp. | reverse complement strand
ACTCAAGCTGCTGCGTAATTGGAGCGGATCCACTTATAAACCACGCTCAACTGTCCAAATAAACGGGACCACCTCTAGTGCAGGATATTCCCTCTCAAGGAACAAGTTCCAAAATTTGGGGAATAAAAACACAGTGAGAGCATCATTTGCTTTCAAACAATGAAAGTTCGTTTTTCTATCTCTGCGAGCACAATGAACGCGTTATTGATATCCGTGAGCAATTCCCTCTGCTCACTTCGGCCAAACGCTTCGAATCGCAACCTCTCTTAACCTCAAGTTTCCGTCGTCATATAAAACTGGACAGAGTAGGCTTTTGAAACAAGTTTACTGAGATCCCCTTGGAGTCGAACCCAGTTTCGGCTGCGTTGCTCAGTAGAAGGCCGAATGTCCGGGTTGGGTCGCACAGCTCCAAGCTGCAAGCGCGAAGGCCTGTGCCACCACGCATGTCCGCAATGACCTCAAAAGCCTCTTCAAGTTAAGCTCGGGACAAACCCACCCTACGTTGCTCTACAGGAATCTTGGTCAACATCAAGCCATTGCCAATGCAGTGAGCATAAGAGCGGACTGTCTTTGTGCTTCGCCCATATCTCACTCCTGGCGTCGGGACCTCGGGTCAAACACTCCTTTATTCAAATCACCCGATCTGTCCAAAAAACGTCAACAGGGAACGTATTCGCCACTCAGTTCATGGCTATCGGAGAGAGCCTCCTAGGCTTTTCAACCGGAAAAAAGACGTTTTGCATAAATTCAGTGCCGTCTAACAGTATATATTTTTGATTGTAAAGTATTTCCCTTCCGCTTAGGTCAAGTGAATATGAGTTAAATCTATTTTGAAGCACCAAAAGCACAATAGTTAGAGTACTTTATGCACTCTGCATTCATAGATTGAATACTCGCCATACGTGTACATTAGTACTCGGGTCATAAACAGCCGCCCCCAGGCTTAGCACGGACGGGAAATTCATCGCGTTTCGGCAATCTATGGCTGCGATCCTGCGGAAATATTAAATTATATAAAACATGCTCCGGATCAGATCCGCACTCACATAAAATGCTGATTTTGTTACTCTTATTCTGATTGAAATATTCTCAGTAATTCTTAAAACAGGCCCCAAACATAGTGCTTTTCTGCCAGGGAGAATAAGCAATAAATCAATGCGAAATGTCAGGAATTTTTATGGCTCTGGAGCCGCTCACAATGAACGATCCAACGTGGTCAGCGACGTCATAACTCAAACACCGAACTTACACCACAACTAAGGGTTTACGCTTACGAGATCCGTATTTTCCCTAATTCACCCCCCTAAAATTCGATATATATCAATTGCAAGGATTAATAAGATTTTTTCTTCGGAGAATGTTATTAACATGAAGATTACTAGTGGAAATATTAGACATTACTTAAAGAGTGAAATGTCTACTTATCGAGAGCTCCGTAATCTATTTAACACAGCTCAATCTTGCTATCGTGCGCTGTGTGAATCGCAAGAGACGATCAACGACAAAAACCTTAAGGAAGCAAACAGTAAAGCCTGGTCTGAATTCGAATATTCAGCAGTAAATATTCTAGATAACCTTTCTTTAGACATAGAATTACTCTGTTGGTATCTTGTATCCCTCTCACATAAACAAGACGGATTAACAGAGCTTCATGAAACTCTAAGAACATTCTCCAATCTATTAGAAACCGACATCGATAGACTGCAACCTATCCCCCCGCAAGAAAAGTTGAAAGCTCAGGACGAGCATGCGCAGAAAGAGGAAATCTCGGCCCTTAAATTGCGCCCTATTAGGCAGCTTTTTGGTGAAGCCGAGGGTAAAGGCTTGCTTTATCTGCCGATCGCCAACCTCCCGTTATTCGGTGATATCTCCTATTGGAAGCTGATCCAAGTCGAGAAAAACGGTACCTTGGAAGATCTAAAAGACGAAATCTCTGCTGTCGTCAGGGCTGATCCCAAGAACCTGCGCAAAAAGCTTGAGACGTTTCAAAACACAATCTCTGTTGTCGTTCGTATTGAAGCCACCGTTAAAAAATACGCGCAAGATAACGGGCAACCCGCGCCTCAGGTCATTCATTTCAAACGCTTTTTGGACGATGTTGTGCGGTGTATCAGTGTACACCTCGCCGACCTCGGGTTTGCTTTGTATGACATGTCTGGTGAAACAGAAGAAGAGTTGCCTGCCCGTTCGGGAGAGATATCGAAGAGCGACACTTATGCAGGTGAAGCCTCAGGGGACGAAGCCTTCCAGCAACCTTCCGGCAACGTTAGCTCTCGGGAGCAAGCACTAGAAGAAATCGCGGTTCTTGCTACATATTTCCGTAAGTCTGAGCCTCACTCCCCCATCTCTCTTCTGCTGGATCGAGCCGTGCGGTGGGGAAATCTGTCAGCCGGTCAGCTTTACCAAGAGATACTTACTGAGGGCAGTGTTGGTATGGCGCAGATGGCGCTTCTCACCGGGCTCGAAAGTCAAGGCTATTCTGATCAATACAAGCGCAGCTCAAGTCGCAGTTTAGGTGATATCGAACACCCCAAACTCCCCAACTATCACGCAGCGCTTCCCAATCCCCATCTCACAGAAAAACCCCAGTTCATTGAACCCGCTGAAGTAAAGACAGCAAATCCAACGCGTTCCGAGATGAACGCGAATAGCAGTCAAGCTGATGTTGAGCCTGACCAAGTGGGTATTAACTCATCCTCCGCTGAAGACAGCTCGGCTGAAGATGCAGACTTTGTACAATTCAAATGGTGATCACCCGATCGCCAAAATAAAGAAGGAGTGAGTATGTCTAGTTTCTATATGCGTATCGACGGTATTACCGAGTTTAAAGGTATGGCAAGTGTCAAGGAAATTGGCGGGAAGAAGGGGTTCTTCCCTATCGGTGGTTTGGGCTTTGGTTTTGGCCGCTCGATCCATGTAGCCGTAGGTGCATCCGAAGACGCTGAATCCGGCGTACCATCCCTGAGCGATATTGCTATATCTCGCCCAAATGATGCTGCTTCAGCAATTTTGGAGACATTGTTCTTCTCCCCGAGCAACAAAGGTAAGACGTTTGAGATCGTTACGACCAAGACGTCGAACGATGGCAAAGGGCTGCAGCCGACTATGGTGATCACCCTGGAGGAAGCACGTGTCTCTTCTTACTCCTATGCTAACGAAGCGACCGACATCAGCTTGGCATATACTACGATTTCTATCGTTCATTACTTTGAGACCGAAGCTGGTGAAGTCGTGAAAACCGACGCTGTCACCTTCGACTTGAAGGTCGCCGAACTGACCTCCGGCAACAGTGATGCTCAAAAATAGAGATATATAAATGGCTCTAAATGCACAACAAAAGCGGGTGAGCAAGAACCGCGTCTCTATTACCTACGATGTTGAGGATGGGGGCGCCGTTCAAACCAAAGAGTTACCGTTTATCATCGGTATGCTTGGAGGTTACTCCGGGGATCGTAAAGACAAAGAAAGTCTGGAAGATCGCTCTGTTTATCAGATAGATAAAGACAATTTCAACGCAGTGATGGCCCGTATCGGGCCAGAGCTGACCTACAAGGTTCCCAATAAAATTGATGATGATGATTCAGAGTTCGAAGTAAATCTGGATTTCAAATCAATCAAAGACTTCGAACCGGATGCAATCGTAAGCAAGATTGAACCTCTCAGGAAACTTGCAGAGACCAGAGAGAAGTTAATGACGCTTGCGGCAAAGGCAGAGCGCTCCAGAGATCTTGAATCAATTCTTAAAGAAATCCTACAGGATGAGAATTTGATCAAGGCATTGGGTGACGACTTAAATCTTGCAGAGGATGGGGCCGAATAATGTCTGAAACAGAACAGGGAGCAGCTGAGACAGCTGCTCCCGAGGCGGAAAGCCAAAGTTTACTTGACCGAGCCTTGCAGGCAACTCCACAAACCCCTGAAGACTCCTTTAAGGACCTCTTGTCGGTCATGACAACTCAAGCGATGGAAGGAACCATCGTTTGGGAAAAGAATGTCAGCTCCACCATTGGCAAAGCCATTGCCGAAATTGACAAGCTGATGTCAAAACAAATGTCTGCGGTCTTGCAAGAAGAAAAGTTTCGCAGGCTAGAAGGATCCTGGCGCGGTTTGCAGAAAGTGGTTCGCGAAAGCGAGCTTGGCACGCAACAGAAAATCAGGGTTATCGATTACGATAAGACGGAGCTTCTTGAGCAATTCGAAGATGCGCCAGCCGTTGACCGAAGCCCACTGTTTGAGCGGCTCTATCAGGACGAGTTCGGAACTGCCGGTGGCGAGCCATATGGCGCGTTGATCGGAGACTATTACTTTGGTTTCGGCGGTGAAGATATTGCGCTGCTGACATATTTGGCTCAGACCGCAGCTTCTTGCCATGCGCCCTTTGTGGCCGCCGCAGGGCCGGAAATGTTTGAGTATATGTCCTTTGAAAGTTTCAATGAAGGACGTCCGATCGCAGCAGGGTTTGACAGCCCTACCTACGCCTCCTGGAGTAACTTCCGAGACAGCGATGAGAGCCGGTATGTAACGCTTACATTGCCATCAACGCTCGCGCGATTGCCTTACGGGAAGAATGGTAAGTCGGCCAAGACGTTCTACTTTGAAGAGTTGGCCACGGACGCTGAAGGCAACCAGCGGCCTACGGATAACTCGCAGCTGGTCTGGTCCAACTCTGCCTATGAAATGGCCTTGAATATGAACAATGCTTTCACCGCGTTCGGTTGGTGTACGGCAATTCGAGGCCTGGAGAATGGCGGGAAAGTCGAGCAGTTATCAAACCTCGTTTATAAATCAGATGCGGGGGATGTGCAGCAACATTGCCCAACGGAAGTAAATCTAACTGACGAGCGAGAAAAAGAACTCTCTGATTTGGGTTTCCTGCCGTTAGTCCATTACAAAAACACAAGTTATGCTGTTTTCCTTGGCAGTCAAACTGTTCAGCGGCCCAAAACCTATGTCAGCCCGGATGCCACATCCAATGCTGCGATCTCGGCACGCCTTCCATACATCATGGCTGCAAGCCGTATAGCGCATTACCTCAAGGTGATGGGGCGCGACCGGTTGGGCTCAAACGTTGAAGCTGCAGATATCCAAAAAGAACTGAAGTTTTGGATCGATCAATACACCAACGCTGGAGCAATCGGCAACGCAGAGCGGTCACGTACGCCTCTTGCTGAAAGTGAGATCAAGGTGGAAGAAAAACCCGGCAGTCCGGGTGCCTATTCCGTGGTCGCCTATTTGCGACCGTGGTTACAACTTGAGGAGCTGACCACGTCCGTGCGTATGGTTGCGCAAATACCTGCATCATAAAACCTAAAGAGTATAGCTGGTTATGAGTTCGGCCAATTCAATCCAATTGCAGTCAGAGACAGTGCCAATGAATGGATACTTGGGCGGTGGGAACGAAACTGTAGTATTCCCTCTACCTAAGCCGAATTCTGCGGCAATAAAGTCTTTTATTTTACGTTTACTGCTTGATATTCAAGAGCGTTTTATTGCGCACTTAAACGTAATCATCGAGTCTGAGGCTTTTAAGGCTTTGGAAGCGCGCTGGCGTGCATTGCAAGAATTGGTGTGGCACAAGGGAAATGCGCACTCCGTCAAAATCAAAGTCCTGGACCTTAGTTGGGAAGAGCTTGCTGAAGATCTGCACTACGCCGGTGATGTGCGGCGTAGTGCCCTTGCGCAGGTTTTGGGAAAGAGAGAACTAGATACGTTGGGAGGGGAGCCCTATGGGCTCTTGGTGGTAGATCATTCGCTCACCTTTGATCTTCAGGGTGACTACGATGACATCTATACCGCTGAACTTCTCTGTGATCTTGGTGCGACAAGCATGTGCCCGATCATCATGAACGTCGCAGAGGACTTCTTGGGCGAAAGCGATGCGCAGTGGTATACAGATACGAAGCGCATCAAAAACATTCTCCAAAGTAATGAATACAGCTCGTGGAAACGACTGCGCGAAAGCTCCAACGCTCGTTTCTTAGGGTTAGCCTTACCGCATTGCCAAATACGCGGCCGCTACGAAGATCTTGATCTTGATAGTGGATTTCGTTTTCACCAACGGCCGACCGACAGCAGCGGCCTTTGGGGTGGCGCCGCGACATGCTTTGCCCAAACTGCAATAAGTGAATTTTCAGAACGGGCCTGGTTTGGGTTCCTAAAACTTATAACTAACGAGTTCGGAAGCGGTTCTGTGCTTGCGCCACATGCCGCGCCAGCACCGCAAGGAACGACTTCCACTCTCCGCTCTCGTGTGCGTTTTACGCGCGCTGTCTCGCGGTTTTATTCCGAGGAAGGTTTCATACCACTGGCAGAGAGTACCAAAACCAATCAACTTTACTTTGTTGGCAATCGATCAGTGGTCAATTGCGCCGGAGTTCCCCAAAAGGAAGTTTTGACTCAGTTGCAATCTGTGATGATTGCCTGCCGGCTTGTTCATTACATCAAAATACAAATACGGAATCTGATTGGCAGTACCAATACGATCAAAGACTGCGAAACCAGACTAAATAAGTTTCTGCAAACCTATACATCGACTGCTTCCATGTACACGAGCGAGTTACAGTCGCGCTATCCGCTGCGTAGCGCGCGGGTTGAAGTATCGGGCGACACGCTGGTTGACACACGATTCCGGTGCAAGATTTTTATCGAGCCACAATATCAAATCGATCACGTGCTGGGCGAAATATGCCTTGAGACCGACCTCCAAATTCCCAGGGGAGTAGCCGCGTGAGATTTAGAAAAGCATTTCTCCAGCCCGATACCGATGAGACGATTGAAAGTCATGTAGCCTTTCATGTCGAACACCTTCTGCAGAGCGTCTCGCCGGAGGTCTCACCGAGCCCTCTTCTCGAAAATGTGGCCTCCTCCAACTTGTGTTTCGGCGTTCCCATGAACTGGGCATTGCAGGATGCTGTTCGCGATAAACGGATACGCATTGAGCTGCGCGAGCGGCTGAGCCGGTTCGAGACCCGACTTTCGGGCATTACAGAGATTAACCTTGACGAAGACAGAAATAACAATCTGGTGAAATTCGTTATTTCAGCCTCCTGTCTGGCGAATGATGTCTGGCAAGATGTAGAGCTGCAAACAACGCTCTCTCGTATGGATCAATTTTCAGATGAGGGCGTGTAATGGACCGGCTGCTTCAGTACTACGAAAATGAGCTGGATTACATGCGCAGGGCGTTTGATGCCTTTGCCCGCACCCACCCTCAGGCGGCCCGCACCCTTGCGGTGACAGCTGGAAAGAGTGCTGATCCGGATATTCAAAGGCTATCTGATTCACTGGCCTTAATCGCCTCACGCCTGAACCAGAGAATGGATGATGCGGTACCTGAGATCGCTCTTGATCTGCTACGTCTCATCTGTCCGATGTTTTTGCTGGGATCACCCAGTTATTGCCCGATAAAGCTCGAAAAAAGTGATGCGTTAGCAGGACAGGTTGTCGTCAGGAAGGGAACAGAACTTGACTTCCTGACAGATGAAGGACGATCGATCTGCCGCTACACCGCTGCGGACACCGTCAAAATTGCTCCGCTATCAGCATCCAATTTCCATGTGCAAACAGCCCCCTTTCCCTTTCATACTCCAAATGAATCGGAAGGGTTTGAGGCAGCACTTAGCTTAACGATTGCGCCCCATGACCCGGATAGCAGCTTCGCCGACCTGAAAGTAGACAGCCTGCCATTGTATATTAACGCGCCGCCGGGGCGGAAGCAGAGGATCTTGAATGTCCTCGCGGGTGGGATTCACGGGATCAGTCTGTCTGCAGATAACAGCGGTTTAGCGCACTGGTTTGGACCCGAGGCTCTCAAGTTCACGTTCGCACATTCAGACGACACTTACTTGCCTTCAAGCGGTATCCCTGCATCGGGTTTTGAAGCCCTGAGAGATTTTATAGCCTATCCGGATCAGGCCTACTTTTTTGAAATTGATAGTCTGGGAGACGTTCTTGCCCAGATGCCTGCGGGGACAATTACGCTCCGTATATTCGTAGATACCAGCGCTGCAAAAGCATTAGAAGACGTGCACTCCGAAGACCTGGCAATCAATGTTGTGCCGCTGATAAACACGTATTCTGACAGTACTCGTCCGCTTCGCTACAACTTCCAGCGCGTTCAAGTTCCCTTGCTGCCCAACTCAGCGGATCAGATGGATGTTGTTTCCCTGCAAATTAGCGGCATTGATCAGCTTACATCAGAGGGACATGTGTCCCTGCCGAGTATGACCGATCCTACCCGGCGGCAGGAGAGTGAAACTCCGGTATGGCAAGAGCGTCACACGCACGGCGAGTTCGACCTTGCTCGCTTGTCGGTCAGCTTCTCCATTCCCCATTGCCAGAAGCAAGGGAAACGCGAGTTTCCGGATGAGATGGACATCGTCGCCAAGGTCTTGTGTTCGAATGGCGAAGCTGGCACACGCCCTAAACCGGGAGCGAAATGCGAATTTCAAGATGATGCTTTAGCTGGCATTCCATTCTCATTGGTCGCCGAGCCAACGACCGCGATCTTGCCGGATTGTCACGCCGATCAACAGTGGGAAGTCCTATCGCTCCTGAACGCTAATTTCTCGACCCTGTTTGAGGCGAAAGATCCCAAAAGTTCGCTGGTGGAAGCCTTGCGCATTTGCGCTCCCAGTCATGTTCGTGAAGCAGGTGATGCTGTTTGGGATGTGAAAGTAAACCAGCGCGTCGCGCCCATGCAGGTCGACGGTTCCATGCTTCTTGCCGCTGGCAGCGAAATTGAAGTCACTTTAGATAAGTCGAAATTACCGATTGCGTCCCACGCCTTTGCAATCGCTCTAAACCGCTTTATCGGCTGTTTTGTTAGTTTCGATCGTTTCTTCCAACTGATTGTGCGCGAGCGAGGTCACGTCCAACCATTACGTGTCTTTCCTAGAACTCATGGGATGGCATTGGGAGGATGAATAGATTGGCTCACCACGATTTACTCGATATTTCGCTGCTTCAAGCCCAACGCTTGGCACTACCTCAATATGAGGAAGCGCTTTCTGGCGCTCGTTTCAACCCGTTCCCCTCAGGGACCGACAGGATTGGAAACGACGAGTACGAAAGCGGCTTTTCCCATCAGCAAATCGCGGGTGAGCGGCTATCTCTTGCTGCACCAGTTTTATCCAGTTTTGATGGTGCGCTCCCTGACTATATCCAGGAAGCCCTGCTCAAAGGCATTCACGATGGCGATGACAGCTTCAGGGACTTCCTCGCTATTTTCGATCGTCGCATTCTGGAATTACAGATCCGGGCGTCGCGGGTGAGGATACTGGTATCCAAAGAGGATGCCACAAACACCGAAGCTGCCAACATCCTTACGCATCTTCTCACTTGGGTTTCCCAGAAACCGGAGGAGACAAACTGCATCGATATCCTGCTCCCGTTGCTTACACGAACCAGATCTCTGGGCGGGCTCCGGCGCGTTGTCTCCTGGTTCCTGGGGCGCGAAGTACACATCACGGCCCACCATGGGAAGAAATACCGCGTATCGAACAGTGATCGTTCGCGCCTTTCCGGCAGAAACAGAGAACAAAGCCAAGTCTTGGGCAAGGGGGCTCTTCTGGGCCGGTTTGGACAGATTTCGGTTCCGGATATCGAAGTGCATATTCCTTGTTCAAGCCGCGAGGAGCTAGAGGAACTCACGCAAGCACCAGAGAAGATTGAGGAGCTGCAACACATCATCTCACAGTACTTGCGCGATGCGACCTCGGTTCAAATCTATGCGGACATTTTGCGGAAGTATCTGCCGCCTCCGCGATTATCCGCGCGCAAGCCGCGTGATCGGGTGGGTTTTCGCAGCCTTCTGGCCCCTGCCCTTCGCCCCAACCAAACTGCTTCGATCAATCTTCTTGAATACCAACTTTAGGGATTATGGCCGATGGTCAAACTTACAAAACTTGTTTCTCGCCTGGCCCCAGCTTTGAAAGTCATGCTGGAGAATGCTGTCGGTGAAGCAATCAACCGTAAAGTTGTTGCCGTAGAAATCCCTCACTGGCTCTATCATGTGATTTTTTCAAGCGACACGGAACTACAAGATTTTCTTGAATCACAAGGCGTCCAGCTGAAGGAATTACAAGCAGAGCTGGAACAGCGTATGCCCATAGGTATGGGCGAAGAAGGCAAGCAGCCAACCATTTCCGGATCACTTGCGAAATTGGTTGAACGAGCATGGCTGATCGCATCGGTTGACCTGGAACACGCTGCAATCCTGCCTGAGGTGCTGCTGCTGGCGCTGCAGACATCTGGATCCTTGGGCACGCGCCTGGAAGCATTGCAAGCATTGGAGCCTGTTTCGACAGATGCGCTTCGCTCCTTCGCCGTAAAACGCGGGCAGAATCTGAACTTTGCTGCTGGTGGATCCCCCAGCAAGGGCGGCGGAGTGAACTCGGGTGGTGGCGATGCTCTTTCTCGCTTTACGGCCAACCTGACGCAAGAAGCACGCGAGGGGCGTCTGGACCCTGTGTTAGGGCGCACAGACGAAATCGCAAACGCAATTGATGTGCTTCTTCGTAAGCGGCAAAACAACCCTATCCTCCTGGGTGAAGCTGGCGTGGGCAAGACAGCTGTTGTTGAGGGATTAGCGCAAAAAATAGCCGCAGGAGAAGTTCCAGACCAACTCAAGAATGCAGAGCTGATCAATTTGGATCTGGGCCTCCTGCAAGCTGGCGCAAGCGTAAAAGGTGAGTTTGAGGAACGGCTGAAGAACATCATCAAGGAGGTGCAGTCGGCTTCGCACCCTATTATCGTGTTCATTGATGAAGCCCATACAATAATCGGGGCGGGCGGCACGGAAGGGCAAAATGATGCCGCCAACCTTTTGAAACCCGCTTTGGCTCGCGGTCAGTTCCGGGTCATCGCGGCAACCACATTTGCCGAGTACAAAAAGTACATTGAGAAAGACCCGGCTTTTTCCCGTCGTTTCCAATCCATCTCCGTAGATGAGCCTAACCGAGAAGCGGCAGTTAACATTCTGCGTTCGGTTTCCGAAGAGCTCTGCAAGCATCATGGCGTACCCATTCGCGGGAGCGCCCTTCAGGCAGCGGTGGACTTGTCTATACGCTACCTGCCGTCCCGCAGGTTGCCGGATAAAGCAATCAGTTTGCTTGATACAGCTTGTGCACGCGTTGCCCTTTCACAGCATACCGCTCCAAAACAAATTGCTGTTTTGGAAGAGAAACTTCATTTCACACGAGCAGAACACAAGCTGCTCGAAGAAGAAATCCGGCTTTATGGATCGGATGCGAGCCCTGAGAGCGATCTGGTCGAGGCAATCGAGGCGCAGGAACATGAGCTGAAAGATCAGGTCGCAACCTGGCAAGCGCAAAAGAGCAAAGTCTTTTCGTATCTTAATGCCACGACCGAAGCGCAGGATGACGTGGAAGCGAGTGTTTCCATACCTTTCGACATCACAGTAAATGGTGATGAAGAGCTCTACGTCCATCCATGGGTCAGCGACATCACCATAGCTTCAGTCATCTCTGACTGGACAGGGATACCCGTCTCCAACCTCAACTCCGATGACGCAGAATGCCTGTTGCAGCTGGAGGATCGGCTGAAGCGAAGGGTAATGGGGCAGGATGCAGCTATTGAAGCGATCGCAAAGTCGCTGAAAGTGTCGCGCGCGGGCCTTACTGACCATCGTAAGCCAATTGGCGTGTTTATGATGTGCGGGCCATCCGGGGTCGGCAAGACGGAAACAGCGCTGGCAATTGCCGAAGAGTTTTTTGACGGAGAAAACTCTCTCACCACAATCAATATGAGTGAGTTCAAGGAACCACATAAGGCTTCCATGCTCTTGGGCGCCTCAGCCGGATACGTCGGCTATGGCAAAGGCGGCATTCTGACAGAAGCGATCCGAAAGCGCCCCTATCAGGTCCTGTTGCTGGACGAGATGGAAAAAGCGCATCGGGAAATTCAGGACATTTTCTTCCAGATTTTCGATCGGGGCTACATCACCGACAGTGAGGGAACAAAAGTCGACTTCCGCAACACGATCATCATCATGACATCCAATACGGGCGGTGAAAAATTGCGGCAGCTGACAGACAGCTGTGATGGAGTATTTGACCCTGTTCAGGCAAAGGATGCCTTGCAGCCTCTACTTCTGGATTACTTTAGCCCGGCCTTTATTGGTCGCACCGAACTGATTGCCTACCAACCACTTGATGAGACGACCTGCATTAAGATTGCAGAGATCCATCTTGCGCGGATTAAAGAGCGCGTCAGGTCCCAATACAACGCGGAGCTGAGCTGGAAAGATAGCTTCGTTGATTATGTTCAGAAACGTAACGACGAACCGATGTCTGGTGGGCGGGCAATCGAAGCAATAATAAATCGGGATTTTCTGCCGAAATTGGCTGAGGAATGCATCAAACGCGTAATTGATGACGCACCCCTTAGCTCGATTTGTGTGACCCATGATGGGACAGACATCTCCCTGATAATTGAATAGCGAATAATGGGTGGGGTTCTATGACGCTAAGCATGCAATTGCTGCAGATACCAGAGGCTAGCATCGTCGAACGGCGTGAGTTTTATCTGCAAGATGACAGCTGTGTAATCGGCTCTGGGTACGACTGTGATGTTTGCTTGCCAGATCAATCAGGGACAATGTCTGCCACGCATTTGGTAATTTCCCGGACCGAAGATGGCGCATTTGCGATCATGGACACGTCTCAGCATGGCACTGCGCTTAATGAGGACAGGCTGCCCAAAAATGATGCCGTCTATCTGAGCGATGGGGATGTACTTGGTTTTTGCGGATACAAGGTGCTCATCGGCATCGTTGGGGCGATTGATAGACAACAAGAATTTGAAAGCCCTCCCATCCTCGAGTTCAGGGCAGAGACAGATTTGGGGGGCGATGGCCCGTTGCTGCCCCACGCTGCACCAGAAAGCACTCCACCACTGCAAAATAGAGAGTTCCATCAAGAACAAGCTGGAAATGATCTGCTGTTTGATCCGTTTGACGATGGCCTCGATAGCACCGCTGAGCAAAGTTCCATGATGGAAGACAGGCCGCGACACGCGCCGTTTCGCGGTTTTGAACCACGAGCAAACAGTGCCGAGGCGCCCACAGGTTGGCAGGCATGGCAACACAAAAACGGGATGTCCAATGCGTTGGAGCGCGCAATGGACCGGTTCCTCGCACAAATTGATCCCGAAGCGCACGAACAGGAATACGACGAACTCGTTCCCCTATTTGCAAATCGGAAGAAGCATTATTGGCAATTTTACAAACGCCAATTTTCTAAGAAACGGCAAAACCGTGAGTTTTATCTCACCTTCTTTGCACTGCTGGATGAGGAAATCGGGAAGCTATGATGCGTTACTTACTCTTTGTTGCAATGCTTTTTCTCAGTGCCTGTGCAAGCCGCCAGCCAACCTCTCCCGTTCCGGAGAGTTTAACCCTCATTGCCGGCCCGGACATAAACCAGACCGATGACGTCGCCAATCCAGTGGTCGTCAGGGTTTATCAACTCTCGAACCGTACCGAGTTTGATGCGGCAAATTTCTGGCAAATATACAACAACGACAGTGCAGATCTGGCCGCTGTTACCCTGGACAAGCAGTTCTTTGCCCCGCTTTACCCGCAAGAGCATCGTCCAGTTATGATCGACTTGCAACCGACCACCAAATACCTCGGGGCCTTTGCTGAGTTTGCCAACTACAGAGGGCAGATGTTTAGCACAACCATTCCCGTATCTCCGAAGAGCTTCAAAGAAAAGATCGCCGTAACAGTAAATGCCAGCGGAATAGCCATTGGCTATCTGGGCAAGAACTACAAAGCGCCCGAAGAGGCAATAATTAATCAGGCCGACCGTTCAGAATAAAGTTGTACTCATGATTTCACGCATCGCTTGGAAAGAGGGTATGTTTCTTTCCCCCCAACAGTTTCAGCAAGCGGATAATTCCGTGAGGTCTTATGCCGACGCCTTGGCCCAACTGGACCTTAGTGGGGGGGATTTCGGTGTGAGCAAACTCGAGTTCAACTCAAAGAGCCTTCAGTTAGGAAAACTGGCCGTTCGAGAGGCCGAAGGAGTCTTTGCGGACCGGCTGTACTTCAGGTTGGACAAAGAGTTAGTGATTGATGTTCCTGATGGTGTCATCGACCAGACTGTTTTCCTGGCCGTCCCGATAGCGCTCACCGGTACTCGCGAATATGGACAGGTTCAGGGGCAATACCGTTTCTTAACAAGCGTAAAGCAACTTCGCGATCTGGCTGACCCCGACAACGGAGTTGTAGAAACAGAAGTTGCAGAGGTTGGGGTAACTCTTACTCTGGGCGGGACAGACCTGTCTGGATACACCACGATCCCCATCGCGCGTATCTTGGAGAAAACCGCAGAAGGTCAAGTGATTTTAGACCGGGCTTTCGTACCGCGAGCGATCAGCATTGGGGCATCAACGGTACTTTGTACCAATCTTGATGAGGTAATTGCCTTAGCTCGCGTGCGAGCAACCAACGCCGCGGCGCGCATTGCCTCTGAAGAAAAAGTGCGGAGCGACAGCAGCCTCCTTAAGGAGCGTCTGGAACTTCTAGCTTTGAATCGGGGCTTGTTCTCTCTGCAAAATATGGCCGCTGACCGGACAGTTTCTCCTCGTTTGTTATTTTCAACTGCTGGGGAGTTTTTGGCTGAACTGGATGCAATTCAAGCCAAATTTACGGCTCCAGACCTCGTCTTCTATCCGGCTGATATGGGGGGCTGCTTCGACAAGGTATTTAAGTCCCTCAAGAATACCTTGACGTTGAATAAATCGGCCGACGTTCTTTCCTATAACTGGAACAGCGATCTGTTTGAAAAGCGCCGCTTACTTCGGCTCATCCTACCCGCCCGCATCATTGCAAAACAAATGCGCCCGATTTTGGCTCTCTCGGGCCCTGACGGGGAGGCAAAGTTAAGTCAGTTGGCCCCGTTGTCTTGTAAACTGGCAGGTTTGTCGACCATGCCGGATTTAGTAGCCAACGCTTTGCCTGGAATTGAACTACAGCCATTGACCACCGCGCCCACGCAATTGCGCAATCGATCGGATGCCACCTTTTTTGCGGTGAATACCAGCAACCCACTTTGGTTAAAATTTGTCAGCAGCCATGAAGCCCTGGCGCTTCATGTCGATGAACGTATCCAAAGCGTAGATGCAACTTTGTACATGTTAAATTGAGGCCGTTGGATATGATACCGCAAGTTCAAAATAAGCTCTCGCAAATAAATAGGCTCCCAACACGTGCCCTGACTGGCGATAGACGAGAGCATGATAGTGACAATGCGATCCCGTCTCTTGTCAAATTTTCATCAAGAGACCTGCAGTTGTTGTATCAGGCGCAGCAGGAGTTTTCCGGTTATGAAAACAGGCTTATGAATGCATCAGCAGATCTGTTGGCCGTTTGCGGGACAATTTCGCGGATGCAACCGGCCGATAAGCTCGATGCGACCCACGTGGAACTAAAGCAGACAATCATTGACCTGAAATACAAAGTCATTCAGCTGGACTATCCCCCTTCCGTCGCTGAAAACCTGTGCCTGTTATATGCGATTGTTTTAGACGAATTTATCCTCTCAAGCCCCTGGAGCGCCAATAGGGGATGGGAAAACTGGACGCTTGCTGCAGATTTGTTTGGTTTTCGTGATGGCGGTGACCGCTTTTACAGCATTACCGAACGCGTGCTCATGCAACCAAAGGCACTGCGCGAACTCTTGGAGGTCATCTATACTTTCCTGAAGTTGGGTTACCGTGGAAAATACAAGCTAAGGGGTGAGACAGAGCGCAATCAGTTGATAGCGAGACTGGAAGCAAGTCTGACTATACCTCTGGTAACGAATACACAACACGCACCCTCTCAAGACTTGGATGAGCCTGCCGAGCCCGTTGTTGGGATTTCGAACACAGCAAAGTGCCTTTTGGCAGGTGCAGCGCTCATACTAATTTCCCTATCTAGTTGGACTTACACGGCATTCGAGCGCCAACAGTTGCGCGAGTACTTTGTACAGTCAGACATGGCACCAACAAAAGGTGCTGCCGCTCCGCTCTTTAACGACTCCACACTCATCAATGGGAAAGGGTAACTATGACCCCGCTGCGTATTTTTCTTGGTGTTGTCGTTGTGGCAATATTCGGCCAACTCTTTCTTTCAACCTATTTGCTTGGCCACGGCACGATCAGTGGGGTAACCGCGATCTATTGGATTGCTTCCCTCTTCCTCGTACCTTTCGTGATCGTCGGATTGGTGATTTCCTATTTCTGGAAGTTCAAGGGCAGGAAAATATGGAAGTCAGGCGGTCCCAAGGATCCTCTGCAGCAGGTGCGCGCGCAGGCAAAGCAACAGTTTTCCCATCTACGCACTCAAGCCCGTTCGATCAGCCACAAGCCAATGTCTGTTGCATGGAATCTGTTTCTGGCGGCTAAAAGTGATGAGTATTCAACAACCATGGACGAACTGGGTTATCGTCCCACAGGTGAAGCGCTCCAACATGAAGGCCTTACACTAACAACCTGGAGCTCACCCACTGCGGTCGCCTACCGGATTGAAATAGATCCGGACCAAGGGCTGGACCTTGATCTGCTGAATATCATATTCAAACTGATCTTTGCCCACCGCAGAAATCTCGCCATTAATGCGGCCTTCGTGGAATACAACCTTGCAAGTTTGACCTCTCCGACAAACTTGGCAACAGATACGATTTCGTCCTTCAATAAAATACTAAACCAAGCCTATGGCACCTTCGGACTTGAGATCCCTATACATTTTGTCATCCCCGGTCTGGAGAAGATGCCCGACCTTCATTTGGCCGCCGATCTATCAGGCGCATTTGACAACCAAGTCATGTGGGGCGGCTTTCTGGACAAACAAATCTCCAGTCCAAGCGCACGTATTGACGGCTTGTTCCAAGACTTCATTCGCACTGTAAGCCATCGTCAATTAAGCAGCTTACAGAGAATGTCGGAAGCTGAACCGTGCGCGGCCATCGTCAATACGCCTCTCCAGCTTGACCTTATTCGCGCTCAGGCAAACGAACTGCTGCTCCAGTTAATCAAGCCGCTCCCGTCGAAACAAAATCATCTCGACCTGCATAGCATTGCATTTATTGGCGCCAGTGAGGCCTCGCCGACGACTGATCCGCTAGCTCAACTCACCGGCCAACGCTTCTTTCAGGAGCAGCCTCATCACGGCGTCCAGATTTCCAGCGCGGCCAGTGTGACCACCGACAGCACCGCTCTGTTGGCCAACGCCTATCACCAGAAACGCTATTTCGTAAAACAAAATGACCATCACTCAGGGCTGATCAAACTGAAATCGAGAGCGGTCACTGTCCTGTTGTCGGCGCTCGTCATCTCCTACGGTGTTCTATCTTGGAAAAACGTGAGTGATTACCGTGAGATCAATGCAAGTACGATGGCGGTCTTTGAAGACTATCGAAATAAAGCCGATAGCTTTAACACGAGAACAGACAGTCTGGCTGGCCGCATTCTTCTTCTCGGACAGCTTCGTCAAAGTCTGGCTGAATATCAAAGTCTTGATATGTCCAGCTATCGGAAATGGCTTCCTGGCAGTTCAATGCACAGTGTTTATGCCAATTTCTATAATCAAGAACTCGAAAACGGGCTTGAAAGCCTGCTGGCCGACAACTTGCAACAAGGTATGGTGGCTGCAGAGGCCCGCGCCGATGACGGCAAGTTGCTGGATCTGTTAATCATCGCGGACCAACTAAACGACGCTTCGGCACGCCACGCCCAGCAGTTGGCCGGCTTCTTCACCCATAATCTGGTTACTCAAGGCGCGATCTCGACTGTTTTCCAAAATCGTTCCTTCTCCGTCTTGCAGGATCTTTTCCAACTTAACCGCCCCATCACCATACAAAACGCAGACCTGCACCAGTCTGTGGTCAAACGCCTTTCAAAACAAGATCCGGAAAGTCTGCTTTACGCTGCCCTCATGCAAAGGCCTAAATACGCTGATCCGGTCGATTTGCGCAGCCACGTCAGCTCCAAATTTTCGCGGGTATTTGCCCCGATTGCCGATCAGCAGGATTACTTGGTGCCCAGAGCCTACACTCGTGGGGGATTTGCTGACTTATTTGCCAAAGATGTCGTTCCCGACCTCTCACCATTACTCTCAGATTATCAAAACATCATCGGGCCACTCAACGCCACACAAATCAATGGCATCATGACAGGTGTCTCAGAACGTTATGCAAGCGACTACATTGCAACCTGGGACGCATTCCTGCGTTCACTTTCTATAGCCACGACAGGGGAGTGGTCGAGTGACCAGATCCTGATCAAGTCCCTGACATCTACGACAAATAACCCCGTGATAAGCTTGGTGAATGCGCTCGATTACAATGTGGGCCTGACTGAGTTCAGCAGCCCAGAGGGTGGTGCGGGTGATGTGTCCGGTTCACAGCGTATTGTTGCAGATATTCAAGCGCAGACTGCTGATAAGATTCATAGGGCGTTTACGGCCTACCTATCAGCTGCTGCATCTCAAACTGACAGCAAAACCCAGTTCGACCTGTTTCTTCAATACACGCGTGAAGCCACCGGCTGGCTCGCAGAAGCCACAAGCGATGCCAACAACGCTGGACGGGTACTGTTTGAAAAGTTTCAAGCTCAGAACCAATCCAATCCGCTGTCCAAATTGAACACATTTGCAGCACGTTCTGAACTTGAACTTGTCAGTAAATTGGGTCGCAATATTTCTGCAAGCTTGGATCATGTCGCCATGCAACAGGTCTATAGTTATATTGATAGCCAATGGCAGCAGCAGATCTTGCAGCCCTACGGGCAACAACTGCGCAACAACTTCCCGTTTAATCGGTCCAGCCGCCAGGATCTTTCAATACAGCTGTTTACGCAGCTGTTCATGGGAGAAGGCGATTTACAGAACTTTGAAAACACCTACCTTAGTCGCTTTAGAAGCGAGGATGGCACTTACACATCCCAGGCCAACTTTCTGGTATCCGGTGGCGCTCAGCTTTCCGACCAGGCTGTTAGAACGTTGGACCAGATTGGGCAAATACGGGATACCTTTTTCGTAGGTCAGGCCCCTGCCCTGTCATTCAAAGTTCGTGCGTCCTACCTGAACAATCTATTCAGTAACCTGACCATTAGCTCCGGCCCAACGCTCTATCAATATCGGCATGGCCCGCTTATCTGGAGCGAACAAAACTGGCCTGCTTTAGGCACAGAGAGCAATGATCTGCGACTCCAGCTTTCTGGTCAAGGAATAACGACTCTCGAAGGGAACTTCGAAGGGCTGTGGTCCTGGTTCAGATTGGCTTACAGCGGAACGACGCAGCTTGATCCATCTGATGGGATCGTGAAGACCAGCCTGTTCCAACGTTCAATCGACAATCAGTCCCGTGTATTAAACATGTTGTTCCAAGCAAATAGTCGCTTTAACCCCTTCTCATCCAACTTCTTTTCAAGAGTTAACATTCCGAACAGTCTGTTCTTTAGAGGAGCTCATACCAGTTGAAGTAATTTCTTAATTACATAAAGCAAAATCTAAATATAGATCTATTGCTTACACACAAGGCACATGAAGGAGACTAGCATGAGACAAGTAGAAGGTATTAATTACCCGCAAACTACATCATCAATAAGTAGTGATGTGGCCGAAACAACAGCATGGGCGTTCGCAGGAGAAGTGGTGGGGGTGATCGGCTCTGAAGTTGCTGGTGAAGTTCTTTCAGCCGCTTCGGTAGCGCGTGACATGTACAAAAGTAGCCCCTTGGTCACAATGAAGCCGAACCCATTGTTCGAAGCATATGGTTTCGATCCTGACGAAATGAACTTCTACAAATATGGCACTTGCAGCCCGGAGACCCAAAAATATCTATCAAGGAGAAAGAAAAAGGATGCTGCTAAAACGGTCGGCAGCTATGGCGGAAAATTCGTACCCGTACTCAATCCTGTAAAACTTATCAGAGGGTTGAATGGATCGGTGGCCTCCGGTCGTCATATCCATACGTTGCATGCAATGCTTAAGAAATATCGGCAGTCTCGCGACATGAGTGAGATGATAGATATGGTGATGGATAATAAGAAGCTGAGCACAGGACATGCTGTGGCAACAGCGGTGGCGAGCGGGGCCCCAGGAGGCTCGGTTATTTCTGTGGGGACCGCAATTTCTAAAGGCGGCTACAAGTATCTGAATGCCCAGAAGCTTATCTTTTTTTCAACTTGGCTTCATTTCAAAGCTTATCGTGAAATGAGGATCGCTAGGTGTTTTGGAGGTACCTCTGGACCACAGGGCCCGGCAAGCGACCTATTCTTTGAGTTATTTACTCGGCGGGGCTTCACAGCAGTATTCGGAAAATACGAAACAGCCAGAATAATGGCTGAACCATGCGGCTGGCAGGCTGTACATCAGAAGATGACGCACCTTGAATAATTGCATGAACTAGACATGCAAATGCCGGCTTATCTAAGCGCATTCAATCTTTAGAGCGCATTTCACATACTTCGTCAGATGCGCTCTAGAATACCGAAGAAACTAAGGAAGATAACGACATGAGATTACCTGAAGGAATCGAATATCCCAAAAATACTTACGGTTATGATGACGCTTTAAAAGAGGTTGCTGAAGAAATGGCCTGGGAGGCTTCAGGCGCAATTGCGTCCGCTTTAGAAGGCCCGTTACCAGTAACAGTAGCTATGTCGCTTTGCAGGCTCGCTAGGGATACTTCCCAAAATGTTGGCGTTGACGAAATGGTGGCAAACCCACTGTTCGCTGCCCATGGCTTGGAGCCCGACAAGATGAACTGGATTACATATGGAACCTGCAGCCCGGTAACTCAAAGATTTTTAAAAAAGAAGAAACATAAGGCAAATGCCAAATCGGCTGCAAATCAAGCAGGAAAATACGTAAAGATTATCAATCCTGCCAAGCTGCTTACCGGCGTGAATGCAACTTATTCATCGAGCCGGCATATTCATTCATTAAGAGCGTTACTGTCCAAGTACAGATCCTATCGGGATATGAGTGAAATGATAACAATGGTTCTCGACAACAAGAAGTTGAGCTGTGGCCATGCAATTTCTACTGCAATTTCAAGTGGTGTCCCATTTTCCGGAACGCCCGTAACTATGGCCAAGTCAATAAGTAAAACCAGCTACAAAGCTATGAATGGCCAGAAAGTAGTCTATTTTTCGATTTGGCTTCATTTTAAAGCGTGGCGCGAAATGCGAGTTGCCAGTTTCTTTGGCGGTACATCCGGGCCACAGGGGCCTGCAAGTGAGCTGTTTTTCGAGATATTCACGAGGCGTGGGTTTACATCACTGTTTGGGAAACATGACGTTATGGGTTTATTAAACGAACCTTGCGGATGGATGGCTCTACAAAAGAAAATGACGCATCTTGAATAGTTATATGAACTAGACATGCAACTGATAGATCTATGTAGCTTCGTATAAAACACAAGCTACATAGAAATAATACTCTATTCATGAATGGAAATACCGTGGGCGAGGAAAGTGAAACGAGTGCAACGCTTGATATCGATGGTACAACCTATGTAGTTGTCGGCGCGAAATTGGATGAATACATATCGCGTGTGCCTCGTTATGAAATAGTCGTTTTGGAGGGGGATACATCCCTTTCGAACTTGATAGGAAAGGCTTGCCTTCTAAACTTCTCGCAGGCCATCCACATTGACGGAGTTACCCCGCGTACCTTTTCCGGCATAGTGATCGAAGCGAAACGAGTGTTGAGCGCGGACGGAACAACGCAGCTCGCATTGGTTGTCTCGCCTAAGTTTGGTGTATTGAGCTTGAGCCGCTACTCCGCCATCTACCAGAAAAAGAATACACTGGATGTTTGGCAGCAAGTTCTTAAACGCAATAAACTGGATGACATTAAGATCACCGGCAGTACAACCTCTCAGGTACGCGAAACTTGCATTCAGTATGAGGAGAATGACCTCGACTTTTGCGAGAGATTGCTTGCGGAAGAAGGGTATGTTTACTTTTTCTCTGATGGAAAAGATGCCGATAAACTTGTTGTCCATAATCCATCGAACCCCTTCCCGTCCCAAGGTGGTACCGTCATGTTCGAGGATGTTCAGGGGATTGCCGATAAAGGCGTTTTTCAAGCAAGATCTTTGGAGCATCATCAGGTCTTTCGCCCAGCTACAACAGAATATGCAACCTATGACCCAGATAAGGCGAACACATCAAAAAGTGGGGCGAAATCTTCTTCCTCGGTGACGTCCAGAGGAAAGCCGGTCGTGTATCGCTACGTTCCGCTTCCGCATGGGTCTCCTAGTTCTGCCGTGCTAAAAAGGTTTGCCGCTGCTGAGCAAACAGCGGAAGTTAGCATGCGGGGCACCACAGACTATCCGTCTTTATATCTGGGTCAGACAATCCAGCTCGCCTCGAGCGCAGCCAGCAAATTTCCAAAAAAACTCACGGTAGTCGGGTTCACCTATAGCTGGCGACAGGGTGAAATACCGTTGGCAACATTTGAAGCCCTGCCCAGTGACATGCCGCTCCACCCCCCATACAAGCCCAAGCCAAAGATGGCGGGTGTCCATAACGCGATCGTTACGGGGGCAAAAGCGGGAGAGCCTGCCTGCGATGAACAAGGCCGCGTAAAAGTAAAATTCTTTTGGGATCTTTCGGATGCCACAGAAAACACGTCCGGCTATATCAGAGTTGCAGAGAGTTATGCTGGTAACGGAACCGGAAGCCTGTTCTTGCCGCGTGCCGGGCATGAGGTACTCGTATCTTTTATCAATGCAGATCCCGATTTGCCTGTAATCACCGGCCAAATTTATAACGAGAAGAATAAGCCCCCCTTCGCTGCCCGAAACACCACCAAGTCAGGCATTATCAGCAAACTCGGGAAGAAAACAAACCAACTTGAGTTCGAGGACAAAAGTGGTTCCGAATTATTGGGTTTGCGAGCGGCGAAAGATTTTGAACTGGAGGTCGAAGAAAATGTCGTCCGAAATATCAAAAAGCTCGATACAACCACCATTGGAGAGACGGCAAAACTTATCGTAAATAAAGACCATCTTACCGAGGTGAAGCAAAAAACAGAGCTATCGACCAAAGACAGGGTGGTGAAGACGTCAGGGACCGACGAGCTTTCCGCAAGACAGGTCGAGATCTCAGCCGATACCAAGATTGTCCTGAAAGTTGGCTCCTCTAAAGTTGAAATTTCCAACAGCGGAGTAAAGATTTCGGCGCCGCAGGTCAGTATCGATGGAAAGTCAAAAACCTCCATAAGCTCCAGTGGGCCACTCAGCCTAAAAGGTCTTTCCTCAAAACTGGAGGCAACGACCAAGTGCGACGTAAAGGGCCTTCAGGTCAATGTTGCGGGACAAGTCCAGGTGGCGGTCAAAGCGCCCTTAGGCCAAGTCAGCGCCCAAGGGCCATTGATGCTCAAAGGCCTACCAATGATGATAAACTGAGGTCTTGGGCCAACATGAAAAAGATTCCGTATCTACAAGCACAAAAAATCCTTGAGCGCTTTGAGCTGGGCCCAGAGGCTCAATCCTTGGTCGAGCCCACCGCGACACCGCTGGATGTGATGAACGAGCTCGTAAAACATCTGCACTTAGCGGACTACGTAAGTTTTGTGGCCCATGCCCTACCGCCCCGCGAGGGCATTTGCTGGGCGCTTGCTGTTCAGGAGGAGATGTCTATTGCAGATGTCCCCGACGCCGAAGGTATCCGCGGCCAGGTGCGCGATTGGGTGCAAAAACCAACTGAAGATTTGCGCCGATCACTAATGGAGTTAGGTGAAAACCTAGGAACGGACGGCCCAACTGGGTGGTTATGTTATGCGGTCGCTTGGAATGGCTCTGGAAGCATGGCGGATGCTTCAGGTCCAGTGGTTCTCCCTCCGGCTTACTTGCATGCCAAAGCGTTACTTGGCGCAATCGCTCTGGCCCCCGCGGAAACGACCAAGGACATAAGGCAGCTGCTTGATATGGCGCACCGCAATGCGCTCGCAGTTGCAGAAGGCATATGGCCTGGAATGGAGGTTTGAAATGCCCGGACTACCTGCCTCACGCGTTACGGATATGCATGTATGTCCTATGGTGACCGGTATACTACCGCATGTGGGAGGGCCAATCATGCCTCCCGGCCAGCCCTTATGTTTAATAGCGAAACTTCCGGCTGCCACTGCGACGGGAATGGCGACCTGTGTCGGCCCTCCCGATGTGATCGCAAAAGGCAGTACAACATGCCTGATCTCAAAACTACCCGCCGTACGCGTCGGTGACACCTGCGCCCATGGAGGTACAGTAATACTCGGTAGCCCACTGTGCTTGATTGGCGGATAAGAAATTCAGGTGCAAAACAGCTATGATTGCACGCCCAACCGATAGTGTTTTCAGGTCGGCAGCCCCCGGACATTGACCGAGTTACAAGTAGAGATATTGTTACCTCCTATTGAGGAATGATTTTCTTAAGAAGTCTCGTTTCAGCGATGCGCAGTTCATTGCGATTTTGATGCAAGGCGAAAGTCCTATTCCGGTTGCCCAGCAGTACCGAGTACATGGCATGAGCGCTGCGAGCTATTGCAAATTGCACGCAAGACTTGGGGCCGCGATGCACCGATGATCTCACAAATGAAGTCCACAGGAAGGTGTGGCGCTATTTGACCAAACTGCTCTTGCGAAAGCCAAACAGTAAGAACCTCACATAATACTCTCCTGCTGGAGAGCAGGCATCATAACTCAATCCAAATGCCAAATACTTTTATGGGGCCGCGGCCTAGCTAGGTTGGGTTCGCCGGAAGCTTACGGTAAACGAATGGTTTTACTTTTGCTCGCTAGTTCTTTTGCGCGGTTTTCCAGTTTGGCAATAAACTCATCACAGTTTCTGGGGGTCGCGTGATATTTTTTTGGAAGAAGTAGCCCAAAACTCATCCACTTTTCTGGAACTAACGGGACCAATTGAACTTTTTCTGCTGGCACCTGTGACGCAACCAGCTCATCTGCAATTGTAAGGCCTACGCCATCGGCTACGAGATTACAGGCGACAGCAGATGCAGAAACATCGCAAATATACCTAGGCATCGTGCCATGTTGTTTAAAGACATCATCAAGCTGTTCTCGCAGTAAGAGGCCGGAAGATAGGCCAATTATAGGTTCATTAACCAAGTCTGCAGCCGATAATTCAGTATAGTTTGCGTAAGGGTGTCCACTGGGTACGAGTGTCTGGGCTCTCGCCTGCAACAGTACCTTTGTTTGAATTTCCGGATGGTTTACAGGTAATGATCCAACCCCAATATCATAGGAAAGTCCCGCCAACCATTTACTTGCTTCCCGACGTGCGCGAACATCCAAACTGACATTGATATTGGAGTTTTCTGATAAGTATGCCGCTATGGCTGGTGATACCAGTGCACTCGCAATTCTGGGGTTAGAGACAACTCTAAGATTATTCGTTCGCCCTTCCCGAATTTCATCGGCGATTTGCGGTACTTGATCAAATTTTTGCAAAAGGAATTTGGCTTCTCGATAAAAAGCTATTCCTTCACTTGTAGCGGCGAGGCTGCGACTGGTGCGATCAAAAAGAATTAAATCCAAATCCTCTTCCAAGCCAGAAATCATACGGCTAACAGCTGGTTGACTTATGTTTAGTCTACTTGCAGCGGCTGCCAGCGAACCCTCCGCAAACGTACAACAGAAAGCACGTAAGGACTTAATTCTCATCGAGCATCCCTTCAATTTACCTTTTTGCAACTATATATAATATATTTGCATTTTAAGTAAATTACAAAATAATGTATACGGAGGTAACAAGTAATAAGATTGGGAGGCAAAATCTATGAAAATGAACAAAATAATCGCTGCGGTTGTTACCGCTTTGACACTTACAGCTGCTACCACTGCTACCCATGCAGCGGACTGGCCAGCCAGACCAATCAATTTGGTCGTGCCTTTCCAGGCGGGTGGAGGCGCCGATACTTACGCTCGCGCAATTGCAGCGACTGCTAGAGAGGTCTTGGGTGTCCCGGTTGCGGTCGTAAACAGACCTGGCGGCGGCGGATTGATTGCACCAAATTCAGTGATGAACTCGCGGCCAGATGGTTACACCATGATGCTCACGTCGAGTGGATCATATTTGCTAGCCACCATGACGCAAGATACCCCTATTGATGCAATCGAGTCGTTGGATTTTGTGGCACAGGTTGGAGAATTAACAACCTCGTTGATGACAAGTAAAAATAGCCCCTATAAGACAGTAGAGGACCTTATAGCCGCTGCAAAAGAAAATCCAGATTCTCTTAAATGGTCGCACTCTGGACGCGGTACATTTCACCACATTGCGGGCGTTGGTTTCCTTGAAAAAAATGGCATAATCGCCAAGGACGTACCGTTTTCAGGTGGAGCACCTTCGCGAGCAGCATTACTTGGTGGTCAAGTAGACTTTGGGTTCATCGGTATCCAGCAACTTGCCGGATTTGAAGCCCAGATTGATGGTCTTGCAGTCAATAGCTCCGAGCGAGACGAGATTGCCGATACTGTCCCATCCTTTGAAGAGCTAGATATCCCGTTTGCCCGTGTTTCCTCTCCAATTATTGTCTTTGCGCCCAAAGATACGCCTGCTGAGATCAAAGCCAAGATGGAGACTGCACTAAAGGAAATCACGGAGCTTCCTAAATTTGCAGAGCTATTGGCAAATAGCGGCACAACACCGATTTACAAAACCGGGGCAGATGCAAAAGTTGGCCTTGAAACAATGAAAGCCGATGTTGAGCCTTTATTGGCTGAGCTGAATAACTAAAAGAGCGCAGATTAGACCTTCCAACTCAAAAGAGGATGAAAGGCCGATCTAGCAATATTCAGCAAAAGGTTATGGAATGCGTACAGTATATGTAGGGACAGTCCTCGCAGGTTTAAGTGCGATGGCAATGGTTGGGGCATGGGTGGTTCCCTCAATATCGCCGAACGAACTATGGCCCGGTATCGTGCCCTTTATGGCGGGGCTAGGTTTATTAATCATCTCAGGGTTTATGTTGCTCAATTCGCAACCGGATGGCAAAAGCAATGACGCTGATCAAGACAGTAACGACAGTGAAGTTCTGCTAGTAATTGCTCTACTGTTTGTAGCAGTAACCTACCTAAAACTAATAGGTTGGTTTGGATACATTGCACCAACTACAATTATTGCGCCTCTGGTGGCGTATTTGTTTGGTGTACGCAGCCCTATTGGTCTTCTCCTGATCGCAGTACTGTGTCCAATGGTTTTCTACGCCATTTTCTTTGAAGTCCTAGGCGTATTTCCTCCGTATGGCACCATCTTAAACCCATTTCAATTTCTTCAAGGGTAGTTCCGCATGGATATCTTCAACGCCTTACTCTCTGTAGGTACGGATCCCACATTAATATTCGTGATCGTACTCGGCGCTACCGTTGGTATGATAATTGGTGCAATTCCAGGCTTAACCGCGGCTGCGGCGATTGCCATGCTGCTACCAATAACCTACTATTTCTCACCTCTTATTTCTCTTGTTTTTCTGTACGTGATCGGAAAGTCGGGGCGATATGGCGGCTCTTTAGCTGCAATCCTATTCAACACCCCAGGTACAGCAGCATCAGCAGCAACCCAATTAGATGGCTATCCGCTCGCACGTGCGGGTAAAGCCGGCAAAGCAATGAAGACTGCAACAGTGTCTTCTGTGATCGGCGACTTGATGGGCGACATCTTATTGGTCGTTGGCTTCGCCGGAATCGCGAACTTGGCACTGAAGCTTGGTCCACCGGAAACCTTTGCGATCTATTTTGTTGCCTTCATCATTATTGGGTCAGTGATCGGTGGGTCTGTGCTGAAAGGACTTGCATCAGCCCTGCTGGGTATCTTGATTGCAACAGTTGGCTTGGATCCCGTTTCCGGGATACCGCGATATACATTCGGCTCGTTGGATCTGATGGACGGTATTGGCCTTGTTCCACTGATGATTGGTATATTTGTTCTGAGTGAAGTATTCACCCAGATAGAAGAAAAAAAGAAAAACAGCCGGGAAGTTAAGATCGTTGAGAGCACGGGTGATGGCAATAAACTAACTTGGCAAGAGTATAAACCTTGCTTGCCACACGCAATCCGTGGCGGTTTCATTGGTGCCTTCATTGGGGTTCTCCCGGGACTTGGTTCTGCTATTGCAGCATTTGTTTCCTATGGTGAAGGAAAAAGACGGGCCAAGAACCCAGAGCAATGGGGCAAAGGAGCTCTGGAAGGTATTGCTGCTCCTGAATCCGCGAATAACGCTGTTTCAGGTCCGTCAATGGCCCCCTTGCTAACCCTTGGAATACCAGGTTCCACTATTGGCTCGATCCTGCTTGGCGTCTTCCTGATACACGGAATTCAAGTTGGTCCAACACTGTTCCTTACTGAAAAGGAACTCGTGTTCAAGCTATTTGCCAGTGGGATGATTGGGATCTTTGCCTACGGAATTATCGGATACTTTGGCGGTTCACATGTCGCTAAGTTAATTATGAAAATTCCGTCTAACGTATTGTATCCTATAATTTTTTTGTCGACATTCATTGCATCGTATTCAGTGCGTGGCAGCCTGTTTGATGTTACGGTTATGATCGCTGCGGGTTTCGTTGGCTGGTTGATGCGCAAGTTTGGCTTCAACGTCGCGGCATTCGTAATCGCATTCGTGCTTGCACCTGGAGCGGAAGAAACATTCCGTCAATCTCTCCTGATGTCCGACAATGGCATGATGATCTTCGTCCAGCGCCCGATAACCGTAACCATCTTCCTGGTAGGAGCAGCGGCAGTAAGCTACAGAATCTGGAATATTCTGAAAGAGCGAAAAGTGGCAAAACAGGAGTTGAAAAATGCTTAATTGGGCAATTTATGCGGACAACTTCTCAACCTCTAAAATGCGCGAGATCTGGTCAGAAAACTCCACAATATCTGCATGGATCCAAGCGGAACAGGCGCTCGCCCGCAGCCAGGCTGATAATGGGGTCATTCCCGAGAGTGCCGCAAAGGAAATCGAGAGCTTATCGATTTCAGATATCGACAGCTCTGCATTGATTGAAGATATTAGACTCGTCGGGCGGCCAATCGTGGGTTTAGTAAAACAATTGCGCTCTGCAGTAAGCCAGGAGAATGCGCAATATGTTCATTACAATTCTTCGACGCAGGATATTTTGGATACATCATCCAGCATACAAATGCGACAAGGCATATCCGAGATCATGGCCAGTGTAGATCGGGTATGTAAAGGCCTAGAGCAGCAAATGCAAAAGCATGATGATGTCGAAATGCTTGCACGAACAAACGGCCAGCACGCGTTGCCAATAAAATTTTGCACTAAGCTGAGACTTTGGAGAGACGAGCTTAAACGACGTAAAACAGCTTTAGAAGAAGCTTCTAAACGCGGTTTAATGGTCCAGGTTGGTGGTCCTCTCGGGGATCTACGTAAGTACGAAGGCAATACCGGGCCACTCGTAAAATCGAAGGTCGCGGAACTGTTGCAGATGAATTTCGTAGAACCACACTGGCAAAATGCCCGCGACGGGGTAAGCGATATTGTTTCCGCTCTCGGTTCACTCTGTGCAACTCTTTGCAAAATCTCTCATAATGCCAGTCTTTTGTCGTCTTCCGATATTGGCGAGTTATCGGAAACCTATAGATCTGGAAAAGGCGCGTCATCTTCGATGAGCCACAAGAAAAACCAACGCGCATCTGAATTTGGAGAAGCGGTTGCACGCTTGGGGCGTCAAAGAGCGGAACAAATCGGAGAAACAGCTGTCCATGAGCATGAACGCTCCGGAGGAGTATGGATTGCTGAGTGGGTGATTGTTCCAGATACGTTTATGTATACATCCGGCGCCCTCATGTGGGTTGATCGCCTATTGCAAGACCTTGAAGTACATAAAGAAGTTATGGAGGCAAAGGTGAAGATCTTTTGTGCTGAATACGGAGATCAGCATATGTTGCCTTCAAAATAAATCTTCTACCACATATTTGGGGCAATCATTTAGTTCAGGATATTCGAAGGCTGTCGCATTTTGCGTCTGTCGATAAAGGTCTCCACGCGATTTCATCTAACCGAAGTATGCTAGGCGTGTCCTTTTTGCTAAACCTGCACTCTGATGCCCAAAGGTGCCCCAAATACGGTGTTTCGATTTCTGTCTTGTGAGGAATCGTATTGAAAATACTATCCATACCAATCTGCAGTTAGGTCTGAGGTCTAACAATAATACGAAGGGGTGAACCAATGCCTTTTAATACCTACCGTCCCGATCTTATGGGTGAGGCTAAACTGGACACCGAAGGGCCACTGGAATGCGGCGAGTGGACATCACTCAAACTAACTTATACAGCAGGGCATTTTGGAATTGATGACCTCGGCGGCATTAAGATTGCAATTCGTCAGGCATCTGATCAGATGACCCCACAGTTCGATAACCCTACGGCTCCTGGATATACAACCATCACAGCATCTAATGGTGCACGTCTGAAGTATTGGTCCAGCAGAAACAGAAATATCCGTCCCTGGAGTAATACGCTTTATATTCAATGCCTGAATTTTTTGTCGGAAGGCGATACGATCACGTTAAAGTTCGGAGATCGTAGCCAAGGATCTCCGGGTATTAGAATGCAAACCTTCCGTGAGGACGCATTTGAATACCGTGTCCACGTAGATGCATTTTCTACCTATGATTATTCTGTACTGCCTTCCGATAGACAGCCTAAAATAGATCTGGTTCCAGGGCCAGCATCCATGCACAAAGTGGTTCTGCCGACACTTCGTTTTGTCGAAGACACTTTTGCGGTTGGCGTGAAAGCAGAAGATCGCTGGGGTAACCCAACGGCAAAAGATGCGAACTTGTATCATTTGCGCCCATCCCGCCCCGTTCAAGGACTGCCTGAAACAGTCTCAATGTCCGAAAGTAAAGGCGGTGTCATTCGTCTTGACGGGTTAAAAGTTTCCGAGCCTGGCGACCTTCATATTGATTTGGTTGATGAAACTGGCAAACTGGTTGTCCAATCCAATACCTTAAGGGTCGTTGAGAATTTTGAGTTCCGTCATTACTGGTCCGATATGCATGGACAAAGCGGCGAGACGGTTGGTACCAACACGGCGCGAGAATATTTTGAATTCGGTAGAGATAAAGCTCTGATCGATATCTGTGGCCACCAAGGCAACGATTTCCAGATTACTGATACATTCTGGAAGGAATTGAATGAGCTGACCTTGGAATTCAACGAGCCTGGGCGATATCTGGCTATTCCCGGCTATGAGTGGTCTGGTAACACATCCGTTGGCGGTGATCACAACGTTTGGTTCCGCGACGAAGAACGCCCGATCTATCGGGCCCAACGTTCGCTCGTCATGGATGATTCCACGGATGAGAACACCTGTATTGATGCAAAGCAGCTCTTTGAAAAACTACAGAAGGAAGATGCGTTGGTAGTCGCCCACGTCGGTGGCAGATATGCAGATGTTTCTTTCGCACACGATGCGAACTTGGAACCATCCGTAGAAGTACATTCCTCATGGGGCACATTCGACTGGATCTTTGAAGATGCCTATAAATCCGGCTATCGCGTCGGGATTGTAGCTGCCTCCGATGGCCATAAAGGACGCATTGGTGCAAGTTACCCTGGTTCTGGCAAGTTTGGCTCAATGGGTGGTTTGACCTGTCACTTGATGCCGTCTCTCGATCGCGACAGCCTGTTCACTGCATTCCGTCGTCGCCGTCATTATGCGACAACTGGCTGTAGATCCTTCTTAGACGTTCGGATTGAGAATCTCGAAAATGCAATTGTCAACCTGCCTGGTGGGGCAACTGAAAAAGTTGAGACCGCTCATATCGGCGATATTCTGACCTGTTCAAATAACGAAGTTGATCTTCAGTTTGATATTTCCGGTCACACCGGTATCGAGCGCGTTGAAATTCGAGATGGCTTGAGTGCTTTTGAGACGATACAGCCACAGTTAGAACAGCGTGAAGCTGGAAACCGCATCAGAATTCAATGTGAAGGTGCGGAGTACAAAGGAAGAGGCAGACTTGTCAACTGGGATGTTCAGGTTCAAGCTTCAGACACTCAGGTTCAACGTGTCGAGCCAGTAAACTTCTGGAATCCTGACCACGATGCAAACTTGGACGGAAACCTCATAAGCTGGCAGAATGTAACAACCGGTGGCGTACATGCCGTTGACGTTTGGTTTGACCAGACCAAGAAAGGCAAACTGGAACTTAAGAGTAATCAGACCGAGTTTAGCTTGAATCTTACGGACGTTGGCACCGAAGATGTTCTGTTTGAATGCGGTGGACTTCGTAAGGCTGTGCGCGTAACTAGGTTACCAGAAGAACGTTTGGACAAAAAACTACATCAGAAAGTCCGTATCCCACTGGAGGAAGGCAAAGAACGCTGCCTGTTCCTTAGGATTACTTTCGAAGATGGGCATATTGCATGGACGAGCCCAATCTATGTTACACGTAAGAGTAATAGCTAAGATACTTGCACGCGGGAGCCGCTAGTTTGAATGGTTTGTGAACCTATCAGATTCCTTTGTCCCCAACTGATATGGGCAGTTCCATACAACAGCACATATTCCTGCCCGCAACCAAAATGCTCTGTCGCCTCATTGGGGGGATCCCCCAGTGAGGTTTTTCTTTGCCCAAATAATCTGGGCTATTTCAGGTCGGAATCTTCAAGTTAAGCAGCCTTCGACAGGATACTTAAATCTCGCTCTCGTAATTGGGTCAGGCGTGTTTAGAATGGCTGAGGAAAAGTGGAGAGCCTTCTGTTCGGTTAAGATCAGGAGGCGTCATGGGGCGAATGCATTACACGGAAGAGTTTAAGCGCGAAGCGGTGCGGCTGGTCGAAATGAGTGGCCGGCCCATTCCTCAACTCGCGACAGATCTGGGTATGGGACGTGCTACCTTGAACCGTTGGATCAAGGGGTTTCGAGATCAGGGTTTACTGGCAGGGCCGCATGAGGAGGCAAGTAAAGAATTGGCCCGCTAGCGCAAAGAAAACGATCTTTTACAACAGGAAAGAGATTTGATTAAAAAGGCGGCAGCGTTCTTCGCCAAGGAGATAAGTCGATTAGATATCAGTTCATCGATACACAGAACGCGTCTTACTCGACTACCAGCCTTTGTGCCTTTATGGATGTCAGTTGCAGCGGGTATTATGCTTGTAGAAAGCAGCAAGCGAGCGCCAGACAACGTGAGGATATGGTGATCCTCGCTCATATCTAGGGTAAGTTTGAAGCCTCAAACAGAGCTTATGGCTCACGGCGTATTGCAGCCGAAGCTCCGCTGAAGGCACAACCATTGGCAGACATCGTGTCGCCCGGCTAATGAGTGATAACTCACTGAAGGTGGAGAGGAAAATGAAATTCAAAAGGACCACCGGCAGTCATCATAACAAGCCGGTCGCTCTCAATCTGCTGGAACAGGTTTTTACCTGCACAGGCCCAATCAGAAATGGGGTGCTGATATCTTCTACGTGTGGACGACAGAAGGCTGGTTGTATCTGGCAATCGTCATCGACCTATTCTCAAGGCGCATTGTTGGTTTGACAATCTGTAACCGTATGAAGACTGACCTAGTGATAGCGGCATTAAAGCGGGCTTTAGCCACACGAACTTCTCTTGACGAGCTCATCCATCACCGCGAAAACATCACCGCGAAAAGAGCAGTCAGTATTGTACTGATGTTTATCAGCGGTTCTTGAAGAAGCACAGTATCCCCCTTCTATGATCGGGAAAGGAAACTGCTTCGACAATTCCATGGTGGAGACCATATTCAAGACCATCAAGGCAGGAAAGGCGCTTGGCCTTTACATCGACGGCTTCTATAATCCAAGCTGGCGATACTCGGCGTTAGATTATCAATCGCCAGTCTCGGTCGAGAGACAGCAAAGAAATACTGAAACAGAGGCTCTCCTCTTTCCTTAGGACAGCCCATAGCGCCCTGCAGCTGTAATGTGCATCAATTATTATTCCAAACGCGCGATGTGGGGAGAAACTATAATGCACGCACATTGAATGTACCGGTAAGATTGAAGCGGGGCGAGAGATTACGACTCACCGCGATATGCTCGCTAATCCCTTCTGAGACTAGTTCATGTCTTTTAGCAACCGGCCGTATTTGCGGGTTTGGGTGATTACTTTTCCGAAGGTGTCGAAGCCGCGGGAGGTTAGGATGGGGAGGAGTTTGCAGAGAGCCTGGGCTGTTGCCTGAGCGTCGCCGAGGGCGGTGTGGCGGAGGCTCTGTGGGATTTCTATGTCGAGGCGTGCGCAGAGAGCGTCCAGTGTGTGTTCCTGCTCGGCACCGAACACAAGTGCCGATAGCAGCACTGTGTCGAGGATTGGATGATCCCAAACCTGTCCTGAGATGTGTCCGTATTTGTGCAAGAACGCCATGTCGAACGGCGCGTTGTGGGCCACGATTACGGAATCTCGGGCAAAAACATGGAAATCAGAGATTGCCGTCGCAGCATTCGGAGCGTGTGCCACCATGTCGTCGGTGATCCGGTGGACCTTTGTTGATGCTGGTGGGATTGGGCAGTGCGGGTTAATGAGTTGGTCTAAGGTCTCACCTGAGATGATACGACCGTTCATGACCCGAACGGCACCGATTTGAACGATTTCATCCTTGTTTGGCATCAATCCTGTGGTTTCTGTATCGAAGACCACAAAGCTCAGCTCCTGTAGTGAGCGCTGCTCGATTGCTTTTTCTGAATTGTGCTGTGTCGCATCAAAATCGTAGATCAACGGTCGACGGGCTTTTGGGGCAAAGCGGGCGGTGGTTTCATCAATCAAGATCATATAGCCTGGAGACTGGCTTAGCTTTTTCAGGCGTACCTGAAAGCTGAGATTGCCGCGGGCGCCTTTCACATCCACGGCTATTTCAGTCCGCGTTTCCGTGATTTGGTTGAAAGCGGCGCAAACCTCTTCTTCGACAAAATAGTCAAAGATGGACGCACCAAGGCGGGGGACGTGGACCTGCCCGAGAATATCGGCAGCTTGTCCGTCATAGAGCATGATTTTATACATGGGGCTTACCAGCACTATGGCAACGGGTATCTCAGTAAGGAGTGATGCGAGTTGAGCACATTCTGCAGCAAGTTGAGCGGTTGCATTAGCAACGAGCTCTCCTACATCGGCAGAATTGTCCATCAGCCGACCTGTCACGGCATAGGCCGCTGGGGCAAGGTCACCCAGATATCTGGCGCCTTCAAGATCGATGGGCGCGTCCACATCTGCATGGGTGCGTGTGCGGATTGCAGCGGAGAGTTTCTGAACGGGCTTGGCTACATTTTCGTCAAACAACATCCAGATAGCGGCTGAAATGGCGAGGAGGCCAAAAACGGAGAGGAGACCGGCCAACACAAAACCTGAGCTTGCTCCCGCTTCCGGAATTCGGGAGTAACCGAAATAGAGCGCGGTTGCGACAACGGTACAGCTTGCTGCGGCAACACCGGCAAACAAGAGAAATATCCGAAGTCTCAGACCAAGCCCCGCCAGCATTATCCCGCCCCACAAATTGTAGTGATAATCTGATCCCCTTCTGACGCCGTAACCCACTGTGCTCCTGAGATACTGCCACCATCTTCAAAAGTGATGCCGTCCGTGAGTGCTGCCCGACGACTGGTTTGGCAATCTGTGAGGACAGGAAGTCTGTTTACCGGTGCCCAGCGGCCAAAGAAGTAGGCATTTGCCAATCGCATGTCCGGTTGGTCCGGATGCCGCTGGATGGTAGCCGTGTCGATTGCGACAAATCTTTCGGTGATTGGGTAGAGATATGTCCACGGGCGGTAGAAGGCCTTGCTTTCTACCGTCTGGGCGATAACGACTCCGTCCGGCAGCGTTTCTCTGGTGCGCTCGAACCAGCTGTACTCGCTTGAAATAGTGGTCAAAAGCATGGCAACTCCGGCGGCGACTGGCACAAACCAGCGCGGCAAGCGGCCGCCAAGGACGCGATTGATCAACATCACCAGACCAGCGCCAGCAATGCCTGCAACGAAGGTCGCCATCAACTCAAGAAACATGCTCTTCCCCCCAGGCCTTTGTGGTCTCTCTTCATCGAACCCCCTGCCCTTTTTGTTTTGTTCTAACTTAGCATCCCGCGACCATGCCCTATTGCCGACTGCATCGACTTTACGACAACAAACGCATCCCGCACATGGGAGCGCTCAAAATCTGACAGGGTTGATGGTTGCAGAAAATTATCTGGCTGTGCGCCTCGTTTAACCAGATCGGCCTGATGCTGGATGCGTGTCTCGGCAATCAGATCATAGGCGTCCAGAAGGTCCCCTGCCCCTGACTTGCTTAGCTGGCCGGTCTCTCGGGCTTCTTCCAGACGTGCGCGTGTGTTGACGGCTCCGATTTGTCCCTGCAAGGCATAAATACGCGCCAGATCAACCACCGGCACCACGCCGTTGTGTTTCATATCCAGTGTGTTCTTGTGCTCGCCGGAGCGGATTGTTGCCAAGCCGCGCAACAAATTCAGTGGCGGCGTGTGTTTGAGTGAATTGCTGATCATGTGCGCCACGAAGATCGAATTTCGGCTAGAGGCTTCCAGTGTCTGGGCCTGCAGGTCTTCGAAGAGGCTTGTATCGCCGCCGATTGGCCTGAGATCAAACATGACAGAACTGAGCATCTGGGCTTCCGGGTCCGGTTTATGGATCCAGCCCTCAAAATAGGTCTTCCAGACGGAGAGTGGCTGGCACCAGCGTGGGTTTGTCGCCATCATGTCACCAGGACAGTAGACGTAGCCACTGGTGTTGAGGCCATTGCAGACATATTGTGCCAGCTCCGCAAAGTAGCCTTCGCGCTGTTCATCGGTAACGCGGTCATCCAAAATGAGACAGTTATCTTGATCGCTCACACCGGTTTGTTCGCGGCGTCCTTGAGACCCGCAGGCAAGCCAGAGATAAGGTACTGGCGGCGGACCGAGTTTTTCTTCGGCAAGTGTCAGCAGGCGGCGTGTTGCAGCGTCGGCGATATCCGTGATCAGGCGTGTTACGATCTCGTGCCGGCTACCAGCTGCAACCAGCTGCACCAGCAAGTTGGGTATGCGTGCTGTTGCGCGGGCAACCTCATCAGCATCTCTTGCCGCTGCAATTTGGCTAACCAACTCAGCCGAGCTGATGGCCTGAAAGCGAGTGAGATCGGTTTGTGTCACCATTCCCACCAAACGCCCACCCTCGACGATGGGCACGTGCCCGATACGCCGCTCCATCATGAGGTGGAGGAGGTCTGACCCGATAGCCGAAGGCGCTAGAGTGATTGGGTTTGCGGTCATCACCGCTGCAATTGGCGTCTCTACCGGAAGCGAGGAGGCTAAAACTTTGAACGATAGATCACGCAGAGTGATGATGCCGATCAGCCTGCCCTCATTGTCTATCACGCACAGGGAGGACACGCGGGCATCACGCATCCGCGTGGCAGCAGCTCGTGCAGTATCTTCAGGGCGGCATGTGATCGGGTTTCGCGCCATGAAAGTTTCGACCGGTATGGCGGCCAGATCATTTTCGCGGCTGCGTGTTTTCTGGGTTCTGTCGAAGAAGCGGGCAACGGTTTGATGGGAGGCAATCAGCTCCGTCAAACGTGTTTGCGGAACCACCAGAAGTGTTGACTGGTCTCCTGCCCTTGCGGATGTGACAGCTCGACCATCCAGAAGCAGGCCTCGTTCACCAAAGGAGCTGCGTATGCCAAGGCGGCTTATGATTGCATCATTCTCATCCCGGATCTCGACGATGCCATCAAAGATAAGAAAGAGACCGGGTAAATCCTCTCCCAGTTCATAAATGCCGGTGCCATCAGCGCATTCCAATACCTCTATCTGGGAGGACAAAGCCACCAGGTCACCCTCAGCCAGGGCGTCATAGGGATGGACGGATTTCAGGAACCGCAGGACTTGCTCTGGTGTTAGAGGCATGGCTCCACCCTCAGCTGGAAGAAAATGTCCTGCCCGGACGAAACCGGGCAAGACAGGCTTGTGATGGTGCGGATGACTAAAATCAGCCACCTGCAACTTCTATTAGTGGTCCTGTGCTGCACCTGCACCGCGCGGGATGCGAACGCTTTCGACCAGATCCTTGATGACCTGTGGTGTTTCTTTGGTCATACCGGTCACAACATAGGCAACAGCGAAGTTAACCGCTGCACCGATTGCGCCGAAGGATGTGGACTGGATCGTGCCCAGAAGTGGATCAGCATCAGTGAAGCTGTTGGTATCTGGAATGAAGAACCAACCCTTGTGCAGGAAGATGTAAACAAGAGTCACAGTCAAACCAGCCAACATGCCTGCAACAGCCCCGGTGTTGTTGACGCGGGTTGAGAAGATACCCATCATCAGTGCCGGGAAGATGGATGCTGCGGCGAGACCGAAGGCGAGTGCCACCGTTTGTGCGGCAAAGCCTGGAGGGTTTAGACCCAGATACGTTGCTACACCGATCGCCACTGCCATTGCCAAGCGCGCGGAAAGAAGTTCGCCTTTTTCCGAGATGGATGGCTTGATCGCGCCCTTGATCAGGTCATGGCTAACCGCAGAGGAGATCGCCAGCAAGAGGCCTGCTGCTGTAGACAGTGCTGCTGCAAGACCACCAGCTGCCACCAGACCGATCACCCAACCCGGCAGGTTGGCGATTTCAGGGTTTGCCAGCACGAGGATGTCGCGGTTGAACTTTGTGAGTTCGTTACCAGCCCACCCTTTTTCGCTCGCCAATGTCTCCATATCGGCGCTCTTGTCATTGTAGTACTGGATCTTGCCATCGCCGTTCTTGTCTTCCCAGTTCAGAAGTCCTGTCTTCTGCCAGGTGTGCATCCAGTCGTATTTTGGATCCTTCTCGATCTGTTCAACAGCAACTGCACCACCGTTAACGCCGCCGTTCGGCCACATCATCTCGGTGATGTTCAGACGCGCCATTGCGCCTACAGCAGGCGCGGTGATGTAAAGCAGTGCAATGAACACCAACGCCCAACCTGCGGACCAACGAGCATCGGACACTTTTGGTACAGTGAAGAAGCGCATGATCACGTGTGGCAGACCCGCAGTACCAATCATCAGAGACAGGGTGAAGAGCACCATGTTGAGCGTGTCGGCATTGCTTGAGGTATAGGAATTGAAGCCCAGCTCCGTCACAATCTGGTTGAGCTTGGTCAGCAGAGGCTCACCGCTTGCAACGTCATTGCCAAACAGGCCGAGGCCCGGGACCGGATTTCCGGTCAGCTGCAAGGAGATGAAGATTGCCGGAATGGTGTAGGCAGTGATGAGTACCACATACTGAGCGACCTGCGTATAGGTCACGCCCTTCATGCCGCCAAACACTGCGTAGGCGAACACCACACAGGCGCCGATCAGCAGACCGGTTGTGTTCTCAACCTCAAGGAAGCGCCCAAACGCAACGCCAACGCCGGTCATCTGACCAATCACGTAAGTGGTGGATGCAACAATCAGACACACAACAGCAACGATGCGGGCTGTCTGGCTGTAGAAGCGGTCACCGATGAATTCGGAGACGGTGAATTTGCCGAACTTACGCAGGTATGGAGCCAGAAGCAACGCCAGCAGAACGTAGCCGCCGGTCCAGCCCATCAGGTAGGATGAGTTGTCATAGCCGGTGAAAGCGATAAGCCCGGCCATGGAGATGAATGATGCAGCAGACATCCAGTCCGCAGCGGTTGCCATGCCGTTGGTGACGGGGTGAACACCCCGGCCAGCTGCATAGAATTCTGATGTGGAGCCCGCCCGAGCCCAGATCGCGATGCCGATGTAGAGAGCAAAGGAGCTGCCTACAAAGAACAAGTTTATGGTAAACTGATCCATGTTCCAAAAAGCCCCTATTCTTCTTCAACGCCGTGTTCACGGTCGAGACGGTTCATACGCCATGCGTAGAAAAAGATGATCGCCAGAAAGACCAGAATGGAACCTTGCTGTGCGAACCAAAAGCCCAAATCGGTTCCACCGACAGGTATACCGCTCAGCAGTGGGCGCAGCAGAATGCCAAACCCGAATGAAACCAACGCCCATATGACAAGGCTGATTTTGATGATGCGCATATTGGCGGACCAATACGCGTTTTTGGATGAGTTATCAGACATTCCTCTCCTCCCATTTGGCTCCGGATCAATTGCGCCCAGATGACGCGATCCGCCCCCAAAATCTCAAGCTGTATTTGCTCGTGATGGCCAGTTCCTCCCACTGACCAGCTGGCTTTGAGACTGGTTTTAGATCTTGCTTATCCTCCAAACTCTGCCAATTGAAGAGCACACGAAGGTGCCGCTTCACCGCAAAAATCTATGTTTTCAGAAGACTGTCTTACAGCTACTTGTTGTGGTTCCCCGTAGATCCTTACGTTCAGCGCGCTGCTGGTTGAGATCTACCCCACTTTTCATAGAACTTTGCGTCAATTCCCTTAAGTCAGGTTTGAGATTTCACAGGATCAATTGACCACCCCCATATGAACCAGTTGCATTAATCAGTCTGTTACCAGTTGGGTGGTTGAGCAAGGCTACTTACGTAGAGAATACTTATGTCTAATAATATGTCATTTTGAATATACTTGAGCTCTCACTTCTGATGCTCGGTTCGTATGCTGATGCTTGCATATCTGACTACCAACTCATCAGGTATTTACCCCCATTCATTTGCAGCTGATTACGGTTCAGATTGTATGAATCTTTTGCGTCCCAGTTAACCGCTTATTTTTCCTGAATGTCGCAAGACCGCGCGCCACTATCGCTTAGCTGATACCTGAGAAGTCAAAGCTTTAACGCGCACTAGTTGCACACATATGTTTGGGAAGGACATTAGGTGGTCTGGTTTCTTTTAAGTATTGGCCTTTTGATTGGCGGCTACTTTACCTACGGCGTATTTGTTGAGAAGATTTTTGGAACAAGACCCGCTCGCCTAACCCCTGCTCACTCTCATGCGGACGGCGTCGATTACGTGCGTATGTCCACCAAGAAAGTCTATCTGATCCAGCTACTGAACATTGCGGGTGTTGGACCAATTTTTGGCCCAATACTTGGTGCTCTTTATGGTCCGGCAGCCATGCTCTGGATCGTGCTTGGCTGCATTTTTGCGGGCGGCGTGCATGATTACTTCTCCGGCATGCTGTCCGTTCGCAACAAAGGTCAGTCTGTGCCAAACCTTGCGGGTAAATACCTTGGCGCTGGGGCAAAGTATTTCTCGAACATCTTTTCGATTGTGCTTCTATTGCTCGTTGGTGTTGTATTTGTTTCTGCTCCTGCCGGCCTACTAAAGCGGTTTGCTTTTAATGTGAGGCGTATCCTGCGGCTTGAAGGAAGTTTGAGCATTCCTCGGAGTTGAAG
>CANLTN010000029.1:0-43069 GCA_947494035.1 uncultured Pseudovibrio sp. | reverse complement strand
TGTTCTTGGCATCATGCCAGTTTCAGAAGCGAAATCCACTTATACAACCTGTCCGAATTTCCTGAGCCAGCTCTCTCTATGATACTCAAGTCTGAAATATCGAGCTAAACCTACAAAGAAGCCCCGGCTGTTAGGCCGAGGCTTTTGAAACTTTTCCCAGAACTCCGGCGGGCTGATTAGCCTGCGGTATCCTTGGAGATTGGTGGCTGGAACTGCATGCCCAGATCCCATGGGAAGTAAACCCAGGTGTCCTGTGAGACTTCAGTTACGATGGTATCAGCCAGATCGCGGCCCATTGGTTTGGCATAGACGGTTGCAAAGTGTGCCTTTGGCAACATTTCGCGAACGACTCTTGCTGTCTTACCGGTGTCGACCAGATCGTCGATGATGAGAATGCCTTCGCCGCCTTCAGAACCGATCACTTTTGGATCGATAGGCTTGATGACTTTCAATTCACCCTGATCGTCGTAGTCGTGGTAAGAGGCAATGCAAACGGTTTCAATGGTGCGAACGCCCAATTCGCGCGCGATAATGCCAGCTGGAACGAGGCCACCACGTGTGATGGCTACAATAGCTGTAAATTCGCCTTTGTCGGCGAGGCGCCAAGAGAGGGCACGGCAATCGCGGTGGAATTGGTCCCAAGAGACCGGGAATGCTTTGGATTGCGGCTGATTATCCATGTGTCTTTCTTTCAAAGAAATTTTGTCTTTGCAGCTTCTACGGCAGCTCGGACGGCTTCACTGGCCTGTTCCAGTACATCATTTGACCTTGATCGCACAACAACCTGTGTGGAAAATACTCCATCTTTTGACTGCGGATACGAGCCAATTGACGTTTGGGGGAAGTTTTTCTGGATTTCCCCTAGGTCGGGGGCAATGCGACTCTCAGGAAGAGGGGCCTCAATTGTTGCTGAAAGCATCTTTTGACTGGTTTTCAGCGTTGGCGCGATCGCATCGAACATAGCCTGCATGATCGCCGGAACGCCTGCCATGACATACACGTTTTCCATTCGGAAGCCTGGAGCGATGGAGACCCTGTTTTCTATCAGGTCCGCACCATCGGGAATGCGGGCCATGCGTTTGCGGGCTGGGGTGAACGCTTCTGCTCCGTAATAATCTTCCAGCAACTTATAAGCACGTGGGTCCAGATCAATGGGCACGTCAAAGGCTTTGGCGATTGCATCTGCTGTGATGTCATCGTGGGTGGGGCCGATACCGCCGGAGGTGAAGACGTAGGTGTATTCAGCGCGTAGTGCGTTGACGGCCTCGACGATCTTTTCCTGAACGTCAGGGACCACGCGGACTTCACATAGATCAATGCCGATGTCGGTCAGGTAGGACGCTAAAAAGCCAATGTTCTTGTCTTTGGTTCGGCCCGAAAGGATCTCGTCGCCAATAACGACATACGCAGCTGTGATGATTTCATTGGTCATGGCGTTTTGCATTCCTGACTAAATGGGCGGTGAAAGTTTGTTTTAGTTGGTGGTGTCTTCCGGTGTCCATTCATAGACCCAGTTCAAGCGATCAAGAAGTTGGGTTGGTGTGCTGGATCTCATAACAAGGTCGCGTGCAATGCGGAGTGGGGAGCCCATGTGGTAGACCCAGTCGTTTTTCTTGACGAGCTTGGCCATCTTTTCGATGCGCGGACGGCGTGCGCTCTCGTAGGCCTGCAGGGCTTGAGGCGTAGCACCGTGTTTGTCGACCATCTTGGACAGGACTGCTGCATCCTCAATTGCCATAGCCGCCCCTTGGGCGGAGAATGGCAGGATGGCGTGGGCTGCATCGCCAATGAGGGTGACGGGGCCTTTGGTCCATGCAGGCCGGGTGTCCACCTCACACAGGGACCAGCGGGTCCATGTTTCCGGCAGGTAGACAAGGCGAAGAGCGTCCGGCGTCCAGTTGCGGAAATGTTTGCGTACATGATCGCGCCCAACCGGGTGGGACCAGGTGTCTTCCTCCCATGTCTCTTTAGCGATGGCGACGATATTGAGCAGCTTACCGTTCTTAATCGGGTACTGGACCAAGTGAGCATCGCGTGCCAACCAGAGGCCAGAGGTGCTGAGCAGGTGCTCCAGATCAAATGGCGGCTCTACTGTTGCTCTGTAGGCGACAAATCCGGTGTGTTTGGCTGGTGCTCCGCCTACAGTGTTCTGGCGGATCCTGGAGCGGGCACCGTCGGCTCCAATGAGTAGGTCGAACTGCTCAGGCGTGGCGGGTAGAGCCTGTGAGAATGCCGGGCCTTTGAGCCTGACTTTATCACCGCTGATTTCAGCGTTCTCGATGGGGGTGCCCAGATGCAACGTGATTTCAGGTGTGTTTAGAACAGCTTCCTGAAGAAGCTGTTGCAGGTCTGCGCGGTGGATCACGTAATAGGGCGCACCGTAGCGGTCTTCGGCAATGCGCCCGAGGGGTACTGTGGCGAGCTGTGAGCCGTCATGACCGGAGCGAATGTTGACGCTGGCGGGGGAGACGGATCTGGACATGAGGGCAGGGCCGAGACCGAGCGCCTGCAAACACCTCATTGCATTGGGTGATAACTGAAGTCCCGCGCCGACCTCGGAAAGCTCTGGAGCCGCGTCGAACAAGAAAACACTGTGGCCCTTGCGGGCAAGGTATAACGCAGCTGTAAGTCCGGCGATCCCGGCTCCTGCGATAGCGATATTTTTGGGTATCATTGCGCAGCTTGCCTGCCGTGCTTTGCCCGAGTTGTCGGATTTCAGGCAAAGCAGCGAGATTACTGATTATCTGATTTATCGTTCAATTGATGGGGCTGTTAAGCCGCATCAGGTGTCCAGAGACAATCTGCCGGATTGGATTCTTTGGAACCCAGTTTTGGATCGTAGTTGTAAAGGGTAGAGCAATAAGGGCAAATCACGTTGTCATCTGCGCCCATATCAAGGAAAATGTGCGGGTGATCCAGTGGTGGTTTTGCACCGATGCACATGAACTCTTTGGCGCCAATCTTTATGGCATCAACGCCAATGGTGTTGTGAAAGTGAGGTACGACATTATCGGCCATTGTTTCGCCAAGCTCCATGAAACAGAAATTTGTCGCCGACAATAAATTGGTTCTGTGCAAAAAAACAGGTTTTCCAGAAAAATGATTGCGTTAGAACGTGTGCGGTCCACAACTGTACCGTTGTTCTTTGCGTTGGATTGCGTTTTTTAGGTGGATTTAGCGTTGTTTTGTTCTGTGTGAATAGGTGAGGGACTAATCCAAATTGATAGGCCTTTGGTCTTTTCTTTCTTGATGGTTACATTTACGCTCCCTTGATCCCATAGTTTTCCTTTACGTAAACGTTAGGTAATATGCCAATATTCAACAATAACGATCATCCTATCGCTTATCTTGATGAAGGAGAGGGCGATCCAATCCTGCTGATCCATGGATTCGCATCCAACAAGTTCGTCAACTGGGTGTATCCTGGTTGGGTCGATCTGCTGGTGAAGGATGGCCGCCGTGTGATTGCGATTGATAATCGCGGGCATGGCGAGAGCCACAAATATTACAAGGCCGAGGACTATGGCGCGCCGGTCATGGCGGAAGATGCTCTGAAACTGCTCGATCATCTCCATATCCATCAAGCGGATCTACTTGGTTATTCCATGGGTACCCGCATCTCCGCGTTTTGTGCGTTGCAGGCTCCGGATCGAGTGCGCTCGCTGACACTCGGTGGGATGGGATATGGTTTGATTTCCGGTGTTGGAAATCCTGAGCCGATTATTGAAGCACTGTTGGCCGATAAAATCTCCGATGTGACAGACCGGGGAGCTCGTATGTTTAGAGCTTTTGCTGAGCAGACGAAGTCTGACCGACATGCACTGGCTGCCTGTATGCAATCTGCGCGTAAGCCAATCTCTGAGGAAATGGTGTCTACTATCACTGCACCAACTCTTATTGCTGTCGGCAGTAAAGACGACGTGGCGGGCGATCCTCAGGCACTTGCTGATCTTATGCCGAATGCCAGCTATCTTGAGATTACCAGTCGGGATCACATGACGGCTGTTGGCGACAAGATATTTAAAAAAGGTACTCTAGATTTCTTGGAGCAATTTTCATGAAGAGAGGCATCCACGAATTTATCGGAGCTGATGGAAACCGCATTATTGCAGACCGGTTTGGCACAGAAGGCCAAGTGGTCATGATGTTGCATGGCGGTGGGCAGACGAGGCATTCGTGGGGCAAGACGGCTGAGCGGATTGCCGATGCAGGGATGCAGGCTTTCTGTCTTGATATGCGCGGGCATGGCGATAGTGCGTGGGTTGATGGAGACAAGTACTTCTTCTCTGATTTCGGCGCTGATGTTGCTGCTGTTGCCACGCAGATCTTGGAGGAAACCGGTGTCAAGCCAGTTGCCATTGGGGCTTCTCTGGGGGGGATTGCGTCTCTTCTGGCAGAGGGCGCTGTGCGTCCCGGTGTGCTGGCGGGGGTTATCTTGGTTGATGTGACGCCTCGTCTGGACGAGGGCGGCGTGAATAAGATCGTCTCCTTCATGAGCGAGAAGGTAGAAGACGGGTTTGGCAGTATTGAAGAAGCTGCTGATATGATTGCGTCTTATCTGCCTCACCGGAAGCGTCCGAAGACATTGGACGGGCTTTCCAAAAATCTGCGGCTGCGGGAAGATGGTCGCTACCGCTGGCATTGGGATCCGCGTTTCATCACGCAACATGCTGATCGTGCTCATATGAAAGACAAGGTGCAAGGTGAGCTTTTGCAGGCAGCAGCCAATCTGAAAGTGCCGAGCATGCTTGTGCGCGGGGCGTCTTCAGAGCTTGTGAAGCAGCGCCATGTGGATGAATTTCTTGAGCTGGTGCCGCATGCCAAGTTCACAGATGTGAAAGAAGCAGGTCATATGGTTGCAGGTGATGTGAATGATGCATTTACTGCCGCGATCATGCCATTTCTAAAAGGGTACCAAGTCGCGGCATAAATTTAGAACCAGTTTCGCATATATGGTAGGGAAGTAGTTTCACTTTCTATTTATGTAGGATGGTTTGGTACATACTTCCTCTAATGGCAATACTGCGTGATGTACTATAGGCGGATCATTCATTGTGATAAGGTGGGGTGTGTTTTAATAGCATCAGCACCTATGTAGATTTGAGTAGGTCCTCTCTATAAAGGAACATTCTTTTATGGTGCAATTAACTTCAAGTAGCCCTAAGGAGCTTCCGTCGCATGATCCGGTTTGGGATCGTGTTAAGGCTGAGGCTCAGGCGATGGCCAGCTCAGAGCCTGCGCTTGCGTCTTTCGTCTACGAGACGGTGCTGAACCATTCTTCCCTTGAAGAAGCGATCGTTCATCGTGTGGCTGACCGATTGGGCCATGTGGTTGTTTCCTCTTCTCTTATTCGTCAGACCTATCTGGATGCGCTGGAGCAGTCTCCTGAGATCAGTCAGGCGTTCCGCGTTGATCTTTCGGCTGTTTTTGACCGTGACCCTGTGTGCGACCGGTTCCTGGAGCCTCTGCTTTATTTCAAGGGCTTCCACGCGCTGCAGACGCACCGGTTGGCAAACTGGCTGTGGGAGCGGGGCCGTGAGGATTTTGCGCTGTACCTGCAAAGCCGCAGCTCTGAAGTGTTCCAGATGGATATCCATCCGCAAGTTCCAATGGGGCGCGGTGTGTTCTTCGATCATGGTACCGGTATTGTGATTGGCGGAACGGCAATTATTGAAGATGATGTCTCCATCTTGCAGGGTGTAACGCTTGGCGGGACTGGTAAGGCTTCCGGTGATCGCCATCCAAAGATCCGTCAGGGTGTTTTGATTGGTGCCGGTGCCAAGGTCCTCGGCAATCTGGAGATCGGGCGGTGCTCGCGTATTGCAGCTGGATCTGTTGTCTTGAAAGACGTTGAGCCATGCACCACAGTGGCAGGGGTTCCTGCTAAGGTTGTTGGGGAGGCTGGTTGCGACCAGCCCGCTCGGGCCATGGATCAGATGTTAGGGCAAGGTCAAGGACTTTCCTCACAAAACAAACAAGGATAAGCTGGTTTCCGTGGGTTGGCACGGGGAGAAACTTGTATAGTTTGTGCTCCAAGTTTGAAGCAAGACTGGTAAGGAGATGGCTGTGAAGCCTGATGAAATTCGTAAGGTGCAAACCTACATGCGCAACACTTTCAAGTCACCAGAACTTGAAGTGCGCGCGCGCCCTCGTAAAGATGACTCTGCAGAAGTTTATATCAACGATGAGTTTCTCGGCGTTATCTTCCGCGATGATGAAGATGGCGAACTGAGCTGGAATTTCCAGATGGCTATCCTTGATATTGACGTGGAAGGCCTCTAAGGCTCCGCGTAAAGTCAGTGAGATTTGAAAGGGCTCCGTTTCGGGGCCCTTTTTGCATCAAAATGAGACTCGCAGGGCGTGACTGTCTTCAATTGACACTGGTGAAGGTCAGCGTATCCCCGTTAACTTACCAGTTGTTTCCTGAAGGTAAGTCCTATCAATAGGTTAACTTAGGATAGCGAGCGGCACAGGAATTGCTTTCAACTGCACTGTAACGGGTTTGAGTTGGTGGGAGCCAGCTGAGAGGGGAGTGCATGATGGGCGATTTGTTTATAGCTGCATTTGTAGCGTCTTCTGGTTTTGTGGCTGCGGGTGTTCTAGGCAGTTTCTATCATCTGGTGACAGGGGAGCCTCCGAGGTTTTTCGCGGAGATGACGGGACCTGCTTCCTTGCTAATCGTTGTTGGGTTGTGGCTCCTTGCGGGGCCGTTTATTTTTATGCGCAATGCGATCCAGGGGTATTACCGGGAAACATTCAGCCCCAAGATGCTGGCGGCTGCAGGTGGGCTAGCTGCTATGTGGAGCATTCTGTCCGGTACCTTTGTTCTGAGTTTTCTCTTGGCACTCTAAACAAGGCCTATGCTAGATTGACCGGGATTTGGTTTGTCAGTCTAGGAGAGTCCTGTGCCTTTTTATAAGCTTGGAGACAGAAGCCCCAAGGTTCCGGAAAGCGGAAACTATTGGGTTGCGCCATGTGCCAGTTTGATAGGCCATATACAGCTGGATGAAGAGGCCAGTGTTTGGTTTGGTGCCGTTTTGCGCGGTGACAACGAGCTTATTCATATTGGCGCACGGTCCAACATACAGGACGGGTCTGTGTTACACACGGACCCTGGATATCCGCTTGTTGTGGGCCCGAACTGCACAGTTGGCCACAAGGCGATTTTGCACGGGTGCACGGTGGGGGAAGGCTCGCTGATTGGTATGGGAGCGACAATCCTGAATGGCGCAAGGATTGGCAAGGGCTGCATCATTGGTGCAAACGCGCTTGTCCCAGAGGGCAAGGTTATTCCTGATGGTTCTTTGGTGGTTGGCATGCCGGGCAAGGTTGTGCGTGAGCTGGATGAGAATGCGCAAGCGATGCTTGTCCGCTCAGCAGATGGCTATGTGATGAATGCGCAGCGCTTCAAAGACCAGCTGGTGCTGCTTTAAGATAAAAGAAGCTGCGGGGACTCTCCGTGGCTTTTTTTGTCCTGAACCCAGATGTTTCAATCTGGAATGCTTGCCACTGTGGTGATGCGCTTGTCAGAAATGGCTGACCATGCTGCTGCGTGGTGTGCGGACTGTCGTTTTACATAGCGGTATGGGGTTGAATACCACGGCAGGATTGAGGAGATCTGATTGTCGAGAATGAGATCCCCCTGATCAGTGCGCACGCTCAAGACAGCATGGCCGCCATTATTCAGATCTTTGACAACCGTGATGAGCAGGGCGCTTGGAGGCCACCCAAGCGAGATGAGCTGACGCTGCTTTTCCAGAACGTACTCTTCACAATCGCCGGCACCTTGCGGGTATGTCCAATATTCTGCCACTCCGAATAATTGGGCATCGGTGAAGGGGCGAACCTGTTTGTTGACAGAGGCATTGACGTCCAGCAGCTCCTGCCAGCGCTCTTTGTTTAAGCGAACAACCAGCGGGGTATCAGTGCCATAGCTGCATTGCTTGGGGTAATTCTGGCAAAATTCGATATGACCAATAGGGGCGCTGGTTTGACCGGTCACCGGCATGAAGCGTCCTGGAACCTGCTCCGCATTTGCGTGAGACAGGCTGACCAGCGTACTCAACGCGAGACCCAAAACACTTTTCGTGACCAGCTTATACTCAAACACAAGTCGCGCCCTCCAATCTTGGCTGGCTCCACTTTCGGACCTGTGCTTTTATTTGGTTATAAGCTTTAGATGTAGTATTAAATTAAATTCAACTCAAATTTAAGTTGTAGTTTAAGTAAAATATAGCAAAATATTAACTGAAGTTAATTTGGATTATGATTTAATAAAAACGCCGCAGAATTACGGGGTTTTTGAATGATGTATGGCGTCATGATTATGGTTTAAATACAATTAATCAAACAGAAGTCGCGTGTTCTTGTGCTTGGTGCATGTAATTTCTGCCGAGAATATTTTTTTGCGAATTAGCCGAAAATCCGATGTTCTTCCGCCGATAATACAGGAAGCGCTGTGCTTCTGACTTAGCGCTCTTCTGCGGTGGAGATCTGGTGCTCCAGCAGTTCCTGGTTCTGGATGGCGGCGAACTCGACGGCAATGCCGCCATCAAAGTGACGGACAATCCGCGCGCGCATCTTCCCGAGTTTGACTGGAGTACCCATTGCCGGACGCACATCTGTCTTAAGGGCTGCGCCAGAGAGTGAGACATCGACGATGCGGCAGGCGTATTCCCGCCCGTCCTCAAGGACTATTCTGGTCAGTGGGTTCTTCGGCACGAAGCGATCAAATCTGCGATCTTCCGGTAGGTTGAGCTCGTCTTTGTTTGCCAGCCAGGTCAGGATGGAAGCCAGTTTGTCACGCTTACGGGCGCTTGCATTGATCGTCATGGCGAAGCCGCCATCAATTTCGCGCGTGATCTGGCCTTCGACGCGACCAATGTGGTCGAGATAAGCAACAACACGTTCGCCGACTTCACCGATAACGGGAGAAATCAATGCGGCGCTGCCGGGCGACATGTTGATCACCTGACAGGGGTACTCGCGTCGGTTCTCCAGCATGAACCGGCCCAGAACGTTGATTTCCACGCGAGAAAAACGGCGTCTATCAGGTTCTTTTGCTGCCAGTGCGGCGATTCTGTTGGTCGCTGAGCGCCCTGCCATTTTCCTAGGAATCCCGAATACGCGATTATTGACTAATAAGAAATTTGGCTCTCACCCTAGGAATACAAGGTTAACAGAACGGTAACTGGGGGAGGGGCTGACAGGTTATATTTTGCCTCCATCAACAACTCTAAGGTGTGCTACCTGTCTGCTGTTTGGAATGCTAACGGTTTTGGCGGTCGCTCTGGGAGTTTGGTGTGTGCCGCGGGTTACTCTTGGTTCCATTGGGCCAACGGTACGATGGGTTGGTGTGCCGAAGTGTGGAACGTAATCTTTATCGTCACTGAAAAGAGGGGCGTCTTCGTCTGGCCAGATCAGGCGTAGGCTGTTGATTTTCTGTCTGGAAATGGCCTGCACACCAAGCCAGAACGGGCGTTTGAGTGGTGCCATGCAGCCAAGAATGCGCGTGCAGCCTTCGCCCTGTACGCGGATCGGGAGGAGTAGAAGCTCCAGATCCACTGATTGGCCCAGTTCCGTTGTGCCGTTGAAGCTGATCACAGCGGCGGCGCCGTCTTGGGTGATGGCGGAAAGCATGGCGGTGACGGCTTGCTGGTCTTTTTCGTCCCAGCCATCCAGGAAACTGCGGCCCTTCAGCTCACGGCAAAATAGGGAGCACAACCTTGTGCCTGCGAGCCGGAAGCGGAAAGTGCTTTGATGTGTCAGTTCCAGAATAAAGGTATCACCCAGAACACTTTTGATCGCAGAAGGCTGAATGTCGCCGCGCTCTGGTGCTGGACGTGCGGCTCGAATTTCGTCCCAATATTCAAAGAGTATCCGTGATGCGCCGTGTTTCATGTTCCTACCTACCCCACTCCACTTATTGGGCTTCCCAGAGGGTAGTGTCCATTTTATGGACAACTTTAACTATCCGCTGGTCTATGGTAGGGAATAAGCAGGGATCATGCCAAGCGAGATAAAGTATAAAAGTTTAATAAAATATTAACCTTAACAAAGGGTTTAGGTTGTGGTTCCTGCTGACATATATCATCTTGTTTGCAGATGCCTCGCCGCAGAGTTTGAGGCCCTGAGAATTGAGCAATATTTGGTAGAAAACCTGAGAGTTCAGCGCTTTTGTGCTGAGGCAAATTCGGGAAACACGAAGCCAAACAGGGAGATGCTCCAAAAAACCGCTGGCACTGGGGGAGTGCTGGCGGTTTATTGTTTTCAATTGATCCTTACATTGTGTTGTAAACCTTGCGAACTGTGCCAAGGTGACCTAGTTCAAATTGGGACAACAACTTTCGGATCTGTAGTGAAATGAACCAATCCAATGAAGACCATCAGGAGCCTCGCGATCCCTACGTTCAAAGACCAGCGCGGGAGCCGATGTTCAATCTGCCGCCTGTGGTTGTCGGACTTTCTCTGATCTTTATTGGGATACATCTGGTTCGCGTTTATGTTTTGTCGTCAGATGCTGAACTGCAAACTCTTTTATTGTTTGCCTTCTGGCCGGTTCGGTATGTGAGCGACTTCTCAACACAGTACTCCTGGCCGGGAGAGAGCTTTTCAGCGGTCTGGAGTTTCCTGACCTACGGTTTCTTGCATGGTAGTGCCCAGCACATCGGTTTTAACATCCTCTGGATGGCTGTGTTTGGTAGCGCAGTTGCACGGCGTTTTGGTGCGATGCGTTTCTTGCTGCTATCTGCGGTCTGCGCTGTTGCCGGTGCCGGAGCGCATCTTGCCACGAACTGGGGGGAAAGCATTCCGGTGATTGGCGCTTCTGCAGCTGTTTCAGGACAGATGGCGGCGTCCCTACGCTTTATCTTTGAGGCTGGCGGGCCAATGAGTGCGTTCCGGCGGCACGACAGCGTAGCCTATTCCGTGCCAGCGCGTCCATTGATGGAGGCGCTGAGTGACAGCCGTGTTCTTACCTTTATTCTGGTTTGGTTTGGACTTAACGCCCTCTTTGGTATCTGGTCTGCGCCAATTGCGGGTGAGGGAGCAAATATTGCATGGCAAGCCCACGTGGGTGGCTTTATTGCGGGGCTGGTTTTGTTCCCGCTGCTGGATCCGGTGAAAGCTCGTAGAACTTAGAAGTTTAGTAGTCAGCTACCTACATATGTTAACAGCACGTGAGTTGGTGACTAGGCAAGCATTGTTTTTTTGTGCCATGATACCGCTGGGTTAGATTTGTTCTCTTCCTCTTTTTTCACGAGAAGAAGGTTGGCATAGCATATGAGGAGGTCGCCATGACAGTTGCTGCCATATTAAACAGCAAAGGGCGGGATGTTTATACAGAGCCTAGCACACGTAGCTTGAGCGAGATATGCGCAAGTCTTGGAGGACGGCGTATCGGTGCGATTGTGCTTTGTGATGAACCAGGTGTAATTGTTGGGATCGCGTCGGAACGTGACGTGGTTCGGGCGATTGCGATGGAAGGACCTGACTCGCTTGCCCAACCTGTTAGCGAATACATGACCAAAGAAGTCGCCGTTTGCGGTGAAACGGATTCCGTGAACGGCGTCATGGCGCGCATGACAGAAGGTCGGTTCCGCCATATGCCTGTCGTGGAAGACGGCAAGCTTATTGGCCTTGTCTCAATCGGTGATATCGTGAAGTTCCGAATTGCCCAGGTTGAACGCGAGGCAGACGACATGCGTAGCTATATTCAGGCTGTTTAGGCTGATAGTTTGCTGCTGTGCTGTTAAGGCACAGCAGCCATGTTCACCTCAGAGCAACCCTCCCAAACATGATATAGGATGAGTGGGTCACTGCGTGATCTCGCTGTGTTTGATTATGGCCGTATTTCCGCCAGCTGTTTAATGTCGGGAAGTGCGCGGCAGGTGGTTTCATAGCCGACGCGAATTGCTTCTTCACCGCGGTGGAAATCGAAAAGCCCCAAATGGGACAGCCGAAGTGTCAGGATTGTATCGGGTGGGTCTCCGGCGAGCCTTGAGCGGCCAATCCGGTCCTGAATGATGTTGTAGCTGTCCATCATAACGCCAGAGATGCCGGGCAAGCCTTTGGGCTTTGCGCCAAAGATCTGCCGCCGCAACATGCGTTTAATTGGGCCGCCTGGTTCGTTTTGAAGTTTGTTGCCAATCTCCGGAATCATGTCCTTGGGGATCGGGGGAAGCTCGTGCACCACAGTGGATCCGCGCCCAAAGGTGTCAGAGTTCAGGTTGATCGCGATGACGGCTCTTGCGCCCATGGCTCGGCAGACCGAGACGGGGATTGGGTTGACCAGCGCGCCGTCGACAAGCCAGCGACCTCCGTATGCGACCGGTTCGAAGACACCGGGTAGCGAAGTGGAGCAGCGCATGGCTTGTGTCAGTAGGCCCTTCTTGAGCCAGATCTCGTGACCTGTCCCGAGCTCGGTTGCAACAGCTGCAAACGGGCGGTCAAGGTCTTCGATCATGATCCCGCCGAAGTGGTCCTCGAACAATGCCAGAAGCTTCTTGCCGGAGATGAGGCCGGAGCCGCCGAAGGAGAGATCGACCATGCCGAAGACGCGGCGGCGGGAGAGGGAGACAACCCATTCTTCCAACTGGTCAAGCTTGCCGCAAAGATAACAGCCACCGACGACTGCACCAATTGACGTGCCTGCGATGAAGTCGAGCTGAATGCCGGCTTCCGAGAGGGCTTTGAGAACGCCAATGTGGGCCCAGCCGCGAGCTGCACCACCACCAAGCGCCAAACCAATGCCGGGTGTTATCTCCGGTTCAGGAATGGCGACCGGTGTTTCAGGCTCGGTTTCAACGGGTTGTTTGCTGTTTGGCCACAGATTGAGATTTTGCAGCACTGGCTTCTCCCCGGTTGTCTTCAGGTCAAATTAGTCCATATTACCCTTAGGGAATTATGGGGCTTAAACCTATAAAAAGACTGAATCAGGGCGAAGCGAAACCTAGGGTTTATTCCCGTAGACTTCTTGGGGGTCATAAACCGGAGCTGCTTCAGCCTTTTCAAGCCACACTTCGCCAGTGTCGTTTGAGTTCACTTTGCGGAAGAAGCATGAGCGGTATCCGACGTGGCAGGTTGCCCCGTTGCCCTGGACTTTGACGCGGAGCCAGATAGCATCCTGATCGCAATCTGTACGGATCTCTAGGACTTCCTGCACCTGACCCGATGTGCCACCCTTTTTCCAGTATTCCTGACGGGAGCGGCTCCAGTACCAGGCTTCGCCTGTTTCGATTGTACGGCGCAGGCTCTCGGCGTTCATGTAGCCCACCATGAGCAGTTCGCCGCTATCAAAATCAGTTACAGCAGCAGCAATCAAACCGTGTTCGTCAAATTTCGGGCAGAGTTCATCGCCCAGCTCAACTGTTTTTTTGTCAGCGCGCGGCGCGAAGCCGTCGGCTTTTATATTCGTTGACATGAAATGCTCGAATTTTCCAGTGAATGGCCCGTAACTACGAACGGACCATTGTCATAAAGCGGACCTGCTCAGGCACGTTGTCTTCAAAAACGCCGGAGAACCGGTTGGTGAGTGTTGACACACCTTGTTTTTGAATGCCGCGCATGGACATGCACTGATGTTCGGCCTCGATCATGACGGCAACGCCACGAGGAGCCAGATACTTTTCCAGTGCCGTTGCGATCTGAACGGTCAGGTGTTCCTGTGTCTGAAGACGGCGTGCGTAGATTTCTACAACGCGTGCGATCTTGGACAGGCCGACGACGGCATGATCGGGATAGTATGCGATGTGTGCTCTACCTGTGAACGGCAGCACATGGTGCTCACAGAAAGAGGTGAAAGAGATATCTTTCACCAGAACGATATCGTTGTATCCACCGACTTCTTCAAAAGTACGTTCCAGATGCTCGCGAGGATCTTCGTTGTATCCAGAAAAAAGATCTTCGTAGGCTTTGATGACGCGCTTGGGTGTATCCAGCAAGCCTTCACGCTCAGGATCGTCGCCAATCCATTGGAGAAGTACGCGCGCAGCAGCCTCAGCTTCAGCCCGGCTAGGGCGGTTGGGGAGCTTGTTGTCTTCTGTAGCCGTGGGATCGGTTTCCGTAACCGGTCTCAAAACAGCGTCCATATTATGTCTCCAACAATACGCAGGCGATAAGTGTCATTCAGAACATACTTCTCTTAAAAAAACACTGAACCCGCCATAGGTTCCTGCGCAACAACTATTTTCGTTGGCCTGTTTTACGTTCAGGCTCTTCCCATTGTGATACGCAAATCCAGGACTTACCTTTAGAAACGGGAGTATGGAGCAGGGTATATTCTGCGACAACCCGTTTAGATAGCCAATGAATTGGCCCCTATGGTTTCTTCTAGGTAATGTGTGCTAGATTGCGATATTCCGCTTTTGACCTCTAGCAAGGTCTCCGCAGCAGCCCCTATATAAGATAGATGTCTTGGTTAGGAAAGGGTCTTCCCTTATTAGAGTGAGCCAAGGTTGCTTTAGGTTAAGAAGCAGATTTCAAAATAGTAGCCAGAGTTTTGCATGTTGGACGACATTTACAATAGTAAGATCCTTGAGTTTGCAGGGAATATTCCTCTCTTGGGACATTTAGATGCCCCGCAGGCTCAGGCAAAAGCGCACTCGCGACTGTGTGGTTCGACGGTGAGCGTAGAGGTCTGTCTAGCCGATGGTCTAATCTCTTCTTTTGCCCAGGACGTCAAAGCATGTGCACTTGGACAGGCATCTGCGTCCATTTTGGGCCGACACGTGATTGGTGCTACACCCTCAGAAATTCGGGAGGCGTACGCACAACTTTACGCAATGCTGAAGGAGAATGGTCCGCCGCCAACGGGGCGCTTTGCTGATCTGTCTTTCCTTGAGCCGGTGCGTGACTACAAGGCGCGTCATGCCTCCACCATGCTTGCTTTTGAGGCTTTGGTGAATGCGCTTGATGATATCGAAGCTGAAGTTGCTTAAGGCATTTTGCAATGTGTAAGCGTGAACCGCTTCCATCTCATAGGCCTGCCAGCTTGATGGCGCGCTTCGGGATCGGGCTTATCTGGATCTACCAGCACAGTTTATCCTTGATATTGGGGCGGGCCTGTCGCTATCAGCCGTCCTGCTCTCATTATACAGCAGAGGCTATGGCTCAGTTTGGTTTCTGGCGCGGTGGTTGGATCGGGTTATCGCGGATCGTGCGCTGCAATCCTTACGGGGCGAGCGGGTATGATCCTGTTCCGGTCCGTCTGCCCGAGAATTCAAGATGGTATATGCCATGGCGCTATGGGCACTGGACTGGTGACCACATTGACCCCAAAACCCGTTTTGATTTGAAAGACTAAAGGCCGTGCCTGCACCTGTTACGGGCAGGCGAAGTTGCTTTCTTGTTCTTCGGTTGGCACCGGGAGAACTGCAAACTCACCCATAATGGAGAGGTTCTCGTAGGGCTGTGAGTTCACGACCACGCCATAGGCCTTGCCGCTGGTGGTATCCAGTGTCCAGACCCAGCCCAGATTGGATTCCTGCGGATCGTCCTTCCATGAGATCTGAATGACATCTGGTGTGATCTGTTGCACAGTGTATCTTGCCGAGCCTTTGCTGCTGCCAAGTTCCGAGGTTGTGTTCCACGCGAGGGCTTCTGTATCGCAAATGAAGGCTGTAAATTTCTCCTCCATGGCTCCTGCACCTTCCTTCATTGCTGACCAGGCAAAATTCAGCGATTTGCCAAGCCATTGTTCTGCGGCCTGATCAGGAGGAGTGGTGCCATTGTCCGCTTGCGCGAGGGTGCTGAGGTTCTTGCTCACAGGGACAGGTGGGCCGTCAGCGGCGCTCCTAGCGTGCGGCTGTGCTGCTGTCAGACCTGCTGACTGGATCAGGAACATCGTGCTGGCACTCAGGATTGCTATGGTTTTCATTGTGGTATCCTGTTTCAACTCAACCGGTTTGTGACTGGGCAGAGGGTTAGGGAAGAAACCGCGACCAGAAGCTATCCTCTTCTTCCGAAGGTTGCTCTTCATCTTTGATTTCGGGCTCTTCACTCATGGCGGAAGGGGCAGACACATGTGGTGCCGGGCTTAATTCGAAATTTGAGTTGTCATCCATCATGGCAGGGTCGCTCTGTTCAACGCGAGGATCCGGTTCGTCGCTATCGCTTGATCCGAGTGACGGCTCGACGGCAATTTGGGCAATGGCAGGCGGTGAGAAGGACGCGAAAACCAGTCCAGCGACTAAAAGGTGCGGTAAAATGGTTTGCCTGCTCATTTGGGTGCCTTGTGATGGTTATTGTTCTGTTCACTCCAAAGCAGAAACTCATAATTTCGATTAAAGATAATGGCTTAATGTAGAATTGCTGCCAGTAACCAGAGGTGGTTCCCGGTCCTTGGCTTAATAAATTGCTACTTTCCGGCGCTGGAATTCGTGAAATTTTTGGGATGTGGCCACGTGGAAATGCGTAGGAAGGTTCTGTGCTGTGCGATGTTGTTCACAGATTGGCGGCCAAAAAGTGTTTTTCCCTATATTTTTCAATCGAATTTTCAAACGAGCGTTGACAAGAGGGGTCCAAATGAAGATAACCCGTCCTCACACGGCGCGGCCAACTTGGCCAATGCGACGGAGGAGTGCCCGAGTGGCTAAAGGGGGCGGACTGTAAATCCGCTGGCTATGCCTACGTTGGTTCGAATCCAACCTCCTCCACCATTTTTCTTTCATAAAATCAATTCGTTAAGATGGACGCGCATGTCTTCGCAAGATTTCGAACATCTCCCTAGTTTTGCCTTTGGCGATAGCCCTGAGCTTGCTGATCGTTTGCTTGAGCTTGTTCTGAATGGAACAAAGACGGCAACCTGTAGTGACCTGCTTTCGTTTGAAAAAGAAGGTGAGCCGTTGCCTCAGCCGGGTGATCAGTTTGTTGTGGTTGATGGTAAAGGGCAGGCTGCGTGCATTATTGAGCTGGTTACCGTTGATGTGCGCGGGTTTGACGAGATTGATGAGGTCTGGGCCGTTCTGGAAGGCGAGGGTGACTTGAGCCTTGAGTTCTGGCGGGACGCGCACCGCGACTATTTCGAGCGCAATGGCGTGTTCTCTCCGGACATGAAGCTGGTTTGCGAATACTTTCAGCTGGTGAAGATCTTCAAGCGCGATCAGGCAGCATCTAAGCCGAACTAAATTTCCTCCAGTTTCTGCGTTCTACCCTGCAATCCAGATGGTCGTTTGTCCGTGGGTGTGCTGTTGCTCTGAATAATCTGCCAGATATCCTCCTGAACATCTTTCCAGCGCCGAAGCTCGGCGCGTGTGGGCAGTTCGGCGCGTAAAGTCTCTTTTGATTTCAGTGTAGACAGGATTAAGTCTGCCAGTTCCTGTGCGTTGTGCGGGTCAAAGTACTGGCAGTGAGCGCCGCCGACTTCCGGAATGGACGTTGCGTTGGAGGCCAGCACGGGGGTGCCCATCCAGAGAGCTTCGCCAACCGGGAGGCCGTATCCTTCGAACAAGCTGGGGTACACAAGTGCAATGGCTTCTTTGTAAAGTGCGGTGAGCTCCGCTTGCGTCGGGGAGTGGACGATCGTCACGTATTTGCCGATGGACGTGTATCTTTCGTCTTTGTTGAGGCTGGAAAAGGCACCGTTTGGAATTGCGCCTGCGCATACCAGTTGCGGGAGATCGGCGTCCGGGTCTTGCTCCAGTATATGAAGGTAGGCATCAAAGGCCAGTTTTGCGTTTTTGCGATAGCGAATATCTCCGAGAAGCAGAAAGAAGCCGTTCGTGGGGCGATGTCGTAACGGATAGACTGGCGGCTTCTCCTGAAACTCGTGTGCTAGGTGAACAATGCTGGTGCTTTGCGGGGAGGGGAGCTTCTGTTCGGCAAGGAACGCCAGAAGGTCGTTCCTCGTGTATTCGGAGTTGGCAAGGACGTGCGGCCTTGTTGTGACGGTTCGCCTTAGATGCTCTAGCCAGAGTTTTGCTCCAAGATCCTCCTCAAAATCGTTGAGGCGGAGCGGCGAGATATCATGGATCATCACGTAAACGGGCACATAAGGTGCGCGGCTCTTTACATATTCCGTCAGGTGCCTTGCCTCTTCCAGATTGCCGAGTGAGAGGAAGGGGGCATCGATGTTTTTGAGCGGTTTTCCCAGTGCGTCACCGTCATAAGCGCCTGCACTCTGTTTTGCTTTGGACTGCAACGCATGCCTTATCTTGTGAAACAGACCTTTGAACTTGCGCTTCCTGTACTTTTCCGAGTGGAATTTTTTCACTGGAGCGCCGAGTAAGTTTGGCAGGTGGGTTGGGTCCAGCTCATCAGAGGCAAACAGGGCTTCTGCCTTAACGCTCACATATTCATTTTTTCGCACGTCATGGCAGATGAATGTGACTTGGATGTCGTCCTGAAAAAAGCGTTTGGCGGTCTCGTAAAGCGTTCTGGTGACGCCATTGGCCTGTAATGAGGAGGAGCGGTTCTGCCTCAAGGTGGTCAGATCAAAATAGAGCTTTGGCTTTGGCGTCTTCATGCTCAGCTCCTGATGGCTGGAATAGTGTGCTTCATGCATTCCTTGTGATGGTGGTTACGAATCCTACTCTAGCGGGCAGTATGGGGAGCCTCATGGGGAATATCTAGCCAAACCGGTGCTTACCCCTTGTTAGCCCGTAACAATTCAAGGTGTGTAACCTGTCGATGAGGTGTATCCAGCCATGGAAAACCAAGGTGGGCGCCCTGAATTTCGTCTGGACGCCTGAGAGAGAATTGTTTATTCAGGCTCTTCATGATTAACACCAAACCGCTTACCTGCCTTGTTTGCAGGAGTGAGCTGGAGACTTGATATGCTGCAATTTACCTTCCCTGATGAATCTGTTCGCGAATATGACGCTGGTGCAACCGGTGCTGATGTTGCAGGGAGCATTTCCAAATCTCTTTTGAAAAAAGCTGTCGCCGTTGCTGTTGACGGTGAGCTGCGTGATCTTTCTGATCCGATTGAAACGAATGCTGCGATTGAAATCGTGACCCGTGATGATCCGCGTGCGCTGGAGTTGATCCGCCACGATGCGGCGCACGTGATGGCGGAAGCTGTGCAGGAGCTGTGGCCTGATACTCAGGTGACAATTGGTCCTGTTATCGAGAATGGCTTTTACTACGACTTCAAGCGCGATACGCCTTTTACCACTGAAGACCTGCCGAAAATCGAAAAGAAGATGCAGCAGATCATTCAGAGGAATGCTAAGTTCACCAAAGAGATCTGGAGCCGCAACGAAGCAAAAGAATACTTCGCTTCTAAAGGGGAAGACTACAAGGTTGAGCTTGTTGACGCGATCCCTGAGGACGAAACTGTAAAGATTTACAAGCAGGGTGAATGGCTCGACCTTTGTCGCGGTCCGCATATGGCGTCTACCGGTCAGATTGGTCAAGCCTTCAAACTGATGAAAGTTGCTGGTGCTTACTGGCGCGGCGATTCCAACAATGAGATGCTGACCCGCATTTATGGTACTGCCTGGTCCAATGATAAGGATCTGAAAGCCTACCTTAATATGCTTGAGGAAGCGGAAAAGCGTGACCACCGTAAGCTTGGCCGCGAAATGGATCTTTATCACTTCCAAGAGGAAGGTCCGGGTGTTGTCTTCTGGCACCACAAGGGCTGGCAGCTGTTCCAGAACCTGACCAACTACATGCGTCGCCGTCTTGCTGATGATTATCAGGAAGTGAACGCACCGCAGATCCTGGACAAAGCTCTTTGGGAAACTTCCGGTCACTGGGAATGGTACCGCGAGAACATGTTTGCTACTGAGACCGAAGACCACCGCGTCTTTGCGATCAAGCCGATGAACTGTCCCGGTCACGTGCAGATCTTCAAGCATGGCCTGAAGTCCTACCGTGATCTGCCGCTTCGTATGGCCGAGTTTGGTGCGGTTTCCCGCTACGAGCCATCGGGTGCGCTGCATGGTCTGATGCGCGTTCGTGCGTTTACTCAGGATGATGCGCACATCTTCTGTACTGAAGAGCAGATGGCTGCGGAATGTCATAAGATCAATGATCTGATCCTGTCCGTTTACAAGGACTTTGGGTTTGAGGAGATCGTTGTGAAGCTCTCAACACGTCCTGAAAAGCGTGTAGGTTCTGATGAAGTCTGGGATCATGCCGAAGCTGTTATGGCGGAAGTGCTGAAAGAGATTGAGGCGAACTCCGGCGGCAAGATCAAGACTGGCATTCTGGAAGGCGAAGGCGCGTTCTACGGTCCTAAGTTTGAGTACACCCTGCGTGATGCGATTGGTCGTGAGTGGCAGTGTGGTACTACTCAGGTAGACTTTACACTGCCAGAGCGTTTTGGTGCTTTCTACGTTGACAGCGATGGTGAGAAGAAGCAGCCGGTGATGATCCACCGCGCGATCTGCGGGTCTCTGGAACGCTTCCTTGGCATCCTCATCGAAAACTTTGCGGGTCACTTCCCACTGTGGCTGACACCTCAGCACTTTGTTGTTGCTGCAATCACGTCTGATGCTGATGATTATGCAAAAGAGGTGCATGCTGCGCTGAAGAAAGCCGGATTGCGTGGTGAGCTGGATCTTCGCAATGAGAAGATCAACTACAAGGTTCGTGAGCACTCCCATGCCAAGATCCCGGTGATCATTGCGGTTGGTAAGCGTGAAGCGGAAGAGAAGACGGTCAGCATCCGTCGTCTTGGTTCGCGTGCGCAGACATCCATGACCTTGGATGAGGCTGTTGCAAGCCTGACAGAGGAAGCAACTGCACCTGACCTGAAGGAACAGGCTTCCTAGTCTCTCCAAACAGCGCAAGTTTTTGAAGGCTGGCAGTACGTTTGTGCTGCCAGCCTTTTTCTTTGCGGTCTCACTGTCGTCAAAACTTTATGCAAATTTGAGATATCTTAGGCAGGTCAGCCCGGAAGTAAAAACAAGGGCGAGTGAGGTTAGTAGTGAACCATGCGGAATTGAGTTATGCCAATGACGACCATCCTTTCCTCAAGCGGTGGCTCATTCGCAGCGTTGAGGGACTTTCCGGCAGAAAGAAATTGCTGGGTTATTACGAAGCTTGGCGTGCGAGCGTTGCTGAGTCTGATCATACGCAGTGGCGTAACCTGCTCGACCTTGTTGATCTGCGTGTCTCTTGCTCCGGGTATAGCTGGCCGCCGGCTGTCCGGGATGATGAACCGCTGGTTTTGATTGCGAACCACCCTTATGGGATTGCTGACGGCGTTGCGATCCTTTCGCTTGCAGAGCAACTAAAGCGGCCTTACCGCATACTTATCAATAAGGAACTGCTGAAGGTGCCTGAGGTCAGGCCCATTGCGTTGCCCGTGGATTTTGAAGAAACGGAAGATGCGCTGCGCACAAACCTGAAAACGCGGCAAGAGGCGCTCAAACTACTGGGGGAAGGAGTGACGATTGTGATCTTCCCTAGTGGCGGCGTTGCAACAGCTTCCAAAGTGTTTGGCCGTGCCCAAGAGTTGCCGTGGAAGACCTTCAGCGCCAAACTTATCCGAAGTGCCAGAGCGACGGTTTTGCCAGTTTACTTTGAGGGGCAGAATTCACTCCTGTTTCATCTGGTCAGTCGCTTCTCGCTGAGTTTGCGTGTGTCACTGCTTATGCGCGAGTTCCGGACCATTCTTGGTCGGACAATTCTCGCACGGATCGGGAAGCCTATTCGTTTTGAGGATATTGAAGGCGCGAAGTGTAAACGGGAGATGATGGACCAGCTTCAGTCTGCTGTGATGGACCTGCAGGAGCGCGGGAAGGCCTGATGTCCTTTTGCTGCCTAAGGCAGTTTCGTGATGATTAGTTCAGCAAATAAGAAAGGCGCCTTTTATGGCGCCTTTGTCGTCTCCGGTGAAAGGTGCGCTTACAGAGGGTTTTGTGCAAGCACTTCAACTTCAACGTTGTTTACACTTGGGCTCACGGTGAACTCATCGCGGTACATCTCACCCTTATTGCGCGCCATAACAGTGTAGGTTCCGGCAGCGAGAGTAAGGTCAAGGAATGCACCGTTGCCGCTGGCCACTGTATCTCCGCCCGGAGACAGGATGGTCCAAGAGGTGTTTGCCAGAGATGTTTTGTTCTTCGCGCTCACCAGCTTTAGCGTGATGTTGCCTGCCTGATGATAAAGAGTCGCTTCTGTCAGTTTGCCCGCCTGGACATGGATATCTGCGCGTACAACGGCATTGACGTCTCCGTAGCGGCTTTCCACGTGGTAGGTGCCAGCGCTGACTGGAACAAGTTCGCCTGCTTTGACGCCCGATGCTATGACGCTACGGTTGCCTGTTGCATCGTAGGTCATGTCGTAGATGTTGAACCGGACGTCCTCGCGGGGCATCTTTTGCTCGTTGCCCAGTGCGGCGTCCAGACGAATGCCACCTGCGTTCAGGATGATTGTGCCGGTCTTTACACCGCTTTTAAGTTCGTAGCGTGTGGTTGCTGTGACTTTACCAAAGGAGGTGTGAACCAGATAGGTGCCCGGATCGAGTCGGAATTCCGCGTCCTGATCCTTGGAGGAAGCGACCAGGTTCAAGGAACCGTCCTCGTTTTCCTTGGAAGAATAGACACGCCATTTCAGACCGCGTGTTAGGTTCGGTGTCCCTTCAGCCAATTTCGCCACAAGGTAAAGGACAGGCTTGGCGCCAACCGGTGCCCGCTCTGCGCCTACAGACGGTGGCGCGTATGGCAGGAAGCTGGTGCCCATAGTGGGGGCAAGAGACTGGCCTTGATATCCGCTCAGGGGATCATAACTGATGGGAGGGGCAACGGTTGGCTTTGCAGACAGATCCAACACTTCTTTAGAGAACGGTAATGTGGGCTTGGCAACAGGGATAGGACCTGCGGCCTGAGCTGCATTTCCAAGCAAGGACAGCCCAGCTAAAAGAGCCGTTGCGGCTGCTGCGCGTTGTAGCGCTTTGTTGAACGTTGATATCCGCTCTAACTTCACGTTTGCTCTCGCTGCTACTTCAGAAAGTGTTACCCGCGTGCGACAGTAAATACAAAACCGACACCCGATCGATAAAATTAGATTACAGTGACAAACTGAGTTTTGGAAGTGTTTTATAAATTTTTAAAGACTGGGTTGGGGATTGGTAATGAATGTGTCAACAATAGGGCAAGGCCATCCTTTAATTGACACACTTGATATTCTGTATAGGACTATTGCTTAGCTTTAAACGTTGAAATCCTGAAAAGAATTGAGACCGTGGAAACTAAAGACCTCCCTGAACTGAAGAGTTTTCTAAAAAACCGTCGCTCACATCTGGCTGCAACACTCATGCATCCCGGTCCAGATCAAGCGCAGATTTCCGAGCTGCTTGAGATGGCGTGCCGTGTTCCCGATCACGGAAAAATTTCTCCTTGGCGGTTTATTATCTACGATAATTCACAGGCTGAAGCGATCGGTGTGAAGCTTGCTGAGGTAGCAGAAAAACGGCAGGGGCCGCTTGGCGATAATACCAGAGCGATGGAGCTGGGGCGCTTCTCGCGTGCGCCCTTGGTGATTGGGGTTCTGTCCTCCCCAAATCGGGAGCACAAAGTTCCTGTCTGGGAACAGGAACTGGCGGTTGGTGCTGTTTGCATTACGCTGCTTAATGCCTGTTTTTCCATAGGATTTGTGGCACAGTGGCTCACTGAGTGGTATGCGTTTGATGATGAGGCTGCGGCCTATCTTGGCGCGCGTGATGGCGAGCGGTTTGCGGGTTTCATTCATATCGGAAGTCCGAGCGTGGTTCCCAAGGAACGTCCGCGGCCCGATGTGGCCCAGCTGACCGAATATTTTAAGCACACTCCTGCCGACGCTGATGCGTAGAATCTGAGGCAAGTATATGTTTTATGAAGCAAATAAGCCGCATGGGTTGCCCCACAATCCGTTCAAAGCCATCGTTGCGCCGCGTCCTATTGGCTGGGTTTCGACGGTCTCCAGCAACGGGCAGCGTAATCTGGCGCCCTACAGCTTCTTCAATGCGGTTTGCGACGCGCCTCCCATGGTGGCGTTCGGGTCCACTGGTTATAAGGATTCTGTTCGCAACATCGAAGAGACCGGCGAGTTCGTGTGTAATCAGGCCACATTAGATCTGGCGGAGGCCATGAACCATTCCTCTGCAATGGTTGGTTCTGACGTGGATGAATTCCAGCTCTCCGGATTGACTGCTGTTGCCTCTAATCTGGTCAAAGCTCCGCGCGTTCTGGAAGCAAAAACAGCGCTGGAATGCAAGCTAATCAATGTGCAGCGTCTGGTTGATCTTGATGGAAATGAGACCAATAGCTGGCTTATACTGGGCCAGGTGGTTGGTGTGCACATAGACGAAAGTGTCCTAGAGAACGGCTTGCTAAATGTGGCGAAAATGAAGCCATTGGCCCGGCTTGGGTATATGGATTACTCGGTCGTCGACGAAGTTTTCCAGATGAAACGACCGACCCTGCCGGAAAAATCATAAGTGTGGGCGCTTCGGCGCCCATTTTTCATCCTGCGATTCGCCGTGGTTATGTGGCAAATACCTGCTGAATCTGGCGCGCTTCTGCCAGTGTGTTTGCGGCCATGCCTTTAAAGCCATAGCCTGCTGACGTTTCCGGATCGGCAGGCATGACAGGTGCTGCATCCAAGGCGATCAGCTGCGCAGCCTTTGCCATAAACAGGATCTGTGTTTGTGCATGTTGAAACGGCGGTAGCAGCTTTCCCTTATCATCTCTGGAGCGCTTTGCGCCAAGGGCGTTATTGAGTGCCTCTTCATTCCATGTCAGCGCCGTCAGCCGCGTGCTTATACCGGAAAGATTGATAAGCTTGTGAAATGTTGATGGATACCTGCCGAGCTCGGGAATGATTTTCAAGGTCCCATCTTGCAGCGCGTGTTCTGCTTCGGCCACAGACAGGATTGTGTGCAGGCGTTCAATGTCAGCGCGGGACTTTATGAATGTGGGAATGACACCGCTTACACCGATTTTTGCATAAGGAGCCAGCACTGACAGGATCGTGTGTTCAGATGGCTCATGCATTACCAGATAGATATGGTGGTGCTTGGCCAGCTCGGACAGGCTGTGTGCGGTGCCATAAGGCTCCAGCTTGTTGAACGGCTTTTCAGGCAGGATGGCGAGGGACAGTGTCTTCAGAGCTTCTAGCTCTTTGATCTGGTCTAATGTTGAGCTCGTCATGGTCAACAAGCAGTTCATTGGTTCTCTCCCGCTCCATTCAGAGATAGCAGTCTAATGCATAACCGGTTTAGGGCGGGATATGCGAAACTTCACTATGAATCAAAAACTAAGAATTAAAATAACGCAGTGATTTCAGTGGTGATAAATAAATTATTAACTTATTCTTAATTTATGTTAAGTCATATTAACTAGCTATATTATAGGGGCAGATTCTAGTGAAGGTTGCGGGCGATCCTTCTATTGCTGGGCGTATTGAGCTGGCTTTTCATAAGGCCAGTTCTAAAACAGGTACGTCCTTTGATTTCCTGTTGCAAGCTGCTGCCCGTGAATCTTCCTTTGATCCCAACGCTAAAGCCAAAACCTCCTCTGCATCGGGTCTGTTTCAGTTCATTGAAAGTACCTGGCTTGAGACACTCAAGAAAAACGGCGAGGAACTGGGGCTTGAAGATTACGCGCAGCATATTCGCGCAGATGCCAGTGGTAAGTACCGGGTGGACAATAAACACCTGAAGAAACAGATTCTGGATCTGCGTCACGACCCCGAAGTTTCCGCACTTGTGGCTGGCGCGCTGGCGAAGGACAACGCCTCCGGTTTATCCTCAAATCTTGGACGTGACCCATCTGCTGGTGAGCTGTATCTTGCGCATTTCCTTGGGGTGAATGGCAGCCTTCGGCTTTTAAATGCAGTTCAGGACAGGCCCGAACATCCAGCGGCAGATCTCTTTCCGCTACAGGCGCGGGCCAATAAGGCCGTCTTCTTCCACAGTGACGGGCAGGCGCGGACTGTTGGCGACGTTCATGGGCGGTTGGTTGGTCAATTTAACGAAACAATCGCTGGGGCTGAGCGTCCGGCTGTTGGATACCGTAAAGGGCCGATTTCCAAGCCGATTGATAGTCACCGCGTTGAAAGCCGAATCCTGACTGCGTGGCGATCTACAACCGCTGATAAAGTGGAGCAACCGTTCCAGTCTCTGTTTCGGACAGATGAACCGGCAGCTGTAGCTGCGTCCAAAGCTGTAAGTGATGCGAAGCGGTCGGGTGTCGAGCTGCAGGAATCAATCAGCCAGCAGTTTGTTGCGCCCAAACCTGTTGCGCGTCCCTCTGGTACTCCATTGGACCTGACCAAGTTCTTGGCTCCTGCCCAAGCCAGCGGAAAGTCGCTTAGTAAGAAGGTTTAGAGCCCTGCCTTCCAGCCGGTTTCTGCTTCCCCATACAATTAAAAATTGAACTATTTTCCGAAACTGCTGGTGCGGTGAACGAAGCCTTAAGAATTATAATTAATTATTTCTACCAGTAGTTGGTGGATACAGGTTTCTGGGTACCATGATTATCAAGAGTTTTCTAAATTGGGTGCAGTATGCGCCAAGTGGAAGTCGCGCACAGGCGGCTGGTGCTTTGGCTCGTGCTTTTCTTTACTCTGACCTTGATAGTTCTGAACAGAGCGAGGCAGAGGCGGCGCTGACGTTCCTGCTTGATGATCATGATGTTGCAGTACGGGTTGCTCTTGCGCAGGTCTTTGGTGCTGCAAAGGTTGTGCCTGCTCATATCCTTTCCGCTTTGCTGGTGGACGAAGACGAAGTCGCGTTGCCCTTGCTTTCAGGTGCTACGGCTATTCCGGAAGGTGAGCTGGTTGATCTTGTCGCGACGGGGTCTGTTGAACGCTGCGTGGCAGTCGCTAGTCGTGCGGAGATCTCCGTGGGCCTTTCTGCTGCCATTTGTGAGGTTGCAGGCAAAGAGGCTTGCGCCGCTTTGTTGGCTAACAAGACAGCGCAGATCACATCCGGCAGCATGGAGCGTATTGTCGGGCGGTTTGGTGGAAGCCGTGATGTTAAAGATGCGCTGATGTCTCGTGATGATGTTCCGTTGCAAATTCGCCATATGATGCTGCGCCGTTATACGGAAAGCCTTCGAGAGCATCCGCAGGTGCTCGGGGCAAGAAACATGCGAGCACCGGAGCAGCTGGTGGCTGATGCGCAGGACCGCTCTACCATCTCATTGGCGTGGAGTGCTTCTGATCGGGAGCTTCCCGGCCTTGTGGAGCATTTGGTGGTTTCTGCCCAGATGACGAGTGTCTTGTTGCTGCGTGCTGCTGTGACTGGTTGTTTTAACTTGCTGACCAGCTCTCTGGCGCGTTTGTCGGAATATGAGGAAGAGCAGGTGTTTAACGCGCTTGCTAAACCGTTTGGGGCGGCGCTGCCTCGCATTTTGTCAGCGGCGGGTTTGCCGGATCGCACGCATGCGCTGTTTCAGGAATGTATCGCCAGCTGGCAGCGGGTCGAGAGCATGGAAATTGACCACTGGTCCAAGTCACGGTTGGTGGTTGGTGATCTGATTGCGTTGGAAGATGATCTGGGTATTGAGGATCTGGGCGATCTACAGGATTTGCTGCATCGGCTTTCCAACGAAGCGGCCCGAGAAAGTGCGCGTTCCCGCGTTGCTTTGATGCTGAGTGACGTGGCCTGATCTGCCCAGTAGGCTTTTCTGATTAGCTCTCGCTGCGCTGTGTGAGCGGTTTGCTGGCTTCTTCCAGTCGTTCGACCAGTGCAACGCCCAGCTGATTTGTGTCGTCTCTGGCATCTTCAGAAACCATTGCGTTGATTGCGTCTACGTGCTGAGAGATGAGTTCTTTTGGGTAGGTCTCTTGTTCTCTGGCTGCGACGAGTAGCAGTGTCAGGTTGTTTGCGACGCGACCAATCAGCGGGAAGCCGAGGGTTTCCGCCTGACCTTTGATGTCATGTGCACAGCGGAACAGGGCGTCGTAGCTTTCCTCAGCAAAGTCAGAGGTTTGTGCGGCCTGATTGGCTTTCTTCAGGGAGTCGACTTCCGAGCCCATCCAGCTTTCAAACTTGACAGAGAGCTTGTGGACGGCTTCTTCTGCTGCTTTGACCGGATCGAACTTGGCGGCTTCAACGGCTGTCAGCTTCCGTACCTTTTTGGAAAGGTCTTTCGGGACGCGGATGTGTTCCTGAGAAGCTTTGTCTGAACCGGATAAAAAAGCCATATTCTGCGCAATTCCTGAGCCTGCATTCCTATGGCTGCTATTATATTTCGAATTAGCAATAATATCTAACGATTTTATCGGTAATCGCAGCCGAACCTGTGTCTTGTGGCAGATTGGGTCAGGGTTGCCTTAGGAATAGGCTGTTGCTCAGTACTTAAACATCTCAGAGAGGATACGTTCGTCCCAGCTGTGTTCGTTATCAAACATGATGCAGCTGTGGGCTGTGGCGTCCTGATAGATGGTGGTGCTGATAACATCGCGGAATTCGCGGTGATCAGCTGCTGCGTTGACCGGGCGCTTGTCAGCTTCAAGTACCTCAATCTTCACCGTATTTTGTGTAGAGAGCAGGGCCCCGCGCCAGCGTCTTGGACGGAAGGCGCTGATGGGAGTAAGTGCCATCAAAGGCGAGTCGATTGGCAGGATGGGTCCATGAGCTGACAGGTTGTAAGCTGTGCTGCCCTGGGGGGTAGAGATAATGATACCATCACAGGCGAGCTCTTCCATGCGGACCCGTCCGTCAACGGAGATGCGTAGTTTTGCAGCCTGATGGGATTTGCGGAGGAAAGACACTTCGTTGATTGCGCGGGCGGTGAACTCGTTTCCGTTCTTGTCGACAGCTTCAATATTGAGTGGATGCAGAGGTGTTATCTCTGCTTTTTCAAGCCGTTCGATCAGGTTCTCGGTCTTGTATTCGTTCATGAGAAAGCCGACTGAACCGCGGTTCATGCCGTAAATGGGCATGTCGGTGTTCATAAACTTATGTAGACAAGAGAGCATAACTCCGTCACCACCAAGCACGACGATGACTTCCGCATCATCCTGTGAGGCAGATCCGTACATCTTTTCAAGAGCTTGTCGCGCTGCAAGTGCTTCTGGCGTATCGCTGGAAACAAAAGCGATGCGGTTGATAGTTCTTCTCTTCAAAGACGGCTCCTCCCTTAAAAAGGAGGTAGCATGACTTTCTGAAAATTCAAACTACCTTTATGTCGCTTCTCGTCTGTTTGCCGAGGGAATTGGCTCTGTGGGGTCAATTCAAGCTGTGAAAACTGCCGAGTTACACTAAGTATTGTGTTGTGTATTTGCACAATACTGCTTGTTTGTATTCGAATAAACATCAAGGTACTGAATTGCAACAGTTGTTCAATTGGTTGTTTGTAGGGGTTTTGGCCCGAACAACTTTCTAGTATGTTGGTTGTGTTGTAGGTTGTTGAAATTCTTTCATGAAATCAATTAACTACAACGTTGCGACTGGAGTATACTTCTTACCTTTTCTTATCGATATTTTTCGAGAACCTTTTGAACCTTAAGCAAGGGGATGGTGGGAGCGTTTGCGCGGCGGCAAAGGCTCCCACCTTTTTTATGCGTTGGGCTTTGGGTTAGGTGGTATTCTGGCGTGGTACTGCCTTGGTGCCGCCTGACATGGCGGTTGGGACGCCTGTGGTTCCCGGAAAACTGATGGGCAGATTGCGGTTGCATCTGGCGGCGAGGAAGGCGAAGCATTCTGCCTCGACGGCATCACCGCGCCAGCCAAGTTCTTCTGCGGGAACGATTTTTACGTTTGCCCGTGCTTCAATCTCTTTCAAAAGCTGTGGGTTCTTTCTTCCGCCTCCGCAAGCGACCAAGCGGGTAGGGTGTTTTGGTAGCATGTCCAAGGCTTTACCAACTGCGCTGGCGGAGAAAGCTGTTAGCGTTGCTGCGCCGTTTTCTAGTGAAAGGCCGGTTGCCATTTCTTTGGTGAAGCTGTTGCGGTCGAGGGATTTGGGGAAGGGTTCTGTCAGATACGGGTGTTTGAGGAGATTTTGCAGGAGGGCTTCATCGACTTGTCCACGTGCGGCGATGAGGCCGTCGCGGTCCATGTCGCCTTGATTATGCGCGCTGATCCAGTCGTTTATGGGGGCGTTGGCTGGTCCGGTGTCGAACGCGATCAGGGTGTTATGCCCGTCCCACCAGGAGATATTGGCGACGCCGCCGAGGTTGAGAATTGCGGTGTCTGTCGGATCTTCGGAAAGACCGGCACTGCGCAGAAGGGCCTGATGATAGATTGCGGCGAGGGGCGCGCCTTGGCCGCCTGCTTCAATATCCTGCGTTCTGAAGTCGTAAATCACTGGAATGCCAAGCATATCGGCGATGATCTGACCATCTCCGAGCTGGCGTGTTGCGCCCCTATGGCCTTCTTTTGGTGCGCGGTGGAGCACGGTTTGGCCGTGAAAGCCGATTAGGGAAATGGTTTGCGTTGAAATGGAGTTTTTTGCGATGAATTGTGAAATGGCATGGGCCTGACCCTCGCTAAGCGCTTTTTCTGCACGAGCGAAAATCTCCGGCTCTTGTTCTGCGAAGTTCCAGTCCTGAGCTGCCGCCATTGCTTCGGCGATCAGTTGGTTGGTTTCGGGGGGGTAACTTGCCAGTGTGTAGGGTCCGAACTCCTCAATGGTTTCGCCATCAGTTTTGAGCAGGGCAATATCAACGTTGCCATCCATCACTGTTCCGGTCATGAGACCGATGCACCATTGTGCTGCCATTTATTCCCCCACTCATAAAACCCGGTATGCTTAAAAATGAAAAGACTTCGCCGATGCTGCGGTTTTGCAAGGATGCGCGCGCGTTGCGGAAAAACATTTGCGAAGCGTTCACTTCATAACTTATTCCGGCTTTGGTGACAAACACCGGCTCCCATCAATGACTAAGCCGAAGGGCTAGGTTGCCCAAAAGGGGAAGTGGAAATAACTTCTTTAAACGAAGTTAAATTGGTGGAGGCGGGAGCTCGGGATGAGTGGAGCGCGACGAAGCTTTGCAGGAATTGACTGCGCGGTTGCACAAGCAATCGAGCAGATGGGTGATCCATGGATCCTACTTATCCTGAGATGCCAGTTTCAGGGCATCAAGCGCTTTGACGACTTTCAGGGGCATTTGCAGATCTCGACCAGTGTGCTGACAGATCGTCTGCGGCGTTTGGTGCAGGCGGGGTTGCTGCGCAAGGAGCAGGATCAGCAGGATAAACGCGGCACTGTCTATCTGCTCACCGAAAAGGGAATGGATTTTTATCCGGTCATGATTGCGCTGCACCAATGGAGTGAGCGCTGGGAGGCCCGCGAAGATGGGCCGCGGCTGGAGTTGCTGGATAAGCAGAGCAGGGAGCCCGTGCGTACGGTGCGTGTGCTTTCGCAGGATTACAGAGAGTTAAGTGCAAAGGATGTTCTGGCTCTGGTTGATGACCGGAGCGGCGAAATGATGCAGGACATTCAGGAGAGATTGAAACGTCGCAGAGGTGATGCTGCCTGATTTTAAGATCAGTCAGGTGGCTTGTTGAATTGTTAGGGAGTGTATCTGAAATGGCTTTGCCAGATATTTTGAAAAATAAGCTTCGTCTGCCGGTTGTTGGCAGCCCTTTGTTTATTATCAGCAATCCGGAGCTTGTGATTGCACAGTGTAAGGCGGGTATTGTTGGTTCCTTTCCGGCGCTGAATGCACGGCCAAAGGAAAAGCTGGAAGAATGGCTGATCCAGATTACCGAGGAACTTGCTGCTTATGATGCAGCAAATCCTGACAAGCCGTCAGCACCGTTTGCGGTCAACCAGATTGTGCACCGCTCTAATGATCGTCTGCAGCATGATGTTGAGCTTTGCGTCAAATACAAGGTGCCGATTGTGATCACCTCTCTTGGTGCGCGTCCTGAGGTGTTTGATGCGGTTCACTCCTATGGTGGTATCGTTTTGCATGACATCATCAACAACACCTACGCCCGCAAGGCGATTGAAAAGGGTGCTGATGGTCTGATTGCAGTTGCTGCCGGTGCAGGTGGGCACGCAGGCACGACATCACCATTTGCGCTTATTCAGGAGATCCGTGAGTGGTTTGACGGGCCGCTTCTGCTTTCTGGCTCCATCGCCTCTGGTCAGGCGGTTCTGGCTTCTCAGGTCATGGGGGCAGATCTGGCCTATATCGGGTCTGCGTTTATCGCGACCGAGGAAGCAAATGCCGAGCAAGCGTACAAGCAGATGATCGTGGACAGTGGTGCTGAGGACATTGTCTACTCCAACCTGTTTACCGGTGTGCATGGCAACTACCTGAAGCAGTCCATTGAGAATGCGGGTATGGACCCGAGTAATCTGGCTGAGGGCAATCTGAAGACCATGGACTTTAACAGTGGTGCAGATAAGCCGAAGAGCTGGAAAGAGATCTGGGGCTGTGGTCAGGGCGTTGGTGCTGTGAAGTCCATTGGTACGGCTGGTGATCTTGTGGCGCGTCTTTCTGATGAGTATGCCACGGCTCAAAGAGCTGTCGCGGGTACGGTTCCGTCTTTACAAGCCGCTGAGTAAACCAGTTTGGCGCACTGTTGCGCCGTGCTTCGGGTTTCCGATGATATGAGGGGACCTTTCAGACCGCCCGGTGTGTGCCTGGCGGTCTTTTCTTTCACAGAGACCAGACTTTTTCGTCCTTATCAGTGTCCTGCCATGAGTGGTTTTTGGCGGGACCAACAAAAAGGGAAGAAAAATGCGAATGTTTTGGTGTCTCGGCCTAATGATGGCTGGTAGTTTTATGATGGCCTCTGAAGGCTATGCTCAGGGAAGTTCAAATAAGGTTTCCCCTCCGGTTACGCAGTATTGTAATCGCGGCACAGCAGTTTATGCGGACGGGTCCACTACAGATGGTCCATTGCCTATGATCAAGTGTGGTCAGACCTCTATGACTTACCAGCGCAGCAACACCAGCTTCCCGCTGTCTGTGGTGCGTAACGGCAAGCTTTCGGTCCCTAATGCCAATGGTGCCTGCCGGAGTGCAAAAGCTGTAGGGGCAGATGCTATTGTGAGCAGTATCCAGTCTCTTTGCAATTCAACGCTGTGGCCCTCTTCTTGTTCCTCTTGCGATTGAGGCTAAAATATATCAGTAGTGGTATTGATTGCTGGGCTCTTAAAGTAATCAATACTACTTACCTTGTTGAGCTAATCTCATCTTATTACGCGGAGTACTCAGTATTACGCTTTTATTGGTATCGTGACTTCCAATAGTTAGATATGAGAAACTCTGTTGCATGAAAGTGGTAGATGTCTTGCGTAATATTGCTAGACTCGGGCAACTTGCGAAAGTTGATTTCAATAAAACCATTAATCAAAATCAACAAGAATGGCTTAGGTCACATGCAACGAGAGCATTGGGGAAGTCGTGTAGGCTTCATTCTGGCTGCTGCAGGTTCAGCAGTCGGGTTAGGTAATATCTGGAAATTTCCATATTTGGTTGGTGCAGAAGGCGGCGGGGTGTTCCTCGTGGTCTACGTTGCGTTTTTGATTGCAATCGGTTTTTGCGTCATGATCGCCGAGATCGCACTGGGTCGTCACGCTCAGGCCAATCCATTCAGGGCATACCTGCGTGTGGGCAGTAGGCGCTGGTCGATCTTCGGTCTTCTGGCAGTCGTGACTGCGTTTACGATCCTTTCCTTCTATTCAATCGTTGGTGGTTGGACCATCGCGTATGTGGTGAAGACAATCACCGGCGGGTTCTCAGGGTATTCCGGTGCGGAATTTGAGAGCCACTTTGGTGAGCTGGTCAGCAGTCCGATTGAACCAATTGTGTATCATGCCGTGTTCATGGCGGTCGGTGTGTTGATCGTGATCAACGGTATCACCAGCGGGATTGAAAGAGCGGCCAAGATCATGATGCCGTTGCTGTTCATCCTTCTGGCATTGCTGGTTGTGCGTTCATTGACTCTTGATGGAGCAATGGCAGGCGTTCGGTATTTCCTCGTTCCTGACTGGTCACATCTGGATGCGGATATGGTCGCAGCTGCACTGGGGCAGGCGTTCTTCTCGCTGTCTCTGGGTATGGGTGCGTTGATCACCTACGGTTCTTATCTGGGTGAAAAAGAGAGCATTCCAAATGCTGCTGCCTGGGTTGTTTCCCTTGACCTGCTGGTTGCTGTTCTGGCTGGCTTCCTGATCCTGCCAGCGGTGTTTGCGTTCAACATGGACCCGGCTGCGGGACCTGGACTGACCTTTATTACGCTGCCTGGGATCTTTGCAGAGCTGCCATTTGGTATCTTTGTTCAGCTGTGTTTCTTCCTGCTGCTGTTCGTGGCTGCAATCACCTCGGCAATCTCTTTGCTGCAGGTTGTGGTTTCGTTTGTTGGCGAGGAGTTCAACGTTTGCCGTCAATGGACGACAGTCTGGGTTGGCGTTGCGATCTTCCTGTTTGGTGTTCCAAGCTCTTTGGCGCTGGGCGTATGGGGAGACATCACCTTCTACGGCATGAACATCTTCGACCTTCTCGGCTATATCTCTGACACCTTCTTCCTGCCAATTGGCGCGATTGCGACCTGTCTGGTTGCAGGTTGGGTGGGCTATGACAAGTTCGCTGGAGAATTGACCAATGAAGGCGAGCGTCCGTTCAAATATCTGGTTGCATGGAAGTGGATGTGCCGCGTGGTGGCACCGCTTGCAATTCTTTGGGTGATGATTGACGCGATCTTCGGCGCTTAAATCTTCGCTCAACACTAATGAAAAGGCCGCCGGTTCCGGTGGCCTTTTTTAATGCTGTTCAGTAGTGGCTCTGGTTTGACTTTTTCTGGTCCAGATGAGGGGGGAGTATAGAACCTGCGGGTGAGGTCTCTTCACCCGAGGCGGACTTGATAAGGATTGACATTATGTTGCTACAGCTGAAGCGCTATTGGGTGGTCTCTATGAATACCAGATTGCCGCGAGCGATGGCTTGTCTGGGCGAGGAAAAGCAAGTCAGATATCGGCAAGTAAGGGAGAGATGGCCTGAAGCATAAGGCTGGTCCCGACACAAACTGGAACTGCGGAGCACCGTTTTGACGGTGCTTTTTTGTGACTGAAATGTGTTGGCTGGGGGCTTTGGAGGTGCCTGCGACAAAAAAACTTGTGGGCTGCACATAAGGACAGGAAATTGCGTTGCTGTGCGCTGGTTAATTCCAAACTTGGCTTGATCATCTAATCAAGATTTAGAAGTTGAAACAATCATCCATTATTATGTGAAATATAAGTGCATGTGACTAGTTTTCTGATTCATGCACCAATTGCGCTCGTGAAAATTACATATTTTTTGAGATATGTATAAATACCTGTGACAATCTGTCAGGTCAACAAGGCTAAAAATATCATCAAAACAGCCTCAATAACGATTTCATTTCAAGCGTTAGCGTTTGATTGAAACAAACCATCACATGTTGATTGGCAAATAATAAAAATGAAACGTGAGCAATGGGGAAGCCGCTTCGGCTTCATTATGGCTGCTGCAGGATCTGCAGTTGGCCTGGGTAATATCTGGAAATTTCCATATCTGGCAGGGACACAAGGCGGGGGCGCTTTTCTGGTTGTCTATCTTGTCATCATGGCGACGATCGGCGCTGGCCTGATCATGGCGGAAATCGCCATTGGTCGCGCGGCAAAGAGAAACCCTGTGGGGGCTTTCCGTCTGCTGGGTAACAACATCTGGTCCAAAACTGGGGTGCTGGGCGTGATCACCGGATTCATGATCCTGTCGTTCTACTCCGTTGTTGGCGGTTGGACGATCGCGTATCTGGTGAAGAGTATTGCAGGCACCGTAGAGTCTGCTCAGCCTGAACTGCTGGAGGCGCAGTTCGGTGGGTTGGTTTCTGCTGTGTGGGAGCCGATTTTTTATCATGGTGCATTCATGGTTCTGACCATGGGTATTGTGATTGCAGGTGTGGCTGAGGGCATTGAGCGTTCCGTGAAGGTTCTGATGCCGCTGCTGTTTATCCTCCTGATGGTTCTGGTGGTTCGCAGTGTGACACTGCCCGGTTCCTGGGAAGGTATCGAGTTCTTCCTCGTGCCGGACTGGTCTCAGCTTGATGGCGAAATGGTGCGTGCTGCTCTGGGCCAGGCGTTCTTCAGCCTGTCGCTGGGTATGGGCGCGATGATCACCTACGGCTCCTATCTGGATAAGGGCGCGAATATTCCGAACGCATCCCTCTGGGTGGTCTTCCTGGCCGCTATGGTTGGAGTGCTTGGTGGGCTTCTGGTTCTGCCTGCGGTGTTTGCCTTTGGCATGGATCCAGGTGCTGGACCGGGTCTGACCTTCATCACGCTGCCAGCTGTGTTTGGTGAGATGATGGGTGGCTACGTGTTCCAGATCATCTTCTTCGCCATGCTGCTGATTGCTGCGCTGACCTCTTCCATCTCCCTGCTGGCAATTCCGGTTGCCTTCTTTGCAGAAGAGTATGGCATTGAGCGCAAGTGGTCTGCTGTCGTGGTGAGTATCGTGATCTTCCTGATCGGTGTGCCGTGTTCTCTGGCACTGGGCGTTTGGGGCGAGTATCAGCTGTTTGGCATGAACTTCTTCGATCTGATGGTCTATGCCGTTGACAACTACACTCTGCCGATCGGCGGTATTCTGACGGCACTGTTTGCTGGTTGGGTTGTGCTTGAGAAGCTTGGCAAAGAGCTGAGCAATGACGGTTCCATCAGCTTTAAATGGATGGGTGCCTTCACCTGGATCATGCGGATCGTGGCTCCGCTGGCCGTCGTCTGGGTGATGCTGAGCGGTCTGCTAGGCTAATGGATCTGGCAGTTTAAACTCTGAAAACAAAAACACCCCGATCAGAAATGGTCGGGGTGTTTTTTGTAGGCATGCTGGCGAAGAGGCTCTAGTGCATGCCTTTTCTGTGATGCGCGCGAGTATGTTCTTTGTGGTTGTGCATCTTGTTATGATGGTGGCCGTTGTCTGAATGGCCTTTGCCGGCGCGGTGTTTGCGCGGGTGCTTGTGGCCTTCGGGATCACCTCCATGCTGGGTCGCCGGATGACTTTTACGACCACGTTCAAATTCCAAATGGTCTTTGTTGTGCTTGTGCGCGTGTCCGTCGCCGTAGCGGCGGGCCATCTTTTCTTGCGTATGGGCTGATGTGATTTGTTGTTTTTCTGTCATCGGTTCCCCGCTGCATAAATGCGGTTTTGGTTCCAACCGCTTTGTTTTTCCCGCCTTTGCTTGATAGGACGTTAGTTCAGATAGCGGGATCTAAAGGTGTTCAGGGCGTCCATAAGGGTTTCCTGCTCATCCAGATGCCGATTTGTTTCGGCCTCATGGAGGTCCGGCTGAGGGCTCTCTTCCGTCATGCGAAGATGGTCTGCAGAGTTTTCCCGTAGTTCGTCAAGAATATGCTCAAGGACCTGTCGGCGCTCTTTGAGCGTATGTTGGCTGCTGTGCTGCAGATAATCTTTCAGCTTGGTCAGTTCTGCCTGCAAAATGGCGTTGTCTTTTATTTCCGAGTGATGCGTGCTCATGATCCCCTCAAGAGCATTGACGCCTTCACCAGTATTGGGTTTTTTTTGACTCATTGCAGATCTCCTCGTTCTTGGGGGAGCGTACCTACCTGTTTCTGGCATTGTTTAATTATGATCTAGTCATAAAACGGGTTGATCGGCCTTGCCTAATGGAAAAGAGGTAAGCTGGCCCCTAAACTCGAGATGATAGTTCTATGAGAATTTTCAAGGCTGGTGATTGCTGGCTATGACGCCGGTTACCTGCTTGTGTTGTTGGCGTTTTCTTAACCATCTCCTCAGCAGACCCCATGTCCATCTTCACGCAGACGCAGCGTTCTCGTCATCCCTCACATGGCGCTTTTAAGCAGTTATCGTGAGGATTTTGGCGTGAAAAAAACAATAAAAGCAAATGAGCTTGATCCGGCAACTCTGGAGTTTGGACTTCTTGTGGGCCTGCTTCTTCCTGCAGGCAAAGACCCTGCAGAATACAAACTCAATAAAGACTGGCTGAAAGACCCTGTTGCCCAATTGCGCAAGCACTTGAAGACGATCAATAAGGATCTCAACAGCTGTCTGAAGGATGCCTTGCACGCTGTGAAAATAGCTGATGCTGGCGCGATGTCAGATCCCGGAAATGAGTTTGGCAAATGGAACCCGCTGCTCTTCCCAGCCCTCGGATTTGGTGGTCATGTGGCCGATCTGGGCGAGGTGCCTGCAATTGACTGGCTCTCACTGATCTCCAACGGTGGCAATGTGCCGGAGACAATTGATCAATGGATCCAGAAGATCACGGGTAACAGCAAACTTCTAAAAGCATGGGGCGCCGCGCTTATAGGCCTGGTGAGCGGACACGTCCAGAACCCAACTGGCAAGGGAACCCCAGCCGATCCCTACCTCTACGTGATCACTGAAGTAGGCTCCATGGGAACCTTATATCTGTCGCTGGCAGGGAAAAAGGAAAAGGACGGAACTGTCGTTCTCGTCCCAGGCCTGTCGGTTGACAGTGACCTGATTGATCTAACCCCGAAGAAGTGAAGGGATGGTGTGACCGCACGCTCTTAAGACCTGATCCGCAACAGCCCACAAAAGCAAAAAGCCTCCCGGAGGAGGCTTTGAAATTTCCTTGATAGATCAAGGAGAAGAGTGGTGCCGGCAGCAGGCCAAATTCCAGAAAATCGAAAACCCGCTTTCTTGTCATTTCTCCTTATAAATCAAACTTCTAAAGACACCTCTCGTCGTGTGTTCTGAACAGTTTGTGTACCACTGTTTGTTATTAATGTGTACCATCTTTATCGGGTTGGTTGGTTTATTCCATACACCAACTATCAAGAAGTAGTTTTGTAAAGTCTTGCGAGTACCAAATTGATATGAGCCAGAACACAACCTCCGCCCTTCTTGCATTTCTCACAGGTGGATAAGAGGTGATATTCGTGTGCCTTACATTCAGCAACTGATCCTTCCAGAACCATCCGAATGAATGAAACCGATCTGTCTAGAAGGCGTCGATGACAAACACCGCATCTGAGGTCTGAGAGGATGACTTTGAAGCTGCATAGCTAGGGGCCATACGGGCTGGATTAGAGTGGACGATTGACCACTTGTAAGGAGTAGCTACGAGAATCTTAGGCAAGGGAAGGTGGAGAACGGGAAGGGGAAAGGCAAGGAAGCTTCCGAGAGTGTTCAGCGTAGGTATGTGATGGTGTCAAGGTGCAGCTTCCCCCAAGCAACCCTTATTCAATCTCAATGAGCTTGAGAAAATCGGTTTCTCCCAAGATTTTGATTTTATGGCCTTCGCGCTGTAGTTCTTCCGCACGGCGGTGCTTACTGCTTTTGCTATGGCCCGCCAGTGTGGAAATATCTTGGTCACCAACCACCAAAAGTGTGACCTTCTTGGAAACACTTGACTTCACAGTGATCCCAGCTCCGGCTGCAAAAGTGGCTGCCTCTACACGTGACATCGATAACTGTCCCGTAAAGCATGCAACGTGTCCATAAAGAGCGCCGTTCTGATTTCCGGAGACCGCAACTGATGTTTGATACTTTTGCTTCTTGGGGCTCGCCAAATCGGCAAAGTCTTCGCCAGTAGCTATCTCTGCCAGAAGCACGACTTCGGCAGCGGCGCGTGCATCGTCCTCTGCATTGTGGTGATCAAAGTTCAAGTTCAGGTGCTCCTTTAGGTTGGCTAATCCATGTCCACCTTTGCTTTTCAACTCAGGCCAAGCGTTTCGCGCTATCCCAACACTGTCGACCCAGTTAGCCCTCAGCTCCGGAACATCGTAGAATTTGCTTGCCGCGCTAAACGCCTGCTTGTCGAAATGGCTATGTTGTACAAGAACATGGCGCTCAAGGAAGGGCCGCAGCATCTGAAGAACCGTTACAAAAGTAGGAGCATCTTGGACCGCGTCCTCATCAATCCCGTGTAGGTGGATGTTGAAGTCCTCAAAACACTGCTCTGGGTTGATCAAAATACTTATCGTTTCTATGTTTCCATTTGCGGTCACCAGCGCCAAGCCAACTTGACAAATGCTGCTTTTTTGCCGGTTTGCGGTTTCGACATCTAAAGCTACAAATCGATATGTTCTCTCCAAAAGTTTGGAAAGATTAGATGGTCTGTTTGGCACCATGTGCTCTGCGAGACCTGAAACGGATGGATCTGTTTTTTGAAAATTGGTGGGAGCCCCAGCAGCTGTTTGTTCATCCCCGCCAAATAGCCTTTGAAAAAGGTTTTTCATTAATATCCTCGACCTTGGAATATTGTTCGATTCATAGCTATCGCTAGATCGCACGGACATTGAATTCAAATCTGCCAAGTGGGTCAAGAAGATTTCTATGTACGCATTCTCGCTGATGTCACTCTCGATCAAATTGATTGTAGAGAGTACTTCCGCCTCATCTTTGAAGCTCTCTGTTCTTGCCATTGTGAGTGAGGCGGCTGCTTGCGGCGGGATTGGGATGACCAGCGAAGGAGCGGCGTGGGGCGGGGAAGTGCAAGGGTGAACTTTGATCCTCATACTGTATGAGGACATTACGAGCGCGATGTTTCGATCAAGGCTCGGGGTCTAATTGGGCCCACCAAAAATAGTAATTTGCAAGGGGAAATTCGCACTGACAATGGCCATGTGCTCCAGGCCCAATTTCATTGGCACGTTGAAGATCAGGGGATCCGCCACGCCTACATAAGCGTGCATCTCCGAACCAATCGTCTCACGAGTAACTGCACCTTACAGGGAATATCAGCATTTCTGTTATAGTTTACAGGTTGCTTCACTTATATACTTTTATTCGTAAGCGATAAAAAATAATTCATAAAGGTAACCCAATGAGCGAACTCCTACCAGATCACTACAAGTACTCAGGCCTCCACTTTATGCCGGAAATGATAAAAGATCTGTTGGAATTAATCGATCCTGAGCGCGTTTATAAAAGGTCTCTGTTGATCGACGTCATTTACGGGGAGCACATAAATTTGGGAGGGCTTCAATACCAAGGAAAAAGCGTCGCTACTGCCTTCAAGAAGATACTAGCACGCTTTGTACAGCAGGGCATATTAGAGCAGCCTATCGCCGGTCACTATCGCCTAAAAGCAGTAGCCAATGTCAAGCCACGCGCCAAGGCACTTGAAGTCCCAAATACGGAGATGTCGCACAAGAAAAACGACAATCTTCCCTTGTTTTCAGGGTTAGTTTCGAATGGACAAAAAACAACTAATACCGCAGATAAATCCGGTCTGTTGAACTACTGGAGATCTTTTAAGGCTGAGATTGGGGAAGGCAACCACCATGTATACGTGGTCGTCGATTATAGAGATATAAAACTCGCAGAAATTGAAGCGAAACCTAGATGGCCCCATAAAGTCGGAATGAGCGAAGGTGTTCCCGGAGCCCGTATTAGTGACCACAGAAGCCCTATTTCTACTGAACCCCCGATTACCGTATTAATTTGGAAGACAGATTACCCAAAACTTCACGAGAGAATAACCCATCTGAGTTTAGAATTGGCGATGGCAAAAAGAGGGGAAGGGCTCCTTGGAAAGGAAGTTTTTGTTACTGATCCGGTCGAGATTTTAGAAACGATTTTTAGAATCGAGCCGCAATTAAGAGATGAAGAATTGCTGGCCGAAGCTCGAGAGGCATGGCCGTGGTTACCTGTTTCGTAACATAGGCCTAGGTTGCCTCCTTCGCCTTGACAGTCTTATGGACCAAACCCTTCGACACGCCCATTTGGTCAGCAATCTTCTGGAATGACAGTCCCGATTGTCTAAGCTGGTGGATCTCGTCTTCCTGCTTAGCTGTCAGGATCGCCTTGCGCCCAAACTTGATGCCCTTCTCCTTGGCTTTGGCTATGCCTTCCATCTGGCGTTCTTTGCGCAGCGTGGTCTCCATCTCAGCGAACACAGCAAACACTGAGATCATGGCTTTGCCTGTTGAGGTGGTGGTGTCTATGTCTGGCTGGTCCAGTGCTTTGAGCGTGATACCGTCCTTGTTGAACCGCTCCACCATCGTAAGGAGGTCAGCCGCGTTTCTGGCTAGACGGTCCGTCTTGCTAATCAGAACAGTGTCGCCTTCGCGTATGTGGTCCAGCATCGCTTGGAGCTGGGGGCGCTCGCTGTCTACCCCAGACCGTTTCTCCTGAAAGATCCTTTCCGCTCCTGCTGCTTCCAGCTTCTCAATCTGAATGTCCAGAGATTGGCCCACTGATGAAACACGCGCATACCCGATCAACGCCATTGTTGTTAAATCCCTTAGAGGTTGATGACCGTTATTTTATGAACGGAAAATGACCATGTTTCCAGAGGGGATCTGCGTTGGTCACAGATTTATACATTTATGACCGTTGAGTGTAATTCTTATAGGGTAGATTATTTATCTGGGAGCTACTGCGGGGCCGGACACAATTACGCTATGCAATTGTTGGTGATTTGCGTTTGTTCTAATGTATTCTTACGCCCTTTTAGGTCCGCAATTTGTGGGGCAACGTTGCCTCCAGACATTGAGGAAACAGGGAGCCCTAGGAGAATAATCCCTACTGTGTCATTGGTACGAGCTTTCTTTTGTTGAGCGGCTGCAGAGGCGTACGCAGCATCCAAACGCCGAGCCTCTAAGGCAAGCTTGTCGCAGGACCAATCGTCATAAGTAGTAGGTGAGATATAGGCAGCAGAAATCGCTTCAGGACTTGCAGCACATCCAGCAAGTAACCCTAATATTATAAGTGATAAGCCTGCTTTGGTTGCCCCATCAATCATAGTTTATCCCACCTGATCAGCCACATGAATATTTAATTCCAGGCCCTTGGCCTCGTCGGAATTATTACTCGCGAGCATACGAGCGCAATCCCTTCCTTCAGGTGGGGGCAGTTGTAGCAACCTCGGTAATTACAGGCGCAACAAACAGGCCTCTGCCTATCGAGGAATTGCCTTGTTGTTTCTTCAGGTTTGTTTCTGGAACCTGCCCATCAGTCGATCGAGCCAGCCTTCGCTGCTGCGCTTACTGTGGTCCTCTAGCAGACGCGCACTTCACTGGGGGGTGAAGGGGTCGTGGGGTCGTGTCCCAGCAACTAACATTTCAACAATCGTCGTTTGGTAGCCAAACGGGACTGGTTCAACTTGATCGGTTGGTGTCCGAAGGCGGAATTGAACCACCGACACGCAGATTTGCAATCTGCTGATCTACTAACTACGTTATCCTAAAGCGGATTGCGTTTGATTTGAATCGAGAGGTTCTTAGCTTGAGCACATTTGTCTGGTTCACTTTCTTTCAGG
>CANLTN010000028.1:0-46415 GCA_947494035.1 uncultured Pseudovibrio sp. | reverse complement strand
CTGTTCTTGGCATCATGCCAGTTTCAGAAGCGAAATCCACTTATACAACCTGTCCGAATTTCCTGAGCCAGCTCTCTACCTCCACAGGCCCCATGGAGCGCATCAAGGCAACCCCCTTACGAAGCGCTCAGAGATAAGCTACAATCAACGAACTAATCGTCTCGCGAGTAACTGCACCTTACAGTCTCAATGCAAACGCCGCAGTTTCTTCAGGTTCAGAACCACGCCCTGACGTTTCAAAAGGATATGGATCCTCCGATGCCAAAACCCTTCAGCTTGCGTGCATCCGAAACATCCAGCTGCCATACTATGCCTTTTACTTGTAGAACGACGCTGTACTGATCCCATGCCTGCGACAAGTTTCCGCTGTTGAAACGCCACTTTCCTGTTCCTTGATCATGCTGATGACCCGGTCTTCCGTAAAACGCGAACACTTCATATCCCACTTCAACGTTAGGTAGAATCCTATGACAAACTGGATGGAAATCTGTTCGCTAGGCTGAAGAACTGGCGACGCATCGCAATGCGCTATGATCGGTACCCAAACATACTCAAATCCGCAATCTACATCGCTGCTATCGTCGTATTCTAGCTATGAGTCCTGAGCCTAGATCAAATCCAGAGGTGGATTACCCCATTCAATACTTTATTTTTGAGCGGGCTCTGAGTATATCGAAACCTTTGACAACCGCATCACCGCCACTCAGCGTTAGGCTATCATTCGCCAATAACGTTCGAGAGACAGCAAAGAGAAATTGAGATGAAGTCTCTCCACTTTTCTTAGGCCAATCCATCACTGTGCGGTGTGACAAAATTTTGAAAGACGTGGTATGAAACGAATTTGTGCAGTGGGTGCAGGGTTTAGCGGTTCTGTGATCGCTAGGGAACTGGCTGAACAGGGCTTAAAAGTCCTTGTTCTTGATGAGCGGAATCACATTGCTGGCAATTGTTATACGGAGCGGGATCCAGAGAGTGGTGTGATGGTCCATAGATATGGACCACACATCTTTCATACGGGAGACAAGCGTGTTTGGGACTACATCAACCGCTTCTGTAAAATGATGCCGTATGTGAACCGGGTTAAGGCAACTGTGAAGGGCAAGGTTTACTCACTGCCGATTAACCTACATACGATCAACCAATTCTTCGAGAAAGCAATGTCACCTGTTGAGGCCAAGGCTTTCATTGAGAGTCTAGCACGCACAGACATCGAAGATCCGAAGACCTTTGAGGAGCAAGGCCTGCGGTTTGTCGGTGAGGCGCTCTATAAAGCGTTTTTTGATGGATACACTCGAAAGCAGTGGGGGGTAGATCCCAGCACACTACCCGCTTCGATCCTTAAACGCCTGCCGCTACGCTTCAATTACGACGACAATTATTTTAACCACCCGTATCAGGGCATGCCCAAAAATGGGTACACGGCGATTGTAGAGAAGATCCTCGATCATGAGAATATCGAGGTTCGTCTTGGCTGCCCCTATGAGGTTCTGGAAGAAGACTTTGCCCATGTTTTCTATTCCGGGCCCCTAGACCGCTACTTCAACTACGATTTGGGCCGACTGCGCTACCGCACATTGGATTTTGAGGAGATGCGGGGCGAAGGCGATATGCTGGGCACAGCAGTAATGAACCACCCTGATCCGGAAGTACTCTACACCCGCATTTCAGAGCATAAGCACTTCGCACCCTGGGAAGCTGATCAGTTTGATAAAACCATTGCTTTCCGTGAGTACAGTCGCTTCTGTGGTCCAGACGATACGCCTTATTACCCGATCCGCTCGTTGAACGATAAAGCCCTGCTGGAAGCCTACGAAGAGCGATCACGGGCAGAGAAAGGCGTCACCTTCGTCGGTCGTCTTGGTACTTATCAGTATCTAGATATGGATATCACCATCGGAAAAGCACTCGATGTGGTGGCTGGTTTTATGAAGGTATCAGCCGGCTTATTGGAAGAAAAATGAACAGTTTAGTTAAATTTAGCAGCCTTAAGGAAGCTCCCTTAGGTGTCAATGCTAGCGCAGTGGTACAGAGACTACTTTTCCCAGATAGATCAATAAACTCAGAGTTAGATCTCTATTACCATGCGCCCCAGACTTCCGGGGTAGACTTGGAGCGGCAGTGTTATTACATAAAATCGGGGGATGTACTGCATTTCGATAGCTATTTTAATGCGTTCCCTTTGTATGCCTATGACCTAACTAGTCTTCACTCACTCTCGTTGAGGCTTCGAGGGGGCGGTAACTGTACAATCTTTGCCTACAAGGCTTATCTGGGTAAAAGCTGGGAGCTTATTCAAAGAACCAAAGTTTCATTAGATGCAGAACATGAAAAACTGATCTCACTGGATTCAGGTGAGCACGAGAATTGCTTGATCTACTTTTCTGTTGTCGCGGAGTCTGATGTTGAGATTAGCGCAGCCGATTACTTGATTTTAGGGCCTCAACACAACGAATCTTCTATAACTGCTATAATTACAACCTATAAGCGCAATGAAGCAGTCCAATCCACCGCGCGAAGACTTCAAGACTACGTCAGCCAAAACAAAGATTTAGAAAGCAACTTCAACCTTCTGGTAATCGACAATGGGGGTGATACTGATACAATCCCATTCGATCGCGGACGGGTTATAAAAAACAAAAATTATGGCGGTGCCGGTGGATTTATGCGTGGTCTACTGGAAGCAAAAGATAATGAGATGTCCTCCCATGTTTTGTTTATGGATGATGATGCGGTCTTCCATCCAGAAAATATACGCCGGACAATTTCTGTCTTGCGGTATTCACGCAAACCAAACCTCGCAATAAGCGGGGCAATGATTACCGAGCAAAAAAAATGGATGATGTGGGAAAACGGAGCAACGTTCAATCGACGCTGCCAGCCTATGCATTGCGGTAAAGACCTCCGTAATTTCGATGAAGTCATGAGCTGCGCCCTTGATAATCCGCCGTCAATCGAAAACAAATATGGCGGGTGGTGGTATTTCTGCTTCCCTATTGATCAGGTGAAAAATTGGACTTTCCCGTTTTTTGTGAGGGGTGACGATAGCTATTTTTCGCTAGCAAATAACTTCGAGATTATTGGTGTTAATGGAGTAGTTTCCCATCAAGAAGACTTCTTCACCAAACAAACGCCACTTACTGTTTACTTGGATATGCGCTACCACCTCCTGCACCACACAATATTCGATAGGCTTCGCGGTAGTCGTTTGCGGAATATCTATATGATGTGGCGTTACTTTAACCGGTTTAACGCGTCCTATCACTATGAATCTGCAGCCGCAATCAATATCGCTATGGAGGATGTGCTAGCAGGCCCTCAGTTCTGGGAAGAAAACCTGGATATGGCGGCGAAACGCAAGCAAATCAGTGGACTGACACAAGATGAAAAAATCAAAGCGAACTTCTCATGGGATCATGGGCAAACCGTTTCTAACGGTGTTCGCAACTATAACTCCTCATTTTGGGTTATAATTCGGGTTTTGACATTGAATGGGCACCTCCTCCCAAAACTTGCCTACCACAAAAAAGGCCGAAGAATGCCCTTGGATTTCCGCGCGAATATTCGAGAGAGTTTTCTACGACCTTACGTGGTTACTACAGATGTAACGACGTCTTCAGGCTACAGAGTAGATAGATCAGTCAAAAAATACATGTGTAATCTGGCGAAATTCATGAAAATATCATATAAAATATTGACCTCAAATAATAAGCTGAACGCAGAATATAGTCAATTTTCAAAAAAAGTAAGTAAAAATAATTTTTGGGCATTTATTCTTAGTAAATAGTGTCAGTAAATCTTGACGTAGAGAGCAGCATGAAAAAAAAATATGATGTTGGCATTTTAGGTTGGTGGTACGGGAAGAACTATGGTTCCATACTGACCTATTATGGACTGAACAGAGCTATTACCAAACTTGGGTACAACGTTCTGATGGTGCACGAAGCACTTGGCTACAACAACTGGCGCGTTAAATGGCCTGATGACATACTGTCTATGCAATTTGCCCGTCGCATTGGCTACAACTATACAGAGCAGGTCCACTTCTCCAATTTGCCCAAGCTGAATGAACAGGCAGATGCGTTTTTGGTGGGTAGCGATCAATTGTGGAACCCGCTTGTTGGGCGCGTCAATGACGACCTTTTTCTCGACTTTGTGGAACCAGGTAAGAAGCGCCTAGCCTATGGAACGTCCTTTGGTAACAAGAACGTAGATAAATTCTCTCCTGCATTCGTTGAGAAGCATTCAAACAACCTGAAGAAATTTAGCGCGCTCTCAGTGCGCGAGGATTATGCGATAGATATCGCAAAAGCGATCTTTGATGTAGACGCTGCTCTCGTTGTGGACCCTGTATTCCTCTTGACTGCAAAGGAATACGATAAGCTTGCAGAAAACGCGACGGCTAAGGTGCAGGGAGACTATCTGTCAGTTTTCTTCTTGGACCCGAATCTTGAAAAGAGAAAGGTAGCGGAAGCTGTTGCCGATAAGCTTGGCATCCAAAAGATCGTTGTTATTCCGAATCCTGACAATGGACGCGATCATGCTCGAGAAATATTCAATGGCGAACGGTTTGAAGTTCTAGCTGAAGATACACCAGAGAATTTCATATATACTTATCAAAATACGAAGTACGCGATTACCGATAGCTTTCACGGAACTGCATTTGCGGCGATGTTTAAGAAACCGTTCTCATCAATCTACAACACCAAACGTGGGGCGGACCGCTTCAAAAACTTGTTGAAGTCACTCGGTTTTGGTGACACTCGTCGCATCTATGAAAAAGACACAACCGAGACGATAAAAGTAAACAAAAATGTTTCGTTTGATATCGATTTTTCGAAGGCAGATAAGTACATTAATGAAGGGCGAATGAAATCCCTGAATTGGCTCAAAGATAAAATGTCCGTAAAGGAGAACCGCTCAGGCAAAGCAAGTAGCGAGGGCGGTCTCAAAGACAAAATAAAATCTCTTCTGCCTATAAAAATTAAATCATCAAAAAATGTATTGCATAACTTTAACAGGCCGACGTTTGTCGCGAACAATAATGCTTGGCAAGTTACTACCACGAAAAAGGCAACGCAACTTCTGGTTAAGCCAAATAAATCTGTTCGCGGTAATTTAGTCTGGTGCGAGTTGCCAATTCCGCTTTACATGCATCAGGCTTATCGAATTAATATCAGGTGGTCTATTAAAACCACAGCGAGGTCAATTAATCTACATGTCCGGAATAACAAAACCGGCAAGTTTAGGGTTGTCGGAAACATTGCTGTTAAGGGCCAAACCAATACCACTCGGACAGATTCTGTTGACTTCATTGTAGATGGTGACGGCTATGACCAGATTATGTTGGGGGCCGTTCATTTCACTGGTGTTGATGCAGGGGCAAATATACAGAGCATTTCTATAGAGGCTCTCGGAAGAGCCGCTGTCAAAAAAAATAATATTTCGAACGCACCTTCCGAAAAAGCAAAAGAACTCTCAGAGAAAGATAGTAGCCGGTTTGTCAGTGCATATGCCCAAAATATGCGGTCACGAAATACTGGGAATGCGCACGCATTAATGATGTTCCATAGCCATGGACTTGAGAAAGGCCTCAGCCATGACGACTTCCGGCCAGGATTTGGCAAGATCGCGATTCCTAACCTTGCCGTTGAGATGAACAAGTGGCTTACAGACGGGCACTCACCGAACGACATCTTTTTCAAAATATCAGCATCAGTCATGCGCTCTTACTTTGAGCGACACAAATCTCTCAATGTTGATGTTTCACACTTTAGGAAACTCTTTGAACCACGAGTTTTGGAAGCGATTGCAAATACTAATGATGAGTATGGTGGCGTAGTAAACGCTAATTCAGTTCGAGAAGCTAAGGTCAAAACTAATCAAGACAAGCAATTCTTGGATGTTGTCTATGACCGACGTAGCGTACGGGAGTTTACTACTGAGACAGTTGCGGATGATGATATTGTGAAAGCGGTTAAAGTTGCAACGCAAGCACCGTCTGTTTGTAATAGACAGCCTGCTCGCGTTCATCAAATTGATGACCCAAAGCAGATCAGGTCTTTGCTCCAGCATCAAGGAGGCTTCAAGGGCTATAAAGCTCCTCCAAAACTGCTTCTCGTTACGAGCGACCTTTCCGCTTTCGTATTTTCGGTTGAAAGAAATCAAGCCTTTATTGATGGCGGCCTATTTATGATGTCGCTGCTGTTGGGCTTGGAGCAAGTGGGATTAGGGGCCTGTTGCTTAAATACTGCTATGAGCACTGAAAAGGAAGCTGCGGTTCGTAAGATACTAGACCTACCTGAGAATGAAGTCCCAATTTCGTTCATCGCTGTTGGGCACTATGATCCTAATCTTCTGGTAGCAAGATCGAAACGGTTATCTGTCAACGAAGTTCTCGTGAAACAAATTAATTGATAAGACGATTGGCCTAGTGTGGTAAATTCTGGCTGGAAGGTTTTGTAATGGAAAGACGCTATCCAACTACGGCAAATACACAATTGACGTAGTTGGATAGGAGCCGGGCGACTTCAATATTGACAAAGTAATTTGGCTAAAGTTGATTTTTTTGATAGCTATCCATTAATATGAAATTAAGGTTAGTATTGTATGTTACGATCGCATTTTTTTAGTCTTATTAGAAGTGCAAAAAACCGACCATTACCAACCACCAGTGTTTTTAGCTCTGTTTCCGCAATCTCTACTTATCTCACACCGGATACCTCTGGCACTACGCGGTACCCTCATCATTTCGTTGGGGGGAAGTGGATCGGCATCTATGATTTCTTTAGGCTCTATCCGGAGGTGCTCGACAAGTTCGAGTATTTCTGGTTTCCTGATGATGATATCGAGACCTCACCGGAAAATGCTGAGCGGTTTTTGGAAATCGTGCAGCGAGAAAATTTCCAGCTGGCACAGCCAGCCTTGACGCCGGATAGTTACTACGCACATCATATAACTCTTTCAAATCCGGCTTTTGAATTTCGCCGCACCAACTTTGTTGAGCTGATGTTACCAATTATGCACCGGAGTTTGTTGTTGCGCGTGCTTCCGATTTTTGCCGGACGACACTTCGCGCAAGGGTTGGACTACATGTGGCACCAGCTTACTAGAAACCCAAATCGAGACGTTGCCATCGTTGATGCAACGCCTATGGGCCATCGCCGCCCACGCCAAGTTCACCTCAAGAGCAACATGTCAAAACTACAGATCGATATGTTTGAGGAGAGAGACCGCACCTTTGCGGAACTGAAAATCAACCGTCAGGCACCTATGGTCCACAGTGCCAAATTTCTGAGCGGCAGCGAAATTTACAATAAATTGAGACTTGCCTGGGAGCTAGCTAAAGGAATGCGCTCGATAAACGATACAATCAGCCGGCAACCATGGGGTACCACTGATTACTTACGTATGAGCTTACTACAACTGCTTAGCAATTCAAACAGGCCTACATTCGATCAAAATGCATTAAAGAACTTGCAAGAAAAGATTCTTAGTTGAACTTTCTCCCTGAATCCCGACAGTTTTCATATAGAGGCTTTTCACTTTCCTTAGAACAGTCCAAAGCCAAAGGCGATTCTCATAAATCACCTGCCCCCCGATCATTTAGAATGAGACATCGAAATCAATATTCAAGTAGAAATTGGTAGGTATTTTAGTTAACAAATTAGCAACGGAGTAAACTTGGCAAATTTCGGCTGAGGACAGAATGACACGATTTAGGATCGCCATTATGGTCTTACTGCTAAGCCAATGCTACCTCGGTCGCGGTAAATTATTGAAACAAAATAAGATTCATTAAGTCAAGATTATTACCCACTTGCAACACCACGCAGATACTGGCTCATCTTCCTTTCACAAACCAACGACCACAACTCTCTCAACGCTAGTTATTTGAACCTCTGCACCATATTCTAAATGGGCTTATGGATTATTTACCCTATGGCACGACAATCTGAGGTGCCTGACCGATTAAAGTTGAAGTCTTGTGCTTTAGACAGTCGTTGACAACGCAGTTCATAAGGCTCTGGATGGCTTCTCCATTTCATCCCAGTCTCCCCTTTGCACTTGGCATGGTGCATTAACGCGGTGGTAGGCAATTGCCACTCCTCTAACCTTGCCGTTTTGAAAACGCTGTTCGTCTACTATTCCATCGCTAGAATCCAAAGCGCTCTATCCGGACCGTGAAAAAACACCTGGTCCGCTTGACGGAGCATCTTCACTCCATCAACTCAACTTTGGTTCTAACTCTTTCTTGTCTTCGTCAGAAAGCGCCCGCCAATCACAACCTTGCACACAAGCTTCCATGGCATATAGCGCAAGGACGGAAACACCGCGCCCAAACAGGAACTTCAGCCGCCGATACGCCTGAACGCCCCACTGCACGAAAATCATCCTCGGGCAGCATAGCCTCTGACACAGGCCGAGGTTTCTAAGCTGACTGATAGACTTACTCAAAACACATCCTTCCAGACATCTCGCAGAGGCGGCATCACGCAAAGGGGCTCCACCTGAAACGAACATCAAACAAACGCAGCCGAGCCATGGTCGAGCCGTGATAGGCATTGTGACGGGAGATGATGGTTTTCTTGGTCGGCTTGCCTTCACTCGCCCAATAATGGCGCACCATACGCACCATGGTATCATTGGCTTCTGAGCCGGACCCGGCAAAGAACACATGGTCCAGATCAGCCGGTGCCAGCTTTGCAATCCGTTCTGCAAGCGCGATGGCTGGCGGATGCGACGTTTGGAAAAACGTATTGTAGTACGGCAATTGCAGCATCTGCCTTTGAACCGCATCGATAATCTCTTTGCGGCCATACCCCACATTCACGCACCACAGCCCCGCCATCCCGTCAAGGATCTTGTTGCCGTCAGAATCCCAAAGATAAACCCCCTCTGCCCGAGTGATCACCCGCGTTCCCTTGGCATTGAGAGCTTTGGTGTCCGTAAACGGATGCAAGTGGTGAGCGGCATCCTTTTCCTGCAAAACATCAGTGGGCGGAAGATTGGCGATATAGTCCATGGGGCATTCCTTCCAAAAGAAACCTGCCCTGTAATCCGTGCAGGAGAGGCAAATAATCCGGTACTTTGTGGTCACAAACAAACAAGAGTCAATCTCTGCATCAAAAGAGGAACCACTGGTTTTCCCAAAGGGTTAAGAGAAAATATCTCCCCCAACCTGATCACAGAGATAATCCTGCCTGCATGAGATAAAGGCACCCACACAAATATGAGCTGCACCCAATCAATTGCTTACCGAACCATAGCAAAATCCTGCTATGTAAACACTTGCAGCCTTGGTTTGACGAAGCCTATATGCCAGTCAGGTCAACCAGAGCACCAGACAAGACAACCGTTCAGACCAGAAGAGTTCGCATGTCAACACGTACCGCTGTAAAGCCACACTTAGAGCAATTTCGGCAGGAAGCAGAAACCTTCCTGAAACAGCATCCGGACCTTGAGAAAATCGAGATCCTCTATGCTGGCTTTTGCGGTCCCTTAAGAGGCAAATGGCTCCCCGCAGAAATGCTGCAAAAACTAACCGAAGGCAGCGTGCGCCTCCCACTTTCCACCGTGGTTCTGGACGTGTGGGGCGTGGATGTCCCCGCTAGCGGCCTTGCCATCGAACGCGGCGATCCGGACGGTATCTGCGTGCCCGTTCCCGGAACTCTCAAGCTGGTACCATGGGCCAAAGTCCCAACCGCACAGGTTCTTGTCACGCTCTATGAAGTGGACGACGAAAAACCAACAGTGCTGGACCCCCGATACCTCCTGGAAACCGTTGAAAAGAAATTCCGCGACAAAGGCCTGACACCGGTTGTGGCCACAGAGCTAGAGTTCTACTTCATCGACATGGAGCCCGGTCCAACCGGCCAACCGCTGCCCCCTTGCATCCCCGGCACCAATCAACGCCTCGATGCATCGCAGATCTATGATCTGGATGTCATGGCCCAGTTTGAGCCGATCCTCATGGAGATCAACCGGACTTGCAAAATACAAGGCATCCCGGCTGACACCACTATCTCCGAATTCGGCCACGGCCAGTTTGAGATCAACCTGCTGCATGTGCCAAGCGCGGTCGAGGCCGCTGATCACTGCCTGCTGTTCAAACGCGTCGTCCGACACATCGCCCGCAAACATGGCATGGATGTCACCTTCATGGCCAAACCCTATGGCGAGCAAACCGGCAGCGGCTTTCACGTACACACCAGCCTGCTGGATGCAAAGGGCAGCAATATCTTCAGTGGAAACGCACAGGAGGCAAACCCGGCCCTGCTCAACGCCGTCGGCGGACTGTTGGAGACAATGCTGGACATGCAAATCCTGTTTGCACCCCACGCCAATTCCTACCGCCGCCTGCAGCCCGGCTCCTACGCCCCCATCACCTGCTGCTGGGGCTATGACCACCGCGCCGCCGCAATCCGCGTCCCCGCCACCCACGGCAAAGGCGCAAGACTGGAACACCGCGTGGCAGGTGCAGACGCCAACCCATATCTCGTCGTTGCAGCCATACTCAAAGGCATCCATCAGGGCCTAGAAAACCAGAGTGATCCCGGTGCCCCCATCACCATGGAAGCAGACCTCACCCAATACAAACACCTGACCGGCAACTGGGAAACCGCAATCCACACATGGCAGCAAAGCCAAACCGCACAGCAAATGAGCACAGCCGACTTCCACAACATGTACACCATCAGCCGAAGAGCCGAATACGAGATCTTCGCAACGACGATTACTGAGTTTGAGTGCCAGACCTACGCTAAGAAGGTCTGACAGTTCCGAGCGGATAAGTCCTTTTGCGAAATCAGTAGAAACTTTCCCACCTCTCCGCAACATGGAGCTCTCCTTGATGTTGCTCTCCATGAATCACTGTTAGGATCTGGGGAGCACTTTCTTTATCCGGATCTGGAACAGGCCGAAAGCAGCACTCTAGGCATCGTATTCCATTAATGTTCGTAGGCCCGAAAGCTTACTAAAATCAAAGCAAGCCAAGTCAAGCCATCACAATAAGTATTTGTATTAATTATGTTTTTTAACATATCTATTCTCTTCAAACATAATATAACTGAACCTTGTGCATTCTTTAGCTTGCCAGGAAATTCCATTGGGATATGCATGACTGATTGTTCGAATCGCAAAGGATAAATCTATCCCATTCACCAAGTCGCCATGCTGGTTAAAGACAGGCGATGGATTTTCCAAAGGTAAGATTTCTTTTAAGCGCCCTGATGCTTTGCCTAGATCCAAAAAATCTGAGATATCAGGAGGAGCTCCATCAAAAACGACAATGTAGCGCAGGGGGTTCAGTGACAGCATCGAACCGTCGGCAGGCCAATGCTCGTATAAATCAACGGGTTCCATCGCAATATTGACATGACAGTCAAATTCTTCGTCATCGCCATACATAGACCTCAGAACTAAAGCTGTCTCCAATAGTTGCTTCGGGGGAGGTGTCGAATGCCTGTTCCTAAATTCTTTGGGTACGCCGATGTAGCCTAGGGACCTCTCTTGAATGGCGAAAGAAACGATACTGGGGAAAAAGTTACCAACTGCTGACATCACTGCATTCTGACGAACACCTTCAACAATATAAAGCAACCCGCCAATCGTAATAGCAATAACAACTAACACAACTGATAGAAATATATATACAACGCGACGGATCATTGACAACCAACCTAGTACATTCACTTAATTAACACTTAAAATACTTAGATTCACATCCTCTTACATTGTTCTTCATCTAGTTCCAATGCTTTTAGTAAGCACACATATTATTCTTGCCCAAAGTAAGATTAGCGTTTCCTAGTAAGGAGATACATCAGGGTGGTAGATAAAAAAATAAAGACTATTCGATTTTATCCCATTTCCACCTACGAGGAACACCACCTAGATCAAAAACTTCCGAAAAGCTGCAATCAGATTTGATCAATCCTCCCCAAGCTTGCCGTCTGTACTTTACCTCGTGGCAGTAAACTATTTCTGGTTATGGCCATGTCCCTAAGCATAATCAGGCGCTCTTCGCTCCAGAAACGCATTGATCCCTTCCTGCGCCTCGTCACCACCCAGCACCTCCGCCATGGTGTCGCGTTCAAGATCCATCTGAGCCTCGAAACTATTGCGATCAGCCACGTTTACCAACTGCTTGATGGCTCCCTGAGCCCCTGCCGGACCTTGCGCAATGCGATCCGCCAGCAAGTGGGCATCAGCCAGAGTTGACTTGTCGCTAAGCACATTGACCACACCCAACTGGTGCAAGCGCTCAGCGGAAACAGGCTGTCCGAGCAAGCACATTTCTGAGACCAGCTGCCGGGGTAACAGGCGTGAGAGCGACGCCGTTGCTCCGCCATCAGGCACCAGCCCCACCTTCACATAGGCCAGCGTAAACTGCGCTTGCTGCTCCGCCACCAGGAAGTCACAAGCCAAGGCCAAAGAAACTCCGGCCCCGGCAGCACCCCCATCAACCGCCGCAATCACCGGCTTTTTACAGTCCCGCACCTGCCGCACCAGATTATGGAGCTTTTCGATATTATCCCTGCGCTCCGGAACCGTCATTTCTCGCCGCTTGACCAGCGTATTCAGATCCCCGCCCGCACAAAAGTACCCGCCTTCCCCTCGCAGGATCACTGAGCGGATCTCCGGCTCCTGATTAGCCTGATCCAAAGCTTGCGAAAGCCCCTCGTAATATTCGGGCGAAAGCGCATTGCGGCGCGAGGAGTTGCAGTTGGTGACGATCAGCCGGTCACCTGAACGCACAACACTCACAAGAGATGCACGCTTCATCACACGCGCTCCTGTGCTGCTTCTGCCTGCATCACGCCGACAAACCGCTCCAGATGATAGTCCACATCGCCAAGCTGATGATCGATCATCATGAGCCGCTTGGCGTAATGCCCCAGAGCATATTCCTCGGTCATGCCAATACCGCCATGCAGCTGAATACTTTCTTCGCACACCAGTTGGGCCACGCGGCCAATCAGGTTCTTGGCTGCACTTACATGCTTGTCCCGCACGAGAGGATCAGCAGACAGATGCCCAGCCACATTGATCAGCGCAGAACGTGCCTGTTCAATCTCAATCAGGATCGTCGACATACGGTGCTGCAGCGCCTGAAACTTGCCCAGCGCACGGCCAAACTGCGTTCGCACCCGCAGGTATTCAGCTGTCAGATCCTTCGCAGCTTCCATCGCCCCAACGGCCTCGGCACACAACGCAGTCACGCCAGCCGCCCGCGCAGCTTCCAGTGCCGGAAGAACCGTCGCTGGACCACCAAGTCGCGCAGGAATAGGCACCTCCACATTGACCAGAGCAATATCGCTGGCATGGTAGCCATCCAGATTGGGGTAGGAGAACCGCTCCACGCCGCTGGCGTCAGCATCCACCACAAACAGCATGAGCCCGTCAGGACCACGGGCACTCACAATCAGCTTATCCGCACTCGGACCACCCATCACCACCGACTTAGTGCCATTGAGCCGATAACCGTCTTCCACCTGCTCCGCAGTTGTCTCCACCGCATCCAGATCATAACGCGAGTGCGGCTCTTCCAGTGCTGGCACCACCTTCAGCTGGCCCGCAATCACCTCGCCGATCAGCGCCTTCTGCTCGTCAGACCCAAGCGCACTCAACAACCGCCCTGCCATAACGCCGGAGGCCATCAGCGGCTCGGTGCTGGCAAAACGGCCCAGCTCCTCAAACACCACGGCAATATCAAAGCCACCGCCACCAAAGCCGCCATGCTCTTCGCCAAACAGAGCACCTATCACCCCAAGCTCGGCAAAGTCATGCCAGACCTTCTCCGAGTAGCCTTCCACATGGCCAACAGAAGCTGCCCGTTGCCTGACATCGTAGTTATCTGAAAGATAGCGATGCAACGTCTCCTGAAGCATCCGCCGTTCGTCACTATGATTGAAATCCATGGAACGCTCCTAAAGGCCGAGAATAGCTTTGCTGATGATGTTGCGCTGGATCTCGTTGGACCCGCCAAAGATGGAAAGCTTGCGGTTGTTAAAATAATCAGGGCTCGCAGCTGCCGCATACTCCGGCCCAACGCCCTGCGCATTGGCCCCGCTGTCCAGCGCCTCGGACACAAACGGCATGGCATAGCGCCCAACCGCGCGCCGGGTCAGATCATTGATCGCCTGCCGGATTTCCGTTCCCTTGATCTTCAGCATGGAGCTTTCCGCCCCCGGCGCCTGCCCCGCCGCCGCTTTAGCGATCATGCGCAGGTTCGTCGTCGCCATCGCCATCAAATCAATCTCGATCTGCGCAACCCGTCCCGCAAAATAAGGGTTCTCCAGCAGTGGTTTGCCGCCAGACATCTGCTTGGCACAAATCTCTTTCAAATGAGCAAGAGCTGCCGTTGAAAAGCCAACACCTGCAATATTGGTGCGCTCATGGGTCAACAGATACTTGGCGTAGGTCCAACCCTTGTTCTCCTCACCAACCAGATTAGAGACAGGCACCCGCACATCCTCAAAAAACACCTCATTCACTTCCTGCCCGCCATCAATCAGCGTAATGGGCCGAACAGTGACACCCGGTGTTCTCATATCAATCAGCAGAAACGAAATACCTTCCTGCGCCTTGGCGGCAGGGTCTGTGCGCACAAGGCAGAAGATCCAGTCGGCGTGCTGTCCAAGTGTCGTCCAGGTCTTCTGACCGTTGACAACATAATGATCCCCGTCACGCACAGCGCGGGTTTTTAAAGAGGCAAGGTCAGAGCCTGCCTGCGGCTCAGAATAACCCTGACACCACCAATCCGTACCATCCAGAATACGCGGTAGAAAGTGATCCTGCTGCGCCTTGCTGCCAAACTTCAACAGCACCGGCGCCAGCATGGAAAGCCCGAACGGGATCGTGCGCGGCGCATGGGCAAGGCAAAGCTCTTCCTCAAAGATATGCCGATAGACCGCATTCCAGCCGGTCCCGCCACGCTCCATCGGCCAGTTGACCGCCAGCCAGCCATGCGCGTTCAGCGTCGCGTGCCAGCCTTCAAGGTCCGCCTTGGAAAGGCGCTTTCCCAATCTCACTTTTTCCGCAAGTGCCGGCGAAAGGTTCTCTCTTAAAAAGGATCGCACCTCATCACGAAACGCCAGCTCCTCAGCTGAATAATTCAGGTCCATATGCCGCCCTCCCCGCTTCATTGGACATACCTGCCGGGAGAATTTTGAGCACACTGGCCCACCTCATCCCATCATGAGATCAGAGTATCGTCCCCCAACATAATTTCAATATGTAATTTACAATTCTACTATGCAAAACTATAGCAGGCCCTACACAAAGGTCAGCCGCGGTTCACCAGAACAGAGGGCAACCCCAGCGCCCGCTCCAGCTCTTTTACCCTGTCGCGCAGTTTGGGCCCGACCTCGTCATGCATACGCTCATAACCCAGCATATCCGGCGTTGCCCCGCAGCTGATCGCAACCGGCTCGCCAAAATCTTGCGAGCGAAAGCCCACCGAGACCGCATTGATGTTTTCGGCGTAGCGCTGGTCTTCACCAATAACCACAAAGCCATGAGCCAGCATCTGGGAATATCCGTCAGCTCGCGCCGCCTCAAGTGCCTCGATAGAATGACCGTGATCGCCCACCCGCTCACACACCCGCGCAAACTCGCGGTCGGACACACTTGCAAGATAGGCAAGACCGGAGGACGAACCGGTGATCGGAATACGGTGCCCCACCTCCAGCCAGATGGCAGGCGCGCCTTGCGGTCTCCATGTTTTGGTCAGCAGCATCTTGTTTTCATCAAGCACCGCCAGCAAAGCCAAAGTGCCCGTCTCATCAGCCAGTTGCTGCATGATGGGATTGGCGGTTTCAATAAAGGAAACCGAGGCACTGGCAATATTGCCCAGTGCCAGCGCCGCCGGACCAAACCGGTACCGGTCATGCCGCCGCGCATGGCTAAGATAGCCAAGCTGTTGCAGTGTGAACGTCAGGCGGGAAACCGTGGACTTGGGAATGCCGGTGCGCTGAGAAATCTCCTGATTACCAAGCCCGTCATCTGACGCGCGAAACGCCCGCAAAACCTGCAATCCACGCGCCAGCGTTGTTGCAAACCGCCGGTCTTTCTCTTCACTTCCCGTCAACGTTCCAACCCCATTCCAATACTGTGCAGTCACTTGCTAGCACACATCACAGGCCTCAAAGAACACCAGCAAAGTGTGCCACCGCACTTCTCCAAGAAAAAGGCTTCACACCTCCAGCCATTCCCGCCGGATATCCTCCCGCTCGCGAAACTGCTCTGGCGTGCCGTGATAAACGATCTCCCCGTGTCCCATCACATAAACCTGTTGGGCAATCTTCAGCGCAATGGAAAGCTTCTGCTCCACCAGCAGGATAGAAACCCCCGCCTTTGCGATCTGTGCAATCAGCTCCCCAACCTGCGTTACAATCTTCGGTGCAAGCCCCTCGGTCGGTTCATCAATGATTATCAGATCAGGATCTCCCATGAGCGTCCGGCAAATGGTCAGCATCTGCTTTTCGCCGCCCGAAAGCACACCAGCCGGAGTATCCGCGCGGGACTTCAGGTTAGGGAACATATCCAGCATCTCTTCAATGCTCCACTTGCCCGGTCTGCGCATGTCCTTAATGCCAAGAAGAAGATTGTCCCGCACACTCATGAGCGGAAAGATATCCCTGTTCTCCGGCACATACCCAAGGCCCTTGCAGGCAATGGCGTGGCTCGGCAAACCAGAAATATTCTCGCCCTTGAACCAGATATCTCCTTTGGGTGCCACCTCTCCCATAATCGCCTTGGCCGTTGTGGAACGTCCAACACCATTGCGTCCCAAGAGCGCTGTCACGCTTCCCTTGGGTACATCCATGGTCACACCGCGCAGCACATGGCTCTTGCCATAAAACGCGTGCAGATCGCGGACTTTCAGCATCTCATCTGCCATTGGGCCACTCATGCCGTTACCTCCGCAAAATCTGTCTCATCACCCAGATATGCCTCACGCACACGCGCATTGCCTCTGATCTCCTCTGGCGTTCCCGTTGCGATGATCTCGCCATAAACAAGCACAGAAATTCGGTCTGATAGGCCGAACACAACGCCCATATCATGCTCTACGATCAAGAGGGTTTTTCCTTCCGTTGCCATTTCAATCAGCTCGATAGCTCTGGCAGTCTCTGAATGGCTCATCCCAGCGGTCGGCTCATCCAGCAAAATCACGTCTGCCCCGCCAGCAATGGTAATGGCAATCTCCAGCGTGCGTTGGTCCGCATATGTCAGCAGCACAGCAGGCACATCTGCCTTGTCCAGCAGGCCCACCTTCTCCAGCACTTCAGCGGTCTTACGCTGAACCTCCTTCAGGTTTCCGATATTGCGCCAGAAACTGTGACCATACCCAAGCGACCACAACACCCCGCAGCGCACATTCTCGCGCACTGACATATTGGCAAAAATGTTGGAGACCTGAAAACTGCGCGACAACCCGAGCCGGTTGATCTGATGAGGTTTCAGGCCATTGATCTGCTTGCCCCCTAAACTGATCTGCCCCGAACTTGGCGGAAACAGACCGGAGATGAGATTGAACAGTGTGGATTTACCAGCCCCGTTGGGACCAATAATTGCATGCCGTTCGCCGCGCGCAATGTCCAGCGACACCCCCTCAATGATCTTCGCCGGACCAAAGCTTTTGCGAAGGTCTTTCAGCTGTAAAGCAAGTGCACTCATGAGCCCATACCCCCTTGCTTGGAAAGCACTTTGAGTGCACCTATGCCAACGCCTGCAAGCACGAGACCAACCATCCAGGACATCATCTGGTCAGGTGCCAGATGCAAACCAAACGGCTCAAACGCCTCTCCAAACCCGTTGGAGTACCGCACCGCAAGCTCTACCAGTACAATGACACCCGCAGCAGCCAACAGAGCCGAACTGGCAAAAGCCCCGACCCGCAAAAGCCCTTTAACCGAAAACGAATGCTTCAAGGCAGCTGTTCCGCTCAGCAACAGGCCCGCAAGACCGCCCGGTGCAAACAGGATCATGCCAATGAACAACAGCCCCAGATAAAGCAGCCACGCCTCTGAATAATCAGAGAGGTTGGACTGCATATAGGTCAGCACCACCGCCCCGAGGATAGGACCTGCAAAATAACGCGCACCGCCAATGAACGCCATCAACAGCACCAGACCCGACGGGATCACGCTCAGGCTCTCTGGCGTAAAGATCTCGTAGTTCACCGCAGACATACCGCCTGCAAGCCCTGCAAAGCCACCAGCGGCAATAAACACCAGATACCGTACGCGGTTGGGATTATAGCCCACAAACTGCACCCGCTCCGGATTATCGCGCACCGCTTGTGCAATCTTGCCAAGTGGCGTTCGCGTGAAGGCGTACATCAACGCGACCCCAACAAAGGTCCAGAACGCAATGAACCAGTACACATCTCCCAGTGGGCCAAGAGACAGTCCAAACAGCTCAATACCGTTCATGCGGTCTCCCGTGATCCCCTCCTCACCGCCAAACACGCTGATGAACATGAAACCGGCAGCGGCAACTAGTTCAGCAATGCCAAGCGAGATCATGGCAAACGGCACATCAGAACGACGGCAAGATGGAAAGCCAATCACGGCCCCAGCGAGCGCACCACCCGCAAAGCCCACCAACGGCAAGGCAAACACAGGAACGGCCGCCCAAAAACCGCCATCATAACTGGCATTCTCAATGGCATTCATTCCATGCATGGCCGCATAACCACCAAGGCCAAAGTAGACCGCATGGCCAAAGGAAAGCAATCCTGTCTGCCCCAGCAACATATTGTAGGACAAGGCAAAAACCATGTTAATGCCGATGGCATTGAACAGCGAGAGCCACGTCCTCGACGGCTCGAATAAAGGGATGCTCAAAAGGATCAAGGCAAGCAGCAACAGCGGCATAACCCGCGTTGCAAACTTGTAGCGTGCACTTGGTGCCAGATCAGGCACCCGGTCAAGACTGTAGTCGGTCAAAACTCACGCTCCCCCATCAGGCCACGCGGACGCAGCATCAACATTAAGACCAGAAGAATGAACGGCAACATGGGAGCCAGAGACGCAATCGTAATACGCCCGAGATCGCCATCTGCGCTCAGCCCGGCAAACGAAAAGATCTCGGCAAAACTGCTATCAATGGAAATGGCGAAGGTCTGCAGGAAACCAATCAGCAAGCTGGCAATAAACGCCCCTTCCAGACTGCCCATACCGCCAACAACAACAACTACGAACACAATCGGCCCGATGGAAAACGCCATGGACGGCTCGGTCACCAGATAGTTACCACCGATCACCCCGGCCAGCCCCGCCAACGCACACCCGGCTGCAAACACCAGCATAAAGATCCGCGGCACGTTATGCCCCAGATGAGAGACCATATTCGGATGCGTCAAGGAAGCCTGAATGATGAGCCCGATCCGCGTTCGCTTCAGCAGGTACCAAAGCCCCGCGAGCATCGCGATGGAAACGACCAGCATGAAAATCCGGTAGGCCGGATACTGCGAGCCGAAAAGTTCGAAGAGTGAAAAATTTAGTTCCGGAGGAATTTCGTAGGCAACCGCAAACTTGCCCCAGATGATCTTCACCAGCTCCTCAATGACATAAGCCAGCCCGAACGTGAAAAGCAGCTCGGCTACATGCCCGCGCGCATGCACTTTGCGCAGGCCCCACCTTTCAACGCAGGCTCCAGCGGCTCCAACGCAAATCGGCGCAAGAAACAACGCAAACCAGAATCCGGTGTGCTGTCCAAGGGTAAAAGCAAAATAGGCACCCAGCATGTAAAAGCTGGCATGAGCGAAATTAAGAACGCCCATCATACTGAAAATCAACGTCAATCCGCTGGACAGCATAAACAGCAACAAGCCGTAGATCAGCCCGTTGAGCAGAGCAAAAACAACCGTCTCCATAACATCCCTCAAGAGAAAAGAGCATGCTCAGGCCCGATTGCCCGAGCATGCCAATGATCAGGAAAGATCGTTAGGAAGGACGACGCATCTTACACGTGGTCGGCGTTTCCGTTGCGGCTGCCGGAATGGCAATATCTGTTTCGAACCCGAAGCCGGTGTTCTCGACATCACGCTCCACGCCCTCAGAAAACGTTGAGATATAAAGAGGTTGGATCAACTGGTGGTCATCCGCCCGCATGGTCACCTCACCATACGGTGTCTCATAAGTCATGCCCTCCAGCTCCGCCGCAATCTTCGGCACGTCCACAGAGCCCACACTATCAATCGCCGTATCGAGCATGTTCATCAAGGTGAAAACACGCTCATAGTAGTAATCAAGATTGTTGGCTTCCTCAAAATCATCCACCCGAGCCATCTGCTCGTCCGAAGCTGCAATATTTTCATGGAACTCGGTGATCTGCTTCACAAGCCCAACTGCACTTTGTCCCATCGCAGTCGGCGCACCAAGACCCCCACCATAGAACGTCAGATACGGAACCTGATGACCGGACGCATTGGCCGCTTTCACCAATAACGTCATGTCTGTGCCCCAGTTCCCGGTGAGCACAACATCGGCTTTCGCACTCATCATCTTCTGCACGTAAGGCGTGAAATCCTTAACTCTTCCAATAGGGTGAAGCTCCGCCCCCACAACTTTAATGTCCGGGCGTTTTTCTTCGATCATCGACTTCGCAGCATCAGAAAAGGCCCGACCAAAGGAGTAATCCTGTGCCAGAATGTAAGCTGTTTTGATGTCTTTCTGATCGCGCAGCCAGTCGGTAAGACCGGCCATTTTCATGTCCACATGCGCATCAAAACGGAAATGCCAGTAGTTACATTTCTGGTTGGTCAAAGCCGGATCAACCGCCGCATAGTTGAGGAAAATTACCTCTTCCCCCGGATTACGCTTGTTGTGCTTGGCAATCGCATCGGTCAATGCATTCGCAGCACTCGACCCATTCCCCTGCGCAATAAACCGCACGCCTTGATCAATCGCCTTCTGCAGCTGAACGAGGCTCTCTTTCGGATTGAGTTTATTATCAAAACCAATCACTTCCACCTGCATGCCAGCCATGCCACCCGCAGCATTAATTTCATTAGCCGCATAACGAAAGTGCTTCAGACCCGCATCACCCGTACTCCCGAACGGACCAGATAGCGGATCAATATACCCAATCTTGACACTATCAGCTTCCGCAGAGAGAACACTGACAGACAACAGAAGTGCAGCTAAATTAGCTTTCCAAATAAAACCTTTAGACATAAAACTTCTCCCCCCAAAGAAATAATTTCTCATTATTTTTATTAGGGTAATGAGATATTCATCGCGTTCTATTGTCAAGTAATAAGTAAAACACAATTCCGCATAGTGACTTAAGTGGATTTTTGCCTCATTCAAACCGGGTTCACTCGCTAGATATCCTCATGAACGAGAAGCGACTCTAAACCTGCATGCAACTTGCAAATAGATACTTCTGATTAACTGACACTGGATCAGGTAGCCTCAAAAGTCGGAAAGCCAGTTTCGGGCAGATGCAATGCCTTTCCCATCGCTGAAAATAGCAAGGCGAGAGAGCTTCGCATCGCTCCCTCGCCTTATGCAGTCGTCTCGACCAGTCCACCCAAACTGCAACGTCTATTGCATCACACGATCAAGAAACCCGTCAACGACATCCCCCCAAATCTGAGGACCATCATCTCTCAGCAGAATGTCATGCCCGTCTTCACCCCCAAGTGGCAGAATGACTAGTTCCTGCTCTGCACTACTCTCGGCGGTGTAAGCATCGAAGAAGAACTGTGCCAGCTTCGGACTGTAGAACTCGTCCTTTTCAGCATAAATCCAAAGAACAGGTAGTTTGTTGGTTGACCCTAATGTTTGGAAAATGCGCTCGACAAGATGGTGATTGTCCACCTCATTCCGATTAGTACTCACACTTCCAGGTGCAAAGGCAGTAACCCTTCGAACACCCTCTGGGTTCTCGCTTGCAGCAGCAAGCATGGCATTTCCGCCAGCAGAAAGACCAACTAGAACAATGTGATCACCCATAACAAATGACTGGTCTCTAAAGTATTTTACAGCACTATGTATGTCATTAGCCCTTTCCCGAAGTGGGGTCCGCCATTCTGGCAAACTCTTACCAATGATCAGCGAACGTTCGCCCTCCGAGCGCCCGTATCCTCTGCGTACGAGAGAAGCTACCGCATACCCTTTTGACATAAACCATCTGATCGCAGCGTCAGGGCGAAAGTCATAGGGGCCATCACTAGGAACACTCCGTTCCGCTCCATGGGTAAAAATCGCCAGAGGAAACGGCCCATTTCCATCAGGCCGAAACACAGCTGCTTCAATGGTGATCGTTCCACTGCCATCTTCAAGGTCCACCGGAACCCGCCAAACCTGCATACTCAACTCACCAAGCGGCTCTCCAATCGGCCCAACCTCGTACCGAGAGGACTCCGCAATAGAAGGTTGCACGAAAGAAAGGCCCATCAAAACGGCCAGACTAGGGATCAATCTCAGGAAACTACGTCTCATTAAAAACATTTTGACCTCATGCGAATTACATTTGAAGTACATATACAACTCATATGCTGCGCGATTCTTTTATTGCCACAAGTTGCATTATTCGCGTAAGGCATATTGTGGGCTGAACACAGAACTGAGAGGGGGAAGTTTGGCAGGCAGCCTCTATGGCCACCAGCCCGCATGTCAGCACAGGAAACCTCACGCTAAACGACAAAAAGGAGCCACATAGGCTCCCTTTCTCAAAACAAACGTCCGCCACGCATGCTCACTGCTGTCTTAGCGCAGGGGCTCGAGCTCGAATCCGTCAGATTGAGGAAAGATTGACGCTGTCACGCGGCGGTCTGCACGGGCTTCCGGCGGCGGTGCTATGCCAAACATTGCCAGCAGATTGCCGGTAGTTCCTTGCAACTGATAGGTCGAGAACTTTAGGACGTATTCTGCAGACACCAGATCGATACGGCTGTTAAACAGTGCATTTTCCGCGTTCAGCACATCCAGAAGCGAACGTTCGCCAATGCTGTACTCCTGCCGGTATCCACTCACAACACGCTGGTTGGCAGCTACAGTCTGGTGCAGTGCGGCGATGCGCTCTTGCGTAGTCTGAACAGAGGCCCAGGCCTGCTCAACAGCCTCATCAGTCTGGCGCCGTATGCGATCAGTACGCGCCTGCGCCTCAGTAAACTGAGCAGCCGCGCGGCCCTGCATCGCCCTCTCATAGCCACCGCTGTAAATGTTCCAACTCACCCGAACCATAATGCGGTAGTCATCACTGCGCCCATCATACCCATTCAAATCATCACCAAAATTGGCCGATCCATTCAAGGTCACTCGCGGCAGTAAGGCAGACCTGCTCTTCTCCAGAGCAAAACCTGCTGCATCCGTCTCAGCCTGCGCAGACAGGATCAATGGATTACTTTGGCGGGACAGAGCAAGTGCTGAGGAAAGGCTCTTAATGACCCCAGCATTCGCAACAGTAACAGCACTCAGGTTATTGGGTGCTTCCCCGACAACCCGTCGATATTTCGCCATTGCATCAAGCAGGGACTTGCGCACACTGGCAGTAATCATGCGCGTAGCAGCCAATCGCTCCTGCACCTGCGCAAGGTCCGATGAACCAGTTTGCCCACCCTCAAACCGCTCCTTCACCTCTTGGACCAAACGCTCATGAAGAGCGGTATTTTCCTTCGATTTTTTCAGAATTTCCTGATGACGCAGAACATCAATATACGCCTCAACCGCATCAAGCGCGATCGCTTCAGAACGCTCCAGAACGCGCAAAGCCGCACCATCAACACGGGCACTTTGACGATAGATTTCATTCACCGAACCAAAGCCGTCATACAATAACTGCTCAGCTTCAACACGCAGTTGCTTGCCCGCCCGCAACTGGTCAGGCGCAGTGGATCGGCCTTTACGAAAACGCTCCGCACCAAAGGAGGCACTCAGGCTCAGCTTTGGCAGGAATGCGCTTTGTGAGGCGCGCAGCTCCAAATCACGCACCCGTCGTTGAGCAGCACTCTCCAAAATATCCGGATTAGTATGAACAGCAGTTTCAACCGCATCTCTTAAGGATGCGGACTGGGCACAGGTTGCCCCAAATGCCCAGAGTATCAGTGCAATAGAAGAACATCGAAAAAGCATTGCCAACACCCCAATGATTTTCTCCCAAAAGCCTGCCAAATGACACGCAAAAGAACGCATTCGGTCGCAGACAACCAGAAGCGCTGCGGTTGAAGAGCCACATCACCCCGATATCTCACTCATGGGAAAAACAAGAAGAAAATATAAGGCAATCAAATCATGCAGTGGGAGTTATATCAATATACTTATCAATAGGACAAATAATGCCATGATTTGTGAGAGTAAATTTCAATAAGTTCCCCCAACATCCGCCAAGACACTCAGTTTCAAGCACAATTATAAAACCAGACCAGACAACAATCAGAAATAATTACACAGAACTACGAGAACACACCCACTAAAACTGAGAGGTCCATGAGTAAAGCCAAGTGAATTACCAGCCATATATAACGGAGTAACTTATGGGGATATCCATCCCCCTCCCGTCAGGCACGATCTAACACAAAAACTCATTCCCAGAACCAATAGTCCCCCACAGCCCCGCTCAATAAAAAAGGCGGATGCCAACGACACCCGCCTTCTTGAAATGCAGCTTACTCTCTATAAACAGCTTAGTTCAGCAGCAGGTTCGGAACGAACAGCGCCATCTGCGGAATGAAGGTGGTTAGGATCAAAGTTGGCAGCCACGCGAAGATAATGAACATCAGCGTCGGCTTCAGCATCTTGTCAACCGAGGTATCAGTCACCTTGGACCCCAAGTACAGCAGCGGTGCAGTTGGTGGCGTAATGTTCGCCATACCCAGATTTACACCCAGAACAGCTGCAAAGTGGATCGGGTCCATACCAACGCCCTGCACGATTGGCAGCAGGAGCGGTGTTGATAGCAAAATGCCGGAGATATCGTCCATCAGCATACCAATGATGATCATCACCAGATTGACCATCAACAGGATCATGATCGGGTCATCAGAAACGGAATAGACGAACTCTTCCGCAATCGCCGGAATGTCTTCAAAGATCAGGAAGCGGCTAACGATCAGCACCATGAAGATCATCGCCATCACCACACCAATGGTGATACCGGAGTTCAGCACAGTTTCGCGGAAGGTCTTCCATGTCAGCCCACGGTAGATGTAGATCGCGACAGGGATCGCATAGACCACAGCCACACCAGCAGCTTCCGTTGGGGTCATCACACCGCCGTAGATACCGCCAAGAATAATCACCGGCATCATAAGTGCCGGAAACGCCTTCAGACCGCGCTTCTTGAACTCGAAGTTGAAGTTCTCGGGACGCTCAGCAAGCTTGATGTCCTTGTGCTTGCGCAGCATGATCTGGTTCACGATAATCAGGAGCGTGATCAGGATCAGACCCGGAATAACCGTGGACAGGAACGCCCGCAGCACGGACTGCTGAGCAACCCATGCATACAAAATGTGAGAGGCACTCGGCGGGATCAGCAGACCCAGCGGCGCGGCACTCACGATCAGCGCAGCAGACTGGCCCTGAGGGTAGTTCGCCTTGCGCAGGTGCGGCATCATGATGCCACCGATACAGGTCAGGGTCGCGTTCGCACTGCCGGAAATGGAACCGAATACACCCGAAGCCAGTACGGTTGCAGCGGCCAGACCACCTTTGATATGCCCGATGAACAGTTCGGCAAGCGCAACAAGAGGAGCTGCAATCCGGCCCTTCTCCATAATGCCGCCCGCGATGATGAACAGCGGAATAGCCAGCAACACCACGGAGTTCATTTTCCAGTGGCCGGTTGGCAGGTAACCCGCCACATCGTGTCCGCCCATATAGGCGAGGTAAAGCAGAATTGCGCCAAACGCCAAGTGAACACTCACACCCAGCAGCAGCAGGCCGCATAAGATGGCTATGGATCCTACGATAATCATTGCGCAGCCCCTTGTGTTAGTGATGCTTCATCTTCAGGCTCAACACGTTCGGCAATCTCGCGCGGCTCGCGTACCGGCCATTTCGGACCATTTCTGAGCAGCAGGTAAAAGTGCAGCACAGCAAACAGGGTCATGAAGAGGAAGCCGAGGAAGATGCCAAGACGCGGCACGAAGAACGGGATCTTCAGCGCAACAGTGGTCTGCCACATTGGGTAGGAGGCAAGCTCCTCCTGAAGCATCAGGTAGCCCCAATAGGTCACCGCAGACAGAACACCAATCTCGATAATCTCTACAGCAAGCTCACGCCACCAGATGATGCGTGGGTTCTTGATCAAAAAGCCGAGCACGTCTGCGTTGACATGCTCTTTGCGTGCTGAGGCGACAGCAGCAGCCATGAAGAACATCCAAAAACTGACAGTCATCAGCCATTCTTCATAGGCGAATAGGTTTCCACCAAAGCCATAACGGACGATCACCACCATAAAGAATGTGAGCGCCATGATTACACCGCCTGCTGTAATCATGAGGTTCATCAGTTTAATGAGGCCGTTCAGCGGCTTAGCCACTGGCTTTGGAAGTTCGCTTGTCAGAATACTCATCTGAATTGCCCTTCGCTATAAAAACAAAAACCCATAGAAAAGGCCGACGCACGGATATGCGTCGGCCTCGAAGAGAAGGGCTTACTGGAAGTCTTTCTTCAAACGGTCGATGGTGTCCTGACCAACAACTTCAGCCATTGCAGGCCATACCTCTTCACGAACGCGAGCAGCAAGAGCCCGCTCCTGTTCAGGGGTGAAGCTCAGAACTTCGTAACCGGATTCTACGAGTTTTTCTTTGAACTTCGCATCGTTCTCTTTATTGAACTGGAAGTACTCTTTAGACGCTTTGTCAAACGCAGCAGATACAACAGCTTTCTGCTCATCATTCATCTTGTTCCAGGTCTTCATGGAACCGTAGAAGGAGTTAATTTCAGAGATCGCGTTGTACTCTACGAAGTACTTACCAACATTGGACTTTGCGAAGATGGTGTAAGCAGCCTGCTTGGTGCAGCACAGTGTGCCGTCAACAATACCGGACTGCATTGCCGGGAACATGTCACCCCACGCCATGGTGGTGGTGTTGTAGCCCAGTGTTTCAGCCATGTCTCTAACAACAGCAGAAGACCAAACACGGATGTTCATGCCTTTGTCGCCAAAGCCTGCGTAGTCATTAGGCTTCTTGTTAGCAACAACGCCAACAAAACCTTCAGGGTTGTGGTTGAACAGCTTCAAGCCCAGTTTTTCAAGACGCTCGTTGATGATCTTGTTGTACTCGGAATCTGGGTTCAACATTACGTTTTCCAGATCGTCCCAGCTGGTAAACAGGTAAGGCATGGACATGATGTCGAGCACAGGATCTTTGTGGGAGTAAATAAACGCCATCACAAAGTCCACGTTACCGCGGATCGTGTCTTCAACCAGAGATTCACCGGAACCGAGCTGGCTTGCAGGGAAGACAGAAACTTTCAGTCCAACATCTGCTGCCTCAATTTCCTTTTCGATCTGCTTCAGCATCTTGGTGCCTTCATGATCAACAGGAACTGTACCGGCAATCTTCAAACGAAGGTCTGCTGCGTAAACAGAAGAAGCCAGTGTCAATGCCACTGCGCTTGCTGCACCTACGCTCAGTGCGCGACGGAAGCCCTTAGATACAGTTTTAAGGCTAGGTTTGTTCATTATTGTCTCCCTAAATGACCATCCAGATAGGCAACTGTTGCTTATCATTAGCTCCCGGACGGCCGAAAGTGGCTTTCGCAGCGCGACGACTAACGTCAAATCGGCCACTCAAGTTTTTTGGATTGCTACAGCTCAGGGGCCGCAACCAGAAAACATCTTTCATTCATTGTTCTTGATGAGCGATGTCCCGGTAAGTGCTTGTCCCCTTATGCCCAAATAGATGCGAAGAACCGGCAATCTTGCTCAGTGCGTTTCGTATCCATACTTTTACTAACCCAATAAACATACAGGATCTAATTCAAATGATCCATAATTTTTTTACTATTGACCATTTGTTACCTTATGCTCTAGTCATATATACTGAATTTGAAGAAATTTTGGACGGATATCTCTTCAAATTAAGGCAATTTAGGAAAACCAGTTGGATACAGAGAATTCTCACATCCAAATAAAGCACTGATATATCAATGAATGTAGCGTCGAAATTGCGGAAATAAAGCTATATGCAGAAATGCGTAGAGCAAGAAACGAGAATTTTAAACGGCTGATACATTTGTTTCATTTGCGTCAAAGATATTGAATTTATGATTCGTTTGGGAGGGGAAACTATGACGAAAAGCTATCAGGAGACGGTGGGACTACTCACAAAAACCTATCCAAATCTGAGCAAGCAGCTCAAGAAAAGCGCGGCTCACATTCTGGAATATCCGGGAGACGTAGCCACACTGTCCATGCGACAAGTCGCAGCCCGCGCAGACGTCCCTCCCCCGACAATGAACAGACTTGCAAAGTCGCTTGAGTTCGACACCTACAATGCCATGCGTGATGTATACCGAGGCGCATTTGAGGAGTTCTCCTCCAACCATTCCCCAAGATCAGGCGACCTTCAGGACACCCAAGGCACTTCAGATATTGAAGCCTCCCTGCAAAGCTTCAAAAGCGCCACACTCGGCAACGTAAAGCACCTGTTCGACACCATCGACCGCGAACACCTGCAACACGTCATCTCTTCGCTGAAGAGCGCGCGCAATGTGTTCGTCATTGGCATGCACGCTTCCCACTCGCTTGCAAACTACTTGCACTTTGTCGCGGCCATGTGCTTTCGCAACTGGCATCTCATCAACCGCAAGAATGGCGAGATCGCAGATCAGGTCGAAAGCATTAACGCGGATGATGTTCTCATCGCAATTTCCCTAAACCCATGCGCTAAAGACACCGTACGCGTTGCCAAACGGGCCAATGAAGTGGGTGCAAAAGTAATCGGCATCACCGATACGAGAACCTCCCCGCTGGCCACCTATTCAACGAACCTCCTACTCACCCCCGTGCAAAGCCCCCATTATTTTGAAAGCTATATTGCCACCTCAGCACTCATTGAAATGATCCTTGGCCTTCTTGTTGCAGATGGCGGACAGGATGTCATCGACAACATCACAAGGTTAGAGAACTGCCGCAATGAGCTTGGCGAGTACTGGCCTGACCAATAAGCCAATGAGAACGCGGAGGAGCCCATGACAAAGCTCAGCCTCTTTGCAGATGTGCAACGGCCCTTCCGCCAACAGCATGCGACGCTCATGCAAAATAGCAATTAATTATTGCGCAGGCCTGCGAATGGAAGGTTCAGCCTCAACCACCAACGGATTGAGCCCCTCGCCGCCATTCTTCACAATATCAAACAGCTGCAACCGCATACGCGGTTCCCAAAAATCATTGATGTGATTGGCAATGCCCGCAATCGCTTCATCATGCGGCTTATGCTTAAAGAAACCAGCAATCTGGTTTGCCATGTAGGTGAGCTTTTCCGGCGCCATGCTCCAGCTCTCCTCCCTCTTTCATCTATTCCATAAGCCTAAGCTGCGCACACAAACGCACGCGCAGCCCAGCGTCAATTCAACCTATTCAGCCGCCGCAATCCGCCGTGCGCGTGCTGCATGTTCCTGATACTCTTCCTGCCACTCGGTCGGACCGTTGGAAAGAGAGACCTGAACCGCCGTCACCTTATACTCAGGACAGTTGGTCGCCCAATCAGAGTAATCAGTGGTCACCACATTGGCCTGCGTTGTTGGATGGTGGAACGTTGTATAGACAACACCCGTCGAGACCCGATCTGTCACATCCGCCCGCAAACTGGTCTCACCGGAACGGCTCATGAGCTTGACCCAATCCCCATTCTTGATACCCCTCAGTTCAGCATCATGCGGATGGATTTCCAGAACATCCTCTTCATGCCAGACCACATTGTCCGTCCGCCGCGTCTGCGCACCCACATTATACTGGCTCAGGATACGGCCCGTGGTCAGCAGCAGCGGGAAGCGCGGTCCGGTCTTTTCATCCGTCGCCACATAATCGGTACGAATAAAACGACCCTTACCGCGAACAAATCCGCCAATGTGCATGGTCGGCGTCCCTTCCGGGTTCGCCTCGTTGCACGGCCACTGAACAGAACCCTGCTCATCCAACAGATCATAGGTCACATTGGCAAAGCTCGGTGTGGTCGCCGCAATCTCCTCCATGATCTGCGAAGGATGGGTGTAGGTCCAGTTCGCACCCATGGCATTTGCCAGCAACTGGGTCACTTCCCAATCCGCATAGCCATTACGCGGCGCCATCACCTTACGCACACGGTTGATACGCCGCTCTGCATTGGTAAAGGTGCCGTCCTTCTCAAGGAAGGTAGATCCCGGCAAGAACACATGGGCGTAGTTTGCGGTCTCGTTCAAAAACAAGTCATGGACAATCACGCATTCCATGGCCGCAAGACCAACTGCAACGTGCTTGGTATCCGGATCGGACTGCAAGATGTCTTCACCTTGCACATAAAGCCCCTTGAACGTCCCCTCAACCGCCGCATCCAGCATATTCGGGATGCGCAAACCGGGCTCATCCGAGATGGTAACACCCCAGATCTCCTCATAGATATCGCGTGCATCTGCATTCTTCACATGCCGATACCCCGGCAGCTCATGCGGAAACGATCCCATATCACAAGAGCCCTGCACATTGTTCTGTCCGCGCAGCGGGTTAACCCCAACGCCTTCCTTACCAATATTGCCGGTCAGCATGGCAAGGTTCGCAATACCGATAACTGTGGTGGAGCCCTGACTGTGCTCAGTCACGCCAAGGCCGTAGTAGATCGCCCCGTTACCGCCACACGCGTAAAGCCGCGCCGCGCCGCGCACCTCTTCCGCAGGCACACCCGTCAAAAGCTCAACAGCTTCCGGACTGTTTGCCGGATCAGAGACAAACTCAACATAATCCTGAAACTCGTCCCACTCACAGCGATCCTTGATGAAGGCCTCATCAAACAGGCCCTCAGTCACGATCACATGCGCCATCGCCGTCACAATCGCAACGTTGGTTCCGGGACGCAAAGCCAAATGATGCGAGGCTTCAACATGCGGAGATCTCACCAGATCTGTCCGGCGTGGATCAATCACGATCAGCTTCGCCCCCTGACGCAGCCGCTTCTTCAGGCGCGAGCCGAACACCGGATGTCCATCGGTCGGGTTCGCCCCAATAACGATCACCACATCAGACTGCTCAACACTGTCAAAATCCTGCGTCCCCGCAGAGGTGCCGAACGTCTGCCCAAGGCCATAACCGGTCGGCGAATGACACACACGGGCACACGTATCCGTGTTGTTGTTCTCAAACACAGCCCGCGTCAGCTTCTGAACGAGATAGGTTTCCTCATTGGTACAGCGGGAGGATGTGATCACACCAACAGATTCTTTGCCATATGTCTGCTGAAGGCCCCTCATCTTGTCAGCGGCGAAGCTCAAAGCTTCATCCCACGACACTTCGCGCCATGGCTGATCAACGCTCTCACGCACCATGGGGTTCAAAATACGGTCCTGATGCGCTGCATAACCGTAAGCAAAACGGCCCTTCACACAGGAATGACCCCGGTTCGCCTTGCCATCCTTATACGGCACCATGCGCACCAGCTCATCACCGCGCATCTCCGCCTTGAACGAACACCCAACACCGCAATAAGCGCAGGTCGTCACCACAGAATGCTCTGGTTGCCCAATATCAATCACGGACTTTTCCTGAAGCGTGGCAGTCGGACAAGCCTGAACACAGGCCCCGCAGGAAACGCATTCAGAATCGAGGAAGCTTTCCGCCATGCCAGCAGTTACACGAGAGTCAAAGCCGCGCCCTGTAATGGTCAGGGCAAAGGTACCTTGCACTTCCTCACAAGCCCGCACACACCGCGAGCAGACAATGCACTTGGCGGGGTCGTAGGTGAAATAGGGATTACTCTCATCCTTTGGCTTCCAGCAGGCATTCACCTCACTGCCGCCATCACGCTTGTTAAAGTGGTTCAGCCCATCAGCCTCATAACGCACCTCACGCAGGCCAACCGCACCAGCCATATCCTGCAACTCGCAGTCCCCATTGGCAGCGCAGGTCAGACAGTCCAGCGGGTGGTCAGAGATATATAGCTCCATCACACCACGGCGCAGCCCTTTAAGGCGATCTGTCTGGGTGCGAACCTTCATGCCCTCTTCCACCAGCGTGGTACAGGAGGCTGGCGTTCCGCGCCGCCCTTCAATCTCCACCAGACACAAGCGGCAGGACCCAAACGCATCAACCATATCGGTCGCGCACAGTTTGGGCACCTGAATACCAGCCTCTCTGGAAGCACGCATCACCGACGTGCCCTCAGGAACAGTCACATCAAAACCATCGACGTTGATGGTGACGTTTTTCTCAGCGGTTGATTTTGGAGTGCCGTAATCTTTCTCTTTAATCAGGGACATGGGGTCACTCCGCTGCGTCTGTTAATGGCTTTACGTGAAAATCCTGCGGAAAATGGGTTACAGAACTCATCACAGGATAAGGCACAAACCCGCCGAGAGCGCACAGCGAGCCCATTTTCATCGTGTCACAAAGGTCCGTGAGCAGCTCAACCTGTTCCTCCGGCTGATCCCCTCGCGCAATCCGGTCCAGCACTTCCACACCGCGCACAGAACCAATACGGCAAGGCGTACACTTGCCGCAGCTCTCAATGGCGCAAAACTCCATGGCAAACCGCGCCTGCTTGAGCATATCGACTGTATCGTCAAACACCACGATCCCGGCATGCCCGATCATCCCGTTACGCTCAATAAACGCCTCATAGTCAAAAATGGTATCAAACAGCGAGGGCGGGAAATACGCCCCCAGCGGCCCGCCAACCTGAACCGCCTTCACGGGACGGCCACTGAGCGTGCCACCACCAATGTCATAAATCAGATCATTCAGCGTCAGACCAAAGGCCGTCTCATAGAGACCACCGTACTTAATGTTCCCGGTCAGCTGGATCGGAATAGTCCCGTGGGAGTTGCCCACCCCATAATCGCGATAAAACCGCGCCCCGCGATCCATGATGATCGGCACGGACGCCAGCGACATCACGTTGTTGACCACGGTCGGGCAGCCAAACAGCCCCTCAATCGCCGGAAGCGGAGGCTTGGCGCGCACAACGCCGCGCTTACCTTCAAGGCTGTTCAGCAGCGAGGTCTCCTCACCGCACACATAGGCTCCGGCACCAACCCGCACTTCCATATCAAACGCATAAGCAGAACCCATCACGGAGGTCCCGAGAATGCCCGCATCTCGCGCAACCCTGATCGCATCCTGCATGATCGCAACCGCATGCGGATATTCCGAGCGCGTATAGATGTAGCCCTTGGTCGCGCCCGTCGCGATACCGGCAATCGCCATCCCTTCGATCAGAACGAACGGATCACCCTCCATGATCATCCGGTCGGAGAATGTACCGCTATCGCCCTCATCAGCATTGCAGACAATGTACTTCTGCGCGCCGTGCGCCTTCAGCACCGTGTTCCACTTGATCCCGGTCGGAAACCCCGCACCCCCGCGTCCGCGCAATCCGCTCTCTGTCACTTCCTTGACAATTCCGGCAGGCGTCATTTCCAGCGCGCGCTGCAGGCCCCGAAAACCCTGATGCTGCTTGTAATCCGCAAGCGACAACGGATCGGTGATGCCGCAGCGCGAAAACGTCAGCCGTGTCTGCCCTTTCAGGTAAGGCATATCTTCGGTCAGGCCATGGCACAGCGCATGCTCGGCCCCTTCCAGAAGCCCATTATCCAGCAGATCGGCAACATCAGAAGGTTTCACCGGACCATAAGCAATACGGCCCCGCTCGGTTTCCACTTCAACCAGCGGCTCCAGCCAATGCATGCCGCGCGACCCGTTGCGGATGATCTTTGCATCCACACCACACGCGCTCAGCTCTTCGCGCAACGCATCAGCCACACGATCAGCACCAACGGCCAAAGCCACAGCATCACAAGGAACGTAAAGGACAGCCCCCATCACTTCACCTCCGCAACCAGCTTTAAAACGCCAGCTTCATCAAGACGTCCATGCAGCTCACCATCCATCATCGCGGCAGGGGCACACGAGCACAGTCCAAGGCAATAGACCGGCTCCAGCGTGACCTTCCCGTCAGGCGTGGTTTCATGCCACTTGATGCCGAGGTCGTTTTGAATATCCTCGGCAAGCTTTTCACCACCCATGGACTGACAGGCTTCCGCACGGCACACCTTCAACACGTGACGGCCAGCAGGTGTCTTGCGAAAGTCGTGGTAAAAACTCATTGTTCCATGAACTTCAGCGCGGCTCAGGTTCAACCGATCTGCGATCTGTAGCAGCGCATCCTCGGGAACGTAGCCAAACTTACTCTGCACATCGTGCAGGATAGGCAGGAGCGGCCCTTCCTGATGTTCATGAACATCAATAATCGCGGCCGTTTCTTTTTCTATCTCCTGCGATTGCGTCTGCAAGGCCATAAAATCCTCCCTCCTCGCACGTCAATGCATCGAATAGGCACAATATGTCACAGGCAATCAATATGATATATCCGTTGGGCGATTGTACATCCCTATCAAGGTAAACACGTACCGAGTGATTTGCTCTGCGAAATTCCCGCAACACGCTTTAAAAAGGCGTCCAGAAGCGGTGCACGAGGCTCGCGCTGCGTCGCAATCAGGCCCACCATAATGCTCGCATAAGGGTCGGCAATCGGAATAATCTCCAGATGATCCGAGGCAATCGTCTGCGCCACAGCCTGTGGGATAATCGTCCCCCAGCGCCCTGTCCGCACATGGGCCAGCAGACACATGATGGAATCCGACTGAAGAACCGGTTTTGCCACCACGTCATTATCAAGAAGGATGTTATTGATGATCCGCCGGCATTGCATGTCACTGGTCAGCAGGCACAGCGGAACCCCGCTCACATCCTGCAAGCTCGCCTGCTCCCGGCCAGACAACGGCCCGCCTTGCGCAACAACAAAGCAGTAGCGCTCACGGTAAAGCGGAACTTGTAAAACCCGCCCCAGCGGCTCGTTGTCCAGATAGGTTAGCCCCACATCAATCTCCAGATTTTCCAACTGCGCCAGAATCTCGGAGGAAGGGCGCGAGAACACCGCAAAATCAACGCCGGGGTTGTCCTGACTAAAGCATGTGGTGAGTTCAGGAACATAGGTCAGCGCAGTTGGAATGGAGGCGATGCGCAGCGTACCTGACTGGCCATCACTAACCGCTTTCAGCTCCTGCTTCATGGTCCGCGTATCGGCCACCAACTTGCGCGCCCACTCCAACACCCGTTTGCCTTCAGGCGTCAGGCCCTGAAAGCGTGAGCCGCGCAAAACCAGCAGAACGCCCAGTTGCTCTTCAAGCTGTTTGATATTGGCAGACAGTGTTGGTTGCGTCACGGCGCATTCTTCCGCTGCCTTCCCAAAATGCTTTTCACGCGCTAGCGCAATAAACATCTCCAGCTTGTCGATCATAAACTTCCCTCACAAACGATCCGGCACCAACATCCGACAGGAGGACGGCCACCTCTCCCAGTGAAAGCCCCTTGGATGTTTTTCCTAGGATCTAAAATTGACCTAGCATATCCGGTGACAGAACCATAATGCGGAACCCCAAGAAAGACAAAACCGGTCAAGGCAATAAGAATAACCCAGATCAGGCCTACGCATACCACCGAGGCTTTGACTAGAGCGCATTCCGACAAGGAAGTTAGTGTCCGATTCATGAATGCAGATGAACGCAACGTGCTCTAATGAAAATCCCGGCTTGGAAACAGCGTCTTGGCCTGCTCACGCGGGTGCCGTGCCCGTGTGGTGCTGCGCGGAACAAGAGGTCTGCGCGGGGCATCATCTGCCGCTGGCAAAGTTTGGCCGATCACCTCATCCAGCGGATGCCCAAGCAACGACAAGCGCTCTGAATAATCTCTTATTTCCTGCGCGATGAGGTGAACAACAATCCCTTCCCGTTGCAGATACCCTGAGAGATAAAGCAAACGGCCAGAAATCACTTCCCTGCGGAATTTTTGATAGACCTTCGGCCACACAATCACATTGCACACCCCGGTTTCATCTTCCAGCGTCACAAAAATAACACCGGAAGCCGTGCCCGGACGTTGGCGCGTGATCACAACCCCGCAAACAGTCGTCCGCTTCAGCGGAGCCTCCTGCAAAGCAGCATGTGTCGTCAGGCCCGGAATGTCAGGACGCAGCAGCTCCATCGGGTGCGCCCGCAAGGAAAAGCGCGCTGAAAGATAATCTTCCACCACCTCTTCTCCCAGATGCATTGTTGGCAAGCGCACATCTGGTTCCAGTACCACCTCACCATCAATCGGATCGTTAAAGAGCGGCAAAGGCTTGGTCCCTTTAATGGCTTTAACCTGCCACAGAGCATCACGGCGATTCAGCCCCATGCAGACAAAAGCATCAGCTTCCGCCAGTTTCTCCAGCGAGGCCGGGGCCACATTGGCACGCTGCCAGATACTTTGCGGATCTGGGTACCCGTTGCCACGGGCAGCCACCAGCCAGCGCGCATCGTCCTCTTTAAACCCCTTGATCTGACGGAACCCGAGCTGAACAGCAAGCTGCCCGTCACTCCGCCTTTCCAGCGTGTTGTCCCACTGGCTGCGGTTTGCACAAATGGGCCGCACTTCCACATCGTGCTCGCGCACATCTCTTATGATCTGCGCCGGAGCATAAAACCCCATCGGCTGAGAATTCAAAAGCGCGCAGGCGAAAGCTGCAGGATGATGGCATTTAAGCCATGCAGACACATAGGCAAGCATGGCAAACGCCGCCGCATGGCTCTCCGGAAAGCCATAGTTGCCAAACCCTTCAATCTGGGAAAAACACCGCTCGGCAAAGTCCGGCTCATAACCGCGCTTCAGCATACCGTTGATAAAGCGAGCCTTGAACGAACTGATAGTTCCCATCCGTTTGAAAGTCGCAAGAGAGCGACGCAAACGGTCAGCCTCTTCGGCAGAAAAACCGGCAGCCACCTCCGCAATCCGCATAGCCTGCTCCTGAAACAGCGGCACACCAAGGGTCTTCCCCAAAACCTCTTTCAGCTCCTGAGAGGGGTACGAGACCTTTTCAATACCCTGACGCCGTTTGATGAATGGATGAACCATACCGCCCTGTATTGGTCCGGGCCGCACAATAGCAACCTCAATCACCAGATCATAAAATTCCTGCGGCTTCATCCGTGGCAGGAAGTTCAACTGCGCCCGACTTTCAACCTGAAAAACCCCAACCGCATCCGCAGCACACAGCATGTCGTAGGTGGGTTTGTCATCTTGCGGCACCGTATCAATGGCGAGCAGATCCCCACCCTTTTCTTCAATCAAATCAAAGCACTTGCGGATGCAGGTGAGCATGCCGAGACTTAAGACATCCACCTTCAAAATGCACAGCGCATCAATATCATCCTTGTCCCATTCAATAGTGGTGCGGTCTTCCATCGCCGCATTTTCAATAGGACACAGTTCATCCAAACGGCCCTGCGTAATAACAAAGCCCCCCACATGCTGGGACAAGTGCCGGGGAAAACCAATGATCTCCTTGATGAGGCGGATGGTCAGTGCAAGACGATGATCCGAGCCGGACAGCCCCAGCTCTTTCAACCGCCCTTCCGGCACCCCCTGATTGGAAGAGCCCCACATCTGCCCTGCCAGATTTGCCAGCAGATCCTGCGACAGCCCCATAACCTTTCCTACTTCGCGAATAGCCGCCCGCGACCGGAAATGAATGACAGTTGCACATAATCCAGCCCGATGGCGACCATACTTCTGGTAGATGTGCTGAATGACTTCTTCACGGCGCTCATGCTCAAAGTCCACATCAATATCCGGCGGCTCTCCGCGATGTTCGGAGATAAAACGCTCAAACACCATGGAGATGGTTTCCGGTGCCACATCCGTAATTCCAAGCGCATAGCAAATGATGGAGTTGGCCGCAGACCCACGCCCCTGACACAAAATACCTTGCGAGCGGGCAAAGCTGACAATGTCATGCACCGTCAGAAAATAAGCCGCAAACTTAAGCTTTTCCACCAAGGCCAGTTCCTTCTCGACAAGAGCCCGCACACGCTCTGTCTCCCCCTTGGGATACCGGCGCTTAACACCTTCAAACGTCAGCCGCTCCAATCGTTGCTGCGCCGTTTCCTTTTCATTGCCTTCCTGCGGATATTCATAGGAAAGTTGCGAAAGACAGAAAGAACACCGGTTCGCAATCTCCTGCGTTCTTTTAACAGCAGCAGGATGCGCACGAAAAAGCCGAGCCATCTCCAAAGGCGCTTTGAGCCGTCGCTCCGCATTTGGCAAAGCACGGCGACCAATCTGGTCAATAGTCACCCCCTCCCGAATGCAGGTCAGCACATCAGCCAGCTGACGGCGACGGCCATGATGCATAAGCACATCCCCCACAGCCACCATGGGCGTTGCAAGACGCAAAGCCATATTGGCGCAAGCATCAAAGTGCGCCTGATCCTTCCCATCATACCGAGGCGCCGCGCCCAAGAAGACATGGGACGGATAAGCATGGACCACCTGCTGAATATGCTCAATAACCTCAGGCGCCTCCAACGTGCATTGCGGCAAAGCAATCAAAACCATACCGCTGGCACCCTCCAGCAGATCCTGAAGAAATAACTGACACTTCCCCTTTTCTGTCCGTCTCTTGCCCATGGTCAGCAATCTGGACAAGCGCGCATAGGCTGGCCGGTCCTGAGGCAAAGCCACCCAATCAACCGGACTGTCCTCTAACACCAAACGGCACCCCACCAGCAACCGGGGAAGAGAAATCACCGGCTCCTGAAGGTCACTGGCCCCCTCCACAATGTCCTGACGACTGCTCGGGTCAGTCCGGTGGCTGGAGCGCACCTCCAAAGCTTCTGCACTCTTCCGGGTCAGCTCCTTAAGCGCAGAATAAGCCCGCACCACACCAGCCAGCGAGTTGCGGTCCGTTATGGCAATCGCCGACAGCCCCAAACCAGCCGCCCGCACAATCAACTCCTCAGGGTGAGAAGCTCCCGTAAGAAACGTGAAGTTGGAGGTAACGCACAACTCGGCATAGCTCATGCAAACTCTCCTTGCACAAACCATGCTGGATTTTGCGGCGTAAAAAACATCCAGAGCCGACGCCCCTGTTTGGTCTCCACCCGCCAATAATCACGCACACCCGAGCGCCAGTCAGGATCATCCAACCACCACTCCGGACAAATACGTTCCGGCCCCGTTGCCTTGGCAACAGAAAACCGTATCCGTCGCCAGCGAAAGGCAGTGGGCGGGCTCTTTTCCCGCCCGTCTATGGGCTCTGGCGAAAACAGCCGTAAGGGACGCCCGTTCTGAACCTCCCACTCCCCCTCAGCCTCACAATAGGCTGCAGGCGACACGATAAAACTACGTTCCGGAATATGGCTATCCGCCACCTGAAAGCGCTTGATCCTGTCCAGACCAATACGGCTGCCCAGCCGCGTAATCAGATCACTAAGCGCATCATTTTGTTTGGCCTGAGCGCCCCCAACATCCAGCTGCTTAACTGGCAAAGCCTCAACAGACAGAGCCTCCAACCGGATTTGGTCTATCCCAAACCCCGCATCAACCTCCCGCACACTGCGTTCAAACAGCGGCAGAATAGTCGCCGCATCGCGCATGGGACGGGCAAGGCGAAGCTCCACCTGCACGCTGGCCCGGTCAACACGCTGACACGTCATCAGCAACACCCGCGTACCCATCTCCTGCGTCTTCAGCTTCTCACAAATGCGTTGCAGCAATCGCTCCAGAGCCGCCGCCACATCATCATAAAGGCCGATAGGATCAGGAAAATTCAGACGAGCCGCATACGAGACATCCGGAGCAACAGCATTAATCTGCTCGGCCTGCTCACCAAGCGCCTGATCAAGACGGCGCATCAAGGGCAAGCCAAAACGACGCCCCAATGTGGCGCGCGGGGTCGCCAACAGATCACCAATGGTGCGCAGGCCAAGGCGCTGCAAAGTGGCGCAAGTTGTTTCATCCAGCCTTAAAGCAGCAGCAGGAAGCTGGCTCAGAGCTGCCTTGAGCTGCCCGTTTGGCACAACCCCTTTGCTGAAGTGAGAAACAGCCCACGCCCCTCCAATGCTACCAGCCAACCCGGAGCGCACGTTGAGCTGGTAACTGCGGAGCCTCTCGTGAATATCACCAAGCAAATCAGCTTCACTGCTGAAGAAATGAGTTGAGCCCGTAACATCAAGCAATAAACCATCATGCCCATCAAAACCGACCCAGGGACAATACCGGTCTGCCCATCGCGCCAGCAGTTTTAAAAACCTGTCATCCGCATAATGATCCGCCGCTCGGGTGAGCAAATCAGGGCACAAGGCTTTTGCATCTGACAGCCCCATCCCCGGAGCCAACCCCAACCGTATGGCTTTGCTGTTAAGGCAATATAATCGTTCAGTACTCTTCTCATAAGAGGTCACAGCAAAAGGCGCAGATATAGGATGCGAGCGCAAAATGCGATCACTCGCCATCCTCGGAAACCACAATGACACGATGCGCCTTGGCATCCCAACACACCTTCCAATTATTCAATGTTCCTGTTTTGTTCTTAATGAGCTGCCAGTGTTGAAGAGTCAAGTTCTCTTCTGATTTATGGTTTCCCCGGAATATAGGAGAACAGTGCCAACGGGTCTGCGTTGCATTGCTACCAGCCCCTTCAGGAATAACCAGAATTCCCGTAGAGCCGCCTTGTTCAGCCGCAAGCTGCAAACGCCTGCCTGCCGTCAAATCCAGCGTTTGAGTGACCTCGGCAACCACCAGATTTGCGGCCCCGGAACGCAAGCCATCTTCTGTACACGCTAGCAAATCCGTGTGGTTCTCCGCCTGAGCCACAACCAGATTCTTAGGAGACATGAACTGCACCAATCCCATTGGATTAAGCTGCTCGGTCTGCCAACCCACCTGAAGCCACAAAACACGCGCATCCACTTGCCCACAAACCATCGCCGCAAATGCAACAGCTCCGGGACCACACGCTTCATGAACCCGACCAACCTGAAGCGGAAAAAGCTGCTTGAACTCTGTCATCATCCCACAATTATCCCGCAACAACGAGAACATATCAAGAACAAATATTCATCAGCTTAAACTGCCCACTCACAATACGAGGGTTCACCTCAAGCAGGGCCGAGCAGTTTGCAGCAAGAGCTCCTCCCATGGAACAACGCAGCAAAGCACCGAACTCGAGAATGCAAATTCTCACGCACTCTGATCACTTAACTATACCCGCCGTCAGGGTCAAAAGGCGTCATGCTTCGCGCTGGTACCGAAGTGTCTACCGGGAAATGTGGAAGAATGGTTTCCCTAAGTTCATCAATGATTTCGTGAGTGGGTCGATTGCAATCCCAGCAGTATATAAATGTATGATTCACGCCTGCGGCTTCACATTCCTTCAGCTTTTCCAAAAGGGACTTATTTCCCGCTTTCCAGCCTCCACGAATTGGCTCCGGCTTGGCACTTGCATCCTCCACCAGATCCAGATTTAAACCTTGCACAAAGGGTTTAAACGCGTTCATGCCCACTGAATGGCAGGCGTCCTTCCACATCTGGACACGCTCGCGTTGCACTTCTGGCTCGCGGAAGTACATGGCCCAACCATCTGCGTGAGCAGCAGTCCATTCCACTTCTTGACGTGCTTCTCCAACCACCAGCAATGGTATTCTCTCACTTTGCGGCTTCGGTATAAGGTCCGCATCTTTTATATGACCAAAGCTATTCTCAAACTCGACAAAGTGCTCTTGCAAAAGGTGCTCGTAAAAAGCCAGGTGTTCGCGGAACACTTCCCCGCGTTGTTCATAGTCTACGTTAAAGGCTGGGTATTCGATTTCTCTGTCACCAGATGCCATCCCGGCAATAAATCGTCCACCTGACAAAACATCCAGTGAGGCAGCAGCTTTAGCCGTATGTATCGGGTGGCGTAAGGGAAGCACAAGCGCCCCGGTACAAAGAGCGATATGATTGGTATGCGCAGCGATCGTCGCAAGCCATATCCAAATATCAAAGATTTGTCCTATATTTTTGAAATTGGGATCATAGAGCGGTACATCGCGGAACCATAATCCACCAAACCCAGCATCTTCGACCACTTTTGCCAGTCTAATTTCTTCACTCATGCGCGGGAAGAGGCGCCCATATAACGGTTCTATGGGAAACATCAGTCCAAGCGTCATCTTTCCGGGAGAAAAAATACGTCTGAAACCCGGGTGAGATTTCAATGAGTTAGGTAAATCATAGCCAACTTCCGAACGTCCCATAATATCCATGCCTTCACTCTAATGAACCCTGCATTCCAAAGAGCCTTTGGAAATGAACAAAAGTTCCTTAGAGAAAGACTTGAGGCTTTATAAGGCGAATAAATGTCGGACAAAACGGCCTTTCGTTTATGACGCGAAAATCTGGATATGTTTATGGCTATGTCGGATGCAAAGGGCCAATACCGGCCATTCGATCTGCGATCTTTTTTCAGGTGCAGCAGCGTCTATGCTCCTGAAGGCGGAGGTTCGGCCAGAGTTACTCCAATCAAGAAAGCCCTTTGTCATGCACCGGGATCTGATCAACTCCGTTTACTGCGCCAAGCCGCTATCAGAGTTTCGACAGTCGCATCGAAGCACGAAGAGCTTTGCCTGCAACTTAACCGGATCGCTGAACGCTCACGATCAAGCTTCCTCTGTTTGCTTCTTCATGTGCTGTAGTTTCCAAGCCTGCCATTCTTGATAGGAATCTTTGCGAGAGACAGTTTCCTCTCCCCAATGGGCAGGGCGTTTCAGATTTTCCGGCAACTCCATTGGGCCAGTTGCGAAAGTACTCTCCAGTTGATCCTGCGTTAAACCTATGATCTTTTGCAGGCTAGCATCCGTCAAAGACACGGATTTCAAAGATGTGTCTTTGACGGATGCTAGATTCAGCTGCGCCCCGTCCAGCTGCGCCCCGTCCAGCTGCGCCCCGATCAGCCGCGCCCCATCCAGCCGCGCCCGGCCCAGCTGCGCCCCATCCAGCCGCGCCCCGATCAGCCACGCCCCGATCAGCTGCGCCCCGTCCAGCTGCGCCCCTTCCAGCTGCACCCCTTCCAGCTGCGCCCCGATCAGCCACGCCCAGTTCAGCTGCGCCCAGTTCAGCTGCGCCCCTTCCAGCTGCGCCCCGTCCAACACCGCGTTATGCAGGTTCATTGTCATAAGGTTTGGCTTCAGCACGCCATTATTGGTAAAGTCTAGTCCGGCCAGACAAAGGCCGTGGGCAGAGCCTTGCGTGATGTGAAGCATTTCAATGAAATCTCGTGCGTGATGCTCGTCCCGCCATTTGAGGGGGACGGGCGTTTTCTCAGATCGTTTCTCAGAAATAGCGAGGGCGGAGAGAACAGCGAGTAAAGAACCGGTAGCATTGCGTTGGTGCGCTGCCAGAGCAGTCCAGGATGAAAGTTTTTCTAGTCTATGCGCAGGAAATCCATTCTTTAAGACCCAATTCATGATGTCGGTTAGAAACTCAAGGAGATCTTCGACTTCATCTGCCTTCAAGAACCTCACTTCTCTTTTCATAAATCCAAGTATTTCTGGCGTGATCTGCTGCTTGGAAAATAGTCCTTGCCAGCTGATACAGAACTCTTCTTCACTCGGTTCTCTACCTGATAGCTTAATAGCCTTGTCAATTAGGGCACGGGCCGAGAGGTATTCGCCAAAGCTTTTGTGCACGAACTCGTAGCCCTTGCCATCATCGCCAGTGTTTCGGGCATAGGTTTGCACCGCAGCGTTGTCGAGCAGATCTTGCGGCTCTACATCATTTCCTCTGACTTTTTCCAGGTCTCTTTTGAGCTTGGAAGCAAAATTAGAAAGGTAGTTTGCAAAATCCTCTGCTGAGCTGGTGCGCCCTCCACCTTGCCATATGGCAAGCCCCAGGCATTCCATAAGGGCAAAGAACTCTGTTTCCTTCAGTTTTCGACCTGCTTGATGGTCCATGTCCTTTCCAAGGTTCTCATCTGCACGATCGCGCTTGAAGATATCCTGAAAGATCTTTTTATAGACCACATTGAGGTTCTCAGAGGCCTCATCCAACCGCTCATCTGCAAACTCAGAAAGAATAAGCAGATAGAACAGGAGTGGCTCTGCTGTGAAACTATCAAGCTCTTCACGGTCTAGCGCCGTCCCTTGCTCGCTTTCAGTCTTCCCGCTAACTTCCAACCATTTATGCCAAAATGTCTCCCTGTGATCTGCTTTAATCAGCTCCCGGTCGCCTGTTGTGAACTTTTCCCAGTCTTCGTCGTCATCGAGGCAATCTACCTCCAACACATCCGCGTCCAGCGGTTTTAAAGGCATAACCTTAAAGCATCGGCATTCATCCATCGCTACTTCATCTCGTGCGGCAGTAATGGAGGCATCACGTCCGAGGACCAATGCAGAGGCAGCGAAAACATCGGTGTTTTCAGTCGCCAGAAAGTCCTTAAGGTTTCTCACAAAATCTTTGGCAACTTTCGTTTCCACTTCTTGCTTGTGGCTCAACTCATCAAGGCCATCAAACACAAAAAGGATTGGTTTTGCACTCGGGAGGTTCTGCATTGAGAAAATATCTACACCCAACCCGCGACCAATCTGTTTGCTCTTGAAGTAATTTGCAATTGCGGCCTTCAAGTCGTCCTTAAATATAAAATGTTGCAGTTCAACATAGGCAACTGAGACCTCACCTCGGCGCGCTTGTTCTGAGGCAAATACGCGAGAAAAAAGGGATTTTCCCGAACCGGGGCCTCCTGAAACAAATCGGAGGCTATCTGCAACCCTTCGATTACTTTCTGCCCTTTGCAAACAGGTAGAGAGCCAGCCTTCCGCCTCTTGCTTGAGCCAGCCAACATGGGCACGTTTCATCTTGCGCCCTTTGTCATGATGGCTTGTTTCATCGTCGCCTTCCCCCTCGATCTCATGCAGCTGATTGCAACGAAGAGGTACGTATACCTGCTCTGGCTTGATGCCTGTTTTTTCCTGACCAAAGAGCGGGTCTACCTTGAGCTTCTTTTCGATCCACGCATAGTGGGCCTCCAGCACAAGCCGCCAATGATGACCTTCGAAAACTAAACTTTGCAATATCGACTGAATGTAGGCGCGAAAACCTTTTGACTTATCGTGTAAGAAGGTTTGCCAGAGCGCTTCCTCGAGCGCCTTATCTAACAAACGTGCAAGTTGTTCCTGTGAGTGGTTTGCTACACCAGCGTCCTGCATGACCTGACAGAAGACCGAACGAAGGCTTTTATAGGGCGCAAAGGCGGTGGGGTTTTGCAGTTCTTCCGGTCCAAACTCGGCTGCGCTTTCCATTACAGCGCAAAAGTCTTTGGCCTTTTGCGTCAGGATTTCGCGGTTCTCTTCCAAATCCAGCAGATCGTTGTCTCGAATGGCTTTCATCACAGCCAGGACCAGCACCGAGCGCCAAAAAATGTGTGCACCCTGCGCATCGCTGACGAGCCTTTCGTCAAACGTCTTTCCCGCCTTGTAAATGCCTGTGATTATTGCACCAACGTTTACGCCTAAAGAGAACTTTGCAGGATCAATGGCAACCACATTTACGGCATCCAGAAAGAAGGCTTCTACCGCCCCTTTCCAATCGCGGGAGGGAACGTTCGGATCCGTCTTTAGCTCAGGCATTGGTGATGGCTTTCAAATTATACCTAATTAAATCTGACCGTAAGCTTGCCTCGTTTTTCAGCCTCTATTCAACCCATAGTGGCATATAAACTGACATAAACCCCAGCCTATGCTTTCCGCAGCGCTAGTTCCTCAAGCTAGCAATGCTTCATTTGAGGCTGTAGAGTTGTGCCATTTGTTAGTCTGGTAGTTTTTTGGAGGGACCGCTCATGCAGAGAGCAGGATAGTCCTCACTTAGGCAATTTTAGAGCGAATCTTAAAAACCCGCTGTACAGGCGAATTAAAGGATGACGCACTGGGAAGGTAGACCGTCGTACGCAGCCTTGGATGATATACCGGGCTCACATCAAACATACTGGCCCGATTAGGTTGGTAATGGCATTTTAAGGAGAGTAACTTTTCGCATTGCTCTAACAGAGCTTCGCGTCAACGCGGGGATTTGTTTTTTTCCGTTCTTCACTGGAAAGAGATATCCCCCTCCTCAAATTCTGTGGAGGTAACCCGCATCGCCAACTGGTCTCCAGATTCTGGACATAGCAACGCAAAACAAGGTAATTTTCACGCAAATAACGCAAACTGGCACAAAGCAACGCAAACGCGTTTTCTCGGTTGAGCGTGGCATATTTAGATTGTTTGAGGGGATGGGTCTCAGAACGACAAAAGCCCCCGTGCTGTTAGGCATCGGGGGCTTTTGTCTGATTTGTTATTCTGTTTATTTTGTCGAGATTGTTTTTATGTGTTTTATTCATGCCCGGCGGCGACCTACTCTCCCGCGTCTTGAGA
>CANLTN010000027.1:0-48955 GCA_947494035.1 uncultured Pseudovibrio sp. | reverse complement strand
CTGAACGCCGTGCCGATCGTGGTGCTTTGCGGCGTGCCAGAGACAACCGCAATGGTCGCGGGCGCGCCCGCCGTGTTGGTCAGCGAGAAGTCGGCCGTGGTGCCGACACCGCTCACACTGGCGGCCACCGTATAGGCCCCTGCCGTCGTGTTGGCCGTCGCCGTGAGCGTGGCCTGGCCGCTGGCATTGGTGGTTGCCGTCTGGGAGACGCTGCTCAGGCTGGCACCGGACGCAGGTGCGGTGTAGGTCACGGTCTGACCGGAGACCCCGTTGCCGCCGCTGTCGGTGACCAGGACCACCAGATCATTGCTGAACGCCGTGCCGATCGTGGTGCTTTGCGGCGTGCCAGAGACAACCGCAATGGTCGCGGGCGCGCCCGCCGTGTTGGTCAGCGAGAAATCGGCCGTGGTGCCGACACCGCTCACGCTGGCGGCCACCGTATAGGCCCCTGCTGTGGTGTTGGCGGTGGCCGTGAGGGTGGCCTGGCCGCTGGCATTGGTGGTCGCCGTCTGGGAGACGCTGCTCAGGCTGGCACCGGACGCGGGCGCGGTGTAGGTCACGGTCTGACCGGAAACCCCGTTGCCGCCACTATCTACGACCAGAACCACCAGATCATTGCTGAACGCCGTGCCGATCGTGGTGCTTTGCGGCGTGCCCGAGACAACCGCAATGGCAGCCGGCGCCCCCGCCGTGTTGGTCAGCGAGAAGTCGGCCGTCGCCACAACGCCAGTCACACTGGCAGCCACCGTATAGGCCCCTGCCGTGGTGTTGGCGGTGGCCGTGAGCGTGGCCTGACCGCTGGCATTGGTGGTTGCCGTCTGGGAGACACTGTTCAAGCTTGCGCCGGACGCAGGCGCGGTGAAGGTGACGGTCGCATTTTCGACCGGAGAGCCGCCACTGTCTGTGACCAGAACCACCAGATCACTGCTGAACGCGGTGCCGATGGTGGTGCTTTGCGGCGTGCCCGACACCACCGCAATGGCAGCAGGAGCCGCTTGAACATCCACCGTAAATGCCTGAATGTCCGTATCGCTAACGCCGGCATTATTAACCAGTGTAAAGCTAAAATTGTCACCTGCATCGTCTGTACCGGTAACGGCAATATTACATCCGGTATTTTTGCTACAAGTCCCGACGATAGCGTTTGGAGACCCGTAGGTACCGTCTGTTGCTCCGCTACCTACAATTGTAACGCTCGTTACATTTTGCCATGAAATATTTATTTTATTACTGTTGACCGAGTTTTCGATATCAAAGTCGTCCGTTGGGGAGGTTCCCGCCGAACATAACAAGGTGTCAAAGTCGAAGCTTACAAAGTTTCCATTTGTTGTAAGCGGACAACTTATTGTTGCCGCCTGCGCAGTATTGGGAGCGAAAACACTTGAAACCAATATGAATATCAATAAAAAAAATTTATTTATGAGTTTCAATTTTATGCCCCACAGTAAAATATGACAAAAAACACCAATTTCTATGGATATTTACTGAGAAGAAATCTCCATGGCATAGTTGACAATCCATCACCTGCCGGATTTATCGACGATATACTTAGACTGCTCTATGCCAAACAATATTTTTCTACGCATTATATTAATGACTTTGAAATGATTTTGGTATTGACAGAAATAGGGACACATCCAATTTTCATCTCTGTCGAAAATAGGGGGCTGTTTGCTTAGGCAGGCGAACACCTTTTACAAATGTCTCGAATCCGTTTGCGCAGCAGCTTGATTTATGTGCTACGGCTGATCGTAATACGCTTGCCCCTCTTTGCCGCGTAACCCGGCAAGCACAATACGGATCTTGTCTTCAGTGGAATAGCGCCTGCGGGTCTCGCCCAGATATCTTTGACCATGCGTTCTGCAGCTACGCTCGCAATCTTTGTATTCTTTCCCATTTCTCACTCCCATCGTAGTGAACGTGGGCCAAAACACTCACTTATTTAGTTCAATCGATCTGTCCATAACGCGTCGATGACAAACAAAGCGGCCAGACACTCCCTTATTAAAAAGTCAAATCAGCCCAACTTCATATGATGACGCGCATCTGAAATTAAAAGACACGCGGACAGTGAGGCAGGTACAGCTTTGGTGACAATGTGTGAGTGAGGCCGGCTATTTTATACCACGGTATTCCCCACTTCTTATCGTTTTCGTCTGCCCCAACACTGCACTAATCAGAGCATTGCTTAAACGATAATTTCCTAAAATCAGCCCCTAATAGAAAGTAGCAAGAGCTCTATTGTCAAACTCAATCAGTTAGTGAGTGGGGGACCATTGATGTACTATTTATGAAGCAAAAACATAATAATATCATTTATTTAACTAAATTTCTTTTTCGATGATAGCATCTTTTGAACGAAGGATGGGCATGATCGACCTCCTACGCATAATGGAGGAGGCATTTTCAATGAGGAAACTACTGGGCCTGACGGTACTGGGGCTTCTGATGTCTGTCAGTATAGTGAATGCTGCAGAGAAGGTGGTCGTGGTGACAACCTTTCCCAAGGAGATGACCGACGCGTTTGCAGCCGCTTTTGCGGTATCCAATCAGGACTATGAACTGGAGGTCCTGAACAAGGGCACCTCCGCTGCGGTTCAATTCATTCAGGAAACAGCAGGAAACAATACCACCGATCTAATGTGGGTTTCAGCTCCGGACGCCTTTGAAGTCCTTATGGCCAACGGTCTACTGGAGAGCGTCGATATCAACACGGAAGGCATTCCGGATAAAATCGGTACCTATCCGATAAACGGTCCGGACGGCTACTATTATGGTTTTGCAGCGTCGGGCTACGGCATCATGTGGAACACGCGCTACCTGGAGGCCAACAATCTGGAACCTGCCAGAGAGTGGGAGGATCTGGCCAAACCAGAGTATTACGGCCATGTGGGCATGTCGTCCCCATCCCGCTCTGGCACGACGCACCTCACTGTTGAAACGCTCCTGCAGGGAGCTGGCTGGGACAAGGGTTGGGCCGATTGGAAGTGGATCGCAGGCAACATGAACACCGTGACCGAACGTAGTTTTGGCGTGCCTGACGGCGTCAACTCGGGCAATATTGGCCTTGGAGTTGTTATTGATTTCTTTGCCTTTACATCACGCGCCTCTGGTTTTCCGATTGATTTCGCCTATCCCTCTGTCACAGCGGTAGTTCCGGCAAATATCGGCGTTCTGAAGAATGCTCCAAATCCGGAAGGCGCAAAGGCGTTCATCGAATTTCTTCTCTCTCCGGAGGGGCAGCAGGTGCTGTTCGATCCGGCTATTATGCGCTTACCAGTTAATCCTGCGGCTTATGCTAATGCACCGGACGGCATTCCCAACCCCTTCGAGGGTGACGAAGTCAAGGCGTCAGTCAATTTCGATGCTGACCAATCCAAGCAGCGCTATAACGTGGTCAACTCGCTGTTTGATGTCATGATTACCTACCGGCTGAATGAGCTGCGTGAAGCTGTTCGGGCTGTACAACTGGCAGAAATCGCTCATGCCGACACGGATAACGCCGAAGCCAAAGCTCTGATTGCTGAAGCACGGGCGCTGATTGAGGCAACACCTGTCTCTGAGGAAGAAAGTCTCTCTCCCGCATTTGCTGCTATTTTCCAGCAGAGTACGGAAGGCGAAGTTGTTGAGGGCCGTCAGGCGGAGCTTGAACGGCAGTGGGATGCGATGGTGGTTGAGAACTACGCGGAAGCCAAGTCACTTGCCCAAAAAGCCGCCAGCCTCTAAGGGCGCTTACAAGCCCACGTCAAAGTTGCCGCACCGCTTGATATTCTGCTGGTGCGGCACTTATTTTCTGGAGGCCCATGCCAATGACAACGAATAGTGTAGCACCTGCACGAATGAGGCAGTGGCGCATATTCTCCGGGCTGTCCGGTACTGCACTCGTGGGTGTTGCAGTCACCATCTTCCTGTTAGCGTTTCTCATTCTTCCCGTCCTGAAGGTGACATATGTTGCGTTTCAGGACCCCAGCACCGGAGCCCTGACACTTCATAATTTCGGTGATTTTTTCCGGTCATCGCTCTTCCGCAGTTCCTTTGTGAACTCCTTCTACGTCTCGGCGATGTCCGTGGTGGTGGCAACGGTGATTGCACTGCCGCTGGCCTATATCACCACCCGTTTCAATTTTGGCGGCAGCGCTTTGATCCAGAGTATCGGCTTCATCCCACTTATCATGCCGCCCTTCGTTGGTGCCATCGCGATGCAGCTTCTCTTTGGCCGCAACGGAACAGTCAACCTGCTGCTGTCACAATATCTGGGCTTTAAGATCCCTTTCATGGAGGGGTTGAACGGCGTCATCTTCGTACAGTCGCTGCATTATTTTCCGTTCATCCTGATCAACCTGTCAGCCTCACTGCGCAACATCGACAAGGCCATGGAGGAATCGGCACAAAACCTCGGCTGCACAGGTTTCCGCCTGTTCCGTAGGATTGTGTTCCCACTTGCTATGCCCGGCTATATCGCTGGTGCCGCTCTTGTGTTCATCAAAGTCTTCGACGATCTTGGAACTCCCCTGCTTCTAAACGTAAACAACATGTTGGCGCCGCAGGCCTTTCTGCGTATTTCCTCCATCGGGATCAATGACCCGATGGGTTACGTCATATCCTTCATTCTTGTTGCCTTCTCGGTCTTTTCGCTCTGGGCATCTTTTCTTTTCATGCGAGGCAAGGACTATTCCACCGTGCAAAAGGGCGATGGCGGCCTGACACGACGCGACTTGTCGCGCGGCGAGAAAGTCGTTGCCTATGGGGTTATCATCTTCATCTTGTTGCTGGTCTTATCGCCGCATGTCGGTTTGGCACTGCTTGCGTTTGGGACGATCTGGTCGTTTAGTCCTTTGCCGGACGGTTACACACTTGCCAACTTCGCAACCGTGTTCGAGCAATCCATACAGTACGTTACTAACACGCTGCTCTATGCAGGTCTTGCTGCAGGCTTCGACATCATTTTGGGAACGGCGATCGCGTACATCGTTCTGCGAACTGGTATCAAGGGGCGTAAGCTGCTCGACTACATGGCCACGGCTGCACTCGCGGTTCCCGGCGTTGTACTCGGCATAGGTTATCTCCGCCTGTTTCACAGCCTGGACGTTCCGGTGATTGGCAAACCGCTGGCCTCCTGGTGGGTGATCATAGTCATTGCGCTGTCGGTGCGCCGCCTGCCCTATGCGCTTCGGGCGTGTATGGCAGCGCTTCAGCAGGTCAGCCTGTCGCTTGAAGAAGCCGCCGAGAACCTCGGGGCCTCCAAAAACCGTTCCATTCGTAGGATCGTTGTTCCGCTTATGGCGGGAGGTATCCTTGCTGGCTTTGTCACCAGCTTTGCAACGGCGGCGGTTGAACTGTCAGCAACGATCATGCTGGTTTCTACCAATGATGACGCTCCGCTCTCCTACGGAATCTATCTTTATATGCAAAGTCCGTCTGGCCGGGGTGCCGGTGCGGCGCTCGGTATCCTCGCTGTTGTGATCGTTGGCCTTGGTACATACCTGTCGAACCGCATCATCGAGAAGGACCGTGCTCGCAAGGCCGAAGTCGACCTGCCCCAGTGAGTGTTTAAGTTCGAGGACCATGTATAATGAGCAGAAAAGCAGTCGAAATCCAGATTGAGGATCTACATGTTTCCTTCGGTTCCACCAAGGTCCTTCGTGGCGTCAACATGGTGATCGAGCCAGGCGAATTCTACGCCTTCCTTGGTCCGTCAGGCTCGGGAAAATCAACCCTTTTGCGCGCCATCGCGGGTTTTGGGCCGACCCCTGTGGGACGGATTCTCATTGATGGGCGCGACATCGCCAAACTTTCACCGTGGAAACGTAATGTCGGCATGGTGTTCCAGTCCTACGCAATATGGCCGCATATGTCGGTAAAGGCTAATGTCGCTTTCGGCCTTGAGGAGAGGAAATTACCGCGCAAAGAGATCAACACTCGGGTTGGTGCTGCTCTTGAGCTAGTTGGTTTACTGCAGTTTGCGGACCGCATGCCCTCACAACTTTCGGGTGGTCAGCAGCAGCGTGTCGCGCTGGCCCGCACCATCATTATCGAGCCGGATGTACTGCTGCTGGATGAGCCTCTTTCAAATCTCGACGCCAGCCTGCGCGTCCAAATGCGTCGGGAATTGCTCTCTCTCCAGCGAAAACTTGGCCTGACGACGATCTTCGTTACCCATGATCAGGAAGAGGCGAATACAACCGCTGACAGGATGGCGGTGCTGGACGGCGGCATCATCCAGCAGATGGGCACTCCGCAGGAACTTTACGATAAGCCAGCCAACCGGTTTGTGGCAAAGTTTCTGGGAACCGCAAATGTCATCGAAGGTACTCTTCATCGTGGCGAGAACGGAGATACCTTCCGGATTAATTCCGGCGAAGTACTTAACTTGAATAGCAATGGGTCGGTTGGCACCTCCCTGATCCTGCGTCCGCAAAACATCGAGATCGTAAAGAGCCGTGACGGGAACGATCTGATCACAGGCAAAGTCAAACATCGCGAATTTCTGGGCAGCCAGACCCGCTACCTCGTGGAAGCGGCTGGAAATGAACTCATTATCGACCAAAAGCATGTTGGCGGTGTTGATTGGTACGAACCGGGGATGGAGGTGAGCATAAGAATTAACACCCAGAATGCCGTGTTGCTTTGACTTGGTAGCCCCCTTTGTGGCGAAGTATCGACACAAATGTCTACAGTAAAATATAAGTATGTAAGTTATCATAGCCCAATAATAGCCTGTTAACTATCATTTCTACATAATTGTATTTTATTTAACTCTCGTTAGCATTGTAAGTGTCCTAAAGAAAACAGGATACTACTTATGATTTTAGTTGGAATCCGGTCTCCTATTGTTGTTGAATATGAAGAAACGCTGCGGCGCCTTAATCGACCGCTTACATCAGCTATTTCTGTAAACGGCACCCCAAGACTATTGGATACGTCAAAGATTGTCTCTCTTGATGATTTTGAGAGAAACTCATCTTTGTCATCGTTCTTGTCCTGCGCTTTTATCCCCTCGCGACGCAAGCAACTTGTTGAAATTGGGCGAAGTCTGGGCCTGTTGCTCGCGCCTGCACTTATTGATCCAACAGCAATTGTTGCCCGTTCTGTCCGTATCGACAACGGCACTTTCGTGAATGCGGGCGCTGTTATTGGCGCTGCTTCCATGATTGGTGAAGGTGCTCTAATCAACCGGGCTGTCTCTCTAGGCCATCACACCTTACTGGGAGATTTTACAAGTATTGGTCCTGGGGCGACGCTTGCAGGCAATATTCATGTCGGAGATGATGCCCTGATTGGTGCTGGCTCAACAATCCTTCCGAACATTCGAATTGGTGCAGGCGCAATTATCGCCGCAGGGTCCTTGGTGAGGAAGAACGTTCCAGACGGGGTTTTTGTCGCTGGCAATCCAGCTAAGGAGCGTGAATTTAATCCTTCCAACTCTTCACTGCATGTAGACAACGGAGAATAAGATGTCGCTTAGCCTATTGTGGCAACGCATCTGTGCGGTGTCTGGTAACGAATTTCTTGTTATACCAACGCAACGGATTACCTACAATCAACTCAGAGATAGCATCACACATCTGGTCAGCTTGTTCGATCAGCATGGTGTCAAAGCAGGAGATCGCGTGTTGATTTCCACCAGTAATGAGGCTGCGGCAGCAACCTCGTTTCTGGCCGCGTTGTTGGATGGGCTTATCCCCGTAATGCTTGCTCCAGACACCCCCGAGTTCAGAGCCCGTAGCATCGCGGAAAGCACATCATCTGCAATGTACATCACAGATGAACATCGCAAAGACGAGAGCTGGTTGATTGGAGATAAGGCGGTTTTAGTTGGAGAAACACAGTCTTCCCAGCGAGATAGCCGGCGAGTGTTTTCCTTTTTTCGCAAAAATAAAGATACTTCGTATCTCGGCTTCGAACTTCCAAAAGAGCACCGACTGCCATATCTGCCCACAAACATGGATGAACTGGCCTATATTCTTTTCACATCCGGCACCACATCTGATCCTGTGGGAGTGACGATTACGCGCCAGAATATGTTTGCCAATCTGGAAACAATTTCTCGGCTTTTTGCATATACACCGAGGTCCCGCATTTTCAACGACATCATTTTGTCGCATGGAGACGGATTGGTTCAGGGGCTATTGCTGGCTCCTTATAACAGCTGCGCTCTTATCCGTTCTGATGGTTTCACCGTGCCCACCATTGAGAGTTGGCTCAATAGAGTTCGTCAGGAGCGAGGCACTCACGTGATCACCGTGCCTACCATATGGAGCCTGATTGATCGATTTTCCCAGCATGACGACTACTTTGATGCGCCAGAATGCACTCACCTCGTGTCTGTCTCCGCACGCTTGGCACCTGACTTGTGGTCGCAGCTGGAGCGCCGTTTCTCGAAAGCGATATATAACCAGTATGGATTGACTGAGACGACAGCAAGCGCACTTTATGCAGGCCCCCACCCGGAAATGGGCGACAAGGACAGCGTTGGACGACCCGTCGATTGCGAAGCCCGTTTAAGACCGGTCAACCCTGAAGACCCCGAGGTTGGCGAACTGGAGTTGAAAGGAACCAATGTATTTGCAGGATACTGGAACAACTCGGAGCGGACCAAAAAAACACTCAGCAACGATGGTTGGATGCGTACAGGCGATCTTGCACGACAGTTACCCTCAGGATCTTACGAGGTCCTTGGCCGCACAAAAACAGTCATCATGACCGGGGGTTTTCTCATTCGGCCCGATGAGATTGATGAAGCGATGATGCGCCATGAGAGTGTCGTTGAATCTGCGACGGTTGCTTTGCCGGATGACGCCTTTGATGAAATTCCAGCAACTGCTGTGGTTCTGAGCACCCCCCTGCCAGAAGTTGAACTTGCTGATCATGCACGGCAACACCTTGAGGCATTGAAGGTGCCAAAACGCATTGTGACTGTGGAACATATTCCCCGTGGCGACGTGGGTAAACCGCAAGTCAATTCTGTGCGCGAGATGATTTTGAAGGCATTATCTTCTCAAACCTTAAAAGCGACAGCGCAAACAGAAACTACCGCGCGGATTATCGAGATTGCAGCAAAGACATTCCGGACCTTACCTTCTGAGTTGACCCCACAATCAACCCAGGAAACCGTCCGCGGGTGGGATAGTTTCTCTCATGTGGTCTTCGTTATGTCTCTTGAAGACGCCTTTGACATCAAGGTTCCAGTTGCGAAAGCAGCAGCTGTGCGAAGCATCGCGGAGGTGACAGCCTTCATTGAAGGACAGGTAGCATGCGCACCAGTCAGTTAGGTTTTATTAACGCCGCCTCCCTAATGGCTGCGCTGATCTTGCTTCTTTCCTTAGCAGGATGGGTGAAGAGGCCAGATGGCTATCCCGGTGTGATCGCTCAGGAGGTGGTTGTGATTGGCTCCTCTCTGATGCGGTTTGCCTTTCCAGGTTTCAAGGAAAATGGAGCCGGTATTCTGGGAGACGATCGCCCTCACATTCGGCTCGCGATTCCTGGCATCAAAGAAACTGAAAGCAACCTCCTTCTTCATCAGGCACTCCAGTCCCGCCCATCCATAATCTTGATTGAGGCAAACGCCTACATTTACGATTTAAAGCATCATATTCCTGAGAAGGTCGAAGTAGTTGCGCGTGGAACGAAGCTTTTAGAACAAATTCGGGAACTGTCACAGAACCTGCGAGAGCACCTGTTGGTTGCGGTTGGTATTAAACCAAAACCAGACATACCCTATGAATTTGTACGCTTTGAGCAAGCCAACGCAGAACCAGAGACCTTGAACAGGCCTTTCTATGCGCCGGAGGAACGATTGTTACAACGCTTTCCTCTGCATATACGCGGTCCAAGAGAGGAAGAAATATTCCTGAAGGCTCTAAAAATTGCGAAGGAAAACAATATTGAAATCGTCCTCTTAGCGACGCCAAGAGCTGAAATTATAGTTCCGTACAACGAAGAAAATATGGCGGTGCATCTGGAAAAATCTTATCGTAAAATGGCCCAGAGATATGGGCTTCCACTTTTCCTTCCGGATTTGATTTGGCCTAATGACTTTTTTATTGACACAGGTCATGTAAATGAAAAGGGTCGCGTTCGTTATTTGCAAGAGTTTAAGAACTGGTGGCAGGAGCGTTCATGAGCGATGCGGCCATTCTTCTCTACCTTGCTTCCTTGCTATGTGTCCCTCTGTTTTGGGTGGTTCCACGCACGTATCGTTGGGACGCCCTCGCCCTTTGGACGATCCTTTGTCTGGCTGCTGTCTCGCCTTACTCAGCGCTTTGGCTACTTTGGGTCGCACTGTTTCCGCCTCTTGCCATGCTGCTTGGAGAACAACTAAACCTTCGAGGTATAACCACCACCTTCATCGGCATGGTGTTGCTTGCTCTATTGCTCTACAGCCGTGAACTCCCCAATCTTCTTTTGATTGGAGGAGCTTACTTCAGCCTTCGCGCTATGCACGTTGTGCTGGAATGGTGGATGGGGCGTATTGAGAACCCAGGTGTTCGCAGGCATCTTCGCTACCAATTATTCTTGCCGGTTATAATGGCTGGCCCGATTCATCGTATCCAGAATTTTGAAAGACAGGTGAGCCGTGCCCGTTGGGATTCCGTGGATTTTTTCAGTGGTGCTGAGCGTGCCTTGATCGGTGTTTTTATGGTTGTCGTGCTGGGCAATGGCATCATGGGCCTGCTTAACAGCCGGGTTCCAATTTGGGGGCGCGGGTGGCCGGACTTTGTAACTGATTGGCTTAGCTCCGCCTTCGGCTGGATACAGCTATATTTTACTTTCGCAGGGCTGACCGCATTAGCTCTTGGCATTGCTGTGATGCTGGGCGTGAGACTGGAAGAAAACTTCAATAAGCCATGGGTTGCACGCAACCTTATTGAGTTTTGGACGCGTTGGCACATGACGCTGTCATTGTGGTGCAAGGATTATGTATTTATCCCGATAGCTGCTCTTAGTCGCTCTCCAATACTGGGCGTTTGCATGGGGATGCTGGCGATTGGCATTTGGCATGAGACCTCACTCTACTATGTGCTTTGGTCTTTTTGGCAAGCTCTGGGCATAGTGCTCTCCCGTAGCATCCCGTCATACTTTCCCGCAGTAGTGAACCACCCCAAAATGCAGAAAGCTCAACCCATTTTAGGGCCGATCACTGTGTTGGGCTGGCTCTCACTTGCCCACCCCGTTCTCACCCGTTTGCTGGAGGTTAGCCACATATGACACCCCTCGCCCGCATTTTGGAGAACCGGATCCCCAGCCGCTTTGTCGGCATTGCCCTGTTTCTTATCTACACCACCCTATTGCTACTAATCTTCCTTGGAATGGACAACACGGTTCTGGACATGCCCTATCTAGATGTGAGGAGTGACGAATAATGACGACGACAATCCGGATACTCATCCTCGGCGCAAGCTATGGTATTTTGCCAGCCACCAAGCTTTCCCTCGCCGGACATGCCGTCACGCTTCTTGGTAAAGCAGAGGAAGTTGCTCAGCTTGCCCAAAGTGGCACCGAGCTTCTCATTCCAGCGAAGGAAGATGGTAGGCAACTTTCCATTAAACTATCGGTGCACGACCAACCAAGCGCAGGTGTGCTGGCTGTGACGACACCTGAACAAGTACGCCCTGCTGACTATGATCTCATAGTTTTGGCCATGCAGGAACCGCAATATAAAGCAGCGGAAATAAGAGATTTGCTCGCTCGAATTTCCGAGGCGCACCGCCCTTGCCTTTCCATAATGAACATGCCGCCACTGCCGTTTCTCTCCCGCATTCTAAACTCAAATGCCGATCAAGTTTCCTACGCCTACTCATCCTCCGCCAGCTGGCAAGAGCTTGATCCAGCATTGGTAACTCTTGCAAGTCCAGACCCACAAGCGGTGCGCACAGATCCCTCAAACCCCGGACTGCTTAAAGTGACGCTTGCGACCAACTTCAAGCTCGCTCCATTTGCCTCCCATACACATCAGGAACTGCTCCAAATCATCTCTGAGGATGTGGATCAGGTGACCTTCGAGCAGAATGGACAAACCTACCATCCTCGCGTTCGGTTTGTTGCACGCACAAGCCTTTTCACACCTTTAGCCAAATGGCCCATGCTGATAGCAGGAAACTGCCGCTGCATTGCTGATCCGCAGCCCCGATCTATCTCGAATGCGGTTTGGGATGATGTCACTGAAACGAAAGACCTTTACAACTGGGTGTACAAACTTGTGAGTGCGTTGGGCGCAGCTGAAGCAGATCTTGTGCCATTTGCCAAGTACGCAGAGGCAGCGAAGGGCCTGATATTGCCCTCCTCACTCGCTAGAGGCCTTCACAACGGAGCCACAGCGGTCGAGCGAATTGATAGGCTGGTGTGGTCGTTTGCCCAAAACCATCATATGCAAAACCCGCAGCTGGACCAGATTGTTAAAACAATTGACTCAAAGATCCAGTTGAACACCCCAGTGTCTGCATGACTAAACCGTGTAGCAGCGGCAATGAAAAGGGTATCGCTCTTTAAGATATAATGCGAGGGCTGGATAAAGGCGAGCGGCCAGCGAAGTTTGGCCATATATCCGGCTCTGTTGCATCTTTAGAGTTACTACAAAACTAGTCTTCCCCCAGGCGCAATTCAGGCGTGAGTTCCAAGGAGTTCGTTTCTCCAGCTCCGGAGCATACCGCTGAACCTAGCGATGAAGAGTGGCGTGATCCACTTCAACGCCCTACTCATTCAGAATTTCCTCAAGGTCACGGGAGCGGATGCAATGTTTGCAATACCACTTCACCGCACAAAGAATGATCTCGCCTTGAAACTGACTATCATTGAAGTCTGACATGGTAAGTCCCCCCACACCGTAGGTGTCATGCTGCCAAGGCCGCAAGCTTGCATCAGGGCCACTATTCCAGTTTTGGGAAAACTAGGGTAAATGCATGTTATGGATATCGTACTAATCACCACGGTCATCGCATCGCTGTTCCTGATTATTGGCGTCGCAGAGCCGCTTTCTGTGCGGCTGCGTTTGCCGTATACCGTGATCCTTGCCGCGCTTGGGATACTGATCGGCTCTGCTGCGATATTCTTTCTGCATACAAACCTCACCAATGCGCTTAATCCCGTTGCCGAGGCTATTCTTGCGCTGCCCATACGTTCCAATGTCTTCTTGTATGTTTTCCTTCCCACGCTCTTGTTTCAGGCAACTTTGGGGATGAACCTGCGACGGATGCTGGATGATTGGGTTCCGATCATCGTTTTGGCCGTCGTGGCCGTTGTCGTGGCAACATTGAGTGTCGGGTATGCTTTGTCATGGGCCACGTCCTTGCCGTTGGCGGCATGTCTGTTGATTGGGGCCATTGTCTCAACCACAGACCCTTCAGCTGTTGTCTCGATCTTCCGGTCCATCTCGGCCCCGCGCAGGCTCTCCCGTATCATTGAAGGCGAAAGTCTGCTGAACGATGCGGCGGCGATTGCGCTTTTCGGCTTGTTCATGAGCTTTGTCATGGTCGGTGTGCCAAACCCACAGCTTGGTGCAGCACTCGCCCAGTTTCCGTTTCTCATTGTCGGCGGTGCGCTGACCGGATGGCTGGCAGCCCGCATTGCCGCCTCGATTATGGCTTTGTTCAGCTCGCACGAACTTGCGCTTATTTCGGTCTCGGTTGCCTTGCCCTACCTAGCCTATATTGGAGCCGAGCAAGTCGTTGGGGCATCGGGTGTCATAGCTGTCGTTGCGGCGGGCATCACATTGAATCTGGCTGGCCCTGGGCGTTTTCCTCCCCAATCCTGGATAAACCTGCGCGAAGTCTGGGGTTTGCTGGCACATTGGGCAGGCGCACTCATCTTTATCCTTGCGGCACTGCTGATCCCTCGCCTGCTGGAAGGTGTCCAGCTTAGTGATTTCATTTTGGTGGGTATCGTGGTGGTCGCAGCGGTGGCGGCGCGGGCCCTGATGCTGTTTGGGCTGCTGCCGCTCCTGTCGCTGCTGCGGGTTTCGCCAGTCGTACAGCGACCTTATAGAACTGCCATTTTGTGGGGAGGATTGCGCGGTGCCGTCACACTGGCATTGGCGCTGGCCGTGACCGAAAGCATTCTTGTACCAACCGAGGTGAAACGCTTTGTCGGCATTCTGGCAACCGGTTTCACGCTATTCACCTTGCTTGTGCAGGGCTCGACCTTGCGTCTGGTCATCAGTTGGCTCGGGCTGGACCGGCTTTCCCCGGTTGACGAGGCGATGTCGCGGCAGGTGGTTGCTGTTGCCTTGCAAACCGTGCGTGAAAATGTGGCCCGTACGACGGATGAATACGCGTTGACGCGTGACGTTGTTCGCTCCGAGGCCAAGCAATTTGGCCGGCGGCTGGATGAGGCCGTGAATATCGCCGAAGGTAGCGATGATATTCTCGACCGTGACCGCGTTACTTTAGGCCTGATTGCGCTTGCCGGCTTCGAGCGCGACATGATCCTTTTAAAACTGCGGGAACGGACAATTTCCGCCCGTATGGCAGAACAGACTTTGCTGGATGCAGACCGGCTGATTGAAGGCGCGCGTGCTGGCGGGCGCCGTGGGTACCAAAGGGCGGCCCGGCAATCCGTGGCTTATGGCCGTGCCTTGCGCACCGCTGCGGCCCTTCACACGCGGTTTGGGCTGTCCTCTCCATTGGTGCGCATGACAGCAGACCGTTTTGAACGGCTACTCTCACAACGGCTCGTCCTGCGGGATCTTGATGTCTTCATTGACGGCCGGATACGCCGTATTCACGGCCGGCACATTGCCGAGCAGCTTCGCAAATTGTTGGCTCGCCGCATTGAAATGGTGGAGACAGGGCTGGATGGCTTGCGGCTGCAATACCCCGGATATGCCGAGGAACTGGAGCGCCGCTTTATCCGTCGTACAACATTGCGACTGGAAGAGCGGGAGTATGTCTCCATGCGCGAAGACGGCTTGATCGGGGAAGAGGTTTATACCACGCTGATGCAGGACCTGACCAAACGCCGCGCAGAGGCGGAAGGCAGACCATCACTCGACCTTAGCCTCAAACGGCTGGAGCTCGTCAGACAGTTTCCTCTGTTTGCCGACCTTGACGACAAGACGGCAGGGCAACTCGATCGCGCATTAAAGTTCCGTTATGTCAGCCCCGGCGATATCATCGTGCACAAAGATAACCCGAAGAAGAATGTGTTCTTTATCGCCTCCGGTGCAGTCAAGCTGGAGAGTGCCGGCCAAACCTGGTGGCTGGGCAGAGGAGAAATGTTTGGGCAAGTGAGCATTCTCATGAAGAATACCCGACGGGCTCAAGCCCGCGCAATTGCACCGACAACCCTGCTCGTTCTCGATATTGCCCAGTTTAGGACCCTGCTGGACAATAGCCCAGCATTACAAAACGCAGTACGCGAAAGCGGCCAAAAACGGGGAATAGACCCCGACGCCCTGCTCGGCGACGTTAAAAAAACCACCTGACACCATGCAGATTGACACCCGATCCCCCTTCTTACGTACGATGCCAAAGCCGCGAGCTTAATAAGTCCACAAATGAGGCTTAGCTTAATCTCTGCTTTGTGTTGCCACGACAGCTATGGCGCATGGAATTGCCCACCATGATTTATTGAAACAATTTTTTGATGGTTGATTGGGCTCTGACTAACAGGTTGCGCGAGCACCCACGATTGATGAGGATCATTCAATGCCTGCCTCCCCGAATTCTCAAGTATACATGTTTGGTAGTCGTGAAGAGTCGGTTCAGCGCTATCATCTTTTGAACGAAATACTGTTGCCTGCGACAGCTGATGGCATTGCGCATTTAACACCCAAACCAGATATGCAGATTTTAGAAGTTGGCTGCGGGGTCGGAGATACGGCTTGTTACTTCGCCCAACACGTGGTTCCCGATGGATACGTAACCGCTTTCGACCTCTCTCCTGTTTTTATAAAACTGGCAAAACAGCAAGCAGAAGAGAAAAATATTCAAAACATCCGTTTTATTTGCGCTGATGCAAGGGACATCGTTTTAAAAAGCAACTCATACGATCTGGCACACACCCGACTGGTTCTTGAGCACTTTTCGGAGCCAGATAAAATTGTACAGCGGGTCTTCGAGTGGCTCAGACCAAGCTCATACTTCTTTTGTGAAGAAAAAGTCACCCTCCATGGCAACACCAACGCGGTGCATTGGCTGAACCGGTTAGTGAGTTGGAGACTTAAACTGGTTGAAGTTGGCGGAGGCAACCCGAACTACGCGATTGCTGAACTTGCTGAACACATGAAAGCCGCTGGGTTTACGGATGTAGAAAACTTGGTATCCAAGTCAAATTGCGACCCGATTAAAGTCAATGAAATGAATTATTTAGGCCTGCGGCATGAAATGAGGCAAAAATTGATAGATCTTGGGATTGCCACTGAAGAGGAAATCGGAACCATCCTGCACTCAATGCGCACAAACCCACCCGATAAATCCTTGTCTACCTTTACCATGTTCCAGACGCTGGGTCGTAAACCCTAAGGTTCACAACGGCTCTGATGCATGCTTGAGCCGGTCAAAGCGTTATGTTCCCTTAAATATCAACACAGACAAGACCCCCTGTCGATGATCTGGCCTTAGCTGAGCTTAAACGCGAAGGGAAAGCCTCGATCACGTGAAGCTACGGTAGGTGAAGTATCTGAATAACCAGCTCTTTGGAAATCACGCCTGAACTATGCTTTGAAGAAGGCAAATTGTAGCTTCACTTTAAAGATGCAGCGAAGCCATAAATTTTCAAATCGATAAGCCCCTCAAACAGAAAAAGTCAGCCGAAACGAAAGGCCTACGAATAAATAAAGTTACATATTTTCCGCTACACATCTGCTCTCAACAACAGCTTTTCAAGTATTAACGATTCATATCGAGCCCATTGCTGTCCTTCGTGCAGTCCAAGGTCTTTGGGTGCTCAGCATGTAGCAGTGTGGCCATACCGGAAATTCGGCATGCCACTGAGAACCCCAGCAGCACAGCTTCCCGTTCTAACTCTTCCGTATCAGGCGTTCGCCCCAATGACGTCCTCCTGCTGTCAATTAAACTGAAGCCCCTCCACTTTTCGCAGGTCACTCCAGCTTCGCTTTGGGACGTAAATCAGTACATTTCCAGAGAGCCACTACAAGAGCCGTGCAGTGATCTTGTGATTGATTGACCGGTTTCGTGTAAAGCCCCGAACCTTCCGATAAATCACACCCAGACCAATCGATTCTAACTGTGTGAGTGTAGTTTTGCGCAGTTTTAGCGGGAATTATTGCCTAGATAAGCGCCAAAACGTCCTGAACTTAGCACTTATTATGAGCTTTGAGCTTCATGTGTATGTTTTTTCTTGAATTACATAAAAATCCACATCAACATAAAAACCCACGAACATTTTGGCGGGCTTTCTACAGTGGCACGTCTTGATTTGTTCCTATGGCACTCTGGGGAAGGTGCCTTAAAGTGAGTAAATGGGGGAATACATGAATTACTGGACTAAGTCAGCCATGGCTATGGCACTGGCCGTTGGCGTTACTTCACCGGTGGCGGCAGGCGAGATTACTGTCTATAGCGCGCTGGAAGAAGAAGAAATTGCTGCCTATGTTGCGGCGGCCGAGGCTGCACTGCCGGATATTGAGATCAATATCCTGCGTCTATCGACTGGCAAACTTGGTGCGCGCCTGTTGGCCGAAGCGAATAACCCGCAGAACGATCTAATCTGGGGCTGGGCGGTCACCGCTATGATGGACCCGCAGGTTCTCGCAATGCTTGAGCCTTACAAAGCAGCTGGCGCGGAGACACTTGCAGACCAATTTCGCGATGCAGAGGATCGCTGGTTTGCTCCGACCGGTTACTTGGGTGCGTTCTGCGTAAACACTGCAAGACTGGAGAAAAAAGGCCTGCCAATGCCCACCAGCTGGGCTGATCTGCAAAACCCTGCCTTCAAGGGTGAAGTCTTGATGCCTGACCCGAATTCTTCAGGAACGGGTTATTTGCATGTGAATGCAGTGCTTCAGGCTAGAGGCGCAGATGCCGGTTGGGAGCTCCTGGAATCTGTTGACCCGAACATGGCGCAATATACCTCCTCTGGTTCCAAGCCATGTAAAGCTGCGCGTGCCGGAGAATACACAGTCGGTATATCGCTGGCCTTCACCGCGATGAAGTCCATTGAAGACGGCTATCCGCTTGCCATGGTTTTCCCAAAGAGTGGTGTCGGCTATGAGCTTGAAGGTTCCGGCCTGATGGCGAGCAGCGACAATAAAGCTGATGCTCAGCGCTTCCTGGACTGGACGCTCTCCGCCGAGGCACTTGCGCTCTATGGCCAGTATAAAGCCCTTATCACTGCGCCAGGTGTTGATACGTCTGCAGCTGCCGCCGAAGCTGGGCTGCCTGCAGATATCCGCAGCATTCTGTTTCCGGTTGATTTCGTTGAATCAGCAAACAACCAAACGAAAGTCAAAGCTGAATGGAAAGACCGCTTCGGTCGCTAATTCCAAGCTGGTGGGCGACCTTTAGGTTGCCCACCAGCTCTCCAAAGCCACAAGCAAGAAAAATCTATACGGATGTCAGGCGGGACATCCTGCAATACTGGGTAGGGAGGCGCGGTATATGTATCTGACCGTAAGCAACGCAACCAAGCGTTTTGGCACGTTTGTCGCTTTGGATGACGTTTCCGTTTCGTTAAAAAAAGGCGAGTTTGTATCCCTCTTGGGCCCCAGTGGATGCGGGAAGACAACTCTTCTGCGGATCATCGCTGGCCTGACTGATATTGATGAAGGCGACGTTCGCATCGAAGATGTTGCCATGTCCGATATGCCAGCGCGTAAACGCGGCTTCGGAATCGTATTCCAGTCCTATTCGTTGTTCCCAAACATGTCTGTCGCCGAGAATATCGCTTATGGTTTAAAGGTTCGCAAGACGCCAAGTGACCAGATCCGCGCCCGTGTCAAAGAACTCCTGGAAATCATCAAACTCCCTGACATTATTGATAAATATCCGGGTCAGCTCTCAGGTGGACAGCAGCAGCGTGTTGCGCTGGCGCGTGCTATTGCGGTCGACCCAAAGGTGCTGCTTCTTGACGAGCCTTTGTCTGCGCTGGATGCGAATGTGCGGGCCTCGCTACGTCACGAAATTCGTCAGTTACAGCGAGAACTGAAAATCCCGACACTCATGGTGACCCATGATCAGGAAGAAGCGCTGGAGATGTCGGATAGGATTATCTGCATGAACCACGGTGTTGTCGTACAGGTCGGCACACCGGAAGAGCTCTATCACAAGCCTGCTACACGGTTTGTTGCCGACTTTATGGGCTCCAGCAATCTCATCACGACCAAACTGATCCGCGAGACATTGCCACATTTGATGTCAAAGCGACCCGACGGACCTGATGACGCATATGATGCCTGTATCCGCCCTGAAGAAATCACACTGCTGGAAGATGAAAACGGTGTTGCGACTGTCACATCGACAAGCTTCCTTGGCAATCTCAACCGGATTGATCTGGACGGCCCGTTCGGCGAGCTTCTTGTTGAGACGCACGGTCCTTGCAACTTCAAGACAGGACAGAAGGTATCGATTGATGTCAAACCTGAAGCCTGCACCTGGGTCCTGAATGACGAGATCGAGGTAGTTGCATGAGCGTCGAGACTTTCGGTGCCCAAGTTGCGCCGACCTTCCGAAGATGGATCGACAGTGACAAGGCGCTCGCCGCAATTTGCGTAATTGTGCCGCTGATCGGACTGTTCCTCTTCTTCATCTACCCGATGATCATCGTGTTCATCCGGTCCATCACCACGCCTGACGGGACCTATGGATTAGCAAACTACGCGCAGATCCTGTCCTCGAAAGGGTTCTGGCGCGCGACCCAGCACTCTTTGGTTATGGGCGGAACGACCACAGTTCTCAGTGTTGGTTTAGGTTTCATCATCGCGCTTGGTTTGCATCGCTGTGCCTTTCCCGGAAAAACCCTCATTCGGGTGGCGATTGTGCTACCGCTTATTGCGCCCTCCCTTGTGCAGGCACTAGGCCTGATCTTCATTTTGGGGCGGAACGGCCTGATCAGTCAGTTCACCGGAGTCGAGATGGAGATCTACGGCTTCTGGGGCCTTGTCATCGCCAATACGCTCTATGGGTTGCCTCAGGCCGTCATGATCATCAGCGCCGCATTGGTTTTGCTAGATGCGCGGATCTACGAAGCCGCTGACGTGCTGGGGTCTTCACCGTTGCGACAGTTTCGTGACCTCACCCTTCCGGCCGTCATTTTTGCTGTGCTCAGTGCAAGTTTTGTCGTCTTTACAATTACGATCACTGACTTCGGGAATGCGGCGGTGATCGGGGGCGACTATTCAGTGCTTGCGACCGAAATCTATTCTCAGGTCATCGGCCAGCGGAACTTCAACATGGGTGCCGTGGTTGGCATCATGTTACTTCTGCCAGTGATCTTGTCTTACTATATCGAACGACAGGCAATGAAGCGTCAAAAGACGCAGAAGGCGACCAACGTTCATTCGTATGTGCCCAGGTTCCGGGCAATTCGGGATGTGCCCATGGGCATCGTGAATTTTCTGATCGCAGGCATGATCCTGAGTGTCATCTGCATCGTGATTTACGCCAGCTTTGTGAAGTTGTGGCCGTATAATTTCGACTTTACGCTGAAGCACTACAACATCACGCTGGCAGGTGGATATTCCTCATTGTGGATGACTGTATGGATCTCAATTGGAGCAGCCGTCGCCGGTACGCTTGCGGTGTTCACCTTGGCTATCGGGCTGCGGCATACGCCTGAGATAATCGCACAGCCTGTACGTATCCTCGCCGCTATGCCGGCTGCTGTTCCGGGTATGGTGCTCGGTCTGGCCTATATTCTGACCTTCAACTCGACTGCGACGCCGCTTTATCTGCTGTACGGATCTGCAACCCTGATTGCAGTCATCAACTTCTACCACTACCACACGCAGGCCTATCTCACGGTCATGACCGGCTTCCGCCAGTTTCCCTCTGAGCTTGCGGAAGCAGGCAGTGCTTTGGGGGCGGGCATCGGGCGTATCTCAACCACGATCATTGCGCCCTTTGTTGCTCCTATGCTGGTTTCCGTTTTCTTCTTTCTGTTTATGCGATCCATGGTCACTCTTTCAGCTGTGGTCTTTTTGACGACACCTCAGCTGACCGTCGCCGCAGTGACGATCATGCGTCTCGATGATGCAGGATTGACGTCGCAGGCTGCAGCCTTTTCGACTGCTGTTATGGCGGTTGTTGGGCTGGCGCTGGTTGGCATGAAAGGGGCCTTGCTCCTTCTTGCTAAAAGAAACTCCAGGAAGTCAGGACGCTAATTGATGTGGGTGCAAGAGCGACATCAACGCATACTCAATGTTTTGGAAACGAACATGCAAGTGAGCGCCGCTGATTTGTCGGAACTGCTTGGCGTTTCGAGAGAAACCATCCGCAGAGATCTGCGGGATCTGGAAGACGCAGGTCACGTGAACCGTGTGCACGGCGGCGCAATTCTGCCTCGGCAACAGGCCGAGGCACCGTTCGAGAAACGCAAACTTGAACAGCAGCGTGCCAAAAGCGAGATTGCTCGCAAGGCGGTAAGCCTTGTCCCTGCTGGGGCTTCGCTCTTTGTGGATGCAGGTACAACGACAGAGAAGTTCGGCCACGAGCTCGCAAAGCTCTCAGGCATTATGGTCGTAACCAATTCCATTGATGTGGCCATGACCATCAAGGCTGGCGGGAACGACATTGATCTGTTGTTGCTTGGCGGAAGAATTGCAACGGATGTTCCTTCAACCCAAGGCGATTTAACGCTCTCTGAGATCAGGCGGTTCAATCTGGATTTGGCTTTTATCGGGCCTGTGGCCATCGATGCGAGCAAGGGAGCGTTTTCCTTCGACATGTACGAAGCGGAAATCTCCAGCGCGATGATAGGGCAATCAACGGACGCAATCTTTCTGGCTGATCACACAAAACTTGGTGCCATCAATCGCATTCTGTTGTGTGAAGCGAATGAAATTGGTGCAGTTGTGACAGACAGGGCCACAACAGAGCAACAGATTGAAGCTTTCTCAGCCAACAACATCAAGTTGGTCCTCTAGAACAAAATTATACTCTTTCGGAAAGACCTCAAAAGTGAAAAATAAGACAGACGTTTCTGTTTCGGAGATCCTTGATGATTGCGAAATCTGGGCCAAGTCCGCAGCGGTTTTGGCGCGCAGTTTTTTTCGTAAAGACAACCAGTTGTCATTTAAAGAAGATGAGAGCCCCGTAACAATTGCTGATCAGCAGATCGAAGAAGAGCTGAAGGCGGGGATCCTCGGGAAGTACCCGGACTTCGGGATCTTTGGCGAGGAAAGTGGAGTCGATGGCTCTCTGGACGGGGACCTCATGGTCATCGATCCCATCGATGGCACACGCTCCTTCATTTCAGGCAATCCGCTGTTTGGGTTGCTGCTCGCGTATCTGCGAAATGGTGAGACAAAGGCAGGGGTGATTTCAATGCCCATGCTGAACGAGATTTATTCCGGTGGGGAGGGTAATCCAGCCAAATGCAACGGGAAAGAAATCCGCGTTTCGACCCAGGCCAGTCTGGACAAGGCGATTATCTATATCAACGAGGGTGATAAACTCTTGGCAGACAAGCCTGAACATGCGGGACGCTTGTTGAAATTGGGAAAAACCCGCAGGTTTGGCTATGATTGCTATTCACATGCTCTCCTGGCTTCAGGGCATGTGGACGTTGTCATCGACTATGACTTAAAGCCCTACGACTTCCTTGCTGTGTCCGCAGTGGTAAGAGCTGCCGGAGGCATTGTGACAGACTGGAACGGCAACAATCTTGGCCTTTCCTCGAACGGCGCAATTATATCCGCCGCAACACCTGAATTGCACAAACAAGTATTGGAAACGCTTAATCTCTGAGACTGGTGACTTGCGCGCGGAAAGCCGATCACACAGGTTTCTCAAACAAAACTCCTTCTGCTGTTCTCACAGTCCTAAATTGACCTCAAAAGGTATTTCTCGAACCTCGCCCAGCTCGCGTTCAGGCTCTAATCATCCGTATTAGTACTCGCCGGACGGCCATGATTTGAACAGGCTGACGGTTGGGAGTGGTGAGTTTGGGGCTGCAGGGAATGACGGTATGAAAGCGAAAATCATCATTATTGGATCTGGATTTGGCGGCTTGGCAACCGCAAAGAAGCTTCTGGATGAAGGTGAAACAGACTTTCATATACTGGAGCGGGCGGATGATGTCGGTGGGGTCTGGCGAGATAATGTCTACCCCGGTGCAGGTTGTGATGTGCAATCACATCTGTATTCGTTCTCGTATGATCTCAACCCACACTGGACCCGCGACTACTCTCTTCAGGGAGAAATTCTAGAATATCTGCGCGACAGTGCAAAAAGATGGGGCCTGCTACCCAAAATTCGGATGAACGAAGATGTTCGCAAACTCCGTTGGTTAGAACAGGAGGGTGAGTGGGAAGTCACCACTGCCGAAAGGGTCTACTTCGCGAAATTCGTGGTTGGCGCATTTGGTAACCTGAGTGATCCGGCAATCCCAAACATTACTGGTCTGGATACCTTTGAGGGTGAGGTTGTTCACTCTGCAAATTGGTCTCAAGGTTTTTGCCATAAAGATAAGCGCGTTGCTGTTATTGGAACAGGTGCATCTGCCATTCAGTTTGTTCCGGCAATTCAGCCTGATGTTAAACAGATGTCTGTTTTTCAACGAACACCGCCATGGATCCTGCCGCGGGATGATAACCCAATTCCCCAGAAACAACGCAGCCGTTATGCATCCACAAAATGGAGAATGCAGGCAGAACGCCTACGTTTGTATCTCACCAGAGAAGTAAACGTACTTGGCTTCCTGTTCCCAAAACTGATGGAACGAGCAGAGCGTCAAGCCCGCAAGCATTTGGAAGCGAGTATTCAGGATCCTGTTTTGCGTGCAAAGCTCACGCCTGACTACCGGATTGGCTGCAAGCGTGTCCTTTTATCTAACGTCTGGTATCCCGCGCTTACGCAAGACAATGTTGAGGTTGTGACCTCTGGCATCGCCTCAATCGAAAAGAATGCAGTCGTTGATAGTAACGGGCGTCGTCGCGAGGTTGATGCAATCATCTTAGGGACCGGCTTTCAAGCAAAGGACCTGCCTTTTGCCAAGTTCATTTATGGCAAGGACGGTCAAACCCTCTCTGAGGTATGGGGGGACAATCCAAAATCACTTGTAGGCACATCAATAGTTGGCTTTCCCAACTTCTTTCTGCTGCATGGCCCAAACACGGCTCTGGGGCATACCTCTGGTGTTTATATTCTGGAAGCACAGGCAGAGCACGCAATCAGTGGTATCCTGTATGCGACCCGCAAAAAGAAACCGATTATTGAGCCTACACAAAAAGCGCAGGATCGTTTTACCAGTTGGATTAAACGCCGGTCTAAAGGAACAGTCTGGACATCGGGGGGATGTGAAAGCTGGTACCTTGATAATTCTGGTCAAAACTCTAGCCTGTGGCCCAGCTTTACTTTTAGCTACCGCATGAGAGCCTCCAAAATCCGGAGGAAAGAATACCATCTACGAGATACTCCTGCACAGGTAAGCCTCGTTGAAACACGGTGAGTATCGAGATGTCTTTGCGAACTATAGTACGTGCCCTTGATGCGGTGATTTCGCTGGTACCTCAATCATTACTTGGGGGCCCGAAAAACCTAAAGGGCTATCGTCTTTCCCCTCTGCTGCGCGTGATCTTGAGAGCTCAGGCACGCAAGAAGGTAGACATGGGGAACGTTGAACCCGAGCAGTTACGGCGCGAAATGCGCAGCCAGCTGCTTCCACTCCGAGCGGTTTACCAAGTCGGCCAAGTGCGCGATCTTTCTATTGATCTGGAGGGCAGATCGTTGAAGGCACGGCACTATGTCCCATCAGGAAAAGAACCCGCTCAGGGACTGACCGTCTATTTTCATGGCGGAGGCTATATTTTTGGTGACCTAGATACACACGATGATGTTTGCCGATTGCTATGCCGGGAAGCCAATACACAGATCGTTTCGGTAGACTACAGACTTGCGCCTGAACACCCCTTCCCTGCTGGCCTTATGGATGCCATTGACGCATTTCGCTGGGTCCAAAAACACGCAGATGACTTTGGAGTTAAACCCTCTGAAGTGGCTGTGGGAGGGGATAGCGCAGGTGGAAATCTGGCAGCAGTCCTGGCACAGACAACATCTTCAAATGCCGCACCTGCCGCTCAGCTTCTCTTGTATCCGGGTACAGACCAAGCAACAAAACGGCCTTCCCACCTTGCTTTTGGCGAAGGCTTCTTCCTCGATAACAGCGATCGTGCGGTCTTCCGGCGGCATTATTTGCAAGGCAGGCAGGATGCCAGCCACGATCCTCAGGTTTCGCCTTTTCTTGGTGAGATATCCGAACACATCGCTCCAGCTTTGATTGCAACGGCTGGTTTTGATGTGCTTCATGATGAAGGCGAGGCTTATGCAAACAAGTTGGTTCGTGCTGGCTGCTGCGTGGATTACATGTGCTTTGAGCACCTCGGGCACGGGTTTGCGAACTTGGTAGGTATTCACAGAGCTTCAGAAAAAGCCCTCATAGAGATTGGGCAGCGCTGGGGACGGCTGTGTGAACAGCGCACCGCCAACTAATAGCTGCGAATGTCACCCGCTTCAGTAATTTGCTTCTCTGATAGCGTGAATGGTCAAAAAGGACCTGTTTTTGCTGTTTTCGGACCTCGTCTGCGGCTCGTTCCACGATTACGAATTGAAATGTTGACTAAATGTAAACGCACAGAAGGGCGGTTCTGTGGGTTTTCATAGGTGGCTCACCGACATGGTAACCAAAGCCACAAGCATTGAGGGAGGGTTTGATGCGTGGGTATAAAAATATAGCTGAAGAGTTCCAGATAACCGGGCTTCAACACAGTCCGGCAGGATTGTTTGGTTGGAAGCACCGCATGGGGATACATCTGGCGTTTCATACCAATCCGATGAACAATCTCCTTCATGTCGTGATGCCCCCCTTTAATACACTAGGGGTGCTGATGTGCTTTTATCCAATCGCGGTGCCGGGGATCTCTATTGGCGGGGTAGAGATGAATGGCGCGCTCGTTGCTCTTCTCGGCACATTCTTGATTTACGCTTTACTTGATGTGTTAGCTGCTGCCTTGACCCTTGCACCAGTTGTTCTTCTCTATCCTTTATGCGCCTGGACATTCGAACTCACGGGGCATTCCGCGGTTCTTATGGTTGTCATTGGAGCGTCTATCTTCTTCGCAGCACTTTGGATGCAGGTCGGGATCGGTCATAAAATTTTTGAAGAAGGTATTGGTGATGAAGACGAAAACATCGGTGAAGTATATGATACTTTCAACCCGCTATACTTCACGCTGTTGCCCGTTTATTCCATTCTAGACATACTTTTTCACCTTGGTTACCGGAAGAAAACCGCCGCAGAAATAAGAGGAATTGCTGAAGAACTGAGACCGCTTGTGCTTGAAAGAAAAAAGCTCAACCCAATGGGCAAGGGTATCTGAAACAACTGAGCAGCACTCATTCTAATCACCAAGCAAATCCGGGAAGTTATGTGATGGCAACCACGAATTCGCAGGCGAATAGCGGCATTTTTGACCCGATACGCATAGGCCAACTTCAACTGAGCGGTCGTTTCGCAAAGTCGGCTACAGTTGAAACGCGGTGCACTGTAGATGGATACGTGACTGATGAGCTTATCCAGTTCTACGAGGATATAGCACGAGGCGGAACGCCGCTGATTATTTCTGGCGCTGCGAGCTACAACAGCTATTCACGCGGGGTGGCTCACCAGATTAGTGTCGATCACGATGATAAGATTGAGGGATTGAAGAGACTTGCGGATGCGGTCCATCGGCACGGTTCCAAGATGTTCATCCAGATCTATCACACCTCACGGCAAGCCGTGCCCGCAGCGGTTGGACGCACCGAGGCGCAAGCCCCCTCAAAGGTTTGGGAGCCTACACTGGGTGTTATGCCGCGTGCGATGACACTCACAGAAATTGAACAGACCATCGAAGATTTTGCAGCAGCTGCGGAGCGCTGTAAAAAAGCCGGTTTTGATGGCATTCAGATACACGCAGCGCACGGATACCTTATCAGTGCGTTTTTGACGCCGCACACCAACAGACGCAAAGACACCTATGGTGGAAGCCTAACCAACCGCATGCGCTTGCTGCTTGAGACCTATCGCGCTGTGCGCCGTCGGGTGGGGCCGGATTTTCCGGTAATCATGAAGATAAATGGATCGGATGAGCTGCCCTTGCGTCGCGGTATTCCAACTGCTGATTTGGTGACAGTCACCAAAATGCTGGAAGATGAAGGGTTGGACGCGGTCGAAATCAGTGCAGGCCACTATGAATCGGGAACAACCTTCTCACGCGCGCGCTGGAATGGGTTCACAAAGAGAATGGCGACGGTAGGTGCTGGAAAAAACATGAGTTTCCTGCGTAGAAACTCGATGAGAGTCTTTGCCCCGTTGGTTGATAGGTTTTTTAACTTGATAGGTGGCTATCAGGAAGGGTTTAACCTTAAGTATGCAAGAGAATTCACGAAAAAGCTGAACATACCAGTCATCTGCGTTGGTGGCTTCGTTCATAAAAGTGCTATGGAAAAAGCACTCTTGGATGGTGACTGCGATATGATTTCGGTGGCGCGTGGCCTCATCGCTGATCCTCATCTATACAAACATATGAAGCAAGACTATCAGGGGCCGCTCTGCGTGCATTGCAATGGCTGCCTTGCCGTTGCTGGTGTGCAACCTGCCGCCTGCGGAAATCCCAAAGTTGTACTTTCAAATTTAGCGTAGACCTATCAATCCAATTGTGTCCCGGAAAACTAGTGAAAGAACTAGATTAATGAATGATGTAAATGTCGGTTCGCCCTTCACACTTAACAATGGCGCCGTACTTAAGAACCGTTTCTTTAAATCGGCTATGAGCGAGCAATTGGCGGATCGCGCCCACAACCCGACCCCGCAGCTACTCACGCTCTATAAGGTTTGGGCCGAAGGTGGGACCGGACTGGTTGTTTCCGGAAATATCATGGTGGACCGCAAGCATCTTGGCGAACCAAGAAACGTTGTTCTGGATGATACTAGTGATCTGGAGAAGTTCAAGGCGTGGACAAAGGCTGGCTCTGCTGAAGGAACGCAGATCTGGGCACAGTTGAATCATCCAGGCAAACAGGTTCCCAACTTCATTCATAAAGAGCCTGTTGCCCCATCTGCTATCCCGTTAGCAAGGGGACTGGAAAAGAACTTTAACAAACCGCGCGCTCTTGAGGAGCGCGAAATTGTTGAAGTGATTGCAAAGTTCGTAAACGCTGCAACCTTGGCAAAAGAAGCTGGCTTCCACGGAGTGCAGCTACACGGCGCTCACGGCTACCTCATCAGCCAGTTTTTGTCACCAAGACACAATCAGCGCCAGGATAAATGGGGCGGCTCGCTGGACAACCGGATGCGTTTTGTCGTGAGCATCTATCAGGCAATCCGGGAGAAGCTAGGCTCTAACTTCCCAATCGGGATAAAACTGAACTCAGCAGATTTTACAAAGGGTGGTTTTACCGAAGAAGACTCCTTGCTGGTCGTTCAAAAACTGGGTGATCTTGGTTTTGATTTGATCGAAATCTCTGGCGGGACGTATGAGCAGCCTGCGATGGCGGATGGCATCAAGCAAAAGGACAGCACGATCAAGCGTGAGGCTTATTTTCTGGAATACGCTGAGAATGCCCGAAAAGTGAGCAATGTTCCCATTGTGGTGACTGGTGGTTTTCGTTCAGCCAAAGGGATGAATGAAGCTCTCGCCTCTGGTGCGACTGACTTGATTGGTTTAGCGCGCCCGCTTGCTGTTGAGCCGGACCTTCCACATAAAGCAATCAATGATGCAACCTATCAGATTGCCCTCCGAGAGCTGACCACAGGCTTTAGGAAGCTGGACAACATGGTCTTTTTGAACGTGAGTTGGTATGAAGCACAGCTCTCGCGGTTGGGTCGGGGCAAACGCCCTGATATTAATCTCAGCGAATGGAAGGCAACTTTTCAAGTCTTCTGGTTCTTGGGAGTTTTCGCATTCCGAAAGCGCCGCGCCTAGCATATTTCCGCTAAGGCATTGAAGAGAAGACACCGTGACACTGGGAAACAGGTCACGGTGTCTTAAAAATCAGGACAGGGAGAAGGACGGTGAATAGTCATATTGTAAAGTGGGGGCCTATCTTCGTCCTGCTCAATTCAGCCGGAATTATACTTTTTGCACTCAGCGGCGTTGTCCTACCATTACAGTTTTGGGCCTTCTTGAATATCGATCCGATCAACCTTGAGCTGGCCAGAGTTATGGCTTGGTATCTGCTTGTGTTTGGAATAGGTGGATTGCTCATCTGGCGACATCCATATCGCCATCCTATTGTGGTTTTGCTTATCGGTCTGGAGAAGCTGGCGCCGGCTGTTCTCTTCCCATTTCTCACACTCCAACATGGTGCTCATTGGTTATTGCTTAGTGTGGGTGTTTTTGATGGTGTTATGGCAGTACTTTTTATCTGCTACAGCTTCTGGCTCAAGCACCATCAAGCGATGCTCACTACGCAATCCGAAGGCATTTATGCCTAAATCTAGGGTCTTGCACGGATAGAGCTGGGCGTTTTGCCCGTCCAGCGCTTAAACGCTCTGCGAAAGTTGCTCCCATCTGAAAAGCCGACCAGTTCTGCAATATTCTCAATCGGCATTTGTGTGTGCTGGAGGTACTCCAATGCAAGCTGCTTGCGCGCCGAATCGAAGATTTTCTGAAAACTTGTGTCTTGCTGTTTAAGCAAGCGGCGAAGACTACGCGGATGCATATTGATCCGCTCAGCGACAACTTCCTCACTTGGGAAGTTACCCGGCATCGCCAACAATTCTCTCCGCACTTTTTGCACGACATCATCCAGCGATGTGTGCTCGCGCAAGTATTGGTCACATAATTTTGTGGCCACGGCTTCTGCAACCGGGTTCCCTTGCAGTGTAGGCAAATCCAATATGGACTTCTTATAGATGATCGAATTTCTTACGCCGCCAAAGATTACAGGGCACCGGAAAGTACTCCGATAAATCTCGGCATAGCCGGGGTCGTCATAGGACAGGGTAACTCTGGCGGGGATCAGCTCAGTCCCACTGATGAGGTGGAATATGCGCACGGATGCGCTCAGCACTTCTTCAATGACAAAAGGCAGGAGATCGTTCGTCGGAGCGATAGGGGAAACTGTGAAGATCACCTCTTCCTCTTCAACACTCAACGAGATATCGGTCAGAGTTGGCGAGGCTTTCAAATACGTAACACACAACTCAATCGCCCGGCCGATATTCGGCGCGCAGCTCATGGCATAGCCCATTAAGCCACAGGTCGCCGTGTTTTCTCTGCTCCCTAAATACAGGCCCAGACCCGGATGATCGGTAAGTTTCAAAAGATTGCTAATAAGTTGGTATGATTGAGAAAATGAAACAGATGAGTTTGGAATGGAAAGTGTTTCATAGGCAATATCAGTATGCTTCAGCAGCTCGTTCGCGCTTAGCCCAAACTTCTCCATCTCATAAAGTATATGCGCCACCTTATTAGTTGGCATCGCCCACTCATCTTGGATAGCGCTAATGAATTGCTCGTGTTTCATAGCGTTAATATAGCATCGGAATTCCGGATGACGCCACTGTGAATAAGCGGCTTAATATCAACTCGCAAAGGGGCCAAAACTTCCTTATTCAAAAGCCAAATCTGCCCAACTTCATATGACGACGCAAACGACAACAACGTTATCTGTACCGGAAAAGTCCACTACACCCGCCACGACAAGAGCACGTTGCAAATTCCCTTCTCTGTACTCTTGAAGCTTAAAGATAATCAGATTTCCGACTATCAAGTCTACGTGGATGTCTCTCCGCTTTAGGTCGCGATCACTCGCCTCAATGACCTCAGGCCACACTCCAGTTACGCTGCAAAGGCAGCGTAACTGGAGTGTGGGGGATTTTTCTAGTTTTTGCTCTGCAAAATTGAAGTGACAAAACTGCGGGTGTTGGCACTGTGGTCTTGCATGAGTTCGCCGAGCAGACTTGTCATTTCTGACAGGCCATCTTGCCCGTGCTGGGCCGTAATCAATTCAACGACCTGCTCGATTTCTTCACTACTGTCCACTTCAAAATTCGGATCGCTCACCAGCTTTGCTGGGATGAAACGTGTGAGATATTCGGCCAGCTTCTCTGATTTGTCATAGGCGTTCTTGGCAAACACGTCGACAAAGGTTCTATCGGTATACTCCACAGTGGGTGTTTTCTTTGTGAGCGCCTTAAGCACAACACTGTTGGAATCTTGCTCTGCATAGGCTTCGTGGGTGATCACTGCCTGGAACTTTTCAATGACGAAGTGACGGTTTGAAAGCAACTGGATAGCGTCAGTTTTAGCTTGCGGGAAGCCCAACACATCCTTCGTATTTGTCCAGATGCTTGAAGCGGTACTTACGCCCGGTTGCAATGTGGCGTGATAAGGCTGAGACATGTCGCCGACATAGTGCATTCCCCACCCCATGAAGCGCCAGCCCCAATAATCATGCCCTGTACGAAAGGCATATTCAGAGAGCGCTTTATACATATGCACGCGATAGTCTGGGAAGGTGTCGCTTAAAAAATCGGCTAGGGAATAGAGTATGCTTGCTTCATGATAAAAGCCCATATGAAAGGGCGCCTGGCTGCTAAACTCCACTGCAGGATTGCCAAAGGCTTGCTGGCCAAAGCCATACAGTTTGCCTGCTGGTGTGTCATTGTCTTCAAACAGGCCAATATCCAGCCCATTATCAGGGTCATCATTGGCTGACGCTAACACTTCAAGTGGCGTTACCAGATCACCACTTTTGACCTCAACAAACCTCATTGCGCTGTAGTCATCCAGATTTGAATACACCGCAACTTCAGAGGCCTGCATAAGTCGGCGTCCTTGGGCAGCTTGCCCCGGCAACAACTTAATGTATGGCGTAAGAGGTGCCTCGGGATTAATTCGTATCGCGTGAATGAAACTGCGGCGTAAATCGGAGCTATCTGCATCAAACGCGATGGCATCAGGGCGTGGTTTATAATGAGGGAAATGTTTACGTAGCCAGGCTTCATTGGTGGCAAGTAAGGCTTCTAATCCCTGCGCTTCTGCCGAGACAAACTCGGCTAATGTTTCAACCATCACTGGTGGTTGCTCAGCGACTTCAGGCATCGACTGCAATACTGGGTAACTGATGAGGTTGTGTTCAGACCACGCATTGGCATGGCCCGCAATTACCCCATTCAGTAAGAGCGCACAAAGGGTTAGCCTGGCTTTTTTTATAAACATATCATTCCTTGATAAAGATAGATAAATTATAACTAAACAAGCAATAGTTTGACTTTAAGTCAAGTGTGCACATAACAACTTTGGATCATCAATTTAGTCTAGTTTTGCTATGCTCGACGGCTCTGCCGCCAAGTTTGGCCATGGTGTAAGAAGCCGGGAAACTGGCCTATCACTCTGACTGACTGCACTGTTTTGGAAATTGAGGCCCCCTTGGCTTCCTCAAAGCAAACACAGTATCCCCCGCAGTGCCCCCTGCCCTTAACAAGCCACCCAGAGCAGCTTTCGCAAGTTCGCCTCGTCTCTAACGCCCGCTAAGAATTTGTAAGTCTTGGGAGCAGCCCTCTCACTTCATCAGGCACGACGCCGTCTCCAAAGTGGTCACTCAGCAACTGAATTGTCGTGGCAAGGGTGTTCTCAAGATGGTTGGGGTGTTTGAATAACCGTGCGGATACATAGTAATTGTATAAGATGATTGCCGATGCATCCCTTGCGGTGATTTCGTTCAAGGTCTCTTTTGCCCGAGCCTGAAGTGCGGAAGGAAAGGCCCAGGTGATATGAAATACGGGTTTTGAGGAAGGGTGGCGTTGGAATAGTACTTGTAGTTGGTTCCCCAGTTTGTCCTGGTCCCCGGCAGCCAAGTAGGCTTGGCATTTTAGCACAAGCAGGTAGGCGTCAATCTCCGAGTCCTCGTCACACAATTCCAGAGCTTGATCAAATATTTGCAGGGCATCGTCTATTTCGCCCAGAAAACAGAGCATCTGCCCCATTGCTGCATAGGATGCAACGACCGTAGTGGCGGCGCGAAAAGCTGCCTCAGAAAGCTCTATGGCCATTCTGCGGTAGCCTCTATCAATAAAGAACAGAAGCTTAGCGGCAGTCATGACTAAATGAGGCTGATCTTGAATATAAGGAAGCGCCTCCGAGACCAAATGCTCGATACTATCCTCGTCAACTGACCTTGGATCGTCCGGCCCCAGAAAAGCCTTATGCCCCATAAAAATATACTTCGAATGAATATTGGTGGCCTTCATAAGCTTGGCGACGGCATCCTCTGGATCGACTTCAAACAGCCGATTTAGTCTACGCTCACTCTCCTGCCAATTTGCTTTTCGGCCAGAGGTATCGAACGAAGCATCGTGCATGCTTACAGGTAGAGGTGCCAGGTCCTCCGGCTGTTTGGCATGACCGACCCAGATATCTTTCACAAGGCACTCTGCGACCTTCTTAGCCACAAAGTAGCTCGCGTTTTCCTCACCAGACCCATCATTAATCACATGCCGCAGGACCGTGATTAACTTTGAAGTTTGAAAGTTTTTCGTATGTGCAACGCACTCAAGGTTATTGCCTGTTCTGACGAACGTCAAACTGACGGCGAACTTTGGCGGGTCCGTTCCAAAGCTACGGGCCGGAGGGCAATTTGCATCCAGAACAATCTTTTTCAAAGGGCCAAATTGATGCGTGAGTTCCGCCACAAGAAGCTTGCTAAACTCTTCTGCTAGTGGCCCAAAATCCCCGATATAGGGTAGGCCGCTTATAGGACCGACGACCAAATCTGCACCCGTAGCCAAGGGTTTATTGGCACCTTTTTTGGCAACCCATATGTACCCTTCCCCATATTGCGTGGCAATGAAATTGGGTTGGGATGCCCGATCATCCAGCTTGCGGCGCAGCCGGTTGACTATGAAATCTACATTCCGATCGGTTTTATCCGACCCCGGCCCAGAGATCGCGTCAAGGAGCTGGCTTCGGGTCAGCAAAGCGCCGGAGTTATCCAGCATATGCAATAGTAAAAGCCGCTCCGAACGCGAAAATTTGACGGTAAGACCATCCTCCCGCGTAGCCGTTAGAAAATTTTGATCAAATGTAGCAGTTCCGATTTGGATTGAGGCTTGTGTCATGGAAATCCATCAAAAAAGTCATGAATCAATGAATTAAAATAACTGGATTTTCACAGGGGGTCCCTCCCCAAGATTTCTTGGAGCGAGTTCTTGTTGTTGGCTTTTGATAAATCCCCGAGTGCAGGACCTTAGCACGTTATCGGGAGCCGGACACAATCAACAACGGCTATTGCGGAAAGCAAGATGCAAATAATTCTGCAACAATCTGAGTACATGTCAGAGTGCGCCGAAGTTTCTATTCTTTTTGGTGAGTAAACATCGTTTTATATCAAGGTGAAACACTGATGACACTTGCATATTCAGACGTACATACTGCAAATCCCGTTGACGCTGCGAAAGAGATATTTTCCGCAGTCAGTGGTCAAAACTTCAACCTGAATGAACCAAAGATCTCCCGCTATAACCCCGCGGATGAGATATCGAGATTTCCGTTTAAGGCACTCTCCAGAGAGTTTAGTGAAGTCAGAGCAGGAGCCTATGCCGAAGCCCACGGTGGCTTAATTACGGGCAGAAGCGACGGTAAAGTGCTTCTCTACACCCTTATTGGAACATCGTCAGGCGATGGAGACATTTCGTTACACCATCAAGCTGTCCTATTGGTCCCAGAGTATTCCGAGAATGACTTTTTAAAGAACCTCCCGCGATCAGCTCTTAATTATCTCAGGAAATTGGGCAGGCATATCAGCCGCGAACTTCACCGCAGCCAAACGCGACGCGCAACCGCCGTATTGCTCGGTCTGGAAACCAGACTACTTGATGACATCGGCATAAAACGCAGTGACGTACTCAGCGCACTGGCCGAAAGCGGCAGAGAAGATGCTTCAAAGAAGCTCGCAGCAAAAGCAAAACAAAACAGTGATGAAATGTGGACCAGATTTTCTGAAAAGGAAAATTCACGCCAGAGCTAATGATCAGCTCGATTTGCCAGAACAGCTAGGTCGCAGATTTATGATTTCTGATCGCTCCCTGATTGCAGCGCGTTCAACTGCGGCTTAGCACAAACCAGACCTGATCATACTTGATGTGAAATCGTTCTTGGCACGTTTTCTGAGGCGACGTTCTCGGCTCCAGAAGTTGGGTGCGCCACCAATCACATTCCCTAGCAATCTCCGTGACCCCTCCCCTTTCAACGCATCTAAAACGCTTTCAGCTCAAATCAGCGCAGTTTACGACGCAAACGCTGATTTTGGGGGCAATTACTCTATCTATCTGATTTAATTATGTTTTGTTCCTAGGGGTGCACGCGTGCACCCCCTGAAGTTACGAAGTTGCACGCGTTCAATCTCATTGCGCCAGACCGAACAGGGATTTGTGCAGGGCCAATTCGCCGTCCATTGCCCGATCGACACAAGCGCGGAAATATCCGCCGGGGCTGGAAATCAGCAGCGGATCGCGCAGGGCTTTTTCGGCGGTGGTTGCCAGCACGGCGGCGGCGATGTAGCGCCCTACCCTGCCCTCGGCTTGCTGCCAGGCGGACGGAGATAAGCCGATGAGAAGCGAAATATCCCCGCTATGCTCGATCAGATCGGACCAACTGGAGATCTCAAACCCCAATGTTTCCTGCAGGTTCACGAGGGCTTCCTTCAAAAGCCCAAGGGAGATATTCTCCAGAGCTGCGTCTTGTGAGAGGTTTATGGGCTTGGCAGAGATTTTGCTTTTTGGCTTTTTCTCAAAAGCCTTTTGGATCCCGGCTTTGTCGGGATCTTCATGATTTGAGTGATCAGCGTTAGCTGATCGCCGTTCTTTATTACTAGATTCGTGAGATTGAGGGTTTGTATTATTATAGGGGGCGTCATCAATGTCACCCGCGCAGGTCATTTCTTCAATAAAAGAACTCTCATTTGCTTCTGTAGCCTCTTCCTGTGCAAACAGCGCAACGGCCATTTCATAGATGCCTTGCAAAACTTCTGCCCGCTGCAGAACCGTCATAGGCTTCTCGCCCAGCAACTCAAGTGCCTGATCAATCTGAGAGAAGTCGAATTTCTCTTTTGCCGCGAGAACAGACATATCCTCGATCGCACGCAGCAACCGGTTCACAGTGCGGCGGCCATCCTTTTCCTGCTTCAGGCGCTGTGCAAAGGCGTCACCAAGTTGTTTCAGCTCATGCACACGCTGGCGGGCAGGGGAAAAGTCAAAGCCAAACCCGCGTTCAATCTCACCGCGCTTGCCATTACGAAACTCACCGCGATGAATGTAGCGCCGCCCGGTTGGGCTATCGCGATACGCCATGATACCAGCTTCAACCAGACGCTTCAGGCAGCGCATGACGGTGCGTTTGGAGCGGCACACATATTCCGCCAGCTTTTCATTGGAGATCGCCACCAGCGGTTTGCGGTCTGGCTGCCAGTCATCGGCGCCGGTCAAACCAATAAGAATATCAAGGACGTGGTAACAGGTGCCATCAATGCCCAGGGCAGGGGCTGCCTTCTTCAACGCCATCGCCACTTCGCCCTTGGATGTGGTGACAATGTCATTCGCGAGCGCCAGATGCTGCGCCTTCATCATCGCCGGCGTGAGCTTCCTAAATGAGGCGACCCCTCCAGAATTTTGCATAGCAGAACCCCTTCGCGCCACCACATTGATAGCGCGTTTAAAACGCACGAGACCACTCGTGCTCCACATTAATTCAGCAAAAGAGAGGGCAGGGCGCAGAAAATCATTCCGCCTAACAAGACAGGCGATTGATTTTTGCCGCAAGGAGAAGTACGGTGAAGTTGATGTTACGGTACTTCAGAGTTGCCACTCTGTTTGCCTATTTGAATTCTGGCTCTGCAGATTACCGTCTGCAGGGCCGTTTTCATGTAAGCGCCTAGGTCATGCGTTTTCCTCCACCTTGTCCTGACGCTGTGTCTCTTCACGCTTGAACTCCTCGAGCAGCGTTTCCATCTTTGTGCTCAAAAACTGCGAGAATGCCGCGGCCTTTGTATCATCCGGCCAGACAATCTTGAATGTGCGCGCGCCGCGTGTTTCCACCAGCGGCTTGCCATCCTCAGTGCTCAGCACAACAGCTTTGGTATTGGTGCCCTTGGTCCGCGAGCTTACCGCACTTGCATCGGAGGGGGATAACTTTCCATCCACCTCCTCAAGAGCAACAGCCGAATCGTGTAGCCAGGTGAAACGATCGACGCTTGCCATCGCATCCCACTTGCCTGAGCTTTGAAGACCCGCCAAGCTCTTACGCAGCCGTTCCGCCGCACCATTTGTCTCACAGACTTTGGCCACAGCTTCCCACTTGACCCGGCCAATACCGGGCGCAGAGCCAACAGATTCAATAAGATCGTTGGGAACGCGGCGAATAATGCTGGTGAGTTTTGAGACGCGGGTTTTATCGCCAGCGCCAACGGCAGCAGCGACAACCTCGCGCGTAAACGTCTTGCTGAGCTGGGCGGCGAAGAAGCATTGCTGAATATAAGTCAGGTTTTTGCGTTCTTCGTTTTCCTTGCCCTGAGCGATAACAAGTTGTTCATCGCTCATGTCCTCAACAACGGCACGCACTGCAATATCAAGCTTCTGACAAGCCTTCACACGGCGATGGCCATAGGCAATCTGGTAGTAACCGTCGCGCTCCGGGTGAGGGCGCACCAGCACCGGAACCTGCTGGCCGTTCTGGCGAATGCTCTCGACCAGACTATCCAGCTCTTCATCCACCAGCTCAAACGCGCGGTCCATAGCCAGTGATGGCAGCAGCAGTTTGGCGTCAAGGTTTTTGATAATCAGACTTGGATCGACCGGATCAGCGCGCTGTTCGGTCAGCGAGTGCAGGGCGGCGCCCAAGCGGCCAACTGCACTTTGCTCACGCGGTTTCGGGCGAACCTCAGCCGGATCAGCCTCTGGAATACGCGCAGCACCGGCGTTGTTGCCGGTCATGATTGCACTGAGTTTGCTTTTGTTTTTCTTACGTTTATCGTTCATGAGCGGCCCCAATAGGTTTTGAGGATCTCTTCCATTTCCTGATTGACTTTATTGAGTGAATCCAACGCCCTATCATAGGTTTTGCCGTTGAAGTTGGACCGTTCGGCCTCATAAAGCGTCTGCTGCACGTTGCCGGCCTCGGCAATGGCGGAGCTGCGCAACATGGTGCTGGTCAGCACGTTTTGCAGCTGGCTGCGCAGCATGGTTACAACATCCGTTTCAGGACGGCTGGTGTTGTCGTGACGGGTAATCAGGTATTGAAGAGTTTTCGGGGCCAGATATTCAGGCCCCAGCTGCTTGGCAACCGTGCTTTCAAAGAACTCGTTATGCGCAATCGAGGTCGCCAGATACTGCGCCATGGATTCACAATCGATCCACTGCGGGTGAATGGTCACCAGCAAATGATCGGCTGCAAAGGAGGCGGCGTTGGACAGATACCCCAAGCTTGGCGGGGTATCGCAGATGATCACATCGTAATCTGCTTCCACATCCTCAAACGCCAGCTGCAGACGGGTGAAGTAAAGCTTGCGCTGCAAACAATCGGAAAGGGCGGCATGCTCGCGATTGAGCTCATCTTCCAGCTCGCGCAGACGCGTGTTGGTAATGCCCTTTTGCTTGCGCTCGTCCTCAATATCCGCAATGCGGTTGCGAATGCCCGGTTCTTCCTGACCCGCCAAGGTGGCGTAATGCGGCGCAAAGAACTCCCATTCCGTCAAAAACGGGCTGCCCACGGCCAGATCCAGATTGGCAAAATAGGTTTTTTGAACCACATCGCTCAAAGAGGCCGGATCATTGTAGCGAATGGCTGCAAACAACGATTCGTCTTCGGGCACCAGCTCCGGCACCACGCCCAGCATGGAGGAGGCCGAGCCTTGCGGGTCCAGATCCACCAGCAAAACGCGGTAGCCTTGCAGCGCCAGATATTGCGCCAAATGCACCGAGGTACAGGTTTTGGCAGAGCCGCCCTTGAAGTTGGAGCAGGCGATAATCTGCAGGTCTTCATCATCCTTGCGACGTGGATGATAAAACGTTGCCTTGGCTGTGTCGTCGCCCGCTTTTTCCGCCAGATAGGCGCGGATCTGGTTCATTTGCTCCAGCGCATAGAACCGACGCTCACCGCGGCCAACCTTCTCAATCTCCAGTCCCATCTCGTCAGCAGACAGCGCCAGATAGCGCGGCGTGATGCCCAGATAGGCCGCCGCCTCGGACGCAGGAAACTTGCGCAGGACTTTTTCGGCTGTGGGCGGAAACTGAGACTGCGCCAAGGCCGCCAATGTGCTAGACAGCGCCTTGTGGTCCGCTTTCATCTGAGCCAGCATAACGCCGCGCTCTAGTGCCTCACTATCCATTTCCTAGTTCACCCGAATTTTTAAATTAAACAGGAATTCAGTAAATACTCTGCAGTTCGTATCTGGAAGTCAACGACTGGTTGGTTAACGAACACTTAACATACATATCCGCGCAGTGTCGTGGGTTCCACTCAAGACGTTAACATATTGTATTAACTAAGATTATTGGAACGTAAGTAACGCAGACTTGGCTTGACGGTTCACCAAAATTAGAAATGGATAACATTTCGCGTGAAGCGATTCTTGCAAAACAGAGCCGTAACGCAGCTTGTTTTGAAGCCCGAACCTGATTCTGGAAGGCCTTCAATTTCACCCTGATCGGGACGTTTTTCCTGCAAAAAGAGCGCCCGCTCCTCAATATCATCCCGTTCGGGACCTTTTACTTCCAATTCAACTTCAGTGTGCTAGAATCATCCCAAAAGGGACGGATATGGCAGATATTTCCGATACAGCCGCGCTTGGACAGGTAATCCGGCACGCGCGCAAGCAGCAGAACCTGACACAGGAACAACTGGCCGCCTTGTCCGGCGTCGGCCCGCGGTTCTTGCGCGAGTTGGAGCACGGCAAGGAAACCAGCCGTATCGGCTTGGTCTTCACCGTCCTTGGCACCCTTGGCCTTAGCGTCCAAATCACGGGCAGGGGAGAAGACACATGACCCGTATTCTGGATGTCTATCTCCATGAAGCCCTTGCCGGAATTTTAGAGCAAACTCCGGAAGGGGTGCTGACGTTCACCTATGATCTCAATTACTTGCAGGCCACAGGACCGACTATTTCAGTCAGCATGCCACTGCGGGAACAGCCCTATGGCGATGGAACTGCACGCCCTTTTTTCTCCGGCCTCTTACCAGATGAACGCGCCCGCCGCCGATTAGCCGCCGCGCTCGGCGTATCAGAACGCAACGCCTTTGGCCTGCTGGAAATCATCGGCGGAGAATGCGCCGGCGCGCTGTCTTTGGTTCCCCAAGGCCAACCTTTGCCTGAGTTTTTGATTGAGGACACTGAGGCGCTCAGCACAGAGCAACTGACAGACGTCCTGCACATTCTGCGAGATCGCCCCTTGTTGGGGGGAGAGCAGGGGGTTCGCCTGTCTCTGGCCGGTGCACAAGACAAGCTGGCGGTCGCCGTGCAGGACGATCAAATCATTCTGCCGCGCGATGGGCGCCCAACAACCCACATCCTCAAACCCTTCATTGAGGGATTGGAAGGCACCGTCGAGAACGAACTGTTTTGCATGACCTTGGCCCGTCATCTGGGTTTCAACGCCCCAAAGGTCTCCAAAGGCGTTGCCGGTGACACACCCTATATCCTCATTGAGCGCTACGACCGGCTGCACCAGCCTGACGGAACCATTCACAAACTCCATCAGGAGGATTTCTGTCAGGCCCTGAGCGTGGCACCCGAGCTAAAGTACGAGCAGGAAGGCGGACCGGGTGTCGAACAGGCACAAGCTCTCATACAAGCCCAAGCCCGCCGCCCAGCAGCCGACCGGCTCACCTTTCAACGCCTGTTGATCTACCATTACCTCGTCGGTAACGCAGATGCACACGCCAAGAACTACGCGCTTCTTTACAACGAAGCGACACCTGACCTTGCGCCCCTTTACGACGTAATCTGCACAACCGCCTATCCCCGCCTTGCAAAAAAGATGGCGATGAAGATCGGTGGCCGCGATAAAGCCGATACCCTTTTGCTCAAAAACTGGCAGTCGCTGGTTCCAGGCACCAAGGGGGCCCAGAGGTTGCTAAACACTGAGCTGACCAAACTCGCGCAAAAGATAGAGCCCGCCGCTCAAGCGCTCATAGACGAGCTGGCAGGAGAGGGGATCACCCACCCAATTCTGCCCCGCGTCCACAAAATCATCAAAACCCGCAGCCGCCTGCTTCAGGAGCAAGCTGCTAAGGGGTGAGGGCCGTTCTGACGCTCTTAACAGCAGGCCTCAAGTTAATCCTAGCCCGAGATAAAGCATTTGCGACTTTCTAGCCTTGCTTCTTTTTCAGGATCAAATCACTTCAAAAGTTCAAATATTTGGCCCAACTGGGGCAACCGTGCGAATTTTGCGTATTGCAAACAGCTGTCCTATAGGAATGGCTCTGCATTGCGGTTCAGCGGCATTGCGCCCGCAACACAATTGGAAAAGGGTGGCATAGCTCTGCTGCCAAGCCTCTCCAATAAGGGGGATTACCATACAATGATCGAGGTGATTTACTTTGGCAAAAGTTACTACCCTCATAGGAGTTGGACAGACTTATGTCACGGAAATTATTCCTACATATCGGTAATCACAAAACCGGTACAACTTCCATACAGGAGAGCCTCCATCAGAACAGACAATACCTAAGCGAACAAGGGTATGGTCTGCTTGAACATATGAATGCAAATAACTGGATAACCTTCAATGAAACAGACTACCCTGAGGCTATAACGACGAGTATTGAAGATAAAGAGGGATTTGCAAGAGCGGTTTCAAGTTCTGGTAACAATCCAATCCTGTCTGCTGAAAACTTTTCCTGGATGTATTATTTAGAAGAACTTCAAGAACTGGGAAGTGCTCTAAGATACCATTTCGACGACATATACATTGTTGCTTATATACGCCGTCAGGATCAGCAGGCCATCTCCTACCACCAGCAAAACTCAAAGAATATGTCGTTGCCGTCTCGTTTGAAGTTTTTCGGGTCAGATCCGGTTGCTCTGCCTGAATACCAGCAACACCATGCTCGCTACCTTGATTACAACCAAAGAATTGGGAAGTGGGCGGACGTTTTTGGTGATGAAAATATCCAGATCCGGGTCTTTGACAGAAAGCATTTGATTGACGGTGATGTGGTGAAAGACTTTTGTCACCTCGTTGGAGTAAAACTCGATACTGTAGTTGAGACTAATATTTCCAGATCCTTAGCTGCTGTAAAAATTGGTCATCTGTTGAATGAGCTATCTATCACAAATTTCAAGATGAGGTCTGACCTTCCCAAAGCGCTGGAGTACGGAGACAAAATGTTACCCAGCCGTGAACAGGCTGAAACCTATTACAGCCATTTCCGGGAAAGCAATATTGCTCTGAATAACCGTTTTAGGATTACAGAACTTCCTTCAATTTTTGATGAGGACTTCAGCAACTACCCAGAACACAGAACTGACCTTTGGGATGAAGACAAAGCGAATGAAGCGATCAAGCGAATACTGCAGCTCTATTCGGAACTAGCAACGGCAAGGGAGCTCGCGGATACAAGGGAATTGCATGTCAAACGTTCTGCCAGAAACAGGCTTAAGAAAAGCCTTGCAAAACTGAGGCAATCTCCAAAAAAATATATACTGGACAAATTTGGGAGTAGCTAGCCCAGCACAGTCTATTACAAAACCGCTCCAATAATGGGGCACCATGTACGAATATTTCTCGAAGGACCATATATTCCACAACTAGAAATAGATGGAATATGCACTCAAAATAGAATCAGCTTTGTTCCTAGATTACAAAGAGACTCTTTCAGTTTTAGTCCTTTGCCAACTTCCTTTTAGTTCCTTGGAAATACTCTAGGGGAGTGATGGTCACTTGCGCGCATCGCCAACGGCAACAGCGATGGAAGTGGCAAGACACATGGTTGTGGAGAGTGATCTGAACGCGCCGTGTTCAGCCTCATTAACCTCCAGAACTGTTGAAGAGACGCGGGCAATCGGGGACAGAACACTGTCGGTCAAGGACACAACAGAGACACGGCGCCCAAAGGCCTTGCTCGCAAACTCAACCACCTCAGGAGAGTAAGGGCTAAAGGTCGCCACAAACAAAGCATCGTTCTCATCGATGAACTGAACGCGCTCCTCCAGAATGCCACCCGTGTATTCCAGAAGGTTTGTTCTCACGCCCATCTTGCCAAATGTATAGTGTAGGTAGCTGACGACCGGGTGTGCGCGTCCCAGGCCCAATAAGTGTATGTTTTCTGCAGCTGACAGTGCTTCAATGGAGCGCTCAAGAGCGGCCGTGTCAACCTGGCGCAGAAGATCATCAAGCGACTGCTTGGAACGTTCTACAAAGTTGCCAAGTATGCTACCCGGAGTGTTTGTTCCACTCTCGCGGATCTTCGCCAGTCGCTCCATGTACTCAGAGTTACGGCCAACCAGCTGCCCCTGAAAGATCTGCTGCATCTGCGAAAAACCGTCAAACCCCAGCGTTTGAGCAAAGCGAACAAGGGTAGAAGGCTGCACCCCTGCAGCGCTGGCAATTTCAGCGGTTGTGCCAAGGGCGATTCTGTCCGGATTTGCCAAAGAATATCTTGCGCACTGCAAAAGGCGCTTAGGCATGCTGTCCGAAAGAGTACTTATATGAGATTTCAGACTTTCGTAATCCGTGGGAATGTCTGGGCTAATTGCGTCTAAACTCTGTGTCATGAAAAAAATCTATTCCAAAACTTGAAAAACAGCAATGTACGTTCTATAAATTTGGAATGAATTTTCTGAATTTAATCAATTTGGATGAATTCAACGATTTTCGGGCCGGTAACACGCGCTCTCTCCATCTTCATTATCGTGCTAATTCAGCATGGATTTGCCGCAAACAGGTTTGCGTTTATGTAAAGAAGCGTGCTTTTGCCCGTGGGACGGCAGCACTACAATTCATACACAAACGTATTCAAACACTGGAGTTTTTTTTGACGAGATTCACACCGGGCGACTAGGGGAAGCCCTAATTTAAAATTGGCATGCGCCAATATTGGGAGGTTTATATGAAAAAGACTTTACGGGCGTTCGTAGCAGCCGCTGCGATCATGACTGCACCTGCTGTAATGGCTGCTGACATCATTGTTGTAAGTCACGGCCAGGCAAATGACCCATTCTGGTCTGTGGTTAAAAACGGTGTAGACAAAGCCGCTAAAGACAGCGGCGCAAACGTTTCTTACCGTGCGCCGGAAACTTTTGACATGGTGGCAATGAGCCAGTTGATTGATGCAGCAATCGTTCAGGAACCGGACGGAATTGTTGTGTCCATTCCAGATGGTGATGCGCTCGGCCCATACATCATCAAAGCGGTAGAAGCTGGCATTCCGGTTATCTCCATGAACTCTGGTAGTGATGTGTCAGCAAGTTTCGGCGCTCTGCTTCACGTGGGGCAGGACGAGTATGACGCCGGCAAAGCAGCTGGCAAAAAGCTTGCTGACATGGGCGGTAAGGTCGGGATCTGCGTCAACCAGGAAGTGGGTAACGTTTCCCTCGATATGCGTTGTGACGGTTTTGCAGCTGGCTTTGGCGGCAACGTAACCGTTGTTCCAACAAACAACGACCCGGCTGAAGTTGAAGCAAAAATCAAGGCGACTCTGGAATCCAATGAAGACATCGACACCATCATGGGTCTTGGTGCGTCTCTCGTAGGCGAGCCGGCAGTAGCAGCTGTTGAAGCAGTTGGACGCACTGGTGAAGTAAATGTTGCAACTTTCGACATGTCCGCAGGCTTCCTTCAGTCAGTTGCTGACGGCAAAGCAGCATTTGCAATCGACCAGCAGCAGTTCCTTCAGGGCTATCTGCCTGTGATCTTCCTCGCTCTTAATGCAGAGTACGGACTTATCCCTGGTGGCAACGTTCCATCCGGTCCAAACCTGATCACCGCTGATAAAGCCGGTCAGGTTGTAGAGCTGTCCGCTCAAGGCATCCGCTAGCGCGTATCTCCGAAAAGTGGAACCCGGTTTTCGGCTTAAGATACGTGTCATGCTCTAAGGAGCTTTGCTATGGGAGGGGTGCACGCATCCCTCTCAATTCAAGCAAACTGAGGGAAATAAAATGTCCGACCTTGCTGTTGAGAGCGCGGACGAAAGAGTAAAAAACGTCTCGCTCATCTCCCGGCTCATGAAGCGTCCTGAACTCGGCGCCATTGCAGGCCTTGCTCTCGTAACAATCTTCTTTCTTTTTACTGCTGACCCTAAGATGTTCACCCTTGCGGGGATCTTGAACTTCATGACGCCTGCTGCCCAGCTTGGCATTCTGGCAATTGGGGCGGCACTTCTCATGATCGGCGGCGAGTTTGATCTCTCCGTTGGTTCTATGGTTGCGTTCACAGGCCTGATTTTCGGCGCGGCAATGGTCACCTTTGACTTGCCACTTTATGCAGCAATCATCGTCACCTTCATTGCGGCCGCTGCAATGGGTGCCATCAATGGACAGATTGTCATCCGTACAGGTCTACCGTCCTTCATTGTAACGCTTGCGTTTTTGTTTATCCTGCGTGGCCTGTCTCTGGTTGGTCTCAAGGCAGCAACTGGCGGCTCCACGCAGCTGCGCGGCATCCGTGCAAAATTTGAAGGTAGTTGGCTGGCGGATTTCTTTAGTGGGGAGGCATTCACACCACTGTTCTACTGGTTGGCTGAAGCTGGCTGGATCGACACCTTCAAGTCCGGCAAGCCCAAAGTAGACGGCATCCCCGTCGATATTCTCTGGTTTAGCCTTCTGGCTCTTCTGGCTACCTGGGTTCTGCTTCGGTCACCGTTTGGCAGCTGGATTTTTGCAGCCGGTGGCGACAGCAATGCAGCAAGCAACTCCGGTGTGCCAGTGCGAAAGGTCAAGATGTACCTGTTCATGTTCACCGCATGCTGTGCAGCTCTGGTCGCAATCCTGACCGTCATGGATGCTGGCTCGACAGATGCTCGCCGTGGTTTCCAAAAAGAGTTTGAGGCAATCATTGCTGCGGTAATCGGTGGCTGTTTGCTGACAGGCGGCTACGGCTCTGCAATTGGTGCCTTCTTCGGCTCCATCATCTTCGGAATGGTGCTGATTGGCCTCAGCTATACTAATATCGATCAAGACTGGTATCTGGTCTTCCTTGGTTCCATGCTGCTGATCGCGGTGTTGTTTAACAACATGATCCGCAAGCGCGTAACAGGGGAACGCTGATCATGCAGACACCTATTGTTGAGATGAAGAACATCGAAAAGCACTTTGGCTCCGTCATTGCTTTGGCCGGTGTTTCCTTCTCTGTCATGCCCGGCGAAGTGCACTGTCTGCTTGGTGACAATGGTGCAGGTAAATCCACCTTCATCAAAACCATGTCCGGAGTGCATAAACCAAGCAAGGGCGAGATTGTCGTTGATGGTCAAAAGCAAGTCTTTGAAAGCCCACGTGATGCTATGAATGCAGGCATCGCAACAGTGCATCAGGACCTGGCGATGATCCCGCTCATGTCCATCACCCGCAACTTTTGGCTTGGCCGTGAGCCAGTCAAGAAGTTCGGCCCAATCTCATATTTCGACCATAAGTACGCCAACCAGATCACTATGGAAGAAATGTCCAAGATGGGCATCAATCTGCGCGAACCGGATCAGGCCGTGGGCACATTGTCCGGTGGGGAGCGCCAGACAGTCGCAATCTCACGCGCCGTTTATTTCGGCGCCAAGGTCCTCATCCTCGACGAGCCAACCTCTGCTCTTGGTGTGCGCCAGACTTCAAACGTACTCTCGACCATGGACAAAGTCCGCAAAAAGGGTGTTGGGGTCGTATTCATTTCGCACAACGTACGCCACGCCATGGCAGTGGGAGATCGCTTCACAGTGCTGAACAGGGGCAAAACCCTCGGCACCGCGAAGAAGGGCGAAATCACCGCTGAGGAACTACAAGATCTCATGGCAGGCGGGCAGGAACTTGCCAGTCTGGAGGCATCATTGGGCGGCACTGTGTGATGTTTACTCTCGAAAATCACCGATCGGTTTTCGGGGCGGGTATACGCAACTTATAGGCTGTTCAATAACACATTGAGGAGCGGCATTACCCAATCGTGCCGCTCCTTCATTTCTTCAATGCCCCACCTCAAAGCTCGTTCTATTCGAGTGAACTTCTAGTCTAGGGGCACTTCCAGGATTACTGAGATGGAAAAAATCGGCGTAGGTCTGATTGGAACCGGATACATGGGTAAATGTCATGCTCTGGCATGGAATGCCGTTTCCGGTGTGTTTGGTGGTGAGCTGAAGCCAGAATTGGTGATGCTTGCTGAGGTGAATGAAGAGCTGGCAGCAGCGCGCGCAAAAGACTTTGGCTTCGCCAAGTCCACGAGCAACTGGCGTGATATGCTGGCAGATCCGGAAATTCACATTATCTCGATTACCACTCCGAATGAGTTTCACCCGGAAATGGCAATCGCAGCTCTGGAAGCTGGCAAGCACGTCTACTGCGAAAAGCCAATGGCACCTTCTTTTGAAGATGCCCAGAAGATGTTGGAAGCCTCCCGCAAATCCGGCAAAAAAACGTATCTGGGATACAACTACATCCAAAACCCCATGATGCGCCGCATCCGCGACCTGTTGAATGCAGGCGAAATTGGAGAAGTGCTACAGGTCCGTCTTGAAATGGACGAAGACTTCATGGCTAATCCGGATGACGAATGGGGCCTCAAAAGCAGCGCAGCCTCCGGCTTTGGGGCACTGGATGACTTTGGTGTTCACACCATGTCGCTACTCATGACATTGGACCTGAGCATCGCAAAAGTCATGTGCCATATGACCAAGCCATACGCGACCCGCAAGGACGCAGCAGGCAACGATAAAGCTGTAGAAACCTATGATGCAGCGACCGTACTGTTTGAGCTTGAAAACGGCGGCAACGGCACCCTCCAGCTCAACCGCTCAGCGTGGGGCCGTAAAGGCCGTATTGCAGTACAGATCTTCGGCTCTAAAGGGTCCATCACTTATGATCAGGAACGCATGAACGAAATGCACCTCTATAAGGCTGAGGGCGATGTCGCAGGGCAGGGTTACACCGCCATCCTCGCAGGCCCGGCTCACGCACCATACGACCGTTTCATCCCGGCCCCAGGCCACGGCCTCGGCTTTAACGATCTCAAGATCATTGAAGTAAATGAGATTTTGAAAAGCCTCCAGGGCGAAGACAGACACTTGATCGACTTCGAAAAAGGCATTGCCATAGAGAGCCTTGTTCAGACCATGGCCAAATCTCACAAGGATTCATGCTGGGTCTCTGTTTAAGAGGCTGTGCACCCGCAAGCTTCATTCCCGGAAAGGGCTGCGATATACAAGTGATTGCAGGACAAATCAGTCATTCGCTGCAGTGCAGAAATCCAGGTCAGCATCAAGCCCTTTCTGACGCCATGGGCACCGATGATGGTGCGATCAATCATATGAACACTCGTGGCACATTGAGGACTGACAGGATCAATTCTCAAACGCGCTGCACGCCGGTAGCCATTAATGAATTCAAGATCTGAAAACGAAAGACTCCAAGAAGCCAGAAACTCTCTATCTAAGTCATTACCCTCCTAGTTAGAGGGTAATCTCCCCACCATAACAAAATTGGGCAAGCATTATATCGTTCGCTCATTGTTCTTCATAACGCCCAAATATACACGTTCGGTCCATTTGGGCAGGTAAGCAAATAAAGTCCGGCTTTACCCGTAATCTGAGGGGATTATACTACTAAAGCGGTTTGCTTTTAATGTGAGGCGTATCCTGCGGCTTGAAGGAAGTTTGAGCATTCCTCGGAGTTGAAGAG
>CANLTN010000026.1:0-52156 GCA_947494035.1 uncultured Pseudovibrio sp. | reverse complement strand
ACTCAAGCTGCTGCGTAATTGGAGCGGATCCACTTATAAACCACGCTCAACTGTCCAAATAAACGGGACCACCTCTCTCAGTGCACTTTGGAGAGCTGCCGTTATCGCTGAGTCAGCTTCAGTTCGATGCGGCGGTTTTTGGCGTTGGCTTCGTTGCTGGTGCCTGCTTCCAGTGGTTGGTATTCGCCAAAACCGGCTGCAACCAAGCGGTCTGGTTGAACGCCTCTGGCGATGAGGTACTTGACCACGGAGATTGCGCGGGCTGCTGAGAGGTCCCAGTTGTCGCGCAGGCGACCGGTGCCGGAAAGTGGGCGGGCATCGGTGTGGCCATCTACACGCAGGACCCAGTTGATTTCCGACGGGATTTCGCCCTCAAGTTCGATAATGGCGCTTGCGAGGATATCCAGCTGGCTCCTGCCTTGCGGGTTGATCTCATCATCACCGGAGGAGAACAGGACCTCGGATTGGAAGACAAAGCGGTCGCCAACCACTTCAATATCGGAGCGCTGGGCGAGGATTTCGCGCAGGCGGCCAAAGAAGTCGGAGCGGTACCGCGAAAGTTCCTGCACGCGCTGGGCGAGGGCCACGTTGAGCCGCTTGCCAAGGTCTGCAATGCGGGTCTGGCTTTCTCTGTCGCGGGTTTCTGAGGCTTCCAGCGCATCTTCCAGCACGGCAATCTGACGGCGCAGGGCGCTGATCTGCTGGTTGAGCAGTTCTACCTGTGCCAGAGCCCTGTCGCTGATCTGTTGTTCGCCTTCCAGCTGTGCCTGAAGAGCGGCCAGTGCGCCACCTGCCTCGTCAATCTGTCCTGAACGGTCGTTGAGCAAGCCCAGAAGACGATCCCGTTCTTCTGAGGTTTGATCCAGACCCAGTTGCAGGGAGGAGATGGTGGATTCCAGATCTCCCACATTGGATTTTTCCAATGCGAGCAGCTCTGTAAGCTCTGCGATTTGCTGGTTGAGGCGATTGAGCACCCTATCCCTGCCAGACAGCTGCTGGCTCAGGAAGAACTGCGCAATCATGAAGATGGAGAGCAGGAAGATGAACACCAGCAGGAGTGCGGACATGGCGTCCACGAAACCCGGCCAGTAATCCTCTGAGTTGTTTTGAGACCTGCGTGAGCGTACACCTGCCATGCTTTATTCCTTCTCCCGCTCTACCTCTGCGGTGAGCGTTTTCAGGAAGCGTTCAATGCGGCGCTGTTGCATAGACTGGGCCTCGGCCCATTCGCGCATCATCTTCTGCTCAGAGCGTACGTGTTGGACAAGGCCCTGAATGCCTTCGGCCAGTTTGCTCATGGCAGTGCTGGAGCCGTCATCCTCCGTGGAGCCCTTTGACTCCAAGGATTGGCGCAGCTTTTCCAATGTAACGCGCAGGTCTGCTGCAATATCGGCAGATGCGCCACTGCCCAGTTCGTCCGGATCGATATCCGTCAGGGTGGAGAGCCAGTCTTCCAGTTCCTGATAGAAACGATTTTGCGCTTGTCCAGCTTGCAGGTCGAGGAAGCCCAGAACGAGGGAGCCGGTCAGACCAAGCAAGGAGGAGGAAAATGCGATGCCGAGGCCGGTCATCTGCGCAGTGATACCGGAGACCAGATCTTCAAAGAGCACATTGGCATCGCCGCCTGCCGCGTTGAGCGTGCTGACGGTGGTCGCCACTGCGCTCACGGTTTGCATCAGGCCCCAGAAGGTGCCGACCAGCCCAAGGAAGATGAGCAGGCGCGTGAGATAGCGGGAAATCTCGCGGCTTTCATCCAGGCGCATGCCGATGGAATCAAGCATGGAGCGCATGGTGGAAGGCGAGATGCTCATATCGCCTGCTTTGTTACCAAGCAGGGTTGCCATGGGCGCAAGCAGTACCGGTGGGCGGCGGACCTCAAGGCGTGGATCGCCGAGGCGGAAGCCGTTTACCCATGAAACTTCCGGGAAAATTCGCAGGACCTGCCGAAATGACAGTAAGATGCCCAGTGTCGCGACCCCCACGATCAGGCCGTTCAATGCCGGGTTCGCCATGAAGGCTGCTGTGATTTGTCCAATCAAGACGAAGGCGATGAAGCCCGCCAGGACTAGAAAAATGATCATGCGCCACAGGTAGACCTGTGGGCTTGACAGACTGTAGGGATCGTAGTCTCGTGCCATTATCCTGCGTACATCTAAAGCAAAGCGAATTCCGTTTGTCTGGCCAAGGCCATTCAAGCAGAGCCCGCTTTATAGTGAATGATGCTATTAGATAACGCGATTTTCCGCCAATAGGAAACCGCAAATCGCCGCGATTGGGCAAGAAACCCGTAAGTTTTTAAATAAGCCGCATTTTCGCACCCCTGATGTCGTGTTTTCGGCGGGATGTGGTCATGGTGGGGGGTGTCTTGCTCGGAATTTGAGTGCGGATGGCTTGAGCTATTTATCCCAAATGTCATTGAACTTATGGCTAAAGCCTCCGGTTTTCTTCTGTGTATTGTTGAGATTTCGCGTATATACGCCCGCTAACTTATTTTGTACTCATATGTATACAATATGAGGGTGGTGCCGTGTTGGTTTTTTGTGACCGAGCACTGCTCATTTACGCGAAAAGAAAGAAGACGATAGCCATGATTGATTTGAGTGCTTTTTCGGAATTCTCGACCTGCAATTACGCGGATTTTTTAAAGCCGACTTCATTTATGGATCGGGGAATCAGACCCTTGTGGTCCGGTGGCCCAAGGTTGGTTGGCAGAGCGTTCACGGTGAGGTGTGAGGCCGGTGATAATCTGATGATGCATGCGGCGATTTATGAAGCACCACGCGGTTCGGTTGTGGTTCTGGATGCCGGTGATGACAAATTTGCGGTGGCGGGTGGCAATGTCTGTGCTGTTGCCAAGCAACGGGGCATCGCGGGTTTTATTATTGATGGCGTCATTCGGGACATAGCGGAGATCTGCGAGATGAAGTTCCCTGTTTACGCGCGTGGGATTGTGCCGAAGCCGGGCAAGAAAGCCAAGCTTGGGGAGTTGGGAGGCCCAGTTACCTGCGGGGGCATTTCGGTTCGAACCGGTGATGTTGTTGTGGCTGATGAAGATGGAGTTGTCATCGTGGAGCATGACAAGGCTGCTAGTGTTTTCGAGCAAACTCGGAAAAAAGTAGAGCATGAGCGAAATCAGTCACTCGAGGAATGGCAACGCCACCACTATCAAAAGATCAGTGGCTTGATTTCTGGGCTTTCGAACTAGCTGCGCTCTACTTGTGCGTCGGGATGAAGTCGAAGAGGTCCCAGTCGTCGGTGGCGGCGGTGATGAACTTCATGTTGTTGCCTTCCAGCACGGCGCAGGTGAGGCGGCCGGAGGCGTAGGCTTCGGTGTCCACGTCCAGCCGGTTGGTGCGGCGGTCGATGTGTTCGACAGGGGTGTGGCCGTGGACGACGAAGACGCCGAAGTCCTCCTGATAATTGAGGAAGGGGCCGCGAATCCACATGAGTTCTTCCGGACTTTGTTCGTCCAGCGGGACTTCAGGGCGGATGCCAGCGTGGACGAAGAAGTAGTCACCGCATCTGTACTGGAGTTGCAGGGATTTGAGAAAGTCTTCGTGGGGCTTGGGCAGGTTATCCTTGAAGAGGGTTCGAATGCTCTCAGCACCGGAGGAGCCCATGAGATCGTGCTGAGAGAGACCATAGGACAGTAAGGTTTCGGTGCCGCCCAGATCTTCCCAATGATAAAACGTAGCTGGGTCCTCCAGAAACCCCAGCAGCGATGCTTCGTGATTGCCCTTTAGACAGATTTGCCGTGGTGTGCGCTGGTGGTGGTTGATGAAGAACTCAATGACTTTTCTACTGTCAGGGCCACGGTCAATATAGTCGCCGAGGAAGACTGAAACGGGGTCTTTTACTGGACGGCTTTGCAGGTCGCTTTCTATGGCTTTGCCCATGACTTCCAGCAGGTCGTACCGGCCGTGAATGTCTCCGGTAGCATAAATGCGTGTCCCTTCTGGCAGGGTTGGGTAAGGTTTTTGCATGGTGCTCACGTTGCAAACGCCTGTCTGTTTCACGGTCGCTCGTTGGGGCAATCTACTTTAAGAAAACGAATGAGGCGCAAACTGACAGGTTCAATTTGTTGGCTTTTGGGCGGGCCCAATGTTGATTTCGCTGTTGCATTGCCTTTTAAGACAACAGCAGGTTGAGGCACAGTCCGGTGAGGTAAAGACCCAGCCCGAATGATAGATGGGCGATCAGGCTTCTTATTCTGGCGATCTTTGGGGCAGGTGTTTTGGCGGCGGCTATGCCGAAGCCGAAGGCTGGTTGCATGAGGAAGAAGGGGAAGGTGAGGGAGAGCAAGCCAATCATTAGTGGTAACAGGATGGTCGGGTTTTGCAGCCAGACTGGTCCGGTCATAGCAAGCAGAATGAACGCGAATGCAATGCCGATGGCGTAATGGGCGATCCAGCCGATGGAACGTTCAAACGGTTGTGAAGGGCTCTTCATGATGTTTTGGTGCTGTATTTGTCCGCGTGGCATGGATAGCAGCCAACGGCCAACCAAGCGGTAATCCAGAGATGGAATTGCGAGGTAACGCAGTCGCACCCAAGCAACCAGATCCATGAAGATTGTTGCGCCAGTTCCTAGCAGGATAGCGTTGAGTAGAAGACTTGTGGTGAGCACGGGTTTGCCTTTCCTGATGAGGTTTTGGCGGCTACCGTGCCACTTCAAGTCGACTTGAGGTCAAGGGACCATCATTGGAATCTGATGGATAACCTTTTTGGGGGTGAACATTCTGCAGTGATGGCGGATTTGTTCATCTGGCGATGTGGTCAGTTGATGCGCAGCAGGCGTTTTAGCTTTGTCTGGAGGCCGCCGCGTTTTTCCTTGCGGGCCCGTTCCTCCTCCGAGATCAGGAAGGTGGTTTGGACCACGTAGCGTTCGCCTTTGAAGGAGGGGTGGCCGTGCCAGCTGGATTCGGAGCGCTTGAAGGCGAACACGTTGCCGGCGAGGGGTGAGACTTCCTCGGCGTAGTCGTCCATGTCGGTTTTGCCGTTAAGGGCGCGGATGGCGCCGCCCTCTGCATTGTCCCAGTCTTCGTTCAGGTAGATCAGCATTGTGCAGATTTTGGACTTGGAGTCGTTATGGATGCGGCCATCGCCGTGTTTGGAGAGGCGGCGGACGGTGATCATGCGGGGCTTGTCCATCAGGTCCAGCCCCAGCTTATCTGAGAGAATTTCCGCCAGTTCCGGCTTTTGCAGGTCGTCGATCAACCGCTTGAAGGCACCTGTGGCCTCCAGTTTGGACAGGGGCAGGTATCCGGTCTGTTTGATGTTGGGGTAGTCCCTGCGCACCTCGGCGGCTTGTTCCTTGGTGATTACATTTTCGCTGATGATATACTGGTAGGGACTGGTGCGGGTGCTAGAGGCCCTGAGCGCATCGAAATTGATCATGTTCTGACTTCCCCGAAAACGTGCCTGCCAAGAGGGACGAGAATAGGAGTGCCAGTTTGTAACATGTGGTCTGAGTGCCGGAAATTGTCAGTTCTTGATGCAGAAAAATAGCGTTTGAGTTTTCGTGGGAGCCGGAGTGAGTGTGCTCGAGCCAATAAAAAAGCAGCTTGCCGGGAGGTCCGGTGCAAGCTGCTTTTAATGTTTTTTGAGAGCTGGACCTGTTGGTCCAGCCTGTCAGCATTTACGCTTTGGCTTTTGCCAGAAGCTCACGGAGCTGAAGATGGGTGAACTCGTTGCCTGCAATGATGGAGCGGGATTCGAACATGTTGTCCTTGCCGTTGCCGTCAGAGACGAAACCACCAGCTTCACGAACCAGTAGAATGCCTGCTGCCATGTCCCATGGATGCAGACCGTTTTCCCAGAATGCATCAAGGCGGCCAGAAGCAACCCATGCCAGATCCAGTGCAGCTGCACCTGCGCGGCGGATGCCTGCAACTTCGCCCATGACGTGGCGCATTTCCTTCAGGGCGCGGCCATGGTCGCCCACGCCGATGAATGGAATGCCGGTGCCGATGAGGCAGTCAGTCATGTCTTTACGAGCAGCAACGCGGAGGCGGCGGTCGTTACAGAATGCGCCGGAGCCTTTTTCTGCGGTGTAAAGCTCGTCCATGATCGGGTTGTAGATCACGGCTGCCACGATCTGACCTGCACGTTCCAGAGCGATGGATACGCCGAAGATCGGAATACCGTGGAGGAAGTTTGTGGTTCCGTCGAGCGGGTCAATGATCCAGCGGTGCTGACCATCAGTGCCTTCGATCTCGCCGGATTCTTCCATCAGCAGGCCGTAGGTCGGGCGTGCTCTCTGGAGTTCATCACGAACGATCTTTTCTGCTTTGTGATCTGCTTGGGAGACAAAGTCACCTGGGCCCTTGCGGGATACTTGCAGGTTTTCAATTTCGCCGAAGTCCCGTGCCAGAGAGCGACCGGCTTTTGTCGCAGCCTGGACCATTACGTTAAGAAGGGCCGTACGTGCCATTTTATTTTCACCGTTCCTGAATGGGTAATGAGGCAGCCGTACGCTGCCTCATTCTTATTGTTTTTGAATTATTTCTCTGCGCGACGCACGTATTCAACAGTGTCGGTGTCTACAACGATCTTCTCACCGGAAGTGATGAACGGAGGCACCATGCAACGTACGCCGTTTTCAAGAACTGCTGGCTTGTAAGAGGAAGACTGGGTCTGGCCTTTTACAACTGCGTCTGCTTCAACGATTTCCAGAATGACGTGGGTTGGGAGGGAAATGCCGATTGGCTTTTCTTCGTGCAGTTCTACAGTCACGGTCATGCCGTCCTGCAGGAATGCTGCGCGCTCACCAACGAATTCTTTCTGGAGTTCCAGCTGCTCGTAGGTTTCGTTATCCATGAATACCAGCATCTCGCCTTCTTCATAGAGGAACTGGAAGTCTTTCTGCTCAAGGCGAACGCGCTCAACGGACTCGGTTGCGCGGAAGCGTTCGTTCAGCTTGCGGCCGTCGAGCAGGTTTTTCATTTCGACCTGAGCGAAAGCGCCGCCTTTACCCGGCTTCACGTGCTGGACTTTAACTGCTGCCCAAAGTGTGTCCTGGTGCATAAGTACGTGACCTGGCTTAATTTCGTTGCCATTGAGTTTCATAGAACTACCAATCAGTTTGATCTGTTCAGAAGATGGCGCGTTCTTCGATTGTGACGCGTCATATTCCAAACTTTTGTTTCCATACGTATCCCGATGCGAAAACCGGTTTTCGACTTTTCGGGTGTACGCTTTAGCAGAGGCCGACACGGATTGGCGCTGAGCCTAGGGTCGCAGCCTATCTTGCGGTCTGTGCAACATAATTTCACGCGATTTTCAAGGAAAAAGAGCGCATTGCGTGTCCAGAGCTGGTTTAGCCCATGTTTCCACAGCCCGATCATTATCACGGGTGGAATCTGGGGGTGGCTATTGCTCTGCCTGGAGGACTGGTGCTGCGCCGATTTTAACTCCGATTTCTGCTGCGCGTTTGCTTGCCTGTTCTTGCTGCTCCAAAGAGAGTGAGTTGGACATTTCTTCGAGGGTACTGTCGAGAATGCCTTGCCGGCCAGCATGGAACTGCCATGCGGAGGCTTCGACCAGATCAACCGGACGGCCGCGGCCATTGGCGTACATACGGGCAAGGCGGTTCATGGCAATCGGGTTGCCCTTGCTTGCAGCGCGCTCGAACCAGTCGGCAGCTTCCGCCTCGTTGGGAACAACGCCTTCGCCCTTAAACAACAGAGTACCGTAGTAGATCTGAGCAGGAACCAGCCCGCGGCGGGCGGCACGGCCCATCCAGAACGCGGCGCGGCGGTCATCGCGGATTTCATCCGGGCCATCCTTCAGGTAGATGCCAAGCTCCAGCATGGCGTCGGTGTCACCGGTTTCAGAGGCTCGTTCCAGCAGTGTCTTGATTTGCTCGGGGTCATTGGGGAGCACCCGGCCTTCCTGATGGAGGAGGGCGAGGTTGTAGAGCGCTTCCGGAATATCGGCTGCCGCCGCTTTTTCAAGCTGCTCGGCTGCCTTTTTCTTGTCAGTCTCAACACCTGCGCCGGACAGATAGAGCAAGCCAAGGCGCAAGGCTGCTTGTGGGTCACCATCGTCGGAGGCAAGCTCGTACCAGCTGGCGGCCAGCTCCAGATCCTGTGGGACACCCCTGCCGGTTTCGTAAAGAACACCGAGCAAAGTTTTTGAGCTGGTGATACCTGCTTCTGCTTGCTTTGTGGCTAGCGAGAGCGCTGTCAGGTACCAGCCGCGCTGAAACGCACCATATGCCGGATCACCTTCGACGGTCTCCGGCGTTGGGGTGGTCTGAGGCAGGATCGGTGGTCTTGAAAGTGTAGACGGCAGAAGCCGTGTTCCGTTTGGATTGTACGGATCAGCAGTTCCAGCGCCTTGAGGAATGGTTCCACTGCTCGGATCTGTTTGCGCAACAGCGATGCCCTGCACTCCGAGCAGGCAGGTCATTGCTGTGACAGTTACGAGTTTTATAGAACCAGACAACTTCAAGAGATTAGTCCTCAGCTTCGGCCAGTTCGTGCGTTGAGAGGATTTTATTGGCCTGCTCAACGGCCACTTTTGGCCCTTCAGGGTGTTTCCAGACAGCTTCGCGTACTGCTACAAATTCAGCGCCGGTTTGCGCTGCAGTATCAATTGAGGAAACCGAGGTGCCCGCCAGCACGACACATGGCGTTTCAAATACCTCAGACCACCAACTGCCGAAATCCAGTGATTTGCGATGTGGCTCTTCTTCCTGATTGAGTGAAAGCAGGCCGAAGAAGATGTAATCGACGCCCATAGATGCAACGACCATAGCCTCGTGCCGGGTCTTGATGCCTGCGTGACCGATGATGCGATCTTCCGAGAAGGACTGCATGGCCTCCTCCAGATCTTTGTCAGAACCGGAAACGTGCAGGCCATCTGCGCCGGAGCGGCCCATGATCTGGGTGTTGTTTTCAATCAGAACAGCAACGTCGTTGGCCTGTGCCAATGGGACAAGCCGCTTTGCAGCGGCCTGCAGGTCACCTTCGTTTGCGTCCGGCATGGTGATTAGCAAGCTCGCAATGTCGCCACCGTCCAAAGCCTGTTTGAGTTGCCCTTCGAATTCGTCGAGGTCAAAGGTAGGCGGGGTGACAAGATACAGACGCGGATGCACAGAGTTTGCTCCTAGTAAAATTCCGATAAAAAGAGATCATGGCTATAGTGTAACCTACGCCAAGCCTCTGGCCCATTCATTGGGATAAGTTCTAAACAGCGTCTTGCTCTCTTTTTCAAGAGGAAGTGTCAAATTCTAGGCAAAAGCGAGAATAAAACGAAATGAGGGACCAAAAAGGCCCCTCAATCTGGATTTATCTAAGGAATCGCTGTTTTAAGCTTCCAGTGCAACAACGCCTGGTAGTGCTTTGCCTTCGAGCCACTCAAGGAACGCGCCGCCTGCGGTGGAGATGTAAGAGAAATCTTCACTCGCTTTTGCGTGGTTGAGCGCTGCAACGGTGTCACCGCCACCAGCAACAGTTTTCAGCTTACCTTCTTTGGTGCGCGCTGCTGCGTGCTGGGCTGCTGCAACGGTTGCCTTGTCGAATGGTGCGATTTCGAATGCACCGAGAGGACCGTTCCAAACGAGAGTCTTAGCTTCGTCGATCTTTGCTTTCACAACTTCGATGGAGGCTGCGCCAACGTCGAGCATCATTGCGTCAGCCGGGATAGCGTCGAGAGCAACAGTTTCGTTCTTGGTGTTGGCTGCAAATTCCCAGGCAACAACTGCATCTGTTGGCAGAACGATTTCGCAGTTTTCTTTTTCAGCTGCCGCCATGATGCGGTTTGCTGTGTCAGCCAGATCGTGTTCGCACAGGGACTTGCCGACGTTCACGCCTTTTGCTGCGAGGAAGGTATTTGCCATGCCGCCGCCGATGACCAGGATGTCCACTTTAGACACGAGGTTTTCGAGCAGGTCGATCTTGGAGGAAACCTTTGCGCCGCCCACAACTGCCAGAACAGGACGCTCTGGCGTGGAGAGTGCGGAACCGAGTGCTTCCAGCTCTGCCTGCATGGTGCGGCCTGCGAATGCAGGAAGCAGCTTTGCAATGCCTTCGGTGGAACCGTGGGCGCGGTGTGCTGCGGAGAACGCGTCGTTTACGTACAGATCGCCGTTTGCAGCGAGTGCCTTTGCGAATTCAGGGTCGTTCTTTTCTTCACCAGCGTAGAAGCGGGTGTTTTCCAGAAGCAGAACGTCGCCGTCAGCCATTGCATCAACAGCAGCTTTTGCAACGTCGCCGGTGCAGTCATTGGCGAAAGCAACTGGTTTGCCAAGCAGGTCTGCAACAGGGCCTGCAACAGGGGCAAGGCTCATTTCTGCGACGGCTTTGCCTTTTGGACGGCCGAAGTGCGCAAGAAGGATGACTTTGCCGCCAGCCTCGGAGATTTCGCGGATGGTTGGCAGGACACGCTCGATACGGGTGGCATCGGTTACTTTGCCATCCTTCATCGGGACGTTGAGGTCTACACGGACCAGAACACGTTTGCCGGAAAGTTCGGCGTCGCTAAGAGTTTTGAAAGACATAAAAATCTCCGGAATCTCTGTCTGTGACCTTATGCTGGTCGAATTCTTTACAGAAAGACTTTGCGGAGTTCGTGATCAAATCTATGGGAGTCTTCGCACTAAATGGTGCGGCTCAGGGATTGGATCACTCCGCACTGGTATATGTGAGAAAAAAGGGCCGCTTCTCAGCGGCCCCTTTCTGATTAGATGAGCTTTGCCATCGCTACAGCAGTGTCTGCCATGCGGTTGGAGAAGCCCCACTCGTTGTCGTACCAGGTGAGAATACGAACCATTGTGCCTTCCATGACCTTGGTCTGGTCCATGTGGAAGATGGAGGAGTGTGGGTCGTGGTTGAAGTCAATGGAAACGTTTGGCACGTCGGTGTAACCGAGAACGCCCTTCAGTTCACCGTCAGCTGCAGCGCGGATTGCTGCGTTGATTTCTTCAACGGAAGTTTCTTTCTTCGCGGTGAAGGTCAGGTCAACAACGGAAACGTTTGGAGTAGGTACGCGGATTGCAACACCGTCCAGTTTACCAGCCAGCTGAGGCAGAACAAGGCCAACAGCCTTTGCAGCACCAGTAGAGGTTGGGATCATGGAAAGAGCTGCTGCGCGGCCGCGGTACAGATCCTTGTGCATTGTGTCGAGAGTAGGCTGATCACCAGTGTAGGAGTGAATGGTGGTCATGAAGCCTTTTTCGATGCCAACAGCCTTGTCCAGTACAGATACAACAGGGGACAGGCAGTTGGTGGTGCAAGACGCGTTGGAAACAACCAGATCTTCAGAAGTCAGGGTGTCGTGGTTTACGCCGTAAACGATTGTTTTGTCAGCGCCTGCTGCAGGAGCAGAAACCAGAACGCGCTTTGCGCCAGCTTCCAGGTGCAGGGAAGCTTTTTCTTTTGCGGTGAAGATGCCGGTGCATTCCATCGCGATGTCTACACCCATTTCACCCCAAGGCAATTCTTTAGGGTCACGGACTGCAGTTACTTTGATTGGGCCACGGCCAACGTCGATGGTGTCGCCGTCTACTGTCACTTTTGCAGGGAACTTGCCGTGTACGGAATCAAACTGCAGCAGGTGTGCGTTTGTTTCTACTGGGCCGAGGTCGTTGATTGCTACAACTTCAATGTCGGTGCGACCGGATTCAATGATTGCGCGAAGAACATTACGACCAATGCGACCAAAGCCATTGATGGCTACCTTGACTGCCATTTAAGAACCTCTTTCGATAGGGCGTTTCAGAACGCCCGCGTTTTTATATTCTGCCAGCTCTTGCCGGCCGTCTTCCGAGAGGCCTCTGGCTGAGAGGAGCCAGAAGCTTCGTATCATCAGCTTTAGGCGTTATCGCTATCGCCAAGGCGCTTTTCAGCCTCTTGGACCACTGCATCGGCAGTAATCCCGAAATGCTCATAGAGCTCTTTGTATGGGCCTGAAGCTCCGAAGCCTGTCATGCCGATAAATCCACCATCGGAACCGACAAAGCGATCCCAGCCCATACGAACGCCCGCTTCAACAGCGATCTTCACTGGACTACCACCAATAATGGAATTCTTGTATGCGTCAGATTGTTGCTCAAAGAGTTCGAAGCTAGGAACGGAGACCACGCGGGTGGCAACTCCCTTGCCGTCGAGCTCTTTTTTCGCTTCCACTGCGATCTCAACTTCGGAGCCGGATGCGAACAAGGTGACGGTCGCTTCTTCTTCACAGTCAGCAATGACGTATGCGCCTTTGGCACACAGGTTTTCGCTTTCGTAGTGAGGGCGAAGGGACGGCAGGTCCTGACGGGTCAGAGCCAAAACGCTAGGATTATCAGCGGCTTTCATTGCCAGCTGCCAGCATTCCAGGGTCTCTGTGATGTCCGCTGGGCGGAAGAACAACAGATCCGGAATACAACGTAGAGCCGCGAAGTGTTCCACAGGCTGATGGGTTGGACCATCTTCGCCCAGACCGATGGAGTCGTGGGTCATCACGTGGATGACACGCTGCTTCATCAGGGCTGCCAGACGCAGAGACGGACGGCAGTAGTCGGAGAAGATCAGGAAGCCACCAGAGTAGGGGATAAGTCCGCCATGCAGTGCCATACCGTTCATTGCTGCAGCCATTCCGTGTTCACGGATGCCCCAGTGGATGAAACGGCCGGAGAAGTCGTCCGGGGTGATTGGCGGCGTAAACTCGGTGTTGGTGTTGTTGGAACCGGTCAGGTCAGCTGAGCCGCCGATGGTTTCAGGCACAACACCTGTAATCACTTTCAGAACAGCCTGTGACGCCTTACGGGTCGCAGTCTTTGGCTGGGTTTCTGCAAGCTCTTTCTTGTAGGCGTCGATTGCTGCGTCAAAGCCGGCTGGCAGGTCGCCACGGTTCCGGCGTTCGAACTCGCCGCGCAGTTCCGCGTTGGCTTCGTTGAAACGCTGTTCCCATTCTTTGCGCGCGTTTGCAGACCGCAGACCTGAGATGCGCCATGCATCAAGAATGTCGCTTGGTACTTCAAACGGCTCAGCGGACCAGCCGAGTGCTTCGCGGGTTGCCGCGATTTCGTCTGCACCCAGAGGGGAGCCGTGCACTTTGTTGGTGCCGGACTTGCTTGGAGAACCGAAGCCGATTGTGGTCTTGGCCGCAATCATTGTTGGCTTGTCACTGTTCTGAGCTTCTGTCAGGGCAGCTTCGATTGCTTCTGGATCATGACCATCCACTGCGATGGTGTTCCAGCCGGATGCATTGAAGCGTGCAATCTGGTTGGTGCTGTCCGCAATATCAACGGAGCCATCAATAGTAATACCGTTGTCGTCCCAGATGAGGATCAGCTTGTTCAGCTTGAGGTGGCCTGCCAGTGAAATCGCTTCCTGGGAGATGCCTTCCATCAAGCAACCATCACCTGCCAGAACGTAGGTGTAGTGGTTTACCAGATCTTTGCCGAAGCGCTCTTCCTGCATGCGCTCAGCGATTGCCATGCCAACAGCGTTGCCAAGGCCTTGACCGAGAGGACCAGTGGTGGTCTCGATACCTGCGCCATGGCCATACTCAGGGTGCCCGCATGTGCGTGCGCCGAGCTGGCGGAACTGCTGAAGCTGTTCGATAGGGAAGTCTTCGTATCCCAGAAGGTAGAGAGTGGAATACAGGAGCATTGATCCGTGCCCGGCGGAGAGCACAAAACGGTCGCGATCAGCCCATTTCGGGGAGTTTGGGTCAAATTTCAGAAATTTGGAAAACAGGACCGTTGCGATGTCAGCTGCACCCATCGGAAGTCCAGGGTGGCCAGATTTTGCTTTTTCAACGGCGTCCATTGAAAGAAAGCGTATCGCATTCGCCATGCGAGAGTGCTTTTCGAGGTCGGTCATCATATTCCCGCTGTCGACCCGGATGGGCAGCCGGTTCTTTACTATTAGCTAGTGTAAATTCGACGACAGTTGCCATAGTCTTTGCCCCAGACTAATGCAAATTGGCAGTTGTCTACGAACGAATAACGGAAGGAGACATAGCAGGTCAGAGAGTTGAGTCAATGAAACTGAGCTCCTCGGAAGCCGTTTATTGCGTAAGTTGAGCCCTTTTGAGTTTTGAATAGCATTTGTTAACATAAGTTATGTTGCCAAGGTCTACTGAGTGAGGGAATTTGCTTAGCGTAAAATACGGCTAGATTAGATTTTTGTGGTGGCGCTGCATGCATTTTGTTCATGAATGTTGCGTCGGGGGGAATTCCGGGTCCTATGCGTTTTTCAGTTCAGTTAGTGCTGATAAAAGAGGTGGTTCTCGCCTGTTCCTAAGATATGGTGTGAATAACGGTCGACGATTCCCCTGTGCTGATGGATAATTGTCTTCCTCTTCCCTAGACGGGATAGGGTCGGTTTGCCATTTTGGGTGGTGACTGATGTTATGGTGAGTATGGATACAGGTAGATGTCAGAGGTGAAGATGGATAGTGGGCAAGATCTGGATCAGGCGCTGGATCGTATTACTGCCTCCATCACGAAGCTTGAAGGAGCGCTTCATCGCAGGACGTCCCGTGACAAAACCATTGATGCGTTAGAGAACGACTTGCAGAGAATTGGCGAGGATCGCACGCAGCTTGCTGCCAAGCTTGACCAGGCTGAGGCGCATGGTTCGCGACTTGAAGATGTCAACAAGGATGTCTCGCGTCGCCTTGTTGCTGCCATGGAATCCATTCGTACTGTTCTCGAAGGACAGGAGAGCTGAGATCAATGGCGCAGATTACAGTAACAATCAATGATCGCAGCTTTCGTATGGCGTGTGACGATGGCGAGGAAGAGCGTCTCCTCGGTCTTGCTCAGCGTTTTGACGACAGCATCAACAGCCTGAGAGAGAACTTCGGAGAGATCGGCGACCAGCGCTTAACCGTGATGGCAGGCATCATGGTGACTGATCACCTTGCTGAGGTCGAGCGTAAGCTCAAGGCTGCTGAAGCGCGCATCGAAGAGCTTGGTAAAGCGGAGGCTTCTGTCGAGGAACGTCTGGCAGCGCAGGAACAGCGCTTCTTGAGCCGTATTGAAGCGCTTGAGGAAGAGCACCGCGACAAGGAAGCCAGAATTGTGACTCGTCTGCTGGAGAGCGCAGACAAGATTGAAAAACTCGGCACTGACATCGACAATGAGCTGCGCGAGGAAGAAGAAAGCACGGCTTAAGTCCGGGGGCATCTTATGAACTTTCGGGCTGGTTTCTGACAGCTTCCGATCAATTTTAACAGGGACGACTCATGAGGGCTGGTAATTCCACCCGCCCTGGCCTATATCAGCCATTGCGTTGCTGCGCTGTTCGTCAGGAGACACATATCCCCGGGGCCTTACGCATTCCTTAGGGAGCTGTTCCTTCCCTCGCTCGTGGGCTTGGGGACACGGCGCCCACCTACATAGTAGGTTCTCCGGGATTGCACATTCTCCAACGGCTGTTGTGGCACGCACTTTCTTTTTGTCAGCGCTGGTTTTGGCCTTGAGACGCAGACAACACTCATTCTCGGAAAATTTGGTTCAGCTGGTTTACTGAGCGGATATGCCTAACCTTGATGATTGGTGGGGTGCAATGAGATTTTCATGCAATTGCTTATGGGCTTCTGAAAAGAAGGCCTTTTGATCAAATTGTTTATTGAATTGTTGAGATATCAACGCCTAAAGAGCCCAATAAAACAATAACAATCAGGCGTTTTGCTCATGAATACTCTTGGTATCATTAAAGTTTGTTGTCTTGGTGGCTTTCTAGCTGGCTGTATTGGTTTGGGAGGCAGCGAATGGGCCCAAGCAGATGTCACAGGACAGTTGGAAAGTGGGAGCGAGACCTTCACCGGCCAAGTGGTGGGCGGTGACTTGACCCTTAGGGGGAGCAGCGGTCGCACCTGTCAAGGAAATGTAGACAATCTTTATAACACAATTCTTGTTACCTGTAGTGATAGAACCTCGGGGTCCTTATCAATGCAGTTTGTCTCAACCCGCGATCAGGGAGCGATTGTTACAGGCACCCTTGGCAATCAAAATGTAAACCTATCGGTCGGCCCCTTTTCTTGCCCTAACGCAGACGGTATCTTGACTGGTTGCACTTTGGCGGTCCAGGACGGTGATGGCACCCGGGTGAATATTATTGGCGGTTAGAGCAGCACTTTCTCGCGCTAGATTAGGGTGATGACATTAGCGCAAGAAAGAGGTGCTACTGCTATCTAACGCGTCAGAAGTTGGCTTCCAAAACGAGACCGTTGATGATGGGTTAAATACTCGGCCTTTCTTTCTGTCAGCTTCGATTTTAGCCTTGGGGCGCAGACAACGCCAATTCGCAGACTATTTGGTTCAGCTGGTTTCTTGATCGGATATGGTGGACCAATAGATCTTGCTGACGGCTTAGTTGCAATGAAATATTGTTGCGCATTGCTCTGCGCTTTTTGAGGGCGTGGAAGGCAAAGCGGTATTGTTGCCAAGGCCAATCAATGTTGCCGGGTGGTAATTCTGGTCGCGTTTTTCCCATATGTCGCCAAGGACGGGAGAGCAGCTGCCACGCTCTGATCCATTCAGGAGGATCTAGCCAGATGACGCAGTCTGCTCTGGGTAAAGCGTGATGGAGCAGGCTCGGGCCACCTTCAAGAACCCATGTATCCTTTGCAATTGCGCTGAGCAGTGCTTGTTCGATTTCGGGTTCTGATCGCTGAACCCAGTTTTGCGTTAGTTTTATTGAATCGAATGAGGTAACCGGCAGGTCTGGTCGCTGTGTTGCAAAGCGCTGGGCTAAATGGCTTTTGCCTGCACCGTTTGTGCCAGTGATGATGATACGTTGCAAAGGCTCTCTCAATAAATGATGTGTGCTTTGGGAAACTAGCCCTCCCTAACGGGTATTTCCACCCTTCATCTATAAGTGCCGAGAGTAGGTGGCGTTGAGGAGGCTTTCTTTTTCCCCGCTGCCTATGGCAATATGCCTTCTGGAATCTTTGGAAATTCAAGTGGAAACGAGTGGGTCTTGTCAAAAACAGAGAATGTCACCGGATCGCTGGTTGAGGTCAAAAAGGCAGTCCGTAAAGCGGGGCTTTCTGCGCGGGGGAGGCTTTCGCCTGTGGAGCGGATTGAGCATTCGCTTAAGCTTGTTGAGTTTGTAGCCGAGCTTGAGGTGGAGCCGGGGTCTGTGGTTGCAGGGTTCTGGCCTATTCGGGATGAGATTGATCCGCGGCCCTTGATGGATGCGCTTGCTCAGGCCGGATGTTCCTTGTGTCTTCCGATTGTTATTGGTGATGATCTTGAGTTCCGTCTTTTGCAAAAGGACGGTCCGCTGGTGCCTGCCAGCTTTGGTAGTATGGCGCCGGGGCCGGAGGCGGAGGTGGTGCATCCCAATTTTGTACTGGTGCCACTTTCGGCGTTTGACCGGAATTGCAACCGGATCGGCTACGGCAAAGGTTTTTACGATCGTGCATTGAGTGAGCTGGAAAAACTTACCGATCTGACCGCGATTGGGGTTGCATTTGCTGTTCAAGAGGTAGAAGAGGTTCCGATGGAACCGCATGATCGTCGGCTGGATGGCATTTTGACTGATCGTGGGCTCCTGAGAACAAGTGATTAGAGCGACTTGCAGAGGTTTAAGCATCAGCGTTTCTGTTTAGGAAACCAGCGTGATGTCTGAGCCTTTTGTTTTATGGCCTCCCTTATCCGCAGGTGCTTTGGCGCTTTCGGGGGATTGGCTTTAAAACAGGCGGGTCTGCTTTGGTCCAAAAGATGTGCGCGTATTCTTTCATCATAAAGCTTTAGGTCGGGAATACGCGGCGGAGCATGTCTGCGTCTCCTATGAAGTGACGCGTCATGCTCTTCGTATTGTTTTGTGCGTATCCTGATAGAAAGCCGACTGGGCGTTTCGGGGGTACGCTTGAAAGGGATTATCGATGCAGCTGCTGTTTCTTGGTGATTTGGTTGGGCGCGCTGGCCGCAATGCCGTGACTGACGAACTGCCTCAACTGATTGAAGACAACCAGTTGGACTTTGTCGTTGTGAACGGCGAAAACTCCGCAGCAGGCTTTGGTATTACAGAAGAGATTCTTGAAAACGTGTTGGATGCGGGTGCGGATGTTGTCACCACGGGTAACCACATCTGGGATCAGCGCGATACGCTTGTTTACATTGAACGGCAGGACCAGTTGCTTCGTCCGGCAAACTATCCTTCAGGTACGCCGGGTAAAGGGGCAAACCTTTACCGCGCCCGGAATGGTGCTGACGTGCTGGTGGTGAATGTGATGGGCCGCGTCTATATGGATGCGCTGGATTGCCCGTTCGCGGCTATGGACAAAATACTGGCTGACTGTCCGCTGGGCTCTATGGCTGATGCGGTCATTATTGATATGCACGCTGAAGCGACCAGTGAGAAGCAGGCGATGGGTCATTTCTGCGATGGCCGTGCAACGCTGGTTGTTGGCACGCACACGCATGTTCCAACTGCTGACCATCAGGTTTTGGTGGGTGGCACGGCTTATATGTCCGATGCGGGTATGTGCGGTGATTACGATTCTGTTTTGGGTATGGATAAGGAAGAGCCGGTGAACCGGTTCCTGCGCAAAATGAATGGTGCGCGCTTTACGCCTGCGCTGGGTGAGGCGACGATCTGCGGTGTTGCTGTTGAGACGGATGATCGTACTGGCCTAGCCAAGAATGTCTCGCCGGTGCGTATTGGCGGACGTTTGTCGCAGATTATTCCGCCATTCTGGCCAAGTGCAGCAAACGGCTGACCCTGATTATGTGCGCTGGTTGCACGGTGAATGGTGAGGAAGAGTGAGGCCGCATTGTATCTGGCGGCTTCTTGCTCTGGATTTTGTCGTGTAAGCGTCTTATAAGCTTTCAACAAATTGGCTCGACGTTATGCGACATTCCTGTCGGGGAGAGCGCTGTCCAAGCTATCAGCGGCTTGGTGAGCGCTCCTTTGAGCCCTACGTTTTATTCTAAACACAAGCCGGGAAGACCTATGGCCGGACATTCAAAATTCAAAAATATCATGCACCGCAAGGGACGGCAGGATGCTGTACGTTCCAAGCTGTTCTCTCGCTTTTCCAAAGAGATTACCGTTGCTGCGAAAATGGGCGATCCTGACCCGGAAAAAAACCCGCGCCTGCGCCTTGCTGTGCAGAACGCGAAGGCCCAGTCCATGCCGAAGGACAACATTGCCCGCGCGATTGCAAAGTCTCAGGGGGGTGATGCTGCTGATTATACCGAAATCCGCTATGAGGGTTATGGCCCAGGTGGCACCGCGATTATTGTTGAAGTGCTGACTGACAACAAAAACCGCTCTGCTGCGAATGTGCGCTCCTACTTCACCAAATACGGTGGCTCTATGGGTGAAACGGGTTCTGTTTCCTTCATGTTCGATCGTGTTGGCGAGCTTGTTTACAAGCCTGAAGCCGGTGATGCGGACTCTGTTATGGAAGCAGGCATTGAAGCTGGTGCTGATGATGTCGAGAGCGATGAAGATGGCCACACCATCATTTGTGCTTTCGAAGATATTTCCGAGGTTTCCAAGGCACTGGAAGAGGCGCTGGGCGAAGCTGAGTCTGTGAAGACCATCTGGAAGCCGCAGAACCTTGTGGAAGTGAACGAAGAGAAAGCTGGCACCATCATGAAGCTGATGGATGCGCTGGAAGATGATGATGACGTGCAGAACGTCTTCTCTAACTTCGATATCTCTGAGGAAATCATGGCCAAGCTCGGCTAAGCCATCTTCCTGTTCAAGCTTTAAAGGCGGTGCGTTTTGCGTGCCGCCTTTTTTTTGCCCACCTGCTTGTGGAGGTTCGCCCCTGATTTCAATGGAGTTGGCTTCATGGGTGCACTGTGAAACGCTTTTGTGGTCAGGATTTTGGTTGAGGCAGGCTGGTGAGTGAAGAAAGCGATAAGGTTCGTGTGATCGAACATGCAATTGACTCGGCATGGCGACTGCATCTGCTTGCGATTGCCTATGCGGCTCTGCTGGTGATTGGAGCGGTGCTGGAAACACCTTCCGGTGTGTGGGAGGAGAGGGCGCCTCTGGTTGTGCGGGCCTATGGGTTCTGCGTTATGAGCGCGCCCTATGTGCTTGCCGTTGCTGGTTTACTGACGGCGCTGTATCTGCGGCAGGCGGTGAACATTGCGCGAACCATGAAGGAGCGATGCCTGCTTGCGACCACGGCGATCCTGACGATGCCGATCAATGGGTTTCATAAGGGAGACTGGTGGGTGTCGCTGTGTTCGGTCACGGTGACGGTTTTCCCGCCACTGCTCTACATCGGGCTTGTCTCACTGGGACAGCCCCTCTCCATCCTGGGATTGGGGCTTTGTGTTGGTGCCTACCTGTTTTGCCTTGTTCAACGGCAGATGCTGCTTATCGCTCAAAACAGCAACTTTCTTCAGGAGCGGATCTCCGAACTTGTCAGCATGGCGCAGATCGTGACTGGCAAGAGCAAGAACAACGATGCCCCGTAGGGCTGTTGCTGTCTAATCGTTTTCAACGATAGCTTCCAGATGTTGCAGTGGTAGCGGGCCGTTTGCCTTGAGCGTGCGGATCGCGAAGTTGGAGCGCACGTCTTCGACACCGTCGAGTGTCATCAGGAAGTCAGAGAGGAAGACGTCGTAGGCTTCCAGTGTTGGAACAACGATTTCAGCAAGGATATCGGACTGACCGGAGACAAGGTGGCAGGAGACGACCTCTGGTTGGGAGGTGACGCGATCAATGATGGACATGATCTGCGCTCTGCTTTGCTTGCCCACGCGCATCTCAACAAAAACTGTCATGCCAAGGCCAACTGTTTTGCGGTTGACGGATGCCTGATAGCCGTTGATCACGCCACTGTCTTCAAGGTTTTTGACGCGGCGCAGGCACGGGGAGGGAGACAAGGCAACCTTGCCTGCCAGCTCTACATTGGTCAGGCGTCCGTCTTCCTGAAGGCTTTTGAGGATCTCCAGGTCAATCTTGTCGAGCGATGATTTTGGCATAAATATATGATTTTCGTCTGTTTCGAGGGGCATTATTGCGGAAGCTACGGCGTTTATACCTGTTCCGCAAGCTGTGTTGACTGTTTAGAGTGTCTTTCGGTCTTCGTTCATGTAGCGCTGTTTCTGGCTCATCTGCAAATTCCATTTAAAACTGACAGGCTCATCACAACAGTTTCGGGCATGTACCGTGGTTGCGCGCACCTTCAAGAAGGTCGGGTTAAGGCGATCTGGTTGGAAGGATTATAAATTACGAAGGTGCCATCCTCCAATCGGGACGATTGGCTGAATTGTCGAGAATTTCTCAATGACCTTGCTTAGGGAAGCCTCTTTTCCTCCGCAACTAAGAAGAACTACTAGGATTTGGCGTGGTGGTTGGGGATGAACTGGCGGGAGGCGTGGCAGTCAGGAGCGTTGGGCGATGAGCTCTACGGCAAGGTAATTGGACCATTCTCAGTGCTGATCTGACAAAACTGTGCCTCAAACCGGTGAGACGAATGGCTCTGGGGTGCAGACACAACCCAAAAGTGGGGTGTGGTGCCGAGGCTTCAATCATAGCGGGTTCTTGCCAGTAGCTTTTGTCGGAACGCGTGGATTATTCCTGAATTTGTGCGGATTAGGCGATTGGTTGGAGTTAGCGGCTAGCGTCTTCGGCGATTTTTCGTTACCGGTTTGTTCTATGGATCATTCAATTCGAATCATGGGTGTGGACCCTGGTCTCAGGTACACCGGTTGGGGCATTATTGATGCCAAAGGTAATCGCGTCAGCTTTATCGCAAGTGGCACGATACAATCCAACAGCAAGTACTCCCTCGCAGAACGCCTCAAGCAGTTGTACACTGGCTTGCAGGAGGTGATTGAGCGTTATGATCCGGCAGAGGCTGCCGTTGAGAATACGTTTGTGAACAAGGATGCGGGAGCAACGCTTAAACTGGGACAGGCGAGGGGGATCGCACTGCTTGTGCCCTCCCTACATAATCTCGTGGTTTCAGAATACGCTCCCAATCTGGTGAAGAAGACAGTGGTGGGCACGGGGCACGCTGATAAAGAACAGATCCGTATGATGGTGAAGGTGCTGATGCCAAAGGCGACGTTTAATTCGGACGACGCAGCGGATGCGCTGGCGATTGCGATCTGCCATAGTCACCACAGAGGTAGTATAACGGGCCGTCTGGCCGCAGCGGAGGCGCGTTTGAAATGATCGGAAAACTCAAGGGTGTCGTTGACAGTTACGGCGATGACTTTGTGCTGCTGGATGTGCACGGGGTTTGCTATCAGGTGCATTGCCCCTCGCGCGTGTTGCAGCAGTTGCCGCGTGTGGGCGAAGCTGCGGTGCTCGCCATTGAGACCATGGTGCGTGAAGACATGATCAAACTCTTCGGCTTTTCCGAGGATAATGAGCGCGAATGGTTCCGCATTTTGATGACGGTTCAGGGTGTTGGCGCGAAGGTTGCGCTGGGCATTTTGGGCATTATGCGGGCTTCTGAAGTGGCGAACGCGATTGCGCTGGGCGACAAGACCGCGATCACGCGGGCGCCGGGTGTTGGCAAGCGCGTTGCTGAACGTATCGTGACGGAGCTGAAAGATAAGGCACCGGCGTTTGCTTCTATTGAAGATGATACGATCGCTGTTTCCCAAAGTGTTGCGGAAAATGTGGCATCCCGTCCGGTGGCAGACGCTGTCTCGGCTCTTTCCAATCTTGGTTACCAGCCAGCTCAGGCTGCGGCTGCTGTAGCAGCTGCTGTGAAAGCAGCGGGTGAAGACGCGAGCGCTGAGAAACTTATTCGCCTCGGCCTTAAGGAACTTGCATAATGAATGAGGGTGAGGATCGCCTTGTTACTCCGGAAATTCGGGGTGACGAAATTGATAGCGGAACGCGTCCCCAAACGCTGGATGACTTTACCGGACAGGCGCAGGCGCGTGAGAACCTGAAGGTTTTCATCGGTGCTGCAAAAGCGCGGAGTGAAGCGCTGGACCACGTGTTGTTTGTTGGACCTCCGGGTCTTGGCAAGACGACGCTGGCACAGATTATGGCGCGTGAGCTTGGTGTGAACTTTCGTGCGACCTCTGGTCCTGTGATTGCAAAGGCTGGTGATCTTGCTGCTTTGCTGACCAATCTGGAAGATCGGGACGTTCTGTTCATTGACGAGATCCACCGTCTCAACCCTGCGGTTGAAGAGGTGCTGTATCCGGCCATGGAAGATTACCAGCTGGATCTGATTATCGGTGAAGGGCCTGCTGCGCGGTCTGTGAAGATTGATCTGGCGAAGTTTACGCTGGTTGCTGCGACCACTCGCATCGGCTTGCTGACCACGCCATTGCGCGACCGCTTCGGTATTCCGGTTCGTCTGGAGTTTTATACGCCGGAAGAGCTGGAACTGATTGTGAAGCGCGGTGCGCGGCTGTTGGGAATCGGTATGAGTGATACTGGTGCTCGAGAAATTGCCAAGCGCTCCCGTGGAACACCGCGTATTGCCGGACGTTTGTTACGCCGTGTGCGCGACTTTGCGATTGTGGCAGGGGATGCCGAGATTGATAAGGGGCTTGCTGACCGATCCTTGCGGCAGTTGGAGGTCGACAGTGCTGGCTTTGACAGTCTGGACCGCCGCTATCTGAAGCAGATTGCCCTGAATTTTGGTGGTGGTCCTGTTGGGATTGAGACCATTGCCGCAGCGCTTTCTGAACCACGGGATGCGATTGAAGAGATTGTCGAGCCCTATTTGATCCAGAACGGGTATTTGCAACGCACGCCGCGCGGGCGAATCTTGACGCCAATCGCGTTCAAACACCTTGGTTTGGCGGTGCCGGATAATCCAAATGCGCCGCAGATGGCCCTCTTTGAACATGATGAAGACTAATAGGCAGCCATGAGCCAGAAAAAAACCGAGACAAATTGGCCCGATCTGACAGGGCGGATTGACGGTACCGAGCACATTTTGCCGGTGCGTGTTTATTATGAGGACACGGACTTTTCAGGGGTCGTCTATCACGCCGCTTATTTGAAGTTCATGGAGCGTGGACGGACCGAGCTGTTGCGCATGCTGGGTGTCCATCATCATGAGCTGGATGCAGGCAAGCACGGGGAGCCTCTGGCCTTTGCAGTGCGTCACATGGATATTGATTTTCTCAAGCCTGCACGAATCGATGATGTGCTTGAAGTCTATACGGATATCAGTGAGGTGAAGGGTGTCCGGTTGTTTATCAGCCAGCGCGTGATGCGTGGTGACGAAATTTTGATCAAAGCCAGTGTGACTGCTGTGGCCATTTCTGCTGAAGGAAAACCGCGCAGATTGCCGACCGAACTAATTGCCCAAATGAAGGGCGAATAAGCCCGAAAACCCTTGTCAAAAATCACCGATATTTATTCAAAGTAATCTGGACTGGAAACCTTTTAATCCTTCAGTAACCTTAAGCAGGTCTTTTCATTAATGCCTTCAATGCAGGCCGTAGTCGAAGTTTCGCCAAATTCGACAGGCAGGAAGGCTACTAAATGTTTAATAGACTGGTTGTGTTCATGGCAGGGGTACTACCGTGAGCCGGTCTTTGGGTTATCAGGGCAAGAGGTCCTTATTACATGAACTGTAAGGTGATGAAACTCGTTGTGGCGATGAGCACAGCGCTGGCAAGCACTATGCCATTGGCAGCAATGGCGCAGGGCGTTGAGTCCGTTGAGCTGGGCGCAGCTCCAGGCGCGGGCTTGTCCTATATTTCGCTCTTTATGGAAGCGGACATTGTCGTCAAGCTGGTGATGATCGGTCTGATTGCTGCTTCTGTGTGGAGCTGGGCGATTATCTTTGATAAGGTCGTCCTTTATTCCCGTTCCCGTCGCCAGATGAGCCGTTTTGAGAACGTGTTCTGGTCTGGTCAGTCTCTTGAAGAGCTGTATAAGTCCTTATCGTCCCGCGCGAATAACGGGATGTCAGCGTTGTTTGTAGCCGCGATGCGTGAATGGAAGCGCTCCCACGAAGGGGAGCACCCTGCGATTGCCAGTTTGCAGCAGCGTATTGACCGCGTGATGGATCTGACCATCTCCCGCGAAGTTGAACGTCTTGAAAAACGGCTGTTGTTTCTTGCGACCATCGGCAGTGCGGCTCCGTTTATCGGCCTGTTTGGTACGGTTTGGGGCATCATGAATGCGTTTACCTCCATTGCTGCTTCCAAGAACACCAACCTTGCCGTTGTGGCACCAGGTATTGCCGAGGCGCTGTTTGCGACCGGTCTTGGCCTGATTGCCGCTATTCCGGCGGTTATTGCCTATAACAAACTGCAGAGCGACAGTGGCAAGCTGGCTGCGCGCATGGAAGGGTTTGCAGACGAGTTTTCTGCCATTCTTTCCCGTCGTATCGATGAGCGAGCGTAACCCATGGGCATGAGCACAGGAGCGGCCGGTGGTGGACGTGCAGGCGGCAGACGTGGTCGTCGCAGGCACTCTCATGCACCGATGAGCGAGATCAACGTAACGCCAATGGTGGACGTGATGCTGGTGCTGCTGATCATCTTTATGGTGGCAGCTCCCTTGCTGACAGTTGGCGTGCCAATTGACTTGCCTGAAACCCGCGCAAAGGCGATGGAAGGCGATACTGAGCCGATAGCGATTTCAGTGAAGTCTGATGGGGCAGTGTACATTCAGGACACCGAAATCCCGGTTGACGAGCTGATCGCGAAGCTCGGGGCAATTGCCGAGAATGGTTACAACGAGCGTATCTACGTGCGTGGTGATCAGGACGCTGATTATGGAATCATCATGAAAGTTATGGGTCAGATCAATGCTGCCGGATACAAGCGCATTGGGCTCGTCACTCTAGAGGAGCAGGGTTAACCGGGATGCGTGCAGGTCTTATCGCATCGCTAGTTGTTCACGTGGTCGTGCTTGTTGCCGGAGCGCTTTCGCTCAACTTCGGCAAGGAGTTGACCACTGCACCGGTGGATTCACTGCCCGTGGATCTTGTGCCCGTAAGCGAGCTGACCAAGCTGCAGTTGGGCACAAAGGACGCGAAGGAAATCAAAGAAGCTGCATTGCAGCCGACCAAGAAGCCTGCAGAAAAGCCTGAGCCGGAGAAAAAAACCGGTGAGGCGGAGAAAGAGGTGAAGAAGGTTCAGGAAGCCAAGAGGGAAGTGCAGCAGGCAGAAACGCCTCCGCCTCCAGCACCTGCTGAGCCAGAGCCAGCTCCCAAGGAACAGCCAAAAGAGAAGGCTCCTGCGGAAACTGCAGAACTTGGTCCTGAAATAGAGAAAGTTGAAGAGCCGAAGAAACTCGTAACCGTTCGTCCTCGTACCAAGCCGACGCCTCCAGCGCGCCCAAAAGCGCCGAAGAAGGAAGAGCCTAAGAAGGAAGAGGACTTCAATACGAAGATGGCGGCTTTGTTGAACAAGACCAATGAAAAGTCAAGCGGGACTGCAAAGTCTGCCAAACCGGCTTCCCTCGGGTCTGAACTGGGTCAACCCAACGTGAAAATGAGCCAGTCTGAACTGGATGCTCTTCGCGGGCAGGTGGCACAGTGCTGGAATCCTCCTATGGGGGCTGCTGGAGCGGAAGACCTGACTGTTCGTCTACAATTCAACCTGAGCCGTACCGGTGAGGTTGAGGGGCAGGCGCGGGTTCTGAACTCAAGCAACAACCCTGCATTCAAAGCTGCTGCAAGCAGTGCAGAGCGCGCAGTTTACCGCTGCGGTCCGTACTCTCTGCCAGCGGCTAAGTATGAAGCGTGGGAAACAGTTATCCTGAATTTTGATCCTCGCGAGCTGCTTGGATACTAGGTATTGAGATTGAAAGGAGTTTAGGTCGATGTCCTTTGTGATGGGGCTTAACCCAATGCGTACAACAGGAATCAAACAGCTGTGGCGTCGTGCATGCGGCTTAGTGGCTGCTGTCGTTGCTGTTGCTGCGATTTCTCAACCTGCATACGCCCTGATTGAGCTTGATATTACTCAGGGCAACGTTGAGCCGATGCCGATTGCAATTTCTCCCTTTGCAGGCTCAGGCTTGCAGGAAGACATGGCAGGACAGATTTCTGCAGTGGTTGCAGCTGATTTGAAGCGTTCGGGCCTGTTCCGGCCCATTGATAACGCAGCGCATATTCAGCAGGGCATGAATGTTGGCACTATGCCGCGCTTTGGTGACTGGAGAACCATTGGCTCTCAGGCTTTGGTGACCGGTTCAATTGCGCAGCAGCCGAACGGGCAAATTCGTGCGGAGTTTCGGTTGTGGGATGTGTTTGCAGGTCAGCAGTTGATCGGCCAGCAGTTCTACACCACACCTGAAAACTGGCGCCGTTTGGCGCACATCATTTCTGACGCGGTTTACCAGCGCCTGACTGGTGAAAAGGGCTACTTTGATACCCGTGTTGTCTTCATTGACGAGAGCGGTCCCAAGGATGCCCGCCGGAAGCGTCTGGCGATCATGGATCAGGACGGTGCGAATGTGCGTTATCTGACCCGTGGTGATGATCTGGTTCTGACACCCCGGTTCTCTCCTGTGTCTCAGGAAGTGACCTACATGTCTTATGTGGGCGGTAATCCGCAGGTTTACCTGTTCAATATCGAGAGTGGTCAACGTGAGGTTCTGGGCAACTTCCCGGGTATGACGTTTGCGCCGCGCTTTTCGCCGGATGGTCAGAAGGTAATCATGAGCCTGCAGCAGGGCAGCAATGCAAACCTTTATCTGATGGATCTGCGGACGCGTCGGACAACTCGTCTGACCAATACAGCTGCGATTGATACCAGTCCGTCCTTCTCTCCCGATGGGCGCCGGGTGGTGTTTGAGAGTGACCGTGGTGGATCGCAGCAGCTTTATGTGATGAATGCAAATGGCAGTGGTGCGGAGCGTATCTCCTTTGGGCCGGGCCAGTATTCTACGCCTGTGTGGTCTCCTCGTGGTGACTTGATTGCCTTTACCAAGGTGCATCAGGGCCGCTTTATGATCGGCGTTATGCGTCCGGATGGTAAGGGGGAGCGTATCCTTACGGAGGGCTACCACAATGAGGGGCCTGCCTGGTCTCCAAACGGACGTGTGCTCACTTTCTTCCGCGATACGGTGGGCGAACAAGGCGGTCCTCAGGTCTGGACTGTTGATCTGACCGGCTACAATGAACAGCTGGTTCAGACGCCAAATTTTGCATCCGATCCAGCGTGGTCACCGCTGCTCGACTAATCGTGAAGTCAGACCCCCGAAATTCCTACGGGATTTTGGGGGGATTAGGACTTCATTAACCAATGAAATCAAGTTAGTCTGATCCAAGATGGACCAGGGCTTTGTTAGACCCTCGGGGTTTGAGGGACAGGAGATTCAATAAATGTCAAAGACACAGTTCGCGCGCGGAGCGCGTTTTGCCGCTGTCGTGGGTCTGTGCCTCGTTGCTGCAGCTTGTGCGCAGACGCGCCCTGAACTTAACGGGACCAATAGTTCCGTTGCGGCTGGCTCCGGCCAGGACTTCGTTGTGAATGTTGGGGATCGTGTATTCTTCCTGAACAACCAGAGTTCGCTTAGTGCTGCAGCTCGTGGTGTGCTCGACAAGCAGGCCCGTTGGCTGGAACACTACAAGAACTACTCTATCACGATTGAAGGTCACGCTGATGAGCGCGGCACTCGCCAGTACAACATTGCACTGGGTGCGCGTCGTGCTTCTGCTGTTCGGGAATACCTTGTTGCAAAAGGCATTGACTCGTCCCGTATCAAGACACTCTCTTATGGTAAAGAGCGTCCGGTTGCGGTTTGTAACGCGGCTTCCTGTTGGAGTCAGAACCGTCGTGCTGTGACCGTTCTGAACGGCCAGTAATTGGTTTTGGTAGGCTGAAACATGGGAAGGCCTCTCGAATCTTGAGGGGCCTTTTCTACAGAAATTCCTGCATACTTGTGGGGGAACTGGAATTGGTCGGGGAGAAGCCGCAAATAGGCGAGAAACACTGAGTTTGTGCCCTATTTTCGTCTTTTCCTCTTGCCAAGAAATGAGAAAATCCGATCCCGCCTTTAAAAGGGGTCTCAGGAGAAAATTGATGGCTCTTTACCGACGTATTGCAACAAGCTTTGTTGTGTTGGCGCTTGTAACCTCTACAAGTTTACCTGCGTCTGCGCAGTTGTTTGGCGGTTCCAAAAATCAGGAAACTGCTCAAAATTCTGCCCGACTTGGTCAGCTTGAGGAACAGGTTCGTCTGCTGACAGGCATGGTTGAAGAGCTCAATCATAAGCTGCGGCTGGCAGAAGATCAGTTGCGTCGTTCACGGGAAGATGTGGACTACCGTCTGCAGCAGTTGGAGAGCCCGGGGCAGACGCCACGTGTTGTTCAGCCTCCTGTTGTTGAAGCGCTAAATGTAGCTCCTCCCGCTGATCGGAGCCAGCAGCTTTCTACACTGAACACTCCGGCACAGGGCACCAATGGTGGTCCTCTGGACCTCTCGCAGATCGCGCGGGGCAACGGGGCCCCTGCTACGGGATCAACACCGGCTGCGGCGAACACTGGTACGCTTCAGTTTTCCGGCAGTGTAAACTCGCTACTGACTGGTGATCCGACGTCGGACTATAATGCGATTTATGGCCTGATGGTTGATGGCAACTACCCTGCCGCAACTGAAGGGTTTGACACCTTCGTCGGCATGTATCCGGACCATGAACTGACCGCAAATGCACAGCACTGGCTTGGCGAGAGCCTGCTTGCGCAGCGTCAGTATGAGAGTGCGGCACAGGCCTTCCTGAAGAGTTATTCTGATTTTCCCGAGAGTGAGTTGGCACCTGAGAGCTTGCTGAAGCTGGGCACTGCCCTTACAGGTATGGGGAATGCGTCCGCTGCCTGTGAAACCTATGAGCAGCTTCTCGCTACTTTCCAGTTTGCAGCACCAGCTGTGCTGGAGCAGGCCAAGGTTCAGCAAAGACGTGACAACTGCCTCTAATCAACCGGTTGGTTTCTCCTCTGAAGAGCTTGATGAGCTTTTCGGAGGATATGAGTCCTTCCGCCGGATCGCCATTGGCGTGTCCGGCGGTATTGATTCTATGGCGCTGCTTTATCTTCTGAAGCGTTGGACGCAAGAGATCGGTGCTTCTGCTCCTAAGCTTTATGCGTTTACGGTCAATCACGGCCTACGGGCTGAGGCGGCTACTGAAGCTGCTGGTGTCAGACAGTATTGTACGCGCCTTGGGGTGCCTCATGAGACGTTGGACTGGGTTGGAGAGAAACCAACTTCCAACATCCAGTCTGAAGCGCGCAATGCGCGTCATGTTCTTTTACGGCAGGCCGCAGAGGATCATGGATGTGAAGCATTGTTTCTGGCCCATCATCTGGAAGATCAGGCCGAGACGTTCCTAACGCGTTTGGCGCGGGGCAGTGGGGTCTATGGGCTTGCGGGCATCCGCAGGGAGCGTGAGTTGGATGGGCTCCACATTTGTCGTCCGCTGCTCCTTATCAGCAAGGTGCGGCTCAAAGCGCTGCTTCAAACTGAGCAGGTGCCGTGGTTTGAAGACCCATCTAATCAGGATGAGCAGTTTACGCGGGTGAGGTTTCGGCAAGCGCAGGGGGAGCTGGATGAGCTTGGCCTGACTGCTACGAAGCTTTCTGACACCGCGCGGCGCATGGCACGTGCAGCCGATGCGATTGATGTGTGGGTTGATGAAGTGGCGGAGAAGGCCTGCACGTTTCACAGTGCCGGACCTGTGCGGTTTGACAGCTCCTGCCTTGAGTATGTGCCTGATGAAATCGGGTTACGGCTGGTTGGCCGACTTGTCCGCTATATCTCCGGTGCTGCGTATATGCCTCGTCTTGCCAAGCTGGAGGGGCTCTATGAGGTTCTGAAAGGGGGAGAGGGGGCCAGAGCGGCCACGCTGGGAGGTGTCAGGTTTGCTTTGGCCAAACCTCATGGGGACGCCTTGTGGTTTTGCTTCCGGGAGGCTGGTCGGAACGGTATGCCTGAGATTGAAGTGAAGCCGGGAGATGAGGGAATATGGGATGCGCGCTGGCGCTTCAAAGCGGCGCATTCGGCCGAGGAATTTCGAATCACATCGGTTCAAAATGAGTTTTGTGGAGATTTTGACCTTGGAATCCCCGCGAACTGGCCGAAAACTGCATTTCAGACGGCTCCGCTTATTGTTTTTGCCGACGGGGTATCCTACATGCCTTGGAAGAAGATTGGTCACACAACTGCTGATGCAGACGTGAGATCACGGACCTACGGGGTTTCGATGGTCCCGGTAAGCAGAACATTTTGAATAAATCTTAGTTTTGCTGGCGTTCTGTTAAATCTATGCATTTATGCTTTATGGGAATGCAAACTGAGCGTTGGGGCTGTTAAAGTTGGAAATTGCGGAGCTTCAATCCTGAATTATCAGGGGTGACCGACAAAATTCCGTTGGCCTTAAGAAAACTGAGAAAGAATCTGTGTCATTCTCAGGAAAACATAGAAAGCTCGTTAGGGTTGGCTATGATCTTGATAGAGACACGTGCGAGGATCGCCGCCACCTTGCGGTAAAGGGATCGAAATGAACACCAATTTCCGGAATTTTGCCCTCTGGGTGATTATCGGTCTGTTGCTGATAGCGCTGTTCCAGCTCTTTCAGAATCCGACCTCACGAAGCAATACGAATGAGATTGCCTATTCTCAGTTCATCAGTCAGGCTGAGCAGGGTGATGTCCGTGAGGTCACGATTCAAGAGCAAGAGATCACCGGTCAATACAGCAATGGCGGTAGTTTCCAGACTTATGCGCCTAGCGGTGCCGAGTATGTAAATGTGTTGCAGGACAAAGGTGTTCTGATCAACGCGAAGCCACCTGCTGATAACTTCTCCTTGCTGGGTGCGCTTATCTCATGGCTGCCTATGCTGCTGATCCTCGGTATCTGGATCTTCGTGATGCGTCAGATGCAGGGTTCCGGCGGTAAAGCAATGGGCTTTGGTAAGTCCAAGGCCAAGCTGCTGAACGAAGCTTCTGGCCGTGTAACCTTCGAAGATGTTGCGGGTATTGATGAAGCGAAGGAAGACCTTCAGGAGATTGTTGAGTTCTTGCGTGATCCGCAGAAATTCCAGCGTCTTGGTGGTCGTATTCCTCGCGGTGTGCTGCTTGTTGGCCCTCCAGGTACGGGTAAGACCCTGACCGCTCGTGCAGTGGCAGGCGAAGCAAACGTGCCGTTCTTCACCATTTCCGGTTCCGACTTCGTTGAAATGTTTGTTGGTGTTGGTGCTTCTCGTGTTCGTGACATGTTCGAACAGGCGAAGAAGAACTCCCCATGCATCATCTTCATCGATGAGATCGATGCTGTTGGCCGTCATCGTGGTGCAGGCCTTGGTGGTGGTAACGATGAACGCGAACAGACCCTCAATCAGCTCCTTGTTGAGATGGATGGCTTTGAAGCCAACGAGGGTGTGATCATCATCGCGGCAACCAACCGTCCTGACGTTCTTGACCCAGCGCTTCTGCGTCCGGGCCGTTTTGACCGTCAGATCGTTGTGCCGAACCCAGATGTGATGGGCCGTGAGAAGATCCTCAAAGTTCACATGCGCAAAGTGCCTCTGGCTCCGGATGTGAATGTACATACGCTTGCGCGTGGTACTCCGGGCTTCTCTGGTGCTGACCTGATGAACCTTGTGAACGAAGCTGCGCTTCTTGCCGCGCGCCGCTCCAAGCGTCTGGTCACCATGGCTGAGTTCGAAGATGCAAAAGACAAGGTTATGATGGGTGCGGAGCGCCGTACGCTGGTCATGACCGAAGAAGAGAAGAAGCTGACTGCCTATCACGAAGCTGGCCACGCGCTGGTTGCGATGCACATGCCTGCTTCTGATCCGGTTCACAAAGCAACGATTATTCCTCGTGGCCGTGCGCTGGGTATGGTGATGCGTTTACCTGAGAAAGATCAGGTTTCTCTGACCCGTGCGAAGTGTAAAGCTGACCTTGCAGTTGCTATGGGTGGCCGTGTGGCTGAAGAGATGATCTTTGGCTACGAGAAGGTGACTTCTGGTGCATCTGGCGACATTCAGATGGCAACCAAGCTTGCAAAAGCGATGGCGACCCAGTTTGGTATGTCCGACAAGCTTGGCCCTCTGCTTTACGGCGAAAATCAGGAAGAGGTTTTCCTTGGTCACTCTGTTGCAAAGAGCCAGAATGTGTCCGATGAAACCCAGAAGCTGGTGGATGCTGAGATTAAGAGCTTCGTCAATCAGGGTTATGAGACCGCAAACAAGGTGCTTCGTGAGCATGAAGATCAGTTGCACCTGATTGCACAGGGCTTGCTGGAGTATGAAACTCTCTCTGGCGACGAAATCCGCAAGATGCTTGATGGTGAGCAGCCGGTTCGTGACACGGGTGATGATACGCCTTCGACACCGCGGTCAACCGGTGTGCCGACTGCTGGTGCTAAAAAGCACGGTGGTGGTGAGACATCTGATGGACTTAAACCACAGCCGCAGAGCTAAAGTCCAAAGATCAGACGAGGCTTAAGAGAATTGAAATGCCCGGCTGTTAAGTCGGGCATTTGTCGTTTTAGCTCAGTGTTTGGAAATTATGTGGTGATGGTTCCCAGCGTGCCGTCATCTTTATTTTAGGTTGATCCGTAACAATAAGACACATGATTTGACGGGACCAAGCGCGAGCGAAGGTGTATCACTTTTTCAACTAGAGATATGGAGAGCTGAGCGCTCCGGCTTTGAGAATTCAGGGAAACAATAAATGTCGCGAAAATACTTTGGCACTGACGGAATACGCGGAACAGCAAATAAGTGGCCAATGACCGCCGAAGTCGCGCTTAAAGTGGGCATGGCTGCAGGTGTGGTTTTCCGGCGTGGGAAGTATCGTCACCGTGTTGTTATTGGTAAGGATACACGCCTTTCCGGCTATATGTTTGAAAATGCTCTTGTTGCTGGCTTCACTGCGATGGGTATGGATGTGTTTGTGCTTGGCCCGATGCCAACACCGGCCGTTGCCATGCTGACGCGGTCTTTGCGTGCAGATCTTGGAGTGATGATCTCTGCCAGCCACAACCCGTTTGAAGACAATGGGATCAAATTCTTCGGTCCAGATGGCTTTAAGCTTTCCGATGAGGTTGAGTTAGAGATCGAACGTTTGATTGACAGCGATATGAGCCAGAACCTGCCTGCGCCAGAAACGTTGGGCCGTGCGACGCGCATTGACGACAAGAAAGACCGTTACATCGAATTTGCGAAGCGTACATTGCCGCGTGATCTCAGCTTGAATGGTATGCGTATCGTGATTGATTGTGCCAATGGAGCCGCCTATAAGGTTGCGCCTGAAATTCTCTGGGAACTGGGTGCAGAAGTGTTTCCGTTGGGCGTTGATCCGGATGGCTTCAACATCAACAAGGATTGCGGTTCGACCGCTCCGGAAGCGCTTGCCAAGAAGGTTCACGAGGTTCGTGCCGATATCGGGATTGCGCTGGATGGTGATGCGGACCGTGTGATCATTGTAGATGAAAACAGCAAAGTTGTTGATGGTGATCAGCTGATGGCCGTGATTGCCGAATCCTGGAAATCTGCCGGACGTCTTTCAGCGCCGGGTATTGTGGCGACTGTGATGTCAAACCTTGGTCTCGAACGCTACCTGAAGGGCCTCGGGCTTTCTCTGGAACGTACCAAGGTTGGTGACCGCTATGTGGTCGAGCGTATGCGTGAGGGCGGCTTCAATGTGGGTGGTGAGCAGTCCGGGCACATTGTCCTGTCTGACTTTGGGACCACCGGTGATGGTCTGGTTGCAGCGCTTCAGATTCTGGCGTGCGTGACGAAGATGAATAAGCCGGTTTCCGAGGTGTGTAATCGGTTCGTTCCGGTGCCTCAGGTGCTTAAGAATGTGCGTTATGAGAGCGGGAAACCTCTCAGTGATAAGGCTGTTAAGGCGGCTATTAAGGCTGGTGAGGAAAAGCTTTCTGAACAGGGACGCCTTGTTATCCGCGCTTCCGGTACCGAGCCACTCATTCGTGTGATGGGCGAGGCTGACGATGCAAAGCTGCTGCACGATGTGGTTGATAACATCGTTGATGCTGTTCAGAAGGCAGCAGTCAGCTAACTGGAATCGTTGAGTTTTCTGAAGTATGAAGGCGAGCATGTACAAGTGCTCGCCTTTCGTGTTTGTAATCTGCGAAGTGCATAAGTAAACGCAAGTTAACTTTTGTAGTTTTGCTAATTGCATGTTGTTAGTTGTTTGTTAGTAATAAATATTAGGGTTAATAATACTAGTTAATTTATAGGTAATTCTTTCCCTGTAGAAAGTGCTTAGGTTTTATTCGAAGGCTGCTGTCTTGCTGGGCGGGTGCCGTTTGAGAGGACATAAGCATGAAGTATTTTAGTAATTTGCTGTCTTTGACCGCAGCTGCAATGGTTTCGTCTACAGTTGCTTATGCGGCCGATCTTCCAGCACCTATATTCGTGGAAGAGCCAGAGCTGCCACCAGTGGAAATCGGCGGTGGCTGGTATCTGCGTGGTGATATTGGGTACAAGGTCTATAAAAAGCCACAGGCAAACTTCGCGAGCGTTAAGTTCAAGGATGAAGAACTTGATCCAACTGGTGTGGTCGGTGTTGGCGTTGGTTACCGTGTGAATGATTTTCTGCGTACGGATGTGACCCTGGATTACGAATGGGACTCGGATTTTACCGGGCATGTTGATTGCCCAGGGTTGTGCGACGGTTCCTCCGGCCGCTCTGATGAATTTGCTACACTGGATGTGTGGACAGTTCTTTGGAACGCTTATGCTGATCTGGGCCACTACAATGGCTTTACCCCTTATGTGGGGGCAGGCATTGGTGCATCTTATGTGAATGTGAAGAATGTACGCGCGATTAATGCGAACGGGCGCCGCGTCAAATATCCAAATGGACACAAATGGAATTTATCCTGGGCTCTCATGGCGGGTACGTCCTACGAGATTGATGAGAACTGGAAGATCGACGCTGGTTATCGTTATCTTCATATCGGAGAAGTTCAAACCAAGTCTTTTGACAGCTCTGGTTATGTGACTGGCATCAAGTACGATAATCTCGCCGCGCATGAAGTTCGCGTGGGGCTACGTTATGAATTTGGTGGCTCTGCAGACGGTGGCTACAGTGACATTGGTTACAACGATACACTCGTTACAAAATACTAGGTCGCATACTGGAGCGCCTCCAGTTTATATGTTGACCGTACGACTTGAGAGCCTGTTCTGTGACAGGCTCTTTTTTTGCGCTGGTGGCTTTGAAATTTTTGTTATCCACCGGGCGGGGCTGCGAATAAATCTAACTGTACGTTGCGTTTTATCTTCTGATTATTGCTTTGCAAAAAAACATTTGTTGACGGGATAAGTTGTTTCGCTTAGACCCGTCGGCGGGACACTCCTCCCCAACGAGGGGCGCCTATCTGAGAGGGTAGTCAAAATGACAAATACGAAAGTGCCGGCCACAAAACCGGCAAACCCGAACTTTTCTTCGGGTCCATGTGCCAAGCGTCCGGGCTGGACACCTGCAGTACTGACAGGTGCGCCTCTTGGCAGATCACACCGTGCAAAAATTGGTAAGGCGAAGCTGAAAGAAGCTATCGAGTTGACGCGTGAAGTCCTCGAAGTGCCTGCTGATTACAAAATCGGAATTGTTCCTGCATCTGATACTGGTGCCGTAGAAATGGCACTCTGGTCGCTGCTTGGTGCGCGTCCAGTGGATATGGTTGCATGGGAAAGCTTTGGTTCCGGCTGGGTTAGCGATGTTATGAAGCAGCTGAAGCTTGCGGATGCTCGCAAGATTGAAGCTGGCTATGGCGAACTGCCGGACCTGAATTCCATTAATTTTGACCATGACGTGGTCTTCACCTGGAACGGCACCACCTCTGGTGTTCGCGTTCCAAATGGCGATTTTATTCCAGCTGACCGTCAAGGTCTGACCATCTGTGATGCGACTTCTGCTGCGTTTGCGCAGGAGCTGGACTTCGACAAGCTGGATGTGGTGACTTTTTCCTGGCAGAAGGTGCTGGGTGGTGAAGCTGCTCACGGCATTCTGATCCTGTCACCTCGTGCTGTTGAGCGCCTTGAGAGCTACACACCTGCATGGCCAATGCCGAAGATCTTCCGCCTGACTAAAGGTGGCAAGCTGATTGACGGTATCTTTGAAGGTGCCACCATCAACACGCCAAGCATGCTTTGTGTTGAAGATTATCTGGATGCTTTGGGTTGGGCCAAAGAGCTGGGTGGTCTAAAGGCTCTAATTGCTCGCGCTGATGCCAACACTGCTGCAATCACCAAATGGGTTGAAAACACCGATTGGGTTGATTTCCTTGCAGTTGATCCGGCAACCCGTTCCAACACTTCTGTATGTCTGAAGATTGTTGATCCGGAGATCACGAAGCTTGATGAAGGTGCGCAAGCTGCCTTCGCTAAAGCAATCGTGAGCCTGCTCGACAAGGAAGAAGTTGCCTTCGACATTGGTGCTTACCGTGATGCGCCGTCTGGTCTTCGGATCTGGTGTGGTGCGACGGTTGAGACTGCTAATGTGGAAGTGCTAATCCCTTGGTTGGATTACGCATTTGCTGCTGAAAAAGCGAAGCTGGTTTCCGCTTAAGATTCTTTTCCCTGAACGAGAAAATTCCGGTCGCCACGTGTGACCGGTTGACCTGACGCAAGAAGTGTATCTGGCTCCCGCAACATGATCATGGGAAGATACCTTCGTTGACTTGAAAGGTTAGCCCGATGGCTCCTAAAGTTCTTATCTCCGACAAGCTCTCCGAAAAAGCAGTTCAGATTTTTAAAGATCGCGGATGCGACGTGGACTTCCTGCCTGACGTTGGCAAGGACAAAGAGAAGCTCGAAGAAATCATCGGCCAATACGATGGTCTGGCGATCCGTTCTGCGACCAAGGCAACCGAGAAGATTATCAAAGCAGCGACCAATCTGAAGGTTATTGGCCGCGCTGGTATCGGTGTCGATAACGTTGATATTCCTGCGGCAACTGCCAAAGGTGTCGTCGTGATGAACACCCCGTTTGGTAACGCGATCACTACAGCGGAACATGCCATTGCAATGATGTTTGCAGTGACCCGCCAGATCCCTGCTGCGGATGTTTCCACGCAGGCTGGTAAGTGGGAAAAGTCCCGCTTTATGGGTAATGAAGTCACCTCCAAGACATTGGGTCTGATCGGTTGCGGTAACATCGGTTCTATCGTTGCAGACCGCGCTATCGGTCTGAAAATGAAGGTGATTGCCTTTGATCCGTTTCTCTCTCCTGAACGCGCGATTGATCTGGGCGTTGAGAAGGTTGAGCTGGAAGACCTCTTCAAGCGCGCTGACTTCATTACGCTGCATACACCTTTGACAGACCGTACCCGTAACATCGTCGATGCTGATGCGATTGCTTCGATGAAAGACGGCGTTTACCTCATCAACTGTGCCCGTGGTGGTCTGGTTGATGAAGTTGCTCTGCGCGCTGCTCTTGATAGCGGTAAGGTTGCCGGTGCTGCGGTAGATGTGTTTGCTGAAGAGCCAGCTAAAGAGAACGTGCTGTTTGGTGCTCCGAATCTTGTTTGTACGCCACACCTTGGTGCGTCCACCTCTGAAGCACAGGAAAATGTTGCGCTTCAGGTTGCTGAGCAGATGTCTGATTATCTGGTCAACGGCGCTGTCACCAACGCTTTGAATATGCCATCCATCTCAGCGGAAGAAGCGCCGCGTCTTGCGCCGTTTGTGAAGCTGGCAGAACAGCTTGGCTCCTTTGCAGGTCAGGCGACCGAGACTGGCATCAAGGGCGTTCGTATTGAATACGAGGGTGATGTTGCTGAGATGAACGTGAAGGCGATGACTGCTGCAGCGCTCACCGGTGTTCTGCGTCCTTTGCTACAGACCGTGAATATGGTTTCGGCTCCGGAAGTTGCTAAAGAGCGTGGCATCGTGATTGAGGATGTTCGCCGTGAGCAGCATGGTGCCTATGAAAACTATATTCGCCTCACTGTTATCACCGAGCGTCAGGAGCGTTCTGTTGCTGGTACGGTCTTTGGTGATCAGAAGCCGCGTATCATCCAGATCAAAGGCATCAACATGGAAGCCGAGCTTGGCGAGAACATGCTCTACGTGACCAACCAGGATAAGCCGGGCTTCATTGGTCAGCTGGGTTCCATTCTCGGTGATGCGAAGATCAATATTGCGACGTTTAACCTTGGCCGTAAGGTTGAGGGTGAGGAAGCGATCTGTCTGGTTGAGATTGATGGTGCGATCTCCGAGGAGACCGTGAACGAGATCGCTGCGATTGAGCAGGTGAAGCAGGCGAAGCTTCTGCACTTCACTCAATAAGGCTAAGCTATTCAGAGATCATAGATGAATTAAAGGCGGTCTTCGGGCCGCCTTTTCTTTTTCCCGAGTCATATTGCTGGCCGAAATTGCGTATGTTTGAGAGGGAGGCCAAGATGTGCGGTGATTCCAATTTGAAGTAGAAAGTTGCCATGAATATTGATTTGCTACGTCGCCTCTGTGAAACTCCAGGCGTCCCTGGACATGAGCATCGAGTGCGTGACCTTATTCTGAAGGAAATTGAAGGCGTGTTTGACGATGTTCAAACGGACGCCATGGGCTCCCTTATTTGCCGCCGAGATTCACGCAAGCCTGCGCAGAATGGTGAGAAACCGAAGAAGGTTATGCTGCTTTGCCATATGGATGAGATTGGTTTTCTAGTCTCTCATATTACTGATAAGGGGTTCGTTTACGTCCAGCCTGTTGGCGGGTTTGATCCACGCAACCTGTTTTCTCGTCGTGTATTAGTTTCAACAGACGGTGGCGATCTGAAAGGGGTTATGAATCCATCAGGTTGTCCTATTCTTACGGCTTCGCCGGAAGAGCGGAAGAAAATTCCTGAAGTCACTGAGTTCATTATTGATCTGGGACTTGGAGAGAAAACCAAGGAACAGGTCAAAATCGGCGATATGGTGACTCTGGATGAGCCGCTGATTGAGATGGGGGACAAGGTTGTTTCCAAAGCGATGGATAACAGGGTGGCGTGCTGGCTGGGAATTGAATCTATGCGCGCGCTGGGTGATGCGGATCATTCCTGTGAGATTTATGTTGCCTTTACCTGTCAGGAAGAGGTTGGTCTGCGCGGTGCAAAAACTGCTGCTTATGCCATTAAGCCGGATATCGGGCTTGGTGTGGACATCACGGTATCTTGCGATACGCCGGGTGTTCCTGAGCAAGAGCAAATTACCGAGCAGGGCAAGGGCTTTGGTCTGCACATGAAGGATGGATGGTTTATTGCTGATCAGGAGCTTGTAAAGGAAATCGAGCAACTTGCCATTGATGAGCAGATACCATATCAGCGCACTATGCTGAATGGTGGCGGCCAAGACGGTGCCGCGGCGCAACAGGCGGCGGCGGGTGCCAAGGCAGTTGGTATTATGGTTGGTACGCGTTATGTGCACACTGTGACCGAGATGATTGATAAGCGCGATCTGCTTGCAGCGCGTGATATTCTGGCAGCCTATCTGAAGCACAACTGATATCCTCAGTCGTTGCTTGAAAAGCTTTGCCTCCAGACCCCAAGTTCAGCGGGTCTGGAGGCTTTTTGTTAGGCGGGTGCCTTTGCTTTTCCGGCCAGTCTTCTGGTGAGGCGGCCATCAATGAGCAGCAGGGCGGTGAAGATGGCTGCCATGCCGACCCAGTGATTGGTTTCCAGTCGTTCATTAAGGAAGATTGCGCCCAGCATGATCGCGCTGACCGGGATAACCAAGGTTACGGAGGCTGCATTGGTCGCTCCGGCGAGTTTGAAAAGCTGGATGTACAATATGAAGGCGAAGCCGGTGCATGCCAACGCAAGGATGAGGACGCTTGCCCATGTCATCGCCGAGGCCTGCATCAGTTGCTCGACAGGCGCCGCATAGAGGACTGCGGGTACCAGCAGGATTGTGGAGGCTGTGAGCTGGCCGGTTGCCAGTGCGGCAGGTGGCAGTTTTTTCATGCGCATTATAACAAGTGCGCCGAAGGCATAACACAGAGCTGCCCCTAAAACTGCGAACTGAGGCAGGATCTGACCGCTGGCTCCACTGAGTGCATCTGCGCCAACCATGATCGCCACTCCGATAATTCCAATCGTGGCTGCAACGAGCTTGGTCACGGTCAACTTTTCTTCGGTACTTAACACCTGCATGACAAGCATTGTGAAGATTGGGGTGAAGGCGTTGAGAACGGACGCCAATCCGGCTGCGATGTACTGTTGCCCCCAGAAGATGAGAGAGAAGGGGACAACATTATTGACGAAGCCGAGCACGAGGAAGCTGCCAATCCACTTTGCGGAAAGCGGGATGGCTTGTTTTGTAATGAGCAGGTAGCCCCACATGCCCACAGCTGCGATTCCTACCCGGAGGAAGACCAGAGTGATGGGAGCAATTTCTGCTAGTGCAACTTTGGCAAAAAAGAATGAGCCGCCCCACAGGGTGCCCAGCAGCAGGAGAATAGACCAGCCGAGCCAGTCGAGTTTTTGTGCATTCATATAAATGGTTCAACTTGGTGAAATTTCTTGCAGTATTTGCAAAAAAATGAGTGATAGGGCCCGAACTTAGTAATAACACTGGGTCTTGCACGTATGCCACCCGTTTTGCGAGAGAAACAATCAACAGAGGTACACTGCCAGCGCAAAATTTGTAGTTCCTCGCCCAATTTTGGAGGAAAAGGGCTCGTATTTGGGGGATTGACAGATTATAAGGCGCTGTAACTGCGCCCCGGCTTTTACGCTGGGGTTTCTTATGTTGTCTCTCACGATCTGCGTTCTGAGCTGACAAGCCACTTTAAACAGAAATCGCAAATCGTATGACGGCGTATTTCAGAAATACGCTGGCAGCCGCAGGAGGGCTGAAGAATCATGGCCAACGTTGTCGTAGTTGGGTCACAATGGGGTGACGAAGGTAAGGGTAAACTTGTCGACTGGCTCTCTGAGCAAGCCGATGTTGTTGTACGCTTCCAAGGCGGACACAATGCAGGCCATACGCTTGTTATTGATGGTACAAGCTATAAGCTGGCGCTGCTGCCATCCGGTGTTGTTCGCGGGAAACTTTCTGTCATTGGCAACGGTGTTGTGATTGACCCTCATGCTTTGGTTGCTGAGATTGCACGTCTTGAAGATCAGGGTATTAAAATTTCCCCGGAGATTCTGCGTGTTGCTGACAATGCTACGCTTATTTTGAGCCTGCACCGCGAGCTTGATGCTCTGCGTGAAGATGCAAGCCCGGCTGGTACCAAGATCGGCACCACCAAGCGCGGTATTGGCCCAGCTTATGAAGATAAGGTCGGTCGTCGCGCTATCCGCGTGATGGATCTGGCAAACATGAGCACGCTGCCAGCAAAGATTGACCGTCTGCTGACCCACCACAACGCTATCCTGCGTGGTCTGGGCCGTGACGAGATTGCTCCGGAAACCATCTATCAGGAACTGGAAAGCGTTGCTGACAAGATCCTGCCGTACATGGATAAAGCTTGGTACATGCTGGATAAAGCGCGCCGTGAAGGCAAGCGTTTGTTGTTTGAAGGTGCGCAGGGCGCGCTGCTGGACAACGACCACGGCACTTATCCGTTTGTAACCTCCTCCAATACAGTTGCAGGTCAGGCTGCAGCTGGTAGTGGTCTTGGTCCAAACTCTATCGACTACGTGCTTGGCATCACCAAAGCTTACACCACTCGTGTTGGTGAAGGTCCGTTCCCGACTGAACAAGAGAACGAAGTTGGTGAGTTCCTCGGTACCCGTGGTCACGAGTTTGGAACGAACACTGGCCGTCGTCGTCGGTGTGGCTGGTTTGACGCTGTGATTGTCCGTCAAACAGTTTGCACCAGCGGAATCAATGGGATTGCATTGACAAAGCTTGACGTTTTGGACGGACTGGATGAAATTAAGATCTGTGTTGGTTATGAACTCGACGGTGAGCGAATCGATTACCTTCCTGCATCCCAGGGTGCACAGGCGCGGGTTGTTCCAATTTATGAGACCCTGCCGGGTTGGAAGGAATCAACCAGAGGCGCTCGTACCTGGGCGGAATTGCCAGCACAGGCAGTGAAATACGTGCGGCATGTTGAAGAGTTGATTGGTGCGCCAGTTGCTCTGTTGTCAACAAGCCCTGAACGTGATGACACGATCCTGGTTCAAAATCCTTTCCAGGATTAAGTCGTAGGATGAAGCTCTGGGAGCAATGGGCAGTTAAATGGCGGACTATAATTCCGTTCTGAAAAAGGCGGTAGCTGGTTTACAAGAGAACACTGGTTCTGCACGGCGTGCAGTTTATCAGCGTGCGCGAAATGCAATTGTAAAGCAACTTAAGAGTTACGATCCTCCGCTGTCACCCTCCCAGATCACTGAGGAGCAGCTGAAGCTTGAAGAGGCCATTCGTAAGGTCGAAGCGGAAGCTGCTCGTGAGTCTCTCGGGTTGGGGCGGCCTAAGACCACCCCAGCTCCAAGTGCGCCGCCACCAGCGGCCTCTGCGACATCGCATGCGCCAACGGATGATGTGAAATCCAAGGCAGACCGTGAGCCGCAAGCACTTGCTCACGAGGAACCCAAGGCACCTGCCTCCAAAGCAGATGTGTTTAAAGAGGCTGTTCGTGCTGCGCAGGATCTTGGTAGTGCAGCGCATCAGGCCAACCAAATGGCGCGCGATCAGCTGCCCAAAACGCCGGGTGAGCCGAAAGAGCGAAAAGAGCCAGAACTGGGTGTCCCCAGCGGGAGCGCTTCTGATGAGCCTGCCGGGTCGCTGCCAACGAAGGGTACCGTTGAGACAAGTGCTGAAGAGCGCGCTTGGGTTCCAGGTGAGGCCCGTCGTTCCAAAAAAGAAACAAAAGGCAAGGCGGCTCCCGAGATTGACGAGCCTGCCAAAGTTAAACCAAAGACAAGCCGCAAACCTGCTTCTTCCCGCAAGCCTGTTCTCGCACAGCGTGTTGGCGATGGCATTGAGCAGGAAGAGGGGCTGAAGCCGTCCAACGCACGCCGCTTTGTTACTCTGATCATCGTGGCTGTCGTTATTCTTGGTGTTGCAGCAGGTGTTTACAGCCAGCGCAATACAATTCTTTCTTTAATTCTGCCGGTTGAGACAAGTGACAGTGGCGGGGCTGACGGTGTGACGCCGAGTGCGGATGAGCCGCTCCGGGTTGAGCCAGAGCGCACGCCGAAGAAGAACACCGATCGTTTGTTGCCATCTGACGAAGAAGCCAAGGTTGCACCGGATGCAACCCGCGTTACGACAACCCGGATCACTCGAAATTCTTCAAGCGCGACGCAGGCAGAAACTTCCACACAGCCGTCCGTGGTGCAAGCTCCTGATATTCCATCTGCTCAGGTTCTGCCGGTTAACGAGCCGGAACCGCAGGCTGTAGCCGTTGAGACCAATTCGGTTCCGCCAGCGGAGAGCATTGGCACGAAAGCTGCAATTTCTCCCATGGCCCAGCAAAGCATTCTTTACGAAGAAGCTTTGATTCAGGGCGGAGCAGGGTCTGCATCACGTGGCAACGTTGTCTGGACGCTGGATGAAGCGGACGGGGTTTCTGTTATCAAGGCAGTGGCGACTCTTCCTGCCCGTGATCTTGCCGTTGAAATGACGCTGAAACCAAATACAGACCAGTCCCTTCCTGCAAGCCATTTGCTTGAGCTGAATTTCCTCTTTCCCCCAGGGTTTGATGGTAAGGGCGTAGAGCAGGTTCCGGGCTTGATCCTTAAGACCACCGAGTCTGCTCCTGGTGAACCACTTGATGGTGCTGCGGTGAAGGTTTCTGACTCTCTCTTCTGGATCGCGCTTTCCGATAGTGCTGACGAGCGCACAAAGAACCTGAAGCGACTGGTAGAGCAGGAGTGGATTGATGTGCCGCTGCTATATAACACTGGTCGTCGGGCTATGCTGACCTTTGAAAAGGGCACGACCGGTAACAAGGTGATTGCTCAGGCTATCAAGAACTGGCAGTAAGCCGATTTTCTTTATTTTACTTGAATTTCAAGGGTCTTGGTTCTCTCGGAACCGAGGCCTTTTTTCTTATGTTGACTTTGCTTGTTGGAAAATTTGCTTGCAAACATGGGGGGAAACGCGCATGGTCTGGCAAATCCGAGGGGTGCTTTTCTTCAGGAAAAGCTGAGATTGCGTTGAGCTAACCCTTTGAACCTGATCCGGGTAATGCCGGCGAAGGGACGGGACCTGAGTTATTTTCCCCGGATCTCCATATCTGCATTTTTTGTAGCGGGAGGTCCTGTGCCGAAAATCGCCAGAGAGCTAAGCCAAGCTCCGTTCTTCCGCCTGTTTTGATGCCCAATGCCGTTGTTGGGAGCCGACATGTTGAAACGAGCTTTAAAGCGAGTTCTTCGAAGCCTTTTCGGGGTTCTGCTTTTTGTTCTCCTCTGGGAAGGTGTGGTGCGGATTGGAGAGTTTCCTCCATTCCTGTTGCCAGGCCCGGCGGCGGTGTGGGCTGCTTTTCTCAATCAGGGTACGTTTTTGCTGTATCACGCCGGGATTACTGCCTGGGAGACGGTTCTGGGCTTTATCTTTGGTGTGAGTGCAGGGGCATTGTTGGCCATACTGCTGTCCATGTCCCAACGGGTACGTTCATTTCTGCTTCCGCCCATTACGGCGATTCAATCTCTTCCGGTCTTTGCGATTGCACCACTGCTGGTGTTGTGGTTCGGCTTTGGGCTCGCTTCCAAAGTTGTCATGGCGGTGATCGTGATCTTCTTTTCTGTCACCTCGACGTTCTTCGATGGTTTGCGGAGGACGGATCAGTCGCTGCTTGATCTTGGAAAGCTCCACGGTCTCAACCGCTGGCAAACGCTGCGCCACATCCGTATTCCGGCTGCGTTGCCGTCGCTGGCGTCGGGTATGCGGATTGCGGCGGTTTTTGCGCCGATCGGGGCCGTGATTGGAGAATGGGTTGGTGCGAAAGGCGGGCTGGCTTTCATCATGCTGCAGTCCAATGCGCGTATGCAAACGGCGACCATGTTTGCGGCGTTAATCCTGCTTGCGTTGATGGTGCTAAGCCTACGGGCAGTTGTTGAGTTTGCCACTTCTCGGATGATCTATTGGCAAAAAGAGAGTTAGCTCTCAGAGTGTGAGGAGATTACCCTATGAAGAAACTAGGTATGCTGTTTGGTGCGGCGATGCTTGCAAGCACACTTCAGGTGCAGGCGGCGGATAAGCTGACTGTGCTGCTGGACTGGTTTGCAAACCCGGACCACGCACCAATTGTGGTGGCAAAGGCACGGGGCTTTTTTGAGAAGGAAGGTCTTGATGTTGAGCTGATTGAGCCGGCTGACCCATCCATGCCGCCAAAGCTGGTTGCGGCGGGGCAGGGAGATATTGCTGTGTCTTATCAGCAGACCTTGCATCCGCAAATCGATGAGGGCATGCCGTTGATGCGTATCGGGACGCTGGTCTCAACGCCGCTGAACACGCTGATCGTTTTGGAAGATGGTCCGATCAAGACAATCGCAGATCTGAAGGGCAAGCGGATTGGCTATTCCACATCCGGTTTTGAGAGCGCCATGCTTGGCAAGATGCTTTCCACCGCTGGTCTGAGCTCAGATGATGTGGAGATGATCAACGTGAATTTCTCGTTGTCTCCTTCGTTGATGACTGGTCAGGTTGATGGGGTGATTGGGGGTTACCGCAATTTCGAGCTGAACCAGATGGAGATTGAAGGCGCGAAAGGGCGTGCGTTCTATCCGGAAGAAAATGGTGTGCCAGTTTATGATGAACTGATCTACGTGGGGCACAAAGACAAGCTGGATGATCCGCGGCTCAAGAAGTTCATGAACGCGATTGAGGCAGCAACCGTTTACCTGCTGAATAACCCTCAAGACTCTTGGCAGGGGTTCCTTGAGGTGTACCCAAATCTTGATGATGAGCTGAACAAGCGGGCATGGGCTGATACGCTGCCACGCTTCGCGAGCCGTCCGGCTGCGCTGGATGTGGGGCGTTATGAACGTTTTGCGAATTTCCTGATTGAGCAGGGGCTCATTAAAACAGCGCCCCCGGTTGAAACTTACGCGGTTGAATTGCGCTAACCCATATAGGTCTAAACTAATTTGAGAGCCTCCGAGTTTCGGGGGCTCTCTTTATTTGTGTGCCAAATGCTATTACTGCGCTGCATCCTTGACCGCTTCATGCTGAGCCAGATCGCTGAAGATGTATTTTTCAAAGGCGGCGTAGATGGCGTGGTACTCTCCTTCCGAGAGTGATTTACATTCATCCATCAGGGTGAGTGCTTTCTTCTTATCGTTTTCCTCAAAGAGCGCGTAGACCATGCTGCAATGGGTGTTCTTGAGCTTGAGGAAGCCTTCGGAGAAGGCCAGAGAGGGATCACCCAACAAGGCAAAGGAACGCATCTCGTAACGGCTGGTTTTGACGGGAATTGTCTCAAGCATGGCGAGTTCCTGCATCTGGCCGCGTGTAGTTTCGCAGATGAGGAGGTTGTGGCCTGCTTCTTTGCAGTGGCGGGCCAGATCATCAGCCAGATCAACGCATTTGCCGAGCGGGGCGTATCTGAAATGGCGCCGCGTGCCGGTTTCGCCAAGTGTGGCTAATCCGGTTGCGATGCCAATGTCGAGCGTGACCGCGTGGTCTTTCATATTCTTTCGATTGAAATTGAAGCGGTCCTTAAGGTTGAAGCGTTTCATCTGCTTCAGCATTTCAAATGCGGCGCGGCAGGCGTGGGATGCGTGGAAGGGATCGTCAAGCGGAGCGTTCCAGTAGGCGCTGAGGCCAGCGGTGCTCATGGAGTTCAGTGTGCCTTCATGGACATGGACCTCATCCAGATGCGCGGCTTGGAAGCCGTTGGAGAAGCCTGCGAGATCCTGAGGGGACAATCCCTCATAGTAGCGATGAAAGTGCCTGATATGGGTCGAGAGGCTCGTGATTTCGCGCTGCTGGCCTTCCAAAGGCAACGGGTCTGTGTTTGAGAGCAGGCGTTGCATTTGTTTGGGTGAGAGAATGCCTGCAAACCGTTCAGTGGTTTGGCTTTTGTGACTCTTGAAAGTGAGCCGCCGGATTGTGCTGGTGAGCGCGAAGATCAGCAGAATGATAAGTGAGGGATAGAACGGTTCGAGGAGCCTGTTCTCAAGCGCAAACTGGTGGAATGCGGCAGTGTTTATTGCCAGTAAAGTCAGCACAGTAACTGCGAGAGCGAGCCGGAAACTCTGGCTTGCGGCGATCACGGCAATGGCTCCACCAAGCAGGAATAGCGCCGCAACTTCAGCGTATTGCGCCCATGTTGGGATGGTGAGGAAGTTACCTGTGTTCAGTGTCTGGAGTGCCTGCGCGTGTCGCTCTGAGCTTCTGGACTGTGTGCCAATGACAAAGATACTGTCCTGCGCAGGGGGCCAGTTTTTGAGGGTGGCACTGTCCGACAGGATATCCTCAGCACTAAGGATATAATTCGAGGCTGCCCGTGTGCTGAAGATCATCATTTTACTGTCGGAAGTGACAGGAACTTGGAGAGATTGACTTCCCAGTTGATAGCCTTGCGCAGTCTGTGCGAGTTCGAACTGCTGCGCAGCGGGTGAGTTTGAATGCTTCCAGGCTTGTAAGGCGAGTGAAGCGTGATGCTCTGTTTTGCCTTGGAACTGAAGAGGGTAGAGCAGGGCGGATGAACCATGCGTATAGTGATCGTCGCTCTGGTATCCGGTTGCTTGGGAAAACCTCAAGTAGTTGGAAAGGGGAGGTTTTTTTGTGGCAGCGTCTGTTGTTGGCCTGTTCAGGATGACCGGATAATGTGAGATGATTGTTTGCAGCAGGAGGTCGTGATTTGGGTAGGTCGCTCTTAAGGAGGGCTGCAGCGTGTCGTAGATCCTGCTTCGCAGAGTGGGCGAGGCAAGATCAGCTTTTCTTAAGTCAGCGTCGATAATCAGAAGCTTGGAGTTATACTCCCCCAGCTTTTGAAGGGTTTGCGCAAGCTGCAGACGCTGATAGACCGGCTCCTGCGCTGGATCTGCTGATTTAGGACTGAGGTAAATTGTGTAGACTGGTGTGCCTGACGTGGTGTTCGGCCACGCCAATTGCAGTGCTGTTTGGCTTAAATATCCGACATTCTCTAATGCCTGTGGGTAGAGGATGCGGACGAGTATAGCTATTGCTATGAGTATAAAGGATAGGACCGCAGCAAGCGCGCGGTTGGTCTTTGATAGCCAGCCAGAGCCGAACATGTCATTTCCCCCCAAGAGGGGAAGCGACCCTACTCACCTAACATCCCCTCATTAATTAACCTTAGGAGAGGCTTGAGGGTACTACAAGCTTGGCTGTTTATTTAAAAGGATGTTCCTACAAATTAATTGTATTTTATATTAATTCATCTCAACTTTTACACATCTGGGAATCTTAAAGCCTTTTGCAGGCCTCCGGACCTGGCAAACTGCTTTAAGGTTTATCTCTGTTTGTTGATAACAGAAACCCGATCCCCCGTGGGGGAGCAGGGTTTTATGCGCCTGCCTGCTGACCAGCCATAGCCATTGCACTTTCCTGAACGGCCTTTTGAACCTTCTCAAAAGCGCGAACCTCAATCTGGCGCACGCGTTCGCGGCTGACGCCAAACTCGGTTGAGAGTTCTTCCAGCGTAATTGGATTCTCGGAAAGACGGCGTGCTTCGAAGATGCGTGTTTCACGCTCGTTCAGAACGCTCATTGCACTTTTCAGCATATCGCGGCGAACGTCGTATTCTTCCTTTTCAGCCAGAATAGCTTCCTGACTTTCGGATTCATCCACGAGCCAATCCTGCCATTCGCTGGATTCACCTTCGCTGGAGCGCAGTGGCGCGTTCAGAGAGGAGTCACCACCAAGACGGCGGTTCATGGAAACGACTTCTTTTTCGGTCACGCCAAGCGTTGTAGCAATTTGCTCGACCTGATCAGGACGCAGATCACCATCTTCAAACGCCTGAATCTTGCCTTTGACGCGGCGCAGGTTGAAGAACAGGCGTTTCTGGTTGGCAGTGGTACCCATTTTAACGAGAGACCATGTGCGCAGGATGTATTCCTGAATCGATGCCTTGATCCACCACATAGCATAGGTTGCCAGACGGAAGCCTTTGTCCGGCTCAAAGCGTTTTACAGCCTGCATGAGACCTACGTTACCTTCGGAGATGACTTCGCCCAGTGGCAAGCCGTAACCGCGGTAACCCATTGCGATTTTAGCAACGAGGCGCAGGTGAGAATTTACAAGCCTTTCGGCAGCTTTTGGTTCGTCATGTTCCCGGTAGCGCTTGGCGAGCATGTACTCTTCCTGCGGCTGAAGCATCGGGAATTTTCTGATTTCATCTAAATAGCGGCTTAGACCGCCTTCTCCACCCGTGAGGGCTGGTAGGTTACGGGCCATAAAGCACCCCTCCTTGCTTAGTGTTCCCGCCTGATCGGAGGATCAGGCTTTTCGGCAAACACGCTGGTGCCTTCAGATAAAGCGCACCTGAAGCTTTTATATGGGAACATTGTGGCCAAAACGCTACCAGATTGGTAATTTTTTTGGCCTAAATTTTTCGTAATGATTCAAGAATTCCAGCAAAATCAGCAGGTAAGGCCGATTCAAACTTCATGAATTCCTGCGTTCTTGGGTGTGCAAACGCCAGAAGACCTGCATGAAGGGCCTGACGCCTGAATACCTCTAACTGGCTTTTCAATGGTTCCTGAAATTTATTATATTTCGTTCTGAAACCAGATCCGTAATCCATATCACCTATGAGTGGATTTCCTATATGGGCCATGTGCACCCGAATCTGGTGGGTTCGGCCCGTTTCCAGACGGCATTCGATCAGGCTTGCGACGGGGACTTCATCTTGCGGACCAAATCTCTCCTGAACCTGCCAGTGGGTGATTGCGTGGCGTCCACCTGTTTTCAGGACCGAGATCTTCTGGCGGTTTGCAGTTGAGCGGGCAAGGTTGGCGTCTACCGTGCCTTTGATGGCTGTCGGAGCGCCCCAGACAAGGGCTTTATAGGCGCGTTCCAGTGGTCCGGTTTTGCCGTGGTCTGCAAACTGGGCGGCAAGGCCCTGATGTGCCATGTCGTTTTTGGCGACAACGAGTAGGCCTGTTGTATCTTTATCAATGCGGTGCACGATGCCGGGGCGTTTGACGCCGCCGATGCCCGATAGTGAAGTGCCGCAGTGATGGATCAGGGCGTTGACCAGTGTGCCGGTTGGATTGCCTGCGCCCGGATGCACAACAAGGCCTGCCGGTTTGTCGATGACAATGAGGTCGTCATCTTCATAAACAATGGTAAGCGGGATATCTTCCGGCTGGGGTTCTGCAGCTTCTGGCTCAGGCACAATAAGAGTGATTGTATCTCCGGCAGAGACTCTATATTTAGGCTCCAACACCGTGCGCTGGCCAATTTGAACCTGACCAGCCCGGATCAGGGCTTGAAGCCGGTTGCGGCTGAAGTCATCTACATGCGCAGCAAGCACAGCATCAAGACGGCGACCAGTATCTTCTGGTTCCGGCACAATGACTGTTGGTTGTTGCTCGTCGGTAATCATAGAGTTTGTGAGTGGCTGGATGCCCTCAGGAGATTTATCGTTCATGCGTGATCCTAATAATGACAGCGATGAAACTGTACAGGACGAACTTGATCCAGCAGCTTTGCGGCTTCAAGGGAAGCTGCGTCGCCTTTTGATGGGGTCAAGCCTTGTCATGGTGCTCGGCTTATTGGCTGTCTTTGCGGCTATCTTCTATAAGATTAATGCCAATAATTCCAATGTTAGCGCAGATAATATTGCTGCAACCATTGCTATTGGCCCTGAAGCACAGGTTGTTTCCGTCACCCAGATGGACGGAACTCTCGTGGTCTTGATCAGAGAAGGTGCGGGTCAGGCGCTGGTCTATATTGACCCTGTTACCGGACGACAAATCGCTCGTACAGATTTTGTTGCGAGATAGGTGGATAAACCCCCTTTTCTTTTGAGGAGGGGGCTTGCCAAGGGCGGAATTAGCCAATATACCCCCGTCCATCGCGAGAGCGAAGCCTAGGCGCCCATCGTCTAGCGGTTAGGACGCCGCCCTTTCACGGCGGAAACAGGGGTTCGATTCCCCTTGGGCGTACCAAAGGCTTCTATTGCGATACCAAGCAGTTATCTGCTTGAAGACAGGACTTTTAAAAGTCTTCTCACTTTGGTGAGCGCCCATCGTCTAGCGGTTAGGACGCCGCCCTTTCACGGCGGAAACAGGGGTTCGATTCCCCTTGGGCGTACCATAGTTGTCTTCACAACCCCGAGTGGTCATCCGCTCGAAGACAGAGCTTTTTACAAGTTCTCTCACTTTGTGAGCGCCCATCGTCTAGCGGTTAGGACGCCGCCCTTTCACGGCGGAAACAGGGGTTCGATTCCCCTTGGGCGTAC
>CANLTN010000025.1:0-59537 GCA_947494035.1 uncultured Pseudovibrio sp. | reverse complement strand
GCTGTGCGTGAGGCGTTTGCGTTGGTTTACGTGAGTTTGAGCGAATCTGCGTTTAGTTGCGTTGCTATGTTGGTTGTGACCTGGATGGTGGTGGAATTCGTGACCTCCGTAGATCTCCTGCAGTGCGCCAGAAAAACACTCAGCCGACAGCATCACGGAGGAACTTGTTCCCCCTCTATCAAAACTTATCACCGCAAAGGCCGAAACTATCCCCCTGTGCGAACACCAGCGTAGAGAGGATGTGCGGGGATGAAGTGGTAGATGCCGACTCGTAGAGCTGTTGTGTGGCAACAAAGTCGATATGATCTGCTTAAAGGCTCATTACATCTATGTAGTGATATGAAGTGAACGGAAACATTGCGTGTTAAACTTGGGAACAATGTCTGCCATTACGAGTTCGTAGACCGAGGAAACTGAGTTCAACTCACCACCTCTACTGGCGCTTCGACTAGGTGGAACGTTTACAGGTTACTAGAGTGACGACCCTGACTGCGAAACTCCAGAGCGTTTCCTAGATTGCTTCCTCAGATTAAGTTGCCTTGAAGGGCATCATCCGCACAGATGTCACCAACCGCCTTTCCTACTGTGGCTTTGATTGTTCCAACCATCAGGCCCACAGCAGCAAAAGGTACTCACTTCATAGGAGCATCAAATACCGCTGCCATTGCATGGCGTAAATTATTGCAAAGAGAATAGCGTTCTTCGAAGCAGGTATTTTTCTGCGGTAGAACTTCAATATTATGAATATTAAACTGCAACCTAAACGTTGTTAGAGAGTATTTTTATATCTGTCGTTGCTTTTGCTCGATAATGCAAACGTGATAAAAGCGTCGTGAACATACGTATCATTGCGGTTGCGCGCACTACATTTAAGTTTGTAGGTTCCGCGCACTAAGGGGTGCCTGTCTCACCATTTTCAGCGGTGGCTTTTCATAAGCCAGATCACTTTCGCTGCAAGGCATCTCTATCCATCTGTGCCTCCGCCTTTGGGGGCAACCGCGTTGTCAGATCCCGCCCTCTGGGTGTGCCCTTCTTCTGGCAGTGATCATTTAAGCTCACCCAAGAGCTTTCGTGGCAGATGGCTAACAAGCAGATCATGGCTCGTGGCAGAGCTGCTCTAAGTACACATGCTGCAAGCACAGCTGCAGTATACGTGGATATCTGCCAATAAACAGGAACAGAATGACTGATCAAACCTGCGCAAGTCTTATACCGGTCCCCGATGGACCGTCTAATCTTATCCAGACTGATTACGAAGTAGGACAGGACAATATCACACCGAGGATTGCCGGTGTTGCGTTTGATGTTCACAGAGTCGTCTTCACCATCTCCAGCATCTCAATTGCAATTTTTGTTGCAATTACGCTGCTCTATAAAGACACTGTTGGCTTGGTCTTCACCGATCTACGTGTGTGGCTGACTTCCAGCTTTGACTGGTTTTTCCTAATTGCCGGCAATATTTTTGTATTGTTGTGCCTCTTCCTGATTGTCTCTCCATTGGGAAAGGTGCGCATCGGCGGCAGAGATGCAAAACCAGATTACAGCTACGGCGAGTGGTTCTCCATGCTATTTGCTGCGGGCATGGGCATTGGTCTTGTTTTTTATGGTGTAGCTGAGCCACTTGGCAATTATTCCGCCATTACTACTGGTAGCAGCTGGGCTCCACTTGGCGGTGAGGCTCTTAGCGGTGTGGAAGCCGAGCGCCTTGCCATGGCGTCTACCATCTTTCACTGGGCTCTGCACCCGTGGGCAACTTACGCAGTGCTTGCTCTTGGTCTGGCTCTATTTTCCTATAACAAAGGTCTACCGCTGACCGTTCGGTCCATTTTCTACCCACTTTTGGGTGAGCGCGTTTGGGGGTGGCCGGGTCATGTGATCGATATTCTGGCGGTATTTGCGACCCTGTTTGGTCTGGCAACATCTCTGGGTATTGGCGCAGAGCAGGCGAATGCTGGTTTGCATCATCTGTTCGGGATGGAAATCAGCACAACAACCAAAGTTATACTGATCATTGCAATCTCCGGTATTGCGCTTTGTTCTGTTGTCATGGGCCTGGATAAGGGCATCAAACATCTTTCCACGTTCAACGTTATCATCGCTGCTGCGCTACTCGGGTTCGTTGTTCTGGCTGGTCCGACACTAGACATCTTCCAAAAGCTGTTTTGGAATCTGGAAGCTTATCTGCAATACTTACCTGCGCTTTCCAACCCGATTGGCCGCGTTGACGATAATTTCCGCCATGGTTGGACAACCTTTTACTGGGCTTGGTGGTTTTCCTGGGCACCGTTTGTCGGCATGTTTATTGCCCGCATCAGCCGGGGCCGTACGGTGCGCGAGTTCATGATCTGCGTGCTGGTTATTCCGAGTGTTGTGACCACTGTATGGATGACAGCTTTTGGCGGCACTGCGATTGAGCTGGAAACCACGACAACCTTTGGCAAAATTGCGAGTGCAGCAACTGAAATTCAGTTGTTTGAAATGCTAAGCAATCTGCCGCTTGCCGAGATTACCTCCGTGCTGGGCGTTGTTCTCATCATCACATTCTTTGTGACGTCTTCAGACTCCGGCTCGCTGGTCATCGACACCATTACGGCTGGCGGCAAGGTGAATGCACCGGTACATCAACGTATCCTATGGGCAGCTTTGGTTGGGCTTGTAGCCATTGCCCTTTTGCTGGGCGGAGGCCTTTCCAGCCTTCAGGCGATGACCGTTTCAACGGGCTTCCCATTTGCAATTGTCTTGCTTGGTGCTTGTTTCGCAATTGTCAAAGGTTTGCGCAGCGAACCGAGGTAAGCCGTCTCACGATGGAGTTTCTAGAAGCGGCGGTTTTCCTATCCGCCGCTTTTTTTGTTCAGACTAAACATAAGTGCGCACAGGCAGTTCAATTTCTGCCAGTTTTGCAATCAATGGATGGTTTCGGCCAGTTTTCTGGCACCTTCGCGAATGTTGGAGGGCAATGGAATGTAACCGGAGGAGGTTGCGACCGCAGTCACATCGCCACTTAGTACGAACTCCGCAAACTCACGCATGGCCGCACCGGTCTGTGCATCGGGGTAAACTTCTTCCGTGACCAACCAGAAGATTGAAATGATCGGATATGCGGTTGGAGACCCGGGATCCTGAATATTATCTAGGGCGTTCGGATCAGAGCTCCTGCTCACATCTTCAATTGCTGCTTCGCCAGACACTGAAGTTGGTGCAACGAAGTTGCCTTCCCGGTTCTCTATCAGTGCCATGGGTATCCCCAGCGCAGTACCGAAAGCTGAGGGGGCATAGCCAATTGCACCGTTTGTCTCCATGAGACCAGCGACGAGATCAAAAGAACCGGGCACGAGGATCGCGGATTGGGGGAAATTTTCCAAAGGCCAGATGCTCTCGGTCTCTCCGGACCAGGTATTATCGGCGGCATTCAGGTGCCTGGAAAGGGCAAGGTTTGCACCACTTGCATCACTGCGCCCGATGACGGTGATCCTCAGATCAGGGAGTTCCAGACCCGGGTTTGCCATCACAATCTCGCAGTGGCTCCAATACTGAATTGAGCCATCAAAGATACCGGAAAGCGCGTTGCGTGTGAGTTTTAGCTCCTCAATCCCATCCATATTATAAAGTATACCAAGCATCCCTGCAGTGATGGGGATCTCCAGTAGATTATCTTCTACGCCGCCCGCCTCATCTTCCGTAACGGCAGGCTCATCTGCATCGTGGTTTAGAATAGCGTCCAACGGGGCGCTGGAGACTGCAAAATCCACTTCACCAGACCGCAATGCCAAAACCCCTGCCCCACTGCCAATGGGATTGTAGGTGAGCTTAACGCCAGGGTTGGAGGTCTCGAAGAGACGCATGGTCTCGTTGAACAGGATATCGGGATACGTGGATCCGGCTCCTGCCAGCTCAGTGGGCGATGCAGCCGGTGTAGGGTTTTCCTGAGTGTTTGAAGGGGTGGGCAGAAATCCGATTGCCAAAAAAGTAAGAAAGACTGTCACTAAGATCTGAACGCACAGTTTTGCAGAGATCCGGTTGAGCATGGCGTATTTTTCTCAAGGATTGTTCGACTTCTTGTCGGCGGCGCATTTGTTCGAGCTCGCCCAGTATCACTCCTAACTTAGATCTCATAAAGGTTCTCTCATTGTGGGCTACGGTATTCTTTGAAAACTTTAGCTATGGAAACGTATGGGCGATTTTGCTAAATCTTAGGGAGAGATTTACCTCACTGCTGCATGTTCTGCGCAAACATAATAATAAGTCGGACCCAAACGAAAGTGCGGAGTATGGCAAAGAATAACAAGCCACTCCAGTGGAGCAGCAAAGCTGATACCGGCGCACACGAGCACAACAAACAAGTGCTGAAAGCCGTGCGCCGTCTGCTGCGTACTGAAAATACCGGCGATCTGGTGCAGTGGCTGAAGACGTGGCCGCCCACGGATCTGCTGCAGATATTGACCGCCCTGCCCTTGCCGGAAGCACGCAAGTTGTTTGCGCTGCTGCCTATTCGGCCTTCTGCAAAAATCCTTGCGGAGCTTTATCCCGATTTTCGGGCTGAACTGCTGAACGAAGAAACCACAACACGGCTGGTTGAGATCCTCAACACGCTCAAAGAGAGTGATCTAGCTGATACGTTAGATGAATTTCCGCAGAGCCTGCTGGATATCATCATTCCGCAGCTGGATGCACGGGCGGAGATTGAGGAACGTATCCGTCACGGAGAGGACACGGCCGGGCGCTTGATGAGCCGGAAGTTTGTCGCGTTCAACGAGGACTACACAGCGGAAAAGGCCATAGCCGCGATCAAGAGCCAATATGAGCGGGTGGGCAGGTTCCGTACCGTGTTTGTGGTGGATGGCAAGCACCGATTGGTGGGACGGCTGGATGTAACCCGATTGTTGACGCTGGAGCCGCAGACGCGCATCGGTGATGTGATGGACGCCAATGTGCTGGCTGTTTCTGCGGAGATGGATCAGGAAGATGTGCTGCGCAAAGCGGCGAAGCGACAGATCTCCTCCATGCCAGTGATTGACACTGACGGCAAGTTGATCGGGCGGATCACCACCGAGCAGATGAACCAGATTGCCCGCGAGGAGCTTTCTGAAGATCTGATGCTGATGGGTGGGGTTTCGCCTGAGGCGCGCCCATCGGACTCTGTGAAACGAATTATCAAGGGTCGGTTGCCGTGGTTGCTGACAGGGCTGATCGGCTCTTCGATTGCTGCATTGGTGGTTGGGTCATTTGAGGATGAGCTGCAGAAAGCTGCCATTTTGGCGGCGTTCATCCCAGTGGTCATGTCGATGGCAGGCAACTCCGGCCTACAAGCTTCGGCTGTTGCTGTACAGGGTATTGCGACGGGTTCTATCTGGACTGTCAGCACCTTGTTCCGGCTTTGGAAGGAGCTTTGCGGTGCGCTTTCCAATGGGGCGATTGCAGGCAGTGTGTTGACGGTTTTAATCAGCATTGGTGCGCTGATTTTTGATGTGCATGATCCGGTGTGGCTGGCGCTCACTGCTGCGCTTTCACTGATCATCGTCACCACGATTGCGGCGATGGTTGGGGCGACAGTTCCTGTGGTGCTGGACAAGATCGGCGTTGATCCGGCGGCGGCAACGGGTGTGTTTATCACCACGAGTAATGACGTGCTTGGAGTGCTTGTTTATTTCACCATGGCCAGTTTTCTCTATCTGTAAGCAGCGCCCTAGCGCTTGCTGCGTGCATTGGCGTTCGTGCAGCAAGCTCCCGAGTTTTGTTTGCTTGCGTCTTCTTTTTGGGAGAATCAGGAGCATATTGCGGAAGCGCTGCTTCTTGCACGCGCATTAATATTCGAGAACGTGGAGCCTTCCACGGAGGCACTGCCTCTTGCGCGCGCAATAATACCTGAGAGGTGGGATAACTTTGCGGGAGCACGCATGCTTTCACGAGTATGCTTGTCCAATATCTAAGGCCCCGCTTCGGGAACGGGCCTTCTTCTACATATGCTCTTGTTCAAAACCGGAGCCACTTTTCGGGTGCGCGCGGTTACTGGATGGCTTGACGTTCCCTTTGCTCCGGTCCCTACTGGTTTGATTAGTGGGAGGGAATTTCGTGGATCAGCAGCAGGATCAAGAACAGAGCTTCAGTCATAGTAAAGGTGAGGATGGGGAGTTTGAGGCGCGTAGGTTGCGCAGTCATTTTGAGTATCGGGATCTTGGTGTGGCTGAGGCCACCAATGGGGCTGTGGTTGCGCATGTTATCAAGGCGCGGGCGGGGCACACTGCGACGGGTCAATGGCATGTGCATGATTGCTGCTTTCAGTTTTATTATGTGCTGAAAGGCTGGGCGCGTTTTGAGTATGAGGGGCATGGCATTCGCACGGTGAAGCCGGGAGATTGTGTAGTGCAGCCAGCGGGCATCCGCCACCGGGAGATCGAGCACTCAGAGGATTTTGAGCTGAGCAAGGTCGTCTCGCCTGCCGGTTTCAGCACCCGTTCGGAAGATGAAGAGCCTTTGAGTACCAAGGCCTGACAGCAAAACCGGGGCTGTGGAGCCCCGGCAGTTTCTTGAAATTTTAGCGCTGTGCTGCAGCTGGTTTTGCGCGGCGTGGTCTACCGCTCTGAGTGCGGTTTTGTCCGGCTTTTGGACCAGTTCTTGGTCCGTTTTTCTGGGCTGAATGCGCATTGGCGTTTGGCTTGCCACCGCGGCCACGGCCTGCATTCGGCTTTGCGCCTGCCGGTCTTGCTGCGCCCTCGCCTGCACCGTTGCCCTGCGCTGAACCTGAGCGTCCTGCACCACCAGCGGAGCGGCCATTTGCGCCACCACCGCCGCGACGGCGATTTCCTTGCGGGCGTTTATGGCGCTTCAGGCGTCCCGGTTCGGCCGTTGGGTCAAACGCCGGAACGTCACCGGATGCGCCATCCCAATCGCCGTCACCAGACGGGATTTTGCGGCCAATCAGGCGTTCGATATCGCGCAGGTATGGCTGCTCGGTTGCATCACATAGGGAGATTGCGGTGCCGCTTTTACCTGCACGGGCCGTACGGCCAATACGGTGGACATAGGCTTCCGGCACGTTTGGCAGCTCGTAGTTGACCACGTGGCTAACGCCGTCGATATCAATTCCGCGGGCTGCAATATCCGTTGCCACCAGGATTTTGATGGAGCCATTCTTGAAGCCATCCAGAGATCTCTCGCGCTGGCGCTGGCTTTTGTTGCCGTGGATAGCTGCGGAGCTGAGGCCAGCTTTGTCCAAATGACCGCTGACACGGTCTGCGCCGCGCTTGGTGCGGGTGAAGACGATGGCACGTTCAATGTCATTTTCCGACAGGATTTCCTGCAGAACCGCGCGCTTTGAGCTTGAATTCAGGTAGCGGACGGACTGCTCGATTTTCTCGATCGGGCGAGAGACCGGCGCAACGGAGATTTCACGCGGATTGCTTTGGAATTCTTTCGCCAGTTTACGGATCTGGGTTGGCATAGTTGCGGAAAGCAGAACAGTCTGACGTACCTTTGGCAGTTTGCCAAGAATACGGCGGATGGCCGGCGCAAAGCCAAGGTCCAGCATCTGGTCGGCTTCGTCCAGCACCACAGTTGTGGTGTCACCCAGCTTAATGCCGCCGGTGCTCATGTGGTCTTCCAGACGGCCCGGTGTTGCAATAACAATATCCAGACCTCTGGACAGGGCACGTAACTGCGGGCCGGGTTTCACACCGCCAAAAATCACAGCAACTGATGGCCCGATATATTTGCCATAGGTGCGCACGCTGTCAGCAATCTGGGAGGCAAGCTCACGGGTTGGCGCAAGAATAAGCGCACGGCAGGTGTGCGGCGCTGGTTTCTTGCGGTCTTCAGCCAGACGGGTCAGCAACGGCAGCACAAAGGCTGCGGTCTTGCCGGTGCCTGTTTGCGCAATGCCCAGAACATCCTCGCCCGCTTTCATGTGCGGGATAACTTCGCGCTGGATTGGGGTCGGGGCTTCATAGCCCTCTTCTTTTACGGCGCGCAGAATAGGTTCTGCGAGGCCAGCTTCGTCAAAATTTTTCACTCTCGTTCTTCCAAGATGTGCAGAGCACGGCCCCTGACATGGGGACAGGAGTTAGCTCATTGCTATAGCGCATATTTTTATCCGAAAACCGTTAGCCACTTTCCGGAAATACGCGGCAGATTAAGCGCCAGCATGTACCCCGCAGACATGTATCTACGTGATCAGACTGACTAAATTTGAGATCCATGGAGTTTGAGAGGAGCTTTGAAAGCGACCTAGAAACGCTGCGGACCACGGTGCGTGCCCGTGTTACATCCCACTCGAGCAGGCTGCCCTTCTTGGTATTCCGAGAGCAGCGGGGTGGCACTCCCAGCTTTCGACCGATGAGCGCGTTGCCTGTGGGATATAGGTAAATGCGCAGAAATGCAAGGGGTGGCGGTGGATGATCCAGCCTGTGCCTCCCTTCACCCGCATCCGTTTGCGCATCGAATTGATGGTGCTTGGGGGCGACCAGCCTTGTAAAGGATTAGCTTCGTCAAGTTGTTATGGTGTCATCTCGGGCTTTTAGACTCAGGACCCATAACGACCTTTCGCCCTTCACCGAGCTCACCGCAATCAGGATGCGCATCATGGTTACCGGCTCGGGGCCGGATGACACTGGGCGCATATTGCTTTGCGTCCGGTGGGAATTCGCTCAGGGTCGTGCGTGGCTCTCTGGATCCCGCATCAAGTGCGGGAAGACGGCGTTGGGGCTGAGAGGGTATGCCAAACACCACTCGCGTCTTCCCGGACAAGCGGAGCGATGATCCGGGATCCAGTGGGGAAGATGTTTTGGTGTTGGGTCAAATTTGTCGTGACCCCAGCGATTGACAGAAGCGGAGGAGATAGCCGTCAGGGTCGGCGACGATGAATTGGCGGTTTCCGACTTCGGATTGGTCTTTGCGGTACCATTTGTCTTCGGGCGGTAGGAAGAGTGGAATGTTTGCTTGCCTCAAAGCATTGAGCGCGTTGCCTGTCAGAAATAGGGAAAACGCTGAGAATGCAAGGGGTGGGGATGGATAGCTCTCACCGACGTCATCCCGCGCTCGACGCGGGAACCAGAGTCACAAGCAAAAACCTCAAACCGATTCCAAACACAGGTCACTCCATGAGGGTTTAAGTGTTTCAATCTAATCCTGTTTCCGACTGCCTCTCCAATGTTTCGGTTTATTCTCCCGTTGTTCTTAGATCCGGCCCGCGAGATTTTTGGTACCCCCGTATGGAGAGCCCATTTCTCTGACACACGGTGATGTAAACATAAAACAGCATACAGTGATTTAAAGTTAGGCACGTGGTTCGCCAATCACTCGATGTGGCTAGGCTTAAATCAGTTGTGAGGCCCAGCTGGATCCCGCATCAAGTGCGGGAAGACGGTGTTGGGGGCTGACAGGGTATGCCAAACACCACTGTCGTCTTCCCGGACAAGCGGAGCGATGATCCGGGATCCAGTGGGGAAGATGTTTTTGTGTTGGGTCAAATTTGTCGTGACCCCAGCGATTGGCAGAAGCGGAGGAGATAGCCAGTCAGAGACGGCAAACTCGGGAACCAGTGCGCTGCTCATGCGGGGACGAGGCCCAGCAGGTCCGGGAGGGTGTTCATGGTCTGAAATGGGTGGGCACCGAATAGGTTTGGTGGCGTTGGGTTGGTTTTGGGGGTGTAGGCAAAGCAGGGCATGCCGGCGTTTGCCGCGGCTTGCAGACCGCTCGGACTGTCCTCGATAACAACACAGTGTTCTGGCTGCACACCGGCCAGCTTTGCTGCGTGCAGGAAGACATCGGGTGCGGGCTTGCTGGCACCGACCTCATGCGCGGAAAAGATTTTTCCGTCAAACCAAGGCAGCAATCCGGTGCGATTCAGGGTGGCTTGTACAGTTAACGGATGCCCATTGGAGGCAACGCAGAGTGGCACGTTGGCTGCTGCGAGCTGCTCAACCACTTGACGGGCACCGGGAACAGGCAGCACTTCATTTTCCAACCGAGACCGGGATTGCACGTGGAAGTCCTTGGCCCAGTTTTCAGGAGCAGTGATGCCCTGCTCCTTCATGTAGGCGTCAACTGCCCGTGTGGTTTTGCCGATAAATTTATCCCAGCAATCCTGAAAGGACAGCTTGGAGCCGAAGGACTGTAACATACCATGCAGCACGCGCAGAAAGATTGGCTCGGAATCCACGAGCACGCCGTCGCAGTCAAAAATCACGAGTTTTGGCAGGGTAGAGGATAAAGGCATTTAAGTATTCCTGATGGCAATCAATGGAGAATAGCAATGAAAGGGTGCGCGGCAAAGTTAGACGTCGGTGGTGTGCCCTACCCTTTTAGGATCCGGCTGGCTGACCGCCTTTGACCTTTTTCGTGATGCCGCCGAAGAGGGTTTGGGTGGCGAGAGCGCTGGCGTCGGTGAATGGGGTGTTATCGGTTTGGGCTGTGTTTGCTGCTGCGTATAGGACTGCGTCCAGCGAGGACATGATCCAGCTGTTTGGGAGGAAGGAGAGGATGTCGCCTTCCGCTTTTGCACGGTCGATCAGGTCACGGAGTTGCTTGTCATGCCGCTGGATTTCCTGTGTGATCTCGCGGTCATAACCCACGTCAGGGCCGTTCCAGAGGAAGTGGCAGGCATCTGCGATTGGCACCAGTGCGTCGACAACGGCTTTGAGCTGCTCAAACGGTTTGCGTTTGCCTTTGACGGCGGCGGATATGGCTTCATCCATCTGCTGTAACGCGCGCAGGGCCACGTCTCGCAGCAGCTCCTCGCGTGTGCCAATGACACGGTGGAGTGTGACCCGCTTGACGCCAGCGGCTTCTGCAATATCTGCCAGAGAGGCGCGGGGCTGGGTGTTCAGCACGCGAACAGCGGCTTCTAACAGTTTGTCTTTAGTGGAGTTATTCAATGGTGTTGACATGATACCTGTATGTTTCACTTCATACATAATCGTCAATCAACACCCTGTCATTTTCCGCAGGAAACAGAAGGCGGATGGGGCAACCCGCTATTGAAATTGGTGGGATAAGCTTTCGCCCACTACTTTTTCTTCAGGGCCCGGATGAAAGAGTGTGCTGTTATGCCGTGCAGGATGACGCTGAGGCCGATGGTGGTCACAGCTGTTGATGCAATCACCGAACTGCCCGGCAGGTTGGCGTCCAGCACCACAATGGCGAACACGATGCTTGCCAGACCGCGTGGGCCGAACCATCCGATAAAGAGCTTTTCACGCAGGTTTAGTGGCTCGCCGTACAGAACGAGGTAGACGGGTAGGATCCTGACAACGGTCAGGCTCAGGATGGAGTAGAGCAGGATTTCCCATGTGAACATGTGCATGACAGCGCCGATGATTGCGGCGCCAAAGATGAGCCACGTCATAAGGGAGAGCGAGTCCCCTATGCCCTCGGCTGAATCAAGCAGCTGCTCTTTGTAGGGTTTTTCTAGCCATCCAAAGACGATACCACCCGCGAAGGCAGCGATGAAACCACTGCCGCCAGCGAGTTGTGCGACCGAGAAGCAGCAGATTGCCAATGCGACGACTGTCACCTGCTCCCACGTTTTGGATTGCTCTTTGGTCTCGAAAGAATAGTCAATGATCTGCCCGGCCAGAACTGCAATGCCGACCCCGACAAGCACGCCCAAACCAATCTGTTCTGCCAGCAGTTGGGCGGCCATTCTGTTGATTTCTGTCGCTAATGTTGGGTCCGCTGCGATGGGGAGGAGCGAGAATACAATCGGCACGCAGATGCCATCGTTCAGGCCGCTTTCCGCATTGAGTGTGCCTCTGATTTTGGCGGGTACTGCGGGATCGGTGACCACGGCTTTACCCAAAGCAGCATCGGTTGGGGCCAGCAGGGCTGCGAGGATGGCGACCTCGATAACGGGGAGACCGGGCAGCAAGGCCATGCCTGCGAGGATGCCGAGTATGATGGTAAGAGGCAGGCCCAGCAGAAGCAGGCGGCGTGGCAGGTCGATGTTGGAGGACAGGACTTTGAGATTTGCCTTTGCCGCATCGGTGAACAGAACGATGGCGAGGGCAAGTTCTGCCAGAGTTTTGATGGTTTCGTTGGACAGCCTGACCTGAAACCACTGTAACCCATCATTTCCCAGCAAGAACCCGATAATGCAAAACAGCAGAGCGCCGTTGACCGGAGTTTGCTCCACCCTCCGGCTTGTCACACTGTATATAAACACCACTGCAAAAATGACTGTCAGGTTTTGATAGGGCATTGGGCGGCTTTGGTTTTGGGGTCATGCACTGATCGTTTGGCAGTGTTTCCCCTTTAGGTTGCGATGTCCTATCACTCTATGAACATAGTCTTTGCAATGGTTTAAACAGCACGGTTTGTTTTACCTGAGGCTGTAAACAGTCTCATTCATGAGCGCTAATGGCCTGTGTTACGTAGTCAATCACAATTGGCTCATCGGCAGGCCAATGATTGTGCAGGATCTCATTGAGCTCAGCCAGGAAACGCCCGTTGCTTGCTTTGATGGCGGCCTGTACCTTTGAGGATGATTTTGCCATTTCGATAAAGCTGTCGCGGGACATGCTGCGAGACCATGGGAAGCGTTGGAGGTTTGTCTCTGCAAAGCCCGCCTGCTTCATTTCCTGTGCGTAGTCGAACTGCCTGTAGTTTCTGGAGTAACTGCTGTTGTGGGTTTCGATTAAGGTCTCGTAGGCGTCCATAAAGGCACTGTCTTCCAACAGGCGGTTATTTTCGATGATCACCAGATAGCCATTTGGGGTAAGAACGCGGCGGGCTTCGCTGTAGAAGCTGGGGCGGTCGAACCATTGGGCTGCCTGCCCAACAGTGATTATGTGAAACGCTCCGTCTTTGAACGGAAGCTTTTCTGCGGGCGATTGGTGCCATGAAACTGTGCCAGAGGTGTCCTTTGCTTTGGCTTCGGACAGCATGTCCTCGTTTATGTCGCAGGCACTACACTTGCTCTGCGGTGACATTTGCTGGAGCTGGCGGGTTAAGATGCCGGTGCCGCAGCCAACATCCAGCAGGCATCCCTGCTCTGCTCCGCTTGCCTTTGTCAGCAGACTAACAATGTGGTTTAGGGCTGGTTCTGGATAGCGTGGGCGGGCGTGATCGTACATCTTCTGCAAACCGGAAAATGCATGTTCATTAGCAATGGTCATCGCACACCTCCAAATTGTATTCGCATGTATACATATTTACTGCAGCTTTACAAGCGGCCAGTGTTGGACCTAAAACCCTGTCGGCGCGCGACTTCGTTTACCTAAAGGCAGCTGAGAAACACGGTGATATTTGACTTTAGCTCACTTGTTTATCACTAAGATGGCAAGCTAGGTTTCTGCCATGAAAACAACAAATGACATTATTGATGGTGTCCCCGTCATCGAGAAGCTGAGTGTTGATGAGCTCTCGGTTGGGAAGCACCACTTCTTCTTTAAAGCCACCACCGACGCATTGGGCAACTATCACCGCATTCCGGTTATCGTGATCAAGGGGTCCGAGGTCGGCCGCAAGCTGTTCATTCAGTCAACGCTGCACGGGGACGAGGTGCAGGGTGTGGATGTGATCCACCAACTTTTGCCGCATCTTGATACGGACAAGCTGACGGGGACCGTTGTTCTGGTTCCCGGCGCGAACCCTCCCGGCATGCAGTTAGCCTCACGCTACTACCCTTCCCTGAATGACACACACACCTTTACCAACCTGAACCGTATGATGCCGGGGGACGCTAAGAGCGCCAATGCGGCGAGCCGGTTTGCCCATGCGCTTTGGCATAATCTTTATACGGGCAATGCGGATATCTTTCTGGATCTGCACACCCAGTCAACCGGCACGGCCTTTCCGCTGTTCCTGTTTGCTGACTACCGGAATGCAGAGGTGCGCCGGTTGGCGGCTCTCCAGCCTGCTGATCAGATTTTGGAAGATGACGGCATTGACGGGTCTGTTGAGACGGAGATGGTGGCTGCGGGCATTCCATCGCTCACTGTCGAGCTGGGCTGTGCCAATGTGTTTGACCCGGATATGACCAAGCGCGGTGTTCAGGGTGTTTTGAATACGCTGGTGGACTACGGGATGATTGAGGGCGAGGTTGATCTGCTCGGAATCGAGTCCTTTGTTGGCAATGAAGACGTGAAGATCACAACTGACCATGGCGGGTTTGCCCGTGTGCTGGTCTCGCTTAATCAGGACGTTGCGGAGGGTCAGGTTATAGCGACCCTGAGCAACGCTTTTGGAGAGATCACCGCAGAATACGCCACCCCGTGTGATGGCCGTGTGCTTTCTGTGTGCACCTCGCCTTTGCGCGAGCCGGGCTCTACCCTCGTGCAGCTTTTGCGCCGGGTGTAGAACGCAATAACATGAGCAGACCGGCCGACCCCGGTCTGCTCATTTCTTCTTACTCATGCATATCGTTTGGCGCCAATGACGCAGGCCACCACTGCAACTGTTGCTGCCATCATGGTGGATGACACGGGCTCTTGCAGCAAGACCGCAGCCAGCATCAGGCCGAGGAATGGTTGCAGGAGCATGAGCTGACCAACGCCCGCTGCGCCCCCCATTGCCAGACCCCGATACCAGAAGATAAACCCGACGAGCATTGAAAAGACGGAGACGTAGACCAGTCCAATCCAGGCGGAGGACTGGCTGTCTGGCAGGCTTACAGGTGCATTGATCACAGCTGAGAACGCCATGACCGGCAAGGCCAGAACAAGAGCCCACGAGATGACCTGCCATCCGCCGAGCCTTCTGGAAAGCGTTGCGCCTTCGGCATATCCAAGACCGCAAATAACAATGGCTGCGAACATATAAAGAGAGCCCATGAGCGAGCCCTCTGCATTTTGCGAGAGCGCAAAAGCTGCAACCACGAGGCTTCCAACACCAGAGAACACCCAGAAGAGAGGCTTAGGTCTTTCCCCTCCCCTTATCACTGCAAAGATAGCAGTTGAGACAGGCAGGGCTCCCATCAGAACCAGTGACTGCGCTGCGGTCATCTGCTGCAAGGCCAGAGCAGAAAGCAACGGGAAGCCGATCACCACACCAAGGGCGACAATCACCAATGAGACGATATCCTGAGGTTTTGGCAGTGGTTGGCGGAGCAAGCCAAGAAACGCCAAGCCGAGCAGCGCTGCAATAGTGGCGCGGATGCTGGTCAGGAAAAATGGATCAAACCCGCTCACTGCAGCTCGCGTTGCAGGCAAGGAGCCGCTGAAGATAATAACCCCGAGCAGGCCGTTGCCCCACCCTGTTGAACTTCTTTGTGCCAGTGCTGTTTGCATTCTGCCCCTCCACTTTCTGTTTTCTATTTTCCGTTTTTTTAGCTGGGCGGGACTAGGCACAACAGTTACAAAACAGTACAATATGGATAAACTGTACTGATACAATCATCCATACAGCAGGTGAGATACAAAATGGCTTATGGGCAGCAAACACAGCGCGTGATGCAGGCGGTGCGCAGCAAAATCAGCAGCCGTGCGTTGGAACCGGGCGAAAAGCTTCCAAGTATTCGCGGGTTCGCATCAGCCATGAGTGTTTCACCCTCCACAGTGGTTGAAGCGTATGATCGACTAGCCGCGGAAGGGATCATTTTTGCGCGCAAGGGATCAGGGTTTTATGTCTCCCCCAACACGCAGCCGTTTACAGTTTCCGAGATTGGCCCGCATCTGGACAGAGAGATTGATCCGTTCTGGGTTTCACGTCAGTCACTGGATACCGGCCCGGACATGCTCAAGCCCGGTTGTGGCTGGATGCCTGCGGACTGGATGCCCACCGGCTCGCTGCGCAAAGCGTTGCGCACGTTGAGCAAGGCCGATGACCGTCTGCTTTGTGATTATGCCAGTACGCGCGGTGCCAGCAACTTGCGGCGGCTGCTTGCGCGGCAGTTTGCAGCGGAAGGGATTGAGGCTGATCCCAACCAGCTTTTGCTGACGGGCTCTGCGACACAATCCCTAGACCTTTTATGCCGGTTTTTGCTGCGTCCGGGAGACAGGGTTCTGATCAGCGATCCTTGCTACTTCAATTTTCAGGCGATCCTGAAGGCGCATCAGGTGGAGATGATCAGCGTGCCTTACACAAAGGCTGGCGTGGACTGCGAGCAGTTTGAGCAAGCTATTTTGGAGTACAAGCCTCGTTTTTATGTCTCCAACTCCTCCTTACACAATCCGACAGGAGTAACCCTTTCACCTCAGGCCGCGCACAAGATCCTGACAATTGCGAGCCGCCACGATCTCATCCTGATCGAGGATGATGTGTTTTCCGAGTTTATGCCGGACATGACGCCACGACTGACAGCGCTTGGTGGCTTTGACCGCGTGATCCGCCTTGGCAGTTTTTCTAAAACACTTTCGGCCTCTGTGCGCTGCGGATACATTGCCACAAAGCCAGAGTGGATCGAGGCGCTACTTGACCTTCAGGTAGCAACCACTTTTGGAGGACCCAGTCCGATTGCCACTGAGTTGATTTACACTTGTATGAATGACGGGTCCTACAGGAAGCACATGGACCTCCTGCGCATGCGTCTTGCCAAAGCGCGACGTGAGGTCTCTGCCAATCTGGCCGAGATTGGTATTCAGAGCTGGCTGATGCCCGAGGGCGGGTTCTATCTGTGGTGCACCCTGCCTGAAGGCGTTGACTCAGCGGAGCTGGCCCGCGCAGCCCTGCAACAAAACATGGTACTTGCGCCGGGCGACGTGTTTAGCCCAACCCAATCCATGGGCCACTTCATGCGCTTCAATGTAAGCCAAATGGGAGACCCGATGACCTACGAGATACTGGCAGACGTAATTGCTAATCTTTGAGCAGGTGTTGAGGGCACTGGGGCACTTAACCCGGAATTGAACCTTGCAAAACTCGTTGGTTTGAAATGTAGGTTTTCATAAATGCTCTCAAATGCTGGGCCCTTGCGCTCAACAAACGCCCCGTTGGCCAAACGGCAAACATGTCTCTGTTTGGCCCTCTCCACTCACATAAAACCCTTTGCAGACTTCCCTCGGTCAGCTCCTTTGCCATCTCGCTCACTGGAAGAAGTGTCACTCCTAGCCCGTCCATAGCCAATTGCTTGGCCAAACCAATATCGTCTGTGACAGCGGTGGGTTGCAGTCGTAGCGTTTCTTCATTTTTGGGGTTTTCGGTGTGCAGAGCCCAGGTCGGAAAAGTTCTAGTAGATATGATGGAATGGTCGTGTAGCTCTGTGAGGCTCTCGGGAGTTTTATGGTCGGCCAGATAACCCGGTGAAGCCACAATCACAGAGGCCACAGTTCCCAGTTTGCTCTGGAACAGCTGGGATGATTGTTGGGGACCGGCCCTCAGTGCCAAATCAACCTGCGCTTCCAGCATATCCTTGTTTTCGTTGCTTAGTTTCAGGTTCAGTTGAATCTCGGGATTGGCTTTGATGAACTGGGACCACATTGGTTGCAGTATGCCGACCGAGGCGTTGGTGGGTGCTGCAACTGTTAATTGGCCGCTGAGTTGATGCAGGTCTTTGCGAAGGTTACGTTCGGTCCTCTCAAATTGTGTAACCAGATCGGCATAGGCTTGGTAGTAGGTTTCACCTTCTGCTGTCAGGCTAAACTTCCTTGCCGAGCGATGAATGAGCTGACATCCCAAATCCTGTTCCAGCCGCTGCAGACGCCGCGTCACGGTTGCTGCGGGCAAGTTTAAACGTGCTGCCGCAGCCGATAGCCCTTGCCGGCGAACAATGTGAATGAACAGTGCGATGTCGTCGATCATGATTCCATTTTTGAAATTTATATGTGCCAAATTCGATATATAACAGCGCATTCGGAATCTGTAAAACCCGACTCATACGATTTTTGAACCTCATGGAGAAATCAGAATGGCGAACTTATGGGTAAGCGCGGAGATAGAATTGACCGATGGTGCGAGCCTTCGGGAAGCTGAAAGTGAACTGAAGAAACTGGTGGCAGTCACCCTTGAGGAGCCAGGGTGTATTCAGTTTGAAATTCGGCAGGAAATCGGGAAACCGGAGTATTTTATTCTCTGGGAGTGCTGGGTGGATGCAGAGGCGTTACAGGCACACTATGATGCGCCGCATACACTCGCTTATTTCGCTAAGAACCTTACAAAAATCAACTCTGTACAGAAGCTTGAGCCTCTTGGCGTTTCTGAACGAGTGGCCGCATAGCATGATGCAACGGCTTGTCTCATCCATCCTGATGTCTTTGTTTCTCTCGTTTGTCATGTCCTGCTGGGTGACATGGCTGAATCTGGGGTGGAGCGAGGAGTTTGTGACACATTGGATGACTGCATTCAGGTTTGCGTGGCCTGCTGCGTGGCTTGCCGCCTTTACTCTTGGGCCTGTGGTCCAGTCGCTTACGCAGAAGCTTCTCAGAGTTATTTCTTAGTTCATCATTGGAGTGATTTCATTGACTATCCGACGCATCAACATTCCGGAGCTTGGCCTGCCTGTTGGCCCGTATACACATGCCGATGCTCATGGCGACACGCTCTATACCTCCGGCTTTACTGCCTTCGGCAGCCTGCACAGTCAGGATCTGCCGGAGAGCAAGCTGACGCGATCTTCTCGCAGCTCAAGATCATTGCCGCATCGCAGAACATCTCACTGAAGAATTTGGTGAAGGTGACCGTGTTTGTCTCTGACTTCACCCAGATACCAGAGCTTAGAGAGGCACTTACCAGACACTATCAGGAGGATGTTCCTGCAAGTTCCATGGTGATTGTTGATGGTTTATTTTCGCCAGACCTACTGGTTGAAATCGAAGCCATATTTTCTCTGAATGCACATTTGTAGGTGAAGTAGGTACCTGTCTGCTGTGGCACCAAACATGTCAGTATGTGGATGTCATGGATGGTGGAAACACAGTGTGCTTGAGGAACCGAGGTCAGCCTTCCTTAAGCACACAATCAATGTATCTGCATAGTGCTCTCAGTCAGGCGCATTGGGTTTTCTGGCAGTTACCTGCCTCATTGTAAATTCCGGAGAGATGCTGTCCGGCGAAGCCTGCTCAAGCAGCTCGGAAATCTCATCTATTTGTGCACGGGAGGCTATTCCTTGCTCCAGCAGGCGTTGCTCCCCTTCCTTTAAAAAGAGACGGGTTGATTCAAAGTATTCAGGCGCATCGCATGGGACAGACTGGCTATAGGTGGTTATATCCACAAAACCCAGATCCTTGAGCTGTCCCGGAAGCTCCTCAAGCGCGAAGTTGGGATTACCGCCCCCTGCACTAACCAGTTGGAAACCCCAATTATGCACCTGCACAAATGGCCAATCAGAGCGCTGTTTTCCCCTGAGGGGTTCGGACTCTTCGATGAAGATTACCCCTCCCGGCTTTAGGCCCTTGAATACTTTCTGCAATACCTGTTTTCTATCTGCGATATGTCTGAGTGCTAGTCTAGCGTAAACGAGGTCGTATTGATTGGTCCCATACTCGAACGCCGCTGCGTCAGAGCACACAAAATGAACATTTTGAATCGCTTCCTCTGCCGCTTTGCGAGCTGCAAGTGCGATAAAAACCTGAACCGCGTCAAGGCCAGTTACTCGCCCGTTTGGGAAATTCTCTTTAGCGAAATAACAAGCAGCTTCACCGATACCACATCCAAGGTCTAAAACACTCGCGGTGGTGGGGACCTTAAGTTTTGCGAGGCCCAATTGTGTGGATCCACGCAGAAACCTGTCCAAAAGCAGATACCGGTGAGCCGCTTCCTCTCGCTCGCTAAGCATATATCGATTGTCTGCAAGTGAACCTGACATGGCATATGGACCCTTCTCTTCAGCAAACCTGAGCAGAGAGGTATCGCGGATCTGAGTTAGGAGTATGGCGTGTCTCCAATGCCTGTGTGAAAACAAGCGCCTGTTCGATTGGTGGAGTTTTCCGCGGAGGTCAGTTGATCGGCGCTGCCGCTATCTCTAGTTCTTTTCTATCGTCCTCTGTTGCTTCTTCGAGACCTAGGAGCTCATCATAGAGGTCGAAATAACCTTGGTTGTCGCTGGCGAGTAAGTAGCAAAAGTGCATATTGAACACTTGGCCCCGTAAGGCGCGATAGCGCTCTTGGGTCAAAGAGGCTGCAATTCTGGTTCGTATTTGCTCAGGCCTTTCGTTGTCGCTCTGTTCACGCTTTCTTGTAAAATCTTGCAGCGATGGAAACTTGCCATTGCAGATTATGTCTTCCGACGCATAGACATCGCGCCAATTGATCGCCCTGTTCACTGCGAGTGCTGCGATTGCGGCTCTCAGCTTTGTACTTCCCGAATATCCGCAGAAATAGTTAAACGCGGAGCCGAGAGTCAGACACCTTATTTTTGCTCCTGATGTTCCCAAAGCTGGATCCATGCGGAGGGCTTCGTGCATTGCCTCAACCAACAGCATACAGCCAGAGCTGTGTCCCAGCACGATCACCTCATCCTGCGGCGCTGCATTTTTGTGAATCTGCAATATGAGTTGACTGACACTTTTTATACGCGTGCGCAGCTCTATATCCCTGCCCAAAGAATAGCGCCGGATCGAGATGCAGTCATTTGTTAAGTACCAGAAGTAGGTGTGCCGCTCTAAGAGCCACGACCCACGATAAACAGCAAGCGGCCACAGGACGAGGCCCGCAATAGCGAGGGCAGATTGCTTGTAATCCTGCCAGCTCACCATCTCCACTAAAAGCCCGAGGGGATAGACTGTCGCCCAGATAAGAACCGCAAAAAAGAGCGGCGGATATGCCCAAAACAGTGTCGAGTGGACGTGACGCTGGAACAGACGAAAATAGTATCCTGAAAAGGCCATATGCGCGAAGGTCCAAGAACCCAGCAGAATACGCATGGGGCCGGAGAGCTGGAACTCCCGCAGAACTAGGTCACGCCAATTAATGAAATACAGATCGGTATCCGCCATTTTACCGAACTGATTGGATCGCGCTTGCCACAATGCGTAGAGAGAATTTCCTTCATCCAGACCTTTGGTCGCCTCCAGAGTACACGCAACATTTCGCAGATCCCCATATCGGGCAATTTCTTTTTGGAAGAATGAAAATGCAACTTCGGAAGGGCGTGGATCGTATCCGGGAATGTAAATTACGTGCCTTTTCATTGAGGCTTGCCCTAATCATGATTGCAGACGCAAAGGAAGTTATTGCTAATATTAATTTATATTAACTCTACTAAAAGTATAGTTTAATAAGCGCGCAATCGTTACCTACTTAGCATAGGTACAAGCAGCTCAGGTAGATTACGATAGCAAGTCGAATTCCGATGAAAATTGGGTCATACAAGTTACATTGTATTGAAGGCCGCGAAACACCGAGGGTCATTTCGCGCTAAAGTAAACTGCTTCCAAAGTGGTCTGTAATTAAGAGTGTCCATCAAAGACGTGATCATTCGATATCAACGGAGACTCTCACATCGGGAAAGTTGGGATCATATGTGAAAGTTACGGGCTGGTTGGCGACAACGCCGCTCCCAACTCCGCGTATTAAATTGACGGTGCCAGCTGTACCGTCATCACAGTACACAGCACTTACATAGCGACCAGAGTCATGACGGCCACGACTTCCAGCGATCGTTCCAGTGCATGTACGGCCATTTGAATCCGTAAGTGTCAATGTTGCCCCATCAGGACTGCCGGCAGCTCCGGTTTGTATTTGTCCAGAGACGTTTCCCGATCCATCATTGTATTGCCCGCTGATGTCATGCTCCGTGGCGCAGGCAGCAAGGACGGAAGCTGTACCAATGGCGATAGATTTTATCCAGACTTGATAGGGCATATGCTCGTTCCGTTTTTTACGGCGGCGTCAGCGGAACAATAAGCACATAACCTATGGTCATATTAAGGAGGGAAGACGGATTCCAACTCAAGTGGGAATGTCTTGCCATTTGCGAATGCAAAGCATCAGTTTTGGGCTGGTATTCGCAAAGATCAGGGCAACTCGTAGGGAGCTTATTTTTCATCCCCGACGACTGACTACTGGCCTGATGTCTTCTTTTGTCAACTGCCTTATCCGCTGGTCCTGCGTAAAATACTTGAAATCGGAGGCTCAGATACGACATACATCACTACCGAGATTCAGAAGTTTCTAATTTCATTATGCAACTCTGAACACCGTCCTCTTAACCACATAAAACTGTGTGTGGTGAGGGCAACTATTATTCGTGCGGAGATTTTATTTATGCGATTGATCCTGGCTATCCTGCTTCCGTTTGTTGTGTTCTTCACAATCAACCGTCCGTTTCAGGGGATCTTTTGTCTCTTGCTTCAGATTACGTTGATCGGCTGGCTACCGGCAGCAATCTGGGCTGTATATGCACTGGGGCAGTACAACACCGATAAGAAAATCAAAAACATGCATCGACCCAACTGAATACAAGCTTAGAGTAGAAGAGGGATAACAGGCTCTAGCTTTTCTTCTGGGCCTGTTTTTTCATATGAGCAAAATATGCTCTCTTGCTGCTTCTTCAGCTGTAACGCCCCGTGATTATCTCAGTTGGTTACACTTGCCTTTCAAATAGTTCATCAAAGGAGGCAGTACGGGCCCTATGGGATTTTGTCTGCAGCCACTGAGAGGGTTAGTTGCAGAAAATGCGCCAAGATCTCACTCGCTCTTTTTGGTGCTATCGGGAACATCTTGCTTCTCAGTCCATATTGAACTGTTGACCCCATCTGCCAAGTCAGGGTGCTCCGCAATATCGAATTTGGGCTCCTGCCCTGCCCTTACATATTTGAAATAGTCTTTGGTGACCGCGACCACTTTTGGCAAAAGCAGGGTCAAAGCAAATAGATTGATTGTTGCCATGAAACCCATGGCGGCATCGGCGCTGTTAAAGACTGTCGTCACGGATTGCAACGATCCCCAAAAAACCATACCAAGCGCACCAAAGCGAAGCAGGGGTATTGCCGATTTTCTCCCATGGCTCAGAAAGACGACGACATTTTCTGCATAAGAAAAGTTTGCGACGATCGTTGTGAAAGCGAAAAAGAAGATTGCTACGGCGATGAAATAGGTACCGGTGGAACCAAGATGCTCACTCGCAGCGGCTTGCGTCAAAGCTATACCTGTTAAGGAACCACCGGGTTCATAAGCGCCAGAAAGCAGGATGAGTAAAGCCGTGGCTGTGCAGATCACAATTGTATCGATGAACACGCCAATTGCTTGCGTAAATCCTTGCGTAGCAGGGTGATGCGGGCTCGGAGATGTGGATGCGGCGATGTTTGGGACAGTCCCCATCCCTGCTTCGTTGGAGTATAATCCACGACGAATTCCATTCGACATTGCCGCTAACATTCCGCCTGTGACCCCGCCAGCTGCCTGATCAAAGCCAAAGGCGGAGGCAACGATTCTCCATAAGAGTGATGGAACCTCCTCTATATTGAGAAGGACCACACCCACTGTGACAATTACGTAGGCAGCGGCCATGAATGGTACAACGATCACTGCAAACTGAGCTATCTTGCGGATGCCTCCAAAAATTATGAAACCAGCGAAAACTGTTAGAAGAATCCCTGTGACCAACTCGGGAACGGCGAAGGCCTCCTCCATTGCGGATGCAATGGAGTTTGACTGCACAGCGGAGAAAACCAGCCCGGAGCAAAATATAAGTGCAACTGCAAATGCATAGGCTAAGACAGGCATTTTGAGCCCAGCCAAAATATACTGGGCTGGTCCTCCACGGAACTGCCCTTCGCTATCTTGTACTTTGTAAAGCTGCGCCAGAGTGCTCTCAGCGTAGGCGGTCGCCATCCCTACTATCGCAACCATCCACATCCAAAAAATAGCACCAGGTCCTCCTAACGTGAGCGCAACCGCTACTCCGGCCAGATTTCCTGTACCAATGCGAGAGGCCAAACTGGTACACAGCGCTTGAACTGGAGAAATGCCGCTTTGATCTGCTGAGCCGGATCTAAGGAGGACATGAAAGAAATGGCCGAAGTGACGAAACTGAATAAACTTAAGTCTAAATGTAATTAACAGGCCTACACCAAGCAGACCTACAAGCAAAATGTAGTCATAAAAAATTGTATTAAGAAAGTTTACAAGGCTCTCGATCGCGACCTCTATTCATTTTTCTTAGTTGGGGCTGCGGAGTTCTTTTATCTACCTCAATAGAGGGTCAGTTTCAAACTATGAGTGAGACCATAATTCACCGTCAAGGCCGCAGAGGATGCAAGGTATGTTCTTTGAAGGGAGCAATAGGGGGTGTCATGTACACCACCAGCATAACTTTACCTCACTCCCAGCTGAACAAGATCGCTACAGTTTTGCGGCATGATTGGCTTTTAGTGCAGCTACCATTCAGACATCTGCAATCACACCATTAATACTCAACACAGTCCATCAGTGGAGAACCGAGAGGTTGCGCTGGCCGCATTGTCTGACCATAATTTTCAGATTTACATTTGCTTGTCAGTTAGATTGCAGGCGATAGGTGCAAGAAGATGGTTATAAGGCTAGATCATTTGACTGGTGACGCTATCAAGAAAGCGATACCTGATTTGGCCGCACTGAGGATTAAGATTTTTCGCGATTATCCTTACCTTTACGATGGAAACCTCAAGTCTGAGGACGCTCTTCTAAAATTTTATGCTGAAAGCACAGGTGCTTATATCATGGTCCTTCTTGATGATGCACGCGTGATTGGTGCCGCTACTGTCATACCTATGGAGGACAATCCTGAAGAGCTCGGCAGTGCTTTAAGCACGAACGGATACCAACTCACCGATTTCATTTACTTCGGGGAGCTGTTGTTGTTACCTCCGTATCGAGGTCAAGGGTTCGGCCATGCCTTCTTCAATAACGGCGAGGAGTATGGCCGGAAAATAGGGCGCCGATATAGTGCGCTTTGTACCGTCGTGAGACCAGAGAACCACCCTTTAAAACCTAAGAATTATAGATCACTAGATACTTTCTGGCACCAACGAGGTTATGTCCCAATCGATGGAGCCATCGCGAGCGCATCTTGGCGTGAAGTTGGCGCTGCCAGTGAAGCATTAAACTCATTGCAGTTTTGGATGCGAAGGCTTTGACGCTCCAACCCCCTATGCGCTAAATGATAAAAGCCGTATCCATCAGAGGAGAGGTTTTGTTTTGTCTATTTGTCAAAGTTCATCTATCGACGCACATGCATCGCCAAAGTCGCAACGTGATTCAATTATTGATTATATCAGCCCACAAATCAAAGTGACCCCTTCCAAGTTCGCATTGGTTTTCGGAAGCAGGCATGCTCAATCACCATTGTCGTCCGCGGCATCAAAATTATTTCAAGACGGTATGTTCGAGTACTTGATAATCTCGGGAGGCCGCACGCAAAATATCGATGTGCCAGAAGCTTATGAGATTTTTGTACAGCTGAAAAGCTGCGGCATTCCGTCTAGCAGGATGATACTTGAAGAACGCGCGATGAACACAAGCGAAAATGTTGCGTATTCTCGTGCCCTTGTGCCCTCAAATACTGATTCAATACTATTGATCGGAAAAATTTACGCGAAACGACGATACGCGATGACAGTTAAGTCACATTGGCCAGAAATTCGCTCTGCATCTATTTTTGACGTAAATTACTTCTCTGTCCCCAGAAAGCTCTGGTGGCAAGATCGGACTCTTAGACGTCGCATTTTTTGCGAAGCGAGAAAGATCCCACACTACATCAAGCAAAAGTACATCAAGGAAGTAACGATTACCAACGAGGCCATCGATCTAAGACCAGAGTAATATTACCTAATAATATATTCAATTTACAGTCATATTTTGTATACAAAATTAGAATTTTTGGTGATGGCCACGCCGGATTAACGCTTTTAACACATGCAATGGCACTGAATGTGGAACCAAGTATTTGGTTGTCTAGCCCCAATTTTCTGTACCTGCAATTTTGGTTTTGTCTATTAGGGGTAAGGCATTGATAACGCTGGAATTTGTAAAGTCAGAAATTGATGAACCATAAGTCGTTCAATGTGCCCGCTCCTCCATAGCGACGATTATGACGTGGTACCGCTCGCACTATGCTGGCGATGATTATCAGGTGTTCACAAATGGCAAATTGGTGCCAACGGAATTCAATGGCGATCCGCCCCCACCACAGATTGAGCTAACAGCGAACCAGTCCATCAGAGGAGCCTTTTTTGGACTTAGGGGTCTGGGAGGGCGCATAGTTCGGCTCTTCCCCAGAATCTGTAGCGGTTGCGGGCGATGAGAGAGTAGAGGGCGTCTTGCAAGGGTCTGGGGAGGATGCGTAGGACGATCAGGGGCTTCCATATTCCTCCAAGCCGTGATCCGACGCGTGTTAGCGCATCGAAGGATGTGTAGGCGGTTCCGTTTTCCAGATAGAGCCATGTGGACGGGTTGGAGGGATCAAGTCCATAATGCTGTGCCAGTGCTTCGCCTAAGCCGGATTGTAATGGCACAATTTTGAAGTCCCCTGCTCTATCATTATGTGCAATCCAAGAGGCTGCTTTGGCGCAGAGGCCGCAGGTGGCGTCCATGACAGAGATGGGGCCTTCATCGGGGAATCTCGGGATGTTGGCATCCTCCCGATAGGAGAAGCCCTGCTGCTTTATCTTCATGCTGAAAAGCTACCATTTCCCGACATCCCTTTCTATGGAAAACCCCGGAGCTATGCCCCGAGGTCTACTGTTCCAAACTGGTTAGTCAGAGGCTTCAAGCGCGAACAGCGTCGCATTGAGCTGTGCTTTCAGAGCGGGCTGGTTTACCAGTTGCAGGCATACAAGTGTGCCATCTTTGGGAGGTTTCTTCAGTTGAAGAGGAGCTCCGTTCTTGCCGCAAAGAGCGCCTTGTTTCGCAAGGTCTCTGAGGGCATTTCTTGAGATGCCGAATTCAAGAGCCAGCAATCTGTCCAGCCGTACGCTTACGGGCAGTGCCATTTCCAATCGGATCTCCAGATGCGTCCAGTCCGGTCCGCCACTGTTCAAGGTTTGTTTGTGAACAGTGATCGCTGTTTCGCGTTCATTTGATGTAGCCACTGCAGGCAAGCCTGATTTATCGAAGGCAACTTTTCTGACATGCTCTGGGCAGTTGCTTTGCAGTGCCTCCATTTGGTCCGGGGCAATTTGCTTACGGGACCGGCGTTCGAAGATTGGCCGGTTCCATGTGGCATCGCAGGAGGCGCATTTGTAGATGAGCCATGCATCCAGCTTGGTGCCGTTTGCGTTGAGGCGGAACTTGCCCGATGGCTTGAACGGCTTGAGAATGCCGCAGCTTTTGCAAGGAATGACTGGGCGTGGTGGGTTTTCTGGTTGAAGTGTCCAGACGCATTTAAGCGATTTCGACATGCTTTAAGATTTCCACTTATCAAAAAGCGGATGGACAGCATGACGCCGTTACAGCACACGGTAAGGCAAAGGATTTTAAAAAAAGCAGCGCGCAAAAATGCGCATGGGTGGTGCCAGAAATCACGAGGCCAAACCGGTCTCATGCCACCATCCGCGCAATACAAAGCGCGCCGCAACAAACGTATGTCTGTTACGGAACAATGATAGACTAAAAGAGACCGGTGATTACATAGGCAAAATTGATTTCTCGCGTTGTTAAACAAGGCGGCCAGCATAGACAAAGCGCAGTATCAAACGGAAGAGACTTTTAACGCAGCGGAATCTTCTAGGAGCCAGCTGTTGCTTTTACGCAACTATAGAGTGCATTAAATAGTACAACACCACATTATACTGTTTGCCTTCTCATGCAAAAACCCCGGAGCCAAGCCCCGGGGTTTTTCTTCGAGCCGCAATGTGTGCTGCGAGAATTAAGCTTTAGCTTTGGAAGCTTTCTTCGCTTTTTCCTCTGCAAGATCTACCACATCCTCCGCGCGGCCCTCTACGTAGACGCGACCATAGTAGCCATCGAGAAGGAGCTGTTTGATCTCATCGATCAGCGGGTAGCGTGGGTTTGCACCGGTGCACTGATCATCAAACGCTTCCACTGCGACTTCGTCGAGCTTTGCCATGAACTGCTCTTCAGTGATGCCAAGGTCTTTGAAGCCAGCTGGGATTTCGAGAGACTTCTTGACGCTCTCAATCCATGCAACAAGTTTTTCAACCTTTGCGTCGTTGTCATCGCCAGCTGCGGTTAGACCAAGGTGATCTGCAATGTCACCGTAGCGGCATTTGGCTTGCGGACGGTCGTACTGAGAGAACGCGGTCTGCTTGCTTGGGTTGTCGTTTGCGTTGTAGCGGATCACGTTAGAGATCAGCATCGCATTTGCCAAACCATGCGGCACGTGGAAGGTCGCGCCGATCTTGTGAGCAATAGAGTGGCAGACACCCAGGAAGGAGTTCGCGAAAGCAATACCGGCGATTGTTGCTCCGTTGTGGACTTTCTCGCGAGCCACTGGTGCTTTTGCGCCCTTCTCGTAGCTTTCAACAAGGTTCTCTTTCAGAAGCTTGAGAGCCTGCAGGGCCTGACCATCAGAGTATTCGTTGGCCAGAACAGAGACGTAAGCTTCTGTTGCGTGGGTAATGGCGTCGATGCCACCGAAGGCGGTGAGAGACTTAGGCATGTTCATGACAAAGTTGGCGTCAACGATTGCCATGTTCGGGGTCAGCTCATAGTCTGCAATCGGGTACTTCTGACCGGATTCATCATCAGTTACCACTGCAAACGGGGTTACTTCAGAACCGGTACCAGATGTGGTTGGGATCGCGACCATCATGGCCTTTTCACCCATTTTCGGGAACTTGTAGATACGCTTGCGGATATCCATGAAGCGCAGAGCAAGGTCGGCGAAGTCCACTTCCGGATGCTCGTACATAACCCACATGATCTTTGCCGCATCCATTGGGGAACCACCACCCAGAGCGACGATAACGTCTGGCTTGAAGGCCCGGCACAGTTCTGCACCTTTGCGCACGACGGACAGGGTTGGGTCTGCTTCCACTTCGTAGAAGACATCGGTTTCCATGCCCATGCTCTTCAGCACGCGAACGGTTTCGTCGGTGTAGCCGTTCTTGAAGAGGAAGCTGTCGGTGACGATCAGGGCTCGTTTTTTGCCTTCCAGATCACCCAGTGCGATTGGCAGGCAGCCGCGACGGAAGTAGATGGATTCAGGCAGTTTGTGCCACAACATGTTTTCTGCTCGCTTCGCAACGGTTTTCTTATTGATCAGGTGCTTTGGACCAACATTCTCACTGATGGAGTTACCACCCCAAGAGCCACAACCCAGTGTCAGGGATGGAGCGAGAGAGAAGTTGTAAAGATCACCGATACCGCCGTGTGAGGCTGGTGTGTTGATCAGGATGCGAGCGGTCTTCATGCGGCGACCGAACTCTTTGACGCGATCTTCGCAACGGTCCTGATCTGTATAGAATACAGAGGTGTGGCCGATGCCGCCCATTGTGACAAGCTTCTCAGCGATGTCGCAGGCTGCGTCGAAGTTCTTGGCTTTGTACATTGCCAGAGTTGGAGACAGTTTTTCGTGAGCGAATGCTTCTGCTTCGCTTGCCTCTGTGACTTCACCAATAAGGATCTTGGTGTCGGCCGGAACTTTGACGCCAGCCATATCGGCAATTTTCGCCGCAGGCTGACCGACGATTGCTGCATTGAGCGCACCGTTTTTCAGCAGAACGTCTTTCACAGCCTGAAGCTCTTTGCCTTGCAGGATGTAACCTTTGTGGGTTGAGAAGCGTTCTTTTACTTGCTCATAGACGTCTTCTACAACAATGACAGACTGCTCAGATGCACAGATCACGCCGTTGTCGAAGGTTTTGGACATGAGCACGGATGCGACCATGCGCTTTACGTCTGCAAATTCGTCCACGACCACAGGTGTGTTACCTGCGCCCACGCCGATTGCCGGCTTACCGGAAGAGTAAGCGGCCTTCACCATGCCTGGGCCACCGGTTGCAAGGATCAGGTTGATGCCTTCGTGGGTCATCAGAGCGTTGGAGAGTTCTACAGATGGAACGTCAATCCAACCGATGATGTCTTTAGGAGCCCCTGCTTTGATCGCAGCTTCAAGAACGATGCGTGCAGCCTCGTTGGTTGCCAGCTTGGCGCGTGGGTGCGGGCTAAAGATGATACCGTTGCGGGTCTTCAAAGAAATGAGCGCTTTAAAGATTGCGGTAGAGGTCGGGTTCGTTGTTGGAACGATGCCGCAAATAATGCCTGTCGGTTCTGCAATGGTGATTGTTCCGAAGGTTTCATCTTCAGAAAGGATACCGCAGGTCTGCTCATCCTTGTATTTGTTATAGATGTACTCGGATGCGAACTGGTTTTTGATTACCTTGTCTTCCATCACGCCCATACCGGTTTCTTCAACCGCCATGCGGGAGAGCGGGATGCGGGCATCAGCAGCTGCCAAAGCTGCAGCGCGGAAGATCTTATCTACCTGTTCCTGAGTGTATGTTGCATAGACTTGTTGCGCTTTTTTAACCCGGGCGACCAGGGCGTCTAGTTCTTGGCGATTAGTGACAGGCATTTTCTTCTCCGTAGGCAAGAACCGAAGACGAAACGTGACAGCAGATCGGCATTTGTCACAAAACAGTTCAAGGGAGGAAGCTGTTCTTCTCTTCGACACGGATATTATTGGTCACATCTTGTGGCGGACGCATGACATAAGTCAAAAAACAGAGATATATGAATAGGATGTCATAAAACTCGGCCTGAGCGAGCTGCATTCGGGGGCTGATTTGATCACAAACAAGGGACTTGTCATTTTTTGCATAGCATTGCATACAGTTTTTGCAGGTAAAAACTGTGATATTCCAATTTTAATTCAATAAGTTAAGTGCATACAGTGGTAAGCATCGTCCTACCCTATTCCAGGCACTTTATTTTTAGGACAAGTCCTCTGTCCTAAACTGCGACAAAGTTGCTTCCCTGTGGTCATTTGAGGGTATTTTCACCTATTGCTTGTGAATAGTACGCTCTGCTCGCAATAAATAGGCAATTGCTCGTATTTAATATTACTAATTTTTACAAGTTTAATGAGCCCGAGCTGTATATACAGGCTACAGGTTCCAAAACGGGCAGGATGCTGTGAAGGTGTTGTACTCACCGCCAATAGGGTGACGCAGCTCGAGGGTCTGGGCGTGGAGATGCAATCGCTGTGAGAAGGACAACGCCTCCCCTTCTGCATAGAACCGGTCGCCCACGACTGGATGGCCAAGGGCCAGCATGTGAACACGCAGCTGGTGGGATCGCCCGGTGACCGGCATCAGTTTGACGAGGGTCGTCTTGTCCTCGCGGCTCACAACTTCCCATTTGGTAAGAGCAGAGCGGCCCAGTTCATGATCAACCATTTGCTTTGGGCGGTTGGGCCAATCGCAGCGCAGGGGAAGGTCAACCTCGCCCTGCTCTTCCTTTAGATGCCCCCAGACGCGCGCGATGTAGGTCTTTCGCGTCATGCGCTTTTCGAATTGAAGTCCCACGTGCCGGTGGGCGTCTTTGTTCATAGCCATGACAAGCAGGCCAGAGGTATCCATATCCAGTCGGTGGATAGTGGTGGCAGTTGGATAGACTGATTGCGCCCGGCTCTCCAGACAGTCCTTATGCTCCTCTGCACGGCCGGGGACGCTCAGCAAGCCACTCGGCTTGTTGAGAACCAGAAGCTGGTCATCCTGATGGACAATATCAAGGAACGGCTCCACGGGCGGTGCGTATACAAAGGGAGTGCTTGGACTGTTCATGGAGGCGCTTATAGCGGCTTGCAAACAAACGTCAATGAATGTGCGGCTGCTCATGTTGTTCCTGCACGTGACACTCCCATATATCCATTATTAGCGTGTTTGCATGAGGCTTTTTATGATTGGCAACTTTATTTCCGAGTTCGAAAAGATCACTGACTACTGGTCCCCTCGGGTCGTGGCTCAAGTGAACGACCAGTATGTTAAAGTTGCGAAGATCAAAGGAGACCTCGCCTGGCACAAGCATGATGAAGAGGATGAGCTCTTCTATGTTGTGAAGGGCAGCGTCACGATTGAGTATGAAGGGGATGCGGTTACGCTCAACGCTGGTGATTTTCACGTGGTCCCGAAAGGAAGAATGCACAACCCTGTTGCCGAGGAGGAATGCTGGATCGTGCTGGTCGAGCCCGTCGCAACCAAGCATACCGGTGATATTACAACTGAAAAAACAAAATCACTGGCAGATCAGCTGGCAGGCGCCTCCTACTAAGGCAGCATGGGTAATCACTAAGAAGCAGCATCTGATCTCTTTACAATCGGCGCTTGCTGGATTACGCTTACGTTAACAAGATGCCTGATGCGTAACACGCAAAGTACTGGGTAGGACACTTTAGGCATCTGACTGAACTTTTCAAACACTGAAAACTACCAGATGGAGGGAACAAATATGAGCATGGACGCAATTGTAAATGACCTGAAAGGCCGCGTTGAATCCAGCGACTTTGACAGCTCACTCAAGTTTGACTGTGGTGATGATGGCATTCTGGTGATTGATGGCAACTCCATCTCCACCACCAATCAGGATGTTGATTGTACCATTGGTGTCTCTTTTGAAGACCTTCAGTCTCTGATTGCTGGCGATCTGGATCCAACCGCTGCATTCATGCAGGGCAAGTTCACCATTGATGGTGACATGAGCATTGCAATGAAGCTTAGCCAGCTGATCTAATCACGGCTGCTACAAGATCGTGCATTCGGGCCGCGTGCCCGGATGCCATATAGACTAAAGTCTACACAGTTTCCTGCATTTTTTTCTCAAAAAGATGCTGCAGATACGTCGCCCAATGCTCGATGTAGGTCTGCTTATCTTCCTCATTCATGAACAAACCATCCGATGTGATCAGGCCAGTCATCATGTGCCTTGAGGCTGTAATGAGCGTGCGTGCATTTCTCTGGCTGATTTTATCACTATCAAAAATCGCCAAAATGCGATCATCAGTAACTCTTGCGAAGTTGTCGAAAGTAGGTTTGATGCGGCGACGCAACGCCTCTTCTGTTCGCGCTGCAACAAGAATCTCCATCATCGTGAGATATTCGGGAGAGTTCGCCTGATTCGTCCACCATTTGATCGTCAGCTCGGAAATTCTGCTTTTATCCTCACCGATTTCGTTCAACCACTCCAAAGTTAAGCGTACTGATTTAGCCAGCAATCGTTCCAGAACAAAGACCATCAAATCTTCTTTGGTGTGGAAATGATGCTGCAGCGCACCCTGAGAAAACTTGGTCTTTTCCGTGATTTTCTTAATAGATGCACGGTGATAGCCAAATTCATACAAACAGCTGATCGCGGCAAGGAGTATCTCCTTACGCATACGATTACTCTTTTCTGCCTGGGTCGATTTACGCGTTTCGGTGGAATCAGGAAAATTATTTTTCATGGAGCCTCACAACAACGCTTGTAAAAAAACCATATGCATGTATTTTTTTCAAGAGATAAGACGAAACACTTAGTGCATAGTTTAGGGAGGAGAAATTATGTATCGGGAGCGTCATTCCACTGTTGGAACCCTAAGGGAGAAGGTTTCCATGCACACTGTTATTATTGGTGATCCACATCCGGCATTTTCCAGAGCACTCGCGAGTATCTACTCCAATGAGTTCCATGGCGTGAATGTACTTGTGACGAAGAGCTTTTCCGAGTTGCAAACTTGGGTAGAGCTTCACCCTTCCGCAGTTGTACTTGTGAACCCTCGCATGAAGGGTGCCCCAGGTCTGGGTACTGTGTCCGCGCTGCTGGAGAGCTATGAGGTCTCCAGCCTGGTCATGCTGCTGGAGCAGGATAATCCGGGTCTTTCTGATTACTTCGTGGCCCGCGGCGCAAGCGCTGCGGTTCCCAAGACTGCTGACTTTTCTGTCTTCAAGGCCATCCTGACCGGTGGCACCGTAGAACTGATCTCTGATAGTGAAGAGGCGCAGAATGCGTTTAGCGTCGATTTTTATGAAGGTCTTGCTAACCTGACACGCCGTCAGGCAACCATTCTGACTTACCTGAAAGAGGGTAAGCTGAATAAGCAGATCGCGCATGAGCTGGGCATTTCCGAAGCGACTGTGAAGCATCACGTCTCTGCGCTGCTGAGCACTTTGGGTTTTTATTCCCGTTCTCAGTTGGTGGCAATGATCAACGAGCTTGGCATCAACGTGGATTATCGCGGTAGCAATCGCAAGCCAGCGAACAGCAAGAGCGCGCCACGCCGCGCGGTGAACGGCTACAAGGTTGCTGGCGCAGGCGCTGGTGCAACACCTGGTTCCACGATGCAACCTGCCTATTTGGCAGCGCCTTAAACATCGCTGACACACCCCTGCGGCGATAATATCGCTCCTCGCCGCAGGTTCTTCTCCTTCCTTTTGCAGGCGCTACAGTCGCAACAAGTCAACAGGTGTTGTTGCTGTAGCGCTCATGCCACAGAATGAGATTTGTTTCTCCAGATTGATGGTTTGAGCTTCCTGTGACTTGCCGTAGGGTCAATTAGTCCTCATTATTGATTTTGTTGGCTCCCAAGGCCGAGCTTCAATCTTTAAAAGGACTAGAGAACTGTGCAGCCAAACGACTTTGCCAGTTTGAGCGACCTTGAGGTCATTTGGAGCGATCATGGCGGAACGTGTCCGATACCGACACGAATCCTTATCGCATCTGATTTGCTTTTGAGCATCGGCCCCTCCCCTGACAGAGAGTTTGACCAGAGCTTTCAGCGTGTTTCTGGCGCTCTTGTGCTTGCCTATGGGGACCCGCTTTATAGTGGTGGGCTTCGCGTGATCAATGAGGAGCCGGAGTCTGAAGAGAAACAGCTGAGCCACATGTTTGCCTCCAAGCATCAGGGGCACTTTAATACGGTTCGTCACGAAAGCTTCTACAACAACGAAAATGCACTCTATGTTCCCTTCCGCAATCTTAGCGAAGTGCATCCTGAAGAGGCTATAGAGAGTCTATTCGGCGATTACTCGCCGGGGATCTTCCTCAGATACGTGGTGAGTGAGCGAACGAGCTCCTTTCCCGATATGCTGGCACGGCTGGCAGAGCGGGCAACCGGATTGCAGGTATGCAGCAAAAACCGGTCACTGTTGTTCTCAAGTCTTTCGGAACTGAGACGGAAACTTCCCAGTGATCTTATTTTGGTAGATGGCAGCGGGTTTGGTGGGCAGCCTAGTCAACGGCAGCAGAAGAAGCCCCTGCTCTACACGACCAACTGGATCTCACGAGAGCTGATTGATCCTTCTGAGCTGCATCACACAGAAAGCGATGTGCCGAGTCTGTTTGATCTGCGACGCAGGTTCTCACTCAGCTCCTGAGGCGCTTTCCGCTGCTTTCTGGCAGGAGGCACAGGTGCCTTTGATCTCAACGGAAGTTGATTTGGCGGCAAAGCCGTTGGCACTGGCCCAACCGCTCAGGATCTCCGCAATATCATTATCGGCAAATTCCAAGGCCTTGCCGCAGGTTTCGCAGATCGCAAAGCCGACCATCTCCACCGAGTGACATGCCGGATGGGCGCAAGCGACAAAGGCATTCATGCTTTCAAGGCGATGCACCACACCAAGCCCGATAAGCTTATCCAATGCCCGATAGACCTGTAACGGCGCGCGCAGGCCTTCCGAGCGGAGCTGGTCGAGAATTGAGTACGCGCTCATGGGTGCATCTGAGGAACATAGCAGATCCAGAACAAGACGCTGATTTTTCGTGAGCTTCAATTCTGCGGTTGCCATTGCCAATTCTTTCAAGCTATTGCCCTTTGTCCTTTGCCAATACCCCGTTTATGAGCCGGGATGCAAACAGTGACAGCAAAAATATGCAGAGGCTCGCCACTACGATTGACGGGCCAGATGCACTATCAAATTGCAAGGAGCCTTCCAGCCCCAGAATTACGCTGGCAATGCCGATGATTGCTGAGGCAACTGCCATTTGTTCCGGTGTTTTTGCAAACCAGCGCGCTGTTGCAGCGGGGATGATCAACAAAGCTGTAATCAGCAGAACGCCCACAATCTTCATTGCAATTGCGATGATGGCTGCCATCATGACCATGAAGATAAGCTGTGTGAGATCAGGATTGAAGCCTTCCGCCTCCGCCAGTTCACGATTGACCGTGGATGCCAGCAAGGGGCGCCAGAGGAAGTACATCAAGCCCAGAATAACCGCTGCGCAGGCATAGATGGCAATCACATCCGCATTGCCAACAGAAAGGATGTCACCAAACAGCAGGGAGAGCAGATCAAAGCGCAGATCGCTCATGAAGGCGATCAGCACCATACCGAGCGCGAGCGCTGAGTGTGAGAGCAGTCCGAGCAAGGCGTCTGTTGAGAGTGAGCCGCGCTTTTGCAGGATGAGCAGGCATATGGAAACGGTAACCGTTACCGCGAGCACGCCCAGCATAAGGTTGATGTTCAAGAGGAATGCCAGTGCAACGCCCAGAAGAGCGGAGTGGGCCATTGTATCGCCGAAGTAAGCCATGCGGCGCCAGACGACGAAGCAGCCAAGAGGTCCGCTGACAAGGGCAAGGCCAATTCCGGCCAGCATGGCTCTGATAATGAAATCATCCATGATTACAACAGTCTCCAGAATCCCCTTTTGACGGAACGATTGTGCCGTCAGCCTTGTGGCTGTGATCATGATGGTGGTGGTAGATTGCCAAAGATTGGGAGGCCGCATCCCCGAACATTTGCTTGTAGGCATCCGACGCGGCAACATGTTCCGGTGCACCGCTGCAGCACACATGTCCGTTGAGGCAGACAACTGTATCTGTCTGAGCCATCACAACGTGCAGGTCGTGGGAAATGAGCAGTATCCCGCAGTTCAGCTCCTCCCGGATCTTGAGGATCAGGTTGTAAAGGGCGATCTCGCCTGAGTAGTCGACGCCCTGAACCGGCTCATCAAGCACAAGAAGGTCCGGACGACGCAGAATCGCGCGTGCTAACAGTGCTCTTTGATACTCACCGCCAGACAACTGCTGCACATTGGAGTTGATCAGGTGGGGGATGCCGGTTTTCTCCAGCACTGCCTCGATTTCTGCCGCGGTTGGTTTTGCGGTCAGGCTCATCAGGCGGCGCACGGTGAGCGGCATGGTCCAGTCAATAGCGAGTTTTTGCGGGACATAGCCCACAGTGAGGTCAGGCTTGCGCTTGATTGTACCCACGTCGGCTTTCAACACGCCCAGCGCGGTTTTGGCCGTTGTGCTTTTGCCTGCGCCGTTGGGTCCAATCAGCGTTACGATTTCGCCGGACTTTACATTTAATGAGACGTTCTGGATCAACCATCGGCCTTGCCGTTTGATCCCGACTCCATCCATTTCAATCAATTGCACGTTAGGCACCTCAACTCGCCGTGGGCTGCACCACGAAAGGGATGGCTGTTATATGTTACGTAATAATATTACACAAACGAAATATGCTTTGATTTCACAGTGAGTGCAAGGTGAGCAGCTTCAATCATCATGCTTGTAAATTGTTTCCAGCGCATCTGCGTGGTTGTTGAGCACTTTGGCGCGCTTGACCTTGAGAGTTGGTGTCAGCTCCCCCGTTTGGATGGAGAAGCCGCTTGGTAGAATTTCAAACTTGCGAATGCGTTCAGCCCGTGAATGACGGGCATTCACTTTGTTGATGCCAGCTTGCACGACGTTGCGTAATTGGTCCGACTTTAAAACATCTTCCGGCTTAATGTTATTCTCAGAGGCAAAGCGCTGTGCCATCTGGTGGTCAATGGTTAACAGGGCGCTCAGGAAGGTCTGGTTGTTGCCGGCAACGACGGCGTACTCAACCAGCGGAATATCCATGAGGTCATGTTCAAGGCCGGTTGGCGAGATGTTCTTGCCTCCGGAGGTGATGATGATCTCCTTTTTCCGCCCCGTGATGAAAAGGTAACCGTCTTTATCCAGATGGCCGATATCGCCGCTATAGAGCCAGCCATCGCGCATGATTTCATCTGTTGAGGCAGGGTCGTGCGCATAGCCGGAAAAGTTTGTATCGCCTTTGCATAGGATCTCGCCGTCACCGGCAATCTTGATTGTGACGCCTTGCATTGGTTTGCCAACCGACCCCAGACGCGTGGCACCGATGACGTTGATTGTTGCTCCGCCGCAGTTCTCAGACTGGCCGTAGACTTCGTAGATCACGATATCCAGCCCTGTAAAGCCTTCCAGAACACGCATGGATACTGGTGCCCCACCACTGACAAACATGCGCATTTTGTCGAGGCCGATTTTGCGTTTGATCTTGTCGAGCACTAGGTAGTTGGCGATTTTCTTCTTGATGTTTAGAGCTAAGCCGGCGGATTTGCCATTCAGGGTCTCCGCGTGCCAATCCTTGCTGGTTTGCAATGACCATTGGATGAGCCTGCCTTTAAAGCCCGTTTCATGGTCAAGCTGTTTTTCGACCTTCTCGAGGATCTTCTCAAAGATCCGGGGCACACCAAAGATTACAGTGGGCCGGACTTCTGGCAGGTGCTCCCCAAGGCTGGTCACGGACTTGGCGTAGTAGACCGGATAGCCGACATCGCAGGCCTGAATGATGGTGCCGCACTGTTCTGCAATGTGGGCCATTGGCAGGTAAGAGATGTAACGGTCTGCTGGTGTGGCCCTAAACACTAGATCCAACGCATCGGATTCGGCGCGAATGGCACGGTGGCTGATCTGTACAGCTTTGGGCTGGCCTGTTGTACCTGAGGTGTAAATCTGCAATGCGATGTCTTCAGCTTCAATCTCGTTGAGGCGGCGGTCTAGCTCTGCTTCCAGTCCCGGACTGTCCTGCCCAAGGGACATGAAATTTGCCCAGGTGTACTGGTCCGGATTCTCAACGTGGCCATCCAGACGAATGATCTTGCGCAAGTGGTGCATGTTGTCTGGGTGTTCGCCAATGCCCTGCAGCTGCGCCTTGGTTTCGGCCAGCAGAATGCGGCCTTGGGAGTGGCGCAGGATGTAGTTGATCTCCGGTGGCGCGGCGGTCCAGTAGATGCCAGTTGGTACGCCACCAATCATCATGGCGGCGACGTCCATGATGGTCCATTCTGATCGGTTGTAGCTCAGGATGCAAACTGTCTCGCCGGGGTTCACTCCCAGTGCGATCAGTGCCTTTGCAGCGGCGCGTACCTGTTCGCCATATTCGGTCCAACTCGTTGCGTCCCACCCGGTTTCCCCGCGGACAAAGTATGCCGGTTTATCGGCAACCCGCTTAACGGTTTCCATGAATGCTTCGGGAATGGATTTGAAAGCCTCTTGAGTAACGGGCCGGGCCTGCGAACTCATGCTCTTCTCTCTATATATTTTTTGTTATTTCCAGAGCCTTACATCTTCTGAACCTGCTCAAGTCAAATACTGATATCAATAATAGTCCTTAAATCTGTCGGAACCACAGGTAATTCTCGGTTTTAAGCTATCTGGTTCACGAGTGACGAATATTCATTTCTAATTTTTCAGGAGTTTTACTGATATAGTGGACCATCCAATAAGGGCTTATACTTCGGCATTTCTACGAGGCACTGAAGAGTTGGGACTTGTTGGCGAGTTCTTTGGGGATGCTGACTATTTCTTCGGGTGCACTGCGCGATTTAGCGGTAAACCAAGCAATTAGATCTCCTGTGATAACAGGGGTAGAACATCTTATAGTCAGGCCAGTTCATTTATGCAGCAGTTCAGTGTTACACGCGGTCTAAACCTACCAGATCCCGTTCGCATCAGTCGCTACAAGCGCTTGCCGGAACTTGGTCCTGCGGTTCTGTTCTTCAGCGGGGGAAGCGCTCTCAACCCGACTGCGCGTGTCCTCAAGCAATATACGCAAAACTCCATTCACCTGATGACGCCGTTTGATAGTGGCGGTAGTTCGGCTGTTTTGCGTCATGCCTTTGGGATGCCAGCGATTGGTGACCTGCGCTCGCGGTTGATTGCGCTGGCGGATGAAAGTGTTTTGGGGCAAGCGGAGATCTACCGGCTGTTCACCCACCGTTTCCCAAAGACCGCGTCTCTTGAGGAGCTACACGGCGAGCTGGTGGATTTGCTTGAAGGGCACGATCAGCTAATCGCTCGTGTTCCAAACCCAATGCGCCGGTTGATCCGGCATCAGCTTGCCTTCTTTCATGACGCGATGCCCTCGGATTTCGATCTGCGGGGGGCAAGTATCGGTAACCTGATCCTTGCTGGCGGGTATCTGAACAACAATCAGAAGCTTGATCCGATTATTTTCCTGTTCTCCAAACTAGTAAACACGCTTGGCACGGTGCTGGCCACCGTTGACGCTCGTCTGCATCTGGCGGTTGAGCTGGAGTCCGGCGAGATTATCGTGGGGCAGCACAATATGACCGGCAAGGAAACCTCTCCCATTGGCAGCCGGATCAAACGGACCTACCTGACCCGGTCTCTGGCTGGAGGTGATCCGGTGGAGATTGAAGTCACGCCAAAGAAGCAGCACCTTATCGAGACTGCGGATATGATCTGCTACCCACCGGGAAGCTTTCACAGCAGTCTGATTGCCAACCTTCTGCCAAAAGGCGTCGGCAAATCCATTGCGCGCAGCCCGAACCCGAAAGTCTACGTCCCCAACCTTGGCAATGATCCCGAGCAGTTCGGCATGAGCCCCAATGAAACGGTAGACGCCTTGCTGCAGCACCTCCGGGCCGATACGGGCGAGGACACCCCAACGGACAAGCTGTTGAATTTTGTCGTAACTGACGAGAAACATGCGGCGGAATTTGATTGGGCAGCGCTGCAGGCACAAGGCATTTCACTGATCGGCGCGGACCTGACAAGCACGGCTTCACTGCCCTATTACGATCCGGAAAAACTTGTCTGCACGCTTCTGAGTTTCATCTAAGAACTCATTCATACAAGTTAAGGCGTTAACCTCTTTTTCTATTGCAATCCACCTCAAGTTAGCAGGAATTCCGGTAGAGTTAAGTGCTTTACCGGATATTTTGACTATACCTATAGTTGAAAATACCGATTAGATTACACCTCATCAAATAACATGATTCAGTTTACTTAAAAACACAATGACACTCCTTAATCAAGAAAATGAAGACCTATTGACCTAAGCATCTACATACATTTTAGGTAGCAGAAGCATTCGAAGACTCGACACATAACCAAGCGGAAAAGCAAATGTCGAAGTTCAAGTTTCCTACCGCATTTACCATTTTGTTTGCCCTTATCATTCTCGTTGCGATTGCAACCTGGTTCGTTCCTGCAGGTAAGTACGACCGTGCGATCAATCCGGTGCTTGATCGGGAGGTTCCTGTTCCGGGCACATACCAACTGGTAGACCCAAGTCCTCAGGGTCCGGTGGAAGTTTTTCTCGCTCCGATTGCGGGTCTTTATGACCCTGTGTCTTACGAGGCGAATGCGATTGATGTTGCCGTCTTTGTTCTTGTGATTGGTGGCTTCCTTATGGTTGTGACGCGCACAGGCGCGATTGATGCCGGGATTGCCAGGATCATGAAGGGATTGAAAGGGCGAGAGAACCTGATGATTCCCATCTTGATGGCTTTCTTTGCTGCGGGAGGAACTATCTATGGGATGGCGGAGGAAAGTCTTGCGTTTTACGCGCTCATCATTCCGGTGATGATACGCGCAGGATATGACTCCCTTACGGGTGTTGCCGTTATCATGCTGGGCGCGGGCATCGGAACACTCGGTTCGACCATAAACCCGTTTGCGACGGTCATTGCGTCCAATGCGGCTGGCGTTCCGTTCACGGACGGAATCTGGCTGCGCTTCCTGATCTTGTTTGTTGGCTGGATGGTCTGCGTTGCGTGGGTGATGCGTTACGCTCGCAAGGTAAAAGCCGATCCTTCAACCTCCCTTGTGGCCGACATGAAGGAAGACAACGAGAAGCACTTCCTTCAAGGCACTTCAACCAGTGACATTCCCGACTTTACCGCCAAGGACGGTTTCATCCTCGCGGTCTTTGTCCTGACGTTTGCCCTTTTAGTCTATGGTGTTGCGGTTCTGGGCTGGTGGATGGGCGAGATGGCGGCCCTCTTCCTTGCGGCCTCAATTCTTGTGGGCATCATTGCACGCCAAGGCGAGCATGAGTTCGTTGACAACTTCCTTGATGGTGCGCGTGATCTGCTTGCTGTGGCACTGATCATTGGTGTTGCCCGCGGCATCGTTATTGTGATGGATGCTGGATCGATTACGGACACAGTCCTTTACTGGTCTGAGCAGGCTGTCAGCGGCCTGAACAAGGTTGCCTTCATCAACGTGATGTTCTGGCTGGAGCTGGTGCTGTCATTCTTCGTTCCGTCCTCGTCAGGTCTGGCCGTGTTGTCCATGCCGATCATGGCACCGCTGGCCGGGTTCTCCAATGTGGCCGCAGAACATGTGGTGACTGCGTTCCAGTCCGCGAACGGTCTATTGAACCTGTTCAATCCAACATTCGCTGTTGTGATGGGCGGCCTGGCCATTGGCCGGGTGCCCTATGACAAGTGGATCCGGTTCTCGATTCCGCTGGTCATCATCTTGTTCATCCTGATCTCAATTGCACTTTCTCTCAGTGTTTAGAGACAGTCCTCAAAAACTCCGCAAAGGAGGCCTTCATCTGGCCATCCTTTCCGACACACAAAGAGACGCTGATCTCTCAAACCTAGGAATTCTGGAATGGAGTCTGCAACATGACTGAGTTTGGTGTTCATTCGGAAGTTGGCAAACTAAGAGAAGTGATGGTTTGCCGTCCAGGGCTCGCACATATGCGTCTGACACCCGGCAACTGTCAGGAATTCCTGTTTGATGATGTGATCTGGGTTCGTGAGGCACAAAAGCACCATTACGACTTCTGCCTGAGAATGGAAGAGCGTGGTGTGAAGGTGCTTGAGATGCACAATTTTCTGGAAAAGACGCTGGCAGACCCGGAAGCCCGCCGATGGGTGTTGGATCGTCGTATCACTCATAACCGGGTTGGTTATGGGATGGCTGATGATCTGAGGGGCTGGCTATTCGAGCAGCCCGATAAATTCCTTGCGGATCACCTGATTGGCGGCATTGCCCGCGGCGAGCTCGGTTTCAATCCAACCGGTGTTTTTGGCAGTTATCTGGAGCAAAATGACTTTGTTATCCCACCCCTGCCCAATACGCTGTTTACCCGCGATACGACCTGCTGGATCTACAACGGTGTGACGCTGAACCCGATGTTCTGGCAGGCGCGCAAGAATGAAACACTGCTCACCACAGCGATTTACAAATTCCATCCGCACTTCAAAGGCAAGGTGAACTTCTGGTGGGGTGATCCGGATGAGGACTACCATGAGTCCACCGTGGAAGGTGGTGATGTCATGCCTATTGGCAACGGCGTCGTGCTGATTGGCATGGGAGAGCGCACCACGCCACAGGCGGTGGGGCAGGTCGCGCGTGCGCTCTTCCGCAACAATGTAGCTACCCGCGTGATCGCCTGTCAGATGCCAAAGAGCCGTGCAGCGATGCATCTGGATACGGTCTTCACTCTGCTTGACCGGGATAAAGCAACGGCTTTCCAAGGTGTCTGTGACGAGATCATCTGCTTCTCCATACGCCCCGGCGACAAACCGGAAGACGTGGACTACCGCAAGGATGATGGCCACCTGTTTGATGTGGTGGCAGAAGCGCTCGGCATCAAAAAGCTGACTGTGGTGACAACAGGCGGTAATGCGTACGACCAGGAACGCGAGCAATGGGATGATGGCAACAACGTTGTGTGCATCGAGCCGGGGACCGTGGTCGCCTATCGCCGAAATACCTACACAAACTCAAAACTCCAACGCGCTGGTGTGGAAGTGATCGCCATTGACGGGGCCGAGCTGGGCCGTGGTCGCGGCGGCGGACATTGCATGACCTGCCCGGTCATTCGCGAAGCCGTGGAGTACTAGTTTGTGCAACCTCCGTTAAACAACCAAACATCCGAGAGATGGAGAGTAAGGAAGATGGCTTTCAATCTGAAAGGTCGCAGTTACCTCAAGCTAAAGGACTTCAACCAACGCGAAGTGCTTTATTTGCTGGATCTGGCCCGTGATCTAAAGCGAGCCAAATATTCAGGGACAGAACGGCAGACGCTTGTTGGCAAGAACATCTGTCTGGTCTTTGAAAAAACCTCGACCCGCACACGTTGTGCGTTTGAGGTTGCTGCCCATGATCAGGGGGCTCATGTCACCTATCTGGATCCATCGGGTTCTCAGATAGGTCATAAGGAATCCATGAAGGACACTGCGCGCGTGCTGGGTCGCATGTTTGATGCAATCGAGTTTCGTGGGGCCGGACAACAAGCTGTTGAGACGCTTGCAGAGTATGCGGGCGTTCCGGTTTACAATGGCCTGACCGATGACTGGCATCCAACACAGATGCTGGCTGATATGCTGACTATGACGGAATATTCCTCCAAGGCGCTGCACGATATCTCCTTTGCCTATATTGGGGATGCACGGAACAACATGGGGAACTCGCTTCTAATGTTGGGCGCTCTGTGTGGCTGTGATGTGCGCATTATCGGCCCTCAGGGCCTGCAGCCGGAAGCCAATGTGGTCAAGGCAGCTGAAGCCCACGCGAAACGCTATGGTGCGCGGATCACTATTACGGACGACCCTGAGGAAGGCACCAGAGGGGTTGATTTCATCCATACAGATGTGTGGGTCTCTATGGGTGAGCCGCCGGACGTATGGGAAAGCCGTATCAAGTTGCTGCGGGACTATCAGGTCGACGAAAAGCTGATTGAAAACACAGGCGTCCCGAACACCTACTTCATGCACTGTCTGCCCGCCTTCCATAACCGCGAGACCAAGGTTGGCGAAGAGATTTTCCAGAAATTTGGCATCTCTGAGATGGAAGTGACTGACGATGTTTTCGAATCCGATCGCAATCTGGCCTTTGAGCAAGCGGAAAACCGGTTGCACACCATTAAAGCCGTCATGGTTGCGACGCTTGGAGGTCGGTAATGCGTGTTGTCGTTGCTCTTGGCGGAAATGCCCTTCTCCGGCGCGGAGAAAAAATGACTGCAGAAAACCAACGGAAGAACGCGAGGCTCGCTGCCGAGGCGCTGGCTCCGCTTTATGACGTGGGTCATGAAGTCGTCATCACGCACGGCAATGGCCCTCAGGTTGGTTTGTTGGCCTTGCAGGGCGCAGCCTACGAGCAGGTGGAAGCCTATCCGCTGGATGTGCTGGGTGCTGAGACCGTGGGGATGATTGGTTACATGATCGAGCAGGAGCTTGGTAACCTGCTCCCCTACGAGAAACCCTTTGCCACTATACTCACGCAGGTAGAGGTTGATCCGAACGACCCCGCCTTTCATGATCCGACCAAGCCCATCGGGCCGCTCTACTCCAAGGAAGACGCCGAGAGGCTTGCCGAGGAGAAGGGCTGGTCCATCCGTGAGGACGGCGACAAATGGCGGCGCGTTGTGCCAAGCCCGATGCCAAAGCACATTTTCGAGATCCGGCCGATTAAATGGCTTCTGGAACATGATGTTCTGGTTATCGCTGCCGGTGGCGGCGGTATTCCAACCATGTACAACGAAGAAAAAAAACTGGTTGGTGTGGAGTGCGTGATCGACAAAGACCGGTGTTCCGGGCTCCTTGCCAAAGAGATCAACGCAGACGTGTACATCATGGCAACCGACGCAGACGCGGTGTATCTGGATTGGGGCACCCCAAGCCAGCGCGCCATCAAGTCTGCCTCTCCTGATGCATTGGATGCGTACGGTTTCGCCGCTGGGTCTATGGGGCCCAAGGTGGAGGCTGCCCAGACATTTGCACGTGAAACCGGCAAGAAAGCAGTGATCTGTTCACTTTCTGACGTGCCGCAAGCGATTGTGGGAGAGAAAGGCACTTCAATCGCCATGGATGCAGGAGACACAGCGTTTTATTGAGATGAGCGCCACGGGGTTAAGCCACCCTCGGGGCGTTTTCTCTTCAAGTTGCCCATCAAGAAAAACAGGAACAAACAAAGGACGAGTTGCATATGGCTAATGCGCCACTTGGTAATTCCCATAGGATGTCACTAATCGGAGCCTTCATCCCTGTTGTCTCCCTCATCATCCTGCTTGCCCTCTCCTACTATCTCTTTGGAGATGAAGCGTCTTCGGGACCGAACCAGATTGCTCTTCTGTTTTGCACGCTTGTTGCAACTTTCGTGGCGCTTTATCACGGCTTCAATTTTGATGAACTGAAGGATGCGGTGGTTGAGAGTGTCAGCACCGGCCTTTATGCCATCTTTATTCTGCTGGCGGTTGGATCATTGATCGGCACATGGGCCATGTCCGGCACCATCATAGCGATGGTGTATTACGGTTTGGAGCTACTGAGCCCTAACTACTTTTACTTCACGACCGTTCTTATCTGCGCACTTGTTTCCGTCAGTATCGGGAGTTCATGGACCGTTGCCGGTACAATCGGCATTGGTTTGATGGGTATCTCAACTGAGATGGGCCTGAATCCGGCTATCACCGCTGGCGCCGTGCTTGCGGGGGCCTACTTCGGCGATAAATCCTCGCCCCTTTCTGACGCAACCAATCTGGCAACGGCAGCGGCAGGGTCAGAGCTTTACACGCACATCAAAGAAAACCTCTGGACGTCCGTGCCTGCCCTTCTCATCTCGCTGGCCCTGTTCTGGTGGCTCGGGAAGCCCGGGGACTTTGTAGCGCAAGACACGTTGGCCAGCATTGAGCAGCACTACGAGATCTCCTTGTTCGCCTTTCTCCCGCTGTTGCTGGTCTTAGGATTGGCTATGGTGCGCTATCCGCCATTTTCGACCATTTTCATCGGCGCCCTGTTTGGTGGGGTTTATGCGATCATCATGGAACCAGACAAGGTGACCGAGCTGGCAGCTTCTCCCGAGCTGCCTTATACGCTTGAGATCATCAAAGGCGTCTGGATTGCCATGTCCAACGGGTATGTGAGTGTAACCGGTGACACCTCCATTGACGCGCTTTTGAGCCGCGGGGGCATGGGCAATATGCTCACCACCATCTGGCTCATTATGACCGCTCTGGCCTTTGGCGGTGTGGTTGAAAAAGCAGGCATTTTAGACCGGATCATCGGACCTATCCTTAATGCAGCCAAAAGCACGGGTGCGCTGGTGTTCTCGCTGGTATCCACGGCCATCGCGACCAATATTCTTGCCGCCGATCAATACATCGCCATCGTAATCCCGGGCCGGATGTACCGTAAACCGTTCCGTGAACGCCGGTTACGTCCAGAAGTGCTTTCAAGGGCGGTGGGTGACAGCGCGACGGTGACCTCTGCCCTGATCCCCTGGAACAGCTGCGGGGCTTATATGGCGGCGACACTTGGCGTACCTGCGCTGACGTTTGCCCCTTACGCCTTCTTCAACATTATCAGCCCGATCCTGACGGTTGTATTTGCCGTGATGGGGTGGCGCATGTTGACGATGGTGGTCCCGAAACCAGAACGTATCGTGGTACCGGATGAAAAGCAGGCAGAGTGATCTGCGGGGAGTTACAGCAGGGTCATGAAGAATTATAGCTGGCACCCGATGCACGAGGATGATCTGCCTAAGATCAAGGAGATTATGCATCAAGCCTATCCAGATTTTCCAGAGGACATCCGCTGCACGCGCGAACGGTTGCGCCTGTTTCCTGCAGGGTGCCACGTGCTTCGCAGGGATGGTGAAGGCGCGGTTCTGGGCTACGTTATCTCCCATCCTTGGGAGAACCTGAGTATCCCACCGCTTTCCAGCCTGCTGGGAGCGCTGCCGATTTCCGCTGAGGTCTATTACATTCACGACATTGCGCTACTACCTGACAGTCAGGGTATCGGTGCAGCGCGGGCTATGCTGGTACAGCTGAACCAGATTGCCCGCAGTCTTCACATCAAAAAGTTTGCGCTTGTGGCCGTTGCAGCTGCCAGAGACTATTGGCAGGCACATGGTTTTCGCGCAGTCCATGAGGCCTCACTCACCGAAAGCCTTGTGAGCTACGGAGCGGGGTCCCAATATATGCAGAGGTCCGTTGATTAAATTGGCCGGTCCTTGATTTGCTCCATACAGACAAATGTGGACGTCTGTGCGACAAACGGCATTTCGGAGACTTTTTCACCGAGTACCCGACGATAACTGGTAATATCTTTGGTGCGCACCTTGAGGAGATAATCGAAGCCACTTGCAATCATATGGCATTCTTCAATTTCAGGAATTGCGCGCGCAGCGGCGTTGAAGGCTTCCAGTGAACGCGAGCGGGTGTCGTTGAGTTTAACCTGCACAAACGCAATGTGCCCTGCCCCGAGTTTACTGTGATCCACCTCTGCCCGGTAACCGAGTATGTACTTGGCATCCTCCAGCTTTTTCATGCGGATTTGGCAGGGGGTTTTGGAGAGTCCTACCTTTTTTGCTAGGTCAGTAACGGTGATCCGCCCGGATTTTTGTAGTTCCTCTACAATCCTGCGATCAAAATCGTCCAATTTCTCCATGATATGCCATTTTTTTATTGATAACGACCATAGCGCCTGAATATCAAAGTCGATTAGTCTTTGCCATCAAAAAATACAGGAAACATCCCTATGGGTCTTTTGCTAATGTCGCAAGAATAATAGGTATTTAATAGTAGGGAGGACTGCATGGGTTCAGAGGCTATGCCGGAAATCATCCGCAACAAAATCAGAGATAATTACCTTCCTGACGAAAATCAGGTTGTTCAGGAGCTCATTTCCTCACTGCAAATGGATGAGGCAGCGCGCCAGCGTGCCTCTCAGAGAGCAGCGGAACTGATCTCGGATTTGCGTGTGAACACTTCTCCGACGATTATGGAAAGTTTTCTCGGCGAATATGGCCTCTCAACGCAGGAAGGCATTGCACTGATGTGCCTTGCAGAAGCTCTGCTTCGCGTGCCGGATGCCCAGACTATTGATGCTTTAATTGCAGACAAGATCACACCAAGTGCCTGGGGAGAGCATTTGGGGCAGTCCTCGTCTTCGCTGATCAACGCATCCACATGGGCGCTTTTGTTGACAGGCAAGGTTCTTGCTCCAGACAATCAGGGCCTCATCGGCACCGTTCGTGGTGTGGTCAAACGCCTTGGCGAGCCAATGGTTCGCACAGCTGTCGGTCAGGCGATGAAGGAACTGGGCCGCCAGTTCGTTCTGGGTCGCACCATTCGCGAAGCCATGCGCAATGCACGGGCGGAAGAAGGTCAGGGCTTTACCTATTCCTACGACATGCTGGGTGAAGCTGCGCGCACGGACGCTGATGCGAAGCGCTATCACCTGTCCTACTCCAAGGCAATTACCGCGCTGGCAAGCAACTGCAACCATGAGAGCATTCGCCAAAACCCGGGCATTTCCGTCAAACTCTCCGCGCTGCATCCACGTTACGAATTTGCAAAGCGCGAGCGGGTGATGAAGGAGCTGGTTCCACGCACGCTCTCGCTTATCATGCTGGCGAAGTCCTCCAATATGGGCTTTAACATTGATGCAGAAGAAGCTGATCGTCTTGACCTTTCTCTCGACGTAATCGAAGCGCTGCTGGCTAATCCGGCAACTGAAGACTGGGATGGTTTTGGTGTTGTTGTACAGGCCTTCGGCCCACGTGCCACTCATGTGATCGACTGGCTGTATGCAACCGCTGAAAAGTATGACCGCAAGATCATGGTTCGCCTTGTGAAAGGGGCTTACTGGGACAGCGAAATCAAGCGCGCACAGACGCTTGGCATTGAAGGCTATCCGGTCTTCACCCGTAAGGTGTCCACCGACATTTCCTATGCGGCCTGTGCTGAAAAGCTGCTGAGCATGACCGACCGGATCTATCCGCAGTTTGCGACCCACAACGCGCATAGTGTTGCAACTATTCTGGAACTGGCGAAGAACCTGCCGCTGAACTCCTACGAGTTCCAGCGTCTGCATGGCATGGGCGAAGCGCTGCATGAGCGCACCATGAAGAAGCATGGTAGCAACTGCCGTATCTACGCTCCGGTTGGAGCGCACAAAGACCTGCTTGCCTACCTTGTTCGCCGCCTTCTGGAGAACGGCGCTAACAGCTCGTTTGTGCACCAGATCCGCGATGAGAGCGTTACTCCCGAGGCAATTGCACAGGACCCGCTTGTTCATATCGAGAAGTATGGCAAACACATTGCCAACTCCAAGATCGCTCTTCCACCTGAGCTTTATGGTGAAGGTCGCAAGAACGCTAAGGGCTGGGACCTGAGTGATCCACGTCAGGAAGCGGAATACGTTGCAAACCTGAAGACCTTTGCGACAACCACGTGGGACGGCCATCCGGTCATTGCAGCATCCGTCAAGAACGCAAAAGCTGTGCCTGCCAAGAACCCGGCGGACCTAAGTGATATCGTCGGCAGAGTGGCAACGGCAACGCCTGAGCAGATTGAGGCGGCTTTGACAACGGCCCATCAAGGGTGCGCCGAGTGGGCGGAGAAGAGCGCTGAAGAGCGTGCGGTTATCCTGCGTAAAGCAGCGGATCTGTTTGAAGAGAACGCACCCGAGATCTTTGCGCTGCTTACCCGTGAAGCTGGCAAGACCTATATGGATGCCATTAACGAGCTGCGAGAAGCCGTTGACTTTGCTCGCTATTACGCGAACGAGGCTATCCGCCTTGAGGAGCGTGATGGTAAGTGCGCGCAGCGTGGTCCAATCACCTGTATCTCTCCATGGAACTTCCCGCTGGCGATTTTCTCCGGTCAGATCTTTGCAGCCCTTGCTGCGGGTAATCCGGTGCTTGCAAAACCAGCTCCTCAAACGCCGTTGATCGCGACATTTGCTGTTGGATTGATGCATAAAGCAGGCATTCCTGTTGAGGCTTTACAGCTGCTACCTGGTGCTGGTGAAGTTGGTGCAGCCCTAACCTCTGACAGCCGTGTGGCTGGTGTTTGCTTTACCGGTTCCACCGCAACTGCACAGCACATCAACCGTGCCATGGCAAAAGCCCTTGCTCCATCTGCACCGCTGATTGCGGAAACGGGTGGTCTGAACGCGATGATCGTGGACTCCACTGCCCTGCCAGAACAGGCCGTTCGCGATATCATTGCATCCAGTTTCCAGAGTGCTGGTCAGCGCTGTTCTGCACTGCGTATGCTTTATGTTCAGGAAGACATCTTTGAGGATTTCAAAGACATGCTTCTGGGCGCAATGAAAGAGCTGGAACTAGGCAATCCCGCCGCCTTGTCGACGGATGTTGGTCCTGTAATTGATGCAGCGGCTCAAAAGAAGATTGAAGCACACTGCGAAAAATGGGCTGAGAAAGGCCGCGTCCTCAAACAGTTGAAGGGATCAACCGACGGCTACTTCGTGGCACCAACTCTAATCAAGCTTGAAGGCATTGAAGAGCTGGAGGAAGAGATCTTTGGTCCTGTTCTGCACATCGCGACCTTCAAAGCGGACGAGATTGATCAAACCATCGATGCGATCAACGCAAAAGGGTTTGGCCTGACATTTGGCTTGCACACCCGCGTTGATAGCCGTGTTCAGCACATTGTAGAGCGCGTGAAGGCGGGCAACCTATATGTGAACCGCAACCAGATCGGCGCGATCGTTGGGTCTCAGCCGTTTGGCGGTGAAGGCCTTTCCGGCACCGGTCCTAAAGCGGGTGGGCCTCACTATGTGGCGCGCTTCCGTCTTGCAGATACCTCTGCTGCTGAAAGTGTAACGCTAAGCCGAACAGTGAGTGCGGAGGATATCTTCAAAGCACGCGGTGTGCTGCGCACCAGTGCTTGGGAGAAAAACTTTGGTCGTTACACCGAGCTGGCAACTCTGTTTGAGAAGGAAACAGGCCTGCTGAACCGCGTAGCGGCGGACCATGCGCATGACATGCCTGGGCCGACCGGCGAATCCAACCGTCTGTATGCAGCACCGCGCGGCATTGTGCTCTGCCTTGGCCCTGATGCAGAAAGCCTGACGCATCAGGTGGTTCTTGCTCTTGCGGTTGGCAACGGGGTGATTGCTGTTGGACAAGGCGCTGAGAAGCTGGCTATGAAGCTGCGCCGGCTGGCTGCTCCAATTGTTGCACTGGAAGGTCATCTGGCGACTGGAGCTCTGAGAGAGCTTCAGGGTGTTGACGCAATTGCAGCTCACCACAGTGAGGAAGAGCTGAAAGAGATGAAGGCCGAGCTGGCGGAACGTGATGGTGCTTTGATGCAGCTTATCATGGAGCGCAACCAGCCTGAGCGCTATCAGCTTGAGCGTCATTTGTGCATCGATACCACAGCCTCTGGCGGCAACGCCAGCCTGCTGGCAGCCACAGAAGACTAAACTGTTCTAAAGACAACAAAAAAGCCGCCTCAATCTGAGGCGGCTTTTTTCGTTTCGCGCGCAGATCAGTGACTGTGGCGTGGAAGACCTTTTTGCGCAATGCGCTGGTATTTAACGGCTGGTTTGAGCACCATTCCCTCGTCGAGCTGGTCAACAATACCGCGCTGGATCTCCTGCCAAGGGGTCTGGTGCGCCAGGAACTCGTAGCCGCCACTTTCCGCAAGCTCCTGCTTGCGCTTGGCCAGCTCCTCATCAGAGATCAGAATATTTGCCTCGCCCTTTCTCAGGTCAAGACGAACACTATCTCCGTTTCTAAGCAGCGCCAGACCGCCCATGACGGCGGCCTCCGGAGATGCGTTGAGGATAGAGGGTGAACCGGAGGTGCCGGACTGACGACCATCACCAATGCATGGCAGCGCATCAATCCCTTGCTTCAACAGCTCATCGGGCGGCTGCATGTTGACCACCTCGGCACTTCCCGGATAGCCAACAGGACCGGCTCCGCGAATAACGAGGATGGTGCTGGCATCAATGCCCAGGGCCTTGTTGTTGATGTTGTCATGATAATCCTCAGGGCCATCAAACACCACGACCTTGCCTTCAAACGCTTCCGGATCATCTGGATTTGACAGAAAACGTTCTCTGAAGTCTTTTGAAATCACAGATGTTTTCATGATTGCGGATCGGAAAAGGTTGCCCTTGAAATTTATGAAACCTGCATCATCCAGCATTGGTTTTTCATAGGGATAGATCACATCATAATCTTTGACGGAGCTCTCACTATAGATTTCACCGGTGGTATTACCTGAAACGGTGATGGCATCTTTGTGGATGTGGCCGTGCTTCATCAGCTCTGAAAAGATTGCCGGGATGCCGCCTGCGCGGTGGAACTCTTCTGAGAGGTAGGCACCTGCGGGTTGGACGTTGGCGAGCAGCGGGATTTTGTGGCCGAGATTCTGCCAGTCGTCATTGTTCAGTTCAACCCCGATATGGCGCGCGATTGCGTTGATATGTATGGGGGCATTGGTTGAACCGCCAATGGCGGAATTCACCGCGATTGCGTTCTCGAAGGCCTTGCGTGTGAGGACATCTGATGGTTTCTGATCTTCATGCACCATCTGCACGATGCGCTTGCCAGTTTCAAAGGAGATCTGGCCGCGTTCACGATAGGGTGCGGGGATAGAGGCGCAGCCCGGCAAGCTCATACCCAGAGCTTCTGCCAGCGAGTTCATGGTGGACGCTGTGCCCATGGTGTTGCAGTAGCCAACGGATGGCGCGGAGTCTGCGGCCATCTCCATGAACTCTTTGTAGTCAATCTCTCCGGTTGCCAACATCTTGCGGGCTTTCCAGATAACCGTGCCGGAGCCGACACGTTCGCCCTTATGGTAGCCGTTGAGCATGGGTCCGACAGTCAGGCAGATTGCGGGTATATTTACGGTGGCTGCGGCCATTAACAGGGCGGGTGTGGTCTTGTCGCAGCCGATGGTGAGAACAACACCATCGAGGGGATAACCGTAGAGCGTTTCAACAAGGCCAAGATAAGCAAGGTTGCGGTCAAGGGCTGCTGTCGGGCGCTTGCCGGTTTCCTGAATGGGATGGACTGGGAATTCAAAACAGATGCCGCCCATTTCGCGAATGCCTTCGCGGACCCGCTCTGCCAGCACCAGATGATGGCGGTTGCACGGGGATAGGTCTGATCCCGTTTGGGCAATACCAATGATGGGTCGGCCTGACTGAAGCTCCTCACGCGTGATACCGTAGTTCAGATAACGCTCCAGATAGAGCGCTGTCATTGCCGGGTTATCAGTTGCGTCAAACCACTCTTGTGAGCGTAATCTTCTTTTAGGAGCTTCCATCATTCCTCGTCAGTTCTTTCCCGCACCAGAGCCACCCCTGCTGGCGGCAGCTCCAGTCCATCCAACTCCGCTGCATCGGCGAGACCCAGCGCTTTCAAATTCATCATACTTTTTGAATAGTTATAGTAGAAGGTACCAATCGAGGTTTTGCTTCGTCGCAATCCATCCGGCAGGTCCACCGCGTCGATTTTGGCAGCCTTGAAGACTTCATCCAGTATGGCGCTCATCAAGGTCGGGTCAGCCCAGGCTGTTGTGTAGAACTTGTTGTTTTCACCGATGAAGATCGGGTTTGCATTGGCATCTTCAAACAGGGTTGGCAGGCCGGTGGAGACCTCTTCTTGCCAGATGTAGGCTTTGCCGCGTTCCTTGCCTGCCAGATCCAGAACCGTTGCTGCAAATTCCTTCGGGCTGGTACTGATGCGCAGAACCTCAACCTCTTCAAATGGTTTTGGAAGGCTCAGGCTTTTCTGCGAAATCTGGAAGTTCTTGTCTTTTTGCGCCAATCGCGGGCCACCGAGGATGACACCGCCGTATTCTATATAGGCTGCAAGGTTGTCGGAGAGGGCTTCCGTCATTGTGAAGAGGGCGGGGACAATAACCAGCTTGTAGGAGGATAAGTCCTGGGAGGCTGGTCTGATGAGCTCCACATCGATACCTTTTTGTCTCAGTGCACGGTAGTAGGCAAGGACGAGGCGGAAGTAGCTAAAGTCCTGAGATTGCGGCTGCGTTTCGTGTGCCCAGTGGCTTTCGTAATCGACAACGAGCGCAACGGGTGCTGCAGCGGGTGTGAACGCGCCCAACTCTTCGATTTCGCGGGCGACCTGCGCGACCTCCACATAGGCCTGAGCTGCTTTGTTATCGGTCTGCTTGAGGCCTGCATGCATCTGTTCTTGTGCAAACGGGGCCTGACGCCAGCGGAAATAGCTAGTGGTTTCAGCACCATGGGCGAAGGCCTCCCAACTCCACAAGCGCACGATTCCTTTCAGCGGCACCGGGTTATAGGCTGCCCAATTGATGGGGCCGGCCTGCAACTCCATGACCCAGAAACGGCCATGGCCTGCTTGTCGGTAAAGGTCGTGATGGAAGGCTTGAAAATCCGGATCGCCCTGCTGGAAGAAGTCTTCCCAGTAGCCTTCTGGTGTGCCGATTGGGTTTTCCAGCTGAAATTTACTATGGAAGCCAAGGGGATAGCAATCCCAGCTGGCGATATCGAGCTGGTCTGCGACCTTGTAGTGATCAAAGGAAAAGCTGTTACCCATGAAATTATGGATAATCGGGCGACCGGGAGAGAGCTTGCGCAGGATATCGACCTGCTCACCGTTGAACTCGAATACTTGATCGGATGAAAACCGTTTGAAATCAAACATGTGAGACGGATTACTCTCTGCCACTGTCAGGTTTGGCAGATCGACCTGCTCGAAGCTGTTGTATTCCATTGACCAGAACACATTTCCCCAAGCGACGTTCAACGCTTTGATATTGCCGTACTTTTGCGCGAGCCAGAGCTGAAAGGCCTTGTGGGTGGAGGGTGACCATGAGCGCACAGTGTCGTGGCCGCCGTACTCGTTGTCTGTTTGCCATGCCACGATGGAGGGGTGATTACCGTAGCGCTCGGCGAGCATTTCTGTAATCCGGCGCGATTCCCAGCGGAAGCCTTCGTGGGAGAAGCAGTAGTGGCGGCGGCTTCCGAAGTTGCGGGGGTGTCCGTTCTCGTCGACGGCGAGCATATCTGGGTGCTTATCCACCATCCAGCGTGGCGGGGCGGCGGTTGGGGTGCACATAATGATCTTGAGACCTGCACTTGCGAGAACCTCAACTGCGCTGTCCAACCAATCCCAGGAGTAGTGACCGGGTTCCGGCTCGATGCGGGACCATGCAAATTCAGCGATACGCACATAGGTGATGCCCAACTCGGCCATCTCTTCGGCATCTTGTTGCCAAAGGTCCTCTGACCAGTGTTCAGGATAGTAGCAGATACCTAAGTGTTTCTTATCGCTCATGAGATCACATTTGCAGTTCAGGGTCCGGCAGGCCCGGAGTGTCAATGGGAAACGCAAAGACCGAACCTGCGAGTGGCTCTTTTGCGAGTTGATGCTCGCTTAAATGTTCGCGAGCTGTGGTGACAAACAGGGTCTTGTTATCCGCCCCACCAAATGCGGGGCACGTTGGCTGGCTTGCGTCAATCTCAACAATGCGATCCACTGTTCCGTCCGGTTTATAGCGAACAATCCTGTGTCCGCCCCACTGAGCGTTCCAGAGATATCCCTCCGCATCAACTACGGAACCGTCGGGGCCAAATCCTGTCCCGGAGATATCGGCAAATATCTCCGCCGGCCCTTCTGGCAGGCCAGTTTGTGCATTTAGTGACCATTTTATGATCTGGGATGTTACCGTATCTGAAAAGTATGCTGTGCTGCCATCTGGCGAGAAACAAAGGGAATTCGGGATTGTGATATCACTTGCGACCGTCACCAATTCCCCTTTGAAGAACCGGTAAAGACTGCCTGCACCTTTTTCTGCCTTATAGCCCATGGAGGAAATCCAGAATCCGCCGGAGCGGTCGGTGCGGGCGTCGTTGGAGCGGGTGACGGGGTTTTGGTCCTCAACGGGGAGGATAAGTTCTTTGCTGTGAAATTCCGGAGACCAGCGATACAGCCCTGTTGCAGCGGATAACATGAAGTCATCGCTGTCAGGTATGCGGGCGAAGGCGGAGACTGGTTCGTCGAACTTCCACGTCTCAACGTCTCCGGTTATGCTCTTTTTCAGCACCAGACTATTGTTGATGTCTGTCCAGAAGAGTGCCTCGTGGCGGGCGCTCCACAACGGCCCCTCGCCCAGCTCACATTCTGTATTTGCGAACACATAGGGCTCACTCATGCTTTTTCTCCCAGTTTGATCGCATCGTATGCGGCGGTTATTTTCTTTGCGTTTTCAGCTGTCTGCGCAGCGCTGAAGCCCGGTTTATAGAGGTTGCTGGCCATGCCGAAGCCCTGACAGCCCACATTTGCATAGTCGGCAAAGTCAGCTGGTCCAACACCACCCACTGCATATAGGAGCGTCTCTTTGGGCAGTACAGCGCGCACGGCCTCGATCCCCTTTATGCCCACTTGAAAGGCCGGAAAAATCTTGAGCGCATCGGCTCCCGTTTTGAGTGCTGCAAAGTATTCAGTTGGGGTGAGAACTCCCGGATAGGACGTCATGCCTTCTGCTTTGGTGGTGCGGATAACCTCTTCATCGCAGTTGGGGGAGACGACGAAGGTTCCACCTGCTGCGCAGACCTGCCTGACCTGCCCTGCGGTGAGAACTGTCCCCGCACCGATGGCGGATAACTCCTCCAAGATGCCAAGCAACAGGGTTTCTTCACCGCGCATAACATCCAGATGCTGGTGCAGATCTGTCAGTTTGGTGGGAACGGGGACATACTCTGCCTCTTGCCAGCCCTGACGGCTGCCAGCCATGCCACAAATGAATACTTGCGTTGGTTTTGCGTCGGTTTGCAGCCAGTCGCCAATCACATCCAGCAAAACACCTTCAAAATCAGCAGGTTGAAGCGATCCCGCACCTTGCGTTGATTTTGCGTTGGTTTGCACACATAGGTTTTCGTCAATCAGCCATGCGCGAAGACTGGATGTGCCCCAGTCAACAGCGACCCAGCTGCCTGCCGAGTTGATCTGGCAGAGCTCGTTTTCTGACGCGGTGTGTTGGTGCATTTATTCCCCCTGTTTCCTTTGTTGTTATGATCAGATCTTGTGGAGTGTAGGGATCAGATCGCCATCAACATGCGGGGGACTTCAAATCGTAGATTCCGGCGTAGGTGCGCGTGCAATTGCCTTCGTTAAAACCCAAAAGCTCAACCTCCCAGTGCCGCCAGACAAGTTCCACTTAATGAAACTTTGTTTTGATTATTGAAATAGTTACGTGCTCATGCATAATTGTCAAGCGAGGGTAGAAGGACACGGTCTGCATGAAGAATGCAAACTCGCGAGCAAATAAGGAAGCAACTGGACATGGGTGCAGAAACCGTGAGAACCGCTGAGGCAACTGAACCAGACCTCTCCAGTCCCATTTCCAAGGCGCTGGTGGTGCTGGATGCGGTCGCGCTGGCAGAATCACCTCCCCGCTTCGTGGATTTGCTAAATGCCTTGCCGCTGAGCCGGGCCACACTGCACCGTCAGTTGCGACAGCTGACGCGTGAAGGCATGTTGGCTTATGACGATGTGCGCCAGACCTACAGCATGGGTATGCGGGTTTTGAAACTGGCGCATTCTACCTGGAGCCGGGCAAGTCTCGCCAGCGTTGCGCGGAATGCATTGGACAAGCTGAGCACCGAATTTGAAGAGACCATTCATCTTGCGGTGCTGGACAACAATCAGGTGCTTTACGTGGACAAACGTTTGCCGCCGCGCAGTGTTTCCATGTTCTCCAGTCCCGGAAAGATTGGCCCTGCCTATTGCACCGGCGTGGGCAAAGCGATGCTCTCTACCCTGCCTGAGGCACGGCTTGCGGAGGCGATCAAGGCGCAGTCCTTCCAGCGACATACGGATAAGACGCTGGTGAATGAGCTGATGCTTCGTGATGATCTGGTGCGAATTCGCGAGCGCGGGCATGCGTTTGATGATGAGGAACACGAGGACACCATCATCTGCGTGGCCCTGCCGATCCTGAACAAGCGCGGAGAACCGATCGGCGCTCTCTCAGTGACCAGCACGACCTATGTAACGACGCTGGAAAAAATGGCAGAGACGTATCTGCCTGCCATGACAACGGCGGTTCAGGAAATCTCAGAGAACGCCCAGATTGCTCTGGGGGTTTGATTGGTTCGATGAGCTGAAGGGTCTGGGAAGGTCTGGCGCTTTAATTGCAGGCACTTATCGGAGATAACTATCTCAAGCATTTGAAGAAGCGGCAAGAGGTGGTGCAAATGCTATCCAACTTTAAGATGAAGAACCCTCAGCTAGTTCCATTGAGTAGTAAGATTTTTCACTGATTTTTTATTAGATGATTTGAGCGCTTTTCAGAGCTATCTTAGCTGAGTTTGATCAAGTAGTTTCTAACAACAGCGGCATTTTAAATTGGGGAGTAAATTATGGCGGGTGAATACGAGAAAGCGATTAGCATTAAGGCTGCAATCGCAGCAATCAACAACCGAGACTATTTGTTACCCGCAATCCAAAGGAAATTTGTTTGGAGCAGTCACCAAATATGTGTGCTCTTTGATTCTATAATGCGCGGTTATCCAATTAACACTTTCATGTTTTGGGAAATAAAAGACGGCGACATTAAGAAAGATTACAAATTCTATGAATTTTTAAGATCGTACTGCCAGCGCTTTAATGAACAGAACCCGCACGTAAAAACAAATGCAAGTTTCAAGGATTTCAATGCGGTAATTGACGGCCAGCAACGTTTAACATCGCTCTATATTGGCTTGTGTAGCACGTATGCATACAAGCAACCAAGAGTATGGTGGCCTAACACGCAAGATGACGCGATTTTGCCACCTAGAAAGCTTTACCTTGACTTAAAGCGGCCAGTGCAGACTGAAGATGACGAAGCATTAATGCTCTACAACTTCAAGTTCCTTACAGATCAGCAGATCCAAGCCTCTAGAAACCATGATGATGACGCTCACCACTGGTTTTGTATGCATGACGAGAGGTGGTCCCGTTTATTTGGACAGTTGAGCGTGGTTTATAAGTGGATCCGCTCCAATTACGCAGCAGCTTGAGT
>CANLTN010000024.1:0-64528 GCA_947494035.1 uncultured Pseudovibrio sp. | reverse complement strand
TCATTCGCCAATAACGTTCGAGAGACAGCAAAGAGAAATTGAGATGAAGTCTCTCCACTTTTCTTAGGCCAATCCAGGGAGTGGAGTAAAAAATAGGGGCTCTCTGCCACAGGCCGCTGCTATCTGGATAACGGATGTCTGGAGCTGGATAAGAACGCAGCTGTACCAGAATGATCAATGGCCCTCTTGATTGTTCAGAACTTCGATAGGTGTACGCACAATAATTTCTCTATGGGGGAACGGAATGGCAATTCCTGATTTTTGAAAGGTATCCCAGAGCGACATTAAAACTTCGCCTCGTGCATTAGTTAGGCCTTCCTTTGGGTCGTCAATCCAAAAGCGTAATTTGAAATCAAGGGATGAGGCACCGAATGCAGTCAACCAGCAGACGGGCTGTCTGTCTGCTATAACACGGCTCACCCTAGTAGCCGCTTGAACCGCCAGGCGTGTAACCTCGTGAGGGTCGCTATCATATGAAACCCCAAAATCTACCTCGAGACGAACAAAATTGTCGGAATAAGACCAGTTGACGACTTGCTGTGTGATAAAATCCTCATTGGGTACAAGGTACTCACGCCCGTCTCTTGTAATCACGGACACATAACGGGCATGCAGTTCCCTTATCCAACCAACTGTATCTCCCAACTCGATCGTATCGCCCGGTTTTATCGATTTATCACTTAGAATGATGATACCTGATAGAAAATTCGATACGACCTTTTGAAGTCCAATTCCGATACCTAGACCGATGGCACCAGACAGGATGGTAAATGCGGTTAAATCGATTCCCGCTGCAGAAATGGCTAGCACCAAGGCCAGAATAATCAGGCCGATATGTAGCACTTTACCAATCAAAACTCTTAGTGAAGGCGAAAGGTCATCAAGGCGGGCAATCTGGTTCTCAAACAATTTGCCAAAGACATTTGCCAACCACAGCAACAGCCCTGTGAAAATTACAATACGAAGAACTAAGAGAGATGAGATTCTAAGTTCGCCCAAGTTGACAGCAAAACTGTCAAGAAACTGGTTCACCTCCTCTCGAAGGCCAAGGATGCCAACCGCGAAATAGACAAATGCACAGATAGCTATGGTTCTTGCGAGCGTCTTATTCCGGATTATCCGACTCAAAACTGTCACTGTTAGCCAAACAGAGGCAAGAATAAGAGCAGTTGTAAGAATGTAAGAACGGCTTTGCCAAGTGCTTGCTATAATTACATTGTGTGTGACCCAAAGGAGAATAAGAAACAGTATCCATTGGGTTCGCCGCAATAGAGCGACGATAATCCTCAAAAGGTTTGGATTACCACGGATCTTGCGGGCCCGCTCTTCAAACCACGGTTCGATAAGCTGTGAAACGAAGTATGCAATCGCAAAGCAGCCCAAAATGATCAGCAACTGATACAGCGTCCATGGTCGAACGATATATGTAGATAATAGGTCCTGAAACTCTGAAGTCCAGGTTGCAAAAATCTCCATATTCTTATCCATTTTAGTACTTTAGCGGATAAACCATATTATAAAATGTAACAGTGTATTTTGCGGTGGTTATTTATAATATTCGCGATCTCTGTTGACGGTAATATCTACACTACAACTCAAACTTACTACTAGTTATGCTTCGTCGAAGGCTGGGATATCACAACCTAGCCATAAAGTAGTTGAGAGAGGCGGTAATCCCCCATTTTTGGGCGTTGCCGAGGAAATGCACCTTTAATAGGTATACAAACCGGCCGTTTTCCTGCCGTGCAGGTTTTCATGACTTTCATGGATGGGCTGACTTCAGATAATTGGACGATGATACACGATTGCGCGCGGACCATCCTCACCACGGTCAAATGATTTCATCCTCGTCGAGGAGCGCGTCTTCTTCCAGTTGGGCGGTTAGCGCGTCAATCTGGGCTTCTGCGTCGATGCGATCGTTTATGTAGGCGATGTGGAACAGTCCATCGCCTTCGTTCACAATTGGCAAGTTTGTACGTCCGATCAGAAGACCCGCCCGCTCCACTAAAATTTCTGTTTCAACTTCTCCGAAGGGATCAGAAATAACTCCCAACAAATCACCGACAGAAACTTCTTCACCGATATTTTTGTGAGTTCGAAGTAGACCCCCAGCTGGGGCTCTGAGCCAACTGCTTGATCTCGACTGGATGGTTCTGGATTTGGGTTTGGATTTTGACGGGCTCTTCTTAGGAAGCATTCCAAGATGACGCATCACCCGCAGAATACCAGAGACCCCGGCGCGTACTGCAAATTCGTCAAATCGCAGGCCTTCACCTCCCTCATACAGAAGAACATCCACATTCTGCTCTTGTGCCGCCTCACGCAATGACCCGGGCCTGACATTTGAAGTCAAAGTCAAAGGCGCTCCAAAAATTTGAGCCAACTCCAAGATCTCTGGCCGAGATGGGTTTACGCGTATTTGTGGAAGGTTGGCGCGGTGGATGGCGGCGGAGTGCAAATCGATCCCGAGATCCGATTTCGAAACGATTTGTTCCATAAAGATATGAGCCAACCGTGATGCCAATGATCCTGTTGGACTGCCGGGAAATGAGCGGTTCAGATCCCGGCGATCAGGCAAGTATCTTGAGTGGCTCATAAAGCCGAACGTGTTGACAATCGGAATAGTGAGAAGCGTTCCCTTCATGCTTTTAAGGCCTGCCGTGCGAAGCAATCGCCTGACAATTTCAACACCAATTACTTCATCACCATGAATTGCTGCGCTTACAAATACCGTTGGCCCTGCGTGACGGCCATGTACAACGTGAACTGACATGGAAACGGGAGTGTGGTCCGAGAGGACGCTTACCGGGAGATTCACCGTCTGGCGTGTCCCCGGAGCGACCTTCTCCTCCCCGATTTCAAATGGAGGCTGCTTTGCAGTTCTCTCCGACATCAACCTTTTCCTCGCGTCTTTGTCTTTCCTGGGCCGGCATTCTTCTCAAGGAATTCGATGATCTTGCCAGCAATATCAATTCCGGTTGCTTTTTCTACGCCTTCCAGACCAGGCGAGGAGTTGACTTCCATGACAACTGACCCATGGTTGGCACGCAACATATCAACGCCGCAAACATTTAGGCCCATAGATTTTGCCGCACGGATGGCTGTTGAACGCTCTTCCTGAGAAATTTTGATCATTTGAGCGTTCCCACCTCTGTGGAGATTAGAACGAAACTCCCCTTCGGCTCCGGTCCTTTGCATAGCGGCAACGACCTTACCACCGATAACCAGTGCTCGAATATCCGTTCCCCCGGCTTCCTTAATAAACTCCTGTACCAGGATGTTTACCTTTGCACCGCGGAACGCTTCGATCACGGACTTTGCGGAGCGGTCGGTATCCGCCAACACAACACCGATTCCTTGAGTGCCCTCCAAAAGCTTGATTACAAGAGGTGCCCCACCCGCAAGCGCAAGCACTTCCTCGGTCTGTTTTGGATCATGTGCGAATGTCGTCACCGGTAGTCCGATACCGTCACGCGCCAACAACTGCATTGAGCGCAATTTGTCTCGCGAACGGCCAATAGCCACTGATTCATTCAGAGGATAAACGCCCATCATTTCGAACTGGCGCAGCACTGCTGTACCGTAGAAAGTGACCGATGAGCCGATACGTGGAATAACGGCATCATACCCGGTCAATTTTTCACCGTTGTAATAAATCTCAGGACGCCGGGACGCAATATTCATGTAACAACGTAATGTGTTGACGACGTCGAGCGTATGCCCCCTAGATTCAGCTGCCTCTTTTATGCGTCGGTGAGAGTAAAGCTCGGCATTTCTCGCCATCATGACAATTTTCATTGGAATATCCCTGAATTGAGTGGGCAAGCGTGATTGTGGCTATCAACTAGGGTACTAGTGAAAAATCTGACAATGGTTGACCAGCCAAATAAGATTGTCCTGGAGCCACCAAAATTTTATGTCGTTTAATCGCAGTGCGTCCAAGTATAAGGTCGTGTTTCATTTTTTCGCGATCAGTCAGTGAAAGCTCGATAAGCCAGCGCCGATTACCAATAACAATTCTGGTTTTAATAACGTATCTTGTCTGTACGATACCACTGGTATTCTTGATATCCCGCTTGTCGAGAACCTTTGCGCTATGGCGTGTGCTTTTATGCTCTCCAAGATGTGGAACATGGAAGGTGATCCATTCTTCACTGTCACGCATTTCCGATCTGATATCCAGAGCATGAAGTGCTGATGTTCGCGCTCCAGTGTCAATCTTTGCCTTTATTTCAGCAATGCCAAGATCTGGTAGCGCAATCTTTTCACGCCAACCGATAACTCTACTATTTTCCAATCTACTTGTTTTTTTCCGGCTGAGCGTTTCATTCACAGCAATACATCCTCATTCGCACGGCGGTAGTTCACAAATGAATTAGCGCTCACCAAGACGAAAAAACCGTCCATATCAATCAGAACGTAGCCTCGCTCCAGCAACTCTCTGGTTAGTTCTTGAATATCATCTTCATACAATCTACGGCGTCCCGCAAGCTTGCGAACGAGCTTCGCTGCAATCCGAAAGCGACCGTTTGGCTTTCCACCAAAAGATTGGGGGTAAAGTGAGGCTAACTTGTCAGCTACTGTAGAAAGTTCTCTTCGTGTATTATCCATACTTTCATCTACATTAACAAATAAATGTTGTCCATAGCAAATTATATTTGTCTTTTTCGATCTTGAGGTCTAGGTAACCCAGAACCAGTGTCTCGCTCAGAGGAAAGAGTATGACTTCGACAAATACCGGGCCTAAGCGGCCAAATGACGACATTCCGCAGGATCAGACACTCGCGTTGTTCGAAGCAGGTGACCTAGAGGTACTCGCTGACTATCTTGACACCATGTCGCGTAGTGATGCACTGCGAGAATTGCTCAATCTCCCCTCCAATGAACGGACTCGCGTCTTTGAGGCAATTCCGGTTGAGCTTGCCTCAACTTTGTTGGAAGAGGCCCCATCAGAAATCGCAACTGAGTTCATCGAGGAACTAGAAGCACCTCATGCGTCACTCATTATCAATGAGCTTCCCTCTGACAGAGCTGCAGATATTGTCGGCAGTTTGAACAAGGAAAAAGCGGAGGCGATTTTAGAAGCAATGTCAGCTCGGGAAGCAGCTGCTGTCCGGAGTCTGACTTCGTATGAACATGATACTGCCGGTGGGCTGATGATTGTCTGCAATACTAGGGCGCAGACTCATTACTTTTGATCCATACTCTCATCGCAACGAGTTTAACTGCGGCGAGGAAATTAGCAGGATCTTTGTCGTAACGTGTAGCTATGCCTCTGTATTGCTTAATTTTTCCGAAGAACCGTTCAACGAGGTTACGCTTCCGGTAGACCCATTTTGAGAACGAAAAGGTCTTCTTCCTATTGGCTCTGGGCGGGATGTTTGCCCATCCCTTTTTGTCTTTGGCAAGTCTTCGCAGAACGTGGCTGTCATAGGCCTTGTCGGCAAGAATAATGCATCCGTCTGGAGCGATTTCAAGCATATGCTCAGCAGGTTTGCCGTCATAAACTTGTCCGGCGGTCAATTCCAGTTGGATGGGCAATCCATCGGCATCAACAACTGCGTGGATCTTTGTGGTCAGGCCACCCCGGGAACGTCCCATGCAGCCATCATTTTGCCCTCCTTTTTTCCCGTTGCACCATGTTGCTGCACACGGACACAAGAGCTATCAATCATCACTATGTCCCCGTCATAAGCTGCTGAGACTCCTTGTAAAAGACCATCCCAAACGCCAGCCTTACGCCAACGGATAAAACGATTGTAGCATGTGGTGTAAGGGCCATAGCGTTCAGGCACATCAGCCCACGGTGAACCTGTTCGGAACCGCCACAAAATCCCATTCATAACTCGCCGATCGTCAACCCGTGCAACTCCGCGCGTTTGGTGGGTAACAACGGCTGGATCAGCGACCATTCATGATCAGTAAGGTCAAATCGGCGGCGCGACACTCAAACTCTCCTCTGACTAGGAAATTTGAACCATAAAACCGACTCCCAACGCAAGCAGGTAATGGGTTTACGCCCTAGCATTGAATGATCTGGAGGACGGACCTTGATTGGTCCCCCTTCGACAATCAGCAGCACATCTTGAAACAGGTAAAGGGTCTGTAAAGGACTGCAATCGTTGCAGTCCGATTAGACAAACTTGAAACTCTTTTTTTTCAAGAGAAGGCTATCCATCTCAAAAGGTAAAGAGCCATCGAACTAAGATATTTGGCATTCGGTAAAACCAAGTATCCATTGCCTCTCCGATATATACGTAATTTTACATCTCAGCATACGTTATTTCAACAAACTCACTCCGCGCAAATGCTGCTACTTTCTCAAAAAGTCGGCGGGCCGATGGCCTAAGTAGCTTATCACACTGCTGAAATAACGTTTTTGCAACAACGGGAAGAAATACCGAAATGATCAAACCAACTCTTTTCGCAACGTTTGCCTTGTCCATTGGCATGGCACTCTCCGCACCAGTTCTTGCTGACTCCAATTCGTCTAAAGAAACCGCTGGAAAAATGTTCGACACCAAAGTACTTGAAGACGCGAACAAGATCTGCGGCACTCTCCAAGCAAAAGAAACGTGCATCAGTCTGTATGAACAACTAGCAATCTGCAAAGGCGACGCGCAACCGATGTACGCAGTGTGCTCGCAAGCCTATGAGCAATTATTGGCACATTTTGGTGGGTACGAAGAGTACCGCGCCGCAATGCGTGTTGCACTTGACTAGCGTCAGATAATTCCTGCCAGCTATAGCTACTTTGCCTGCTTGCAACGGATGCTAGGTATCAGCAACACAAAAAGAATTTAGGTTTCCGTTACGCAGATATAAGTGTAGTGGAAATCTGCTTCTATGTTCCTCGGCAATATGACGCTTGGATAGTTTAATATTAGCGTTCTGCATAAGGCTGCAGTCTCAATAACTACTTCGATATTTATTCGTGAACGTGACACGGTTACTTGTTTTAGTTTTTTGATATAGCCTTCTGACGTGGACTTGGACTGTCCTCACTTCACACCCCAACTCCTGAGCAATTTGTTTATCGCTCAAACCTTCGATCAGGTGCTCTGCCACGTCCAATTCAGTTGGCGTAAAGATCCTAGCATTTTCTTGTCGGGAGAGCATCTCACCCACAAGTTCGTATGGCAAAAATGTTTCTCCCGAAGCCATCAAGCGAAGCGCATGAAGAAGCGGTTTCTCTGACAAATGCTTTGGGATCCAGCCAAAAGCGCCAGCTTCCATTGCTTGACGAGTTAACCGCACATCTTCGGTACCTGAAATCATGCCGACACGTTGATTTGGCCTAATAAGTAAGATCTGCCTGAGAACATCAATTCCATTCAGATCTGGCAAAGCATAATCAAGTAATATCAGGTCAATGGGTTTCTCAGACCTGACATATTCGAGCGCGTCTTTACCTGATCCCACAGCTTCGCTACAAAGCTGAGGATCATATTGTTTGAGGAGGTATTGCATTGCTCCACCGAACATAAGGTGGTCATCAACAATGAGAAGATTATGCAACATCAAGCGATTCCTACGAAAAACAATTTAGAAATTAATATGCCATCCTCGAACATCCTGAGAAGCAATATTTTCGCTGGATACCTATTTCTAATCTTTATTTGGCTTCTGGCTTTTAAGAGTGCCGACTTATTTAATTATTTCGAAACGTACACAAGTCTTTGGTTCTTGCCTGCAGGTGCAAACTTAGCCATCGTTTTGGCTGTTCCCATGCGCTTTGTTTTGGCTCCCCTCATTGCAAATTTACTGATATCGACACCGTTTGTTTGCACGCTCTTGGGTATTGAATGGACCAACTACTCAGATCCAATTGTTCACGGCTATCGCCTATATTTAGTATATGGCGGGGCCGGACTATTGCTGCGGATAGCACTCAAAGTTTACTTCCCAATCTCCAAACTTCGAGACAACCATTGGTTTTTAGGCATTACTTTGCTTGCGGCTGGTGTAGCTACAATTTCCGGTTTGGGCTTACATCTCGCTGCAGGGAACTTCGATTGGGAAGTTGCCAATCAGATTGCAGGAGGTTGGCTGGTTGGTGATGCAATTGGCGCCATAATACTCCCACCACTACTGGTTCCTCTGCTCAAGTTTGCTTTTTCTGAAGAAATCTCACCGCAAGAGGATCTACCTGCGCCAAACATTCAGCTGTTTATCACTATCCTGATCTGCGTCAGCCTAGTTCTATCTGCTTCATTCATTGGCTATCGTCGATTTCCGAGTTTTAGCTTTGTCTGGTACGCGATCATTCTCCCTCCCGTATTCTTTGCATTATATAATGGCGTATTCGCTGCCGCATTTGCGGTTGTTTGCACCGCAATTTTCGCACCGGTATCTGCACATCTTTTAGGGTTCGAAGGAGATCGCTTCGAGCTGCAGCTGCTCTTATTGATCACCTCCCTAGTCGCGCTAACAATAGGCGCAGCAATCACAGACCGAACCAAGGCACTGCAGACTGTATTGAAGCATGAGCAAATTTTGGGAGAGCAAGTCGATGCGCGAACACGAGAGTTGCAACAGGCCTATGAATTTCAGCGCCATCTTATTCGTTCAATTGGGCATGACGTTCGCCAGCCACTGCAAACGCTAAATTTTCTACTCGACGGAATGGCCGTCGACAAAGAGCAGACTGCAGGCCAAACAATAATAAGGAACGCGCAAACCGTAAGTCGAAGCGCAACTGCGTTGATCGACAAGGTATTGGAGTTTGCACGACGAGAGATGGGGCACACGCAACCAACTATCACCGAAACCAACACAAGCGATATTTGGCTGGCGCTGTCCTCGATTTTTAAACCCATAGCCGCGCAAAAAGATGTCACACTGGAGTTTGGTGAAACAGACTTCGCATTTCAAACAGACAATGCCTTACTCGTGGAAGCGTTATCCAATCTCCTCGAAAACTCCATTCGTTTCAGCCGAGCGGGCCAACGTGTATACGTTGAGGTACTGCTATCTACCGAGAAGGTCGAGTTTCTCGTAAGAGATGAGGTCGATATGCCGGTGCCAAAGCAAGAACAACAAACAGGATTTGGACTTGGGATCGTAACCCAAATTTGCAGCCTACTTAATGCTGATTTCTCTCGAAAGAGCAATGAAGCGCGGATAACCTTGATGCACTAACTGACGAGATTTATCTTTGCTACACTTCAATAACTGAAACCAAGACCAAATCGCGAACTTTTTACCTTCGTAGAGCTGGAGCAGAAGTCTTCGCTGCCTGCTTCCAAAGAATGACGGGTTAGGAGACGTCTCATACTTGAGATAGCTTTGTGAGTCTGGTTGTAAACTTAGGATAACCGGCTGCACTTCTCGACTACTACAACCAATAAGAGAATGATCTAGCCACCCAATTGTAATATAACACAACCGAAAAATAATTAATTTTGAAACATATTTCCCCAATGAAGCCATATATGAAATATAGTACCGTTTCTTGGAAAAAACTGGCGCCTGCTGATTTATTTTTTCGGCTTGCTACTATAATAAAATTTACATAAATAAAAACTTGCATGCCAAATGCATGATACAAAGGTCACTGTTTAAATCTCCGTGAGTAACTAAAACTTAACTCGAAGCACGCTGTGCATTTAGCGCTGGCAGGGGTCGTAGGGACACCGGCGCAAATGATGCCTACTGTTTACCAATAACGAATAAAGGGAGGACCATATGACGTCTCAAACCAGCAGAAAGGGAATCTTCAGGTTCTGGTTCGACATGCTCTTATGGAAGCAAATTGCAATCGCCCTGGTACTGGGCGTCGCTTTCGGCATTGCTCTCAATGCAAGCGGAAATCCGGGAATTGCTGCTTCTGTCAAACATGTCGGTACGTTGTTTGTATCAGCAATTAAAATGCTGATCGTCCCGCTTATCTTTGTCTCTCTTGTATGCGGAATGACTTCCGTGAGTGATATTGGTCGTATGGGACGTATTGGTCTTAAAGCGATCTTCTTCTATCTGTGCACCACTGCGTTTGCCATTGTTATCGGTTTGGCGATGGGCATCATTTTCGCACCTGGTGTAGGTGTTGACCTCTCCTCAGCCGTTGCTGTTGAACCAGCACAGGCACCACCATTCATCCAGACAGTATTGAATATCATCCCGACCAACCCGTTTGCCGCTGCTGCTGATGGTAACGTTTTGCAAATCATCTTCTTTGCGATCATGTTTGGCTTGGCGATCAACCTTGTTGGCGATGTAGGTAAACCTGTTCGTGACTTGTTCGAAGCCCTGAACGCGGTCATCATGAAGCTTACCGAGATCATCATCTCGTTTGCTCCTTATGGTGTATTTGCTCTCATGACCTGGGTCGCAGGTACCTACGGTTTGCAGCTGCTGCTGCCGCTTGCCAGCGTCATCGTTGCGGTTTATCTCGGCTGTATCATTCATGGCCTGCTCGTTTACGGCGGTTTGTTGACATTCGTTTCACGTCTCAGCCCCGTTCGCTTCTTCCAGGGTGCCATCGAGCCAATGATTGTGGCCTACACCAGCTCATCCAGCGCAGGCACACTTCCTGTCTCGATCGCAGCAGTGCAGCAGAACCTCGGTGTTAAGCGCTCCGTCTCCAGCTTCACGCTGCCACTCGGCGCAACCATCAACATGGATGGTACTGCGATGTACCAGGGTGTTTGTGCCCTGTTTGTTGCACAGGCCTTCGGCGTTGACCTCGGCATGTCCGAGTACATCACCATCATCCTGACAGCAACGCTCGCTTCCATTGGTACCGCAGGTGTACCGGGTGCAGGCCTCATCATGCTGTCTCTGGTTCTGACTTCTGTTGGCTTGCCGCTTGAAGGTGTAGCAATCATCGCAGGTATCGACCGTATCCTGGACATGGCTCGTACGTCTCTGAACGTGACCGGTGACTGTGCTGCAACAGTTATCATTGCCAAATCTGAAGGTGAGATCGACATGGAGGCATATAACACGCCTCACGTGATGAAAACGCCAGAACTGCGCGACGCATAATTAAAAACAAATAACGCTGCTCAAGGGGGTAATTGGCAGAAATGTATCGCACCGAAACTGATGGTCTGGGTTCTGTAGAGATCCCTCTTGAAGCAGCGTATGGGTCCCAGACCCATCGCGCCATCGAAAATTTTCCAATCTCGGGGGTGGCTATCAACCACTACCCTGAGATTGTGAAGTCTCTCGCAATGGTAAAGAAAGCCTGTGCACTCTCCAACGCAGCACTTGGCGCGCTTACCGAAGCGAAATGCAATACGATTGTTGAAGTTTGCGACGAAATCATCGAAGGCAAACACCACGAATATTTCGTATTGGATATGCTCCAGGGCGGAGCCGGAACATCAACCAACATGAACGCCAATGAGGTTATCGCTAACGTCGGCCTTCAGAAGATGGGCCGTCCATTCGGCGACTACTCCGGACTTCATCCAAATGACGACGTAAACTGCTCGCAGTCTACAAACGACGTGTACCCAACGGCGATCCGACTTGCGGTCCTGCAAAAGTCTGCCGGTCTGATCTTCGCCATGGAGAACCTCGTCGCAGCTTTCAAAGAGAAAGCCGAAGAGTTCAAAGACATCAAAAAGGTCGGACGGACGCAGCTTCAGGACGCTGTACCAATGAGGCTTGGTGATGAGTTTATGGCGTTTGCCGTAACACTCGAAGAAGATATTCAGCGTGTTCAGGATCTGGCGAAACTACTGACTGAGGTCAATCTCGGCGGTACTGCCATTGGGACGCGTATTAATACGCCTGAAGGCTACCAGCCATTGGCAGTTAAAAATCTCTGCGAGGTTTCCGGCTTCGACCTGAAACCAGCTGCCAACCTTATCGAAGCTTCCTCTGACCTTGGTGCGTTTATCATGTTCTCCGGAACATTGAAGCGCGTCGCAAGCAAGCTTTCCAAAACGTGTAACGACCTTCGTCTGCTCAGCAGTGGGCCACGGGCAGGTCTGGGTGAAATTATCCTTCCGGCTGTTCAGGCTGGCTCGTCTATCATGCCAGGAAAGATCAACCCGGTTATTCCAGAGGTCGTCAATCAGGTTTGCTACCAGACCATCGGTAACGATCTGGTAGTCACTCTCGCTGCGGAAGCCGGACAATTGCAGCTCAATGCCATGGAACCGGTCATCATCTACAAGATGATGGAGTCCATCGCGACCATGACCAACGCAATGTATGTTCTGGCCGATCGTTGCGTCTCCGGTATCCAGGCAGATGAAAAACGCTGCGCTGAACTGCTGGATAACAGCTTGGTACTGGCAACAACGCTTGCACCTATTCTCGGATATGAACAGGCTTCTCGCATTGCCAAAATCGCCATGAAAGAGGGGCTCACAATCCGTGAAGCGGCAACTCAGCACACAACACTGGGTGCTGAAAAAGTCGAGCAATCACTGGAAAATGCTGCTGTTTGACGGTCAGCCTGTCTGGATCTGATCCAGTCTGCGAAAGAATTTATGCGGCGGCCTCATCTGCAAATGAGGTCGCCGTTTTAATAACACCCCTCCACGACAGAGAAGCCTCCCTAGAGCCCGTATGAAGTAACGGCAAACAGTCAACCTCAACTAAATTCTTTGTAAAAGTTGCAGAACACTCAGGTCTTCCGGAACAATTATCAAGATTAGTGGAGCTAACGATACAGCCGATTATATGCTTTATACATTCCAGTATTTTAACAAGCAGCGATCACTGGGTTACGATGAATTACAACAAAAACGATGCTATCTCCTCCCCAGCGCCACATAAGCCACGGTTTGCGGTTATCGGCGGCCTTGGGGCAGTTGCAGGAACTGACATTCTCCATAGGATCGTAAAATCGACCCCAGCCCGTTCAGATGAAGAACATCTGGACATCGCTTTTGTGCAAAGACCTTTTCACGAGCACACGACGCCTGCCGATCACGACTACGACCCTATCAGACGTAAGCTCTACGTTTATGATGCCTTGACGGACATGGAGGCAGACAACCGCGAAGTGGCCTTGCTGCCTTGCTTCATCTCGCAGACATTCCTGCCCGAGATTCTGCCGGAAGTTAAAATACAAGTGCTCGGCATTGCCGATGCAATCAAAGACCATATCCAACGCAACTTTCAAGATGGACCGATCGGCATTCTCACGTCCAACTACGTGCGCAAATTAGGGCTCTTCGACAAGGTGCTGGGTGACAAACACCAGATCATCTATCCGTCCGAACCATTCCAGAGCCAGCTGATGGACGCGGTATACGGGGCTGAAGGTCTAAAAGCCGGCGGAACAGGCAAAAAGGTAGAAAGCACAGTTCGAGAAGCTTGCGAAGATCTCATCAAGCAGGGTGCTTCTATTATCCTCCCGGGCTTTACAGAAATCCCTGCCATGCTGGATCGTATTGCAGAACTTGTTGATGTGCCGGTCTTAAACAGCAACCAGATTTATGCAGACTATGCTTTGGCGTGCAGCAAAAAAACGCCAACGCCACCATTTAAGATCGGTGTGGTTGGCGGTGTGGGTCCCGCTGCAACAACAGACTTTATGGGCAAGGTGGTCGCCAATACCCATGCGTCCAAAGATCAAGACCACATTAAAATGCTCGTGGAACAGAACCCACAGATCCCTGATCGCACTGAGAATATCATCGGCAACGGTATCGACCCGTCAATCGCCCTGTACTCTGTTTGCAAAAAGCTGGAGCAAGGTGGTGCTAACATTGTTGCAATCCCCTGCAACACAGCCCATGCCTATGTGGAACGCATCCAACGCAACCTGTCTATTCCCATCGTAAATATGCTGCGGGAAACGGTTAATCACATCACCACAAACTACACAGATGTGAAAACCGTCGGGCTGCTGGCAACGACAGGCACAGTAAAGAGCAAGCTTTACCAGCAGGAAGCAGCAGAAGCAGATCTGCTGGTCATCGCTCCGAGCGATGCAGGCCAAGCACAAGTGATGGACGCGATCTACGGAAAAGAAGGCGTGAAAGCCGGTTTCACTTCCGGCCATTGTGTCGATCAACTCACACTGGCCTACCATGAACTTGAAAATGCAGGTGCAGAAGTCGTGATCTTGGGCTGCACAGAACTCCCGCTCATCCCACCTGACACAGATGGCGGCAAACGCCCCGCCCTACTGGACCCAACCAAAATCCTCGCACAAAAATGCATCGAGATCGCAACGAAGTTCAGCAACCATAGCTAAACAACATGCCCTCACCCAGAACAACACGCCTCTCTAAGAAGAGTACCGCGTGAAGTTTTGCGTAAGAGTCGCTGCGGCTTCCCGCAGCACAGAGTCTCGATCTACGTTTGGCAGGTCCATGACGTATTCGATAACCGAATAGCCAAACTCGATATTCAAGCGCATGGTTTGAATGACTTTTTGCCTATCATTGTCAGGGTACTGCACAAGTATCGCATCGGCCAGTTGCTCAGCGACGAGATCGTGAGAACGGGTTCTTATGTCGCAAAGCGCTGGCGTTGCATGAAGCGCGCGTAAGATCCAGCGACCACCCGGCATACGCTCGGCGATCTCCAGCTGCTCGCTGATCGACTCAAACACAGCTTCCGCAGGCTCATCATCCTGCAGCACGCGTTCAATGTAAGGAGCTAGGGCCGCATTTTGCTCATCCATCAGCCGTTGACCCAGTTCACTGAGAAGCGCGTATTTGTTGGGAAAATAGCGGTAAATCGCAGGCGGCGTCAGCCCGGCATGCTGACAAACCAGATTGGTCGAGAGCCGCTCGAACCCGACTTCATCAAGCAGTTCAGATGTTGTCTTGAGAATAAGGTCAATTGTTTTTTGGCTTCTGGACTGCTTCGGGTCAGCTCTGCGCTGATAGTCGGTATTCACTTGGGTTATGTTCCTATACCGAAGGGGAGAATGGGCTCCACGTATCTACAATAGCACCGTCTTTGTAAATGGCTATGTCGCCAAATTGAAGAAGAACGGCCTCGCTTTGCGTTGGTCGAAGAAACACGAAGTCATCAGGCGAAATCTCAGTTTTTCGCCCGCCATTCAGAACCTCCTGGTTCGAAGATCGACCGTATGTCGGATTATAGGCAAGGCCCGGAGGGTCTACGGGATGTGCTTTCCAGTTTCCCCCGTGCAAAAAGATGCTGCGTTCCAAGTTGGGATTTAGCAATCGCTTGAGTGAATCGAAGGCCTCAAGAACCGGGGTCTTCATGGGTCCGCCTACCTTGATAGCGGGCGCTGCAATAAACAGCGCCGGAACATAGCCCTGTAACAGATCTGTTTCAAAGTCAGATGGCTTTACCAGCACCGAGCCAACCGAAACCTCATTAGCAATCTCAGTTGAGTTATAGAGCCGGAATGTTGGACTCCCTGCTGCATTTCGAATGGGCAAATCCGCAGCATCAATTCCAAACACTTGCCCTGCCATTTCCAACGCTTTTGCGTAGGTCGACACCGCATTGTTCAAGGCTTTCTGCCGCATACCCAGAAGAGTTGGAGCTTTTGCAATGTGTGCCTCATACCCCATGAAACCACAGAAGTTCAGAGCAACTTCCTTCTTGATTGTGTCCAGCGCCTGAGCCAGTTGACTATCAACCTCAAAACCGCCCCGATGCAGGCCAACATCAAGTTCCAAAACAATGTTCAGGATCAGGTTATTTGACCGCGCAAGCTCGGCATACTCGTATAGACGGCTCTCAGAATCGATCAGCCAATAAACTTCGCCAGTAGCCTGATTGGTGGCCGTGCTGAAATAATAGTCCGCAGCAGCCTTTACCGGTAAGGGCTTGCCTAAAAGCTGGTCCGCTGCTGGGTCTAACTCCGCAACCTCTCTCAACATGGTGAGGTTGAATGTCATATACCGATGAGTATCAAGCTCCGCACTCGCCAACTTCAACAGCTCGGGTACAGGCAACGACTTGGCGACCAACCGAAGGTTCATACCCTCAGGCAGATCCCCTTTGAGCTGGCGAATGTTATGCCTTAGCCGCCCCTCATCGAGAACAAGTACCGGATGGGTAATGCCTGCTTCACCAAGGGCCTTTTGCACATCAAGGAAATAGGGCTCTCTAGGTCCGCTGTTATCTCGCCGTAGCATGCAGTTTCTTTCCGGTTCGACACGTCATTGCCATTGTTCCCCAAGTCCAATTTGCTTCTCACCAATCAGACAGAAGTGATTGCGCCCGCACCGCGCTATCCCCTCACCCACCAACGTATGTTTGCGTGAGGGTTGCAACCAAGATGCCGAGATAGTTCCCCAAGGCATACCCAATAATCGCAATTGCTATACCGGGGATCAAAATCTCACGGTTCTTCAGCGCACCGGCAATCACAGGAATAAAAGGAACCGACATGATCGATGCGCCAGATGCAATCAGGTAGGTATCGCGGTCAACATCGAACAGGCGGCACAGCGCTGCCAGCAGCATCATGGAGCCCACAAGGATCGAAACGAAGTATGCGCCGAGCCACCAATCCATATTCGTGAAGATAGCCGTATCCAGCATGGTGGCAGAGGTCAGACAAAAGATCAGAATAAGATACATTCCAAGATGAAAACTGCTCTTGGTATTATGGAGGAACGGGAAAAAGGAACCAAGAATTCCGAAGGTCGTGATCAAAACAATCGTCACAACAGATGACATACCTTCCGGTGCTAAAGATGCCAATCCAACGGAAGCAGCCACACAGATTGCAGCCGCTAGGAAGACGACTAAGGAACCAACGATACTTTTCCGTTCAACCAAAACACTGTACCCATGCGCACTCTCATTTGCCAGATGGTCCATCTCGCTCTTGGTTTCGACCTCACCAGCCTCTTTGAATACATAAGTGCGAAGCACGAGCCCGGCAGCCTTTTGCCCGAAGGCAAGGATAACCATCATGAAGAGAGCGGAAAACACAATGTCGTAGGTGATCATGGTGAGAAAGATGCTTTCATCCCCTCCAATGGCCGTCTTGACCGCCCCAAGGTTTACGCCGCCGCCGGTATACGCACCAACAGCCATGCCGGAAACCTGCCAGATCTGGGCAACCTGATCCGCAAAGAGGAAGGACGCCAGAAAACTGATGAGCGCCACGGAGCCCATTGCCAGAAACATGGCAAACAGTGCCCCTTTTGCATCTTTCAGGGCCTTACGTAGGCTTGTCGAGAAAATAATCAGCGGTAACGCCAGAGCCACACTGACCTCAGATATGGAGGTTTGCATCGGTCGTAACGCTTCAAAGTCGATAACTTCGAAGTATCCCCCAAAGATCGCAATTAGGAACCCAAGCCCAAATGCCAGAACCACAACGCCGACCCGATCCAAAAAGCTGTTATTCTGGCAAAGAAGGATCACGATTGCGGGCAGAAATATCATCAATATCGCAAAGATCATGGCGGCTCACATTCTTTAAATTACGGAGCGCTGGATTGCTCCAGCAATAAAAATTTACATGCAAAAAATTCGATAATGCGCGGCGAACCCTAAACACGAGGCTGGAAGAGAGTACTCAGGTGTGTGTTCAACATCCGGCCTGTGGGGTCCATCTGCTCACGTAACTCCACAAAATCGGAGATCCGTGGGTAAAGCTCGGAAAGTTCAGCGTAGGTGAGCGAATGCAATTTGCCCCAATGCGGACGCCCGCCATATTTGCGAAAGATTGGCTCGACCTCCGTGAAGAAATGATCGTAGCGTTCAGTGTGAGCTGCATGCACCGCAATCGAAATACGCGGCCCATCATTAAACGGGCTCAGCCATGCATCGTCGCCCGCAGTCTGTCGAACTTCCATTGGAAAATAGTTGTTGGGATTGCTGTTCATCAGATCGACAATTACACGAAGAGCCTTGAACCCCTCCTCCAACGGAATGTGGTATTCCATTTCATGGAACTTTGACGGACGCGAAGAGGTCAGCATGCGCCAGTATTCATCGCCGCTGTTCTCAATCTCACCTGTCGGGAAAAAGGTCTGAACAGCTGCTTTACGAAGCCAGGGCGCCCAGCCCAGATGGTTCCGCAGCCCTTCAAGCGCCACCAACAGTTCGTCGTCATCCTCGCTCACCGCAGGGCTAAATGGCTCACCCTCATACTCGTTCAGCATAATCTCTGCCGAAAGAGGCGAGTTGGGCACAAAATAAAACTCGAAATGCCTGTGATTTTCAAACTGATCCTGCGCGCTGTCCAGAATGTCTTCCGTGCCACGAATCTCGACCCGTCGGTTCAGGCTGTAGGTATCACGAAGCTGCAAGTCATAGCTGGTAATCACACCTAAAGCGCCCAGAGACACTTTCGCCGCCTGAAACAACTCGGGGTTCGTTTCCCTATCAATATCAACGATATCTCCCGAGGGCGTAATCATCCGCATACCGATCACATGGTCATGAAGCGCAGACAAGCCCGCACCAGTACCATGCGTCGCTGTTGCAAAAGATCCGGCAAAGGTCTGAACATCAATGTCAGGGAGGTTCATCATGCCCAGCCCCTGCTCCGCCATCTGACGCGCGCCTTGACGCAGACGCGTGCCCGCCCAGATGCGAGCCGTCTTAGTCTCCCTATCAGTCTCGATAAGACCCGAGAACCTGCTCAAATCAACGATAGTGCCATCGCTCGGCACCAAACCGGAGAAGGAATGACCGCTACCAACAGGTCGGATTTGACCGGTGCTGTTCCCGATGAACTCGGCAAGCGTTGCCTCGCTCTCTGGTACAGAAATTGTTTCAGGATATGCTCGCTCGGTGCCTGACCAATTGGACCACTGCGATCCACTTTCAGTAGATGGCTTAGCAAGTATAGGATCAGGCCGGCTACGATCAGTCGACACCCACTTTGCATAGGGCACTGCTGGAATAGCTGCGACAACGCCTGCACCGACAGCGGTCTTCAAGACGGTTCTGCGAGAGATCGGCATCAATTCTGCCCCTTCATCATAAAACTAATAAGTTCTTCAAAATTGGCATCGCTACAATCATTACAAAGGCCCATCGCGGGCATTTCCTTGAACCCTTTCCGCGCAGATACAACCAAAGCTCCCAGCCCACCGCGCGCATTCAAACGTGCAGTCCAGTCAGGTGCATAGCCGGTCAAAGGAGCCCCTGTACCATCAAGTGCATGGCAAGAGCGGCAGGAACGATCATAAACCGCCGTCAGTTCTTGATTGGTAGGTGTCGCAGTATCGGCAAATGCAATATCTGCCGCTGTTGGCTCAGGCACCTTTTCCGGCCCGATAGTGCCATTCAGAGCAAACCAACTACCCCCTAAAATGACTGCTGAAAAAACAACGAGAAGCACGATTCTTTTCATGCTCGCCCACCTCCCCCATGGCCGACTCCCAAAACAATAGCGATAACTATTGTTCACCTGAGATACAATTGTCAACATCCCGAAAGCTTAGATGGACAGTAGTTTCTGTAATTACTCTGCGGAGGAAGCTTGAGAGATCCCTTCCTGCCTACACAACTCGGCAACGCTGTCCTCGCCGCGTAACCCGGCAAGCACAATGTGGATCTTATCTTGAGTGGAATAGCGCTTGCGGGTCTTGCGCCGGATATCCTTGACCATGCGTTCTGCAGCAACGCTCACAATCTTTATATTCTGCCCCATGTCTCACTCCGATCGTCGTGATCATGGGTCAAAACACTCCCTTATTCAATTCGGCCGATCTGTCCATAAGGCGTCGATGACAAACAATGAACGTCTTTTATGCGTTCAGGTCCGCTCTCTCATTCATTGCTTCGTTATCCTTTTGGCAATCGGAAAGTAAAGAGCGTATGGCAGGATGCGCAGGAACTTCAGGACAAACCCAAGGAAAGACGGAAAGAAAACTTCGAACTTACGTTTTTGAAGCCCTTTAAAGATCTTCTGTGCAGCATGTTCTGCGGTCACAATAAACGGCATGGGGAATTTGTTTTGATCTGTCATCGGCGTTTTAACATAGCCGGGATTAATGGTCGTTAGGTCAAGTCCCGCTTTGTCAAACTCGGGCTTCAAGCTCTCGCACAGATTGTTAAGCGCCGCTTTTGTTGGTCCGTAACAAACGGCGTTAGGAAGACCGCTATAAGCACTCAACGAACTGATGACTGCAATATGTCCTGAGCCTTTCTTTTTGAGCAACGGAAACAACCCGGCAATCACCCGCACAGCGCCCTGATAATTTGTGTCCATGGAAGCAACACTGAGCTCCTCTGTCAGCGTCTTGATCCCACCCGGATAATAAATACCTGAGCAAAACACTGTCAGGTCGGGCAATTCATTGCGTTCCTGAAAACGCTCAATCGCGTTAGAAACCTGAGTTCCATCTGTCACATCAACCGGAACACTCTCAATATTCTCATTATCCTGAGCAAGTGCTTGCAGCTTGTGCTCATTGCGAGCACTGACAACAACCCGCCAACCAGCATCGGCATACAACGGAACCAGACTTTCCCCGATCCCGGAACTTGCCCCAATGATCCATACGAGCTTACCCTGTTCTGACATAACGCCCCCCTTTGATTCCTTACGTCACTAAGTTGATATCAGATTATGCGTGGGGCGTGCTACCTTGAGCCGCTGGATCAAGGACATTCGTGATCAGGATTTACTCGGGGGTCCGCATGAGGATGCGAGTAAGGAAATAACCCGCTTGCGTGGGGAAAACGAAATCTTGCGGCAGGAAAGAGAAATTGAGATGAAGTCTCTCCACTTTTCTTAGGCCAGTCCACTATGAAATACGGCCGGTTTTCGCGCGCAAACAAGCCCGTTTCACTCAAAAATCGACGGACATTTCTAAGCCAACAATCCACGCATTTGGGATATCGGTCTGGCCATTTGGGTTGACCACATACTGCCAGTCCAGCGTAGTAAAAAACCACTCATTAAACTGAAAGCGGTGGTTTAATTCGAACACCAGCTCATAGCTTTGGTCCGGCAGGTCATCACTGAAGAAACCAAGGTAAAAAGCCCCCGCCGTGATGTCGTTATCCCGACCACTAAACAAACCTTGATAATAGGCACCACCATTTGCGCTATAGGGAAACAAGTTGATGCTTTGTCGCGGTGCAACCGCGAAAAAACCCCAAAGGCTAAGCCCCTGATATTCTTTCTCCTCATAGACCATCTGATTGGCAAGAGCATACAGCCCCCAGTTCCCCGCAACGGTCTTTTCCGGATCTGAAAACGGCACGTAATCACTGGTATCAAAGTACCCACCAAACATGTATTGCCCCGGCAGAGCGGGATTGTCCGCCCCCTCCCCGACAAGAACACCACCTTCAGCGATGGCAAGCACACCGTCTTCAGGGTTGAACTTGAAAACAAGCCCGTGCCTGTCATTGTTTTGGGCGTTGAAATCAGCATTATACGCCCCAACCGACAAACTCAGAAAATCCTTTGGCCTGACAGTCCCGCGCGCACCCCACTGACTGAAAGGCGGCGTTGTGAAAGAGGGCAGGTTTGCAAGAAGTTGAAGCGGATTGGGATTAACCCCAGCATTGACGTAATACACAAAAGCATCATTGGTAGCAAAGTCATTACCCGCAGAGAGCCGGCCGATAGAAATCTCGATCCGGTCATCCGCAAGCGTCTGGAAAAAATTCATCTGCGAGAGACCGAAAACATCACCAATAAAGATCTGCGCCACATCAAAAACGTTATTGATGTCTTCACCCGAAAGGCTCCGTCCCAGCCCCTGATAAAAACCCAAACTGAACTTGCTTCCATTCAGGCCGAGCAGCTGGTCCAGATCAAAATCAATACCGCCGATAAGGGAGCCCGCATAGGCAGCACTCTGGCGTTCACCACCAACCGGATTTGCCAGAATGTCATGGGCATAGTTCAGTTCCGGATCGATGCCCATATTATTGAGCTTGGCCCGAAATCCTCCCCAATCTCCGCTCGCTCTATCCCAGCTCCCCCAATCCAGCGGCCAACGCATGCTCTGTGCCCATGTTGCCCCACTGAAAGGCGCGAAGAAACAAAGGCATACAAGCAAATACCTGCGCCAGTTCATCAACATAACGGAGAATGTACGGGCAACAAGCGCACCCAAAGGCAGTTTCTCCCAATAGGAACCACCAAACCAGAAGCAACGCAACACAGCTCCAGTGTCCCGAAGCAATGCTTGCATAAGACTCCATCCATCTGAATTGTCAGAAGTGTCAGAAGTGTCAGGTAAAACGGGTGCACACAAAAAAAAGCGCGACCCAAACAGATCGCGCTTCGTATCCCTAAGCTGTAGACCTAAAATCAGTCCAGCAAGCCGTCCGATTTATCCATCAGATATCGAATATGTTTTGCGAAGGGATAAGCAAACGGGTAACCGAATACAACGCCGCCAGCCATCGCAAGGTAAGGTGACATCACCGGCAACCCAACCCATGAGAAAATCAGCGACAGGAAGAAAAGGTTGATACCAACTGCACCAATACCCAGCGGGTACAGGTAAAGCGCCAACCGTCTTACGCTGATGCGATTGCTGAGCTCATCTTCGTTCATCTGCGTTTCACAACCAAATGCACAATAACGAGGGAAGCAACAAGCATGATGGTTGCCAGCAAGAACCACAGTTCAGCAGTCGCACTTTGTGGCTGTGGCACCGGACGCTGATACCCGGAAAGTGCAGCCATCGCGGACAAAGGCAGCAGACCTGCCACAAAGCCCAGTACCATGTAAAAAAGCTTCATAATCTAATACTCCCTTGTCAGGCTTCTATAGATATCGGGGAGCGCTCGTGTCAGGCGCTCCGGATTTGGGAACAGTGTATAGCCACCCTTGCCGAAGATGCGGGCAAACCAATCCTGCCCATCCTCATCAACAATCACACCATGAACCGCCATACCTTGTCGGCGGGCTTCACGCACAGCCATATGACTGTCTTCAATGCCGTGAATGCCTTCATAGTGATCAAGATCGTTTGGCTTTCCATCAGTTAGTACAAGCAAAAGCTTCCGCTGTGTTTGCTGCAAGGCAAGCTGCGCGGTGGTATGCCGGATCGCAGCACCAAGGCGGGTGTAGTAACACGGCTTCAGCCCACCAATCTTCGCGATCACCTCATCGCTCATCGGCTCATTGAAGCCTTTGGCCTTGTTCATGAAAACGCGATCCCGCTTCAGGGAGGAAAACCCCCAGACACCAAGATGATCCCCACTGGCATCAACACCGCCGGACAGTGCCGCCAAGGCCGCACCAGCAATCTCGATAACGCTGGAATCCCCAACCGCACTTTCGGTGGAGCGGGATGTATCAAGCAACATGGCAACGGAAAGATCGCGCTCAACAGCACGCGCATCCTGAAAGATCCGGTCAGAGGCATAGCCTGATGCCTTGAGATCAACCTGAGCTGTCACCAGTGCATCCAAGTCCAGTTCCGATCCCTCAGCCTGACGCATCTGCATAATCCGCTTCGGACGCAATACCTCAAACTGGCGTTTCACCTGCCGGATGCGGCGCTTGTGATACGGGTCCGTCAGCAGCACGCTCTCGTAATCCGGCTCAGCATCCTTCTCAAGAACGCGGCAATGGTCTTCCAAAAACTTGCGCTGACGATGATCCCACTCAGGGTAAGTGTATTTGTCGGAAAGGCGTTCGTGGTCGGCATCTTCCGGAGATAAATCCAGATGCAACCGCAACCGCGTCGCTGCTTTCCGCTGATTTTTGGAGAGGCTGATGTAGTCCTGATCATCAGCTGCTTTCTGCGCATTTTCCTCTTCGTCGTCATCCGTACTACGGTTGAGGTTCATGCTTTCTACCCAGGAGAGGATCGCCTCAAACCGGTGTAGAATAAAACTGTCTTTACGATCCGCCTGCTCGCGTTTCTCACGCTTTGCTTTGCGTTTTGTCGTTGCGCTGGCACCCTGCGGCGTTGGCGGAGCTTGCTCGTCGGAACGCTCTTCACCACGTTCGCCATTCACCAACTCACTGGAGACCCAGATCGGCACCGGCGCAAAAGGGCAATATCCGCGCGGCGCGGTCAGTTTCCAGCGCTCATCAACACATTCCATTGCCTTGCGAATGGTTGCACTGGTGCTGGTCACCGCTCTCGGCCCACCAAGCAACTCAAGCACGATGGCTTCAACCGCAGCTTCCCACTCAGGCAGGCTTGGCCGCTTGCGTGTCTGCAACAGGAACTCGCAGGACTCACGGAAGAATTTCTGCAGGCCACTGCACTTTTCCCAAACACGCTCAATAGCTTGCTTGGCCAGAGCCAACGCCTGAACATCCGCCTGTAACGGATCAACCGGCTTTTCCTGCACATCGCAGTTCGCCGCAAAGGCAGCAAGCCAGATGTAATGGGCTCTGTTCATTTCCGCTTCCGGGAAGACACCCAGAACCGGAGGAAGTCTCAAACGCTCACCATCAAACTCCGACACAAAGATCGTCTCTGCCGCGTTGCCGAGCTTGCGCTTAACAGGCATACGGTAGGTTGAAGCGGTTGCCGGAGCTTGGCTGATCTCCACCTTCGCTTCACCACCTAACCCGCGGAACACCACTTGCACGGAGGTACGAACCTGAGCCAGCTCGACCTCCATATCCTCGTAGTGCACTGGAGCACCCAGACTTGAAGCATAATCATGCCACAGGTTACCTACGGCTTCTTCAGGCTCTAAAAACTCCAGTATTTGCTCTTTCATCAGGCTCACCCGTAAACAACTGCGATCAAATCACGAAGCGCAACCTGAACATCAGGTTCATCACTCAGTGGTTCAACAACAGAGTATTGCAGTGCTTTTTCAACTGGCATTCCACCAGCAATCAGGGAGGCAGCGTAGATCAGCAAGCGGGTAGAGACCCCCTCTTCCAGATCAAGGCTGGAAAGACCGCGAATATGGCCAGCAAGACGCACCAGTGAATTGGAACGCTCAGCATCCAGTCCGCTTTCTTTAGCAACAACCTGAACCTCGGTTTCCGCATCAGGAAAATCGAATGTGGTTGAAAGGAAGCGCTGCCGTGTGGAAGGCTTCATCTGCTTCAGAACGTTCTGATAGCCGGGGTTGTAGCTGGCAACGAGCATGAAGTTCGGAGGAGCTTGAAGCTCTTCGCCAGTACGCTCGATGATGAGACGGCGGCGGTTATCGGTCAGCGGGTGTAAAACAACCGCAACGTCTTTCCGTGCTTCAATCACTTCATCAAGATAGCAGATCGCGCCTTCGCGAACCGCACGTGTCAGCGGGCCGTCCACCCACTCGGTCACACCACCTTTCAGCAGGTAACGACCAATCAGGTCAGCTGCAGAAAGATCATCATGGCATGCCACGGTGTAGATGGGGCGACCCAGCTTTGCGGCCATATGCTCCACAAAGCGGGTTTTGCCGCAGCCCGTCGGCCCCTTCAAAAGAAGGGGCAGACCTTTGTTAAAAGCCGTTTCGAATAGTGCACATTCATCGGCGATTGGCTGATAATAGGGCACATCAAAAACGTGGTTCTGTACAGTCATTAACGACCACCTTCCAGAACTGCTTTGGCTTCAGGAGTGGAACCAGTGCTCTCGGTGAACAGCTCCTTGCGCGGTACGAGCACGGAGTAGATGAACAACAGAGCGCCCAGAACAACAGCCGCACCAGCTCCGAAGCGCATGATGTAGAACACTGTCAGCTGGTCCTGTACGGACATGAAGTCCTCACCAATCACACGCTGCATGTGTGTCTGGATGGTACCGGCAAATGTCAGCACGAAGGTCATGAAGGACATACCACCGGTCATCAGCCAGAAGCTGGCCATGTTGAGAACCTGATTGTATGGGCTACGAGCCTTCAGCATTGGCATTGCGTAGGTGAACACTGCAAGGTTCAGAGCAACGTATGCACCGAAGAAAGCAAGGTGACCATGCGCTGCAGTGATCTGTGTACCGTGTGAGTAGAAGTTCACACCGTGCAGAGTATGCAGGAAGCCCCAGACGCCAGCGCCGAAGAAGGCAACAGTTGCGGAACCAAGAGACCACAGCAGAGCTGCTTTGTTTGGATGGTTCTTACGACCTTTCCAGACCATGACGAAGGAGAAGGTCATCATCAGGAAGAATGGAATGACTTCCAAGGTAGAGAAGACAGAACCAATCCACTGCCAGTACCCCGGCGTCCCGATCCAGTAGTAGTGGTGTCCTGTGCCCAGAATACCGGAGAACAGAGCGGTCGCTACGATGATGTAGAGCCACTTCTCGATGACCTCACGGTCAACACCGGTGAGCTTCAGCATCAGGAAGCCAAGGATGGAAGCCATCACCAGTTCCCAGGTACCTTCCACCCAAAGGTGAATCACGTACCACCAGTACATTTTGTCGAGGCTCAGGTTGTCCGGGTTGTAGAACGCAAACAGCCACAGCAGGGAAAGAGCCCACAGACCGATCACCAGAATGTTGGTAATGGCAGTCTTACGGCCTTTCAGCACGGTCATGGAGATGTTGAACAGGAAGATCAGTGCAGCAACAAGAATGCCGAATTTAACCCAGAGCGGCTGCTCAAGGAACTCACGGCCGCCATGAATACCCATCAGGTAACTGACAACAGCACCAAGAGTACCAACCACAAGAATGATCAGCTGAATATAAGCGAGTTTAACGGAGTGAATCTCGCGCTCGCTCTCTTCCGGAATAATGAAGTAAGCCGCTCCAAAGAAGCCAAGCAGAAGCCAGACAACCAGTGCGTTTGTGTGCACCATGCGAATGATGTTGAACGGCAGCAATTCCGAAAGGAAATTAGGTGAAACGTAAATCCAGCCAGCGAGCAAACCGCCCAGCACCTGAATTGCGAATAAACCAAGCGCAGCCATGAAGTAGGCATACGCGACTTTTTGAGAACTGTATTTCATAATACCACCCCTTAACCAGCGTCGTTCGGTGGCCAGTCTTGCGTGTTGGTCTTATCAGCCCAACGCAAGAATTCAGAGAGGCCGCGGACTTCTTCTTCAGTCAACTCGAAGTGTGGCATCTGGCGACGCCCTTCGATCCCGCTGGGTTGTGACGCCATCCATGCGCCAAGCGTCTCAGCTGCATCATCCGGATCATCCAGAACACCCCAACGTGTCATCACGTTACCCACTTCCGGTGCAAAGTAAGCACCTTCCCCGTGCAACGTATGGCAGTTAATGCAGGAGTTCTTTTCCCAAATGTGTTTGCCCAGCACGACCTCGTCGGTCAGCGGCATCTTCGAAGTCGCCTCATTGACGATGTAAAGGTGGCTATCAATTGTGAGCACGCCAAATATGCCTATGAAGAACAACGATCCCCCATAAAAAATATTTCGTGCCCGCGATTTTGTAAGGAATTCTGACATCTACGGAATCCTATCGTGGTTACGGTCCCGAAGATGATAAAATTGACGTCAAAGGTTAAGTTTGTGCTAGAACAACCTATTCGTCAAATAACTGATATTAGATAAAAAACTAATTTAAAACAAAGAGATAGAGATACAAGAATACTGGTAGTTTTGCCTAGAGGAAGCGGGCCGACTGCCCGGCGACATTCAGGACTCCGCCAAAGGGTCCAAATCAGCAAGAATCTTCAGCTTGCCCATGTCCGTCACAACCACCTTTTTGCGTCCGCTGGTCACGATTCCCTGCTTTTCCCAAGCGCTTAGCAAACGGCTCACAGTGTAAAGGGTGGTGCCGGTCATCTCGGAAATGTTCTGGCGCGTGAGAGGAAAATCAATTTCCATTCCCTCTTCAGTGGTACGGCTGCTTTGGATGGCAAGTCTCATCAGAGCCCGTGCAACACGCTGCTCAACCTGCTGTGTCGCCAACTCCAGAATATGGTTGTTTGCTTCAGAGATACGCGCTCCAACGGTCTTATAGGTTTCCGTTGCAAAGCCGTCATACTTCCCGGTAAACGTGTCCCACAGATTGGTCGGCCAGAACAGCACAAGGCAATCATCAATGGCAACCGCGCTAGCTGGGTAAGTCGTACGGCCAAGCGCAGACGCAATACCCATCAGCTCACCGCTGACGATGTGGCGGGCAATCACCTGATCTCCGCCAGCCGTCGTGCGAACAACGCGCACATGGCCGTCCAGCAGCAGATAAAACCGCTCTGCCGGTTCATGCTCTTCAAAGATAGCCTGACCCGCACTGAAACGCTTAGGCGTTGCAGCGTCTAAAATCTCTCTGACATCAACACGTTCCAGCTTTCGAAACGGAGGAATGTGGGAAATAAGATTTTCATCAAGACTTCTCAAAGAAGACACCGTAGATCAATTAGAAAACACCAAGCCAATCTACGAGTATTTCAGTTCAAAGAACCCGTAGGATGAAGCCGGATGATTATAGCAGAAAACATTAAGAAATTCACAGTGAACTCATTGGCCTAGTCCACTTTCTGCACATGACTTCTAAGTATGATCTGAACGCTACGTCTTTCTCCCCCAAAAGGCCTATTTCAAGCTATTTTTCTGCGACAATATCGCCCTCTAAAAAGGACGAATGACACTCGCTGAGGGAGCAAAAAAAGATCAAAAGAGAATCAGAGGCCTATCAACGCCTCCACAAATGTCGTTGCTGTTTGGCAAACAGACCAAACCCAAGGCAGATCACAACAGCTGGCTAACCCCGCCCAGACAACAAAAGCCCCACCAAATGGCGGGGCCTTTGATACTCAAATACAGGTAGGCTGGATCAACCGGAACCGAAGAACTCTGCATCATACCCCAAAGAGGCTTTCAGCAACTCCTGTGTGTAGGCAGTCTCGGGCTTGGACTGGCGCATCGCCTCAACATCCATCACCTCAACCACTTCACCATGCTGCATCACTGCGATCTCATCACACATATGAGCAACCACCGCCAGATCATGCGTCACCATCACATAAGTAAGGTTATGTTCCTTACGCAGATCAGCAAACAGGTTCAGAATTTCCGCCTGCACCGATACATCCAACGCTGAAGTTGGTTCATCCAGCAACAGGATCTCCGGCTCCAGCATCAACGCCCGGGCAACCGCCACACGCTGCCGCTGTCCACCGGACAACTGATGCGGATAACGGAAGCGAAAATCCGCCCCCAGCCCAACATCGTCCAAAGCCCGCAGAACACGGCCATCCACATCGTCAAACCCATGTAACTTTAGCGGTTCTGACAGAACACGGTCCACCGTATGACGTGGATGTAAGGACGCATAAGGGTCCTGAAAAACCATCTGAATCTTACGGGCAAACACTTTGTCACGCCGATGCGAAACCGGCGTACCGTCAATGTCGATCTCACCGTCCCAGCTCTCAACCAAACCACACACAGCGCGCAGCACGGTTGACTTTCCTGAGCCGGATTCACCTACGATCCCGAAGCTGCCGCCCTGATGAACCTTCAGGCTCACATTCCTTACAGCCTGAAGGCGATCTGCCCCCTCACCGAAATAGACGTTGAGGTCTTTGATCTCCAGACGTGCGGCCTTTGCTTCCTCCGCAGCCACTGGCTTACGTTCCATCACAGCACTATCAGACCCGGGCATCGACACTCGCCTCCTGCTTCCAACTGTCCTGACGCTGCAACGCTTCAAGACGTTCCTTAGGCTCCTCAATGCGTGGCAAAGCGTTCAACAAACCACGGGTATAAGGATGCACAGCATTGTGCAGCTCACTGGCCTTACAAGTCTCCACAATGCGACCAGCATACATAATGATGATGCGATCACAGAAAGACGAAACCAGATTCAGGTCGTGGCTGATGAAGATCAGCCCCATGCCACGATCCTGTACCAGCTTATCCATGATCGCCAGCACCTTCATCTGCACTGTCACATCCAGCGCAGACGTCGGCTCATCCGCAATCAGCAGCTTGGGATCGGTAATCAGCATCATCGCAATCATCACACGCTGCCCCATCCCCCCCGAAAGCTCATGAGGGTAGGACGCGAACACACGCTCAGGATTACGGATCTGAACGGCCTCCAGCATCTCCAGAGCACCCAGACGCGCCGCACGGCGAGAGACCTTGGTATGCAGGCGCAACGCCTCACAAATCTGTTTGCCAACCGTATGCACCGGGTTCAGCGAGAATTTCGGGTCCTGCATCACCATAGAGATCTCATGCCCACGGATCTTTCGCATTTGCCGCTCAGAATAGTCCAGCAGGTTTTTGCCGTTAAAGACAATGGACTTGGCCTCCATTTGCCCCGGCGGGCGGATCAGACGCAAAATACTGCGTCCGGTCATGGATTTACCTGACCCACTCTCCCCCACAATTCCAACCCGCTCACGCCCGATGGAGAACGAAATCCCGCGCACAGCATCAACCGTGCCCGCGCGTGTCGGGAAGCGAACCCAAAGGTCCTCAACGCTCAAAAGCGTATCATTCATGGCCCACTCCCTAGCTCTGGCTCTTTTTCGGATCAAGAATATCGCGCAGACCATCACCCAGCAGGTTGAAGCCCAAAGACACGATAAAGATCGCCATGCCCGGCATTGCGGCTACCCACCACTGGTCCAGAACAAACTTCCGGCCCGCAGAGATCATAGCCCCCCACTCTGGCTCTGGCGGCTGAGCCCCCAGACCGAGGAAACCCAGACCAGCCGCTGTCAGAATGATCCCGGCCATATCAAGCGTCACCCGCACAATGATGGAGGACAAACACAGCGGCCATACGTGCCCGACGATAATGTGCATGACGCCTGCACCCTGCAACCGCACAGCGCTGATGTAATCTGCATTCCGTATGGTCAGCGTTTCCGCGCGGGCAATACGCGCATAAGGCGGCCACGCCGTCAGGCTGATGGCGATAATCGCGCTCTCGATGCCAGCACCAATCGCAGCAACAAACGCCAGCGCCAGCACAAGACGTGGGAAGGCGAGAAAGATGTCCACCAGACGCATCAGCACCTGATCAACCCAGCCCCCGAGATAACCCGCAACCGTGCCAATAAGCAGGCCAAACACAGGCGCAGTAAAGGCAACAATACCCACGATGAGAAGCGTGATACGGGAGCCATACACCAGACGGCTCCAGATATCCCGGCCCAGCTCATCCGTTCCAAGCAGATGACCAGGCGCACCCGGTGCCAGCAACCGCTTGCTTAGGTCCTGCGCGTTTGGCTCAGCCGTAGCTAGCAATGGCGCAAAGATCGCCATCAGAACCAGACCGAGAATGATCAGGAAACCAAGGAAAGCCAGTTTGTTATCGTAAAGTTTCTGCCACCCTTGATACAGCTGTACCACGCGGGCATGGCCGCGAGACACTGGCGCATCTGAGGAAAGCCACGCCCTCAGGCCGGATCGGGCAGGCACATTAGATTTTACAGGTGCTGTTGTCATCGTGCCCTCGGATCCACCACTTTGTACATAAAGTCAGAGAAGAGATTGAGGCCAACAAAGATAGCACCAACCACAACTGTACCGCCCATCACTGCATTCATATCGGCAGAAAGCAGTGCATTGGTGATGTAGTTGCCCAGACCCGGCCACGAGAAGATAATCTCTGTCAGCACAGACCCTTCCAGTAGGTTTGCATAGGAAAGCGCGATCACCGTAATCAGTGGGATCATCACATTCGGCAGCGCATGACGCCAGATCACTGCCGTCTCGGAAACACCCTTCACACGAGCGGTGGTGATGTACTCCTGAGAGAACTGCTCCAGCATAAACGAGCGCGTCATACGGGAGATATAAGCAATCGAATAATAGCCCAGAATGCTCGCAGGCAGGATGATGTGGTTCACCGCATTCCAGAAGATCTCTATCTCTCCAGCAATCAAGCTGTCGATCAGGATCATGCCGGAAACAACCGGAACGATATCTTCGTAATAGATCTCCATGCGTCCCGGGCCACCAACCCAGCCAAGAATACCGTAGAAAATCAAAAGGCCCATCAAACCGAACCAGAAGATCGGCATGGAATAACCGAAAAGGCCAACAAGACGGATCAACTGATCCTGCCAGCGGCCTTCATTCACAGCCGCCCAAACACCCATCGGCACGCCAATGCCAACACCAGCAATCGTCGCCAGTGTCGCAAGCTCCAATGTAGCTGGGAACACGCGGGCAATATCCTCAACAACGGGCCGCGCAGTCAGCGTCGACATCCCGAAGTCACCCATCACCACCTGCTTCAGGAACAGCAGGAACTGCACATAAAGCGGCTGATCAAGACCCATGGCCTTGTAGGCTGCCTCATAGATTTCCTGAGAAGCACGTTCACCAACAACCGCGAGGACGGGGTCGACGGGCATAACACGTGCAATAATGAAGGTGACGAAAAGAAGCCCCACCATAGTGATGGCAATAGAGAAAAGGCCAGCGATTAAACCTTTTAAAACCTTGTAGAGCGGCGAGGAAAACCCTCGCCGCGCCACAGTCGCTGTAGAGTCAGCGATGCTCATCTATATTCCACCGATCCTATTTTTTAACAGGCCAGTAGAATACACCGGTGACAGCTCCACCCGGATTGAAGCCCGTCACGTTCTCACGCATGGAGTTCTGTTCAATTTGCTGGAACATAACAGCAAACGGAGCTTCTTTCTGGAAAGTTTTCTGAGCTTGCACGTACATGCTAGCGCGCTTCTCACGGTCACTTTCCTGCACGGCTTGATCAGTCAACTTTGTCAGTTCGGTTGCTGCATAACCAACACGCCATGCCAACTTACCAGTCAGCTTTGCCTCATCGCTGTTGTCAGGGTTATTGGCAAAGGTATCAGCGTTTGTGTGCGGATCTGGATAATCCGGACCCCAAGCACCCACATAGATCTGGAAGTCGCGCGCACGGTAACGACCAAGGATCTGCTTGCCGGTGCCTTGAGTGATTGAGGCACGAATGCCAGCCTGCCCAAAGGTGTTCTGCAAGCTCTGCGCAATCTCAACACGCTCGGTTGCGTTACGAACAATAAACTCGACATCAAAGCCATCAGCATAACCAGCTTCCGCCAGCAGTGCTTTTGCCTTCTCCACGTTCAGGGAATAAGGCGTGTCCTTCAGCTCACCCATATAAGTCTGCGGCAGGAAGGCCTGTTGAATGGTGTACTGCCCCTTCAGGAAGGAACCGGTCATACCTTTATAATCAACAAGATACTTCAGAGCTTCCGCAACCTTAGGATTGGAAAGCGTTTCATCCTTCTGGTTGAAGGAGATGTACATCAGACGACCACGAAGTGTGTCTTCAACCTTAAGGTCTTCATTGGTGGAAATCGCAGAAATGTCTTCCGGAGACAGGTGACGCGCAACATCAACATCGCCTTTTTCCAGCATCAAACGCTGAGAAGCAGATTCCAACACATGACGCACGATAACGCGCTTCATCGCAACCTCACTGCGCCAGTACCCAGGTACAGCAGTCAGTGAGTAAGACTCGTTTGGTTTCCAGTTTTGCAGCTTGAACGCACCGGAACCAGCAGAATTGGTCTTCAGCCAGCCATTGCCCCAGTCACCGTCAACTTCGTTGGACTTAACCAGCTCAGCATCAACGATAGACGCAATCGCAGCAGTAAAGCAGTTCAGCACGAAAGAAGGCGCATACTTCTTGTCAGTGGTGATCTGGAACGTATTCGCATCCACCGCCTTGATGGTGTCATTCATGTTCTCAGCGGTAAAACCAAACTGAGTAAGAATGAAGGACGGTGTCTTCTTCAAAGCAACGGCACGGCGCAGGCTGAATTCAGCATCCTTTGCAGTTACCGGATTGCCGGAATGAAACTTGATGCCTTCACGCATTTTGAAGGTGAAGGTCTTCCCGTCCTCAGAGATCTCCCAGGTCTCTGCAAGGCCCGGACCATACCCTTTAGATAGATCAGACGGGTCCAACACGACCAGTTTGTCGTAGATGTTGTTGGCAATATCTGTGCCTGAGAACTCGAACATCTCCTGCGGATCAAGTGAAATTAGATCATCAATACGGCCAGCAACAATGAGCATGTTAGGTGGTGTTGCAGCACCTGCCTCAGAAATAATCGCGCCAGAAATTGGCATCGCTACGCTTGCAGCAAGTGCTAGTGACAAAATACTAGGCTTAAATCGCATTTAAAAAGCTCTCCCATTTATAAAAGACCTTCGCATCGTTAAGCGGGCGAAGACAAAAAAGAAGTCAGACTGCACATAAGTACAATCACTGATCAAACTCTTTCATCTTTCACCTAGAGGAACAAGTACCCTTGGTTGAAATTTATCGAAGAATACCATGCGCTTGCCTACAGACGACCTGAGTTTAAAAGCCTGATTTTACGTTCTCGCAGAACCGTAAAACCTACCCGAACGTTTAGGTCCCGATATCAAGACAGCCCTGTTTTAGAAATAAATTCAGCTATTTAATCACCTAAAAACCGTAGCAGCAGTCCAGAACACCCAAGAGCCACAAGCAAGCCATGGTCCCGAAACGATGAACGCCGCCCTCACAAAGGCAGCGAGCAATTTTATTTATTACGCACCCTAAAGTAGTGCTCTCGCCAATGCCTGACCCAAGGTCACTTTTTCCAAAGTCGCGAATCCATCCCCCCGAATACCTGTCCATGGCATCCAGAAATTACTTTCCGCAAATCTGTAGGTGCACCGCCAAAAAATTGATTTCTGACCTAGGGAATTTACTCAGTTCCTTGAGCAGGATCATTGCCATTAAAATCGGGTCCGAGGCTATAGTGTAACGTAGCTGCACATTCAGGTTGGGGCCCCTATGCCAACGCCAGTATTCATCGCGGAAAACGTCACCAAAACCTACACAACCAATGAGGTACAGGTGCATGCCCTGCGGGGTGTCTCCATGACTCTCTTTGAGGGTGAGATGGTTGTATTGCTCGGGCCCTCCGGCTCAGGCAAATCCACCTTTCTGAATATTCTCGGCGGGCTCGACAATGCCACCTCCGGCGATGTCTCTTTCATGGGCCAGAACCTGACAAACTTCAGCGAGGCCAACCTGACCCGTTACCGGCGTGATTATGTTGGTTTCGTCTTCCAGTTCTACAATCTCATTCCCAGCCTCAACGCATGGGAAAATGTGGCTCTGACCACAGAGATCGCCAAGGACCCGCTCGACCCGCAGGAAGCTCTGGAGCTGGTCGGCCTCGGCCAACGCGCCTCCCACTTCCCGGCGGAAATGTCCGGGGGAGAACAGCAACGTGTTGCCATCGCCCGCGCCATCGCCAAGCGACCCGAAGTCCTGCTCTGCGATGAGCCCACAGGAGCGCTCGACACTAAAACCGGCACGCTGGTTCTGGAAGCGTTGCAGCGCATCAACAAAGAGCTGGGCACCACCACGGCCATCATCACCCACAACTCGGCAATTCAGCAAATGGCAAACCGTGTTTACGTGTTCAAGGACGGTGCCATCGATAGCAGCCATGAGAACGAAACACCAAAGCAGCCCTCGGAGGTTGCATGGTAACCCTGCCCGTCCTCGACCGGAAAGTAGTGCGCGACTTGAAACGCCTGTGGGCGCAAGTCCTCGCCATTGCTATGGTCATGGCCTGCGGGGTGATGACGCTCATTCTTGCACAAGGTGCCTACCGCTCTCTCAGCCAAACACAGGAATCCTATTACGACCAATACCGCTTCGGCCACATCTTCGCGCAGGCCGTTCGCGCACCAGACCACCTGAAAGAACGCATTGCCGCCATTGATGGCGTTGCCGCCGTCGAGATGCGCATCGTCCGCTCCGCCATTTTAGACATTCCGCAAATGGCAGAGCCCGCCGCTGCCGTTGCCCTGTCCCTGCCTTCTGGCAGAAAGCCAGCCGTCAACCGCCTCTACTTGCGAGCAGGCCGCCTGCCCGAAGGCACCCGCTCAAACGAAGTCGCCCTTGATGCCCGCTTTGCCAAAGCACACGGCCTCAACCCCGGCGACACCTTCAGCGCCACCCTCAACGGCAAAAAGCTGAACCTTGAAATCACTGGCATCATCCTCTCTCCCGAATTCATCTACGCTCTGGGGCCGGGAGATCTGGTTCCCGATGATCGCCGCTTCGCTGTCTTCTTTATGGCCCAGTCTGCTATGGAAGGCCTGTTCGACATGAGCAGCGCGGGCAACGACATCTCGCTCAGACTGCTCAGAGGCGCCTGCACACCTTGCGTGCTGGAAAAACTTGACCGCCTGCTCAAGCCCTACGGCGGCACCGGCGCTTATGAGCGCAAAGAGCAACAGTCTCACGCGTTTCTGGATGCGGAGTTGACCCAGCTCTCTGCCATGGCAAAAGTGCTGCCCCCAACGTTCCTGCTGGTCTCTGCCTTTCTGGTCAACATGATCCTGTCCCGCCTGATCGCATTGGAGCGCGAGCAGATCGGCCTTTTGAAAGCCTGCGGATACTCCTCATGGGCCATTGCCGGTCACTACGCCAAGCTGGTCTCCGTCGTTGCACTCCTCGGCGTCGGCATAGGTGCAGTGGCAGGCAACTATCTGGGCAAGCTGATGACCCAGATGTATGCCCAGTACTTCTCGTTCCCGTTCCTCGTGTTTGATGAAAGCCCGGACCTCTATCTCATTGCCGCTGCCATCTCACTGCTTGCAGCACTTGGCGGCGCGTTCTCATCCATCATGAAAGCAGCCCGCCTGCCACCCGCAGTCGCCATGCGGCCACCGGCCCCGCCACGGTTCCGCAGCTTCCTCTCGCTCAAGTCCAGACGCCTGCGCATCCTGTCCCAGCTCAGCACCATGGGACTACGCCACCTCATGCACAATCCGGTGCGCAGCCTGCTCACCAGCGTCGGCGTGTCCTTCGCACTCGCCCTGCTCGTCTCTGCGCTGTTCCTGACCAACTCCATGGATCACATGATCAACGTGGCCTTCAACAAAGCAGAAACCGCAGACGCGCGCCTCACTCTAGCAGATGACAAAGCACCCGAAGTTCTGGGGGACATCCTGCGCCTGCCCGGTGTGCTCACCGCAGAAGCCTACAGACGAGAACCTGTTATCCTGCGCTTTGGCTCCCGAGAAAAACGCGTGGCAATCACAGGCCGCCCAACCAACGCCAACCTCTCCCGCATTCTGGACCTGAACGAGCGCGCAATCGAGATGCCGCACACCGGCCTCATGTTGCCAACCCACCTTGCCAACCAGCTTGGCGTAAAGCCGGGCGAGATGGTCACAGTAGAGCTGACCAAGCACAATTCCATTATCCGGCAGGTGCGCGTCGCTGGCACCATCACCAGCTACATGGGCCTCTCCGCCTCCATGCACATTGACGCGCTGAACGCCCTTGTCCCCACCGGCCCACGCATCTCTGATCTGGCTATCAACATCGATCGCACCCGCTTGGGCGATCTTTACGATGCAGTAAAAGAAACCCCGGGCCTCGGCGGCATCGCCATGCAGATGCTCTCCCGCGAGAAGTTCCGTGAGCTGATGGACGAAAGCGTCACATCCATGCTGGTGGCTTACATTACCATCGCTGTCATTGTTGCCTTCGGCGTGGTCTACAACGCCGCCCGCATCCAACTGTCAGAACGGGGCCGCGAGCTGGCCGGTCTGCGCGTCATCGGCTTCTCAAGGCAGGAAGTCTTCCACGTCATTCTGGTGGAAATGGCAATGATTGTCCTTCTGGCCCAACCTATGGGCTGGCTCATCGGCTACGGCATGGCGGCGGGCATGATACAGGGTTTCGCCAGCGACCTGTTCCGCATCCCGCTTGTCGTACTGCCAAGCACCTACGCCATTGCCAGCTTTGTCATCCTCAGTGCGGCACTGGTCTGTGCGCTTATCGTGCGCCGCCGTGTCAGCAAACTTGATCTCATCAAAACCCTAAAAACGAGGGAATAGGAATGTACGGTAAATACGTCAAACGAGGCGCTTATGTTGCTGTTGCCCTGCTCGTTCTTCTCCTCTTTGGATGGGCCTTGCAGGAAAAGCCAATCTCCGTTGAAACCGCCCAGATCACCAGAGGCGACCTGATCGTCACCGTTGAAGAAGGCGGCAAAACCCGTGTGAAGGAGATCTACAAAATCTCCGCCCCAATCGCCGGGCGGGTTGACCGGACCCTACTGGATGTGGGAGACACTGTGGTCCGTGGTGAAACCACAGTAGCCAGCATCAACCCCCTCACAACCCCTTTCATGAACGCCCGCACGAAGGCCGAGGCTCTGGCAGGCGTTGAAACCGCCAAAGCTGCCATCTCTCTGGCAGAAGCCCAACTCGCCTCAGCCAAGGCAGAACACAAACTCGCCAAGTCAGAGCTCGTCCGTGCCCAGCGCCTCAACCGTTCCAAAACCATCTCTGACGCCCAGCTGGAGCGTGTGGAAATTGACGTCACCCTGAAGGCTGCCAAGGTGCAAAGCGCAGAAGCCCAGATCGCCCAGCGCAACAGCGACCTTGAAAGCGCCAAAGCCCGCTTGATCGAACCACACATTGCCCAAGACCCGGAACGCTCAGAGGAACTGGCCGTGCGCATGATCTCACCAATCAACGGCGTCGTCCTCAATCTGGCAGTAGAAAGCGAGCAGACCATCCAGTCCGGCGCTCTATTGATGGAACTGGGCGATCCTTCTGAGATTGAAGTGGTCGTGGACCTGCTCTCCACAGAGGCCGTCAAGATCACAGAGGACGCCAAGGCAACGCTCATGGATTGGGGTGGCAACAGCTTGAAAGCCACCGTCCGCCGCATCGATCCGGCTGGCTTCAGCAAAGTCTCGGCTCTGGGCATCGAGGAGCAACGGGTCAACGCCATTCTGGATCTGACCACCCCCGCCCCACAACTCGGCCACGGCTTCCACCTGCGCGCCGCCATTGAAACATGGCACGGCAAAAACGTCCTGCGCGTCCCCATGACCGCCCTCTTTCGCGAAGGCAATGACTGGGCCACCTTCAAAGTCGTCGACGGCAAAGCCCAACTCCAAAAAATCACCATCGGCGCCTTCAATCAGGACATGGCCGAAGTCACAGAGGGCCTGAACGAGAACGATACTGTTATTCAGTTTCCGGGAGATACGATCTCAGATGGCACAGCAGTAGTTGCGGAGTGAAAGGAGGGCACCTTTTAGCACCCTATAATAAGACGAGAAAATTCCTTTTGAGCCATGACTTAGCTTCGCAATAAACTCCATCAAATGACTAGCTTGAAAAGAGTAGGTAGATGAAACCAAATCCAAGTAGGCCGTAAACCAGCAAGCAAGTTAAAAAGGTGGCCCAATGCCATAACGCCCCAATTTTTTGATATCGGGCGTATTTATCCTCGTATTCTAAATAGGGAAAATCCCATACTTTCTTATGGTACTCCAAGCTCGCTGAATAAAAAAACTGTGTGACGTAAGCCAATCCACTCACGATTACAGATAGAACTAGAGAAGCGCAAAATATTGCAGCGACTATCTGCAAGACCTCCGAAGGAATTTCCCGCTTTAAGATCTTTTCAATACCGGGTAGGAGGCCCGTGATCGAAGCGAGGGAGGCACCGGAAACTAACGCTGCCACGCGAAGGGCGTTCAATCCAAAATCGAGAACAGATTTAAGCATTACATTTCGGCTTTCGTCCATCTCGCGCCAAGTTCGCTCTCTGTGTTCATTTTCGATTTTTGCCTGATTGTCAAAGCTCTGGAGGATTAGCTTTATCAGGTCACCTTTAACTTCCTTGGGATAACTAGATTTATGTTGATCAAGAATTAGCTTTTGCGTTCTGGCAAAATTGTTTTCCGCTGGTTCAGTCATTTAATATCTATTCCTATTTGCTAGTTTCTGAAATAATTTCAATTTTGGATATTGATCGCGCCTCGGCGGCATCCTTCTCCGCCGCCACTTTCTCCCGCCGTGCCAGTTCCATCTTCCACCAACGATCGCGCAGGGCCACACGGTTCTCGCGGTAGCGCTCTTCCAGCACCTCCATGTGCTCCACACGGTCCGTCCGGAACGCGCGGAAGTCTTGACGCAGCTCGCACCACGCCACAATCATCCGTGACTGCGCAAAGAACGTTAGACTCAGCGGCCATATGAGACGCTCACTCAGATCGCCCTGCGCATCTGCATAGCTAATCCGCAGCTTGTTCTGCGCTCGGATAGCTCGGCGCACATCACCAAGCTCAATACGCGCCGTGGGAATAGGCTCCACGCCAAAGTCCGGCGCGTAAAGCGGCGCTTCAATAAACTCATCCCGCGCTTCAGGAGAAAGCACAGCAGCAATCTTCGCAATCACATCACTTGCCGTGCGAATAAGCTGCTCATCCCCGCGCACCTGCACATGGCGTAATCCCATCATCACCGCTTCCAGCTCATCACTGTTGAACATCAGTGGCGGAAGGTCATAGCCCTCTTCCAGCACATAGCCCACCCCCGCTTCCCCGCGAATGGGCACACCGGTCGATTGCAAGCTCACAATATCGCGGTAAAGCGTGCGAACAGAAACCTCCAGCTCCTCCGCCATCACATCCCCCGTCACCGGCCCACGATGACGCCGCAACAACTGAACGATTTGCAGCAAGCGATCTGCCCTGCGCATGAAATCCTCCGGAAAGTTTCGGCCAGAAATTTTGGGAACGCCAAACACTCCTGACACAATGCTGTCAGGAGCACCTTGCTATCAATCTCCCAGCAAACACAAGCGGAGAAAGCAAATGCTCACACATCACAAATTCAGCGCCAAACTGAATGGCATCAGCGCAAGCCCATTTTGCCTGAAGGTAGACATCCTGCTCGCCATGGCAGGCCTCTCCCATGATATTCTTGAAGGCCCGGCAGCATTGCAAACCGCTCCCAAAGGCAAGCTACCGGTCATGAAGGACAAAGAAGAACTCATTGCCGATTCCGAGTTCATCAAAAGACATCTGGTCCTCAACTATAACGCTGATTTTTCAGGCGGCTACTCCGAGGCAGAACTGGCTATCGCCCACGCTTTCGTGCGCATGGCAGAGCATTCCCTGTACTTCGTGACCGTGTGCACCCGCTGGCTGCCGGATGAGAATTTTGCTGTGATCGAGAATGAATTCTTTGGAATCCTCCCACCAGAAATGCGCAGCCCACTCGCAAACGAATCCCGCAAGAGTGTCATCACCAAAGTCAACAATCACGGCTACGGTCAACACACCTGGCAAGAACGCCTCGCTTTGGGCCGCGCCGACTTACAAGCCATCTCCACCCAGCTGGGCGAAAAACCATACCTGCTCGGAGATCGCCCTTGCTTCGCCGATGCTGCCATCGGCGCCCAAATCCTGTGCGCCCTCTCCGACCTACCCTTCGCCCAATGGAAGGAAACCGTCGAACAATTCCCCAACCTCATCACCTACGCCACCCGCATCAAAGAAGTCTATCCAGAAGAAGAACTAGAAGCCGCCTGACCAACACACCCCGCCGGATTGGTGTACTGGCGGGGTTTTGTCGCGTTCACTTGGCTTGCCGCAAATACTCGATCACATCCTCGGCATTTTGCGCCGGATCACTCACAGGGAACATAACGTGTTCCACCACCCCGTCCTTTATGATCATCGTGAGCCTTTCAAGCAGAACCAATCCGCCAGCTTCAAAACTAGGTAAATCAAGCGCTCGTGCCAGCTCCAATTTCTCATCGGACAGAAGCGAGAACGGCAAATGCAAACGCTCGGCAGCCTCTAACTGATATTCTGTAGACTGAGTAGACAACCCAAACACCGCACCAGCCCCAACAGCCTTCAACTCACTGAAGTGATCACGAAACGCACAGGACTGAGGCGTACAGCCACGCGCGCCCGGAATAAGATCCCAACTTTCAATCGCAGCCCCATCGGGCGGACTTGTCCTCGGATAGGCATAGACAACAATAAGACCGGACGACGCCGACAAATCAACGTCACTGCCATCCGTCGCCCGCAATGTCAGCGCTGGCAACTTTAGCCCAACCAAGTTCTTCACATCAGTCATTCTCAATCAATCCATTCCGAATAAAAGGGTACCCTACTTCGCACGACAAAATCTTATTCAGTCGCATTACCCACCCCTCAATAATGCCGTGCCAATCCGTCAGAAAGCTGCGTCAAAACAAATCTATCCCACCCAATTGCAAGGGGAATAACTTTTCCAGAACGACGCGCTCGTCAGGCCACGCCCACAAAACACCCGATCAACGCAAAAAACGCAGCTTCAGCGCAAATCAGCGCACAAAACAACGCAAACCGGATATCCCCGCCATCAAGCCGCGTTTTGCTATAAGTATGGCACCAGGATATCCGCAAGCACGGAACCTTTCGGGTAAGTGTAGACACCACCCTGATCATAGACGTAAGGCCCGATCTCAAGGCCGGCCTCCGCGCAGATGAGTTGTCCCGCCAGCACATCCCAACTGTAAACGCAGCCATTAAAGGCCCCGTCCACCTGCCCGGTCGCCGCCTCGCACAGCGCCCACGCCGCAGAACCACAAATCCGGATCTGATGCTGATCGCTCACCAACCGGTTGACCTTCTTCAAGAAGTCCAGGTGGTTTTCCCGTTTGTAGTTGAAGCAAAGGTTCACCACCAGCTCATGGTCACACGCCTGTCTGGGCCGCAATCTCACCCCATCCTCAAACGCGCCTATCCCCCGTGCCGCATAGATCGTTCGGCGGTGAAAAGGCGCATGAACAACCGCAACAGCTGGCCCCTCTTCATCAAGAAAAGCCATGGAAACACAAAAGTCTGGCCGCCCGTAAAGGTAGTTGGTCGTCCCGTCAATCGGGTCAATAACCCAGCACGGTGGCTCCATAAGACCACCCGTTTCTTCCCCCTTGAAACCATGCTTGGGAAACGCCTCTGCCAGTGCAGCTTTGATGCGCCGCTCAACCTCACGGTCCGCCTCACTCACATAGTCGAGCAGGCCCTTGCTATCGATCTGCAGCTTATCCCGTTCATGAAAGACTTCCAGCGCATATGCACCAGCTTCTTCTGCGATCAAACGGGCTTTTGCGAGTATCTCTTGCATCATGGTCGAACGCCTCTGGTCTTTGTTACCCTAAGGTATTGAACAGTTCATTCAAAAGAACAACTTCGTATCAGGACTACCTTCAGCCTTAGCCGCTAGCCTTTACCAGAAGTAGCAATGAGCAGGATTGAAACCTGATGAACCGTGAACTCCCAGTGCTATATGCTTGCCTCGCTCTGGCCGGGACCATCCCATTTATCGCTGGAGCTATAGGTTTATCAATAGGTTACTCGTTTTTGCCTGTCTTGGGCGCAACCATCGTAGCGATAAGTTTGTACGCCCTTGTCATCCTTGCTTTCATGGCAGGAACCCAATGGGGCATGTTCTTTATCGCACCTCACCCCAGACGGGCATGGTTGCTGTTATGGAGTAACTTTGTCGCACTTGCCGGTTGGTGCCTGTTCCTGTTTACCGCACCCATCATCTTCCTGCTTGGACTTATCATCCTGTTCTCTGGCATGTTGTTTGTTGATTTCTTTCTGCAGAACATGGAAGTCACCTCGCGAAATTACCTCGGCGTCCGCATTACAGCAACCATTATCACCCTGATTGCACTAGGTGTCATCGCCCTCAACGTCTAGAGCTTATCCCCGCCAGCCATAACAAAACCCGCCCGCCAGACAGCAAAAATGCCAGCAAAGTCTCCTTCACTGGCATCATCGCATCTAACGATTTGATAGCACTCACGTATTAATCGCGTTCCACAACACCGTCGAACGGTGCCCACTCCGGCAATACGCCAGCACAGGTCGCGGTGCCTGTGCAAGAAAGTCAGTCAACTCCTGCCCCGCGACCGCAAAATCTGTCCCCGTTCCAATCGGAATGTAAACGTGCTCCAGCCCTAGCGCTTCAGCAGCACCAGAAACCTCCAGATACGTCGGCTGGTTCGCTTCTTCGTCATCCGGACGGTTGCAAACAATTGACCGGAAGCCCTGCTCCCGCGCTGTCTTCAAGTCCTCGGGAGAAAGCTGCCCCGCGACCCAGTAATCCTCGGCAATCTGACGCGCTTCCAGCTGTCCATTGCCACCATCACCGCCTGAAATTTTCTGAACTAGACTAGAGAACATTAGCTGGCACCTTCAAGTTAGTCTGAGTGTTATCTTCTGCCTTTGGCAAACCACCGGCGTTCATATGCATCGCAATATACAATTACAAATCCATGATTTGTATAAGAAATGCATGTTGCATCAGGATTCTTTGAGAGCCCGCCGCATCGCCTGATTGGCCAGAAATCGTGCAAGCAGCATTCCGCCCGTCATACACACCACAAACACAATCGCCTCGGGCGTCAGCAAGGAGAACGAAACCAGAGCCGGTCCGGGGCACAAACCAATCAATCCCCATCCCGCGCCGAAAATTGCAGAGCCAAAAACCAGCCGCTTATCAATCTGCTGAACCGTCGGCATCCGGAAATCATCCGCCACAAATGGACGCGGCAAAGAGCGGGCCAGACGGAAAAACGGCAGCGCCACCAGAATGGCTCCGCCCATGACAAAGGCGAGACTTGGGTCCCAGTTGCCAAACACATCAAGGAAGTTTTGCACCTTCAAAGGATTGCTCATTCCCGAAATAACCAGCCCAACGCCGAAGATAAGACCAGCCAGCAAACCCGCGATAATACGTTGCATATTATCCTCCCACCACATGACGAAGAACAAACACCACAATCGCACCCACCGACATGAAGGTGACCGTCGCAACCAGCGACCGAACGGACAAACGCGACAAGCCGCAAACCCCATGCCCGCTGGTACACCCGCTACCAAACACAGAGCCAAACCCCACAAGAACTCCCGCAATCGCCATCAGCGTCAGATTGCCTGTAAACACCTGCACAATCTCATATCCCCCTGCCATCAGCAGCAGCGGCGCCAGCAGCAAACCAACAACAAACGCCAGTTGCCAGCCCTTTTCGCCCTGAACCCAGGCCGACTTGCCATTAGCAAGCTTGCCCGTTTCAAACAAGCGGCTGTAAATCCCGCTAATCCCCGCAATGCGCCCATTGGCAAGCAGCAGGATAACAGTAGACAAGCCGATCAAAATACCTCCGGCTAACGAGGCATATGGGGTAAACTCGGTCATAGTTTATTCTCGCACTTTCCCCGTCAGAGGAAACATCGGTTGAGTGAGAGTTTGATCAGAGACCGGATCAGATCCGGATCAAACTACAAATTATTCTAATTTAGTTATTTCTAATATAAAGACCCGCATCAACGTGTCAAGCCATCGGCAACACCAATCATTCCGGTCACCTAATACTCATCACCAGTTGCGCTGGATGTTCACGTCCCTTAGGCTTCCCCCAAACGTCATGAAACACCTCCGGATCACTGATGGGAGATGATCAAGGCAGGAAGCGTTTCATACATAAATACAAAGGGATGGATATGATTGACGAAGACCTGAAGAGTGAACTGGAGCTGTTTCGCGACAATGTAAAGCGGTTCATTGAAGCAGAAATTCTCCCGCACTATGACGAATGGGAGAAGGCAGATATCTTCCCCCGTGACATCTGGAACAAGATGGGCGAACAGGGCCTGCTCTCCGTTGATACCCCGGAAGAATACGGCGGGTTTGGCACCAACTTCCTGTTCTCCATGGTCATCATTGAAGAATTCACCCGCGCCAACTGTTCCGGTTTGGGCGTATCCCTAAGCGTTCACTCAGACATTGTTGCCCCCTATATCCTCAATCAGGGAACCGAAGAGCAAAAGCAAAAGTACCTGCCCAAAATGGTCACAGGTGAGTGCGTTGGTGCCATCGCAATGACCGAACCAGCCGCAGGTTCTGACCTTCAAGGCATCCGCACAATCGCCCGTAAAGACGGTGACGATTACATCCTCAACGGCAGCAAAATCTTCATTACAAACGGCCAGCACGCAGATGTTGTTATCGTTGTGGCGCGCACCAATCTGGACGTTTCCGGCTCCAAGGGAACCAGCCTTTTCCTCGTTGACGCAGACAACCCCGGGTTCAAGCGCGGCCAGAACCTCGACAAGATCGGACTGCATTCTTCAGACACATCCGAGCTGTTCTTCCAAGACCTGCGCGTTCCCGCCAGTGCCTTGCTCGGCAAGGTGGATACCGGCTTCCACATCATGATGAACGAACTCCCACGCGAACGACTTACCCTCGCCGTGGGTGCAGTTGCAGCCGCAGAAGGCGTGATGGCAATGACCACTGACTACGTCAAGGAACGTCAAGCTTTCGGTCGTCCAGTTGCTACTCTACAGAACACCCGCTTCAAGATGGCCGAGATGGCAACTGACGTCCGTGTTCACCGCGCTTTCATTGACGAGTGCTGCACCCTCTTCCTGCAAGGCAAGCTCGACAACACCACCGTCAGCATGGCCAAGCTCGGCTCCACCGAAATGCAGGGCCGCGTTGTTGACGGCTGCCTCCAACTTCATGGTGGCTACGGTTACATGAGAGAATACGGCGTTTCCCGCGCCTTCGTGGATGCACGCGTACAGCGCATCTATGGCGGCACCTCGGAGATCATGAAGGAACTGATCAGCCGCGAAGTTCTGGCTTAATCGCCTATCAGGGGGAGGCCTGTGTCTCCCCTTTTCAATCAAGGAAACATCTTGCTGCGGACCGGACGCAACTCATCAAACTGCATCACACCGCTCTCAGATGCCCAAAGATGCTTGCCCTCACCTTTGAGGATCGTACCCAGTTCAGGGCTGTAGGCATACTTGGTGACGATCGCGTCCCCTTCTGGGCTCTCCGTCTCCATCGTCACATCAAGAACATCGTAGGCACAGCCACCAACCTGCAAGTGCCCCAGCTCGCCCACGGAATACTTGTAGGGTACACCACTGCGAACAATCTCCTCGTTCTCAAACACATTGACTGATGCTTCCCAGACCTTCCCCGTTTCCAGCGGAAAGAACTCGGAAAAAGGAACATCAGGCACGTAGGTTCGGTTGATGTGAGCTTCGCGTTCATAGGAAAGGAATAATCCCCGCTCATGAACGTGAATCTGGTCGCGAATAACTACAAATCTCTCGTCCAGCTGAAGCTCGGTAATCTGCCCAGCATCATCTTGCCGAACAAACAAACGGGCCGGAATGCCGTTGTTTATGAGAACGATACCGTGCTTCATCGTATCCGCAGCTGGACACTCTTGTGCAACAGCCGCGCCACTCAAGAGTACGCTTCCCAGAATTCCCAGAAGTGCTGTGCTTATTACGCTGGATCTTTTCATGGATCTGCCATGTCGATTTTTCTTATATTTGTTAGGGCCTGTCTAACAGCATTCGCGGAAAAGGGGATTGATATATGCAGTTTACTTACTAGTCACTTCGCACTACGTACATCACCGTACCCGCATCTCTAGTGCGCTGATATTGCAAGGAAATTACAGGCCAAGAAGCTGAATAATTTTTGCAGCGTCCGTGTCACGCTTTGCCGCATACAACTTCAGATAGTCGAGGATGGAACTAATCCGGATGCCCCGATTGGCAATCCAGTGGTTCCGCTGTGAAGGGTGAGAAACACTGCGATGATGCAACGCCACCGGCAGCCACTGATCATTCAGCACCGGCGCACCCGAAGAACCCGGCAGCGTGTCGCTGGAATAAGTAATGAAGTGATCTTTGACACTCATGATCTTGCTGTTGCGCAGAGAGAGGCTCTTCAGCCCGCCATTCGGGTGATGAATAACTGAAACAGGCTCACCTTTCACCGCCTTGCCAGATTGCGGCAGCAACTTCAGAAAACCAAAGTCGGACAAGGCAACATTCTCCTTATTGCCCTCCTCGACAGATACAAAACTGAAGTCCAGCTCATTGTTCGGGCTGGTAAAGAAGATCTCATCCGTGATCGAAAACTCGACACTTCGATCCAGCTTGAATTCCTCATTCATCTCGTAGCGAAAAATGGCCGATGAAAGGGCCGCCGAATTGCGCGATTTGATCACGTGGTTGTTGGTCAGAAGCAGGTTTGGTGCCACCAGAAATCCTGAGCCCGCCCCGGCAGGGATATGCCCCTCCCGATAAACCTGAACCTTACAGATCGACCTTGCAGCCGTCGCCCCGCGGCTCAGGTAGTTGATGGGAAAGATATCGGAGGCTCCCATGATCCGCTCAAATGCGGTGATATCCCCCACGGGGACCAAACTTCTCCTCACAGAAAGTCGTTCAGGATCATCCCAGCGATCATTGCTGAACGCACCTTCCCCACGATCACCTGCCCCCCCACAATCACAGCCACCCTTTCGCGTATCTGCCATCTCAGAACCCCACATTGGAAAGACCACTTATCCCCTAAGAAGACTATTGCCACCCGCACCTGTGAGTTCACCGCGTCCAATGGCGGGGCTTTTTTCATACCAAACAGAACACTCAGATACCCATCTGCCGACTGGCCAGATCCTTCATAATCTCGGAGGACCCACCGCCAATCGTCATCACCTTGGTCTCGCGGTAGATACGCTCCACCTTGGTGCCACGCATGTAACCAGCCCCGCCAAGGATTTGAAGGCACTCGTTCGCCACATATTCCAGCGTACTTGTTGCAAGGTTCTTCGCCATACAGATTTCGGTGATCGGGCTTTCTCCCAACTGCAAGCGCTGGGTCAGCTCCTCCAGAACAGCGCGCACCGCCTGCATCTTCATCGCCATATCAACGAACTTATGCCGAATGACTTGCCGGTAAATAAGCGGTTTGCCAAACGTCTCACGTTGCTGCGCCCAACTCAGCGCTTCTTCAAAAACGCCTAGCATGTGCCCGTAGCAGGCGCAGCTGAGGAACAACCGCTCGTTGTTAAAGTTCATCATGATGCCCATGAACCCGGCATTCTCGCCGCCAATCAGGTTCTCCACTGGCACATTCACATTATCAAAATGCAGTGTCGCCGTATCAGAGGCCCACCACCCCATCTTCTTCAACGGCGTCTGGGAAAATCCCTCCATCCCCTTCTCGACCAGCATCAGCGAGATACCGCCCATACCCGTATCACCGGTCCGGACCGCAACGGTGTAATAGTCAGCCCGCATACCGGAGGTAATGAAGGTCTTCTCCCCATTCAGGATGTAGTGGCCATTGTCACGGCGAGCCACCGTCTTCAGGTTCTGAACATCAGACCCACCACCTGGCTCGGTAATAGCAAGCGCCGAAATTTTCTCGCCCGCCAAGACAGAGGGGATCACCCGCGCCTTCAACTGATCAGACCCAAGATGCGCGATCGGTGGCGTGCCAATGGCATGACTCATCAAGCCCGCGCTGATGCCACCACTGCCCGCACGCCCCAGCTCAACGGAGGCCAGATAAGACAGCGGATAATCAACGCCAGTCCCACCATATTCTTCCGGAAACATGAGCCCGAGCAGACCAATATCTGCTGCTTTCTTGTAGAGTTCGCGAGGAAATTCATTGACCTCATCCCACTGCGAAACGTAAGGCGAAATCTCCTTGGCGATAAAGCGGGAAAGCACATCACGAAACGCCTCATGCTCATCGCTGAACATGGTCGACTTACGCTTCAAGCCAAAGTCAGGAAGGTTCAAACTCATCAAATTCTCCTAGAGCGTATTCCAGAAAAGTGGGTCCGGTTTTCGGAGAAGAATACGCGTAAAAATAAACGCTTAGAGCTTAGTGCGTGAATTCATATAAACGCGACATGCTCTAGGCAAAATCAGCGGGCTTTCAAAAGAAGGTCAGGCACTTTCCTCTGCCAGACGAACCAGCACATCGCGGCTGTTCACCTGCGCCCCTTCCTGTGTTCCAAGCTCGGCGACAATGCCGTCCCTCGGCGCGGTCAACTCATGCTGCATCTTCATGGCTTCCAGAACCAACAGCACATCCCCTTTGAAAACTTGCGCCCCCTGCTCGGTCTTAAGTGCCACAACAGCCCCCGGCATCGGTGCGATGATAGAGCTGCCAGCAGCCGCACTTTCATCTTTCTTGGTACTGAAGCTCTGCTCCTCAAAGAACTGCGTCTGTCCTTCCAGAGAAATCCAGAGACCACCCTCAGGAGCTTCGCTCACAAAGGCAGACCGGCGTACCCCATCAGCTTCAAAAATGATGCCTCCGCGATCCACATCACTCAGAATATGCAGGTCCTCGCGAACCGTCGTCTCCTCACCATCCAGCTTGATCTTCACGGGCAACGGCGTCGCAGTCGTCCAACGGCTCTGACCGTTGCTGCGTGCAAACAAACACACTGCAAGATCCCGCATAAGCTCCCGCGTTGCGTCAGCAGCAACTGATCCCAGCTCCCGATCATTCAGAAACGCCGTTGTCGCTTCACCAGCAGCAAACACCTCATCCAGCAATACACTTTTCAGGAAGGGCCCGTTATGAACCACCCCTTGCAAAACCAACTCATCCAGCCCACGCAGCAACTTGCGCCGTGCTTCATCCCGATCGCTACCATGCGCAATCAGCTTGGCAATCATAGGATCGTAATAGGACGAGATCTCACTGCCCTGCTCAATGGCACTGTCAACACGCAAGGCAAGTTCGTCACCGTTCCACGCCAGAACAGTACCCGTCTGCGGCAGGAAACCAGCGTCCGCATCTTCCGCATAAAGCCGCAGTTCCATGGCATGACCGCTAAAGCAGATGTCATCCTGCATCACAGGCAACGGCTTACCCGCCGCCACGTCTAGCTGCCATGCAACCAGATCCTGACCGGTAATCTCCTCAGTCACAGGATGCTCTACCTGCAAGCGGGTGTTCATCTCCATGAAGTAGAAACTACCATCTTCCGCCAGCAGAAACTCCACAGTGCCGGCCCCGCGATACCCAATCGCCCGCGCCGCCTCAACAGCAGCCTGCCCCATCGCTGCACGGATTTCCGGCGTCACAGATGGCCCCGGCGCTTCCTCAATCACCTTCTGGTGTCGCCGCTGAACAGAACAATCCCGCTCCCCCAGATGCACCACATTGCCGTGGTTATCCGCAAACACCTGAATTTCCACGTGACGCGGATTGATCACCGCCTTCTCTAGAATAAGCTCGCCACTGCCAAACGCATTTACAGCTTCAGAAGCCGCAGCAGCCAGCTTGTCCTCAAGCCCGTTCAGGTCCTCAACCAGCCGCAAACCGCGCCCGCCCCCACCGGCAGACGCCTTGATCATCAGCGGCACACCAATACGCGCCGCCTCAGCCACCAGCGTTCCCAAAGACTGATCAGCACCAGAATACCCCGGAACACACGGCACCCCAGCCTCAATCATCCGCAGTTTGGAAAGCCGCTTGGAGCCCATCAGCTCAATAGCTTCTGCTGGCGGACCAACAAACACCAGACCAGCCTCCACACAGGCCCGCGCGAACTCCGCGTTTTCTGCAAGAAACCCGTAGCCCGGATGCACAGCCTGAGCGCCGGTTTTGCGAGCCGCTTCCAAGATTGCATCAATCTTCAGGTAAGAGTCAGCTGGTGTCGCCCCGCCAATACACGCTGCAATATCAGCGTCGTCCACATGAGGAGCGGTTGCATCAGCCTCGGAATAAACAGCAATACTCCGATAGCCCTTTTGCCGCGCAGTGCGGAACACCCGGCGGGCGATCTCCCCCCGATTGGCGACCAAAACGCTATCAAACATCGAAAATTCCCTTTCACACTGCCGGAAAAGATGCGCCTCTAATCAGGGGCTGGGAAAGCAGCTTATTCAGCTGCCTCCTTTTGCATCGCACGGTTTTTCTTCGGGTTAGGCAAAGTGCCATCCAGCTTGCAGATGATGGACAGCATCACTTCATCCGCACCACCGCCAATAGAGGTCAAACGGGTATCCCGCATGAACTGGCTCACAGGGCTGTCCCACATGTACCCCATACCGCCCCAGTACTGCAGACAAGCGTCCGAAAGCTCACGGGACAGACGCCCAGCCTTCAGCTTGGCCATAGACGCAAGCCGTGTCACATTCTCCCCGCGCACCATGGACTCCACGCACTTCTCGGAAAGCGCACGCAGCAGCTCCACTTCTGTGCGCAGCTCCGCAAGGCGAAAGTGGACCACCTGAAAATCCAGAATGCTCTGGTTGAACGCAGCACGGTCACGGCAATAGTCTTCCGTCAGCTTAATGATCCGGTCCATGCCATCAATCATCGACAGCGCGCACCAGAGCCGCTCCTCCTGAAACTGCATCATCTGGTACATGAAACCAGCACCTTCAGCCCCAATCAGATTGCGCTGCGGAACACGAACATCATCAAAGAAAATCTGCGCTGTATCAGAGGACCGCTGCCCCAGCTTGTTCAAACGCTCAGACTTGGTGACCCCCGGACTATCCATCGGCACAATGATCAAAGATTTGTTCTGGTGCTTGTGCCCGTCACTGGTGTTCGCCAGCATGCACATGTAGTCCGCCTGTGTAGAGTTGGTGATCCACATCTTGGAACCAGAGATCACATAGTCATCCCCGTCCTTGCGAGCTGTTGTCTTGATGTTCGCCACATCAGACCCAGCCGAGGCCTCAGACACCCCCACACACGCCACCATGTCACCAGCAATGGCAGGTGACAGATAGTCACGGCGCAACTCGTCAGAACCGAAACGGGCAAGCGCCGGTGTTGCCATATCGGTCTGCACGCCAATCGCCATCGGCACACCGCCACAGGTACACGCGCCAAGCGCTTCAATGGTCATGGCCTGATAGGAGTAATCAAGGCCCATCCCGCCATACTCTTCAGGCTTGTTGACACCAAGAAAACCCAGATCGCCCATCTTCTTGAAGAGTTCATGCGCGGGGAAGATACCTGCCTCCTCCCACTCCTGAACATGCGGGTTGATTTCGGCCTCAACGAACTTGACCACCGCGCTCTTCATCTTCCGATGTTCTTCAGTATATTCCATCGTGCAACCCTCATGTTGAACTGTACTCGAGGTATCCTGATGCGCTGCTCTGCCTAGCCGCGTGCGACCCCGAATGCTGTTGGATTAAGCTCGCGTTTTCTGGCATCCGCACAAACGGAAAGCGCAAGCGAAACAACGCGGCGCGTGTCTCGCGGATCAATGATCCCGTCATCCCAAAGCCGCGCCGATGCAAAAAGCGCTGTGGTCTCCGGCGACATCTGGTCAATAATCTTCTGCGCCATCTGATCGGTCATGCCATCGGGGATCTGCTGCCCCATCTTCGCAAACTTCTCTTCCGTGATGATCTTCATCACCGTCGCCGCCTGCTCCGGTCCCATCACACCAACCTTGGCCGATGGCCACGAGAAGATGAAATCCGGATCAAACCCACGACCACACATACCGTAGTTGCCCGCACCCCACGCACCGCCAACCACAATGGTCACTTTGGGAACCGTCGCATTGGCAACCGCCTGAATCATCTTGGACCCGTGCTTGACGATCCCGCCTGTCTCCGCATCCCGGCCCACCAAATAGCCAGTGGTGTTCATCAAAAACAGCAGCGGCGTATTACTCTGGCAGCACAGCTGAATGAACTGCGCAGCCTTCACCGCGCCCTGCGGATCAATCGGGCCGTTATTGCCCAAGATGCCAACGGCCTGCCCATCAATCCGTGCATGTCCGCAAACAGTCGCCGCGCCAAACTCCTTCTTAAAATCAAGGAAGTCAGAGCCATCGGTAACCCGCGCAATAATCTCGCGCACGTCATACGGCTTCTTGGAATCCTCCGGCACGATACCAAGCAGTTCTTCAGCATCATAAAACGGCTGCACACCACCTTCCGCCTCTAACGGCGCCTGCCATGGCAAGTGACCCACAATCTCACGGGCAGTCTCAACCCCGTGGGCATCATCCTCTGCCATGTATTCCGCAGTACCAGCTGTGTTGTAATGCAGCTCCGCACCACCCAGCTCTTCATCCGTCGCAATCTCACCCGTTGCCGCTTTCAGCAATGGAGGACCGGCCAGAAAGATCTTCGACTTACCGCGCACCACAACAGTGTAGTCAGAAAGCCCCGGCATATAGGCCCCACCAGCGGTCGAGGAGCCATGCACCACAGTCACCTGCGGAATGCCAGCAGCAGACATACGTGCCTGATTGGCAAACGCCCGCCCGCCCTCAACAAACAGGTCGGACTGATACATGAGGTTCGCGCCAGCGCTTTCCGTCAGCGCCACCATGGGCAACTTCTGCTTTTTGGCAATCTCCTGAAGACGCAGTGTCTTCTTCAAACCCATTGGAGAGACAGACCCGCCCTTGATGGCAGAGTCTGTCGCCACCACAAGGCAGCGCTTTCCAGCTACATAACCGATACCCGCAATCGAACCGCCACCAGCAGCGTTCTTCTTCCCATCGTCATCATGCATCTTCAGGCCAGCAAGAGTGGAGATTTCCATAAACGGCGCACCGCGATCGAGCAGCAGGCTCACCCGATCCCTCGGCAGCAACTGTCCGCGCTTTTCAAACTTCCCGCGCTTGCTTTCAGAGTTCTCGCGAACCTTTGCTTCATAGCCGCGAAACTCCGCAATCAGGGCTTCCATGAAAGCCTTGTTTTGAGAAAACGCAGCGCCACCGCGATCAACCGTAGAGGTTAGCTTGGGCATTTTTCTTTCTCCCAGGCCTGAAGCGCCTTCGGTTTCTCATAGCGATGAAACCCCTGGTATTCCGTCATGTTGGCATTGTCGCCAACCGGCATCAAATTGGTCCAGAGCGGCGCACCACCATCAACGCCAATGCATTGACCAGTCATGAACGCAGCCCCCGGAGACAGCAGGAAGTTCACCAGCGAGGCAACCTCGGACTCAGTCCCCATACGGCGCGCAAGGTTGTTGCCTGCCATCCGTGCAAACATGTTCTTGATGAAGTTTTCGTCGTAGGTGTCAAAGCCGGAAGACGCGATCCAACCCGGCGCAACCGCATTCACCCGCACGCCAGCTTCCGCCCATTCCACGGCCAGCGTCATGGTCAGGTTCTGCATACCAGCCCGCGCCACACCGGAGTGCGCCATGCCCGGCATACCGCGCCACATATCCGCAACGATATTGACAATGGCACCGCCCTTGGCCTTACGCATACTCTGGTTGTAAACCTCACGCGCCATCAGGAAACCGCCGGTCACGTTGGTTTCGACAACCGCGTCAAAGCCCTTTTTCTTGATTGCCGCCGCAGGGCTTGGATACTGCCCGCCTGCATTGTTCACCAAACCATGGATCACACCGCGATCAGCAACGATCTGGGCAACAGTTTCGGTAACAGCCTCTTCCTTGCGGATATCGAGCGAATAGGCTGAAACCGCACCGCCATCAGCACGGATTTCATCAGCTACGCTGTCAAGTTTCGCCATTTTACGGCCAAGGAGAACGGTGTGGGCACCCAGCGCTGCCAGCTCATGAGCGATACAGCGACCAATCCCGCTGCCTCCCCCGGTTACAATGACGGTTTGCCCATCAAACAACCCATCACGCAAAACGGATGCGTAACGGGACGGTTCACTGCTCATTCCAAATTTCTCCCTGCCACGCGTGCGCGCTGGCTTATTCAAAAAGAGGCGTCCGCCCCGAAAGCCCGACCCGGGGTGACCATGTCACCCCGAACCATCTGTATCCTTTCAAACTTGCGCATCAGCCTTGGTGATGCATTCGTCTTCCCAAACCACAGAACGGCCAGGCACAGCCCGCACCAATTCCCGATAACGATCTTCAAGAAGCCCGCGTTTGATCTTCATGGTCGGGGTGAGATAGCCGTTTTCGATCGTCCACATATCCTCGGCGACCACAATCGCGCCCAGCTTCAGATGGCTTTCCACGGAGCTGTTAATGCTCTTGTAGGTTTTCTCAAGACTCTTGCGAACGTCTTCCCGCGAAAGACCGATGGTGGTTTCGGAAGAAAGGAACACGACCGCCGCAGGCTGCGCCAGATCAGACCCCATCACACAAGCTTGCTCCACATAGGTGTTATCAAAGAGCATCGCCTCAATCGGCACAGGTGCAATGTACTTGCCTTTGGAGGATTTGAAGATCTCCTTCACACGGCCAGTAATACGCAAGTAGCCGTCTGCATCCTGCTCCACTTTGTCGCCAGTGTGGAACCAGCCACCGTCTTCGATGGTTTCCTTCGTCAGATCAGGATCCTTGTAGTAACCCTTGGTGACGGAGTCCCCGCGGATGAGTAACTCACCCTCATCGGTGATCTTGATCTCCAGTCCCTCAAGCGGCGTACCGATTGTGCCAATCTTGTCTGCACGGAACGGATGGTGAGAGCATGCAAGACCAGCGGTCTCGGTCATGCCCCAGCCTTCAGTGATGTTGATGCCCAACTTCTGATACCATTCCAGAACCGCCTGTGAGATCGGCGCAGAACCACTGCCGATAATCTTGGCATTGCTCAGACCAAGCTGCTTGCGGATCTTGCGCTTCACATACCAACTCAGGCCCGGGATCTTCAAAAACCTGTCCAGCTTCTCCTGCGGAAGCTTGGCGAGAATACCCGCCTGGAACTTCATCCAGAGGCGCGGCACGGAAATGAACATGGTCACATCAGCCGCACGCAGGTCATCTGCAAAGGAGTCCAGAGACTCCACAAAGCTCACCACCACTCCCGAATAAACACTCACATGTTCAACAAGCGCGCGTTCCGTGATGTGCGCCAGTGGCAGATAGGAGATCATGCGCTCGTCGCCATGCAGCTCCATAGTCTGGCTCGGAGACCATGCACCAAAAGCGATGTTGCGGTAGCTGACTTCAACGCCCTTTGGGTTGCCCGTAGAACCGGAGGTGTAAACAACGGAGAACAGGTCATCCAGTTCCGGCTTGGCAATCTTGTCTTCCGCGATAGGCTCATGTGCCTTGAGCAGCTCTTTCCAGCTGTATTCGCAGTCGATGGTTTTGTAGGGAAACGCAATCTTGATCACGCCATCGCGGATACCGGCCTCACTCGGCGCAAGGTCGTCCAGCTTGCCCATGAACACGGCTTTCACATCCGCATGGTCCACAATGTAGCTGATCGTATCTGCGGAGGCCGTGTAATAGATTGGCGCGGAAACAAAGCCAGCAGCCTGAATGGCAAAGTCAGCAAGAAACCACTCAGCGCAGTTCTTGGAAAGAATGCCGATTCTGTCGCCCGGCTGGAAACCCATTGACTGCAATGCTGTCGCCATACGCCGGACAGCGTCATAACATTCTGCCCAAGTGAATTTAATGTACTCACGGTTTACAGGCTGGCTCAGATAAACCGCATTCGGCTTCTCTTTGGCCCATTTTTGTAGCATCTCGATTGGCAGTGCGTACTGTGTGCCCATATTTCCTCCTCTATGTGTTGGTTCAGTCTCCCCACTGGTTTCCAACACTATCGTTTTTGCGCGATAAGCTTCGGCATTTTAGTCTGCTCAGATAAGTTGAGCAGACTCACTATTTCTTCTTCCTTCACCGCATTCGAACATCTGTTCCGAGGGAAAAGAATACCCCGAAATTTAAGGGGACCAAGATGGTTTGCGTTTTTGCAAAAACGACTTCACACCTTCCTGTCCCTCATCCCCAACGATTGCCTTTGCAAAATGAGCCGCCGCACTCTGGCGCAGCTCATCTTGCTCAAGAATAAGCGTCTCCTCAACAACCCGCTTTGTGGCGGCAACAGCACCTGGCGCACAAGCCATAACCTGCTGTTTTATTTCACCTTCCGCAGCCTCAAGCTCGGCATGACCAGCAACAGCCTTATCCACCAGACCAATAAGATAGGCCTCTCCGCCAGTCAGCCTGCTTCCCAAGACAAGCATTTTCTTGGCCTTTTGATAACCTAGACGCTTGGTTACGTATTGTGCAATCTGCGCGGGCGGCAGACCAAGCCGCGTTTCGGTGAAAGCAAATTTCGCCTCCTGCGTAGCCAGTACAAAATCACATGCACACGCCAGTCCAAGACCACCAGCCATCGCTGCACCGTCCACCAGAGCCACGGTCACCTGCGGCTGATGGGCGATCAATCCAAAAAACGTCGCTGCTTCCAGACTGGTTTTCTGCGCAATGGCTTCCGCCTCATCCCCACCAACCATGATCTGCTGAAAGGCTTTCAGATCACCACCAGCACAAAACACCCCACCAGCTCCGGTGAACGTAATGCCACGCACACTGCGATCATCCCGCACCTCAGTCAGAACCGCCGAGATTTCCGCAATCACCTCACCCGTCAGCGGATTCCGCTTCTCCGGCTGATTCAGCGTAATCGTCACCCAGCCATCCTGACGGGTAACAAGAACAGCCGGTGAGATTGGCGTATCGCTCATCACAACACCTCCTGCGCAATGGAGTGTGGAACCGGAACAGCGTGCCTGAGCAGGATCTGGCTGTACGCCTTCGCCTGAGGATCCAACCTCAAACTGGCAACACCACCCCCGCCAAGCACATCATCAATCAGAAAGTTCAGCGCATGACAGCCCGGCAGATAAAACCGGGAGACCTTGCCCGGTTCGAAATGCGCAAAGGTCTTCGCAACAGCCTCTTCCGTCAGCGCCGCGGCAATCCACGGCAACCACTCGGCCTGACGTGCGATCACACCGACATTCGCCTTATCGCCCTTGTCCCCACTCCGCGCATACGCCAGCTTGATCAGCGGGACCACCCTCATCGCCTCATCACAGGCCGGCACTACCGGAAGCTCAGTGGCCTCCACCGCCCCCTGCGAGCCTGTGGTAACCACCTGATCAAATGAAACCCGCTCACCCTCCAGAGAAACCCTGGGCGTCACCGCTGACTGCAAAACGAGGAAGGAGAACAACCGCACCACTGGAGAAGGTTTCGGACGTCCGCCGTTGAACGTCGCCATCCCCGGAGCGACAGACAAGCCCAGCCCAACCAACTCGCGCAGCAGCAAACCAGCAGCCCGCTGATCCACATGCCGCGCGGCAATCTTCAACACGACCTCTTCATAGCCGCCATCACCGACAGGAGCCTCCCCGCTCTGCGACCCTGCCCCCACAACCTCGACAGAGACTTCCTGATAGCCCGGCGCACCAAGCCGTTTCAGAACGCTCTCCGCACGCCCCACCGCAAGCTCAGCGAGAGCCTGTGCCTTATCGCCAGCCTCAAAGCCCAGATACGGCACCATCAACCCGACACGGAACCCATCCGCCCAAGTCGCCGAAACCTTCAGATGATCCGGCGCAGGAGCCCCCCTCGCCCCGCTAACATGCACGCACTGCGCATCTTTCCCCTCAACGCTCACTGCGGAAAAATCGCAGGTCACATCAGGGAGAAGATAGGCTTGCGGATCGCCGATCTCGTAAACCAGCTGCTCGGCAACTGTGCCAACACTCACCAGCCCACCGCTGCCGTCCGGCTTACTGAGATCACAGCTGCCGTCTTCATAAACCGTCGCAATCGGGTAGCCGATCTTCTTCACATCCGGCACATCCCGCCAGTCTGTAAAGTTGCCGCCCGTGACTTGCGTACCGCATTCCAGCAGGTGCCCCACAAGACTACCTGCCGCGAGCCGGTCATAATCAGCCCAGCCCCAACCAAAAGCATGTGCACACGCAGCCAATGTCAACGCACTGTCCGCACACCGGCCCGTAATCACAATATCCGCGCCCGCTGCCAAAGCCGCCACAACAGGCTGCGCACCCAGATAGGCATTGATGGACGCAACCTTCTCCGGCTTCGGGAAAGCCTCACCGGAAAACATCTCGGAAACACCAGTGGCATGATAAGAGGCAGCGTTATCCAGCAGGTCATCACCTGTCACAACAGCAACCTTCAGATCCAGCTTCTGCGCCGCAATCAGCTCGCGGATTTTGGCAGCACAGCTTTCGGGATTAACCCCTCCCGCATTGCTCAGGATCTTTGTCTTGGAGGCCGCAATCCCCTTCAGATTGAGACCAAGCACCTGCTCGACAAAATCTGTTGCATATCCAAGATCAGGAGACTTCTGACGCGCTCTTGCCATGATGGAAAGCGTAATCTCGGCAAGGTAGTCGTAAACGATGTAATCAAGGTCCCCCGCCCGCAACAACTGCCCCGTTGACGCGCTGGAATCACCCCAAAAGCCGCAGGCACCCCCGATGCGAATAGGCGACTTCTGGTTATTAAAGCTCTGATTTTCCGCGATTTTCATACTCATCTAAACGGAAACCTCTTTTACATACCATTCGTACGGTATATAACAGTTCCCAATACGTCAACTCATTCAGAGAAACTCCGTCTTAAGGCTAGGGCGCATTCCGTTTGATTGTTTCAATCAAACGACAAGAATTCGCTCCAACAAGAAAGTTAGAGTCCGATGCGTGAATGCAAATGAACGCAACGTGCTCTAAGATTGGTCATGGGAAGCAAGTTGGACAAGAAGAAGCAGCGCGGTGAAAACACACGCAAAGCCCTCATCAAGTCGACTATCGATTGTCTTGACCGGCTTGGCTATGCGGAAACCTCTATCAACCGCGTGCTGGAAGGCGTAGACGTCAGCCGCGGCGCGTTAATGCACCATTTCCCCACCAAGGAGGATCTGGTGATCGGCACTGTCGATTTCCTCCTCTCAAGAGTCCTGCGCCATTTTCAGAAGGAAAGCGCAAGCTCCTTCCCCTTACCGCAAATCACGCAGCCAAGTGATGGCGACCTTGGCGACGCAATGGTGTCCTACTGGAAGAACATCGTCGACACGCCGGAAGGCCGTGCTTTTTCTGAGATCATCATGGCCACACGCACAGATAAGGCTCTGTCTGAGCGCATTTCGCCAAAACTGGAAGACTGGAATGAGCAGCTCAACCAGTTTTTCCTGCCCCCCGGTCTGGATGAGGAAGCCTCGCAGGATATGGTTCTCATCCTGCTCATCTGGCGCTCTTTCATCCGTGGCATGATCTTCCAGCAGGAGTTCCACAGCGACCCTGCCTACATCGAAAAGATCATCCGCAAATTTGCAATGATTATAGAGCCTTATCTCAATTCCATAGAAGCAGAAAGCAGTCCCTGAAATCCGGATCAGACCAACTGCCGTCAAATACATATCAAATCTCGCAAAACACCTTAATTTGGTGTTTTCGACGATTTCAGACTGACATTGTTCGGCCCCCAAGCTGGCATTAAGTATCTCCCGCCTGGCACAAAGCCAGTGAACCACCTGTTTTTGAGCAGCCTGCCTGTAAGGCACGCGCCAAGCAGGACGGAGGACTTCATGAACCGCCCAAACTCCGCACGCCTCATTAATGCTTCCATTTTCCAGGCCATCCGCCAGGCAAAGCAGCAAAAGGCTCCGTTCAAGCATTGGACCGCAGACAACCTGCTACCACAGCAAACGCTGACAGATTTTCAGCATCTGCCCACCAGCATGCGTGAAATGGATTACAGCGAAGGCCAACGGTCAACAAACAATAAGCTGCGCCATTACTTGTACGGTGACAGCTACATGAAGCTCCGCGAGGAGCAGGAGTTCTCCGCCGCCTTCCAGTCCCCACACATGATGAATCTGCTCTACGACAAATGTGGGATCGATCTTTCCGACACCTACCTGCGTATCGAGTACACATGCGATCAGGAAGGCTTCTGGCTGGAACCACATACAGATATCGGCGCCAAGAAGTTCACGCTCCTACTCTATCTTTCAGAGTCCAACGGAGAAGAATGGGGCACCTCTCTTTACTCTGACAAAGAGACGTTCCATTCCAACACCCCATGGGTCCCGAACAGAGCTATGTTCTTCGTCCCGTCAGACGATTCCTGGCACGGCTTTGAAAGGCGCGATATCAATGGCGCACGCAAGAGCCTGATCGTAAACTACGTAGTGCCGGAATGGCGTGCCCGCCACGAACTGGCCTACCCAGAGGCGCTCACAAAGAGATTTCCGGTCCCGGCCTGATAAAAGCGCTAGGGGCAACTTGATCCAAATACCCTAGTTTCCAATAAGCTCTGCCTAGTGATACCGGAAGGTCCCACTGGGCATTAATCATTTCGGGCAAAGCAATGGCTTATGATCCACACTCGTATAACGCGAGCCCGCTGGATCATGGAGCCGTATGAGCGATGGAAAAGGCATCGAACGCAGAAACATCCGAGACCACCTCTCCCAGAGAGCAGGATCCGGTCTGCGGAATGCAGGTAGAAGTCACAAGCGAGACACTCTCTGCAGATTTTGCCGGTAAGTCCTACCACTTCTGCTCCGAAAAATGCGCTCACACCTTCCAGAGCGATCCCTACTTCTACGCCTCAGGCAACAGCAAACAGCAGCAGGACGCTGAGGCGCAGGACATCGACTACACCTGCCCCATGCACCCGGAAATCGTACAAAAAGGCCCCGGCCAATGCCCTATCTGCGGCATGGCACTGGAGCCGGTAGCAGTCACCACAAGCGATGCTCCCTCCCATGAACTTGTCGATTTCACCCGCCGCTTCTGGCTAAGCGCAATTCTCTCTGTTCCTTTGCTTGCCCTTACCATGGGGCCATTCTTCGGCCTGCCATTCCGCGACTGGATCGGTGAGCCGACAGCCATCTACGTCGAGTTCATCCTCGCAACACCTGTTGTTCTGTGGGCAGGCATCCCCTTATTCAAACGTGGCATCAAATCAATCACCACATGGAACCTCAACATGTGGACTCTGATTACACTGGGTGTGGGCGCCGCCTATCTCTATTCGGTGGTGGCAACCTTTCTGCCCTTCCTGTTCCCTCCCGCCATCAGGACAGCAACAGGCCACCCACCCGTCTACTATGAAGCAGCCGCCGTCATCCTCGCGCTGATCTTCATGGGTCAGGTGCTGGAAATGCGCGCCCGCGAGCGCACCGGAGACGCCATCCGCGCCCTTCTCGACCTTGCCCCTAAGACCGCCCGCCGCGTCCTCGACGACGGCATAGAATACGACGCACCGCTGGAGAACGTTGTTACCAGTGACAAACTGCGCGTCCGCCCCGGCGAAGCCATCCCCGTGGACTCCCGCGTCATAGACGGACAGTCCTACGTTGATGAAAGCATGATCACCGGCGAACCGGTCGCGCTTGAGAAAAAAACCGGAGACACGGTGACGGGGGGCACATTCAACAAAAACGGAACCCTCATCATCGAGGCAACCAATGTTGGTGCAGACACCATGCTCTCCAGAATTGTTGCCATGGTTTCCTCCGCTCAGCGATCCCGCGCACCCATTCAGGGTTTGGCAGATAAAGTCTCCGCCTACTTCGTTCCGGCCGTTGTCGGAATATCCATTCTATCATTCCTCATCTGGCTGACTGTCGGCCCGACACCGTCTCTTTCCTACGCCATCATCGTGGCCGTATCGGTGCTCATCATCGCCTGCCCCTGCGCTCTGGGCCTTGCCACGCCCATGTCCATCATGACCGCCAGTGGCCGCGGCGCACAGGCCGGAGTGCTCATCAAAGACGCGACTGCGCTGGAGCTCATGTCCAAGGTCGATACGCTCATCGTCGACAAGACCGGAACCATCACCAAAGGCAAACCAACCGTCACGTCGATCCTGTCATTCTCGGTCAACCACACCCAAGAGCAACTGCTCCACATCGCCGCCTCCATAGAAAAAGGCTCGGAACACCCACTTGCAGAAGCCATCGCCAACGCCGCCAAGGCCAGACATCTCCATTTGTCTCACTCCGAGGACTTTCAAGCCCACACCGGCAAAGGGGTCAGCGCAAAGATCGACGACAATGTATATGCCATTGGCAATCCGGAGATCTTTGGCCTCAACGACACACTCACTGAGGAAATGAAGCAGGCCTACCAATCCCTCAGCGCAAACGGCAACACCAGCATCTACATCTCCAATACAGAGAAAGTCATCGGCCTGATTGCAATCTCCGACCCCATCAAAGACAACGCAATCGAAGCCATCAGCCAACTGCATGAGGCAGGTATCAAGGTCATCATGGCAACGGGAGACAATGCACTCACGGCCAAGGCTGTGGCCACATCCGTAGGCATTGACGAGTTCAAGGCAGGCGCACTGCCAGAGGACAAGAAAACACTTATTGACCAGCTCCACACAACCGGCGCTATCGTTGCCATGGCAGGCGATGGCGTCAACGACGCTCCGGCCCTCGCTGCTGCGGAAGTGGGTCTGGCAATGGGAACCGGCGCAGATGTCGCTGTTGAGAGCGCAGGTATCACCTTGCTGAATGGCGACCTCACCGGCATCGTCCGCGCGCGCAAACTGGCCAAGGGATCAATACGAAACATCCGCCAGAACCTCTTTCTGGCCTTCGTCTACAACTCTGCCGGTGTCCCCATCGCCGCAGGCATCCTCTACCCGTTCACCGGAGCACTCCTCTCCCCCATGATCGCAGCCCTCGCCATGAGCCTCTCCTCCTTCTGCGTAGTCATGAACTCACTACGCCTGAAGAGGCTGAAACTTTGAGCAGTTCGATTGAGCGGTGAGAATTGAGGATCAGCCTTACCCCTCGCACACTGCCTCTCCCAATACGGCCAAGCCAACCTCATAAAGGGGAATAACTCAGCGCAGGCCCTCAGCTGGTAACCTGCCTCAGCGCGGGGATAAATCTATGTGCAGTTTCCTCAAGAAAGAGACGTTCCCCACCGCCAATCCTGTGAACCGACACCAGCAGCCAACTGCTGCTCCCGATTCTGCACATAGCAACGCAGAACAACGCAATTCTCACGCAAATAACGCAAACCGTCTCAAAGCAACGCAAGCGCCCTTTCCGCACAAGACCAAAAGGTAACAACCGGCTCACCGCATCGAAGGACCAGCTCTGAAGGTTCTCTTAGATCCCACAAGCCCCGAACAACTGTGCACGTAGAAGGCTACCGCAGAGTGCTCATCCGTTCATGTCATTACAGCATTTCGACGGTTTGGTATTCAATCCCGACAAGTCATGGCATTGGATTTGGTCCGGGGATTTATCCGGATGTATGTTTAGGGGGAAGGCTAGCCACCGGGCCTCGGCTCTTGGCTCTTGGCTCATGGCTCATGGCGTCGATGCCCGCCGCACGATGGTTGCGGCAATTGCATGTGGTGTTTTAGAACGTCAAAAGCCCCCGAGCATTTCTGCATCGGGGGCTTTTGTGTGTGTCTTATGTTCTGTTTATTTTGTCGA
>CANLTN010000023.1:0-69377 GCA_947494035.1 uncultured Pseudovibrio sp. | reverse complement strand
AAATGTCGATGGCCCAGACCTGATTGGGTCTTAAAACCTCCACATCACGCAGCAGATACGGGTAGATTTTATGTCCTTGTGTGGGTGCCTTTATTTGATGCAGGCAGGTTTACCTCTGTGAACAGGTTGGGGGAGACATTTTCTCTTAACCCTTTGGGAAAACCAGTGGTTCCTCTTTTGATGCAGAGATTGACTCTTGTTTGCTTGTGACCACAAAGTACCGGATTATTTGCCTCTCCTGCACGGATTGCAGGGCAGGTTTCTTTTGGAAGGAATGCCCCATGGACTATATCGCCAATCTTCCGCCCACTGATGTTTTGCAACAAAAGGATGCCGCTCACCACTTGCATCCGTTTACCGACACCAAGGCTCTCAATGCCAAGGGAACGCGGGTGATCACGCGGGCAGAGGGGGTTTATCTTTGGGATTCTGACGGCAACAAGATCCTTGACGGGATGGCGGGGCTGTGGTGCGTGAATGTTGGGTATGGCCGCACCGAGATTATTGATGCGGTTCAAAGACAGATGCTGCAATTGCCGTACTACAACACGTTTTTCCAAACGTCGCATCCGCCAGCCATCGCGCTTGCAGAACGGATTGCAAAGCTGGCGCCGGGTGATCTGGACCATGTGTTCTTTGCCGGGTCCGGTTCAGAGGCCAATGATACTATGGTGCGTATGGTGCGCCATTATTGGGCCAGTGAAGGCAAGCCGACCAAGAAGACCATCATCTCCCGTCACAATGCCTATCACGGTTCGACTATGGCAGGTGCCAGTCTGGGCGGTATGAGTGCGATGCATGCGCAAGGTGGTTTGCCTATTCCCGACATCACCCACATAAACCAGCCTTACTGGTATGGCGAAGGCGGGGATATGGACCCTGCCGAGTTTGGCATGATGCGGGCGCGGGAGCTGGAAGCGGAGATCGACCGGCTTGGTGAAGACAATGTGGCGGCGTTTATCGGGGAGCCTATTCAGGGGGCGGGCGGTGTTGTTATTCCGCCAGAGACCTACTGGCCGGAAATTCAGCGTATCTGCCGTGAACGCAATGTTCTGCTGGTTGCTGATGAAGTGATTTGCGGGTTCGGTCGTACTGGCAACTGGTTCGGGTCGCAGACTTTCAACTTCACGCCGGATCTGATGCCAATCGCCAAGGGGCTGTCATCCGCTTACCTGCCCATTGGGGCGGTTGTGGTGAGTGAGAAAGTTGCAGCGGGCTTTATTGCGCATGGCGGTGAGTTCTATCACGGCTTTACATATTCAGCGCATCCGTCAGCCTGTGCTGCGGCACTGGCGAACCTCGACATTCTTGAGAATGAACAACTTCCTCAAAAAGTTGCGAGTGACATCGGGCCGTATTTTGCAGAGAAATGGAAGGTACTGGCAGCTCACCCGCTGGTGGGCGAAGCGCGCACCTGTGGTTTGCTCGGGGCGCTGGAACTTTCGCCTGATAAGGCACGCCGTGCTCCGTTTGAAGCGGAAAAAGCTACGGTTGGTGCCATCTGCCGTGACCACAGCTTTGAAAGCGGTTTGGTGATGCGCCATGTGGGTGACACCATGGTCGTCTCGCCTCCCTTGGTGATCTCGCACAGTGAGGTCGATGAGTTGATTGAGAAGGCACACCGTGCGTTGGACCTGACTGCTGCGGATATTGCGGCTCAGGGCATTAAGTAGGCTTTGTGGAAGCGCGCATGGAAGGGGCGCGGTTGCTGCGCCCTTGTTTTTGTAAGCAAAATAGGCCTCCAACTCCGGTGGAGGTCTTTGACTTATGCAATTAATCCAGAGTACGCTTGAACCTCTTGAGCGCGAGTATCAGGAGCACGCCTACGAACAGGAAGAGTGTGTAGATGCTCGAGGATACTTCATTCCATTCAGCGCCTTTGAGCAGGATGGCGCGCACGATCCTGAGGAAGTGCGTGAGCGGGAAGATTTCGCCGAGTGTTTGCGCCCATTGAGGCATGCCTGCGTAGGGGAACATAAAACCTGATAGCAGCAGAGACGGCAGGAAGAAGAAGAACGTCATTTGCATGGCTTGCATCTGTGTGCGGGCCACTGTTGAGATGAAGTAGCCCAACAGCACCAGCGTCAGCACAAAAACGAGTATGGCACCGATGAGAAGGGGCAGCCCACCCAAGAACGGGATGTTGAACAGTATTCTGCCAGCAAAGAGCACCACAGCCACCTGTACAGCCCCGACCACCAGATAGGGCAGCACCTTGCCGCACATGATCTCAAAGGGAGAGGCGGGCATGGCCAGCAGGTTCTCCATGGTGCCGCGTTCCGTCTCCCGCGTCAGGGCGATGCTTGTCATCATGACCAATGTGAGCTGAAGGATGACGCCCAGAAGTCCGGGTACAATGTTGTATTGGGTGATACCTTCCGGATTGTATTTGCGGTGAATGATTGTGCTGGACCTTAAAAGATCCTGCTTCAGGCTCGGGTTCTTTTGCTTCACGGAAGCAACAGCTCTTTCAATGATAATTGGCGCCGAGGCAACTGCGGCACCAGATGCGGCTGGATCAGTTGCGTCGGCTTCGATCAATGCATTCGGGGTTCCAGCTTCTGCCTGCTTGGCAAAGTCGCTGGGGATGGTGACCACGAAGGTAACGTCGCCCTTTCTAAGCAATGTACGTGCCTTTGAAGCTGAGATGTTGCTTTGCGTGAATTTGAAGTACTGGGAGTTTTCCAGAGCGGTGACCACTGCGCGGGAGTATGGGTCATTTGCCAGCGACACCAGAGCTGTTGGTAAGCCGCGTGGGTCGTTGTTGATTGCGTATCCAAACAGTACAAGCTGGATCAGCGGAATGCCGAGCATCATGGCGAAGGTGATGCGATCGCGGCGCATCTGGATGAACTCTTTGATGAGCATGGCAAAGAGCCGCTGAAGAGAGAAAACGCTGCTCATTGCATATTGTCCGTGCTGTCACTCATGAACTTGATAAAGACATCCTCCAGATTGGTCTCCGATTGCTCGATCTGGATGTCATCGTATTTCTCAAGTGGTTCGAGTGCGCGTTTCAGGGCGGGAAGGTCTGTGCCTGTGACATGTAGCGAGTTGCCAAAGGGTGCAACCTGCTGCACGCCCTTATCAGCTTGCAGGTCTGGAATGAAACGTTCGAGATTGGGGCCGGTGAGTGTGTAGGTGTACAGACAGGCATCTGCGATCACGTCGCTTAGGGAGCCATCCGCCAGTAATTCGCCATAAGAGATGTAGGTGATGCGATGGCAGCGTTCCGCTTCATCCATGTAATGGGTGGAGACCAGCACTGTCATACCATCAGCAGCTAGGCGGTGGATCTCCTCCCAAAAATCACGGCGGGCTTTGGGGTCCACGCCTGCGGTTGGTTCGTCCAGCAGCAGGAGTTTTGGTTTGTGCATGGTGCAGGCTGCAAGTGCGAGGCGCTGTTTCCAGCCCCCTGAAAGCTCGCCTGCCAGCTGTTTGCGGCGGGACAAAAGGCCAAGTTTTTCCAGTGTCTGGGTGGTATGCTGCTTCACGGGCCTGAGGTTATAGAGCCGGGCAACAAAGCTCAGGTTTTCCTCGATGGTGAGGTCTTCGTAAAACGAGAACTTTTGCGTCATGTAGCCGACCTGGCTTTTGATACGCAGGCGGTCTTTGATCAGGTCGTAGCCAAGTACCTGACCGTGGCCCTCATCGGGTCTAAGCAAGCCGCACATCATGCGGATGCTGGTTGTTTTGCCGGAGCCGTTGGGGCCAAGGAAGCCAACGATTTCGCCTGATTTGACTTTGAGCGAGACATTGTTGACGACCAGCTTGTCGCCAAAGCGTTTTGTCAGGCCAGTGACTTCAATTGCGTTCATTGCAGGCTGTCCAGATCAACGTCAAAAATCTGACCGGGTCTGAGCTGGATTTGACTTGTTAACGGCTTTGCCTCGATTTCATAGACCAGTTTTTCCCGTGCTTCCAGAGAGTAGATAACGGGAGGTGTGAACTCCGGCCCTTCTGCAATATGGGTTATCTGTAGTTTCTGATAGGTAGTGCAGCCAGAACATTTTGCATTGAACGTGGTGCCCAGTTGGAGTTGGGTATATTGCTCTTCTGGCACATAGAAATGAAGCTTGATGGAATTGACGGGCAACAGGCTGGCGACAGGTGCTGAGGGACCTGCCATCTCGCCTGTGTGAAGGAAGACATCTGTGACCTTGGCCGCTTCCGGCGCGTAGAGCTTGCGTTTTTCAAGCAGCCACTCCGCCAGATCCACCTTTGCCTTCGCCATTTCGTATTGGCTCTCAGCGGCGGCGATTTGGTCTTCGCGCGCTGGCAGTTTTGCGACGGCAAGTTCGGCCTTCAACTGGGTGGTGCGTGCTTGTGCAACCACAAGGTTTGTTTCCACATCATCAAATTGTGCTTGTGAAATAACTTTGCGGCCAAGGAGGCCCTGGTATCTGTCGTAGACGTTCTGAGAGTGTCTGGCCTGGGCCTGTGCGGAGAGCAGGGTTGCTTTGAGAACGTCTATCTCCTCAGGGCGTTTGCCAAGTTTGAGGTCGTTCAGGGAGGCGAGCGCCTGCTGGAGCTGGGCTTTAGCCTCCGCCAGCTTCATGTTTGCGTCGGAGGACACCAATTCAGCGATGAGCTGGCCTTTCTTGACCAGCTCACCTTCTTCTACTTTTACATTGGCAATCTCGGAGAGTTCCACGGGCGCGAGCTTGAGGTACTCTCCTTCAACATACCCCGCTGTGAGGTTGGCATCTGGGGCACAAAAGGCGAGCCACCCTGCGACAAGAGGGAGTGTGCAGATATCAAGCATCTTTCTGACCTTTCGACAGGTCATCAAGAAGGGCGTTGATGGAGCGGTGCAGGACCGATTTGATCTGCGCCAACTCATCCGGGCCAACGGATTGCCAGTTCATGCGCTTAAGCACCAGAGGGCGGGCAAGGCGCATATACAGGAGCTGGCCGACCATAGCGAAGATCGCAAGCTTCAGTTCATTCGAGGAGACGGGCTGTCCGGTTGCGCGGCCGAAGAGCACGGTCACACGGTCCATTAGAGGCTCAAAAATCAAGTGGTAAAGCGTTTCGATTTCGTCGGGAGAATGAAGCACCTCTTTTAACACGAAGCCGATCACCAGCTCGGCGCGCTTGTTGGTCTGGGTGAAGGTGATCATACGATCAATCATTTCCATGATCTTGGCACGTGCGTCTTTTGGTGACAGATGCTCAATGTCAGAGAGTTTTCTGTCCATGACGACCGAGAGCACATCACCAAGCGCCATGGCAATGAAGTTGACGCAGGCGCGCTTCAGACCGGCCTTGCCATCAAAGTGGTAAGCGATGGAGGCGATGTTGGTTTTTGCCGTTTGCGCGATGGAGCGTGTTGACGTTCCAGCGTAGCCCTCGTGACCGAAGTGATAGAGGGCAGATTCAATGAGATCGCGCTTTGTCTTGGCGGAAGGGGTATCTGGTGCCAGAGCTTCGCGCAGTTCGTCGGGGCTAGGATGATTTGACATGACGACACCCTTTATTTGTTCAATCGATTGATTGAATTTATGTCTGTTATGCATTCTTGTAAAGAGGGTCGCGCGAATTTCTTTCTGCGGGAAAACGGGGAGGGGCAGGGCCTCCTAATTCCGTCGCTCCTGCAAATCACGTTTCGTTCTATGCATTTTCTTGCAAGGACTTACGAATATAGATCGTGGGGAAAAACTGAAAAAAGACGAAAACGGCCTTGAACTACGGTCAGTTAGTGGGTAGTAACCACCTCAAGGACACGTGGCCGAGTGGTCGAAGGCGCTCCCCTGCTAAGGGAGTAGGCCCGGAAGGGTCTCGAGGGTTCGAATCCCTCCGTGTCCGCCATTTCCCTAATGCTTTGATATGTAATTTTAATTTAAGATCAGTGGCTTAGTAACTCCATTACTTTTCATAGATGGCAGAATTACCGATTTTGTAGCACATTTTGTGACACAGTTTGTGGAACATCTTGGGTGTGCGTTATGGGGTTGGCTCTTCGAAACAAGACTTATTATTATTGTAAACGGGTTCCTAGGCGCTTTCAGCAATACGACCCGCGTGAAAAAGTTCTGATTTCCCTGCATACTGATAGCCACGAAATTGCATTGCGAAAGATGGGGCAGATTGAGCAGCAATTACTGGCCTTTTGGGAGGCTCTGGCGGCAGGTCATGATGCTAACCCACAGCGCTCCTACGCTGCTATTGTGCAGCTGGCAGCCTCACAGGGCTTCGCTTACATTCCCATGTCTGAGTTGGTAGCAGCAAACTCGAACGAACTTGCTCCGCGTTTAAAAGCTGTGAAACTATCGCTTGGGCTAAAGAATGCGACATTACATGCTGATGCTCTGTTGGGAGGGGTTGATGAACCTGCGACCCTGCTCTCCGAAGCTTTCACTGAATATATCGATCTGACCGAAGACAGGCGTTTACAGAAGAGTCCTGATCAAAAACGGCGCTGGCATAATCCGCGCATCAAGGCAGTTCGCAATTTCTGCTCGGTAATCGGTGATATGGATGTCAAAAGCATTTCACGCGAGGATGCCCTTAAATTCCGAAGTTGGTGGATCGCTCGCATCAAAGACGAACAGATGTCGCATAACTCCGCAAACAAAGATCTCTGCCATCTGAGCCATATCTTTACTACATGGGCGGATTTAAAAGGTATTGACCTAATAAATCCCTTTGCTGGGCTCAAACTCAAAGAGGATAACAGCGAAGCTAAGCGGCCTTCCTTTTCCCGCGATTGGATTGCAAATAACCTGCTAGACAAAACTCTACTCAATAAGCTGAATGAAGAGGCACGAGATATCCTCCTAATGACAGTGAACACCGGTTTGCGGCCAAGTGAGATAACCGGATCACTCCTAGAGGATTTTTGTCTCGAGGGGCCAGTTCCCTATTTCAAGGTGCGCGCCCACAACACCAACACACATAAACGCGAGCTGAAAACTCCAACCACCAAACGGGATATGCCATTGGTGGGCGTCTCACTTTTCGCTGCCAAACGCATTGTAGCGCGAGGGGGAATTCAGCGTTATCAACTGAGTGCCACAAACTACTCGAACACGGTCAACAAATGGCTACGCGTAAACAGACTGAATGAAAGTGGGGATCACTCCTGCTATTCTCTTCGGCATTCATTTGAGGAGAGCTTGCTTGAGATGGGAGTAGACGAGCGGTTACGCGTCGAACTTATGGGGCATCGCTATGGACGCCCCAAATATGGCACTGGTGGAAGTCTGGAAACCAAGAGAGACGCAATCAAAAAGATCGCGTTTTAGGTTCATTATCATTGGCGACCAATCGTCGGGCCCTATCCAGTGCGGCTTGTTTCTTCTGAAGTAATTCATAATCCTCGTCAATGCGCTGGAAGACAGGAAGGAACCGCTCGCCGCAACGCACTACGACTTCCGCAGCAATCTCACGGGCCTCCCGAAGTTCCCTGAGCTGTGCTGAGATCTCTTTCATTATTCATTCCTTTGGCAAGATGGGTTGCCATGCGAAGTCTGCCTAAGCTTATAACGCGCCAACTTATCTCCTTTTGAGAAGAATGGCGTTATACAACACGCGCGTAGACACTCGTGCGATGACAGTCCTGCATGTGAGTAAAGCGATATTTGACACAGTGTCCTTGCGTGCTGGCCTCTTTTAGACAGTGTTCACGCCCTCGGTGTGGGTGGACCAGTAGAAGGTGTCTCGGTAGTGTGCTGAGCAGCACTGTTTGTCATGCTTACACACTCAGGCTCATTAGACGCACAGGTATAAGTCCCCGTTTGCCTCCATAGTCTCTCAGCGCGTTGTTCTTGCGCCTGCCTCATATTTAAAAAAGCAGAGATACTGGTGTACACTGGTAGCATTGTCTTCCTCATTAGACACTCCATAGTCCGTCAAAGAACGAGCATCCAACGGCACCAATATAGGTGGTCATCAGGTGCACGTTTGGTTGTTCTATGCAGCTTTGAGAAGGAAGGACGGCGGGATATATGGTGTCCAACTACTCCGGCAAAACTGCGGCTTGCGATATCGTCATCAATTCAAAAAAGCTTATTTTTCATCATATTTATCTAAAATTTCTAGCTTTATCGAAGTGATCGCATGCCGCGTTCTCCTATGAGTGAGTCTTGTAGCCTGAATGCTACCGATCCAGAGAGGTTTGTACCCCATAACTGAATGGTGGTCAGCATTTCAAAATTAACATAACCTTCCCGATGAGCAAGGCTGTTATGCTCCCTGAAAACTTGTGGTAATAGATCTTGGTGTTGCCACATCTATATTTTTCATATTTTATTTTTTAGTGGTCATTTCGATCAATTCAATCTGTGAGGCTCTCTGATGCTTACGAAGAACAATCGAAGATAATGTGCGTCAGATTTTAAGAGCAATAGAGCAATCCAATTAGTATTTAAAAGTTAGATAACAAGTGCTTACGCTACTCTAGTCTGCGTTTATTCGCAGGAGTAGATGCGTTCGTCTAACAATGCTCGATGGGTATTGCACGGCTCGTACTGCGCAGGTTTTCTAACTTTCAGTAAGGGGGGAGACCTATGTCTTTACGCGACTATCGCGAGCTAAACGCTCGTGAACATCTCGAAGCATTGCATCCTGCTGGAAGCAGCGGAGTCGTCTGTTATGCCTCTAAGCAGGCAGGGGCGTGGTTCCAATCTCATGGCAGTCCTGAGTGGGCACGACAGCAAGCTGCAGAAAAAGAGGGCTGCAAAGAACAACATGTCTCTTTCCAACGCTACATTGGCATCCGTAACAGTGATGCACTTGCGGAATTGTCTGCTCTATACGTTGATTTAGATTTTTACAGAACTACCGCCGCCTGCAACAAAACACAGCAAGAGATAGCTGAAGCAGTGCTGGCGCATCTGGACGAGAACTTCCTACCGAGACCGAGCCTCGTTTACTTCACCCATCAAGGGCTGCACCTCACCTGGCTGATTAAGCCGATACCCGCACACAAACTTGATCAATGGATTAAAGTTCAAACGGGACTCCAAGCAATGCTTGCTGGTTTTGGGGCATCAACCAAGAACCAGGGCGAATGCGCTATGATGCGCGTGGCTGGCTCCAACAGACACGATACATATAAGAAAACATACCTCTATGGTAATGATGAACGTTATAACTTTGCTTTGATTGAAACTGCCGTCTCGGGGCCACGTATTATACCCAGGCCAGCTGAGAGAAGGGGCGCACCCCCGGCGACTGGTATGAAAAATAAAACCACTCTATGGCGCACCAACCTAACTGATATCGAGAAGGTACTTGCCTGTCGCAGGATGTCCGAAATCCCGCAGAGCATGGTCGAAGATTTTGTCTTACTCATCGTTGTTGCTTGCAGCTGGATTTATGCGCCAGAGCATATTGTCAAGGAAGCACAGAAAATCTGCGTTAAGTTTAGTCTTCCTTGTTCAAACTTAAATGAGCGTTTTTCATCTGTAATCAAACGCGCAGAGCAGGCTGCTGATGGGGAGCAAAAGACATTCAAGGGGACGATCCGCACAACACGATACCACTACACAGCCCAAAAGATGATAGCTATGCTTAAGATCACCAAAGAGGAGATGATTAGAGCTAATCTGAGGAACTTGGCAACCAAAGACCTGAAAGAACAGCGAAAAAAGCAACAGAGAAAGGAACGACGGGCTACAAGGGCCAACGGTCGTCACAATATGACATCAAGTGAACGCATCATTTTAGGTAAAGAAGTCGACAGGTATCGCAATGCAGAGGGGCTGACGTGGAAACAAATTGCTCAACTGAATGGTAAATCAGTCCGTACTTTACAGCGCTCACAAGTAGCCTATCTCGAGCATCAAGCGCACTATCCAAACGGTACTAGAATAGACAATCTCGAAAATGTCTTCGTGATCCTCAGGTTTGAGTTTGCCAAGTTATATTAGGCTTCTCGTGTCAATTTGTTATTAAACCCAAGCCTAACGTGCACTCATGGGGCAATATGCCCTCAACCAGCCGAGGGTCGGGAATGCCCTAGAGCGTAAAAACGTTCCGTTTTTATCCCCCCCTCACAGACCGCCTTCGCCCTTCGGGCGCGGCCTGTGAGGGGGCGCACCAGGGTCCGGCATTCCCTTGACCGGTCTCACGCGCGCTGTTTCACCCTATCGGGTACGGGCAGGTAAGTACCTGCCCCGAAACGAGCGTAGGCGCGCGCTCCACCGGTCAACCCTCTTCTCCACTTCTGACACAGGTTCCCATTGGATAGTATCGAGAGTACAGAAAATGTGCTTTCACACTACGGGAGGGCAGCGTAGGGGGCTGAGTGACGAGGGTGAAAATTGAACCCAGCCCAACGGCTTAGTTATGTTGCCGGAGGTTACCACGACCTGCTTTGATGAGGGCTGTAAGGGCCGTCAGGAGCTGGCTTTAGATACGGAGTACCAACACCTCGATTATCTACGCCCACGGGCTTCTGTGGGTCTCATCGTCTGTCTGTACTGTCCATGCAGGAGTGAGTAAGAACTTTGCATCATCCGCGCCTCGAACCTCTTTAGGGAGGTGCCTTACGGTCCGGCCTTGGCGGGGAGACTCTCAGTATTTCATCCAGTCCTTCTCCTCCGCACTTGGCGTGAGTCATACTGGAGGGGGAGCGGAACTTTGACGAAAACTCCTCAGTATGGTCTGAGGGCGCCGTTGGCGGCGCTGGATGAAGTGGTTGAGAGAAAGGTTGTGATTAATCGGCAGATATGTTGGTAGAGCTTTAAAGGTCCATACAGCGCGATGATCGTATTTTATGAAATGAATGTGGTTCATAAGTTTCAGAGCGCCAGGACAGAGGGCACTACAAGCAATTGATTCGTTGCTGGCGTGACTCTCGTCTATACCTACAGCTGCTTTGGGACGACGTTCTTTAGAGAAAATATAACTACCTGAGATACGTTTAGGTAAATGTGACACTAACGTCCCTGTGTATTGATAAGGGTGCTGAGATCCAGTGACATCTTACGCGACTACTTTTAGTGATGGATAGTTAGGTTGTGAGCGTCTGTGAAGTACGTGGCTCTACTGTGATGAGCCGCATTGCCGCCGCAAGTCCGATGAGGGATCAAACCTAACTTGAATCTATCAGGCCATAGCTTGAGGGTGCTGTCAATATAGATTGCGGCACTCACCTTACATATGCGTGCGTAGGGATGGTGCTGACATCTTGAATGCCTCATCGTTTCCGATTTTGGTTTTCAGCCTGAGCTGTCGCTCGCTTAGCTGAAGATTTTATTCCTCTACATCCATCAAAGAACATCTGTTGTTTGTTTTTGTTCCTATATATGAAAAGGAAGCTTGGAGAAAAATCGCAAAAATCTGCCGATATGCTGCGCTGCGCCTCCCGCACGGTGGAGGGGGGCTGGAAAGAACCTAGCAAGGTGAGGGCAGATAAGACGCAGGTCTCACCCCAATCTAGGGCTTCACCTGTCTTGGATGGCAACGTCAAGAATCGCTCGCAGCAAATCGGGCCTACTTTGTCACCCTGAAATACCTTCAAGAGTTCACTCGTGACTTCGACTTCTCTGTTCAACTCCAGGGTTTTGTGGATGCGAGATACTCTCTCCAAACCCGCCAAAGCTTCTTTAAAGCTCCGTTGAGTTCTCTTCCTAGGCCACATGCATCTGGAATAAAGGCAAATGGGTCTCTTGTTCGGAAGCGCAACAGCCCCCCAATTAGAAGAAGAGTATAGCTATAGAGTTGACTATAAGGTTTTGTCGCTAGTTGCTGACCTTCTACAAGATAGTAGCTTGAGATCTGTACAAACCGGCGTTGCTCTTCCGTGTTGATCAGATCGAACACCTTGTCTCTGCGTGACAGGAAGAAGGCGATGCATGCTAGGCGATAATTGCGTAACTCCGTGAGCTCCAAGGCAACAATCTGGCGAATGACAGGCTTCATGATTTCCGGTGTGTTTGCACTTCGACCAATGCCTTGGTAGATGGCCATTTGCCAGCTTCTAGCGTGTAGTGGATGGTTGGTCGTCAAAATAACCTGCTATATGTGCCTTTGGATTGATGGTTGGCAACGGATAAAGGCCAATGTCGAGGCAAGCACAAGGTTATTGTTACTTACTAAACCTCCTCATCCAAAAACTTCATCCATGGCAGTCGCAATTTCTAGAAGCGCATTGCCCATCATCTCCATTAGGGATGAAGCCCAACCAGCACAATGTGGACCATACTCCTTTTCCCCCTGAGAGTCTGGTCAAGAATAGCGACATCGAGCAATCCTGCGAACCATTAGTTCGATCAAAGCTGTACTGGTGCCAGCCATTGATCCATCCAATCATAGCTGGGTTTCACCTCCAAGGGACCCCATCAAACTTGTTTCTAAGAGCCTGACCCAAAAGTAATTGAGTGATATCAGCGGATTATGCTTCCATTGTTTTGCGAGAACAGATGGAGGGTCATATGCCGTGGTGTAATATCACTCGGTCAGATTATAAGCGTGAGACGTGTCGTTATCCAAGCGATTTGACGGATCGGGAATGGGATTTGGTGGCTCCGCTCCTTCCTCCGTCCAAGCCAGGAGGGCGCCCGCGCAAGACCGGTCTGCGCTGCGTCATGAACGCAATCCTCTATATCGCCTCCAGTGGCTGTCAGTGGCGGATGCTGCCCAAAGACTTTCCTCCCAGCTCCACAGTGCAGCACTATTTCTATGATTGGGTTTGCTCCGGGCTTTGGGAGACACTCAACCATCTGCTTGTTCAGTTGGATCGGGAGATGGAGGGACGACAAGCCAGCCCGACAGCCGGAATGATCGACAGTCAATCGGTCAAAACGACAGAAAGCGGCGGAGTTTGTGGCTATGATGCAGGCAAAAAGACAAAGGGACGCAAGCGCCATATTCTAACCGATACACTTGGAAATCTCCTGATTATTCTTGTTCACTGTGCTGGCATTCAGGACCGGGACGCGCACCTGAAGTGTTCAAGGCTGCCCGCTGGCGGATCCCGTGGCTACGTCACGTATTCGCGGATGGAGGATATTCCGGCGATAAACTCCCTCTGGCGTTGGCAGGGCAAGGAAAGTGGACGGTGAAAATCATAAAGCGCTCTGGCCATAGCAAGGGCTTTAAGGTCCTTCCCATGCGTTGGGTTGTAGAACGCACATATTCTTGGATTGGCAGATGCCGCAGGCTGGCAAAAGATTGGGAGAATTCAACCTGTGTATCTGCTGCATGGGCAACCATTGCCCATATCAGAACCCTCACAAGGCGAATTGCAAGGTATTACGTTTAGTAGAGAACTTTTGAGTCAGGCTCTAAGAGCAGGAAACACAACTTCGCTGAGCTTGGGACAAGCCTCCACTATTCAAGAGTCAACTCTGTTCAGCTTTAAATGATGACGGAAAGCAGGGTGGGGCTAGAGCTAGTTGAGTAATTGCAAAAAGCAATTAAATAATCTTTGGTGAGACTGTAAATTGCCCCATCATACCGGCATCTTCGTGTTCCAGAATGTGGCAGTGGTACATGAACGGAGCTTCAGGACCCGCAAGGTGCTCAAAACGAATTAGTATTTCGCTTTCATCTTCAACAAGAACTGTGTCTTTCCAGCTTGTTTCCTCAGGGCGAGGAGCCTTTCCGTTTTGGCTTACTACTTTAAAAGCCGCACCATGAACATGAAACGGATGTGGCATTTCCTCGCCTCGGATTATCCAACGCTCAACCGCGCCCTGCTCGACATTCTCATTAATCCGCTCCATGTCAAACGGTCTATTGTTAATAGCCATTGGTTCCATGTTGAGTGTAAATTCACGGGTACGCGACGGCTGCCCCATTTCTCCATGACCAGAGGCGTCAAAGCTTGCCGGGATTTGATCAATGGTTGCCCTCACTCGTTCATCAGGCTGAAACGGTATAATCGGGAACGCGTCTTCTTTCGTGGCTTGGGCAGAGCCCATCATGCTATGATCGGAACTGCTCATAGAGCCCATCATGTCATCATGGGCATTATTTTTGTTCATAAGAACGGTTCGATTGCCATCTGAGAAATCTACTAGAACTTCTGCGCGTTCACCAGGAGAAAGTCTTATCTCATCAATAGTTATGGGCTTTTCCAAGTAGCCACTATCTGTAGCAATTAAATGCATGTTACGCCGGTCACTGAAGATTAGCGTATAAACACGAGCATTGGATCCGTTCAGAAGTCTGAGACGAGTCAGCCCCTTGGGCGGTGCCGCCACAGCATCAACTTGCCCGTTCACCAACATGGTACTGCCTGTTAACCCGTGCATTGTATCCATCATGGACTCAGTGAAAAGCATATGACCCGCACTATCAAAATTTCGGTCTTGCAACACCAGCATCAAATCATCAACACCATAGGTATCAGGTAGACCGCGATCACGGTCGCGGCCATCACATATTTGTATAACGCCTGCCAGTCCATGGTATACCTGATATGAGGTACGCCCATGTACGTGACTATGATACCAAGTGGTTGCCGGAGGCTGATCAAGATCTAAATCAACCTCCCAACTTTCCCCTGGGGCAATAGGTTGATGCGGTCCGCCATCTTGATCGCCGGGTATTAAAAGACCATGCCAGTGAATGGTGGTAATCTCATCAATTGAATTATGCACGCGGGCCATATTTGATCCACGTGCAAGCCGTAGTGTTGGGCCAAGATAAGAACCATTAAAACCCATTGTTTGTGTTGGCGATGTACCTAAAAAATTTGTAGATCCCGGTTGGGCAGTTAATTCAAAAGCCCCCTTAGATTGGACATCAAGAAGAGGCGGCATCTGCAGTTTCACTTTGTCTTTAAAACTTGTCGCAGAATTGGCAAAACTCACCTTAGGGAGGAGCATCCCGGAAGCGCCAGCGGAGATGAAGGTAGATGCACGTGATAGAAAGTCTCTTCTATTCATTTTTCGTCTTCTTTACGTAATATGCAAAACTAGTCTGCACTACGTTTTTTGCTACAGCCTATTGACGTTGATCACCGTCACAGGAAAGCGTTAGTTGAAACGCGGAGGATTTACACGAGTTCTGCTATCGGATCAGCGTCTGGGATTTTATCAAATCAAACTTACAGTTGATCCTTTACGTTGTTTTCTACGTTCGCGACGGCGTGTCCAATCGGAGTTTAGAAGAAATCATGCAAGAGCGTGGCGTCACTGTTGATCCTGTCACACTCACTAGATGGGGCATTAGCTACGCACTATTAACCGCAAAAGAGGCGCAAAAACGGCTTTGTTGCATGGGACGTAAACTTTTAAAATTGCCCTTACACGGGTAATCCCTCATTTATAGCGGAATGCGGCAGGGTGGCTTTGAAGAAGGTGTTGCCGCTGGCTTGAAGTTTGATGATCAAGACAGCCATCAATTAAACTTTCGTGCGTAACGTGCTGTTGCTTGGGCAAACGCTAATGAGGAAGGTGGCAACCATTGGAGCGCACGTTTGCGTAGGGTGTTGACCTATACAGAAATTGGGGCAGCGATGTTGACGGGGCAAACCTCGACAGCACACTCCAGTTTGCCAGCTATGATGACGAAAACGCCGTTCGCCCGTTCGTCGGTGCTGATTTTGATTGTCAAATCGATATGAGTACCAAGCTTAATTTTGGCACTGAAGTCGCCCTTGGTACTGAATGGGCAGCATCGGCAGAGGGCCGCTTTGGCTTAGTGATGCAATTCTAACTTCTTAGGGACACCGAACGAAAGATTAGGCCATCTAACGGCTTGGGCATACCTATTAAAAAGGAGCCTCATTGCGGGTGAACGCAAGCGCATTAGGGTAAGGCAGGCACGAGCGGGCTGGTTCATCCACCGCTAGCCCGCGTGTAACGAGGTATCGACAGATTTCGTCATCAATCATTCAACCTGTTACGCCGCCGACTGAAAATCCCCCGTGCATTAGATTCAGTTATAGCTTGTGAAACACACTACAAACCAGATGCTTTGGTTTGTAACTGTCGGTACTAATAGATCTGTTTGATACAATCGGAGACAAAACGCCCGCTGACGAGCAGGGGAAATATCTTGTAGAACTCCAGTATGTCAGAAGCACCGCATATTTTAGTCGTCGATGATCACAAGCAAATTCGTGATAGCGTTACGCGTTTTCTTGAAAAGAACGGCCTTCGAGCGTCATCCGCAAAAGATGCACGTGAGATGGACGTTAAGCTAGCCAATGGTCACTATGACTTGATTGTGCTGGATGTCATGATGCCTGGAGAAAGTGGGCTATCGGTTTGTCAGCGCATTTCTGCTGGTAGCAAGATGCCGATCATTCTGCTGACCGCTCTGGGCGAGGATACGGACCGGATTGTTGGCCTTGAGATTGGTGCGGATGATTACCTTGCCAAACCATTCAATCCTCGGGAGCTTCTCGCGCGCATCAAAGCGATTCTCCGAAGAACCACTGTGCCAGAGACGTTGGGTGGTGGCTTTGCTGGTAAGAAGGTCCGTTTTGCTCACCTCACGCTGGATACTGACCGGCGTCTATTGATCGGCGATAGCGGCGAACAAACACAGCTCACTACCTCAGACCATAAGCTCCTGACTGTATTGCTTGAAAGAGCCCGCGTTGTGCTTAGCAGAGAGCAATTGCTGGACCTCACAGCCGGGAAAACCGCTGGCCCGTTGGATCGTAAGATAGACAATCAAATCAGTCGGTTAAGGCGCAAGATCGAGCCTGACGTTTTACGCCCAAGCATCATTACGACTGTAAGGCATGGAGGGTATTGTCTCTCTGCGGACGTTGAGGTGCTGGAATGAAATTCTGGCCGTTCAATACACTGATTGTGCAATTGACCTTGCTGGTCATCGCCGCTTTGGTAACTGCTCAAATGATCAGTCTATGGCTTTTTGTCGACGAGAGAAGTCTGGCGATCCGAGCGGCCCTTGGATTTGAGGCAGCAGGACGCGCAGCAAACGTTGCAAGGCTTCTGGAGAATGCCCCTGCCGATGCGCGCTCGGCAGTTCTAGAAGCCGCCGATTCACCTCTGGTCCGGTTTAAACTCTCGAGTAATCCGAGTGCGACTGTTGATGATTATTCCGACGGAGGCGTCATTGAAATGCGCGTTCGTCGTCTTCTCGGAGATAGCAACCACAGAGATATACGGGTCGAAGTCAATCAGGTTGAGGGCAAGATCCTGCCGCTTCCTCATCTTTCTGGTGAGATGGCCGAGATGCATATGGCCATGATGAAGGGAGAGCTGTCAGCCGTTGAGATGAACCTATCGATTGCGCTTTCGGATGGCCAATGGTTGAACGTTGAAACGCGCTTTGAACGACCTCCGCTGCAATGGCCGTTTTACTCGACGCTCACCTTTGCTTTGTCAGCTGCGCTCATCCTTATTGTGGTTTTCTGGTTTCTGCTACGCCGTTTAACGGGACCTTTGAGAAGGCTTGCATCGGCCTCTGATAGTCTGGGGCGAGGGGAGGAAGTCTCTGAACTTCCAATGGCCGGACCACTTGAAGTCAGAAGCCTCATTAAAGCATTCAACCAGATGCAGAAGCGGTTGACCCGTTTTGTCGCTGATCGGACCAGATTGCTCGCTGCACTAGGCCATGATCTGAAGTCTCCGTTAACCGCCATGCGCGTGCGTGCTGAGATGGTGGACGATGACGAAACACGGACTAGTCTAATTGACTGTGTTGAGGAAATGCAGTCGATGGTCGAAGCGACACTCACATTTTCACGGGGCCTCATAGGTTCAGAAGGAACCGAACTCGTTGAGATAGGTGAGTTTCTCGCCTCTTTGCAGAAAGATATTCTTGAACCCTTCCAGATAGCGAAGGGTCCTGAGGTCTTAATCCGCATTCGACCAATGGCATTTCGGCGTGCGTTGCGAAATCTGATCGAAAACGCCCTTCGGTATGGAGGGGATGCGACGGTTATTTACGAGACAAAAAAACAGTCCCTCGTGATTACGATTGAAGACCATGGTCCGGGTATTCCTCAAGAGCAACTGGAACAAGTTTTTGAGCCCTTCTTCAGGTTGGAAGAATCCAGATCACTGGAAACAGGCGGTCATGGTCTCGGCTTGTCCATCTCACGCACGATCGTAAGGGCACATGGGGGAGACGTCATACTTGCCAATCGCAGTGACAAAGGCCTGATGGCCCAAATCAAGATACCTCTTTCTGAAGATGTCCCTCTGTCGGGGGAGAAGGACAACCTGGCTACGCCGGGTTAGAAAAAACAGGATCTCACAATGACACCTGAAGTTGGTCATTTCGCGCTGGCCTTAGCGCTAGCCCTTGCGCTCGTCCAGAGCACGGTGCCGATCATAGGCGCCGCGCGTGGAAATCTCTTATGGATGCGCTCTGCACGCCCACTTTCGATTGGGCAGGTTATCTTCACATCAATCGCATTTGGTGCACTGATGCTGGCGTTTATTGCCAGTGACTTCACAGTTCGAAATGTTGCTGAAAATTCGCACTCTCTGAAGCCGCTTCTCTATAAGATTGCAGGTACGTGGGGGAGCCACGAAGGATCACTGCTGCTGTGGGTCCTGATCCTGACTATTTTCGGGGCAGGGGTTTCGTTATTTGGCAGGAACATCCCTGAAGCCACGAAGGCACGTGTGCTCTCGGTACAAGCCTGGATTAGTGTCGGTTTCTTTTCGTTTCTTCTCTTAACATCAAACCCATTTGACCGGCTCTTTCCACCACCAGCAGACGGCAATGATTTGAACCCGCTGCTGCAAGATGTTGGTTTGGCTCTGCATCCACCACTGCTGTACTTTGGTTATGTCGGGTTCTCGATTGTATTCTCTTTTGCCGTTGCTGCTTTGCTTGAAGGGCGCATTGACGTTGTCTGGGCACGCTGGGTTCGCCCGTGGACACTGGCCGCATGGGTTAGTCTGACAGCAGGCATCGCGCTTGGTTCCTGGTGGGCGTATTACGAACTTGGCTGGGGTGGCTGGTGGTTCTGGGACCCGGTAGAAAACGTGAGCTTTATGCCATGGTTGCTAGGTACCGCGTTGCTGCACTCGGCGATCGTGACCGAAAAACGCGATGCCTTTAAAAGCTGGACCATATTACTGGCAATCCTGACATTCTCCCTCTCGCTCCTTGGCACATTCATCGTGCGGTCCGGTCTTCTGACGTCCGTTCACGCGTTCTCCGTAGATCCTGAGAGAGGGCTGTATATCTTGATGCTGCTTGCCCTATCCATCGGCGGCTCTTTGCTGCTGTATGCGTGGCGGGCACCTTCCATGGAAGCAGGGGGACTTTTCAAGCCGATCAGCCGAGAGGCTGGTCTTCTCATGAATAATTTATTCTTGGCCGCTGCAACAGGCATTGTCCTTTTCGGAACGCTCTATCCATTGTTCCTTGAAGCTGTCACCGGCGAAAAGATCTCCGTCGGTCCTCCGTTCTTCAACTCCTCCTTCGTTCCAATGATGCTGCCTTTGGTATTCGTGCTGGGGTTGGGCCCATTCCTCTCATGGAAACGAGCTGATCTTGCTGGAGTGCTTTCAAGGCTTAAGTTCGTTGGGCTCATCTGCGTCGTTGCCACATTGATTGTCTGGTACATGACGAACGGCGGTCCGGTTCTGGCGTATGTTAGCCTACTCCTTGCGTTCTGGCTGGCCTTCACAAGCTGCAGGGAATGGATGCTGCGTATCCGGCTGTTCGATGTGCCGTTCGCCGATGCGATGAGACGTGCCCGTAATTTGCCAAGAGCAGCACACGGCATGAGCATGGCACATCTTGGTGTTGCGGTTCTGATGTTCGGATTTATTGGCTCAAGTGCGTGGAAGTCTGAAGAAGTCGTTTTCGTTAAACCTGGGTCTTCAATTGCCATTGCTGGCTTTGATGTCTCGTTTCAGGGCGTGAACCGGGTTCGTGGACCAAACTACATTGCTGATCGCGGGGCGCTCGTGGTCGAGCGAAATGGTCAGTACGTCACTACCTTGTATCCGGAGCGTCGAAACTATCCGGTAGCTCGTTCATCAACCACAGAGTCTGCAATACGCTCCACGCTCGCCGGTGATCTTTATGCATCCATTGCGGAGCCAGCTGCCGAGCAAGAGGGATCCAATGGTGCGTGGACGCTACGAATTTTATACGAGCCACTCGTCAACTTCATCTGGATTGGATCACTCATGCTGGTGCTCGGGGGCTGCTTATCCCTGACTGATAGGCGCTTGCGTGTTGGTGCGCCAAAGCAGGCGAAGCTTCCACGTAATGTTGCTGCAGCGGAGTGAATAATGACTAGATTTCTTGCACTTATTCCATTCCTGCTGGCTGTGATCCTGGGCGCATTCTTCATTTGGGGTCTCAATCCGGAACGAGATCCCAACGAAATTCCCTCGGTGTTGATTTCTCAACCAGCACCGAATTTTGCCCTTGAGCCAATTCCTGGAGTAGAAGTTCCCGGCCTTTCGAGGGATGACCTGCTGAACAACGAAAAGCCAGTGGTGATCAATGTCTTCGCATCATGGTGCGTTCCATGTAGAGCAGAGCACTCTGTGCTCACAAATCTGGTTGAGCGTGATGGAATCCGGCTCTTCGGCATCAACTACAAAGACAAAGCGGAAGACGCATCGCGCTGGCTGGCTGAGCTCGGTAATCCGTACGAACGGATAGGAGCCGACACATCAGGGCGCGCTGGTATCGAGTGGGGTATTTCCGGTGTGCCGGAAACCTTCATCGTTGGTGGCGATGGCACCGTTCTGTACCGCTATGTAGGGCCAGTTGTGGGGGAAGCAGCGATCGCTAAATTCCGTGTGGCCCTAACGCAAGCTGGTGTACTTGGAACAGGAGCCAGCTGATGCGTTACCTATCTATGCTCGCAGTCCTCTTCGCTTTGATTGCAACACCTTCCATGGCAGTCGAGCCTGACGAAATGCTGCCCGACCCTGTGCTTGAAGCCAGAGCAAGAGAGATCTCAAAGAAGCTGCGTTGCGTCGTCTGTCAAAATCAGGACATCGACAGCTCGAATGCCGGTGTTGCTCGTGACTTGCGCTTGCTGGTTCGCGAGCGACTTGTTGCCGGAGACACGAACGATGAGGTGCTTGCGTTCGTTCAGGCGCGCTACGGCGATTACGTGCTTTTAAAGCCACCGTTCAAACCATCGACATACGTTCTTTGGTTTGCGCCACCTTTCCTGATCTTACTTGTCCTTGCACTTGGATGGCGAGTGTTGTCAGCAAGCCAGAGAACGCGGCCTTCACATGCTCTGACACGTGAAGAAGAGGCTTTAGCCGATCAAATCATTAAGAATCATAAGAAGGGAGGCCGGGAATGATCTGGCTCGCCATTGCTGTATTGTCATTACTTGCTGTGCTCTTCGTTCTCATGCCACTCTTTTATCGAAAAAAGGTTGAGATCTCCGAAAATGAGATAACCTCTTCGGTCCTTCTGGACCAGTTGAGCGAACTGGAAAGAGACAAGAAATCCGGCCTGATCTCAGAGAATGAAGCGAATGCCGCCACGATAGAAATCAAACGACGCATCGTTTCTTCCACCCACCGCAGTTCCAAGGTGCAAGCTGCAACCAGTGCAAATGGGACAGCCGCGCTAGCCCTTTGCGCTTTGTTGGTGCCCGCTATTGCAATCGGATACTACGTGCTGATGGGCTCGCCAAACCTTCCAGGGGTGGCCTACGCTGATCGCGAAAGCGAGCGGGAGGAGGTCCAAGAGATCACTGCCATGACCGACCAGCTGCTAGCCAAATTGGAGAGTGACCCGAATGGCGGCGACAGCGAAGGCTGGCAGCTTCTCGGCCGTACATACTTGCGGCTTGGAAGAGTTGAGGAAGGTGTGCAGGCACTAGAAAAAGCAACGTCGCGCGAAGGCAGTACATCGGCAACGTGGTCAATGTTGGCGGAAGCGCTGGTCCGTATGGATCAGGGAATTATCTCTCCCCGCAGTGAGCAGGCAATCGAAAAGGCGCTGGAACTCAATCCGGGAAATCCTGCAGCAACCTTCTATAAGGCCTTAGCTCTCTCTCAGGCGGGACGAGAGCGTGATGCCTATCAGGTTGTGGTTGCGCGATTAGAAGCTGCCGAAGCGTTCGCTCCTTGGATGGAATCTCTGGTTGCCCAAGCGAATAGGCTTGGTAAGACAATCGGCCAACCACCGCTTACAGTTTCTGATTTTGTTGAAGTCAGCCAATCAGGCCCAACGGCGGAAGATGTCGCAGCGGCGCAGGAGTTGAGTGAGGAGGATCGCACACAGTTCATTCGGTCAATGGTGGAGCGGCTGGCCGAGCGCATGAAGACTGAACCAGATAATCTGGATGGGTGGCTTCGACTTGCAAATGCTTACACTGTCATTGGTGAACGTGCTGAAGCACTTGCAGCTTTCAAGGTTGCCAATGTCTTGCTTGCCGATGCAGCGCAAGACGATCCGCGACGCCTGACGGTTGAGCAGGCATTAGCCGAGCTTCAACAATAAGGCCACGAGACCTCTCCAGCATGACCGCTCTTTCCCTCGGGCGAAATTACTGGAGGGGTCTTGTTACGCCAGCCCGAATACGTGCAATCAGCGATAGGCGGAAGCGTGGATGATGAGGCACAGAAGAGAAAAAGGAAAGAGAGGTGTTCCGGCTTGGCTGTTGACCTATGCGGACCTAATGTCTCTGCTAGTTGTATTTTTCGTTTTGATCATTTCATTTTCAATACAAGACAACGAAAAGTTACAAGTTGTTGCCGGTTCCATTCAAGAGGCTTTTGGCGTTACTGACGAATCTCGGAAAAGGGGAACACTCGAAAATGAGGGTAGCCTTCTTCCAGAGGTACGTCAGTCTCCGAAGAAGTTGGAAGCCGAGATCTCGCAGGAACAGCGTGATCAACGATCTGAAGCGAACACTCCAAGCAACTTAAGGTCCAACATTGAAAAGACAAGGCAATTTGCGACTGCTGCTGTATCCTTACGACAGGCCCTGCAAGAGCTTCCTGAGATTGCTGAGGTGTCAAACAACATTGTCTTCGAGGAAACAGAAGAAGGCTTAAACATCTTACTGATGGATCAAGAAGGCCAGGCAATGTTCAGGGAAGGCTCGAAGTACCCTTATGAAACAACACGGCGCCTACTGGCAAAACTGGCACCAATCCTTGCGCGGTTGCCAAACCGAATTCACGTTACAGGGCACACAACAAGCGGACAGAAAACGGCCTTAACTCCATACTCGACCTGGGACCTGTCAGCCGACCGCGCTAACGTTGTACGGTATATCCTGTCAGAATTTGGTGTGCCGCATGACCAGTTTTTCGGAGTAACCGGAAAGGCCGATATTGAGCCGCTCTTCCCCAATGATCCTAACCTTATCGCGAACCGGAGGGTTGAGATCCTATTGATGGCAGAGGCCCCGCCGCTCCCTCCATCTTTAAGCCCGTAACACAACACTTCTGTGGCACTCAATCTATGTGCTTCAAAGTGGTTCGGAAGAGAGAGGCGTTGGGTTGGATAGGACGACAATTCATTAACTTGCCGCCCTAGCTCTTATTCATCAATTATCTGTTCGCGGCGATTATTTCAGCAAGTTCTTCTTGCGTCCGCAATCCGGGATAAACATCATCTCCAATAACAAACGCTGGCGTACCGGTTATGTTAAGCTCCTGAGCCAGTTGCATGGATAACTGGATGTGTGCTGCGATTGCTGGATCATCCATGTCGGTCTTCAGTTGGTCCACATCAAGTCCCGCGTCCTGTGCAATCTTCATGACTGAGTTTTTATCAATGCGGCCCTTGAAGCCCATGAGAGCCCAATGAAAGTTCTCGTACTTGCCTTGCTTTCTGGAAGCCAAGGCTGCTCTTGCAGCAAATACAGAGCCTTCACCGAGGATCGGCCACTCTCTGAATACGAACCGAACATTGCTATCTGATTTCAGCAAGGCTTCGAGTTCTGGTTTGGCGCGTTTGCAGTATGGACAGTTGTAGTCAAAGAACTCGACAATGGTAACATCGCCTTGAGGATTACCGAGAACAGGTGCATTAGCATCATTGACAAGAAGATCTCTGCGCTGCTCGATTGTAGCCTTGATCCCGACCTGTGCCTGCGCCTGTCTCATAAGCTGCAATCGTTGAATTGCTTCTTCAATCACCGTCGGGTTTTCAAGGATCGCCTCCAGAGCCAGTTCCTTGATGCGTTCCTCGGACAACGGCGTAGTGGATTGCGCAAAAGCACTGATCCCCGACATGAATAAAGCTATGAAAAAAATAAAGAAATTACGGGATAGTGATATCATTTACGCAAACTCCTTGTGCGTTCATTCATTTCGTCGTGGCGCTTCTGCATTTCTTCGGGCCATTGGGCTTTGATCCACGAGAGAACCGCGATGATCTCTTCATCACTCAGTGTGTCTTCAAATGCAGGCATGTTTGAATTCAGGTCATCGAGACCAGCAGCTTTTGCCGTTCCGAACTTGGTGATCCGAAAGAGCAAGTCATCATCGTGGTGCCAGGTGTGGCCGGTTTCGTCATGCGGTGGTGCTGGAAGCGAACCATCGGACTTCGCAGTTTTCCAGTCAGGTTCGCCTTCTAGGTTTGCACCATGACAGGATGCGCAATTTTGGGCGTATACGTCTGCTCCCTGAGTGATCAGTGCTTGGTCGTACGGACGCAGCATTGCTACTTCTTGCCGGTCATTGGCATAGAAATAAACTGCTGAAGCCACACCGACGATTGCAAGCAGACCAGCGAGCAGAAGTACTTTTTTTCCTGAGTTCATTTTCAAAGCACCAATATTGGGGAGCCAATGGGTACGCGCTGGTAAAGATCAATGATGTCTTGATTCATTAACCGCACGCATCCGCTGGAAACAGCCTTCCCGATGGTCCAGTATTCAGCCGTACCATGAAGACGGTAGAGCGTGTCTTTGTTGTCCTGATAGATGTAGAGGGCGCGCGCGCCAAGCGGGTTCTCAAGGCCAGGAGGCATGCCCCCGTTACGCCAGCTCCATTTTTCCAGCTCTGGCTCCCGCTTGATCATCTCGTCAGGAGGTGTCCACTTGGGCCAGGCAGCTTTTCGGGCAATCGATGCACGGCCTGACCATTCAAACCCGGCGCGTCCTAGACCAACACCGTAGCGCATTGCCTTGCCGTTTTCCTGAACAAGATAGAGGAAAAACTCACTGGTATCGACCACCAGGGATCCTGCTGGCTCAGATGTTCTGTAATCGACCTGCTGGCGATAGAATTTCTCGGGTATTTTGCTCGGATTGATCGCCGGAAGAGGGAAACGTTCCTCAGGCATTGCCCTGTACATTGAAATATACGTAATGTCCTGCGAGAGCGGTGTCTTTTCCGGTACTGCGGTTTTTGACACGCAACCGCTCACGGCGAGCCCTGTAAGGCTCGCCGATCCAGCAACAAAAGTTCTTCTTGATAATACTGTCATGTTAGGTTTTGTGACCTGTCGTTAAACGTGTCTGTCGCAAAATGCGCAGACGCGATCCAGAGGCAGGACGACCAACATTAGTTAGTCGTTCTTGGGCTCTTGTTTTGAGTTGGAGTGGCATGACTTGCCCATGAAACGATGCATTACCAGATGCATGCCAAGGCAGCCCACCAGCGGCGCAGCTAAAAGCAGTGTTTGCCCGACAGACTGGCCAGCTGGCGCGCTCGCGAAAAGTACGCCTGTACCAACTGCCATCGCCGCACAGCAGGCCATCATCATGAGGTTGTGCCCTGACATGAGCTTGCGTAGCGGAGATTGCTGGGCCTGCATGGTGCTGACTTGAGGGACCAAAGCTTTGCCTGTTGCATGTGGCTGTTGAGTAGTCATTGAGAAAGATCCATCTTCTATCTGCTTGTGCCCGCCGACATTTGTCGTGTTGATGCGGTCGGGCATCCTGCGATTTGAAAATGGGAAGTTCAACAGAACGGATTGTTACCAGCATCTGCGTCTCACGCTGGATGTCTCGCTGTTATGCGAGCCGTGGTAGCAATGTTCAGGGATGCATAGGGCAACCACTTCCCATCAGTTGACTTGGCCGAAATACGGTCATCGATCCGTTATTCCGGTTCTGAAGCTTCAGCTGAATTTGGGTGGTTGCTCTTTGGGATAGACAATAACCGTCGAGAATACGGATATCGGTGTAGTCTCAAGCTCAATGCTTGTTTGAAAGACAAACTCTGTGTTGTCGATAACCAACGAGGTGCAATCTGCTGCACAGTTAGAAACCTTCGCAGAACTGGCTTTATCACCGGAGTTGCTACAGCATTTGTCGTGGTGCGAGTATACACTTTGGGTGAGGACAGGAGCTTCTACCCTAACGAATGAGCTCAACGCGATGTCATTGGTATCACTCTGCTCAACGCTAAAGGCAGGAACCGTAGAGATCCCTGAAAATAACAATATCAAAAGTGAAATAACCCAAATACGCATGCGTAGAAACTACCTTAAAGATTATCGCAAATCCAGATTAAATTGAGCACAACTGCGTTATCCTCATCCGACTTGAAACCACGTATTCATGCCTGCGGCTGCATGTTCTAGCATATGACAATGAAACAACCATTTGCCCGGATTATCAGCCACAAACGCGATTTTTACGAGCTGGTCAGGGCCGATGAGAAATGTATCCCGCCAAGGCTTGCCGTCATCAACTGTTGCTCCCGATCGTTCGATGACCCGAAAATGGTGACCGTGGACGTGCATGGCGTGCGCGAATGCGGTGTCGTTCTTAACGGTCAAAACGACGGTTTCACCTTGTTCCACCAAGAAGAATGGATCATCTGCTAAATTTGCAATACCATTAAAGGCCCAGATCTGACCTGTTTGGCGCATATCTTCGTTGGATAGCACTTGCCCTTTGTAAACGGTCTCGGTGAACCGCCCCATGGCGCCACCCGTCATATCAATCTCAAAAACCTTGGCTTTATCCAGCTCAGGTTCTGGCAGTGGGTTGGGGCGGGGGTAGCGAACAGGTTCTGCGGTGCCTGGACCATCCTTTATCTGGAAGTAGGCGAACTCAAACGGCCTGTCGCCGGATAGCTCTTCGAGCGCGAAGTCCTCTTCTGGGATGACGACCAAATCAAGGCGTTGCGCAGGCCCTAACAACATAGGAGCGTAAAGTGGAGCGGTCACGTCCTCTAAAGGCTGCCCGTCATAGGCCAGAATTTTTGCACCGAAGCGGTTGGGATCAAGATCAAATATTCGTGCATTTGCAGCATTAATGAGGCGCAGTCTGTAAGCTTCTCCTCGTTTCAGCTCGAGGGTCGGGCGGCTCTCTCCATTCACGGTCAGCCAGTTACCCAGTCGTCCGCCGTGACTCCAGTCCATTAAGTTGCCAAGACTCTCAGCATCAAAACTGCCGTCGTTTTTCACGCGCCAATCGTCGATCACAAGTGTGAGGTCATGCTCCTTGTCGAAGGACGGCTTTTTTTCATCAACGATCAAAGGTCCATAAAGGCCGCGTGCGACCTGACTCCAGCTCTTGTTATGCGCGTGATACCAGAACGTGCCTGCATCAGGGACTACAAAGTCATACTCAAACTGCTCTCCGGGCATGACCGGTTCTTGAGTCAGACCAGAAACGCCATCCATTTCATTTGCAATTCGAAGTCCATGCCAATGGATCGACGTTGGTTCTTCCAGATTGTTGATGAGGCGCACCTTGATGCGGTCCCCACCCGTTGCCCTGATTTCGGGGCCTGGGGTGGAGTTATCGTAAAGCCACAGATCGGAGGCTACCGTATCTGCATTGATGAGATTTGTCTTCGAAGGGCCAGCTGTGATGTTGATGTAACCATCCGCAGCGAAGGCTATATCAAACAGAGAAGGAGCGGTCGCAAGCACGCTGCTTGCTCCCGCAACTCCAAGTAAACGTCTGCGTGTGATCATTTTCTTAGTTGCTTCCTTCCAGCAAATAAATTGCTATAGCCTCACGGTCTTGTTCCGTGAGAAAAGCGGTCTCATTGCGAACTACTTTGCCCATTGAGCCGCCAAAAACGTCGCCATCAGGCATCAATCCGGTCTGCAATGCGTACTTGAGCGAACTTACAGTCCAGCCATTTGCCTTCAGCTTGTCGCTTGTGATTGCAGGTGCGCTGCCACCACCGGGCAGTTGATCTGCACCGCTCAAGGCAAACTCTGTTTTTCGTGCGCCCAGTACATTGCGGGGCGTATGACATGCGCCACAGTGAGCTGGCCCCTCGACGATATATTTGCCTCGATTCCATGCCGCACTCTTGGCTGGCTCCGAGACAAAACCCTCTGGTTTGAAGTAGAGACCTCGCCAAAGCTTTAAACCTGCCCTGAAGTTGAAAGGGGGCATCATGTCATGTGGTCTTGATGGCTCAGACACTGCCGGGACTGTTTGAAATGCCGCCCACAGATCAGCGATATCCTGATCAGAAAACCCCGAGTAGAACATGTAGGGGAAGGATGGATAGTAAGGTTCGCCCTCAGGCGATATGCCTTGTCGCACAGCCTTTGCAAATTCCTCGATAGACCATGATCCGATTCCCGCTTTGGCATCTGTTGTCAAATTGGGAGAGTAAAAACGACCAAAATCTGTTGGCAGCTCAGTTCCTCCCGCTAACGGCTTGCCACCATTCTTCGTATCTGTATGACAGACAATGCAACCTGACATTCTGGCCAGATAGGCGCCTTTTTGAACATCACCCTCGATTGCAGATAATTTGGGCTCTAACCCAATGGGCCAATAAACCAACGCCGCAAAGCCCGCTCCAGCTAACGCAAGAGAGGGCATCGCACCCAGAAGCCAAATACGCATCTTCTATCACTTCTCAACGCGGAATTTGGTATGGCACACAGAGCAGGTTTGAGCCGTCATGTTGAACAAAGCTTGCATGGGCATTTGAGCGAGCCTATCAGGATCAGGTTCCATGGACTGGGTTCCCATCATGCCCTGACTTATCATCCCTTGGCCCATCATTCCGCCATTGCCCATCATAATTTGTGCATTCATGCCGGAACCAGAAGCTGGCTGCTGTAGCTCCTTGTCAGAGGCACGGCCCAATGCTGTTGCGTAAAGCCCTAGCTTCTCAGAAAGATCTTCAAATTCTTGCCAATTTGACCAGATTGCGGGCAAGGCTTCTGAAGGCCCACTGATGCTGCCTTTGGGGAAAAGCGCTGTCAGTGCCTCACCAGAATGAGATTGCAGCACTGCTACGCTGTTGCGGACCGTTTCCGCATCATACGTGCTATCACCACGCATCATCCCTGCAAGTGACTTCATGGCTTTTCCCATGGCACCCATCGCCACCATGCGCTCTTTTACGACGCCTGTTGCTCCGCTATGAGCTATCGCACCTGCGACGCTCGATACAACCAATGCACTAGACGCAATAGTCACCAATAACTTCATTTAGTTCACTCCCAATCCCAGTTTTTTGAAAGGGCATAGTTGCCCTAAGAACGACTAAGAAAAGGAGCGTGGAGGTGGAGGGTCCACGGCATTGACTTTTGAGAGCCTGTTTTGTGAAGAAAAATAGTGGAGAGACTCATCGTCCGGAGGAATTTCTATCCCGATTTCACTCGTTAATGCGAGGAGATTAGCTCCGCAGTGTACGGCCTCTATATCAATGGCTGAGAAGCGTTGGAGTTCTGGATGGGAATGAGGAGTATCCTGTGAACTTTCGCCGTGATGAACGTGATCTGTTTGATTTCCAAATGGGTGATCGTAAGTACCACCTGCAACAAGAAGTGCCAGAAACGCGAGGGAGACAACAAATCTAGAAACGTATGCTAACAGCCCGTGCCTCATGTTGTCTCCAGATACCCCATTTACCGCTCCCATGAGACGGCATGTTCCCAGTAAGCATAAGATTAGCATTAAACAATATTAAAATGCACTAGGACAATGTATCGAAATGTATCCTTGACCCATGTGCCCTAGTTAGTTGTATTGATTTTACAATTCTCTTCGTGAAGTCAAGGCTGCACCCCTCAGTCAACTTCGAAAACATGATCATTCTGCCATAGTATTCGCAGGTGATGCTCTTTTGGATTCTAAGAATGTTGATGTTCAAGAAGCTGTTAAAAGCTTGCGTAGTTGTAAGTCTCGCTACTCTTTTCTCGCATAGTGCTCTTGCTGCCACCTCAGAGATTGTAAGTAAACCGGCGATCAAAGCGAGGCTTCTTACTGTTCAAAATGGTGTGCCAAAAGACACCGCGGTACTCTCCGCCGGCATTCAGCTAGAGCTTGATGACGGATGGAAAACCTATTGGCGCTCACCTGGCGAGGTCGGCATCCCGCCACAGGTTGATTGGTCAGCCTCGCAAAACGTCGCAAATGTGCAGTTTGAGTGGCCAGCGCCCACCCGCTTTACAGCATTCGGGATTGAGAATTTCGGGTATCAGGGCGAGGTCGTTTTCCCACTTCAAGTCCACTTGGACAATCCAGGCGAGGCTGTGGTTTTAGCCGCCAGAATGTCAGTCCTGGTTTGCTCGGATATCTGTGTTCCTCAAACTCTCGATCTGTCCCTGACACTTCCCAAGGGCTCAGAGATTGATCGGGCATCTGGTGATTTGATTGCAAAGTTTGCGAAGAAGATACCACTTGAAGGAGATCAAGCCGGAGTAGAAACAGCGCGTGCATTCATCGATGAAGACCGTACCAAATTCATTGTCGATCTGGCCGCAACAAACACGCTGAAACAACCAGACGTATTCCCTGAGTTGGGTGCGGGAACAGCACTTGGTAAGCCCGATATTCGCCTAAGTGAAGCCGATTCTAGAATATGGGCACGCTTTCCCATTCTATCCTTCAACGAAGCAACATTTGAGGTGCCTTCCGTAACTATCACGGATGGTCCTGACCGTGCATCTACTGTGCAACCTGATCTGGTCACCACCGCATTGGCCCCGCCTTTTAGTATCGATGCAGTTGTCCCCGGCGTTGATGAAATGGTCTGGATCGTGGTCATCGCCTTCCTTGGTGGTTTGATCTTAAATGTCATGCCGTGTGTACTGCCGGTTCTATCAATCAAACTGACCTCTGCGCTCAAGTTTAACGGCCAAAATACCGCGGCAGTACGCGGTGGTTTTCTCGCATCTGCAATCGGCGTAATGGTTTTTGTTTGGGGACTTGCTCTCGCGCTCTTTGCCCTACAACGCATGGGCATCGCTGTTGGCTGGGGACTGCAATTTCAAAACCCAGTTTTCCTTGCAGGGATGACCGGTGTTCTGATCATCTTTTCTGGCAATCTGTTCGGCGCGTTTGAAATCCTGCTCCCACCCTCCTTGCAGACCTGGCTTTCCAACAAAGAAGCGGGACAGGGATATCGGGGTGACTTCTTCACTGGGCTGTTTGGTGCAGTTCTGGCGACCCCTTGTTCCGCACCACTTCTGGGAACAGCGATTGCATTTGCTCTAGCCGGTAGGGCCATTGATATCTTCGTTGTGTTTACGAGCTTGGGACTGGGTTTAGCGGCGCCTTATCTGATCGTCGCGGCTGTACCTGGACTGGTAAAATTCTTGCCCAAACCCGGTCGCTGGATGATTTTCCTGAAGGTCTTTCTTGGCTTCATGTTGAGCGGCACCATTCTTTGGTTGCTCTGGGTCCTGACCGGAGTTGCGGGTCTCACAGTATCCCTAACGGTTCTGACACTTGCCCTCGCATTGGTTGCCGTTCTGTCCATGAGGCATGGCTCCGCACGGCTACGCTTTCTGGGTAGCGGCGTCTTGGCAGGTCTGTTGTTGGCAGTGCCTGTGGCGCTTTCCCAGGCTCGAGAGGATCAGCTGCAAGAGCAATCACTGCTGGATTGGGTGGAGTTTGATCGCAGCAACATTGCACCGCTGATCTCACAAGGACAGGTCGTCTTCGTGGATGTGACTGCGGATTGGTGTCTGACCTGTAAAGCAAATAAAGTTCTGGTGCTGGATCGTGAACCAGTTCGCTCGGCTCTTACCGCAGATAATGTGACGGCTATGCGCGCCGACTGGACAAGACCAGACGAAAAGATCTCACGTTATCTGTCCCGCCATCACCGATTTGGAATTCCATTCAACGCAGTCTATGGGCCCGCTGCACAAGAGGGAATTGTTCTGCCCGAACTACTGACCACTGCAGAGGTGATGGAGGCTCTTGCTGCTGCTAAAGGAAAACCCGTTTCAGAGATTCCGCCAGCTGAGTAATGATCCGGCTTTGGGAAAATACCTATGAGCTCATCCTGCAATCAATTGAATTTCGGAGATTTGTCGCCGTTTGTATCAATGAAGACTAATGCTACCTGCCGATACAAACCAGCTCGTGATGTCCTTATTCTTTTGTGGTTTCAATTGTTCCGGCTTGAATGTCCGCAAGCTTAGGAAATCAAAGAGAACACCATGAAAAACAACGCTATCTTTCATTTGCTCGTGGCCACCACAACGTTGATGTCCACTGTCGAAATTTCTGCTGCACAAACAATCTATGTACCCGAAGGTAGCGCGAACACGGTGTCATTGGTTGATTTCAAAAGCGGATCTGTCGTCAATCGCTTTGAAGGGACTGAAGCTGTCCACGGTCTGGCCTTGGCCCCGAAGAAGCAATTGCTTGTTGCTGGAAGTATCTCAGAGATGAGCGATGACATGGCACAGATGAGCAAGCCTGCTGGCGTGTCCGCAGAGGACCATGCAGCGCACCATCCGTCCTCCAACCAAAAATCAATGAGCGGGACCACAGAAAGCAAAAGCCTGCTTACATTGATCAAGAGTGATACGGGGGAAGTCCTGCGTAAAATTGAAGTGCCGGGACCGGTCCACCACGTGGCTGTCACGCCAGATGAACGCTTTGCCGTTGCGACACATTTACTGGGGACCGGTATCTCCATCGTCAACCTCTCCAACTTTCAAGTTGAAGGCTTCATTCCAACCGGCGACAACCCAAACTATCTGGCCTTTGGTGAAGGCTCTGATGTGGTCTATGTCTCCAACGCTGGAAACGGAACTGTCAGTGAAGTAGACTTGCAACGAGGCATCGTCAGACGAAACCTGCTTGCTGGCTCATCTCCTGAGCATATGATTACTGATCTTCCTTCCGGCCTGCTATACGTAGCTGATGCCAGCGAAGGACAGGTTATCGAGCTGAGCCTTAAGACGGGGAACATCCAACGCACATTCTACGTGGGTGGCGAGATCCACGGCCTCGGTCTGACTCCGGACAGAGAGCAGATGCTTGTAACAGTCACCGATGAAGACAGATTGTCATCAATTGATCTGGAGTCCGGTGAGGTATCGTCAAAGACGCTCTCCCCAGCGCCCTATCATCTCACAATGGTTCAGGGCACCGGAAGCGCACTGGTTTCTTCACGAGCGGATTCAGTTGTCTGGGCTGTCGACGTCAACGATCTGAGCGTTTCAAAGCAAATTGCCATCGAGGGTGAAGGTCATCAAATGGTCAGTCTGCCGTAACTGCACAACCTTGCCAAATTATTGGAACAAATGATCTCGCAAGCGCGTCACAGATAATGGGACGCGTTTTAAGACCGGAGTAGTAAAGTGAAAATTGCTGAGAACTTACCGAAATTTTTTGTGATGGGTTTTTTCGGGCTCGGGGTAGGTGCCTTGATCTTCAAGGCCTTTCAGAACGACGAAGGTGCTCAAGCTGTGGCGGTCAAAGTGCCTTCGTTTTCAAGTGATGCGCGCGCAGGAGAAATCGTATTCAACGAGAACTGCGCAGCTTGCCATGGGATAAACGCCAGCGGAACCAACAGCGGTCCGCCATTGGTGCACAATGTCTACAACCCTGGCCATCATGACGACGCTGCCTTCTACCGCGCCGCAAAACAAGGCGTTCCACGCCACCACTGGCCTTTCGGAGACATGCCCAAGCAGCCCCAAGTCACCCCAAACGAGGTCGCCTCCATCATCCGCTACGTCCGCGAACTCCAAGTAGCCAACGGAATAACCTACCAACGCCATAATATGTAGAGGGCTCTGATGCATCTTTGAGGCATCGGTTGCAGAAAGCTTCAGATGGGGTCAGTTGCCCTTGGTGCTCATGGAAAGGGTGGTGTTGTGTTTCTTCAAGATCCGTTGATAAACATCGAAGCAGTATTGAGAGCTGCAGTCTGCATGATGGGTGAACCTTACAGTTTTGCAGGATCGCAATCAGATATGATCGCAATGCCAGAAACTTCCTTTCCGGACCCTGTCTGGTGCCGGCTATTTGCTCCTGGTTATGAGTCTGCGCCCTAGAACAAGACCGAGAAGCCAGCGTTGATGCTGCCGAAGACGGCATTGATTGTGTCGTAGGCACCTTCTGCGCCGAAGTCGAGTTTGGCGCGCTCGTTGAGGCTGAACTCAACGTCTGCCCCGATGAAGGGGCGCACACCGGCATCGTTGTCATCTTGAAGATACGGGATAGGTGTGGGGCCAATCGCGGCATCAACATCGTCGCCCCAGTTGGCGTAGATATCCAGACCACCGCGCAGGGCAGTGTTCCAGCGATCGCTCATCTGGTTGAATGTGTTAAAGCCCACACCTGCCACTTCTAGCCGGATGTTGATCTGCTGGCGGTTTAGGTCGGACAGGCTCAGGCCGTGGGGGCCACCCTCGCTGTAACTGTCCTGATGGAAGTAGGTGTAGCGCCCGCTGATGGAGGGGATGACCAGAATATCGCGGTACTGCATCTCATATCCGGCAGTCAGCTCTGGTGAGATCAAAAAGCCGTTGCCGCTGTTGCGCCCGGTGACAATTCCGCCCGCAACCGTGTTGTCGAGATACCGGCGTTTGGTATCATCCCAGGTTACGGCGCCCAGTAAGTTTAGGCCGGTCAGAATACGGTTAAAACTGCGGTCGTAATAGATCCCCGCATAAGCCGCCTGCAGGGTGTTATCCCATGTGGAAGCTTCCGTGGTGACAGAACCTATTGAGTAGCCGCCATAAATGCCACCCAGACCATTGTCTTCAAAAGCCCGGTCGTAGCCGATGGTGAAGGCGCCCAGTGCGTGGGAGTAGTTGGCCCCGCTGGTGCTGTGCTGGCCAAAGCCGCTGGCATCAAACCAGAAATCCTGAAGCAGCCCGTTATCCTGATAGAGGAACGTGCGGTTCTGGATGGCGCGTGTGTTGATGTGCTGATGCACAAAACGCACCAAATCGTTGGCCATACGGCTGCTTGAGGTTCTGAACAGGTCTTGCGAGCTCATGGAGATGACCTGCAACTGGTTGATGCCGCTCTGGTTGACAAACAGGGGTTGGCCCTGCCCTAAAACGGTAAGCTCGTCCGGATTAGCTCCAACCGTAAACACCGCGTCGAAGCCACTGCCAACGAGCAGGGTATTGCCTGTCCCGAACCCGCTGCCGCTTTCATTACTGAAGGAGATCTGCCCCTGAATGACAGGGTAAGTGAGCAGTGACAGCATATTGTTATTGCCAGTCATCAGGAGGGCGTAGCTGTCCTCTGCCAGATCGGCAAACACGGTGCCGTGGTTCACAATGCTGTTGCCCTCCCCGGACGTCCGAATGCCATAAGAGCGCTGGGTGGCATTGGTTGAGGTGGCTGTTATCCGGCCGTTGTTTTGAATATTGAAATTATCTCCGAAGGTATCAATGCCGGTGCCTCTATCCCCTGAAGCATTGATCTCGGCTCCCTTGTTCACTATTATGGATGAAGATAAGGCTCCATCTGCCTCGGAAGCAATGCCGAAAGAATCTCCCGCTCCTGAAACGTTTATGCGGCTGTTAGCGCCTATGATAATTTTGTTTGTGGCCGTTGGGTTGAGAGAATCCTGTGATAGGCCGAAACTAATGCTCCCTGCCTCAACATTAATGACGGAATTTTCGCCTAAAATAAATGTGTTGGCATCTGAAACTTGATCAACAGCTATTGCAACCGCATCACCTGTAACGTTAATCCGTGCACCCGCTCCAATATTTGTACTGGCAGATCCGTCTGGAGTACGTTGATTGATAAATTTCGCCTCGTTTCCACCAACAGTAATTCGTGCACCTGTGCCAAATACACTCGTTAAATCACCACTGGTGGTGTGCCTTTGTGAGAGTGCAAAAGCGTCAAACGTAGCGGAAAATACGTTTATTTTTGTGCCTGATCCAAACACGGCATGACTGTCACCAGTGTCATTAGTTTGTTCTATTCCGAAAGCTTCTGTATCCGCGAATATGCTTATTTGCCCATTGGAACCGGACTGGATAGTGTTTGTGCCTGTATCAGTCTCCTGCTGTATGCCAAAGGCATCTGTCCCTGCGGTAACGCTTATGCGGCTATTGGAATGGATGAAGGCACTGTTTGTCGTGGATGAGAAGTTGGTTTGTCGGAGACCGCGCCCTACACCTTCGGCTTCAGCAGTAATGCTGGAGTTTTCTCCTAAAATAAAACTGTTGTCTAATGATCGTTGGAATACGCCTTGTGCGAAAGTGCTTCCAGAACTGATGATATGGACACCCGACCCGAGGGCTGTACTGGCAATTCCAGAGGTTGTTAGTTGAGTGATAGCAGTCGATCCTTGGAGAGTTAGACCCGTGTTCGTGACATTCATCTGGGAATTAGCCCCAAATACGGTTGTCAGATCTCCACTAACGGAAGCCTGAAAGGTTCCAGCAAGAGGACCAGTCGTCTCTACGTCTATGCGCGTGCCTGTTCCAAAGGTGCTGGTTGCGTTACTGCTGCCAGTTACCTGCAATACGCCAATGGTCGCCCCTGTCTGCCCGGTAACGGATAATCGACCATTTGAACCAAACTGGACCAAGGTGGCGCCCGTTCCACCGATTTGCTCAATTCCACGGGTTGTCGCACTAGTGGAAGTCACAGTGATTTGCGCGTTTTCCAGATCAACCGTATGGGTGGCAGTGAGATCGTTTTGGTACACGCCTCTTACATTCGCAGCATTTGTGGTATCACTTGCAGAAATGTCTCCTCCCTGACGCACAATGAGAGTGTTGAACGCATCTCCCTCTTGTAAAATGGTATTCACGGAGGGTGCGGGTACATTGTTGGTTACTGAGACCGGGCCAAATAGGGTGACCTCACTGTTAAAGCCACCGGAATCAATGGCAACGGTGTCGGGATTATTAACTGTGATGCTGCCGGTGTCGGTGACCGTAACTGTACCGTCTGCACCTAGAGTGACAGGAGTATTCTGAGGGGCGCTTATCACAGTCTGTGCACTGACAGGAGCGGAGGTTCCCACCAATGTCACGGCCACAATAGAAATAATGGCCAAAACCATACTGCATAGATAATTTGTGCGAGTAACCGGCTTTCTGAACATCAAAGACCACCTATATTTGACGATTAACGCAGTACTCACATTGGTAGTTATTTTATAAATAAGTATTAGTGATAGGCATATACATCTGAGTTATATATTTGCGCTGTGTATTATTGTTGCAACTAAGTATAATATGCCACATCCAATTACACTGGATAGTATTGTTAGGACATAGTCTGTGGCTTATGAGCCTGTAGCTCTCCCCAGAAGGTCTGTATGCGCCCTAGGGTCCAGACTCACAACCAGTAGAAAATAGCCGCGACCAGACAGAGTGCGGACAGGAAGTCTCTGGCGTAGCGATCATATCTGGTTGCGATCCTGCGGAAGTCCTTGACCCTGCAAAACATGCGTTCAATGGCATTGCGGGCATTATAAAGAACTGGCGAGAACAGTTTTTCCATTTTCGGTTGGCTCTTGGCGGGATGTTTGGGACTGCGCCACGCTCTTGGATTTGCTTACGTAAAGCATCACTGGCATAAGCCTTGTCCGCGTGCAGCATGCGACATTTGGGAAGGTCTTCCAGCAACCGCGTTGCGGCGACGCAGTCTGCCACTTGTCCACCTGTGAGCAGAAAACCAAGGGGACGGCAGGCCGCATCAGTTAAAGCATGGATCTTGGTTGTCCGGCCACCGCGTGATCGACCTATGGCTTGCGCTTTCTCCCCCCTTTTCCGCCAGCAGAAGAGCGGTGCGCTTTAACGGCCGAACTGTCGATCATGGCATACACCGGAGGTCCGCCGGCATTCGCCAAAACTGTAAACAACTCTTCCCAACCACCTTTTTCAGACCAACGCACGAACCGATTGTAAAGCGTCTTTCTAGGGCCATAAATCTCGGGAGCATCAACCCAACGGCACCCGGATTTCAGGACATGAATAATACCACTGATAACACGGCGCTCATCCACCCGAGGTTTACCCCGTGTGTCTGTTGGAAGGTGTGGCTGTATCTGATCAAACTGCTCTTGCAAAAGCCAAAAGTGAGAACCTGACATAATACTCTCCTGCTGGAGCAGCTTGAATCATAGGTCAATCCAAATGCCAAATTCTTTTATGGGTCCGAGCCCTATGGGAATTTGCAATCACCAGCAGCGGAAATATCGTCCGCAAATGGATGCCGCCGTTTGATGCTGGGTACGCATAGAAGCTCATTAACTCAAGAGCCAGCGCTTAACTCAACGTTCACAATAAACCCGTTTGAGATGGGAACTTCCTATGTACTCTTTTCGGTAGGCTGTGACACATTTTGTGGCACATTTTGTAGAACCTTCAAAACCTAAATATGTAACTTCCGCTGTTTTATGGCTTGATATTAATGACATTTTTCGTTCAGTAGACAATTCTGTAAAGCCAACTGTGAATCTCTCCGTGTCCGCCATCCTTCTTCAAATTCAGATTTCCCAATTTGGTCAATAATTTAGATCGCCTGATCTGGAACAGTTTGACGCTGAGTTCTTTCCTTAAATTTGACGCCCCCTAGAGTTCCTGCTTGGTGCGTTTTGCGGAAAACTCTATCTGCATGAACGTTTAAAGTGCGTGCGGGAATTTCTGTTGCCGAGAGTTTGATTTGTTTTTCACGCCTTGTGAGAACCCACATGCTTGCGCCAGAGGGGGGAGGCGCAGGAGCAAATTTTCCTCGAAAGCGTGCTTCATTATATTATATCCCGATGCCCATTGAATAATGGTGCTCTGTCACAGACCCAAAGCCTGTCTCGTCTTTAAGAGTAACAGTGGCTTAACAACGGGGAATGGTATGACGCGCATCTTGCTTCTTTTAATTGGGGCTTTTTATTTCGTGAACGGGCTGATCATGTTGGCTGCACCAGAAAACTGGTATCAGGTGACTCCCGGTGTCAGTATGACGGGCCCCTATAACTGGCACTTCATCATTGATATTGCTCTTATTTATATGATCAGCGGTGCTGCAGCAATGTGGGGCGCGCGGAGTAGCAATCGGACCTGCATATTCCTAGGGCTTAGCTGGCCGGTTTTGCATGCTTTATTTCATGTTTACGTTTGGGTTGAACGTGGGGCTCCTGTGGACTGGGTTGCTTTTGCAAACCTTGCTGCAATCCAGCTGCCAGCGTGGATAGGCCTCCTTCTCCTTGCAAAAAATCAGCACGCTAAAACGCCACAATAGAACTTTTAGTTACAGAGTATTAGGGAGAAAGTTGATGCTGAAGAGGATCATCCATAGCGGCTTGAGAAAGTTTTCCAAGCGCTACGACTACGACAATCAGTATATGCATAGGCTTGTAGATACATCCACGTCCGTGGGGCTAGGTATCGCGTTTTTGCCATTATTATCGCAGTATCGTGGGCCAAAGGAAGCGGGCGACATCTGGGCAGGCGCAATGCTGGCATCTACTTTGGATGGTGGCTGTAGCCAATGCGCGGACTTAATCGTCAAGCAGGCCGTCGAAGCGGGAGTGAGCGAAGATAAACTTGCCGCTTGCAGGCAAGGCAACGCAAAACAGGCGGGTGATGTTGGGCTTGGGTTTCGGTTTGCCCTTGCTGCTATCCAGGATGATGCGGCTCGTGATGAACTGCGCCGTGAGATAGACCAGCGTTACGGTGGTAGCGCGGTGGTTTCAGCAACGCTGGCAGCGGCAACAGGGAGAATGTTTCCCGTGATGAAGCGCGGCTTGGGACGGGCTGTGACATCTCCAGTTTATCTCCATGATCCAGAGGCCTTACCAAGGGACAAGAAGGCACGTCTATGAAAATAGAGATAGGTGTATTTGAGAAGGAACGGGCTCTGCTGACTTCCCTATGCTACCGTATGCTTGGGGAGCGCGCTGGGGCGGAAGATGCTGTACAAGATACGTGGCTGCGTTGGTCGCAGGCTGATAAAGCAAAAATCCATAACCCGCGTGCATGGCTGCGCCGAACAGCGACCAATATTGCAATAGATACTCTACGCTCTGCAAGGGCGCGACGCGAAACCTATGTGGGGCCGTGGCTACCCGAACCGCTGGTTGGCAGTGATATCACCACGGGTGAAGATCATTTCGTTTTGGCGCAAGAGTGTGAGTTGGCGTTGCTCTGGGCGATGGAGGTGCTTGGCGAGAATGAGCGAGCTGCCTTCATTCTACGCGAAGCTTTTGACATTGATTATAATGAGATCGCTGAGTGTCTTGGCAGTACGCCAGCGGCCTGCCGGCAGATGGTCAGCCGCGCCCATCGAAAGCTGCAGGATTCTGGTCCTCGTTTTAATGCCGCTCCTGAAATGAAGGCGGATCTGCTTTTTCGTTTCTTTAAAGCGGTAGAGGCGCAAAATGCTGCGGAGATACTTAAGCTGCTTTCTCCAAGTGCAGTGACGGTTTCAGACGGGGGCGGGAAAGTTAGCGCAGCGCTTCGGCCGCTCTTCGGCCCACAGGATGCTCTAAGGGTGCTCACGAGAGCATTGCAGAAAGCAAAACAGAGTAGCGGGTTTACTGTTGAAACTATCGTTGCAAATGGTAGTCCAGCCTTGTCAATCAAGAGTGCAAGTGGAGTGCTTGAAAGCCTTGTTACCATTGCTCCGGATGAACAGGGGCGTGTAGGGTGGATATATATACTGCGAAATCCTGATAAACTGCAGAGCCTGAACTTAAACAGCGTATAGGGCGGCGTATATCCCACAACCGCCTGGAGATAATCCAATAGTTGGCGGTGCCGTTTAAGCGCAACTGGCACGCAAAGGCTGGTTTGCAATAGCGCTGCAGGGAAGGGTGTATTCTTTACTCATTCGATGCTGCAGCGGTTCCTTTTGAAAGGACAGAGAGAGCGCTTTGATCACCCAGTCTCAGTTATGAGAGCCGCTGCAGGCCTAGGTTGTTTTGCTATCTTGCGGCGATGCAATCTACCTCAACTTTGGCTCCGAGAGCTAAGCCGTTAGCGCCAAAGGCAGCGCGTGCTGGAAAGCGGCCCTCGTCAAAATATGTCTTGTAGACATTGTTGAACTCACCCCATTCCTTGATGTCTGCAAGCATGACGGTGCACTTTACCAGATTGCTCAAGTCCATCCCGTGTGCTTCCAGTGATGTCTTGATATTTTCCATTACCTGAACTGACTCACCGGAGATGCCACCCTCTGCAAGTTTCAGTTGGCCGGGGATATTGCCGATCTGGCCCGACAGGTACACAGTGTCGCCAACAACGACTGCCTCGGAGAATGGGAGGTTGGTAGGAAGCACTTTGCCCGAGTTGAGGTATTCAACGGGTCCTGAAGCCATTGCGGAAGATCCGGATGCAGCTGCCAGCAAGGCGGCACTCAGCAATAGGGCTATTTTTTTCATGAATGGTTCCTCGAAAAGGTTTTGTCGTTTTGCTTCATTTCTTAAACCGCAAAATGCAATTTAAAACAGTGAAGTCGTTGGTACCCAATATCTATTATTGATAGTAGATTCGATTAAAGAGAAGAATAAATGGGTAAATATACCTATGTAAAGCAGAGGCTTCACGGATCTTTTATGCTAGTTTTGTGGGAACGTGGTTTAGGGCTGATGCGGGCTGCGCAGAAAAGTTGGCTTAGGCCACGCATTTTAAGCTTGCATATACATTATATACTAGGCCTGCGTGGACGCGCACTCCGCGTGCTGGCGTGGTACCCAACAAACTCACTAGGCTAGTTCCGAGAATTGTCGTTTGCTGGCGGGCTGAATAGCATTGGCATCCTGAAACTAGGAACGCCCTAATGCTTGCAACAGAACAGAAATCCGGTTTGCTCAATCCTGCAGGTCTTCTTGGCAAACAATTTCTGAAACTCATCAAAATCTTCAAGCTGTGGGTGCTGAGAGACCCTAAGGCCATTGCCATTCAACGGTGGCGCAAACATTATCGCCACACCAATATTTTTTATGATTTTCTATTGGGTGAAATAGCGTGGTATTTGATGTTGGTGGTTATCACGGGGAATACGCGCAAACAATCATCGCTTGCTATGGTAGTCAGGTCTACCTGTTCGAGCCGTCAAAGCTCTTCTATGATCATTGCCAGAGGCGTTTTTCTTCTGACGCAAGAGTCACCTGTCTCAACTACGGTTTGTCTGACAGGAATGTGCAGGCGCGGTTAAGTCGTAATGATGATGGATCAAGCGTCTATAGCTCATCGGAAGAAGGGCAAGAGTTCATTCAGCTCCGCAAATTCTCTGAGGTGGTGGAAGGACTGGGTATCCAGACCATTGACCTTATTAAGCTCAATATTGAAGGTGGAGAGTTCCCCGTCCTCAATGATATGATTTCCAGTGGCTGCCTTTCTAAGGTGAAGCGGCTCGTCATCCAATTTCACGATTTCTACCCTAACGCTGAAGTTGAGCGGGAGGCGATACGTAATGATCTCCGCAAAACCCACCGCGAACTGTGGTGTGAGTATTTCCTTTGGGAATGCTGGGAGAGACAGTAGGCGTTTTGGATGGACCGCAGGTTGGTCTGATGCTGCAATTCGTGCTGTTCTCTAAGCGTTGGTTGATGAGAATATCTCCGAGTTTCCTCGTTATTGTCGCGGTTAAGTTGATCAACCGGTATTCAGGATGGTTGTTAAGCCAGTTCACTAAGGTTGATGTCCGGCAGTGGCTCTTGGTTTTTAGGGAGGAGGGGCCCTGCGAGAGTGGTTGATCGGGTACATCTTATGGTGGGTGAAGGATTCTTCGTACGAAAACCATCGGACAATGACTGATTGTCCACATCGCTTGAAGAGTGCCAGTGTGGACGGTCTTTGGCAGTTAAATGCTGCGTGTCGTAGGGATTTTTGACTAACATATTGAAATGACGAAGTTTTTACAATTTCCTGCATCATGTTATAAATCTCATAAAATAAATTGATGTGTACTGTGTGCGTCGAGATTATGATGGTTTGTCGAAGTAAATCATAAGGAAGAGTTCGAACGAAGGTGGTTGATCTAGTGGTTTTTTTTCTCGAAAACCCTAACTTGTGTGCAAACTATACTTCTCATTGGAGAATGGTCTTTAGAAGTGCTTAGTTGCTGGTTCACATAACAAAAAATGATAATAAATTTCTTCATATTTACTCTGAAGGTGATTTGCTTTGGCTCCTGCAGCCGGTGTAGTGGCTACTTTCTCCCCTAATTCTGCTGTGTTATTTATGCCACATTCAGCTTTGATGACTTTCAAGCTTCATTTGAAAGATTGATTAAAATCCATTCATCACAAATATTGATGTCGTGAACAGCGCAGGGCGCACTTGGTGGTGCCCGCCGAAAAGATTGGTGTTTCAAGCATCGCTTTAGTCGGCATGTGCAAGTGGGGAGCCAGAGCAGAATAAGCATCGACGCGGGGTCGAACTGCTCTGGTTGTAATGAAAGTTAGTATTATGAATATTAAGGCAATCGCCATCGCAGCAGCTGCTGCAGCTACTGCAACTTCCGGTCAGGCTGCTGATCTTCCAGTCGACACTGCACCAGTAGACTACGTTCGCATCGACGATGCATACGGTGCTGGTTTCTTCGTTCTGCCAGGTACTGAAACTGCAATCAAAATTGGTGGCCAGATTCGTGTTGAAGCACAGTTTAACAACCTGACTAAAGACGAAGACTTCTCCGACAGCACAGACGCGAAGAATCAGAGCTTCCGTTCGCGTGCAAACGTTCGTATCGATACCCGCACACAGTCCGAACTTGGCCTGATCCGCACCTTCACTGATCTGCAGATCACTTCTGACTCTGAAGGTCGTGATGCTGAAACAGTAGAACTGGATAAAGCTTTCGTTCAGGTTGGTGGTCTGACCGTTGGTCGCGCAACTTCTGCATTTGACCTTTGGACCGGTGAACTGGCTACCAATGTACAGGGCATTTACGTGTCTGACTCCAATGCATGGCAGGCATCTTACACCTATGACCTTGGAAATGGGTTGACAGTTACTGGTTCCCTCGAAGACTACTCTGATCGTCGTAACGGTGTAGCTATCCTAGGTAAAAAAGCCCTCAGCGAAGCAGGCAACACTGTACCTACCTTCGTTGGTAACGCACGTGTGGACCAAGGTTGGGGTTGGGCTGGCGTTTCCGGCGCTGTGACCAAGGTTGATTCACCTGATGCAGCTTCCTCTACAGCTGGATATGCAATCGCTGCTGGCTTTGGCGTTAACCTCGACATGATTGCTCCTGGTGATGTGATCAACTTCCAGGCAGCATACGCAGATGGTGCGCTTTCTTACGTTGGTTCCGATGCGGCTGATGCTGCTGTCGGCGGTAATGATAAACTGAAAACCACTGAAGCATGGTCTGTTGCTGCTGGTTACATGCATAACTGGACTTCCCAGATTGCAACCGGCATTGAGGCTTCTTACCTCGATGTAGATTATGCTGCTGTAGCTACTGAGAATGACTTCACCAAGACGGTTGTTGCTGGTTCTGTAGAATACACCCCAGTTGCTGGCCTGCTGTTCTCCGCTGGTGCTGGCTGGGAGCAGACAGATGAGGCAACTAAAGCTAAGACCGATGCTGCTTCTGTGAACCTCCGCGTTCAGCGTTCTTTCTAAGACCTGCATAGGCCTTAGACCCACATCGGGCTTTCAATAATCCTGATTTTCCGATGTCTCTTATTCCCGGTGGTGTCCAAAACCACCGGGTTCCCTCGTTCATAAAGGGCGTGCAAGATATTGGCTTGCCTATTTCTACTGAGAATTTGCTCTTTAAATTTTGATCGTATTTTTAATCCCCAGAGCGCCATTTTCTTTAAGTGCGTCTCGAGAATGAGCTTCATAAGGTTTCTGTTTTGCCGGAATGCCAATATTTTAATTTGAAATATCTTTTTATTACAATTGGTTATGTTGGTTTAGAATGACTTCCAACTAAGCGTGTTTGGTGTGTTCGAGTAAGTTCCTGCAAAAGCCATTGTGTCAAAAAAAACACACCATTTTGACGTGGTGATGTCTCACCCCTTCCAAACCACTAGGTTGATATTGCGATCCTCCGTCTGCTCGGGCATCTATATGTCCATCGACGCGGTCGAGCCGATTGGATGTTTTGCCAAATTGTGGCGAGCCTTTCAGGTTCTCGTGTCGCTGGGAAAAGAGGAAATGTGAGCTGCTCCAAACAGGTCACGCCAGTTTCTTCTTTCATTGAGAGACATTGGAAGGTCAGGATTATGAACGTTAAGACTCTTGCACTCGCTGCAGCAGCTGCTGCAGCTGCAACTTCTGCACAGGCTGCAGATCTGCCTATGGCAGCTGAGCCAGTAAACTACGTACAGGCATGTGACGCATTCGGCGCTGGTTACTTCCAGCTGCCAGGTTCCGCAACCTGCGTTAAGCTCGGTGGCCGTATCCGCGCACAGTATGTTTCCCACGACTTCGCTAACGGCGTGGGCGATGTAACCAAAGAAGGCGCAGAAGCCGTTTCTGTTGGTATCGATGCAGACGGAGATGCTGTAGTCGGTCTTGGTGATGATTTCATTAAACTTGACGGGACTGATGCTGCCGGTGAAGTCACCCAGAAACGCGAAGTTCTTGCAGCAGTAGAAGAAGAAACTAACGACTACTCTGCTTACACTCGTGGTTACCTGTACTTCACTTCCATGACTGGCACCGACTTCGGTACAATCAAAACCTTCACCGAGTTGACTGCAACTTGGGACGAAGAAGGCAACGGTACCAACGGTCTTGGCGATGCTTGGGTTCAGATCGGCACCAACTACGGTTCCTTCCTGTTCGGTCGTGAAACTTCCGTATTCGACGCATTCACTGGTTACACTTGGATCGGCCCTGTTGGTCTGTCCCTATCTGACGAATCTGCTCTTCAGGCTTCCTTCACTGGTGACCTCGGCAACGGCGTAACAGCTTCTATCTCTGCAGAAAGCGCTTCCTACCGTGACGGTCAGGACAACGGTGTTGACATCGTTGGTGCTCTGAAGCTTTCCCAGGGTTGGGGTTCTTTCCAGCTTTCCGGTGCTGCACATGACAAAGCTGACGAAGATGGTTACGGCTACGCACTTGGCGCAACCACAGCAATCAACCTTGACATGCTGAAAGAAGGTACTGAAATCACCTTCCAGGCTCAGTACGCTGACGAAGCTGGCAAGTACATCGCTGCTTCTGCTGCTGATGTAACCGGTTACGCACTGTCCGGTGGTATCGAAACTTCTCTGACCGAGAAAGTATCCGCGCAGCTTGACGTTACCTACCTTGCTCTTGACAAAGACAGCGACGACTACTCCAAGACTTCTGTAAACGGTTCTATCGTTTACTCCCCAGTAGCAGGTCTTGGTCTCGCTCTGGCTGCAGGTTGGGCTCAGCAGGACGACGACACAGCTACTAAGTACGACGACGAAACTCGCGTTGGTGCTCGTGTACAGTACACCTTCTAATCTGGTGTAGAAATTTGATAGTGTAATCACTATCCAGTTTCGGAAGACCCCGGTAGCTTTGGTTGCCGGGGTTTTTTGTTGTTTCGGGGCACTCATTCGCGCGCGTGGAATGCGTGTTCCGTGCGTTTGCTGCGTATGCAATTGTATTAGCCTTTGTATTAGCCTTGTAGGGTGTTGTCAGTGGTTGGGCGGCAGTGGCGGGGTGCGCAGGTTTGTGTGGGGCCGGCTTGATACTGGCCTTGATTGATTTGATGTTCTGGCGGGGCGGATGTTTTAGCGCGTGTTGCGCGCATTTGCATTCTCGTTCCGCTCTCTAACTTCCTTGTTGAGGTGTTATTCTTGCCTGATCCTGTTTGGGGTTTGGGGTTTGGGGCGGCTTGCTTGGAAATACATCCCGAGATTCTGGCTCATCCTATTGTAAGTGATGCGTTTCTTAGTCTGCATTTGCCTAATTATGATGATATCTTATTCACATCCGGCCGGAAGCAGGAAAACTTTGGCTGCTGGCGCTCAGGTTTTAATGTCGTCACCTTTAGTGAGTTAGTTGTGGTGATACGGTGTCTGTCTAACCTATTGAAAATATTTATGTAAATACGTTAATTTTTAGATGGATTGCTGAGCTATCCAGATTGTTCGGCCGCAGTCAGGAAAGCATTGCTGAGGCATTTGTTCCATTCCTTGCCTGATCCTCCTGTTGCAAAAAATACACATGTCAAAAGTCACAAATAGAAATAGGCAAGTGCACCTCCTTAATGGGCTTGCCTAAAACTCATAGTATTGTAATTTCTCCTCACGAACCTTCAGGGGGCTTTCTCATCAGGCAAGTGTTTGATTTGAGGCGGAGGGTTCACGGGGACAGTTCAGACACGTTTGATGACGGTGCACGCACCAGAGTTGCGGTTTGATGATCTGTTTAAAATAAAGTTTAAAATCCATATTATGGGAAGCTTGTGATGAACTTCAAGAAACTCGCACTCGCAGCAGCAGCTGCTGCAGCCGCAACTTCTGCTCAGGCTGCTGACCTTCCAATGGTCGCAGAGCCAGTAAACTACGTGCAGGCATGTGATGCATTCGGCTCCGGCTACTTCCAGCTGCCAGGTCAGAGCACCTGTATCCGTGTACACGGCCGTATCCGTACAAACATCGTTTCTCATGACCTGAACGATGGTCTGGGCGATGTGACTACTGCTGGTTCTGCTGCTCAAGAAGTATATGTTAGCGAAGAAGATGGTTTTGTTGTCGCTGTAAATAAGCTGGACGACGGCACATACGTAACTGTTAGTGACGACCCGGCCGACGTTGTAGTGGTGGACGCTGAGGATGTAGTTACAATCCCAACGGAAGATGCAGTCGAAGAGGAAACCAACGACTACTCTGCTTATGCTCGTGGTTACCTGTATTTCGACTCCATGACAAATACAGATTTTGCAACCATCAAGACCTACATGGAATTGACTGCGACACACAACCAGTCTGGCGATGCAACCGTCGGTATGGGTGATGTATTTTTGCAACTCGGATTTAATTCCGGTTCCTTGCTGATCGGTAACACTTCTTCGCAGTTTGACAGCTTCACAGGCTATACTTGGATTGCTCCTGTTTCTGAAAACTACTCCGATTCTGGCGTTCTGCAGGTATCCTACACTGCTGATCTTGGTAACGGTCTGTCTTTGATCGCTTCTGTTGAAGATGCAAACGCACGTGGCGGCGTAAGCAACCGTGCTGATTTTGTTGGTGCGCTGGCTGTTTCACAGGGTTGGGGCTCTGCTAAACTAGCAGCTGCAACACACGCTTATGGCGAAGACGACTACGGATATGCTGTGACTGGTAGCGTAACTGTTGCTGCGATGGACGGTATTGAAGCTTCTTTCCAGGCTCAGTATGCTGACCAGGCGCTTTCCTACATCGGTGCAGATGTTGATGGCTTTACAGATGCTGGTGGTGCTACCGGTTACAACATCGGTGGTGGTCTCTCCGCTGATCTGAGCGACAAAGTATCTGCAATGCTCGACTTCTCCTACCTGTCACTTGATCAGGATGATGCGGACTACAACCGTACCGCGTTGGACGCTTCTGTTGTCTACTCTCCAGTTGAAGGCCTTGCATTTGCAGTTGCAGCAGGTTGGGCTGATGACTCCGAAGACCAGAAAGAAACCAAAGTTGGTGCACGCGTACAGTACACCTTCTAAGATCTCTTAGAGTGATGGCTTCGGCGGCGGTGTCGCCGGAGCCATTTTATAAAGCCTTGATGTGATACCAGCCACAGACTTGCATATGCAGGACGTATATATGGGTGCCACTTCAAGATTTTATGTGTTTTGGTTTTTCTCAAAACCTTCTAATCTATATCTGGTTGAAGTTCATATATCCTGATCTTTCAATCAGTCTCTCAAGCCCGGCGGTTCCAACCCGCCGGGCTTTCCCATTTGTGGGAGGTACTCAAGTTCTCACTGAGTAATCCCGATTGGGTATTCTCCTAAGCTCCGATATTTTTCTCAGTTGAAACCGCTGCTCCTATCAGTTGGGTGAGAAAATCCTGACCAATCCATAGTAATTGCGGAAATCGATCCTTGGCGTAATTGTCTAGTTGCACAGGGGTAGTCATTGCAGCTGATTTTAATCGCTGCAGTTGTGGGCGTTGGACTACTCCGAGTGACGGATGGAGGTTCAATACTATGACGAAGAAGCTGATATTCCTGCCGGTCTTGCTGTCATTCGGAGTTGCAGCACAGGCTACAGATTTGCCTAAACCTGTTCATCGGGCCAGTTCGGAGCCAGTTAACTTAGTGGAGCCATTGGACTATGTGCAGGTATGTGATGCATATGGCGCGGGCTTTTTCTATATTCCGGGAACGCAGACTTGTCTTCGTTTGAGTGGACGGGTGCGGACCGATGCGCTGTATCGGCGTTTTCCTGATAAGCCGAGTAACTGGGGTGGTGTTGTTGATGATGGCCCGCAGGGGCGAGATCTGAATTCAGTCCGCCTTCGTGCGCGGTCGTATATCCGTATGGATGCGAGGTCGGATACGGAGTATGGGTTCGTTCGCGCTTTCACTGAGCTTAGGGCCACTGTGGATTCAGATAGTGAGCGCTATGGGGATTCCCCGGTCATGGACCTGAATAAGGCCTATATTCAGTTTGGTGGCTTTACCATCGGGCGTACTGGTTCGCTGTTTGACTTCTTTACGGGTGCCACGTTTGGTTCGGTGCATCGCGATTGGTCGGATGCCAATTCGTGGTCTGCGGCGTATACGGAAGTGTTTGAGGACGGTGTTTCTGTCACGGTTTCCATTGAGGACCCTGTTTATCGTGCGCATGGTGTGTTCACCGGCGTTGAAAGTGAGAATGGCAGGGCCGGGAATAAGGCACCGGATGCGGTTGCTGCGTTCCGGATGGATGGTGACTGGGGCAGTGCGAAGCTGTCGGCAGCTGTGACGCATATCAGACCAGAAGCGGCGTATGTGCCGGGTGACGTTGGTTGGGCGTTTGGAGCTGGGGCCATTATTAATCTGCCACAATTGGGTAGTCAGGATGCTATGGCTGTGCAGTTCCAGTACGGAAACGGTGCTGTTTCCTACGTGGGCATTGATGACGATGAGGTTTTTGATGCCTACTACATTGGCGGTGATACCCGCAAAACTGAGGCACTGTCGTTTTCCGGCGGGTTAACGCACTACGTGACACCCGATGTGAGAACGGACTTCGATGCCAGTTATGCGGTGGTTGATACGCCGACTGGTGCACCGCTTCCTGACTTTAACCGTGTATCGCTGGATTGGGACCTTGTTTGGTCGCCTGTAGCGGGTCTGGAGATGGGCGTTGATCTTGGTTATGTGAGGACATCACCAGAGGAGACGAAAGATTTTGATGAAGCCAGCGCACTGTTCAGGGTTCAAAAGACCTTCTAAAATTCAAGTTTCTTGAAGGACTTGGGAGCTGGATCTTACGATCCAGCTCCTCTTTTTTGTGTGGTTCATGCGTTTGTGAGGATAAAATTCAGAATGCGGTTCTGGGAGAGTTGATCCCAGAGCAAGGGGGCGTGCCCTTGATTGGGAACTGCCAGGACTTCCATTCTTCGGTGCGCTTGCTGCATTTTTTCGACGGTGTTTGCCGAGAGAAGGGGCGAGTTTTCTCCGTGAAGCAGTAGGTGCGGGATTGGTTGCAGTGCGCTGAAAGAGTCCCAGAGATTACCCTCCGGAGCGGGGTTGTTTTCTCCACGGATCGTGTCACCCAAGCTTTTGTCGTAGCGTAGGATTACGCCATCAGAATCCGGGGCATATAGTTGATTGGCAAAGGTTATCCAGTCTGCTTCCGACATGGTTGTGAATGTGGCTCCATGGATGGATGCCTGGTGTTTGGCTGCTGCCTGCATGTTCGGCTGTTTCATCACTGCGCCTACTGAAGCGATTATGTCACCAAGGGCAGCTGGCTCAATTATGGGGCCTATATCGTTGATAATGACGGACAAGAGGCGCTCTGGGTAGCGCTGCGCCATAAAGATCGCATGGAGGCCACCGCGGGAGGTGCCGATGAGTGCAAACTTCTCAAGGCCAAGTGCTTCGATGCCTCGATCTATGTCGTCTGCCTCCTGACTGAGGCTGTAGGTTCTGAAGTCATCAGAGTGGTCTGACAGGCCGCGACCACGGTAATCCATGGCGATGACGCGCAAGCCGTTCTTCTTCAGAAAGTTTGCCAGATGGTAGAAATCTCGGGTGTTTCTTGTGAGGCCGGGCAGGCAGAGTACCGTTGGTGCGCGGGGTTCTTCCGGCTCCCAGAGGTGCGCTGATAGTGTGATCCCGTCGCTGGCTTTCCAAGTGAAACGGGTTGTGCCGGTTACGTTTTGAAGGTCACTATCAATGTAGTCAGAGGTTTGAAGCATGAAGCCCTCCCAAAATGCTTCCAGGTTTTCAGCGGTCGTTCAGCAGTTCTGTTCGAAATCCATTTTCCCAAGACCGCGTTTGGGGGCGGCGTGTATCTTCCTGATGTCCTTGTTTGGTCTCAGGAAAGGGCCTGATGAATCGCTGACTTTGCTATGATCACCATAGGTCAGGTTTATGCAGGTGTCTTGTCAAAGTTGCGGGAGTTGTCAGGTGATGGGGCGAAGGGGTATTCTCTAAAAATGCGAAGAGCCCGACAATATTGCCGAGCTCTTTATATTGCATAGGTTTTGCGCAGGGCTTATTGATAGCCACGTGTCAGGTCTTGTGTAATGGTGAGCGGCTTGTTTTCAAGCTTATAGCGATAGACCTGAAGGTTTTCAGTTATGCGCTGCACGTAGTTCCGTGTTTCGCTGTAAGGAATTGATTCGACCCAATCAATTGGATCGACGTTTGGATTGCGTGGATCACCGAAGCGTTCAATCCATTCCTTTACCTTGTTCTTTCCTGCATTGTAGGCTGCAAAGGTAAGGATGTAGGACCCATCAAATTCTGCTGCCAAATTACCCAGAAATGCTGCGCCAAGTGTGGCGTTGTAGGCCGGGTCAGAGGTGAGCCGTGATTTTTTGTAGGAGACACCGAGTTTGCGCGCGGTCTCGCGAGCTGTTCCCGGCATCAGCTGAAGTAATCCCAGTGCGCCAGCAGGGCTGCGGGCTTCTGGGTTAAATGAGCTCTCTTGTCGAGCGATCGCATAAACGACTGGGGTTTCAATGCCTTTTGTTATGCGTGTTTTGGGCGGAAGTGCGTTGGTTGGGTAAGCAAGCGGCGCTGCCTCTGCGCGCTCAGCCTGTGCCAGACGTCCCACCATTGTTGACCACTGGTAGATGCCACGCGACTCCGCCAGCTCGGCAAGAAGCCTGAGTTGCCCGTTTGTCGGAAGTGTTCGTGCCAGATGCGTATAGAACAACAGTGAATCATTGTGCAGCCCGGCTTCGTCCATTCGTTTGATGGCGTGAACGAGTTCATTCTGATTGAACGCGGCTTGATCTGCCTCAGTCACTTGCGGAAGGGCTGCTAATGGCAGTTGATTGATGCCGAGCTTTGCCAGTGCCAGCTGACCGTAATAGGAGGTCTGGAACGCACCTGCCTGCTGGTAATATGAGATGGCCCCCTGCGTGTCATTGAGGGCTTCCCGAGTACGACCGAGCCAGTAGTAGGCGCGGGACAGGGTCTGTGATGTAGTGCCGAGCCTGGCGATACGCTTGAAGTGCGGTTCAGCCAGATTTGGATCCCCAACATATCGCAGGGCAAACCATCCGGCATGAAATTCTGCCTCAACAATCATGCCCGGAGTTTCCGCAGCATGGTGAGCGGCAATATTGTAGGCGCGGCGTGGCTGGCCTGCCTCTACCATTTCGCGGGAGATGTCGCGGCGCTGCTGCCACCAACTGTCACCATTGAGCAAAAGGGCAGGATCGGTTGGGGCTGCCTCCATAAGTTTTGCCGCAGTTTCGTAATCGCCTTGCACTCGGTAGTGCTCGATCAGTGCATACTGGTAGTTGGTGTCCGACTGCATGGTGCGCGGGACGTTTCTTAGCTTGCTGAGCGCGTCCCTGTTTTTGCGGATGCTTGCGATGCGGGCTTTGACGTAAGTCTGTTCGTCCTGTGACAGCTCGGAAAGTAGGCGTTCGGCAGCGCGGGCTCTGTCACGGTAGAGAAGCATTTCGGCTCTGAGGCGATGGTCTTTCTGGCTTAGGAGACCGCCGAAGGTTTTGCGGAGTGCAGCCTCTTCGTCGGGTTCCATGACAGTTTTTTGCCAAAGAGGGCGAATAAGTTTTGCAGCATCGTTTTTATTGCCCTGTGCTAAATAAGCTTTTGCAAGGGCGAGTTTACCGTCATTGGTCTCAGGTACACTTGAACCGAATGCGCCAATGACCTGCGTTGGTGTCAGGTTGGAGGCCGCAAGGGCGGCTTCTCCGCGCGCGCGTACAACCTGTGCCGTTGGCCAGTGTGGGGCGCTTGCTGCGAACTGAGCGATATGGGTGACCGGTGTTTGCGGGCCGCCGCGTAGCATAATGAACCAATCGGCCAAACGGCGGTCAAGATTGTCCGGCAAAGCATTGCGGGCGCTCAGGGCTTCATCCAGACGCCCGGCCTTGACGTGCTCTAAGACCGTCTTCAGCGGCTCGATCGGTCCGGTTGCTTGAGCTGTGCTCAATCCCTGTGGATAAGAGTTTGTTAAGGCTGAAGTTGCTTCCACCGCGTTTAACGGTCTGGAAGGGCGGTTTGCTACCTGATTTTTGCCATTGGGAACAGGTGCCACTGGCGCGTAACTGGACAGCTGAGTGCTGTTTGTGCTGACTGTCAAGCCCTTTGCCGCTGCAGAGGGTTTGGAGCGCGGCATTGCCATGCGCTGCACGCTTTGTAAGGCGGCCTGTTGGCCCGCCAAGGTAACGGTACGCACGGATTTGACGGGATTCGGAACCGGAATTGTGCTGTGATTTAAAGAGGATACAGCAGAAAATGCCGATGCTGAAAAAGTCGTTGCAATTGCAATTGCACTAACTCGTGTCGATACAAGAAGAAGCTTACGGATACGCATACTACTCGTCGGCCAGTCTCACCTGAGTGTTGTTTATCCGGCAGAATACGCACCGGATGGTTTAATTCGCAAAAAATCCAATACTCTGTTTGCCACAAACAGAGTAAATATCTGTTTAATGTTTCGCCCATCGACCTATCATACTCACAGGTGATGCTGGCCTAAATATGAGCACAAAAAAATTCCTGAATCTAATAACAGAAGGTCTTGGTGATATTGTCGAGATGGGCTAGATCAAATTACGGTTTGCCACCCCTTTGAGGGGATTGGTTAATTTTGCTCTGTTTATATGTAATCCAACGAGGAACCTGAAATGTTTAGAGGATCAATCCCAGCACTTGTCACCCCTTTTAAGGATGGCAAAGTGGATGAGAAGGCCTTCCGGGAATTCGTGGATTGGCAGATAAAACAGGGCTCCCATGGGCTTGTCCCCGTGGGAACAACCGGTGAAAGCCCAACACTTTCTTTTGACGAGCATAAGCGCGTTGTACAGATGGCGGTTGAGGTTTCTGCTGGCCGTGTTCCGGTGATGGCCGGAGCGGGCTCAAATAATCCGGTTGAAGCGATTGAATTTGCGCAGCACGCACAGGAAGTGGGGGCGGATGCAATTTTGTCGGTCACGCCTTATTACAACAAGCCAAATCAGGCAGGGCTGAAGGCTCACTTCAAGGCGGTTGCTGCTTCTGTAGATCTTCCGATCTACATCTATAACATTCCGGGTCGCTCCATAATTGACATGCTGCCTGAAACCATGGCCGAGTTGTTTGATGAAGTGGACAATATTGTCGGTGTGAAAGATGCAACGGCCAACCTTGCTCGCGCCTCCATGCAGCGCCATATGTGCGGCAAAGAGTTCATCCAGCTGTCCGGTGAAGATATCACTGCGCTTGGCTTTATGGCTCATGGTGGTCATGGATGTATCTCCGTGACAGCAAACGTTGCGCCAGCGCTGTGCTCACGGTTCCAGGAAGCGTGTCTTGCAGGAGATTTTGCAACCGCGCTGAGCATTCAGGACCGACTTGCACCTCTGCATGACGCTATGTTCATTGAGCCAAATCCAGCTGGTCCAAAGTATGCTTTGTCCCTGCTTGGCTTTATGGAAGAGGAGCTGCGCGTGCCTTTGGTCAAAGTTACTGAAGAAACTCAGCAGACCATTCGCAAGGCTATGGTCCATGCTGGCCTGATCAACTAATCCAGTGTTCCGCGCACCTTTTGGAGTGTGCGCGGAGCTTTTTATTGAGTGATATAAGGAAAAGAAATGGCTGCCAAAAAAGGTGGCGTTCCCGGGCGCAAGGTTGTTGCGGAAAACCGGAAGGCCCGTTTTAACTTTGAGATTGAAGATGTGTTTGAGGCTGGCATTGAGCTGAAGGGGACTGAAGTAAAGTCCCTTCGCCAAGGCAAGAGCAACATTGCAGAAAGCTATGCTGCTGAGTATCGGGGCGAGATGATGGTCTACAACATCTACATTCCTGAATACACGCAGGGCAACCGATTCAATCATGAGCCCCGCCGTCCTCGCAAACTGCTGATGCACCGCCGCGAATTGAACAAGCTTTTTGCTTCTGTTCAAAAAGAAGGCAAGACCATAGTGCCGCTCAGAATCTACTTTAATGAAGATGGACGTGCCAAGATGGAAGTGGCTCTTGCCAAGGGTAAAAAGGCCCATGACAAACGCCAGACCGAAAAGACGCGTGACTGGAACCGCGAAAAGCAGCGTCTGCTGAAGAACCGCTAGAGCATTTCAACATCAAGCTGGCGATGCTCCAGCCTTCTGTCTCGGGCCTATCTTTATGTGAGGCTTCACTTTCTCTGTGATGATATGTCTGAGACACTGTGACTGATCAGGAGTCTTTCCATGAAAGTTGTTGTCGCCTCCCAGAATCCGGTCAAGGTAAACGCAACGCTTGAGGCGTTCAGAGCGCAATTTCCTGCTGACGAGATTGAACTGGTTTCTGCAACTGTTCCGTCCGGAGTTCCTGACCAGCCCATGAGTGACGAAGAAACACATCAGGGTGCTGTGATGCGTGCGCAAAACGCATTGGAAGCTGAGGCTGATGCGGATTTCGGCGTTGGGCTAGAAGGCGGTATTTGCGTGCTGCACGGGATGGCTTACACCTTTGCATGGATGGTGGTGATTTCTCGTGAAGGAGAGGTCTCGGCCAGCCGCTCAATGCTGCTGCCATTGCCAGAGAAGGTGATGCACCTGATCCGCTCCGGTATGGAGCTTGGCCATGCGATTGACGAGATCTATGGTACGGACAATATCAAGCAAAAGGGCGGTGCTGTTGGGTTGCTGACAGCAGGACGCCTGACGCGCACCTCTACCTATGTTGATACTCTGTATCTCGCGCTGTTACCGTTTAGATCTCCTGCGTTTATAGATACTTAGAAGTTTTTTCTGACAGACAGATTCAACTGAAACAAAAAACAGAGCCCGTGAGGCTCTGTTTTTTGTAGGTATACGGCATAGTGCGAAGAAGTTGATTCCGAACCTTCGCTTAACTCATTGAATTTCCACCAAACTTGTTGGTTCTTGGGAAGCCGTTTGGTGGTAGTCGGCCGGCTTGACCACGGTCCCCGCGCCAATCCTGAAGTTCTTCCAGTGTGCGCTTGAAGGTGCGTCCTGATGTGTCGGTCCAAGTGAGGCCGTCTTCTGAATTGAAGGTTTTTATGTCGGAGATGCCGCCGTCTCTGTAGCGTTGCAAGCGTACGCCCCGGCCTCTTGTCATCACTGCAATTTGCGCAAGCGGGAAGGTGAGGAGTTTTCTGTTGTGGCCGATTACAGCTACATAGTCTCCAGAAGCCGGTACGCACAGGACTGCCTTTGCTGGGGCTGTCACGTTGAGTACCTGTTTCCCCTTGCGGGTGTTGGCGACCACATCTTTTTCCTGAACCACAAAGCCATATGCTCCGTCGGTGGACATAAGGAGTTTGCGCTCTGGATCATGTACAAAGGCGCTGATGATTTCTTGCGTCTCGTCCATATCCAGCATCAGACGGATTGGCTCACCGTGGCCGCGACCGCCCGGCAGCTTGTCTGCGCCAAGAGTATAGAACTTACCACCGCTGGTGAAAATCAGGATCTTGCTGGTGGTTTCTGCGTGGAAGGACAGGTGCAGCTCGTCGCCTTGCTTAAAGATGAGGTTGCTCACATCCTGAACATGGCCCTTGAGAGTTCTGATCCAGCCTTTCCGTGAGATAACAACCGTGATTGGTTCCTTCTCGATCATGGCCTGATGAATCTCTTCCAGATCATGGTCTGTGGCAGTGCTGAAGTCAGTCCTGCGTGCGCCGATTTCAGTCTCAGGACCATAGGCCTTGCCGATTTCGCCAACCTGTTTTGAAACGCGATTCCACTGCTTCTTTTCGGAGGCGAGGAGGGACTCTAGACCTGCTTTTTCCTTGGAGAGCTTGTCGTGTTCTTTTCTGATCTCGAATTCTTCGAGCTTGCGCAAGGAGCGCAGGCGCATGTTCAGGATTGCTTCGGCCTGAACGTCTGTCAGCTCGAAGGCCTGAATGAGAGAGGCCTTGGCATCGTCCTCTTCACGGATGATGCGGATGACTTCGTCGATGTTCAGGTAGGCAATCAGATAGCCTTCCAGAACCTCAAGACGGTGGTTGATCTGGTCCAGTCTGTGGTTGGAGCGTCGAACCAGAACTTCTTTCTGGTGCTCAAGCCACTCCTTCAAGACGTCCTTCAGGCTCATGACTTTTGGCACGACGCCTTTGGATAGGACGTTCATGTTCAGCGAGAATCTGTTTTCCAGATCCGTCAGCTTGAACAGGGAAGCCATGAGAAGTTCAGGGTCGACGTTCTTGTTTCGTGGCACCAGAACCACGCGCACGTCTTCAGCAGATTCATCGCGAACATCATCCAGTAACGGCAGTTTGCGTGCCATCAGGAGTTCAGCGATTTTCTCGATCAGACGGGACTTTTGAACGAGGTATGGAATTTCGGTGACGACAATGTTGTAGGTGCCGCGTGCGCCTTCTTCCTTGTGCCATTTGGCACGGGTGCGGAAGCTGCCACGGCCCGTCTTATAGGCTTCCAGAATGGAGCCGTTATCGTTGACGATGGTACCGCCAGTCGGGAAGTCTGGGCCCTTGATGTGCTCAAGCAACTCTTCGACTTCTGCATCCGGTTTTGAGATCAGAAGCTGACAGGCGTTGCAAAGCTCATAAGCGTTGTGCGGCGGGATGGAAGTCGCCATGCCCACTGCAATGCCAGTGGAGCCGTTTGCCAGAAGGTTCGGAAAACTGCCCGGAAGGACAACGGGCTCTGAGTCCAGACCATCGTAGGTTTCGCGGAAGTCGACAGCGTTTTCGTTGAGGCCATCCAGAATACGGGTGGCCACATCGGTCATGCGGGCTTCGGTGTAACGCATGGCTGCGGCGCTATCGCCGTCGATGTTACCGAAGTTGCCCTGACCATCCACCATCGGATAGCGAACGGAGAAGTCTTGAGCGAGGCGGACAAGGGCGTCGTAAATGGCAGCGTCACCGTGCGGGTGGTATTTACCCATGACGTCACCGACAACGCGCGCGCACTTCTTGAAGCCCTGATTTGGATCGAGCTTTAACAGGCGCATGCCATAGAGAATACGACGGTGCACCGGTTTCAAGCCATCGCGCACATCTGGTAGAGCGCGATGCATGATGGTCGTCAGAGCGTAGCTGAGGTAACGCTCTTCCAAAGCACCTTTAAGATCGATTGTTTCCGGGCCATCATGGCCGCTCACTTCTTGTCCCATGACACTTGGTTATCGTTCTTGGCTTGTTCTGTCCATGGTCTCGCTTCAACCTGCCTATGAAATCCTCAGAAAACAGCGCTTTTTAAAGGTTTGTATCGCGGTGAAAGAGGCGTGTTCTGTGATACATTGCTGCGAATACTTAATTCCGTGCAAGCAACTGCAAACAGTGGAGGCGAAAACCGGCCTCAGGGATTGCTCGAATTTTCCAAAATGACTTAAGAGGACCTGATTCTCGTTGGGGTAGTCTAGGGCGTGCAGAAAGCTACATGTTGCTGCAGGCCGGGAGAAAAGGTGTTTGCAATGCAAAGTTTAGTGGTGAAGGGTTTTACGCTGACATGCGGTTTGGTTGCGGTTTTGTCGTGCAGTCATGCTGCTGATTTTGACCGGAGCGTGTCTCAGGACACGCCCTATGAGCAAACTGCCCCTCAGGTTGGTAGCAGGCAGGGTGAGACGTGGGTTGCTCCGGGCGTGCGGCCAAGCTGGTTTCAGCCACCACCAGAGGATCAACACCCTTATGTGGCACCTCCGACAAAGCGGTATGTGCCGCTTGCAGGACGTAGTACTGGTCCGGTTATTATTTTGCCGGGCGGGAATGGTCCTCAAGGGAATTGACGAAGTTCTTCAATATTCGTCTGCCAGATCAGCGAAGTCTTTTTTGAGGGCGGTGATATAGCTATCTCGTGCAGGTGGCCATGGGATGCCGCGCGGCTCGTAAATGTATCTGAACAGAAAGTAGCCGGTCAGAGAAAAGCCTGCCTCCATATCATCCTGCGAAATCTGAACGCCCTGTGAGAGGCGTAATTGCGGCGTTTTCATAAACTCTGGCAGTGTCAGGAGTTTGCTGGCATAGGGTTGGCCAGCTGTCTTGCAGACGGCACGGCCAGATTTTGGAGAAACCCAATCCAGCTCATCGTTTGTTCCTGTGGCGGCGCACGCCGACAGGTCCAGACCGAAACCAAGCTCGTTGAGCAGCTCCAGTTCGAAACGAAGCACAAGGGCTGCGCCAATTCGTGGGTCTTCCAGATGGTCGAGGATAACGTCCAGTGCATGAAACAGATTTGGATGGGGATCGCGCTCAGGCAAAAGGCGGATCTGCGCGCACAGGCTTTGCAGGCCGTGAATGGCGCGAGCGGTTTGCATGAGGTGAGCGGCGCGTAATTGTACGGGCTCAACGGTGAAAAAGCCCAGATGCTCGTCCAGCCGGGCGCGCCAGGTAAGATTGAGGTGGTTGCCAAGTTGGAGGGCAGGTTGCTGGCGGCGGGATCTGCCGCCGCGAACCAGTCCCAGGCAGCGGCCTTTGTCCGGTGTCAGAACCTCAAGCAGGATGTTGTTTTCACCCTGCTTGCGCGTTCCAATGACGATGCCTTCTGCCTGCCACTGCATGGTGTTGCCTAATGCGGGAAGTCCAGTCCCATGTTGCGATAGCGTTCTGGATCATCAGACCAGTTTTCACGCACTTTCACAAACACAAAGAGATGGATCGTTGTCTCAAAAGCTTCGGAAAGCTCCTCGCGGGCAGCTTTCGAGATGGCCTTGATGGTCTGGCCGTTCTTGCCCAGAACGATTGACTTCTGGCTGTCACGCTCAACGAAGATCGTTTGCTCGATGCGGACAGAGCCGTCCTTCTTGTCTTCCCATTTGTCAGTTTCGACAGTGGAGATGTAAGGCAGTTCCTCATGGAGACGCAGGTACAGCTTCTCGCGGGTGATTTCAGCGGCCAGCATCCGCAGAGGAATGTCGGAGGCCTGATCTTCCGGATAGAGCCATGGGCCCTTTGGCATCTGGTCGGCAAAGTACTTCAATATGTCCTTGGTGCCGGAGCCATTGATCGCGGAGACCATGAAGGTCTGGTCGAACTTGGTGTATTCGTTGGCCTTTGCGGCCAGTGCCAAGAGCTGTTCACGCTTGGTGATGTCGATCTTGTTGAGGATCAGAACCTTCGGGAGTTTGATATGCTCCAGCTCGTTCAGGATGCGCTCGACGGATTCATTGATGCCTTTCTTTGCGTCAATGAGAACGGCAACCACATCAGCATCCTTTGCGCCGCCCCACGCTGTGTCGACCATTGCGCGGTCCAGACGGCGTTTCGGGCGGAAGATACCTGGGGTGTCAACGAAGATAACCTGGCTATCGTCTTCAATGGCAACACCGCGTACGATTGCACGGGTTGTTTGCACCTTGTGGGTGACGATTGAAACTTTTGTGCCAACCAACTGGTTCAGTAGCGTCGACTTGCCCGCATTTGGCGCGCCAATCAACGCGACAAAGCCAGCGCGTGTGTTTTCGTTGAGTTTGCCGAGGTTGAAGTTCATGCCCTCTGGCAGGTCATTGTTGTTGTTTTCGTCGTTCATTTAAGACCTATTCGCTCCATACGCCTTCGCGGCGCAGGATGTTCTCGGCAGCGGACTGTTCTGCAATGCGCTTTGAGCTTCCGACAGCTTCACCGGGATCAACGCCTTCCACATTTACGCGGATCTTGAAGATCGGGGCATGGTCGGGACCACTGCGAGCAATTGTTTCGTAATGCGGGGTAGGACGTCCTTTGGACTGCGCCCACTCCTGAAGAGTTGTTTTGGCATCTCGCAACGGGCCTGTGTAGGATACCATTCTGTCAGCAAAATAGCGTTTGATGAAGCTTTCGGCCTCTTCAAATCCGCTATCAAGGTAAATTGCTGCAATCAGGCTCTCACACATGTCTGCAAGAATTGCGGTTTTAGTTCGCCCGCCGGTGTGTGCTTCCGCTTCACCAACGCGCATGTATTGGCCAATGCCGATTGCCTTGGAAACCTCAGCGCATGTCTCGCGCTTTACAAGTTGGTTGAGGCGGCGAGCAAGCTCCCCTTCATCTGCTTTGGGGAAGTTTTCTTCCAGCATTGTTGCAATGGCAAGGCCGAGAACGCGGTCGCCCAGAAACTCCAGACGTTGATAAGAGTGCAGGGAGGCCTTTGCCACGGGAAGTGCGCTGGCGTGGGTAAGCGCCCGGACAAGGAGTTCCTTGTTGGTGAACGTGTAGCCAATGCGCTCTTCTAGAGCTGCGTCTGATACCGGTCTTTTTCTTTTGCCCATATTCCGGCTAATTCCTTTGAAGACTGCTTTGCAGACTTAAGAAAGCAGTTTGGGTGATTATTAGGATCACCCAAACTGCTTCAAATGTAATTATGCGATTTTCCGTAAACCGGAAACCCCTAAGGGGGGCGAAGCTCTTTAGAGCAGGTCGCCAATTCTATCCCAGCGGACGCTCCAAGGCCATTTCCAGAACATCCATGCAGGTTGATTATCTTCGATTGAGAAGAAGATAATTTCAGCGCGGCCCATGAAGTTCTCGAATGGGACATAGCCCACGAGGGACGTAACGCGACTGTCCTGCGAGTTGTCCCGGTTATCACCCATCATGAAGTAGTGGCCTGCTGGTACGTGATAAACACCCGTGTTGTCCAGCGGGCCGTTGGTTGTGAGATCGAGGGTCTGATAACTCACGCCATTTGGAAGCGTCTCAACGTAGCGCGGAACCTGTTGGATGTTGCCGTAGCTGTCTTTCTCGATGTAGTCGTCAATACGTCTGCGCTCAACAGGTTCACCGTTGATGTGCAGAATACCGTCGATCATCTGAATTTCATCACCCGGCAAGCCAATGACACGTTTAATATAGTCAATCGAGGTGTCTGTCGGGAGCTTGAAGACTGCAACATCGCCGCGTTCGGGAGTAGAGCTCCAGACGCGACCATCAAACGGTGCCAGACCAAACGGGAAAGAGTACTTTGAGTAGCCATAGCTGTATTTGGAGACAAAAAGGTAGTCACCAATCAGCAAAGTGTCTTTCATGGAGCCCGAAGGAATAAAAAATGGCTGAAAAAGAAGTGTTCTAACAACCAGAGCGAGCAGAAGAGCTTGGGCGATGACCTTAATGGTCTCGTATACGCCGCCTTCCTGCTCCTTTTCTTTGGATTGGCTCATGTTCATCCTTCGTGGTAAGAGAATACTCGCTCGGCCTAGTGCCCGTCACTTTTGTAAGGCGAGTCAGTCCCCGACAATTATATTCACATAGGTGGATCTATTAGCGGTTCAAGGCCACTTCTGCAATCCAGTTCATTTACGTTTTCACGCTTCGAGGCCGGGCCAGTCCTCTGGCCACGCTGAAATGACAACAAATGCCTGTGCTAGTGGGTAATCATCGGTAATTGTAAGGTCAATTCGTGGCACAAAGCCATTTGGTATAAGTTTATCCAGTCTTTCTTTCGCGCCGCCAGTCAGATGTATGGTCGGTTTACCGCTTGGCAGGTTCACCACGCCCATTTCTTTCCAGGCAACGCCCATGGATAGACCTGTGCCCAAAGCTTTGGAGCAGGCTTCCTTGGCCGCAAAGCGTTTTGCATAGGTTGCAGCCTTGTTGGCGCGACTTTCGGCTTTTGCCCGCTCAATCTCGGTGAAGACGCGTTGTGTGAAACGATCAGGAAACCGCGAAAGCGTTTTTTCAATTCTGCGGATATCGCTTAGATCGCTGCCAATGCCAATAATCATCTGTGCCTCGTTGTCTCACGGACATATTGGCCTGTGAACCTACATGTCTCAAGCCTTCAGAGTTGGTTGTTCAGGTGCTTCGTTCAAAAAAGGAGGCGGGCCGCACGTTCTGTTGGTTTGCTCATCGCCAAGAACCCAGTCATCGGTTCGCGTTACTTGCCCTTATTTTTTCTTCTGTTTTTCTCTACCAGCTTTCTTTTCATGCGAAAGCGGTGATGCCGGGCTTTTTGATAGGTTGATACGGAACCGAGCACAACAAAATAGAAAAAGATGCCGACAGCCAGACCCAGCGGAATCGAGCCGATCAGCATGGGCTTTAGGATTGGCCAAATCGTGTCCAGAGACTGTGACAACATGGAATGGTCCAGATGGTCACTGAGATCTGGTAGGGGCTTGTCTTCCTGATCGAGGATGTAAAGGCCAATCTTGTATGTGCTGGCCCAGATGAACGGGAAGGTAAGGGGATTGCCGACGGCGGTGCCCAATGCGGCTGCAAGAAAGTTCCCGCGTAAGATGTAGGCCAGTATGAAGCTGAGAATAAAATGAAAGCCAAGGAAGGGTGTGAATGAAGCTGCGGCGCCTGCGGCAAAGCCTGCTGCAATCTTTCTTGGGCTGGCTGAAAGGCGGAGAACACGTTTTGAGAAGTACCTGAAGGAGCGAGACCAGCTATGGCGCGGCCACACAGCTATGCGGATACGTTCTATTCTCGTTGGTTTGTCCCGCCGTTTAAAAATCATTTTGGGTCAAGTGCTTTGCTTAGTTTTGATCTTGCCATTTAAACGGCTCGACTGGGGTTGTTTCTATGGCCGGTATCTCAGCAAGTTCCCTTGGTACATTCTCGGCTGCATACACTGGTAGTTTTAATGGAGCAAGAGATATTAGAGGTATCCCTAAGTCCGGTTCGTCGAGACTCCTGTCGATAAAGCAACCAATCCCTATGGGGTTGATGCTCTTTGAGCGGAGGGCTTCAATTGTGGATAGGCATAGATAATCAGCTCCGACAACGTCTTGAATTATAAATATATTTGAATTTTTTGGAATGGTGGCTGGGCCGGTCGTGAACTGTCCGGCTTCGCGGCGGAGCCATAGGGCACTCTTTTGCATAATCCGCGCAGTTTGCAGTGCGACGATTAGGCCGCCTAAGCTGGGGGCAACAAAATGCGAGAAGTTGAGAAGCTGGTTAGCTGCAATTTTCTTTACTAGCTCGGAGGCCAGAATTTCGACCTTGTCGGGATACTCTAGCAGCTTTTGTCGTTGCAGGTAGGCTGAGCCGTGCCAGCCTGAGGGAAGGACGAAGTGTCCTTCTCTCAGGGCATGTGTTTCTCTGAAAACGTCCAGGACTGCTTTGGGGTCCATGGGTTTCCCTTTTTTGTTTTCAGCGGCTAGCCGTTTACTCTTTGCGCTTCGGAAACATTAGGTTTGGCACGCAGCTGGTTCAGGATCAAGTTCAGGTGCTTTAAGTCCCATACCTCAAGATCAATTAGCATCTCGTGAAAATCAGAGGCTTTGCGGATCATTTTGATATTATCAATGTTGCCGCGATGGTCGCTAATCACTTTCGTGATAGCCGCAAGTGAGCCGGGTTCGTTGACTGCGAACACGCAAATTTGTGCCGGGAAACGCTCCGGTGCGTTGGGGTCAATGTCCCAGCGTACGTCAAGCCAGCGCTCTGGCTGGTCGTCGAATTCCTTCAGGTCCGGAGACTGGATCGGATAAATGGTGATACCGATGCCCGGTGTGAGAATACCAACGATCCGATCACCCGGGACTGCGCCTCCGCTTGGGGCAAAACGCACAGGCAGGGAGCCAGAAACGCTGGTGCGGATCGGTAGTGAGCCGTTTGAGCTGTTGCCGGGAGAGCCTTCAGGAATCTTGAACTTCACCGAGCTGCCCTTGTCCAAGTCAAACCAGCCCTCGGAGGCGGAGCCTGCCGCGGGTGGTGTGCTTGCATTGCGCTCTGCGCTCATCACAGGGGCATAGTCCGGATAAGCGACTTCCAGAACGGCATTTGCCTGAAGATCTCCGCTTCCGACCGCGACGAGCAGGTCGAGCGTGGTGTCCATGTTGAACTTCTTGATGTGCGCTTCGAGCGCCAATTCATCAAAGTCCTTACCAGCATGGGAGAAGGTGCGCTCAAGGATGTGCTTGCCAAGGCCGCCATACTGCTGACGCGCAGAAGCTTTGGTTGCTTTGCGGATGGCGGAGCGGGCCTTGCCGGTTACTGCGATGTTCTCCCAGGCTGGAGGAGGGGTCTGGGCCTGTGAGCGGACGATGTCTACTTCATCGCCATTGGTGAGTTCGGTGACCAGCGAGGAAATGCGCCCGTTGATCTTACAGCCAACGCAGGTGTTGCCGATGTCGGTGTGGACGGCATAGGCAAAGTCGATTGGGGTCGCGCCGCGTGGTAGTGCGATCAGGCGGCCTTTTGGTGTGAAGCAGAAGACTTGATCGTGAAAAAGCTCCAGCTTGGTATGCTCTAGGAATTCTTCCGGGGACTCACCTTGTGCCAACAGGTCGATGGTGCCACGCAGCCAGCCATAGGCGCGCGATTCAGCGGTCATGGACTGAATGTTCCGGCCACCGGTGACACCGTCTTTGTAGAGTGCATGCGCCGCGATACCGTTTTCTGCGATGCGGTGCATGGCTTCGGTGCGGATCTGCAGTTCAACGCGCTGGCGTTTGGGGCCGACAACTGTGGTGTGAATGGAGCGGTAGTCGTTCTGCTTGGGCGTGGAGATGTAATCCTTGAAGCGGCCCGGCACGCATGGCCATGCTGTGTGGATCACGCCGAGGACGCGGTAGCAATCTTCCGGAGTTGGTACGATTGCGCGGAAGCCGTAAATATCGGAGAGCTGCTCGAAGCCCAGAGACTTCTCTTCCATCTTGCGGAAGATGGAATAGGCGCGCTTTTCGCGGCCGCTGATGCGTGCAGTGATGCCCTGATCGGCGAGGCGCTGGGTTAGGTCCTCTTCAATATCGGTGATCAGGCTTTCGGTCTTACTGTGCAGAATTGCGAGGCGCTCGCGAATGGTGTCGCGGGCGTCTGGATACAGCGTTGTAAAGGAGATGTCTTCCAGTTCATCGCGAATATCCTGCATACCCATTCGGCCTGCAAGGGGCGCGTAGATCTCCATGGTCTCTTCTGCAATGCGCATGCGCTTGTCTTCACGCATGTGATGCAGGGTGCGCATGTTGTGCAGGCGGTCAGCGAGCTTAACGAGGAGAACGCGAACATCATCTGCAATCGCGAGCAGAAGCTTGCGGAAGTTTTCAGCTTGTTTTGCTTTACGGGAGACCAGATCCAGACGCTGGATCTTTGTCAGGCCATCGACCAGCTTGCCGATTTCCTCGCCAAACATGCGGTCGATTTCTGCACGAGTAGCGTCGGTGTCCTCAATGGTGTCATGAAGGAGGGCGACTGCAATTGTTGCGTCGTCAAGCTTCAGATCCGTGAGGATTGCTGCAACTTCGAGGGGGTGGGAAATATATGGATCCCCAGAGGCACGGGTCTGGGTGCCATGCTTTTGCATAGCATAAACATAGGCCTTGTTGAGCAGTGCTTCATCCGCGTTAGGATTGTAGCTGGTTACTTTCTCAACAAGTTCGTATTGACGCATCATTTTCGGGCGGCCGCTTCACTTTAAATAAGCTAGGGCCGGACCAGAAAATGCGAGGCGCCGGCCCGGCCGACGCCGACATCTTGCAGAAGGCGGTTTAGTAGTCGTCGGAACGTTCCGGCGGTACCAGGCTTTCAAGCCCCTTCAGCATTTCTTCTTCAGTGATGCTGTCGTATTCTACTTCTGAATCGTCAACTGCATTAATCTGAAGTTGTTTAGGGTCACTAGGAACCATTGGAGCTGTTTCTGCTTCCGGCTCGTCCACTTCAACGAACTTTTGAAGAGAGTGAATGAGGTCTTCTTTCAAGTCCTCAGGGCTCACTGTTTCTTCAGCAATCTCGCGAAGTGCGACAACTGGATTTTTATCGTTGTCGCGGTCAATTGTCAGCGGCGAGCCACTGGAAATCATCCGGGCGCGATGGCTGGCAAGCAGAACCAGCTCAAACCGGTTTTCGACCTTGTCGACGCAATCTTCGACGGTCACACGTGCCATTCGATCACTCCATTATATCTGGGAATTTAGAGGCCACTCATAGAATGCTTCTTGTTTTAAGGCAAGAGCCATTTGCTTATTTTGTGTGTAACTCCTTTACATCCTATGAGGAAAAAGGGGAACTTCTGCTTTTTAGGCGCGAGTTTAGGCCATAGAAAAATCGGGGCTTTAGGTCTGTGGCACATGATTTTATCTTTAATACTCTTAGGGAGAGTGGAATTGGCGTGTGGGGGCAGGCCATAATAATCGCTTATTATTGTATTACACGAGCTGGAAGAACCGCTGAGTCTGCAACTCCTTAGCGAAGCTCGCGAGCCAAAATCATATTGAAATTGGAATAGATGAAAAAAAGTAACACAAGGAAATTGCCAAGTTTAGGCGGCTAACTATTATCTCAACGTGCTGTATTTTAAAAAACAGGGAAACTTTGTTTCTCTTAGAACCTATATTATCCCTATGTGAAGGTTTGTTTCTAAGCTAAATTGTATCTATTATCCAAACTAGGAATATTTAGTGGGTTCTTGTTAATTTATGCAAGATGGCATCTGTAAATTTCATTCATCTTGTTTTAGTTTCTGGCCGGTGAATCGAACCGCACTGATCCAATATTAACAAGATCAATGCAATATATATGCTTTGGGGCAAGGTTTTATGTTTGTCCGTAACGAATGCGTATTCGATTTAACGTAGAGTGCAACCGGGTCAATTAGAATGGCATACATTCCAGGCATGTCACGTCAGCAAATTTGCATGCCCGGAAAGTGATTGCTTATAACAAGTTACTGACTTACGCGTCTGTGCAGCGGAAAGGCTAAAAATAATATGTTTGATCCCCGCGAAAAGATTGCTTTATTCATTGATGGAGCGAACCTTTATTCGACGGCGAAAGCTATTGGCTTCGATATCGATTACAAGCGTCTCTTGAAAGAATTCCAATCCAAGGGTTACCTGCTACGCGCTTACTATTACACTGCGTTGGTGGAAGAGCAGGAGTATTCATCCATTCGTCCTCTGATCGATTGGTTGGATTATAATGGCTATAAGGTCGTTACTAAACCTGTTAAGGAATTCGTGGATTCTGCAGGGCGTCGCAAGATTAAAGGCAACATGGATATCGAGCTGGCTGTAGATGCTATGCAGCTGATCGACCATGTAGACCATATTGTACTGTTCTCTGGTGATGGTGACTTCCGTTCTTTGGTCGAGGCGCTTCAGCGTCGTGGCCGTAAGGTTTCTGTTGTTTCTACACTGCAGACACAACCTCCAATGATTGCTGATGACTTGCGTCGTCAGGCTGATCATTTCATCGAGCTGTCCACGCTGATGCAGCGTGTTGGCCGTGATCCAAGTGAGCGTCCACCTCGTCTTGAGCCCGAGGAAGAAGAAATCGGAGATGACGACTACTAAGGTCCGTCAAGCTATCGAGATTTTGCAAAAGCCGGGGACGGAGTGTCTACTTTGTCCTCGGCTTGTTGCATACAGGGAGGAGTTGCGCGGGCTTCATCCTGACTGGCACAATGCGCCGGTGCTGGATTATGGTCCAGTTGATGCCTCTCTTATTGTTGTCGGGCTCGCTCCCGGACACAAAGGTGGCAACCGCACAGGTATTCCTTTCTTCGGTGATTTTTCCGGTGACATGCTCAATGGCGCACTGACGGCCAGTGGGTTTGCGCAGTACACCGATTCTGCGGTACCTGAGCTGGGTATCGAACCGATCGACGTGCGTATTACCAATGTTGTGAAGTGCATACCGCCGAAGAATGCGCCAAAGCCTGCTGAAATTCGCAGTTGCCGACCGTTCTTTATGGAGAGCCTGCATGTGAGCGATGCGACGCGGGCTGTTGTGGCTGTTGGGCGCACGGCGCACGAAGAATTGCTCAAGGCGTTTGAGCTCAGACCTCGGGATCATCCTTTTTCTCATGGTCTTGAAGTGCAGCTCACGCCTTCACTGCGACTGTTTTCCAGCTTCCATTGCTCGCAGTACAATGTGAACACGCGGAGGATCACTGCCGAGCAGTTTACCTCTGTGTTCTTGCGTGTGCGCACCTATTTGAAATCTCTATAGAGTTCTGGGTTGGGGAGCAGATTAAAGCGGATTGCGTTTGATTTGAATCGAGAGGTTCTTAGCTTGAGCACATTTGTCTGGTTCACTTTCTTTCAGGAG
>CANLTN010000022.1:0-70924 GCA_947494035.1 uncultured Pseudovibrio sp. | reverse complement strand
TCGCAAGTTCAAATCTTGCCCCCGCAACCAAATTAAAACCCGCTAAGCCAATGGCTTGGCGGGTTTTTTCGTTGGCTGGATTTCTTTTTTGCATCAAAACAATGTTGGACTCTTGGGCGGGTGTATGCCCAGACCTGCGTTTGGCATGTCTGCTTGATGCTTTCTGCTCTCATTAGAAGCCAATGCAGCTTGTGAAGTGCAACGGTTTCTTCGATGGCCTCTGCGCTTTCATTCAATCTGTGAAGTTGAAGCTCTGGCCGGATTGTCTTAGGTCGTCGAAGGTTTTGCCGGCGCAGCTGGGGATGCGGGTTTCGAGGGTTCCGTCAGTGTTTATTGAGAGCTGTACTGGCATGTTGCCGAGGGCTTTGTAAAAGGGGGTGTCGTTCTCGGTTCCGTCTATGTAGAATACGACGTTTCCGCTTTCCCTCGTTGCGTTGGCCTCCAAAGGACAGACCACGATGTCCGGTGCATCGCCGAATATTCCGGCATTGGCACTGTGTGACATGAAAAGGGCGGCAGTGAGAATTGTGGCGCCGTATAGTTTTGCAAACATCAGTCTCTCCGATCGGTTCCAACCGAGAATTACTCCGCAAAACTATGGTGGCAATTGATCTCCTAATCGCTAATTGAGTGGAGGAATTGCAACTTTGATTAATAATACACTAAGGCCACGAAAGCAAAGCTGATAGCATATACTTGAATGCTTTTTTTGTTGCTTTAGTATTATGCTTGTAATGCTTTCGACGGTGTTTATATTTCTATTCGTAGACATTGATTGACTTGCGTGATTTAATTGAATTTGCGCTTCAGCTTGAAAATTACTGTGTTCGCCTTATCACAGGAAAACAATGGTGCTGTTGTGCTTTGAAAAGGCATAGATAGCCGCCAAAAACAATCGCGCTTCGTAACCCTAGATGACTGGTGTTTGCCGATGTTAAGACTTGGAGTCTATGCAGTTTCCGCAGGTGTTCTTCTTTTTGGGCTGGCGTCGTGTGGTGGAGAGCCTCAGACGGAAGCGCCCGAGGTCATTCGACCTGTAAAAACCTTTGAAGTTCCAACGCCGGAATCCAGCGGAAACCGTTCTTTCCCTGCGCGAATTGAATCTCAACGACGCGCGGAAGTATCCTTCCGCGTGCCTGGTACGATTGTGGACCTGCCGGTGAAGGAAGGGGAGGCAATTGAGCAAGGGGAGATGATTGCGCAGCTGGACCCGACCGACTTCAAGTTGGTTGTGCAGGAGCGAGAGGCAGAGCTTTTTCGGGCACGACGAGATTTTGAGCGTATCGAACCTTTGGCTGAACGCGGTTTCTCTACGGTGAGAGAGAAGGACCGTAGAGAATACAATCTGAAGAGCGCGCAAGCTTCGCTGGATATGGCCAAACAGGACTTGGCTTACACAACGCTTACTGCGCCATTTAAGGGACGGATCGCCAAACGGCTTGTCGAGAACTTTGAAGAGGTTCAAGCCAAGGAAGTTATTGTTGAGCTTAGGGACCTTCAGGCGCTTGAGGTGAAGTTCGATGTTCCCGAGCAAATCATGCTTCTAGTTAAGGAAGCCTCCGCAGAGCTGGAAGAAACGCGTATTGAGCCGGATGTCTTTGTCTTTTTTGATGCAGCACCCAACAACAAATACGCGTTGGAATTTAAAGAGGTTACAGCCAGCGCGGACTCTGCGACCCGTACTTTCGAAGCGACTTACATCATGCCCACGCCAGAGGATATCAATGTTTTACCGGGTATGACGGCAAACGTTGTTATCGACCTCACAAAATACATTCGCGCTGCCAAAGTTACCTTCATTCCGTCCGAAGCCGTGGTGTCTACCAACGATCTTAAACCGCATGTCTGGATAGTGAATGCGGATAGTCAGACATTGGAAAAACGCGACATTAAGGTTGGCGATCTTCGGGGCAGCCAGATCGCCGTGACGGAAGGACTTGAGCCGGGTGATCGTATTGTGACCGCAGGTGTTCCTTTCCTAATTGAGGGGATGAAGGTCAGTGTAATGAGTATGCCTGAGCAAGCAGTTGAGAGGCCGGAGGATGTGAGCATCCGCAAGGCTGGGGAACAGGATGCCCGGTCTTCGCAAGCACCGGCAGCAAGTGCTGAAGATGAGAAGCCAGACTAGAAGAGACCAAGGATACTTCTATGGATATTGGTGGTTACTCGGTAAAAAACAAAGTTGTTTCCTGGCTTCTGGTCGTTGTTCTGGTGGGCGGCGGCATCCTTGGCTTTGACGCAATGGGGAAGCTGGAAGACCCTAACTTCACGATAAAAGAAGCGAAGATAATCACCACCTATCCGGGAGCGACTGCGCAGCAAACGCAAGAGGAAGTCACCTACCACATTGAAGAAGCGGTCCAGAAGCTTCCGCAGCTCAAGCGCATCAAGATGTCGATTTCCCGCCCTGGATATTCTGATATTCAGATCCAGTTTAAGGATGAATATACCACCGAACAGTTTCCCAATATCTACGATGAATTGCGCAGGAAGATTGCGGATGTGAGCCATAAGCTTCCTCCCGGTGCGGGTGAGCCGGTGGTCGTGGATGATTTTGCGGATGTCTACGGGATCTATCTAGCCATTTCCGGCGTGGGCTATACCTATCGTGACTTGAAAGATGTTGCTGAAGCCCTACAGCGGCAACTGGTTCTTGTGCCCGGTGTGCGAAAGATCGTGATTGGTGGGGTGCAGCAGGAGGTGGTCTATATTGAGATCTCCCGATCCCGCCTTGGGGAGCTTGGTCTTTCTGCCGAACGTATTTCTGAATTACTCACCTCGCAGAACGTTGTTGCAGATGCGGGCAGTGTTCGGGTGGGGGATGAGTACATCCGCATTTCGCCAACGGGTGAATTCAACTCTGCTTCAGAGATCAGTGGTCTTCTTATTAGCTCAGAGGATGAAGGGGCCGACAAAAAGGCGATCTATCTGGGTGATATCGCCACCATAACACGTGCCTATGAAGAGCAGCCGTCGAAGATGGTTTACTTTGATGGACTGCCCTCGCTTACCCTTGGAATCTCTATGTTACCGGGGCAGAACGTGGTCAATACCGGGAAGGCAATTAACGCGAAGTTTGAGGAGCTGATTGAAACAATCCCGGTCGGTATTCAAGGGCATGTTATCTATAACCAGCCAGAGGCGGTGGATCAGTCTGTCAGCGGTTTCATCATTAATGTGGGTGAGGCCATTGTCATCGTGATCGTTGTTCTCCTGCTCTTTATGGGGCTGAGAACAGGCCTGATTATTGGTGCGGTACTGCTGATTACGGTGGCCGGAACCCTGTGGTTTATGCAGCTGTTCGGGATTGAGCTGCAAAGGGTCTCGCTCGGGGCTTTGGTTATCGCTCTGGGTATGCTTGTCGATAATGCCATCGTGATTGCAGAAGGCATGCTTATCCGTATCAAAGCGGGGATGAATGCGACAAAGGCTGCCAGCGAGGTGGTCTCCAGCAATGCCATGGCTCTTCTGGGCGGTACCGTCATCGGCATCCTTGCGTTTTCTGCCATCGGCCTTTCTCAAACCAGCACCGGCGAATTTGCGCGCTCGTTATTCTACGTCATTCTCATCTCACTTTCGCTGAGCTGGATTACCGCTGTCAGCACAACACCGCTGCTGTGTGCACTGTTCCTCAAGCCAGATAAAAAAACGGATGAAAGCGAAGCAAAGGACCCTTATGCGGGCAAAGTCTACCAAGTTTACAGAGGTGCGCTGGAGACTGCCATTCGGCTGCGCTGGATTACAGTCACTGCGGCTCTTGGCTTGTTTGTGGCGGCGCTGGTCGGGTTTGGCTATGTGCCACAGGCGTTCTTTCCCAACTCAAATACGCCGATGTTCTTCGTTGATATCTGGGAGATTGAGGGCACTGACATTCGGAAAACGCGGGATGACACCCTCAAGGTTTCTGAGTTTGTGCGAAGTCAGGAGGGGGTCACGCAGACCACATCATTGATTGGCGGCGGGGATGCGCGGTTCTCGCTGGTTTATGAGCCCAAGGAAAACAGTCCAGCCTATGCTCAGATCATCGTGCAAACTGAGACCCGTGACCAGATTCCGGAGGTCTGGGCGGCTGTTCAGAAATACATGTATGAGGAGATGCCACAGCTTGATCCGATCATTAAGCCGTTGCGGATTGGACCTGGCCGTGATGGGAAAATCGAAGCGAGGTTCCATGGAACGGACCCTGTTGTACTGCGCAATTTGGCTGATCAGGCCATGCACGTCTTGCGGGCGGATGAGGAGTCCAAGGATGTGCGGACCGATTGGCGCCAACCGCAAAAGCTGATCAAGCCTGTCTTTAACGAGCAGGTTGCCCGACAGCTGGGTATCAACCGGCAGGATTTGTCAGTGGCGTTGGCACAGGCCTTTGAGGGCAGCCAGGTGGGGATCTACCGAGACGGTACACGTTTGCTTCCCATTGTGGTTCGCCCGCCAGAGACAGAGCGAAAAGACGTCTCGCATATTCAGGACATTGAAGTGTGGAGCCCGGTCCTGCAACGGTCCATCCCTGTGCAGCAGGTGGTGAAGCGCTTTGATACGGTCTGGGAAGAGACGGTTATTCGGGGCAGAAACCGGATGCAAACCATCATCGCGTCTGCCAATCCAAAAGGGGAGCTGGCAACGCCGCTGTTTAACCGCATCAAAGGGGAGGTTGAGGCGATTGAGTTGCCTCCGGGCTACTCGTTTAGCTGGGGTGGTGAATATGAAGATTCAGCAGAGGCGCAAGCAGGTATCTATGGTGCCCTACCGGTGGGGTTTGCCTTGATGATTGTTACCTCAATCCTCTTGTTTGGCTCCTTACGCCAGCCCCTTATCATATGGCTGACGGTGCCTCTGGCGATCATTGGTATCACGGCAGGATTGCTGGTTATGAACGGCAGTTTCGACTTTATGTCGCTCTTGGGGGCACTAAGTTTGATGGGCCTGCTTATCAAGAACGCCATTGTGCTCATTGAGGAAATCGATCAACAAGCGAACACAAAGGACCTTTACCTTGCCATTGTGGATTCCTGTGTCAGCAGAATGCGACCTGTTGCGATGGCTGCCGCCACCACGGTCCTTGGCCTTATTCCGCTCTTGCAGGATGCCTTCTTCGTCAACATGGCCATGACCATCATGGGTGGCCTGAGCTTTGCAACGGTGCTCACTCTGATCGTGGTTCCTGTGCTTTACGCTATCCTGTTTAACGTGAAAAGTCCGGCTCCGGAACAGTCCGAGCTCTCTGGAGCAAGTGTATGAGCAATATCAAAGTTAACTATCATTGATGTGCCATCGATAATTTTGGCGATGAGCTCAATGTAGAACTGATGCGTGTTCTGTGTAATTGGAGGCTAAAGCATACCCCTCCGGCTATGGCTAGTGTGCTTGGAATTGGCTCTATTCTTGACAGAGCCGTTGCAACGCAGAACGATGATATGCCTTTTTTGCTCGCGCGGCCTCCGCTCCACGTCTTCACCTCGGGTATGCCATCGGAGTGGTGGGGGTCCTATCGCAGCAGCGCGACTTTCGAACCCCGCAGTTTTCGCCGTCTTTTGAAATTCTGGGCAGTACGAGGGGTCGGAACACGCAAGATCGTTCAGGATGTGATGGGTAAGGATATGTCCCATTTGACTTTGGTAGCGGAATGCTCCCGTGTCGGGCTGCTGCAGTATTAGGAGCTTGATGGATAATCTATTGACTGGCCGATGTCCCGAGAGCCTTGGAATTTTGAAAGCTATGAGAACTGATGAACCAACCAGTTAGCTCTCTTCAGAAAATGATTTGTCGCCGTAGATGAAGCGGGGGCCGCGGCCGTAGATGTTGGCGGCGTCGCCGGCGTTGTAGAGGCTGCATTTTGTCAAGGACAGGCAGCCACAGCCCATGCAGCCATCCAGTGTTGATCTGAGACGTTCCATGCGGGCGATGCGTTCGTCCAGCTGTACTTTGAATTGTTGGCTCAGGCGTTGCCAGTCGCTCTTGTTGGGCGCACGGCCGGGAGGCAGGGTGGCGAGTTGGTCGGCAATTTCTTTGATGGTGAAGCCGAATTCCTGTGCAATTAACGCAAATGAGAGACGGCGGATGTCGGCTCGCATGAAGCGGCGCTGGCCGCCAGCATTGCGGTTGGGGGTGACGATCCCTTTTGTCTCATAAAAACGAATGGCGGAGGTGGTGAGGCCGGTGCGGTCGGCAAGTTCGCCTATTGTCAGGATATTCGCGTGATCCATAAATTTTCCGAAAATAGTTCTTGACTTAAACTTAACTTGAAGTCCTACACAGGGTGTCATCAGAAGTCAAAAGAAAGGCTATTGCGATGACAAAGAGTTTTTTGGAGCACGTCAATATTACCGTATCTGACCCTGTTGCGACCGCGAGCCGTCTTGCAGATTGGTTTGGTTGGCATGTGCGTTGGCAGGGGGCGTCAATCGGAGGGGGGACCACCGTTCATGTTGGAAACGATGAAAGTTATATTGCCGTTTACTCACCCAGAAAAATGCATGGGGCCAAGGAAGACAGCTATGTAACCCATGGCGGCCTGAACCATGTTGGTGTGGTGGTCGAAGATCTGGATGCTGTGGAGAAGAAGATCCTGGCGGGTGGGTACAAGACGCATAACCATGGTGATTATGAACCGGGGCGCCGGTTCTATTTCGACGATGATGATGGAATTGAGTTTGAGGTGGTAAGCTACATGTAGCGCAAACAAATCCGGTGCAGGAGCGTTTCCCCGAGAGGGGAAGCGCTCTCTTTCGTTTTACCAGAGATTTAGCCCAAGAAGCTTTTTGCCGAGGTCGGTTAGCTCGGCGGTTTCAGCATTCTTCTTTTCCCATTCGCGGGGGTCACCGGGGAAGGATGCGCGTCGAGGTGGTTCCATGTTGCGCCATTGATGGATGCGGTCCTGCCTTAGTGCCTCGTTCTGCTGTTCGGCGGGGAACATGGAGATGTATTGAGCGATACGCACTTTGTCTTTGGAGTTGTTTGGCCGGATGCCATGGGCGAGGAGGGCGTTGAAGATCATCAGGTCGCCCGGTTCCATTTCGATCTTCTCGATCTCGTAACCTGCGTAGTCTGGGTGCTTTGGGTCACGGTCTTCCGGCTGGGTTTTGGCCCACTCCTCGAACTCCTCAAAGAGTTTCGGGATGCATTGGAAGCCACCAGTCTCCTCATCCTGTTTGACCAGCGAGAGAACGCCCTGAACGCTGATTGGTAGCGGGCGCAGGGATGTGTCTACGTCCCAATGGATGAAGCCGGGTTTGCCGTCGCGGTCTTTCTTGGGTGGATTGAGGTTGGCGCGGTCGATGCTGACCCAGAGGTCTTCTCTATCCCAGATATCGACGAAAGCGTCATAGACCCGCTGTTGCATGCGGTTATCCCACAGGTACTGGTGGTTATAGATTTCCAGCATGCCTGCGTTGTTGAGTTCCTGCATCTTGTGAGCGCGGCGTTGAGGGACGTACCATGTGGCAGGATCATTGGCGTCCTTCTCGTCGAACTCCCAAAGCAGGTCGACCAGCCGTTTCACGTTGTCCTGTGGCACTGCCTGACGCACGATAACGTAGCCGCAAGTGATCCAGTGTTGCCAGTCTTTTTCTGATAACACGCGCAGGGGTAGTGTCTTCTTGACGTCTTTCAGCTGGGTGTCGGTTGCGGTTGAGCCCCAGTGGTCGTCTGCAAGCAGTTCAGCGTCCATCTCTTCTCCTCCCAGATGGTTTGATGAGACTAAAAGTTTAGCTGGCCCTGTAGCTGAGAGTTGTTCTAAACTTGCAGATACTGATATTATTCTGGCGTTTTGTAAGTTCAGAGGGTGAAATGAGGTCATATCTGGAGAAGGTGCCCGACACTGAAGAGGGGTCATTTAAGATCATGAACCGGTGCCTTGACGAGGGCATTCCTTTTTCGTGGCACCACCATCCTGAGTATGAGCTGACACTGACGTTGAACTCAAATGGGCAACGCTTTGTGGGCGATCATGTGGAAGAGTATGGGCATGCAGATCTGGTGCTGCTTGGCCCGAACCTTCCGCATACATGGGCCTCCAGCGGTCGACCCGATGAGAGTAAGCCGCATGTGGTGCTGGTTATCTGGTTTGAGCCAGAGTGGGTTGAGCGGATTACCGGTGAGGTTTCGGAGCTGGCTGGCGTTAAGAAGCTGTTTCAGAGGGCGCTGGCCGGGCTTCGTTTTAGTGAGGGTGTAAGGCACCGGCTGGTTCCCAAGATCAAGGGCTTCTTTGAGGCAGATCCGTTGGAGAGGCTCTTCATCATTTTAAGGGTTTTGGCTGAACTTTCAGAGGATGAAGGGGCGACGCAGCTCGTCCACGATCCGGTTGTTCTTTCCGGTGTAGATGGAGGGAATGAGCGGATCGACAGGGTGCTGACGCTTATTCATTCTGAGTATACGCGGGCGTTACCATTGGAAGAAGTGGCGGAGACAGCGGCGCTGAGTGTTTCCGGAGTGCACCGGTTGTTTCAGCGTCATACGGGGAAGACGATCTCAGAGTATTTGAAGCGCATTCGGATTGGTGATGCGTGTGCGCAGCTCTCCAGCGGGGATGCTCCGATTTCAGTGATTGCCCATAATGTGGGGTACTCGGCGCTTGCCAACTTCAACAGGCAGTTTCGTGTGGTGAAGGGTATGACCCCGCGTGAATATCGGGCCAAGTTTAAGTGAGGTAGAACTGGGCAGCTGTGCCGCCAAAGATGGCAGTGTGGTCGGCCTTGGGCATGTCTGCTGTGAGTTGTTCCACCATATCCACCCAGTTTTGATAGGTATTTGCGAGAAGAAGGACCGGCCAATCGCTGCCGAACATGACGCGCTGGGGGCCAAAGCAGTTCAGGATGTGGAAGGCGTAGGGTGCGATGTCTTCGAACTCTGCGTGTTCGGGCGCTTCGGTGAGTAGGCCGGAGAGCTTGCAGCAGACCGGGGAGATGCCCGCGATCTCTGAGAGGTGATCAGCCCAGTCTTCGAATGCGTTCCTGCGGATATCCGGCTTGGCACAGTGGTTGATGACTGCGCGTAGCTCTGGATAGCGTTTGAGGAAGATTTTGAGATGCGGCAAGTGCCTTGGCCGGACCAGCAGGTCGAGCGTCAGGTTGTTGTCTATGAGTGCGTGAATGGCGGGGCGCAGGTTCTCCTTTAGCATCCATTCATCATCATCAATGTCATGGATCATCGGACGAATGCCGACGAGCTTTGAGTTTTGGGCAAGTTCGCAGATGAGGGGTGGGGCCCCAGTGGCTTCCATATCGACCCAGCCAACAATACCGAGGATCCAGTCGTGTTCTGCGGCCAGTTGCAGGAGGAAGCGGGTTTCTTCAACGGTATCTGCTGCTTGAACGAGGATGGTGCCATCCATGTTGGCTTGGCTGAGCAGAGGCTGGAGGTCGCTGGGGCGGAAGTCTTTGTAAATGGCCTTCAAGTCCGGTGTCAGCCAGCTGTAGTCTCCTCGGGAGTGCTTCCAGAAATGTTGGTGGGCATCAATCCTGAGCATGCTTCACCTCTTGTTTGAAAACTGGTTGCCAGCTGCGACTGCGGCGTCGATGAGAAGGGGTGCATTTTGTTCAGAATGGCATGGAATTCTTTGAGACTCATCTCCGGTTTTTGGAAGGCGTATTTACGTTGGTTCCGGTAAGTCGGCAGCTCCATGTGATTTGGTGAGGTGCAAAGCTTGATGTTGCTGGAGTTATCAATAGCTTGGCAGGGGGCGTTGGCAGGACAGAGGAGACTGCGACGCTGGCGGTGTATCGGGGTAATGATGAAAGCTCATTTACAACCTGACAAACGCACGTCATTGATAGTGGCTGGGACACTTAATAATGAGGGTAGGACATGAAGCTTGTTAGATTTGGTGAGGTGAACGCGGAATCGCCGGGTGTTCTGGATGCGGATGGCAATATTCGTGATCTTTCTGGCGTGGTTGACGACATTGCCGGGGATACCCTGAGTGCGGAGGGGCTTGCGAAGATCGCAGCGCTTGATCTTTCCAGCCTGCCAGTGGTGCAAGGTAATCCGCGCATTGGTGCCTGCGTTGGCAATGTGGGCAAGTTTGTTTGCGTTGGCCTGAACTATTCCGACCATGCTGCGGAAGCTGGCATGCCGGTGCCGAAGGAGCCGGTGATCTTCATGAAGGCGACCTCGGCTATCTGTGGTCCGAACGATGGTATCGAGATTCCGCGCGGTTCTGTGACGACCGACTGGGAAGTTGAGCTTGGTGTGGTGATTGGGAAACATGCCAAGTATGTGAGCGAAGAAGATGCGCTGGATCATGTGGCCGGGTACTGCGTGGTCAACGATGTGTCAGAGCGTGATTCTCAGCTTCACCGCAGCGGCCAGTGGGTGAAGGGTAAGTCGGCTGACACATTTGGGCCTATCGGACCATGGCTCGTGACGCGCGATGAAGTGGAAGATCCGCAGAACCTTTCCGTTTATCTGGAAGTGAACGGTCATCGCTATCAAAACGGCTCCACCAAAACCATGGTGTTTGGTGTGGCGCAGGTGATCTCGCATCTGTCCCAGTTTATGAGCCTGCAGCCGGGGGATGTGATCTCTACAGGGACGCCTCCCGGTGTTGGTATGGGGCAGAAGCCACAGGTTTATCTGAAGCCGGGTGACAAGATTGAACTGGGCGTGGAAGGTCTTGGGGTTCAAAAACAGGTTACTTACGCTGCTGACTGATGGTCCTGCGCTTGCGGAGTTTCGGCTCCTTCTCTAAGCTTTTCAGAACTCTCCGCTGCGGATTGCGGCGGAGAGTTTTTTGTGATTCTGGAGAAGACGACCATGACCAGTGATGCTGAGCCAATCACCTATTGCAGTTATGAGAGCCCGGTGGGGTCGTTGCTGATTGGCGGACAGGCTGGAGCACTGGAGTTTCTCCATTTTCCCGAGAGTGCACGCAGGCGGTTTGTTGAAGAGGGCTGGGTGGAAGATGCCACGCCTTACAGGGAGTTGATTGCGCAGCTTGATGGTTATTTTGCTGGCGAGCTTAAAGAGTTCTCTTTGAACTGGCAGTTTATTGGGACTGATTTTCAAAAGAGTGTCTGGGAGCAATTGGCGGCGATCCCGTTTGGAGAAACGCGCAGTTATGGCGATATCGCCACGGCGCTGGGCAATCCGGGGGCGAGCCGTGCGGTGGGGCTGGCAAACAACGCGAACCCGCTGCCGATTGTCATTCCGTGCCATCGGGTGATTGGAGCAAATGGGGCGCTGGTTGGTTTTGGTGGCGGGCTGGAGACGAAGGTCTGGCTGCTGGACCACGAGGGCATTGCGTACGGGCCGGGTGCAAGCAAAGACCAGATGGCGTTTTCTTTCTGACACTAAAAGCGCAGTGCGGTTACTGCGCTTCTTCTATGTGTTTCTTTATTAGGCAGGGGTGCCTTCAGTTTCGTCGAACTGGATACGGACGACCCTTCCTGTTCCAGATTCCCCGCCCCAGACTTCGCCAGGTCGTCCTGCCATGTGGCGAACGTCGGAGTGGGCCTGATCGCTTTTGAAGCTGGTGAACTCTTCTGTATCAGGATCGAAGAAAACGACGGAATCGGTATCGAAGTCTGTCAGCCAAACCTTGTCGTTCTCGTCAACATACACAGAGTAGGGGAGTGGAGAATCGCCGGGTAGTTTCCATGAGCGCCACGTGTCTTCCTCTGGATTGTATTCGCTGACGTTTCCGGACAGCCATTCACTGATCCAAAGCTTGCCTTCTGAATTAGACCAGATGCGGCGGGGGCCCTGTTCCTCTGTTGGAGGTGTTACGACACGTACATCACCTGTGGCTCTGTCGATGTTGGCGAGGTGGTTTCCGGCGAGAGAGACGTACCAGATGTCTCCCTGAGGGGTGAGGGTAATGCCATATGGGCCGGGGCCTTCAGGGCTTGGCCGGACCTGAATATCCAGTGTGGCAGGATCAACGCGTCCATAGACGCCATTTTGTCCGGTGAACCAGTAAAAACCGTCGTTATCGAAGATGCCGGTGTTGAGGTTTGCGTCTTCAAACTCAATTGGTAGCGGAATGAGGGTGACTTCATCTGTGCCCGTATCCACGCGGGCAATGGCGTTCTGCCCGCCTTCCGTGACCCACATTGCATTGTCCGGGCCAAGCACCACGCCGTGAGGGGCTGCGCCTTCGCCCAGTGAAACTGGGTGAAGATCTCCGGTAGCAGGATTAAGGCGTGTGAGCGTGCCATCTCCTTGTCCGCAATACCAGACCATGCCATCGGTATCGAAGGCCACATCTCTGGGCCGAGAGCCGGCAACCGCGTCAAAGTATGTGACTTTTGCGTTGCTGATGGCGTTTATCGTGTCTTCCTGGGCGATAACTGGCCTCGCAATCATGCCCACATAGAAGGTGCTGGAAATTGCTATGGCAGATGCTCCGAGAAAATCTCGTCTGTTCATCCTACCTCTCCCTTGTGCCGTCTCTTTTCATTGCGCAAGACCGGGGTCTTTGCAGAAGTCTCTGACACTGCTTACGGCACAGGCTAGGCGCGTCTGTGGCAAACGACCTATGCGCCCTCAAGCATTCCAAGTGAGGTTAAGGAATGGTCAGCAAAGCGGAGAAATTTGCTTTCAACCAAGGTGTTCCTTTCTCTCTGATCTTAGCGTGGTAAATGTCTATCGTGAGGTTATGGTAAGTTTGGGGGAGGCTACCACAATGAAGTGCCTACGAATCTACGCGACACCGGATGGGGAATCGCATTTTGGTGAGGTTGAGGTGCCGACGCAGCAAGTGTCGGTGCATCCTGACGCCACGCCTTTCGATGTTAGTGCAAGCTATCCGGCATCACGCATTCGCTTTTCGCAGATCCCGGCGGGGATGAGACAGGTGGAATGGCACACAGTTCCGGATCGGGTGTTGACCGTGAGGCTGGATGGCTCGGTGGAATACGAGACCAGCGATGGTGAGGTGAGGACTGTTGGGGCGGGTGAGTTTGTTCTTATCGAAGACACCCATGGCAAAGGTCATCTCTCGCGACATTCGCCAGACGCACAAACAGTTCTTTGGATCTCTTTGCCGAATGGGCTGGATGAACCGGATTAGCCGGTGAAGCTACTTATAATTCTACATATTAGAATTATATTTTACCTCTGGAATTCCGGTATTGCGCTGTTAAACTACGCGGAATTGCGAATGATAGTGCGGCGGTGAACTGCGCTTTGCCTTGGGGAGTTTCGAGTGTCTTCTTCATTTAAATCATCAGGTCAGGTTTCCTACGAATTGCGCGGTGATGTTGCGGTGATGACCGTAAGCAATCCGCCTGTGAATGCATTGTCTTTGGCGATCCGGCAGGATTTGGTGGCGCGTATCAAACAGTTTGAGGAAGACGATGCGGCGAAGGCTGCGGTGATCGTTGGGGTTGGCAAGGTATTTATCGCCGGCGCGGATATCCGCGAGTTTAAACAGCCTGCCACCGAGCCGCATCTACCTGATGTCATTGACCAGATTGAAGCCTGCTCCAAGCCTGTGATTGCCGCCATTCATGGTGTTGCGCTGGGCGGTGGGCTTGAGGTTGCGCTGGGTTGTCACTTCCGCGTTGGGGTGAAGGGGGCCAAGGTTGGTCTGCCTGAAGTGCATCTGGGCATTATTCCGGGTGCTGGTGGAACGCAGCGCTTGCCGCGTTTGGCTGGCTACCAGAAGGCGCTGGAGATGATCCCGAGTGGCGCGCCGATCAGCGCTGCGGATGCCAAAGCTGCTGGCATTCTGGATGAGGTGAGCGAGGAAGCTGATGCGGTTGCGGCAGGTCTGGCGTTTGCGCGCACTGTGATCGATGATGGTTTGCCACTGCGCCGCTGTTCCGAGCTGGTTGCGCCTGCTGTTGACCCTCAGATGTTTGCGATGGCCAAGGCTGAGGTGACCAAACGGGCACGGGGGCAGAAGTCTCCGGTGGTGTGTGTTGAAGCCATTGAGGTTGCAAGCCAAACCAGTTTTGCCGAGGGAATGGAAAAAGAGCGTGAGATGTTTATGGAGCTGAAGAACTCGGCTCAGCACCGCGCTCTGGCCCATGCTTTCTTCGCGGATCGTGCGCTTGGAAAGCTTCCTGAAATTGAAGGCGTTGCACCGCGTGAGATCAAGTCTATCGGCGTGATTGGTGGCGGTACGATGGGCGCTGGCATTGCAACTGGCGCTCTGATGAACGGGCTTTCCGTTACGCTGATTGAGCGGGATGAGGAAGCTCTTGGCCGTGCCAAGGCGACTATTGCTGCAAACATTGGCGGTGCTGTGAAGAAGGGCAAGCTTTCTGGCGAGCAGGAACAGCGGATCTTTGCAGAGGCACTGTCATTGAGCACGGACTATGCCTCCCTGTCTGAGGCTGATCTGGTTATTGAGGCGGTGTTTGAAGACATCGATGTGAAGAAGCAGGTGTTCCAGAAGCTGGATGAGGTTTGTAAGGACGGTGCCGTTTTGGCAACCAACACCTCGTATCTTGATGTGAATGCGATTGCTGCGGTGACCAAGCGCCCGCAAGATGTGATCGGCCTGCATTTCTTCTCGCCTGCGCACATCATGAAACTGCTGGAGGTGGTTGTTGCAGACAAGACTGCGCCAGACGTGATTGCCACCGGCTTCCAGCTTGGCAAGATTATGCGCAAGGTTGCTGTTCGGGCTGGTGTTTGTGATGGCTTCATTGGCAACCGCATTCTGGCAACGTACCGCACCGCGGCTGATGCGGTCGTGGTTGATGGCTCTACTCCGTATGAGGTGGACGAGGTGATGCTGGAGTTTGGCTTCCCGATGGGCCCGTATGCAGTGGCTGATCTGGCGGGTCTCGATATTGGCTGGGCGACTCGTAAGCGGAAAGCGGCAACGCTTGATCCACATGAGCGCTTTTTCACATTTGCGGACCGCATATGTGAAAAAGGATGGTTTGGGCAGAAAACCGGCAAGGGGTTTTACGTTTATGAGGACGGTGCGCGAAAGGGGACGCCGAACCCTGTTGTTCTCGAAATTCTGACAGAAGAACGCAAAGAAAAACAAATCAACGCACAAACCATCGCAAAAGAGGAAATCCTTGATCGGTACATGGCGGCGATGGTGAACGAGGCTGCAAAGGTGGTTGAAGAAGGCATTGCACTGAGGCCACTGGACGTGGATATGACGTTGATCTACGGCTATGGTTTCCCACGCTGGCGTGGCGGGCCGATGCAGTATGCGGATGAGGTCGGGCTCGAGACAATCCTCAATAATATCAAAGCGTACGCACAGGAAGATGCCTATTTCTGGCAGCCTGCGAAACTGCTTGAGGAGCTGGTTACGTCTGGCCGAACCTTTGCTGATCTGAATGCGGAGAGCGGGGACAAGTTGGCGGCGAGAAAGCGTGAGACTGCTTGATTTTCTTCAGTTGCATCGCCATCTTTCGGTAGTGTACCCTAACGATAGGCTTGATGCTGGTTGTGTTCATTTGCGAGTGCGTGACAAGCAAAAGTCTCTCGTTTGAGCGAAGTATTGGCGCTGGTTTTTAGGCAAACCAGCGCGGTGCGCTTCATGGAGATGGTGATAATGAAGTATCTGGAGTACATAACCGGCCGCGTGATTGCGTTGCTGTTCGCAATGGCTCTGCTGGCGTTTATCCTCCTTGTAATAGGGATGGCCTCCGGCTTGATGCTGGCTATCATTGCCATCACGGTTCCCCTTGTGATTCTTAAGATTCTGTTCGGCAAAGATAAGCCGAAAATCACCTATCATTACGAGCGCAAGGATTAAGAGATCGGGAAGTTCTTGATCTCGTTCTCGCCCCATATTTCCATCGCCTGAAGGACCGGATGCAGAGATCTGCCTTTCTCTGAAAGGGAGTATTCCACATGCGGTGGGACAACTTCCATGACTTTGCGGTCCACGATTCCATCCGCTTCAAGCGCTCTGAGCTGCGCTGTCAGAAGGCGTTGGGAGACGCCGGGTAGTCTTCGTTTCAGCTCGTTAAAACGACAGGGGGCGGGTAAAAGCTCGTATATTATCAATGGCTTCCACTTTCCGTTCAATATGGAAAGTGTTCGGCGTACCGGGCAAGTCTTATAGCCGATGAAGGCACCGCCGGGTGTGTCGATGTCGTCTGCGCTCATTGTATGCAGTACCCTTTTGTATACTAGCTGCTAATATAGTGCGTACTAGATATTTTGTTTCCGTAGTTTCATATGGATCCTGACTGATGAAATCAAGGGAAACACTCCAATGAACAAACTTAAGACAGCTGTTGCGGCAGCAGCTCTTGCTCTTTCAACCGTTGCTGCCGGTGCGACCGAAGCAACTGATCTTTTGAGCAAATTCTATGAAGTTGCGGACACCCGCCCGTTTGAGCCAGCCAAGCTGGCTGAGTTCTATGCGGACGATCTGGTAGACCACAATGGCCGTCCGGGCCAAAACGCCAAGCAGGCCGCGGTTGGTACGTTTACGGCACTGGCAGCAGGCGCGCCGGACTCCCGTCACGAGCTTGGTATGGTTGAGCCAATTGGTGATGACAAGGTTCTGATTTACTGGCGTTATACAGGTACCAACACCGACGGCCTGTTTGGTGCTGAGGCCAATGGTAATGCTTTTGATATTGCCGGTTTTGAGGTTTACCGCGTTGAAGACGGTAAGATCCAGGAGTTCTGGCACGTTGAAGAACTTGCTGCACTAGGCGCACAGCTCGCAGCGACGAAGTAAATCATTAAAGCCCGGTGGAGTGTTCTGCTGGGCTTTAATTTTCGCTGTCATAGCAGTGGGTTAGCATTTAAGGCGTTGAGGGTTCTATACCGTCGATAGCGTCTATAAAGGGCTGCTTAGATTTGACGGCAAAGCTTTTTTCGAGCGTATGGGCGTGTTTGATACGGTCAAGCCGGAAGGTGCGGACGGCGTTGCGCAGGTGGTCCCACGCCATGATGTACCAAACTGGATAGCTCAGAAAAAGGTAGTGCGGCTCGATGGTTCGGTTGGAGAGGTTGTCGTTCTGGTCGCTGTATTCGATCTGAATACACTTGTTCATCAAGAATGCTTCGTTGATCGGGCTCATGGCCTCGCTGTCGATGTCTTCAAACGAGCCGTAGACGGAAAGAGAGGCTGTTTCTCCAATCCAGATGCGGGATTTCAGCGTGTCGACCCGTGACCGAAGCTCTGGTGAGAATGAGGCGATGAGCTTTCTGCGGATGGGCTTGAGATTTGCCAGCAGGAGTGGGGAGCGCATGTTTTCTGCGATGGCGAGGCTGATGAGCAGATCAATTGCCTCTTTATACTCCAGCTTGAGCCGGCCCACACCCCAGCGGGATTGAAGGCGAATGCCGCCGCCGCGGCCCTTATCCGCCTCGATGGGAAGTCCTCGCTCGCGCAGCAGTTCCAGATCACGGAACAGAGTGCGCTGGGAAATCCCAAGTTCAACCGCCAAATCATGCGTTGTCGGGCAGTCGCCAGATTTCAGCAGAGCCTCAATTTGCTCCAGCCGATCAAGGCGTTTCAGTGCTGTTGCTCTTGTTGTCCCGTTTCTTTGTTTGTTCATTAAAGAAATATGTCATTAAGTGGCATAATTGTCCATACAAACAGGTCGTCCAAACTTTTCAGGAAAATAAAGATGACCAATCAAGTAGTTGAATTTGCGGCGTTTCACCTCTTATCTAACAAGACCGAGGCGGAGCTTTTAGAGGCTTCTGATCAGTTTCAGAAAGCGTTTCTGGATGGACGGAAGGGTTTTGTACGCCGCACGCTGGTAAAGCATGCAGACGGTGCTTATGCTGATATTGTGGTGTGGGCGGACGACAGTTCTTGCAAGGAAGCTGTTGCAGCAGCAGGGCAGGATGAAGCGGCGCAGCCTTATTTTTCTCTGCTAGACCACGCCCGTGAGCATCAGCCGCGCAAAGCGGGCGCGATGGAGTTCTTCAAGGTGGTGGGTACGTATGGCTGAACCTTTCAAAGAGTTATTTAATCAAGCCGCGATTGAACGGATGGCCTCTGCGTTAGCAGAGGTTCATTCCGATTTTGATTCCGCTGGCTTCGTTGTTGACGCAATGGGTGGCTTGAGTGATCTGGAGTTGAAGGAACGGTCGTTCCATCTGGCTCGCTGTTTGCGGCGGCATCTGCCTGAGGACTATACAGACGCGCTGAAGATTATGCAGGCTACGCTTTCGCCGCCGCTGGCTATGGATGACGAGCCGGTGTGGGATAGTCAGGCCAATGGGCTTTCCGGCTTCATAACCATGCCGTTTACGGACTATGTGCTGCTTTATGGTCTGGAGGATTTTGAGCTTTCTATGTCCGCCATGAAGGAGATGACCTGCCGGTTTTCAGCCGAGTTTGCTATTCGGCCTTTCATTGAGCGTTATGAGGCGGAAGCCATGGCTCTTCTGACTGAATGGGCCGAGGATGAGAGCGCGCATCTGCGGCGGCTTGTTTCTGAAGGGACACGGCCACGACTGCCGTGGGGGCTTCGGCTGAAGGGGTTCATTGAGGCACCGGAGAAGTGCCTACCGCTATTGGAGAAGCTCAAGGATGACGAGACTGAGTATGTGCGCCGTTCCGTTGCTAATCATCTCAACGATATTTCCAAGGATCATCCGGATTTGGTCGCTGAGGTTTGCGGACGGTGGCTTGAAAAGCCTTCTGTACGGAGAGAGCGGCTGGTGCGTCATGCGTTGCGGAGTAATGTGAAGGCGGCGCACCTGCCGAGCCTTGCGGTGCTGGGGTATGACCCGGAGCATGTGAAAGTGGTTTCGGGGACCTTGAGAGATAATCGGGTGGAGTTTGGGTCGAAGCTGGGGTTCTCAGTGGAGATTGAGAACTCATCGGACAAGGCGAGTTCCTTCATGCTGGACTTCATTGTGTACCACCGCAAAGCCAACGGAAAGCTGGCGCCAAAGGTGTTTAAGTTGAAGCGTGGAACGTTGAAAGCCGGAGAGACGATCAGAGTTGCGGGGCAGCATAACATTAGGCCAATTACGACACGCCGGTATTATGAGGGTGAGCACAGGTTGGCTGTGTTGCTCAACGGGGTGGAAACTCCGCTGGGTTCTTTTGAGCTGGTTGGTGTTGAAGAGATGGTGGTTTGATCCAGCGTCTGCTGTGGCGAGATCACTGCGCTCGTTCATGCTGTAGAAGGTGAGGGGAGCTTGGAAGAGCTTGTGTGTTTACCAGCTCTTAGTGCCGCAACGATTGATCAGCGGTGATTGGACAGGCGTGGGCGTGCGCCGTTGGCGATCATGCGCAGGCCTTTAAAGTCGAGAATTGCGATCTTGTGCTTGCCGATCAGCTTGACTGCGCCTTCTTTCTCCAGACCTTTGAGAACACGGCTTACGGTTTCAGCACGCAGGCCGAGGTAATCCGCGATGGACTGCCTTGAGATCGGGAGTGTGAATTCCTCTACAAAACGCGGAATGCTCAGGCGGTTACGCAGCTCGAAGATAAACGAGGCCATGCGTTCTGCCGGGGTCTTCTTGCCCAGATCAGAGGAATGGTCGAACTGCTGGTGCATGATGTCGGTGGACCGACGCCAATAGATGCGGCGCAGATTGGCATCCTTTAGAAGCAGTTCTTCAAAGATACCACGCGGAACGAGCTTCACACTTGTAGGCGCGAGTGCGACGACTTCACCTGATGCATGCCGATCGGCGCGGTTCATGTCCAGATATTCGCCCGGGAAGCGGAGCGTGAGCAGAGAGCGGCGGCCATCACTTAGGTGGCTCTCAACAGCGATTACACCATTGAGAACTGCAAAGACGACAGGCTCTGAAAAATCTTCCGGCGCGAGCTGGTCTCCATCGTTCAATTCGATGGTTCTGGCGGAGCGTAATTCAGCTTTGTCAAAATGAAAATGCATTGGGCGGCAGATGCACTCTTCGCCCTCAAATCCGCAGGATTTCTGAACACACTCAAAAGAAAGTTGGTCAGGTGATGACACTATCTTTGGAGGGGTTGTCCCCGACATGTGTTAAGCTCCCCGCGTTTTACGTGATTTGGCGTAAAGTCCCCAGTTCTAGGGTACATTGATATAAGTCAATATTCTACAGATTACTTTTAATCAATGTTTTCTTATCGGATGAAGTGAGCAAATACCATTGCTCAGAACTCTTGTGCCTCACTCTGGATTGTAATCAATAAACACAGCGCAACCCATGCAGAAATGCGCGTTGGAGCAATGGCTCGATGGAGACCTCGCGCGTTAAGTGGCTGCTTTTGAGGTGCTTAGCAAATACGTGGCTTAAGGGTTCGCTTCGGAGGCAAGATGAGACCAGGCCTTGTGGTCTTTATCTGCTGCTGAATACGTTATAAGAAAACCTTCCGGCATGTGCTGGAAGGTTTTTTGAGACGACAGGGGATATCATGCGATCAAAGACGCTTTCTACCGGCTACAAGATGCCAATGATCGGCCTTGGGACGGTGGGCTTTGCAGAGGGTGAGACCTATCCTGCGGTTCGTGCAGCGTTGAAGGCTGGGTATCGCCATTTCGATTGCGCGTTCATGTACGGCAATGAAGCTGAGATTGGTCAGGCTATCGCAGATGTGATGAAGGAAGATGGCATCAAGCGCAGTGACCTCTTCATCACCTCCAAGCTTTGGAACAGCTTTCATAAACCTGAGGATGTGAGAGAGGGACTCGAGAAGTCTCTTGCTGACTTGCAGGTGGATTATCTGGACCTCTACCTGATGCATTGGCCGGTGGCTTTGAGGAAAGGTGTGCTGAAGCCTCGAAGCGCTGAGGATTATCTCACGCTGGACGAGGTTCCCCTGATGGATACATGGCGGGTGCTGGAAGATTGTTTTGATGATGGTTCGGTAAACACGATTGGTGTCTCCAATTTTAGCGCCCAGAAGCTGGATGATCTCATTATGGAGGCGAGGGTTGCTCCGGCAGTCAATCAGGTTGAGCTGCATCCCTTCTTCCAACAGAATGATTTGCGCTCCTATTGCTTGCATAACAACATCGCGCTGACCGCGTTTTTCCCGCTTGCACGGGGTGTTCCTGCTGATTTGCCTGCCTCAAAGAAGACGGATGTGGTTCTGACCCATCCAGTGATTGTGGAAATTGCCGAGAAGCATGGTGCAACACCAGCTCAGGTCGCATTGAAGTGGTCAATTCAGAACGGCATTATTGTGGTGCCGAAATCCGGTAACTCAGAGCGTATGGCGGAGAACATCGCTGCGCTTGAGTATGACCTTGATGAGCATGATATGGCGCGTATCGCGCAGTTGGACAAGAAACTTCGGCGGGCGACCGGCAATTCCTCTTACTTCCTGCCCGGCAGTCCTTACACTTGGGAAAACCTCTGGGACGAGCCTCGTCCCGAGTAATTGCAGTGGCATCTCAATGCTGGAAGTGTTTCTGGTGGGGTCAGAACTGGAGCTGGTTGTAGGCCTCTTTCTTTTCCTGCCAGAATGCGATGCTGAGCATCATCTGGCGTCCCATTTCCAGTCTGGTTTCGACTGTGGCACTTGCGATGTGTGGAGTCAGGGTTGTGAAGGGGGATGTGATTAGCTGATCGGGCACGTTGGGTTCATCGGGAAAAACATCAAGCGCGGCAGCACCAAGTTTTCTGTTTTCAAGGGCTTTGATCAGGTCCGGCATGTTGACCAGTGAACCACGGGCGATGTTGATGAGTAAGCCGTTGGGGCCCAGTGCCTCCATGACCTCACGGTCAATTATGTTCTCTGTCTCAAGACTGCCCGGTGCCGCGATGAGGAATACATCGGAATCTTTTGCCAGTTCCAAAGGTGTGGCACGGTTTTGCTTGTCTTGTTTGGGGTTGGCATGGTGGTCACAATACAAGACGTTCATCCCAAATGCGCCGCCCAGAATCTCCGCAGTTTTTTTGCCAATGCGCCCGTAGCCAAAGATGCCAAGTGTTTTGCCGCGCAGGCTGTACCCCATGCCGAGCTTTTGCGTGAGCCAGTCTCCGTTGCGAATAAAGCGGTCACCCTCTGCAATCCGGCGTGACGAGGCCAGTGCGAGGCCGACGGCATGGTCGGCGACGGCTTCGGTGAGAGCGTCCGGTGTGGTTGTGATGATGATGTTACGCTTGCGCGCCTGTGCCAGATCAATCTTGTCGAAGCCAGCCCCATAGACGGCTATGATCTCAAGGTTTGGTAGGGTCGCCATCAGCTCGCCCGAGAGTCCGAAATCGCCCTTGGTAGCGACTATACGAATATCTGGCAGAACCCGGGCCTTAAGCGCGTCATTCTGCTGAAGCTCCCAATAGCGGGCGACCGAGAAGCGGTTTTTCAGCTGCTCGTTGATTTCGTCAGGCGCATAAGGGCTCAGTTGTAAAACATCGATCATTGAACGGTCATCTGCAGATTGCTTGAGTGCACTTGCCAAGAGTGCCTCAACTGGCAGACATTCGCCAGTAGAGAGTTGTTACTCTCCAACAGTTGCAGTTGCTCGTATGCGCTGTAAACCAGCAGGCATTATGTAAAAGTGAAAATCAGATAAAGCATGCCTACCAGAATGCTGGTTACGACCAAAGTACCGCCAAAGTCGGTTGCTGCACATTGGATAGCTTTGACAGGAAGTCGGCACATAATATTCCCCCCTATACCTTGTAGAGACTTTGAATCTCTACCTGAAATATTAGTTGGGAGGCCTGTAAATAAGTAGACTACATAATGTCGCAGTTGCGTAATAGGACATGGTTGTTTGCTTATGTGAGTTTATTTGGATTTGGGTTATCTATTTGATTTTAATGATGAAATTTGTTTGGTGATGTTGTGGGCTCAGACCGGTTTCGGCTTAGGGTGGCAAGCTTGTTAGGTTAGGGTGGGTGTTGTAAGTCAATAATATCCAAATGGCTGCAAACAGCTGAGAAAAACAAGAAAAAATTGGAGTGTGAGCGGTGGCCCGTCCAGCAAACCTCTCGAATGCGGTTTACGGCAAGATGAAAGAAGCTGTCGATTCCGGTGAATTCCCGGAAGGGTTAAAGCTTCCCACTGAAAGTGCGCTTTGTGAGAGGTATGGTGTTTCGCGTCCTGTTGTGCGCGGTGCCATGGAGCGCTTGCGAAAAGAGGGCTACATCAAGACTGTGCGCGGCTCCGGTAGCTTTGTCATCAAAGAGCACGTCACCCCAACCCCGTTTGCTCCCACGCTGGGCAAGTTTGCGATCTCTGGCATTGGCGATGTTATTCAATGTCAGGAAACACGCATGGTGTTTGAGGGCGAGATGGCGGCACTTGCTGCGGAACGCTGGACGGATGAGGAGATGAAGGAGCTGGATGCGGCGCTTGCTCAGATCCACCGTGACGGGCTGGATTCCGTCAGCACGGTTGACGGTGACATGCGGTTCCACTGTGCAGTGATCCGCGCAGCCAAGAATGACTATGCGGCGGCTGTTTACGACCTCATGAAGCCACAGATCCTCGTGGGGATGAACATGAGCAAAGGGCTGTATCCGCTTTTGCCTGAGTTTGCCCACCGGCATGGCATTGAAGAGCACAAGGCCATTCGGGATGCGATCAAGTCGCGGGACGCGGAAGCGGCGCGCCGCGAAATGCGCAACCATATCGGCTTCTTTGGTGATCAGTTCAAATAGGGGCGCTCGTCGCCTTCCTTAACGAGGGGCTCTTGGGAGGGCCTGTCGATGCCACAGACGGCATGCGTCACTTTGGGGCAGCTGCGTCAGTTTCCAGCGCTTGGAGCTGTTGTTATGATGCTGGAAGATTCGGATGCTTGGAATGGAATGATATTTTGTTGGCTCAGCACCTTCCTATATTTTATGGCAATTTGAAATTATCCGCCTACGTTTATATCTATCGACCTTATTGAAAATATTAAGGATTTAAGAGGAGATGTCACTTGATTGGCTGGTGATGTTGTTTGCATGCTGGCTGCAAAATCACAATGGTGTCCCCTGTGTGGAATAGAGTTTGTGCCAGAGGTTGGAATGTTTCAGGAAATCAGTATCGGGTCTTTGCCAAAAGGGCAGCGGAACACAATCTGTGATGTTCCGGGTGTCAAGGTTGGGCATGTGACGCTTGCCGATGGAGACTGCCAGACTGGCGTCACTGCAATCACCACGCGCGACGAGAATGCGTTTGAGGTGAGAACCCGTGCTGCCTCCCATGTGTTCAACGGGTTTGGCAAAAGCATCGGGCTGGTGCAGGTGGAGGAACTGGGCGAGCTGGAAACGCCGATCCTCCTGACCAATACGCTGAGTGTTGGTGCGGTGAGTGAAGGATTGATCCGGCATACGCTTGAGCAAACGCCGGAAATTGATTTGATGAAGGCAACCATCAATCCGGTGGTGTTTGAATGCAATGACGCCTTCTTGAATAAGATCAGCGCTTTAAAGGTGAGGCCGCATCATGCCGAGGAGGCAATTGGTGCGGTGTCGGAAGAGTTTGAGCAAGGTGCCGTTGGTGCCGGGCGCGGTATGTCCTGTTATGGGCTGAAGGGCGGTATCGGCAGTGCCTCTCGTCAGGTGAAGATTGGCAAGCGCGTCTATCATGTGGGCGCGCTGGTGCTTGCCAACATGGGCCGCCTGCCTGATCTGGTTCTAGGTGGCCAACATGTTGGTCCGCAGATTGAACAGCAGCTCTCCAGTGATGAAAGCGGGCCTGATAAGGGATCGATCATCATGATTATTGGCAGTGATCTGCCGCTGAGCGAACGGCAGCTGAAGCGGGTTGCCGCGCGTACATCTGTAGGACTTGTACGAACTGGTTCATTTCTTGGTCACGGAAGTGGCGATATAGCTTTGGCATTCACAACCGCAGACCCTGTCGACACAAAGAGCAGAAAACGCACGCATTCAGTGGAACAAGTGGATGAGCGGCGAATTGACAGGGTGTTCAGAGCGGCTGCGGAAGCTACAGAAGAAGCCATTGTCAATTCAATGTTGAATGCGGAACGCGTGACGGGTCGCGATGGCAATACTCGTTATGCATTGGGAGAGTTTGGCGATTTAATGGGGGATGCAAATGAATAAGCAGGAAATCAAGCTCCTTGATGAAGCTTTTGCCTTGCCGGAAGATACCAAGTGGTCCTCTTTTGGAGAAGGCCATGCCAATGAGACCTGGTTCGGAGAATTGGAAGGTGAGGAGCCTGTTGTGCTTCGTCGTCACAACCCGAACAAAACCGAGGCGCAGATCCTTTCCGAATTCAAGTGTCTGGATTTGCTTCAGGATATCGTTGACTACGCGGTCCCGAAGGCGCTTTATGGCGTTAATCAGGAGCGCGTTACCGAAGTGGAGGGCGCGCATTACTCTCTCTTTGAACTGATTGAAGGTGAGACACCTGCGCTGGATAAGGTTGAGACCTGTAGGCAAGCGGGTCAGGCCTTGGCAAATGTGCACATCAAGCTTTGGGAGGAGCGGGATGTGTTTCGGTTTGCGGAGAACGAGTGTCCGGGTGTGAGTAAGCAGACACTGAAATCAGGGAAAGACCTGCTGGCTGCGCTCTCCGAGCTGGAGGCCTCCAAAAGCATTGACCCAAAGTACCTGAGCGCTGCTTATTGGGCGGATGTGGACAGGGCTCTGGATGATGTGCTGGGTAAGCTTGGTAGTCTGAATGAGACCAAGCACTTGATCCACGGTGATTTTGGACCGGGGAACACGCTGATCAACAAAAGCACTGGCGAGCTGGTTGGCCTTCTGGATTGGGATGAATGCCGCTGGGATTTGCCGGTCTATGATGTGGTTGGTGTCTATCCGTTCCTCTGCGAGATCGACAAGTCTCTCGGGGAAGCTTTTGTTGAGGCTTACTTTGGTGGGCTGAAGGGGTCGCCTCATCCGCTGGCTTCTCGTGAAAGCGAGACGCGGGAACTGATTGGCGCTGTCCAGTATGTGACGACCTATAAAGAGTTTGAGCTGATGGTGGACAACCACCTTGATGAGCCGGAGTATCTGGCGCAGCTGCTTGAACAGCTGGCCTAGCTCTTAAATTTCTTCTCTCACGGTGTGCTTTACCCGTGAGAGAAGCTTGGTCCGGCCTCTGACCATTTGATGTTGTTTTTGTCCAGATAGTTCAGGGCCTTTCGGATATCCAGATAGAGCTGCTCCACCGAATCGTGGGAGACGCCGTGGCGCACCATGATGCGCTGGACCACGGTATCCTGCATATCTGCGGGCAGCGGATAGGAGGCTATCTGCCATCCGCTCATGCGCACACGTTCTGACAAGTCGTAGAGCGTGTAGTGGGCTTTCTTCGGTTCTTTCAGACGGTAGCACACGCAGGGCAGGGCACCTTTGCCGTCGTAAAGGACTTCCAGTTCTGGCAGTTCTGAGAGTTTCTTGGCCAGATACTGCGCGTTTTCTGCGCAGGCCGACTGAATGGCCCTGTAGCCAACGTAACCTAATCTCATGAAATTGTAGTACTGGATGATGATCTGGCCGCCGGGGCGAGAGAAGTTGAGGGCAAACGTGGGCATGTTGCCGCCCAGATAGTCAACATTGAACACCAGATCAGCTGGCAGCTCTTTCTTATCGCGCCAGATTACCCAGCCAACCCCCAGAGGTGCGAGGCCGAATTTGTGGCCGGAGGCGTTGATGGATTTTACACGGTCAAGGCGGAAATCCCACAGCAGTTCGGGGTGCAGGAAGGGGGCAACGAAGCCACCGGATGCTGCATCCACATGGACGGGGATATCCAGACTGGTTTGGATTTGGATTTTGTCCAGCTCCGCACAGATTTCCTGCACTGGCTCGTACACACCAGTGAACGTGACGCCAAGGGTTGGGACCACGCAGATGGTGTTTTCATCCACGTAGTCTTTCAGCTGCTCGGGCCGCATGTGGAGCGAGCCCTCGGTGAGCGGGATCTGGCGCAGTTCCACGTCGAAGTACTTGGCAAACTTGTGCCAGCACACCTGTACGGGGCCGCAGACAATATTGGGTTTATCGTGAGGTTTACCCGCCTTCTTCTGGCGGTCTCTCCACGCCCATTTCAGGGCGAGGCCACCCAGCATGGCAGCTTCTGATGAACCGGTGGTGGAACAGCCGATGGTGTCTTCTGCTTCCGGCGAGTTCCAGAGGCTGGCGATCATGTGCACGCAGCGGGCTTCAATTTCTGCCGTTTGCGGATATTCATCCTTATCGATCATGTTTTTATCGATACAATCGGCCATGAGTGTGTGGACTTCGTCTTCCACCCATGTGGTGCAGAATGTTGCAAGGTTCTGGCGGGCGTTGCCATCCAGATAAAGTTCATCCCGAACAAGGTTGTAGGCTTCTTCCGGGCTCATTCCGGTTTCTGGGATGTGTTCCTTGGCTAGTCCTTCCACCGCGCGGGTCGTGGTGTAAACGTCAGGACTTTTGCTGGCACTTTTCTTCCACAGTGGCATGAGGTGCTCCGAAATTGATTGGCTGGTGCAACTCTAGCGACAGTGCCTGAACTCCACGTAAGTTTTACAAATTCAATTTGGAGTGTCCTGTTGACCTTTTAAAGAAAACGGGGGCGTTTCAGGTCAGCTTCGTTTATTACTCAAGTTCCTCTGAGAAGTTATTACAGGTGGTCTGGAATGGATTGGTCTCCGCAACAAGATGATGCACTTACTGAAGTGGCGCGCTGGGCACGCTCTCACGGGCCGCAGGTGTTTCGCTTGTTCGGCTACGCGGGTACCGGCAAGACCACTCTGGCGCGTCATCTGGCTGAAGGGCTTGATGGTGAGGTTGCCTTTGGTGCTTTCACCGGTAAGGCCGCCCATGTTTTGCGCCAAAAAGGCTGTGAGGATGCGTCGACCATCCACTCGTTGATCTATCGCCCGAAGGGGACGAAGAAGGACGATGACGATGAGGATGAAAGCCCACAGTTTGCAATCAACCGCGACAGCCCTGCGGCAAAGGTTGATCTGATCATCATTGATGAATGCTCCATGGTGGATGAAGAGCTGGGTCGCGATCTGCTTTCGTTCGGGAAAAAGGTTCTTGTGCTGGGTGATCCTGCACAGTTGCCGCCTGTGCGCGGTGGTGGTTATTTCACCGAGGCCGAGCCGGATATTATGTTGACCGAGGTTCACCGGCAGGCGAAGGACAACCCGATCGTGCGCATGTCCATGGATATTCGCGATGGGCAAGAGCTGGACTTTGGCCAGTATGGAGACAGCTCCGTGATTTCGCGCCGGGATATCGACAAGGAGCGTATCCTTGCCTCTGATCAGGTGCTAGTAGGGACCAACAAGACGCGCCGGCTCTATAATGGCCGAATCCGGGACCTCAAGGGAATCACAACGCAGATGCCGTCGGTTGGTGACAAGCTGGTGTGCTTGCGCAATGACAAAACCAAGGGCCTGCTCAATGGTGGTTTGTGGGAGGTTTCCCGCCTACGTCCGCCACGTGGCAACACACTGCGCTTTGATGTAACGTCAGAGGATGACCTCGCCAAGAAAGCGGTCAAGGTGAAGGTGCTGCCTGCAATGTTTGAGGAAGGTAGCGAACAGCTGCCATACGCCATCCGCCGCCGCGCCGACGAATTTGACTACGGCTATGCGCTAACCGTGCATAAGTCCCAGGGTTCTCAATGGGATGATGTGGTACTGTTTGACGAAAGCTGGGCCTTCCGCGAGCACAAGACACGCTGGCTGTACACAGCTGTGACCCGTGCGGCGCAGAGGATTACTGTGGTGCGGTAGGGGGCGGAATTGTTACCTTTTACGCCTGTGCACCTCATTAAAGAGGAAGTGCGTCACATATATGCGGAGGGGTTCGCCCACCGCTCTATCAACCTCAGAGACTCGGAAGAATTACAGGCAAAGGAGCCAATCTCGGATCTTTATGACAATGCCAAATGGTAGTCAGGGATTAATGAATAACCTTTTATAATGCTCGCGCTTTCCCCTGATATAGAGCGATAGTACTTTTCTAGGTGATGGAATTTTTTCGATTTTGTTTCTCGATTTGTTGGATAGAAATAGTGAAGAGGGATCGGATAGGTTCCCAGTAGGAATACCGCCATAGTCCTGCGGACTATAATAATCCATTAGATAATAATAGTCATATCGATAAAATCTAAGCGCCAAAGCTAAAGCATCTTTGGAGACGTCATCGACAGTATACTTAGGCCCTTCTGTTTGCTCTCTACCAAAGCTTACGTGCTCGTTGCATCGTTCAGATAATAGAGCTTCAAAATCACGTATGTCCTCGATCTTGAAAATATGGTCGAATTGGTGAATTGCTCCGCCTAGGAATGTTTGAAACCCCCTCACATGAAATGCAATGTCTTCTGAAACGATGCAGTATTCAGGAAGTCGCAGCAAAAAGGTATTGAGATCAGGGTTCAAAGGTAGATTCATGCTTTGAAGGAGGGAAGTGTCAACTCTTTTTTCGCTTAGAACCTTGTCATGTACGACTCTATTCGAATAAGCAGATAATACCCTTTTGATTGGGTCACGAATTACTGCAACTCTTTCAAACGAATCCGCCAGAAACCCCCGCAAAGGATGGAGTTGCGCCCTAGTTGGATAGGTGGAATGAATATTCCGAATGTCCTTTTTAGATGGCGGTTTCTTATATAGAAGAGAGTGCTTTTCATTCAAAGCATCGATAGTTAATCTTATTGACGTGGAAGCGACTTTCGGTACTGGATAATAGACAAGATTAGTACCTTTGATGGAAATTGGCATTAAAAACCTCACAGTTGCAAGTAAATGCTCGATCTCAAAATAAATGAACTACTATTTCTCATCCTCTCTTTTAAGTAATTTCTAGTGAAGCCTCTTTCATGAGTCAAGTAACCGTCGGCACTACAGCAGCTGAGACCATTTCGACCAAATCTGTCAGTTGAAAAGATCTAAGTATTCGGACATCGGGATGGTTGACACTGTGCCCAACAACTACCTTGCGCCATCCGCCGCCGTACGTGGGTTTCTTCTCCCAAGAAGAGTGGCATTACAGCATCACTTTGGCACATTGCGATGCCGTTTGTGGTAACGCATCCACCCCGTCACATCGGGCCTGATCATAATTGCGCTTAACGTTTAACCATGTAAAGCCACAGCCCGTAGTCGATTGTTCCGCTACGTAATTGACGCTAGTCTTACGGGTGTGATCGTGTCTGAAAGTACTGTCATGTCACTAGTAAAGTCTGCTTCTATTTCACTTTTTCCAGGGTATGTGAAGCAAAATCAGGCATGCAATTATATTTTACTTCAAATTTTAAAGTAGAATTGCATGGGCTTAAAAATAAACAATAGGAATGCGTTATGTTCGAACAACTTTCTGCACCGGAACACGTACTTGCTGTGCGCATGAGCAATAAAGTGACAGCAAGTGATGTTAAAGAATTTGAAGGAATTCTTTCCCAAAAGCTGAAGAATAATCCGGATATGAACATCCTTCTGGATTTTTGCGATGTAACGGACCTTTCCTCAGATGCAATGGTGGAAGGTTTAAGTGTCGATCTTGAATTCTTTCGTCATATTAAACAATTCAACCGATGTGCGATTATTTCTGACAAGGAATGGCCACAGGCTATGGCCGGATTTTTGAATAAGATGTTCCCGATAGTGGATCGCAGGGTTTTCACCTCTAGCCAATTGGAGAGCGCGAAAAAGTGGGTTGCCGAAAAGCCTGCAACGAACAAGCAACAAACTCCGGGGTTCCGTCGACTGAAGACCACGAATGACAAACTGTTTGCATTTGAAATAGACGGAATGATTTCCGCGCAAGAAATGCCCGCCGTTTTGGAAGACCTGAAAACTTTTCTGGATGGCCATGAAAAAATTTGTCTATTGAACAGGCTCAAGCATTTTGGTGGTGTCGATCCCACAATCTTCATGCAAAGCGGATTATTGACCCTGCGCCTTGAAACCATGCAAAAAGCCGTACGTTATGCCATTGTGGGCGCCCCTGACTGGATGCAAAAGGTGCTCCATACACTGCCAAAAGGCTTCCTTGATATGGAGATCAGATCTTTTAAAGCCGAGGACGAAGATAAAGCCTGGGAATGGCTGGAAGCAAAACCTATTGAAAAATAAGTTGCGCACTATTTTTCAGAGACCTAATCAGTAGATAACTGCCGCAAAACAGAGTGCGGACAGGAAGTTGCTGGAGTAGTAGAAGAGGTTTTATGCAAGTAGAGACTTCATATTCATCTATCTGAGTTCATATAACTTCTTGATAGAGTAGTTTGAGTGTTCTCTTGTGGCGTCTCGTAATAGAAAAAGTCACTTAGTTGCTTTTTTTAGCATCTGCTCCGAATGCTTGCTTTGTCCGCACCTCAGTATCAGGTGCTCTCGCTGATTGGCCCCTTTGGGGCATGAACACCAATTCAAGTGGCATTGGCCCAATTGAGGCAGTGCGTTTTCCCTATCACCCCTCCCTAAAGCTCCTAATCCTCAATCTGCTAAATACTGAAGTAATTGGAAAGGCTTAGTGTGAGAATATACGTGAAGAAATTCTATGTGGCAGCTTTGGCTGATCTTGGATGGCTTTGATTAAAATGGAAAATCTACGTCATATACTAGCCTTGTTCGTAGCTTAGCGCTCTCGCTAGGATAACTTCTATGGATAACTGGCCATTGGCCTGTCCAAATTCTTCTGCTGTGTGAGCAACAATAAATAAAATCCAGATCGGGAGCAGATCGCTTCCCAACAATAGATAAGAAATACAATGGACGCCACGAGTACTTCTTACTCTCCAAAACGGGGAAAGATTGCGGGCTTTCTGAATTCGGAAAAGCTTGTCTGGCCCATCTCTATGTTTGGCACAGCCGTTGGTGCCGGCATATTGTTCTTGCCTATTCAGGCGGGACTGCAGGGACTTTGGCCGCTGATTATAATTGCCCTCCTCGCAGCTCCTTTAACTTATTACCCCCATTTAGCCTTTGGTCGGCTTGCCTTGTCGTCAAAAAACAAAGCCGCTGATTTTTCAGGCGTACTGCAGGAGCACTTCGGCGCGAAAGCAAGTTTAGTTATAACGCTGTTTTATTTCTTGTCTTTGTTCCCTTACGTGTTGGTTTATGGGCCCTCCATGACCAATACGATTGACGATATTTTGATCACACAAACGGGAAGCAGCCAGTTACCCCGCTGGCAGCTTTCAGGTATAATTCTGCTCATAATGTTTGCTCCAACCTTCTTCGGTCTCCAGTATGTTTTGGAGGCATTTAAGGTCTTGGTGTTTCCGCTTATTCTGGTTCTATTCGGTATCTCTGTTTACCTGATTCCGCACTGGTCTTTATCGGCTATATCGATTGGAAGTATGCCGAGTGTTGGGACTATCGTTGATCAGGTTTATAGAACCCTGCCGATAATGGTGTTTGCACTCTTTTATGCCCCCGCGATCCCGTTAATGGCCTTTGTTCTGAGGCATACCCACGGAGATAAGGCCGAGGAAGTATCTGATCGAACACTGAAATTTTCCTCGATAATGCTGTTTGCATTTATGATGTTCTTTGTCTTGAGCTGCGTGCTGGCGACTTCACCCGAGCAACTCGCTTTGGCAAAATCGCAAAATATTACGATACTCAGCTTTCTGGCAAATACCCTAGATTCTCCTGCTATTTCAATTGTGGGCCCTATTATTACGATCACTGCAATTTATTCATCGTTTCTGGCCTTTTATCTTGGCTCAAAAGAAGCTTTGACCGGATTTTTGAAAGTGGCGTCCCCAGAACTGGCGAGTTTTGTTGGAGAGAAGAAAATCAGTACGGTTTTGTTTATTTTCTTCTTCGGAACAATATGGCTGGTGGCAATCATTGAGCTGCCCTTGATTACGGCGATTGGAGATCTGTTTGCGCCTTTCATCGCGATCATCTTATTCCTGCTGCCGATGTACGCCATTAGAACTGTACCTGCCTTGGCTAAATACAGAGGTGCGCTGACCAATATCTTCGTAACTGTAGCTGGGCTTGTCACGGTTTCGGCGATCCTGAGGAATTTCTTCTAGATGCGAGGACTACCAATACCGGTAAAATTGGTAGCCCAGTAATTCAGATAGTCTTGATGGTCGACAACTCTGGGTCATGAACTTCAATTCAGTTTGGCAACGCCCGATTGAAGCTGTGTGTGTCTGCCGTCGCGACGCCGTGCTTTTTTCTCATAGTCTTTCCCTGTGCGTATTCCCCTATCGCACCTAGTTTTGCCCGCAATGCAGACCTACTGTGAGCATTCCGTTTTAACATAATCAAGAGTGCTGAATGTCTGATCTGACCTCTGTTGCTTCTTCCTCCACTTCTGCCAAAGCGGGCGCGGTGCCTGCTGATATTGCAATGCGGATTTCTCAGCGGATTGCCGGGGAAATTGGCTGTGCGCCGGGGCAGGTGAATTCTGCGGTGCAGTTGTTGGATGAAGGGTCTACGGTTCCGTTTATTGCGCGTTACCGGAAAGAGGCAACGGGAGGGCTGGATGATACGCAGCTGCGCACGTTGGAAGAGCGCCTGATCTATATGCGTGAGATGGAAGATCGCCGCAAAGCGATTGTTAAATCCATCGAGGAGCAGGGCAAGCTCACTGGCGAGCTGGCAAAGCAGATTGCTGGTGCGGATAACAAAGCGACTCTTGAAGACCTTTATCTGCCTTACAAAAAGAAACGCCGCACCAAGGCACAGATTGCCCGTGAAGCTGGCATTGAGCCACTGGCGGATTTGCTGTTGGGTGATCCGAACAAGACCCCTGAGAGCGCAGCTGCCAGCTTTATTGATGCGGAAAAGGGTTTTGCGGATACGAAGGCTGTGCTGGATGGTGCGCGCCAGATCCTGATGGAGCGGTTCTCCGAGAATGCTCAGCTGGTTGGCAAACTGCGGAACTATGTGGCGCGTCAGGGGGCTGTGAAGGCGGAAGTTGTTTCTGGTAAGGAGCAGGAAGGTGCGAAGTTCTCTGACTACTTCGGCTATTCCGAGAACTGGAAGAACATTCCAAGCCATCGTGCGCTGGCGCTGCTGCGTGGTCGTAATGAAGGCATTCTGGCGCTGGACCTGAAGGTGGATGAGGATGATCTCTCTGCCGTAAAACCGGTTGAACAGATGGTTGCGGATGCGGCTGGCATTGTGAACAAGGGGCGTCCTGCCGATAAGTGGCTTTCTGATGTGTGTCGCTGGACGTGGAAGGTGAAGATTGGCCTTCATGTTGAGCTGGACCTGATGGGCGAGTTACGCGACAAGGCGGAAGAAGAGGCGATCAAGGTATTTGCCCGTAACCTGAAAGACTTGCTGCTTGCTGCGCCTGCTGGTCCGCATGCGACGCTGGGTCTTGATCCGGGTATTCGGACCGGTGTGAAGGTGGCTGTTGTTGATGCGACCGGCAAACTGGTGGATACGGCGACGATCTATCCCTTCCAGCCGCGCAATGACATTCAGGGCTCGCTTGCTACCCTTCGTGCGCTGGTTGCAAAGCATGGTGTGAGCCTTATCGCTATTGGCAATGGGACGGCCAGCCGTGAGACGGATCGTCTGGTGGCGGATCTGTTGAAGGATATTCCAGCTGAGCACCGTCCGACCAAGGTGATGGTGAACGAGGCGGGTGCGTCAGTTTACTCCGCCTCTGCTTTGGCGGCGAAGGAAATGCCGGATGTGGATGTGTCTTTGCGCGGGGCGGCTTCTATTGCACGGCGCTTGCAGGACCCGTTGGCGGAGCTGGTGAAGATTGAACCCAAGTCCATTGGCGTCGGGCAGTATCAGCATGATGTGAACCAGACCAAGCTGGCACGCTCGCTGGATGGTGTGGTGGAAGATGCGGTAAACGCGGTTGGCGTTGATCTCAACACAGCTTCTGCTCCGTTATTGGCACATATTTCCGGCCTAACAGAGAGCCTTGCGAAGGCTGTGGTTGAGTATCGGGACACGGTTGGTGCGTTCAAGAACCGCAAGCAGTTGCTGAAGGTTTCCCGGCTTGGGCCAAAGGCGTTTGAGCAATGTGCGGGCTTCCTGCGGATTGCGGATGGTGACAACCCGTTGGATGCGTCCTCTGTTCACCCGGAGGCGTATCCGGTGGCGCAGAAGATCATCAAAGCCTGTGGCCGTGATATTCGCGAGATTATGGGTTCCAATACGCTTGGTTCTATGGACCCCAAAGAGTTTACCGACGAGAAGTTTGGCCTGCCGACTGTGAAGGACATTTTCTCGGAGCTGGAAAAGCCGGGGCGTGATCCGCGGCCTGAGTTCAAGACCGCTTCCTTCCAGGATGGTGTTGAGACCATGCAGGACCTAAAGCCCGGCATGATGCTGGAAGGGACTGTGACCAACGTGACCAACTTTGGTGCCTTTGTGGATATCGGTGTGCATCAGGATGGGCTTGTACATGTGTCTCAGCTGGCGGACCGTTTCGTGGATGATCCGCATACGGTGGTGAAGGCCGGTGACATCGTGAAGGTGCGGGTAGTTGAGGTGGACATTGCCCGCAAACGCATTGGTCTGACCATGCGCAAGGACAGTGCGGACGCGCGCGAGAGTGTGCGGGAGCGGCAGGCTGAGCGTAGTGGTAACCGCAATCAGGGTGGCCGTCCGGGTGGCGGCAATCGCCCGAATGGTGGTAACCGTGGTGGCAGTGCTCGTGATGGCAAGAAGTCGGCGGATACCGGTGCTGGTTCAAACAACGCGATGGCAGCGGCACTGGCGGCGGCGTTTAATAAGCCGAAGCGATAAGCTTACTTCCAACAGAGTTTTATGGAGTTCGCCGGTTGTACTGGCGGGCTCTTTTTTGTTTTCGGGCTTCCTATTAATAGACTGGTAGCTCTTACTGAGACAACTGATTGTATTTTGCAGCCAAACCGACCAAAACACCAACTGCATAGGGTTCTCTCAGGAATATATATATGAGCAGCTTTTCCAGTTCTTCGCGAGAAAAACGCCTTTTCTTTCAGGCAGAAGATAAGGCGCGTCGCTGCATTGATCTGGTTATGGATCTTCCCGAGGAGGTTACCGAGCGCATCTTCATTGAGTTTGATGCAGCACGGATTACACGTCAGGCCCGGGAGGCAGATGAGAAGCTGCAGGCATTTCACCGCGACCTTCCGCTGCACGGCGTGACAGTCTCTTTCAAGGATATGATTGATGAGCAAGGGGTGGTGACGAGCGCTGGCTCTGCCTTCTTGCGTGACCGTGCGCCTGCCTGTGAGGATGCCAAGATTGTCTCTCAGTTACGGGCAGCAGGCGCTGTTCCGTTTGGGCGGACCAACTTGAGCGAGATTTGCTATACCTGTCTGGGATTGAACCCGCACTTTGGGACGCCGCCGAATGTGAGCGATCCTCTCCGTATACCTGGAGGCTCCTCCTCTGGTGCGGCGGCGAGTGTTGGGCTTGGTCTGTGTGATGTTGCGATTGGGACCGATACGGGTGGGTCTGTGCGCCTACCGGCGGCGCTTAACGGGCTTTATGGCTTCAAGCCAACGCGTGCGTGTATTTCGACAAGAGGGCTTTTCGCGCTTTCTCCGTCTTTTGACACGATTGGCCCTATTGCCCGATCACTGGAGATGTGCGCGCGGACGTATGCTGTACTTTCCGGCCAATGTCCAACTCCACCTCGGTTGAAGAGCCTTGATGGGCTGCATGTGGGGCTTATGGCCTCTCCGATGGCTGAGGGGCTGGATACGCAAGTGAGTGCGGATTTCGACCGGTCGATGCAGGCTATTCGTGATGCGGGTGCCATTATCGCCACGGTGTCAGAGCCGGTGTTGTCGAGTTGCGCGACTTACTTCGGAACCATTTTTGCCTATGAGACAATGGCCCTGATTGGTGGGTATGTGGAAGGTCTTAGAGAGGCTGGTGATCCTTATGTGGTTGAGTGTATTCTCAACTCAGCCGAAGTAACAATTAAAGAGATGAAGGAAGCCCGCTCCAGACGGACAGAGGCTATACGCGCTTTTAAAGAGATGGCGGGCAAATTTGATATTCTGATTGCACCGACATCACCGATTGTTGCTCCTCTGCTTGCTGATATTGAAGATAATATGGGTAAGTTTGGTCCTCAACTTTTGCAAAATACCCGCGCCGTGAACTGGGTTGACGGGTGCGCTGCGACCATTCCAATGAACATCTATGGCACACCGGGGACGGGTTTGACGCTGTTTGGGCCAGCTGGAACGGATTGGCATGTGCTTGAAATGGCTAGCCTCATTGACAAGGTGATCACTCCTGCGCGACTAAAGGGCGGATAGATGCAGGAGAAGAGCCGCTGTGACCAGCGCAAAGAAGATTATTATTTACATTGATGCCGATGCTTGCCCCGTAAAAGACGAGGTTTACAAGGTTGCTGACCGTTATCGCCTAAAGGTTTTTGTGGTCGCCAACAGTTTCATCAATACGCCTCGGGATATGGATATCGAACGGGTGATTGTACCGGAAGGTCCTGATATTGCTGATGACTGGATCGCAGAGCGGGCTGTGCCGGGTGACATTGTTGTCACGCAGGATATTCCGCTGGCTGACCGTGTTGTGAAAGCAGGGGCGATTGCTCTTTCTCCAAAAGGCAGAGTGTTTGACGAGGCTTCCATTGGAATGGCTTTGGCAACGCGCAACCTGATGGAAGACCTGCGTAGCTTTGGTGAGCAGACTTCCGGACCGCGACCATTCTCACCCAAAGACCGTTCTCAGTTTTTGCAAAAGATCGACCAGATTATTCAGCAACTGAAGCGTCAGGGATTTGCTGTTTAGCGTTGGGGGTATTGGAGCGGTGTCGTTTTGACGGGTAGGCAGAGTTCAAGGCAGTCATGCTGTGTTGTGTAGCTCTGGATCCCGCATCGCGCTGCGCTTGTGCGGGAAGACGAAGAGGGGATGAGCGTGCCTTGTACGACGCCGCTGCTGTGGGCGAATGCGTTGGGTGAAAGCCCGTCGCCGTCATCCTGGGCGCAGCGGAGCGGAGACCCGGGATCTATGACAGCCTCGCCACAAACAACAGCCCTCATGGTAAGTGACAAGCGCCGTGTGAACCCCGGCTCAGGGGGAGGATGACTACGTTTGGGGGCATTTACGAAAAACTTATCCCCCTTGCAGTTTCTTTCCTTATCTTGGTTTTGTGCCCACGCAATCGGGCAGGGGTGGACCGTCCGTCCCTCGGCGTGGGCGGGGTTGGGCTACCGGCATGAGGTAACGTATCGTGTCGGGAGGTCCGGTGAAGCGCAATACCCTTTTGAGGCCACAGCGGTGAAAGGGAGCTTGGGGTCGTTCCGGAGGGCGTCCGGTGGTGGCAGGAAACTGCCAATGTTAGGGAAACCTATCAGTCGCGCCTGTCCGAGAGGGAGCCCGCGTGTTCATGATAAAAGACCCGGGCGAGGCGAGCAGCCAATGCCGAAGAAACATATTTAACAAGTAGCGCAGGCAGAGCCTGTTCGCCTTGCTCCACCCGTTCAAACGGGGTTTCAGCTTCAACGCTGCATGGGAGGCCATGCGGTGGTATTTGTGGTTGTGAGGGGGATGCTTGCCATAAAAAAACGGGCCCGAAGGCCCGTTTTCTAATCTTTGTAAGTGAGGCTTATTCGCCGCCACGGTTGTCGCGGAAGCTTTTGCCGCCACCTGGCTTGCCTTCGCTGCGGCCACGGCCACGAGCTTCGCCACCACCACGGTAGCCACCACCGCCGCCGCCGCCTTCACGACGACCACGGCCACGAGCACCTTCGCCGCGTCCGCCTTCACCACGGTAACCGCCGCCACCGCCACTGCGGGGATTGCGTTTGCCACCTGGGCGACCGCTGCTGCTGCGTTCCGGATTGCCTTCAATACGGGTGATGGTGATTGATTTTTCACCAGTGCCGTTTTCTTTGACGGTTTCCAAGAAGGCGTCAGCGAGTTTTGCGTCGAGCTCGAAGCGGCTGTCTGCATCAAAGATGCGGATGGAGCCGATGTCTTTTTTCGTGATGTGACCTGCACGGCAGATCATTGGCAGCAACCAACGCGGTTCAGCGTTGTGCTTGCGACCGACGTTGAGACGGAACCATACACCGTTGTCGAAGTTCTTGCGTGGCTGACGCTCTTGTTCTTCGCTGAAGTTGGTGCTGGAGGCCAGCAGTTCTTCCGGTGCTGGCAGACCCTGATGGATCTGACGCATGTAAGCTGCTGCGATCTGTTCTGCTGAGAACTTCTCGAGAAGTTCTTTCACCATTGGCAAATCTTCTTCGCCCGGTGCTTCCTGCAGATCAGAGGACGCAAGGATGCGCTCACGGTCTTTATCGCGGATTTGCTGCGCAGTTGGAGCCGCACCCCACTCTGCTTTCACTTTAGCAAAGCTTAGCAGACGGGATGCAGTGCGACGGCGGGTGTGCGGGACGACCAGCGTACAAACGCCTTTACGGCCTGCACGACCGGTACGACCAGAACGGTGCAGCAGTGCTTCTGCGTTGTTTGGCAGGTCAGCGTGGATCACCAGATCCAGATTTGGCAAGTCGATGCCGCGTGCTGCGACGTCGGTTGCCACACAAACGCGGGCACGACCATTACGCATCGCGCCGAGGGCGTGGTTACGTTCGGTCTGGCTTAGTTCACCGGAGAGGGCGACCACTGCGAAACCACGGTTGCCGAGGCGTGCGGAGAGGTGTTTGACCATCTCGCGGGTGCCGCAGAAAATGATGGTATTCTGTGCTTCGTAGAAACGCAGGACATTGATGATCGCGTTTTCACGGTCGTTAGGAGCGACCGGCATTGCACGATATTCAATATCAGTGTGCTGTTCGCGATTGTTGACCGTTGAAATGCGCTGTGCATCGCGCTGGAAGCGCTTTGCAAGGTTTTCGATCTGCTGAGGAACTGTTGCGGAGAACAGTAGAGTGCGGCGTTCTTTCGGTGCAGCACCAAGAATGAATTCGAGGTCTTCACGGAAGCCGAGATCCAACATCTCATCTGCTTCGTCAAGGACGATTGTACGCAGTGAGGAGGTATCAAAGGAGCCACGTTCGATATGGTCACGCAGGCGGCCTGGTGTGCCGACTACGATGTGCGCGCCAGCAGAAAGGTTGCGACGTTCACGGCGCATATCCATGCCACCCACACAGGTGGTGATGCGCGCGCCAGCTTCGCCGTACAACCATTCCAGCTCTCTGGAGACCTGGATCGCCAGTTCGCGGGTTGGTGCAACACACAATGCAAGAGGTTCACTTGCCCGGCCCATACGCTCTGCATCACCCAGCAGTTCCGGCGCGATTGCGATGCCGAATGCAACTGTTTTACCAGAGCCTGTCTGAGCAGAAACCAAAAGGTCTTTGCCTTTCAGCTCTTCATCAAGTACGGCGGTCTGGACCGGTGTTAGAGACGTGTATTCGCGCTTTTCTAGTGCGGTAGAAAGCGCCGGGGCAACCCCTTCAGGTATCGTCATGTAGTATTTCTTTCGAGGAGGGTCATTATATGTAAAGCAAGAGCTTTTGTTGCCCTACCCATCGCTTCCGCTCACTCATGGGGTCATGAGGCGGCAAATGGCAAGCGAGCTCTTTTCTTCGTGGGCCTTGTAGTCTGACTTGGTGGAAAGGTCAATGAAATAAGAAAAATAGATATGAAAGATGCATGTAAGTTTGTGGTGTCTGACTGTCAGAATCTTTGCAAGAACGACGAGAATATCGGTTTTGCGGAGACATGTATCACTGTTTGTGTGAGTGAAAAGCGGTTGATTTTCTTGTAGCTGTTGTCGAGGAAGAGTGCGGTATGACTATAAAAGTCAGGAGTGGTCTGGCTTTACTGCTTTGAATATTTGCCTTTTTCGTGGTGCGGAACTAAAGAGAGGCAAAAATCAGGCGGAGGCGAAATGGATCAGCTCTCAAACTTCATTGGTGTACTGCCCTCCTGGGTTGGCGTGATCTTTCTTGTTGTCTTTGTCTTGAGTGGTCGCCTGTTCAGGGACGCCTGGAAAAGCCAGGGTGCCAGATGGAAGCTGCGGTGCTGGGTGTTTGGATTGCTTGCTCTGATCAGCTTTGCCTTGATGGTTTTCGGTGTTTTTGATTTTGGCTGGGCGAGCAGATAACTTTACGTTTGCGGAAAACTAGTTTTAAGACCCTTGGTGTATCCTGATACTCAATTGGCGGAGATCTGCCGAGATAAACCTACAGGAGCTAAGAGTATGTTTTCGAAGCCATCATTGTTCAGACGAGGTGTTACAGCCAAGCTGTTTGGGCTGGCGTTCGGGCTCTTGTGCCTCTACCTCATCAGCTGGTTGAACCTGAATGTTTCCTTTGTGGTGCAGTTCGGGTTGCTTCTGTGGTGTATTTCGCTTGGAGGCTTGGTGGCCCTTATCGGGCTCATCAATTATCACCCTTTGCTCAAAGCCAGTATGCCGAGCTGGTTTTCCGGTGGTTTTGTCTGCGGATGGATGAACCTGCTGCTGTGGCTGATTAGCGGAGACAGCCTGACGTCAATCGGGCAGGGGATCTTTCCAACGCTTGGCAGTTTGTTGCTGGGTGTTGGGTTTGTTGTGATTGGTGTTTTGTTCGGCATTATTGCCGGGTTCTTCGCAAAGCTGTTTGGCGGTGAAGGGCCAGATGCGGCACGCGACTACAGCAAGAACCAATAGCAGGCATGAAAAAGGGGCCTTGTGGCCCCTTAAAACGTCTTGAAATGGCGCATTGTTAAGCTGCGCTATGCTCTTCGATTGATTGCTTGGACTTGCAAGGCTGCAGCTTTTCGCGAAGCGGGCTGTTCGGGTCAATTTCACGCTTACAGACGACGCAATGGTCTGCGCCATCAATTGCGTTCAAGCCGCCACAGCTGCCAGTGATTGGCTTGTTTCTGAAAACGGCACCAATTGCCATTCCTGCTACAATCAGGATCAGCATGATAAACGCGATGATGAAAGTTGCCATTTCGATATTCCGTTATTTCTCTGTCGACTGCTCGAATTTTCTAAATGCGCTGGACGACCGGGTAATGAAGTGGTCGCCTTCACGCACGATGAAGAATGCGGCAATCCCTTCACGCTCCGCCAGAGCCATGCCGCGCTTGTCACCCATTGCAAGGAGAGCTGTTGCCAGACCATCAGAACGCATTGCATTGTCAGCAATTACGGTGACTGATGCAAGCTTGTGGGTGACAGGGCGGCCGGATGCGGCGTCAATAATGTGTGAGAAGCGTTTGCCGTCCACTTCCTTGTAAATGCGGTAGTCGCCGGAGGTTGCCATGCCCTTGCCGCTAACCCGGACAACATGCTGAACGGTGCGGGCGCCAGAGTCCGGCTTTTCGATGCCGACGACCCAAGGCTCGTCTTTAGCGTTGTTGCCGCTGGTGACCAGATCGCCGCCAATTTCGACCAGATACTCGTCAATGCCGTTATCGTCCAGGACAGAGGCGACCTTATCGATGCCGAAGCCTTTTGCGATTGCGGAGAGGTTGACGGTGGTGTCTGTGTTGACCTTGCGCAGTGCGGGCGGGTCAGTCTCAAACTCCAGCATGGTGCTCATGCCAACTGACTCAAGGGCGTTGCGGATGTCGCTTGGGCTTGGCTGAGGAGGTGTATCCTGCTTGGTTCCAAAGCCCCACAGCTCGATGAGCGGTGCGAGGGTCACGTCAAAGTAGCCGTTGGTCAGGGTATGAATGCGCAGAGACTCCTGCATCACGATGCTGAAATCGCGGGAGATTGGTGTCCATTCAGTGCTGGTGGATTGGTTAAACCGACTGATCTCTGACTCTTTGTCCCAGTTGGACATGGCTTTGTTGACACCAGCGAGGGCTTCGTCAACTTGCTGCTGCAGGTCCTGTTCTGAGACAGAAGACGACCCTTTGATAGCTTTGACATGATAGGTGGTGCCCATGGTTTTGCCTTGGAGGAGGATTTCCTCCCGGCTTTTGTCATTAGGGACACATGCTGTGACAACGATGAGTAAGAGAGCAGTAATGAGGAAGCGCATTTCGGCCTCAGAGTTTTTTCATTTCCCTGCGTAATCGGCTTATTCCGGTTTTCTGTCAAGTTAAATAGAGTTTGATGCTGATGCAGAAAAGAACAGAGATAGATGAAAACGAAAAATGATACGCAGAACTACGGGAATGGGAAAAGTTAGGGGAAAACTTATCTGAAAAAAATATTTCGCAGAACAGCATTGTTGCCGTTGCGTCAATATGGCGAATCCCTATTGAAATTTGCGGTATATCAGGGTATTGGCCCGCATAAATCCGTAGGAATAGCTGACCGCAACACACTTTAGTGGTATGCGAGCGGTTACTCCAAACCGGAGCCATGGATGAGTGACGTTCAGCAATGCTCGGGCTTTGTTGCTGAAACAGCGATCTGTGGGGGGATTTATCTCGGTTCGACTTGTCAAAGTCAATAATCCGCGTGCGCGGCATTTTGTACATAGCAGAATGACTTAGCAGCATTTACCCGCAGATATCCCGCAAACATCTATTGGTTGCCCTAAAGAAGCCTGACAGGGTAAGGGATGAAGATTACAAAAGGATTGGATCTGCCGATTACCGGCGCTCCGAACCAGGAGATCCACAAGGGTCAAACGGTTCGTCGTGTTGCCGTGAACGGTGGGGATTACAACGGGTTGAAACCACGTATGCTGGTGGCTGAAGGCGACCGCGTCGTAAAGGGTCAACCTCTTTTCAACGATAAACGCTCTCCAGAAATCAACTATGTTGCTCCGGGTGCTGGTGTTGTTGAAGCAGTCAATCGTGGTGCACGGCGCGTTCTGGAAACCATCGTCATTAAACTGGACGACGGCAATGAAGAACAGATCGCTTTCTCAAAGTTTGAAAACAGCGCTTTGGCAACTCTGGACGCATCTGTCGTTCGTGAGCAGCTTGCCAAGTCTGGTCTTTGGACAAGTTTCCGTACCCGCCCATACTCCAAGGTTCCTGTTTTTGAAACGCAGCCGCGTTCCATTTTCGTAACTGCGATGGACACCAACCCGCTTGCTGCGGATGCCGGTGTGATCATCAATGCGAATGCTGGCGCGTTTGAAGCCGGGCTTCAGGTTGTTTCCAAACTCACTGATGGCCGCACATTCGTGTGCCACGCCCCGAAGGATAAGCTTCCGGGTGCAGCCGTTGCCGGTGTGCAGATGGAGAGCTTTGAAGGTAAGCACCCAGCAGGTAATGCGGGTACTCACATTCACTTCCTCGACCCGGTGAACGAAAGCAAGACAGTCTGGACCATCGGTTATCAGGATGTCATCGCAATCGGTAACCTGTTCCTGACAGGTGAGCTGGATGTTTCCCGTGTTGTGTCTGTTGCAGGGCCGCTGGCTTCCAAGCCGCGTCTTGTTACAACACGCGTTGGCGCAGATCTGACTGATCTGCTGGCTGGTGAAATTCAGCCGGGCATTCCGGCCCGTGTGGTTTCCGGTTCCATCCTCTCCGGCACGATTGCCGCTGAGCAGTTTGCCTTCCTCGGTCGTTACCACACTCAAGTGACGCTGATGGAAGAAGACCACAAGCAAGACGTCGTTGGCTGGGTTCGCCCTTTCATGACCAAGTGGTCCAACCTGAATGTGCATCCTTCCGGTTTCTTCCGCAGCAAGCTGAAGTTTCCGTTTGGTACCAACAGGAACGGTTCCATCCGCGCAATCGTTCCATTGGGTACCTATGAGAAGGTGATGCCGCTTGATGTTCTTCCAACCCAGCTGCTCCGCGCCCTTGTGGTGCTGGACACTGACATGGCGCAGAAGCTTGGCGCTCTGGAGCTGGACGAAGAAGACTTGGCGCTGTGCACCTTCATCTGCCATTCCAAGAATGAATACGGAGCTGCGCTGCGTGCAAATCTTGATAAGATCGAGAAAGAGGGCTAACCCGTGAGTTTGCGCGATAAGTTTGATCGTGTTGCGCCGCTCTTTGAAAAGGGTGGCAAATACGAGAAGTTTTACGCCGTCTACGAGATGGTGGATACTTTCATCTACACTCCAAAAACAGTGACCAGCGTTGCGCCGCACGCTCGTGACCACGCAGACCTTAAGCGTGTCATGACGTATGTTGTACTGGCGACGATCCCTGCGATCCTGTTTGGTATGTACAACACCGGCCTGCAGACCAACGCTGCACTGGCCTCTATGGGTATCACCGAGCCAGCAGGCTGGAGAGCGTTCATCCTCTCGCTGCTGGGTATCGGTTTCAACCCTGACAGCATCTTCGCCAACATGGCGCATGGTGCTTTGTACTTCCTGCCGATCTACATCGTAACGCTTGCTGTTGGCGGTGTCTTTGAGGTGCTCTTCGCCGTTGTGCGGGGCCACGAAGTGAACGAAGGCTTCTTCGTTTCTTCCATGCTGTACACGTTGATCCTGCCCGCTTCCACGCCACTTTGGCAGGTTGGTCTGGGGATCGCGTTTGGTGTGGTCATCGGTAAAGAAGTGTTTGGCGGTACAGGTAAAAACTTCCTGAACCCGGCGCTAGTTGGTCGTGCGTTCCTTTACTTCGCTTATCCGGCAGCAATGTCCGGTGATGCGGTATGGACGCCAGTAGACGGCTTCTCCGGTGCGACTGCGTTGGGTGTTGCTGCTGCTGATGGCATGCAGGGTCTGGCCAACAACGGCATTACCTGGATGAGCTCCTTCATCGGTACCATTCCGGGTTCCTTTGGTGAGACCTCCACGATTGCAATTGCCATTGGCGGCGTGTTCCTCGTGAGCACCGGTATCGCGAACTATCGACTTATTCTTGGTTGCTTGGGCGGCATGATTGGCTTCACTTTGTTGCTGAACATGATTGGCTCTGACACCAACCCAATGTTTGCAATGCCTTGGTACTGGCACCTTGTCACTGGCGGCTTCATGTTTGGTCTGGTGTTTATGGTGACTGAGCCTGTGACAGCTGCGATGACCAATCCGGGCCGTTACATCTACGCTGCATTGATTGGTGTGATGTGTATTCTCATCCGCGTTATCAACCCGGCCTTCCCTGAAGGTATGATGTTGGCAATCCTGTTCGGGAATATCTTCTCTCCGCTGATCGACTACTTCGTTGTGAAGGCAAACATCACACGGAGGATGAAGCGTCATGCCTAATGCTGAAAACACAACAGCTCCAAAAGGTCTGTGGGCGCGCTTCAATGCGATGCCTCTGGACTCCGCTCCGCGCACCATCACGGTTGCTGTGGTGCTGTGTCTGGTCTGTTCCATGATTGTTTCCGGCGCTGCGGTGATGTTGAAGCCTCAGCAGGAAATCAACAAGACACTGGACAAGAAGACCAACATCCTGAAGGTTGCTGGCCTTTACACAGACGGCGTTGACGTTGAAAAGGCGTTTGGTTCTTTCGAACCGCGTCTCGTTGATGTGGCAACTGGCAAGTTCTCTACTGCAGCTGATCCGGTGACTTACGATCAGCAAGCTGCTGCTAAAGATCCGGCTCAATCCATTGCTCTGGTAAATGATCCGGCTTCCATCAAACGTCAGGCAAAGCTGGCTTCGGTTTATCTGCTTCGTGATGATGCAGGTCAGATCGAGCGTATCATTCTGCCGATCCACGGTTACGGTCTGTGGTCCACGCTGTATGGTTTCATTGCTCTGAATGCTGATGGCAATGAGATTTACGGCCTGCGTTTTTACTCACATGCTGAGACCCCGGGTCTTGGTGCAGAAGTAGATAATCCAAAATGGATGGCCCAGTGGCCCGGCAAGCTGGTTTATGGCGACGATGGTGCCGTTGATATTGGCGTCAGCAAAGCTGTTCCAGCTGGTATCGATGGTTCCAAGTACCACATTGACGCGATTGCAGGTGCAACGCTGACCTCCCGTGGTGTCGATAACCTCGTCAAATTCTGGATGGGTGAGCAGGGCTTCAAGACCTTCCTCGACAATCTGAAAAAAGGAGAGGCGTAATGGCTGGCAAAGACTTCTCCATGCTCAAAGACCCGTTGGTCGATAACAACCCGATCACGCTTCAGGTTCTGGGCATTTGTTCCGCGCTTGCGGTAACCTCTTCACTGAAGGTTGCGTTGGTGATGGCGATTGCGGTGACGCTTGTGACAGCGTTCTCCAACTTCTTCATCTCTCTTTTGCGTAACCAGATCCCGTCTTCTATCCGCATTATCGTGCAGATGGTGATTATTGCGTCTCTCGTTATTCTGGTTGACCAGATCCTGAAGGCGTTTCTCTATGAGATCTCCAAGACACTCTCCGTGTTCGTTGGTCTGATCATCACCAACTGTATCGTAATGGGCCGCGCGGAAGCGTATGCGATGAAGAACCCACCAATCCCATCCTTCCTTGATGGTATCGGTAACGGTCTGGGCTACTCCCTGATCCTGCTGCTGGTTGGTGTTGTTCGTGAGTTGTTTGGTGCCGGTTCCTTGTTTGGTGTGCAGATCCTTGAGACCGTGAACAACGGTGGCTGGTATGTGCCAAACGGTCTGCTGCTGCTGCCTCCGTCTGCGTTCTTCGTGATTGGCCTGCTGATTTGGGGTTTCCGTACCTGGAAGCCTGCGCAGGTTGAGAAGCGCGAGTATAAAATTATGGAATCTGAGGGAGCTCACTGATTATGGAAGGGCTTCTTTCCCTCGCCGTAAAGGCGATCTTTATCGAAAACCTTGCGCTCTCCTTCTTCCTTGGAATGTGTACGTTCCTTGCGGTTTCCAAGAAGGTTGAGACTGCTCTGGGTCTGGGTATCTCCGTTGTGGTTGTGCAGGCTTTGACTGTGCCAATCAACAACATACTTTACACCACGCTGCTCAATGACAATGCGCTGGCATGGGCTGGCCTTGAAGGCACTGACCTGCGCTTTCTGGGTTTGATTTCCTACATCGGCGTTATCGCTGCTGTGGTGCAGATTCTTGAAATGTTCCTCGATCGTTATGTGCCTGCGCTTTACAACGCGCTGGGTATCTTCCTGCCGCTGATTACGGTGAACTGCGCGATCATGGGTGGTTCTCTGTTCATGGTGGAGCGTGACTACAGTCTGGCTGAATCTTCCGTTTACGGTATTTCTTCCGGTATTGGTTGGGCGCTGGCGATTACTGCGATGGCTGGTGTGCGTGAAAAGCTGAAATACTCTGATGTTCCTGACGGGCTGCAGGGTCTTGGCATCACCTTCATCACTGCTGGTCTGATGGCTATGGGTTTCATGGCTTTCTCAGGCGTGAAGCTGTAAGGGGGACGAGTAGATGCAAGACTTTACCTGGGGCATTACGCTCTTCACCTTGATCGTGCTTGTGCTGGTGATCGTCATTCTTATGGCACGCAGCAAGCTGGTCGCGTCCGGTGACGTTCAGATTGAAATCAACGGTGAGAAGACCATTTCCGTTCCTGCGGGTGGCAAGCTTCTCAGTGTTCTGGCAGACCAGAAAATCTTTGTTCCTTCCGCCTGTGGTGGCGGTGGTACCTGTGCCCAGTGCCGCGTGAAAGTGCATGAAGGTGGCGGTTCTATTCTGGCGACTGAAGAAAGCCACATCAGCAAGCGTGAAGCGCGCTGTGGTGATCGTCTTTCCTGTCAGGTTGCTGTGAAGCAGGACATGAAGATCGAAGTTCCTGAAGAAGTGTTCGGCGTGAAGAAGTGGGAGTGTACTGTTCGCTCCAACGAGAACGTTGCAACCTTCATTAAGGCGCTGGTGCTGGACCTGCCAGAAGGCGAAGACGTGAACTTCCGCGCCGGTGGTTATATTCAGATTGAAGCTCCGGCTCACAAGCTGAAGTACACCGACTTCGACATTGAAGAACAGTACCGCGAAGACTGGGACAAGTTCAATCTGTGGCAGTATGAGTCCATTGTGGACGAGCCAGTTGAGCGTGCTTATTCCATGGCGAACTACCCGGACGAAAAAGGCATGATCATGCTGAACGTTCGTGTGGCTTCTCCACCTCCGGGCACCACAGGTATTCCAGCGGGTAAGATGTCTTCGTTCATCTTCAACCTGAAGCCCGGTGACAAGGTGACTATTTCCGGTCCGTTTGGTGAGTTCTTTGCTCGCGAAACCGATAAGGAAATGGTGTTTGTCGGCGGTGGTGCTGGTATGGCGCCGATGCGCTCGCACATCTTTGACCAGCTGAAGCGTCTTGAGAACCGTGATCGTAAGATCACCTTCTGGTACGGGGCGCGTTCCAAGAAAGAGATGTTCTTTGTTGAGGACTTCGACCAGCTGGCGAAAGAGTTCCCGAACTTCACATGGCATGTGGCGCTTTCCGATCCTCAGCCAGATGATGACTGGGACGGCTACACCGGGTTCATTCACAACGTGCTCTACAACGAGTACCTGAAGGACCATGCTTCACCAGAAGACTGCGAGTACTACATGTGTGGTCCTCCAATCATGAACCAATCCGTGATCAACATGCTGGTTGATATGGGCGTGGAACGTGAAGACATCATGCTGGACGACTTCGGCGGCTAAGCGCTGAGACTGTTGAGAGAATTGAAAGACCCGGTGTCGAGAGGCATCGGGTTTTTTGTTTGACGTAGACGGAAGATATGCAAGTATTACGGGAATAAAAAAAGCACCTTCATGAATGAAGGTGCTTTGAATTTTTAGGGCGTCGGGGGTCCGTCACGAACTAGCGCGCTGCCGACCAGCCATAGGCCAACCCGACGTTTCAATTAGGATGTTAATGAATTAAGGTGTTTTTGTCAATGCAGTTCGATCATGCCGAGATTTCGAGAGTTGAGGTGCTTTTGTCGCCGGAAAGATTAGGGCCTCTGCTGAGTATATCAGGTGATCTACCCGGAGCCATAATTTTGCATCAGCACGTTGTTCAAGTCGCTGCAGAGTTATTGGGCGTCTTGAGTATCATAGAAGTCGCTTGCCGTAACGAAATTTGCTCTCAATTGGATCAAAAGTTCGGTCAAGATCAGTGGCTTGCATCAGGTCCTCAAGAATTTAACTGGCATAACCAAGAGAAACAGAAGATTGGAAAAGCTAGGTTTTCAGCTCAAAAAGCGGTCTATATGAAATACTCAAATCAGCAAAAACAAAATTGCGATTTGGTTGCTTTTCCTAATGGGGCACCTGCGAACATATCGGCTGAACATCGAAAAAGGAAACGAATCAAAACCATTCTTGTTAGCTCGGGCCAACAGAAAACTCAATTTACTTTGTATTTTTGGAAACGTTTGTTTAGTGATGCCTATGAGCGATCACTCTGGAAACCTTGTTTGAAGAATTGCTTTCCTAATAAAAACGTAACTCGGGCAGATGTCGCTACAAAACTGGAAGTTCTGTATCAGGCAAGAAATCGTATCGCACATGTTGAAGCAATTTATGGTAGTCGCTTAGCCGCTGTTCTGGATGCAATTGACTTTCTTGCACAAAATTTGGGTGAGAGGCGTCCAAACCCAAACTCTGCCTTATTCAAACTGCTCGAGCCGCATCATAAAATGTTGACAGCTGCTGCAGATCAACTTGACCAAAAGTTAAAGTCATACCAAGTGGTTGGAGTGTAGAAAAACTATGAGAGCTACTTGGCAGCATTAACAATTTTAGTAGCTTATCTGCCACCCTCCGAGTTCACTAAAATCCGAGTGTTTGTGTGCGCGGCGGTTAAATGGTTTTTGGCTTAGGTTGCTGGCTTGTAAATTTGCCATAGGTTGAGTGTCCAGATGTCTCTTTTAACCACCCTTGAGAACCTCGAAAACCAGTTATGGGAGCACTTTGTCTGGGGAAACGGGCAGCAGCTCGGGTTGCTGTTGCATGATGAGTTCGTGGAGATTGGTCGAAGTGGTCATTTTATAGACCGTGCACGGGTTATGGCTAAGCTCGCTCCCAAGCCTGTGGGGTATCCGAGACGGACCATCAAGGGCTACCACTGCCGCAGGCTGAGTGAGGATCTTGTTCAGGTGTTCTATGAGGTTGTCGAGGACGACACGAGTCGGACCTCCATCTGGAGGCGGGATAACGGTCAATGGCAGCTGATTTACCATCAGGGGACACAGAAGACTGCTTGATGTGGACCGACGGGTTTTTGCAGAGCATGACTGAGGTCTGATCACTCTATATTGTAAAAAATACGAATGGTTCCATCCGAGTTCCGTCAACCGCTCTCAATTAGAGTGTCCCCGATAATTGCCTGCCACCGGAGGGGTTGAACGGAAAATGACGACAACTGCGCTGCTTATAATTGACTGTCAAAATGACTTTTTTCCGGGTGGAAAATGTGAGCTGGAGGGGCAGTTTGAAGCTGCGGCCAATATCCAGAGGTTACTTGAAACTGCGCGTGATCAGGCCCAAACCATCGTATATGTTCGGCATGAGTTTAAGGAGCAAGATGCTCCGTTTGCCGTTGAAGGCACTCCCGGAGCAGAGATCCATGATATGGTGAAGCCGCTGGCAAATGAGCCTGTGGTGATAAAGTCCACCTCCAACATCTTTCTTAACAACAACCTGAAGCAAATTCTGGATGAGGAAGAGGTGGAACAGCTGGTGATCTGCGGTTCGATGAGTAAGGACTGCATCGCGGCGGCGGCACATGCGACGACCGAGCTTGGGTATCCGATTACCATTATCTATGATGCGTGTGCGACGCGGGAACCGGGGTCAGATGACACGTCTTCACCGCGGGAGTTTGTGCAGGCCGCGATTATGGCTTCACTTTCCTTTGTCTGCAGCAACATTGTCTCAACCAAAGAGTATCTGGAGCGGGCTTCTGTGGCTTAATTGCTGACCCTGATCTTCTTCAGGCCCATCCAGAATGGTCCGATGGCGAGCAACATAAACGTTGCCGCAAGCAGGAAAGGTGCGCCGGGGTAGTAAAGGTCTGTTCCGTCTGCGGTGAAGCGGGTGAACAGCTGTGTCATTGCCAAAGTGGAGAGCACCAGTGTCAGGCCGATGATGCTTGTAAGCGCGCCTTGCAAGCGGCCTTGCTTGTCCTGCGAAACATGATGGCTCATTAATGCGATCATGGCAGGGGGGATCATGGCCCCAAGGGCTGCGGGTGGCAGCAGCAAAATTACTGTCAGTGTGTTTGGCGCAAATGCAAATCCGAGCAGGGCAATTACGGCGAAGAAAAAGCCATAGAGCACCGTTTTCGCTTCGCCCTTGCGCGGTATGATCCAGCGAATAAGACCACCCTTCACAGTGGAGAAGCCGAGGCCTACGATGGCAAGGGAGAGGCCGACCTGGGCCGTGGTCCAGTGGAAGGCTTCAATGGTGTAGTAAGGCCAGATTGCCGGATACACAAAGTTTGCCATCTCAAACAGGAAGAGGGCGATGAAGAACCACATCAGGACCGGTGTCTGGGCAATGTCCAGAGCAGCACCAACAGGATTGGCTCTGCGCCAACGGATCGTTTTTCTGGCTGATTTAGGCAGTGTTTCGGGCAGGTAAAACAGGCCGTAGGCGAAGGTTATGGCGATCAGGACTGCGGCGATGTAAAAGGGAAATCGGACCCCAAAGAGGGCGAGTGCGCCGCCGATTACAGGGCCAATCACAAAGCCGAAGCCGATAGCTGCGCCAACCATGCCGAAGCGGGTCGCACGCTTGCCGTTATGTGAGATATCCGAGATGGCCGCATAGGCTGTGGCGTAAGTCGCACTGGCGATTCCGGCGAGCAATCTGCCTATAAACAGGACCCAGAGCGAGCCTGCGAATGTCATGAGCAGGTAATCGACTGTCAGGACGGCGAGGGAGATTAAGAGGACCGGACGGCGTCCAAACCTGTCGGAAATGGCCCCAACGGCGGGTCCAAAGAGAAACTGCATGGCGGCATAGCTTGCAGCGATGTAACCGCCCCATAGGGCTGCGTCCGAGATGGTGGTTTGGCTGAGCTGTGCGACCAGTGCGGGGGTTACCGGAATGATCAATCCAGCACCGATCGCGTTCAACAAAACAGTCCCTGCAATGAAGACAAGGGTATGAAAGTCCTGTTTTGACCTGATGGATTGTAGTGCCAGCAGCATTCATTACTCGTTTTTTCGTTAAATGCTATGTAACAAAGGAACCCAGCAAGTAAAGAAAAAACTCCGCATTTGTGCATATGCCGCAGGTCAAAAAAAGTGCTTGAAGTCTTATTTACGCCATGGTGGCGTTTCTTTGGCGAAGAACGCAGAAATCCCTGCCTGTGCTTCAGATGTTTCCCACCTGTCCGCTAGGGCATTTGCGGTGTGGTCTATCTGATTTTCTACCGGCATACGCGCCAAACTCTGGCAAAGTGCTTTTGCATCGGCCACGGCGCCCGGTGCGCAGTTCAGATAAACTTCTGCCTCTTTCTGGGTTACGTCCTTCAGGTCTTCTGGTGTTGTCATTAGTGATACCAGACCGAGGTGATGGGCGCGTGCTGCACCAAACGGACGTGCATTCATGAAGACCTGCCGTGCATTGCCTTCGCCAAGACGACGAACCACATAGGGGCCGATAGTTGCGGGGATCAGGCCGAGGCGGGTTTCTGTGAGTGCAAACTTGGTATTATCGGCTGCGACCACCAAATCACACACGCTGAGGATGCCAACGCCGCCGCCATAGGCAGGGCCATGAACGCGGGCGATCAGTGGTTTCTTCAGGCTGTCCAGTCGCTTGAGCATGCCTGCCAGACGGTTGGCTTCCTGCATTTTGCCGATGCGGTCTTTTTCCGCCTGCGCCTGCATCCACTTGAGGTCGCCGCCAGCGCAGAAGGTATCGCCGTCTGCTGCCAGAATGACGGCGCGGGTTTGTTCGCAGGTGTCCAGCTCGTCGGCGGCGGCCGTGAGTTCGTCCATCATTTGGGCACTCATGGCGTTGTGCTTTTCAGCGCGTGCGAGCCAGAGCGTGGTGATGCCGTTCTCTGCCTTTTCGATGCGGATGGTCTGATAGGTCATGCGGCTGCAGCCTCTTTAATGGAGAGAATGAACTCTTGCGTTTCTTCCAGCTTCTCGATGTCGAGGCCTGTGTCATAGTCCAGCAGTTTGGCCATTTTTGCGACGGCCAGCGTGCTGACGTTGCCTTTTGCACCGGGAGCATACGGACAACCGCCCAGACCGCCAATTGCTGAATCAAAGGTGCGCAGGCCCATCTTGATGCTGGACATAATGTTCGCCAGAGCAAAATCCTTGGTGTCGTGGAAATGGCCTGCAAGTTGCTGGGCCGGAATGACCTTGAGCACTGTATCGAGCATGGCTTCGGTGGTTTCAGGAGTAGCTGCGCCGATGGTATCGCCGAGGGAGACTTCGTAGCATCCCATTTGCAGCAGGCGCTCGGAGACCATGGCGACATTCTCAGCTGGTGTGGGGCCATCGTAGGGACACTTAACAACACAGGAGACGTAGCCACGAACCGGAATGCCGTCAGCCTTTGCAGCTTCTACGATTGGAGCGAAGCGCTCGAAGCTTTCTGCGATGGAGCAGTTGATGTTCTTTTGCGAAAAACCTTCGGAGGCGGAGGCGAACACTGCAACTTCATCGGCACCGGATGCTTTGGCGCGCTCGTAGCCTTTGATATTTGGCGTCAGCGCGGTGTAGCGGATGCCGGGTTTGCGGGTAATGCCTGCAAAGACTTCCGCTGCATCTGCCATTTGCGGCACCCATTTGGGTGAGACAAAGCTGGATGTTTCGATCTTCTCAAAACCACACCCGGAGAGGCGGTTGATCAGTTCGATCTTGTTTGGGGTCGGGATCAGTGCTTTTTCGTTCTGCAGGCCGTCGCGCGGGCCCATTTCAAAAATCGTGAGTTTCTTGCTCATTGCTGATCAAGCCTCCTCGTCTATAGCGCGGGCGCGAAGTTCTCTGCGGATCACTTTACCGGTGGTTGTCATTGGCAGGGCTTCGACAAATTCGAGTTCTCGTGGGTATTCATGGGCAGCCAAACGCTGCTTTACAAATTCAGATAGTTCCTTGGCCAGTTTGTCAGAAGGTGTGACGCCTTCCTTCAGCACAATGTAGGCTTTGACGATTTCGGTGCGCAGTGTATTCGGCTTGCCGATGACGCCTGCCATGGCAACCGTGTCGTGTTTTAACAGGCAGTCTTCAATCTCACCGGGGCCTATACGGTAGCCGGATGAGGTGATGACGTCATCATCGCGGCCAACAAACTGGATCCATCCGTCCTTGTCGATCACGCCTTTATCGCCCGTGATGAGGAAGTCGCCGGAGAACTTATTCTTTGTGGCTTCCGGGTTGTTCCAGTATTTCAGGAACATAACGGGATTTGGTGCGCGAACGGCAATGTTGCCGAGTTGTCCGGCTTGTAAAATGGTGCCGTTGTCGTCCACGATCTGCACATCGAAGCCAGGAACGGCTTTGCCGGTGACACCGGGGCGGGCGTCCATGAGCTCGGAACAAGTGGAGACAACCAGATTGCATTCGGTCTGGCCGTAGAATTCGTTGATTGTCAGGCCAAAGGTGTTGCGGCCCCATTGGATCAGTTCTGCGCCGAGGGCTTCGCCGCCACTGCCGATGGAGCGGAGGGAATAATTCCAGCGTTCCTGCGGGCTCTCCACTTGCCGCATCATCTTGAGGGCCGTTGGCGGGATGAAGGCGTTACGGATGTTGTGGTCCTGCATGAGCTGGAAGGCAGCTTCACCGCTGAACTTCTTGAAGCGGCAGGCAACGACAGGAATGCCGTGGTGCAGGCTTGGCAGGAGGACGTCGATCAGGCCGCCGATCCATGCCCAATCAGCAGGCGTCCAGAAACGGTCGCCCTCCTTGGGGAACATGTTGTGCGGCATCTCTACGCCGGGCAGGTGGCCGAGTAGGGTGCGGTGGGCGTGGAGTGCGCCTTTGGGCTGGCCTGTGGTGCCGGAGGTGTAGATGATGATGGCGGGGTCTTCGGCTTTGGTCTTCACAGGGGTGAAGTCCTCGCTCTGCCCTGCCATTTCAGCATGAAGCGAGCGGGTGTCGAAGCCTGTGCCTTCGATGTTCAGGATAAGTTCAAGCTCTGGCAGGCTTTTGTGGATTTTCTCAAGCTTTTCCGCCCCTGCATTGTTGGTGATGAGGGCTTTTGCGCCGGAGTTTTGCAGGCGGTATTCCAGTGCCTCTTCGCCAAACAGCGAGAACAGCGGAATGGAGATGCCGCCGAGTTTGTGAATGGCGATGTGTGAGAAGGCAGTTTCTGGCGCTTGTGGCAGCAGGATGCCGACACGGTCGCCGCATGTAATACCTTGAGAAACAAGCAGATTGGCCAGCTGGTTGCTGAGATTCTTTAGGTCGCCAAAGGTGTAGGTGGTTGTCGGCCCATCTTCTTCAGCAAAAATGAGTGCTTCGCGGGCGACATCTTTGGCCGCCCACTTGTCACAGATATCTACGCCAATGTTGAAGAATTCCGGGATGTCCCAGCGAAACTTTTCTCGGAGCTCCTCATAGGTCTTCGCAGATGGCAACAATGTTTAGTCCTCCTCCTCAAGCGTGAGGAGTATAACGCCTTCTTCCACCTGATCACCTGCGGATGCCATCACCTCTGCCACAACACCGTCGCGTGGTGCTTTGAGGGAGTGTTCCATCTTCATGGCTTCGGTCACAATCAACGTATCGCCTTCGCTCACCTTATCACCCGGCTTGCAGTTTACTGCGCGCACAAGGCCCGGCATTGGTGAGGTGATCGCGTTGCCTGAGGCTGCGCTGTCATCTTGCTCTGCCAAGTGGTCCGGCAGGTCAAAGCACCATGTCACTCCATCAGAGAAAAGGGTGAGGCTGGTGTCTTCTGCGAAGAAATCTGCTGAGGTGATCTGGCCGGAGAAATCTACGCGCATGTGGTTGTTGTCTACGGACAGAATTTGCAGATTAAAGCTCTCGTCACCAACGGAGACTGTCAGGCGACCGTCGTAGTGACGGCTTGCAATGACTTCAGTCACTTCACCGCGCCATGACAGATGGGCAAACTGCTTTGATGCTGTCCAATGACGCCAACCTGTGAGGCTCACCCATGGATCGTCGTTAGTCACTGCGGTTTCCGTCGCAAAGCCCAACTCGATGAGTGCGGCCATCGCGAAGGCGTGCTTAGTTGGTGCAGTTGGTTTAGTGAGGGCTTCCAGCTCACGGTCGATAAGGCCCGTGTCCATCTCGCCTTTTGCAAAGCCGTCGTGGTTACACAGGCGATGCAGGAAGGTGATGTTGGTGGTGCAGCCGACTGCCTGGCTTTTTTCCAAGGCCAGAGACATTTTCGCCAGAGCCGCCTCACGGGTTTCGCCGTGGCAGATCACCTTTGCGATCATTGGATCGTAGTAAGGGGTGATCGTATCGCCTTTGCGCACGCCGCTGTCGATGCGGGCGAAGAGTTCCGGCAGTTTCAGCTCGTTCAGCGTTCCCGTTGCTGGCAGGAAGCCTGCTTCGGCATCTTCTGCGTAGATGCGCGCTTCGAACGCATGACCGGTGATGGTCAGCTCATCCTGTGCCAAAGGCAGTTTGCCACCAGCCGCGACGGAGAGTTGCCAGTTGACCAGATCCTGACCGGTTATTGCCTCGGTAACCGGGTGTTCCACCTGCAAGCGGGTGTTCATTTCCATGAACCAGAAGCGGTCAGAGCGCAGGCCGTCAGAGCCATCAACGATAAACTCGACAGTGCCCGCACCCTCATAGCCCACGGCTTGTGCTGCTTTGACAGCCGCATCGCCCATGGCCTTGCGCATCTCTTCGCTCATGCCGGGGGCAGGGGCTTCTTCGATCACCTTTTGGTGGCGACGCTGCAAGGAGCAGTCACGCTCGAACAAGTGAACAGCGTTGCCATGTCCATCACAGAAGACCTGCACCTCGATGTGGCGCGGGGACAGGATGTACTTTTCGATGAGCACACGCGGGTCGCCAAAGCTGGACTGACCTTCGCGTTGTGCGCCTTCCAGAGCCTCAAAGAAGTTCGCCGGATCATCAACGCGGCGCATGCCTTTGCCGCCGCCGCCCGCACGGGCTTTGATGAGAACAGGATAGCCGATCTTGTCGGATTCCGCTTTCAGGAACTCTGCGTCCTGATTGTCGCCGTGGTAGCCCGGCACGATTGGGACGCCGGATTCTTCCATGAGCTTTTTGGCGGCATCTTTCAGGCCCATGGCGCGGATGGCGCTGGCTGGAGGGCCGATGAAGACGAGGCCAGCTGCTTCGACGGCTTCCACGAACTCCGGATTTTCCGAAAGGAACCCGTAGCCCGGATGGATGGCGTCTGCGCCACTGGTTTTGGCGGCGTTCAGCAGCTCAGGAATGTTGAGGTAGCTTTCTGCCACTGGTGCAGGGCCGAGGCGGTAAGCTTCGTCTGCCATCTGCACGTGGCGGGCATCGCGGTCAGCATCTGAGTATACAGCAACTACTTTGATGCCAAGGGCCTTGGCGGATTTTGCAACACGGCAAGCGATCTCACCGCGGTTGGCAATAAGGATTTTCTTAAACATACCGAGCCCCTTACATGCGGAAGACGCCGAAGGGCGTGTCTTCGATTGGTGCGTTGAGGCTTGCTGCTATGGACAGAGCCAGTACGTCGCGGGTTTTGCGCGGGTCGATGATGCCGTCATCCCAGAGGCGAGCGGAGGCGTAGAGTGGGTGGCCTTGTTCTTCAAACTGATCAATGATCGGCTGTTTGAAGGTTGCTTCCTCTTCCTCTGACCACGCGCCACCTTTGCGCTCAATGCCATCGCGGCGCACGGTTGCCAGTACACCTGCGGCCTGAGGGCCGCCCATGACGGAAATACGGGAGCTTGGCCATGTCCAGAGCATACGCGGTGAGTATGCACGGCCACACATACCGTAGTTTCCAGCGCCGAAGGAGCCGCCAATGAGCATGGTGATCTTGGGTACCTTGGCACAGGCCACTGCGGTGACAAGCTTTGCGCCGTCTTTTGCGATGCCGCCTGCCTCATACTTCTGCCCGACCATGAAGCCGGTGATGTTTTGCAGGAAGACCAGCGGGATTTTGCGCTGGCAGCACAGCTCAACGAAGTGGGCACCTTTGAGCGCTGCTTCCGAGAACAAGATGCCGTTGTTGGCGATGATGCCGACGGGCATGCCGTGGATGTGGGCGAAACCGGTGACGAGCGTTGTGCCGTAGCGGGCCTTGAACTCGTCGAAGCGGGAGCCATCCACCACGCGGGCGATGACTTCGCGCACGTCGTATGGTGTTTTGAGGTCAGCCGGGACAACGCCGAGGATTTCTTCCGGGTCATAAAGCGGATCTTCCGGCGTTTGCAGCAGAAGCTGGTCTGGCTTGCGGCGGTTGAGGTTGGACACGGCCTGACGGGCCAGCGCGAGTGCGTGGGCATCGTCACGGGCCAAGTGGTCTGCCACACCGGAGAGGCGGGTGTGAACATCGCCGCCGCCGAGATCTTCAGCAGAGACTACTTCGCCTGTCGCGGCCTTCACCAGTGGTGGACCGGCGAGGAAGATGGTGCCTTGCTCTTTTACGATGATGGTTTCATCACACATGGCGGGCACATAAGCGCCGCCAGCGGTACAGGAGCCCATGACCACCGCGATTTGCGGAATGCCTTTTGCAGACATATTGGCCTGATTGTAGAAGATGCGGCCAAAGTGCTCTTTGTCCGGGAATACTTCATCCTGCTGGGGCAGGTTAGCGCCGCCAGAGTCCACCAAGTAAATGCATGTGAGATTGTTCTCCATGGCAATTTCTTGGGCGCGCAGGTGTTTTTTGACCGTCAGCGGGTAATAGGTGCCGCCCTTTACGGTGGCATCGTTTGCAACGATCATGCACTCAATGCCGTTGACCCGACCGATGCCGGTGACAATGCCAGCGGACGGGGAGGCCCCCTCATACATGTTATGGGCAGCAAACTGACCGACTTCGAGAAACGGAGAGCCCGGATCAATCAGGCGGGCAACGCGCTCGCGTGGCAGGATTTTCCCACGCGATACGTGCCGTTCGCGAGGGCCTTCGCCCCCGCCTAAGAGTGCTTGCTGGCTTGCTGCACGGACCTCGTCCATGGCGGCGAGGTGCTGGGCGCGGTTGTATTTGTAGCTTTCCGAACCCGTTGCAGCCTGAGACTTAATAACTGCCATTATTTGGTTTCCTGAAAGAGCTCGCGACCAATCAGCATGCGGCGAATTTCCGAGGTACCCGCGCCGATTTCATAGAGTTTTGCGTCACGAAGCAGGCGACCGGTTGGGTACTCGTTGATGTAACCATTGCCACCGAGAGACTGGATTGCTTCCAGCGCCAGCTTGGTTGCATTTTCTGCGGAATAGAGGATGCAGCCAGCGGCGTCCTTGCGGGTGGTTTCACCACGGTCACAGGCAGCTGCTACAGCGTACACGTAGGAACGGGAGGCGTTCATCAGGGTGTACATGTCAGCAAGTTTGCCCTGCATCAGCTGGAATTCGCCGATGGATTTGCCGAACTGTTTCCGCTCGTGGATGTACGGCACCACGATGTCCATGGCCGCTGCCATGATGCCCAGAGGACCGCCAGAAAGAACAACACGCTCGTAGTCAAGACCAGACATCAGCACGTTGACGCCTTTGCCTTCTTCGCTCAGGACGTTTTCGAAGGGTACTTCGCAGTCTTCAAAGACCAGCTCACAGGTGTTGGAGCCGCGCATGCCCAGTTTGTCCAGCTTTTGTGCGGTGGAGAAGCCCTTCATGCCTTTTTCGATGATGAAGGCTGTCATGCCACGTGAGCCAGCGTCGGGATCAGTCTTGGCGTAGACGACCAGCGTGGAGGCGTCCGGGCCGTTTGTGATCCACATTTTGTTGCCGTTGAGGATGTAGCGGTCGTTGCGCTTTTCAGCGCGCAGCTTCATGGAAACAACGTCGGAGCCAGCGCCGGGTTCGGACATGGCGAGTGAGCCCACATGCTCACCGGAACACAGCTTTGGCAGGTACTTGGCTTTCTGCTCAGGGGTGCCGTGGCGGTTGATCTGGTTTACGCACAGGTTGGAGTGTGCGCCGTAAGACAAGCCAACAGAGGCGGAGGCGCGGGAGATTTCCTCAACCGCAACAACGTGGGCGAGATAGCCCATGCCGGTGCCGCCGTATTCCGGGTCTGCTGTCATACCCAGTACGCCAAGGTCGCCCATCTCTTTCCAAAGGTCATTCGGAAACTCGTTGCTTTCGTCAATCTCGGCGGCGCGCGGCGCGAGCTTGTCTTGTGCCCAACGACGTATAGTCTCGCGCAGAGCGTCAATATCTTCACCAAGACCAAAATTCATTACAGCGTCAAACACCGCGCTTCCTCCTGCTTCCGAAGTTCTTGGACCCACACTCTTAATGGAGCTTCCCAGTGGACCATAATTTAATTAAACGAACGTTCGTTTGATTACTAGCAGGGCATGGGCTAGTATGCAATAACCCTTAGGACGCATTTCCAGCAGCGTGTTTACTTCCGAAGATTGCAGGGCATTCATCGGAGGAGCGCCGCCAGCTAATGTGACCTGTGTAGACTTACAAAAGGCTTAGATCGTGGCACGAACCAAAGGCTCCGTTGGCGCAGATACAAAAACTGCGATTTATGCAGCAGCAAAAAAGCTCATTGAGACCAAGGGCTTTGAAGCAATGACCCTTCGCCAGCTTGCTGCTGAGGTGGGGGTGCAGGCGGGGTCTGTCTATCGTTATGTGGAGAGTAAGGACGAGCTGCTTCAGGCGCTGATGAACCAACATATGATCAGCCTGATCGAGAATTGGGAAAAGCTGGAGGGCAAGGGGGAGGACCCTGTCTCTCGTCTGAAGGCGTTTGTTGCCTTCCACATTCGCTACCACATTGAACGCCGCGCGGACGTTGTGATCGCCAATCTGGAGCTGCGGTCTCTTGGTGAGGAATACCGTGCAGATGTGGTGACCAAACGTAGCCAGTACGAGGCCAATCTGCGGAGCATTCTTGCGGATGGTGTGCAAGCGGGCGTGTTTCCAAAGGTGGATCTGGAAGTCGCGGCTTTTGCCATCATCGCCATGCTGACCGGCGTTTGCTTCTGGTATCGTCCCGATGGGCGTCTTAGTATCGATGAGATTATCGAAGTGCACCAGAAGCTGGTGCTGAAGGGCGTTGTGGGGTAGGGGCCGTTCTTGTGATTGATCTGATTAAGGTGTTTGCGGCTCTTGGGGCAGGCTATCTGCTGGGCAGCATCAGTACGGCGGTGCTGGTTGGGAAAGTCTATGGCAAGGACATTTGCGAGTATGGCAGTAAATCTGCTGGGCTTACCAATACGCTGCGTGTGCTTGGCAAACCTGCTGCACTGATTGTTCTTTTCGGAGATACCCTGAAGGGCGTCATTGCCTGTTTGGTTGGCTTGTATCTGGGTGTTTATGCAGGTTCTGGTGCGGCGGAGGACAGCGTGAGTATGTTGGTTGCTGGCGCGGGTGCTATTGTTGGCCACAATTGGCCGATCTTTTTCGGCTTCAGAGGTGGCAAGGGCGTGCTGACAGCCGCTGCCGTGCTGTTCATGTTGGACCCGATTATTGCAGCGAGTTGCCTTGGATCTTTTGTGGCTATCGTTGCTGTGACCCGCTTTGTTTCTCTCGGCTCTATCTGCGCAGCCTTGCTATTCGTCGTGCTTTCCTTTGTTCCGGTCTTCGGCCACTCGATCTATTTCCAGATTTTCGCATTGGTTATGGCGTTCATGGTGGTCGCCAAACATCAAGCCAACATTGGCAGACTGCTTTCAGGGACTGAGAACAAGCTGAGCTTTTGAAGCTCACGAGTTGCTAAGTTAACGGTTAAAGATCAGCAGCCAATGCTTCTGCGAGAACATATATCTCATGTCTAAGGCGATATAGAGTGTTGTTGTCTTGGTCAGGTCCATCTAAAATAAGATCATTCAATGACCCCATCCCACCGTACATCCTAATGATGCGGAGTACTCCGTGGCCATCCGAGGCTCTGACTTCGGTTAGGGCTTTCGAAATCTGATATACCCATGGTTCCGTACCATGCTTTGATAGAAGCTCAACCAATTCAGTCAGTTTTTCAGCGAAATTGGCCACTTCTGGATGGAGTGTTTTATCTGGCTGACAACTTTGCTTGCTTTTCATGTTCAAATCTCATCTCGGTTTAATACTAACCGCAGCGGCACCATTCGGTTCTTCAATGGAGAGGCTTTGACGATTGAGGTGTTGGTCATTGCTTTTCGTGGAACGGGTGACGAATGTGTCCTTACACCAGCTTGAGATGGATCTCAGAGTTTAGCGTGTTGGAGACCGTACAGATTTCTTTGGCGGCTTTGATCAGGGCTTCTGCTTGCTCGCGGTCTTTATAGTCGGGGAGAGCGACTTCCAGATGGAAGCTGTCAAAGCGGATGGGCAGGGAGGATGCCCTGTCGGCGTTGACGGTGATGTTGACCCTGCCGAGCGTGACTTTGCGGTGGCGGGCTGCCATCTCCAAAGAAATTGCCATACAGGATGCAAGTGCGGACATGATCAGGTCGGAAGGGGCGGAAAAGTCAGCGGAGTCTCCGTCACCTGCCGCGTATTCATGCCCGAATTGATTGAAGACCCTGAACTGCTCCTGCTCTTGGGAGGCGAGCGTTAGTGGTCCATAGGACTTGGGCTTCATCTTGATCGTCATATCAAATTCTCGCAGGTGGTCACTGTTGCATACTCCACCGCTGTATACGTGTAAGCCGCACCACAGGTAAACCAATGCTGTTTGGGGCAGGCGGGGGGCAGCATTTCAAGACCTGCAAGATGTATGCACTGCCGGACAGGAGCGCTAGCGGCAGTGGTGGAGATGTGTGAATTTTCTTTATGCTTTCAGATGTTAACGCAATCATATTTGTATGTATTTTGTATGTAATGGCTGGGTGCTTTGCAGTGTAACTTATTTGTGATCCTGATTTATATTTGATTTTGGGGTTGTTTGAAGAAAATATTATTTGCTTTAGTTGATATCTGAAAAAAATACTATTTAAATCCCGCTGGGGCAGGTGTGGGATTTGCCTGATTCGGGTGGGTGTATGCAGCGTGTGTATGATGAAGTGGTGCGACGGCTTTATGCCAAAGTCGCACTTGGCGAGGATATAGGGGGAGCATTTGAACCGATGCTCTCATCCTTTCGCGAAACCATGTTTTGCTACAAGGTCCTCTCGCTAAAGCCGTTTAAATATCACCACTTATCCTTTCTTAATACCGGAGAGGAGGCGAAAGCGGATATGATTGCGGCGGGAGAGAGTAATCCGCTGCCCCAACTTGCTCAGTCCATGCCGATGCATAGTGTCGTGGATACGGAACAGTTCATCAGCCCCGATGAATTTCGGGATACGGATTTCTATTGGAGCGTTTTAGGGAAGTACGGTGATTTTGACCGGATACGGGGGTTTTTGATCCACCGGCAAGGCGTAGAGATTGCGACAGCTTCGCTTGCTATTCCCTCCGATTTTTCGACTGCTGCCGGAGAAAACCTCAATAAGGCTCTTGAGGCGGTCAGGCCGCATGTTCAGAATGCATTTTCGGTGGCGTTGCAACTGGAAAAAAGGCGGTGTGTGACGCAGGCTCATTCCTTCTGGCTCGATCGGATTCCAAGTGCGGCGTTCATTTTGGATCAGGGGCAGCATGTTGCCATTGCCAACACGTCAGCCGAGGCGTTGTTTTCTGCCAAAAAAAGCTTTTTTGTAGACTCCCGCGGAGAGGTGACATCGCGCCATAGCAGGCATCGCAAGATGTTTGAGTATGCGATTGCCAAGTGTCGCGCCTTTGGTAAACCGTTGGGGCCGTTGGTTCTGGAAGGTGATGTGGCCCCAAACCCGTTTGTTGTTGTGATGCCGATTAACGTGTTTGCAGAAACGCCAGTCTATCTGGCCCCTTTTGTGCGCGGGGTGCAGCCGCTTCTGTGTATCCTCATGGATCCGGGGGATCAGCCTTTGGCGCCTCTGGAGAACCTTCAGCATTACTTCGGTATTTCCAAACGGGAGGCGGAACTGCTGCAGCATCTGGTGAGCGGAGCCTCCATGGCAGAGACTGCGGATGCTTTGGAGATCAGCTACAACACTGCGCGCAATCATATGGCACGCATTGCGGAAAAGGCCTCTGTTAACTCGCAAAGTGAGCTGATTCGGCTGGCAAGTGACCTTGCCGCACGGGTGCCACGGCAGGAAACGCCGTAGGCACGCGGCGCAGACCTTAGAGATTGAGGTGTTTTTGCATGGCACGGGTTGCCATTTGTGCGGCCAGGAATTCTCCGAAGCGCTTCAGATGGTCTGCTCTTGGATCGCTGTTTCGGAACTGCAAAGAGATGGACCGTCCGAATTTCCCATCGGAGATTGGGTGGGTGGTGACCAAGCCGCCGAAGAGGTCGGGGCCATTCACGGATAAAGCTGGCAAGAGCGCAGCGCCGTCACCAAGGGCGACCATCTGACGAAGCATTTCGAGGCTGCTTGCCATGCGCTGTCCGGGATCATCTATCAAGTGACAAAGTGCGATTGTCTGGCTGCGCATGCAGTGCTCTTCTGTGAGCAGGACGAGCTTGGTGTTTTTGATTTTTGACCATGAAACCGGCGCACCTTGCTCAAGACCTTCTGTTGAGGGGCTGGCGAAGAAATAGGGTTCGAAAAACAACTCGACCATTCCGCAATTGGTTGAATTTGGTTCTGTTGCCAACACCATGATGTCCAGCTTTCGATCTGCAAGCATCTGTTCCAGAACAATTGTCGGTTCTTCAAAGAGCGAGAGGTGCAGTTTTGGATAAGCGTTTTTGATGGATTTGAGCACCAGCGGCAGAAGGTAGGGCCCCAAAGTGGGAATGACGCCCAGGCGCAGTTCTCCTTCCATAGGGGATGTCAGGCTGGAAGAAAGTTCAAGCAGTTCTCGGGCTTCGTTCAAAATAGTTTCGGCTTTGGCCAGAAAAATCCTTCCATTCTCGGTGACAGAAATGCTCTTGCCCTGACGCTCGAATATGGGAAATCCGATGCGGGCTTCCAGTTTTTGGATCTGAGAACTGATGGCGGGTTGAGATACACCGCAGAGTGATGCAGCTCGCCCGAAGTGTCCTTCATTGGCAATTGTTTGCGTGTACTCCAGATCGCGAAGGGAGAGCCCTCTTAAGGAAGCCATCTTGCCTCTCATAGTTTTTTCTTATCGCAATAATAAAAACAATAACTTTTACATTAAAAAAGAGCAAGCGTAGAAAAGTCATATTGAATTTGAGGAGACCCCATATGACTGACAAACGCAGATTGACAACTTCCTTTGGTGCACCGGTGCCAGACAATCAGAACATCATGACTGCAGGAGCGCGCGGTCCGGCGTTGCTCCAAGATGTCTGGTTTCTGGAAAAGATGGCGCATTTTGATCGGGAGGTCATTCCTGAGCGCCGCATGCATGCCAAGGGGTCTGCTGCATACGGGGCGTTTACGGTCACTCACGACATTACGAAATACACCCGTGCCAAGTTGTTTTCAGAGGTCGGCAAAAAGACCGAAACCTTCCTACGATTTTCTACAGTGGCGGGAGAACGCGGTGCGGCAGATGCCGAGCGTGACATCCGTGGCTTTGCTCTGAAATTCTATACTGAAGAGGGGAACTGGGATCTGGTCGGCAACAACACTCCTGTGTTTTTCCTCCGCGACCCGCTGAAGTTTCCGGACCTGAACCATGCGGTCAAACGCGACCCGCGTACAAATATGCGCAGTGCTGACAACAACTGGGATTTCTGGACCAATCTGCCGGAGGCGTTGCATCAGGTGACAATCGTGATGTCAGATCGCGGAATTCCGGCAACCTACCGTCATATGGACGGGTTTGGCAGCCACACCTTCAGTTTCATCAATGCAGATAATGAACGCTTCTGGGTGAAGTTCCACTTTAAAACCAAACAGGGGATCAAGAACTTAACCGACGAGGAAGCGGCGCAGATTGTTGCTGGGGACCGTGAGAGCCATCAGCGGGATCTTTATGAAAGCATCGAGAATGATGATTTCCCAAAATGGACGCTGTTTGTTCAGGTCATGCCAGAAAAGGACGCTGGCAGTTACCACATCAACCCGTTTGATCTGACCAAGGTCTGGCCGCATGCCGACTACCCGCTGATTGAAGTGGGCGAGTTGGAGTTGAACCGGAACCCGGACAACTATCATGCGGAAGTTGAGCAATCTGCCTTTGCTCCATCCTCCGTCGTGCCCGGTATCAGCTTCTCGCCAGACAAGATGCTTCAGGGGCGTTTGTTCTCTTATGGCGATACGCAGCGATACCGGTTGGGTGTGAATCATTCGCAGATACCGGTCAATGCGCCTCGTTGTCCGTTCCATTCCTATCACCGCGATGGCGCGATGAGGGTTGATGGTAACTCCGGTTCGCGCATTGGATATGAGCCGAACATGCATGGCGAATGGCAGGAGCAACCAGATTATTCTGAACCGCCCCTAACTATTGAGGGCGCGGCAGATCACTGGAACCATCGTGAGGATGACGATTACTACTCCCAACCGGGTGCGCTCTTCCGCCTTATGAGCCTGGAACAGCAGAAGGTTCTTTTTGAAAATACAGCTCGCTCTGTTGGTGGTGCGCGGATTGAGATCCAACACCGCCATATCCGGAACTGCTACAAGGCGGACCCAGCTTATGGGCAGGGGGTTGCGAATGCTCTCGACCTGAATCTGGCAGATATTCCTGATCTGGAGCTGGCTGAAGCCTAAAGGCTCTCATAACAAAAATAACAATCAGTCTGCCGAACTCTCCTGGCAGGCAAACTGGCCCGGATGGCTTATGCCTTCCGGGCCGCTTTTGTTTCAAATCGCAGTGATGTACGCGCTTATTGTTGACAGCACCTCACCAATAACTATGACTTGATTGATGAAATTTCACAGTGGTTCGGCCGGGGAGGGCTGGGCTGCTGTCAAAACGGCATAAAGTCGGGGTAATGCTGCATTGCCAAGAAACCGGCTGGGGAGGGAGTTATATGCGTCTGTTTTCCTATAAGAACAGAGCGGTTCATCTTGGGCCGTATCCTTCTGAACGATTGAAGCGGATGCAAGGGGCTTCCGATCTGGAGCGGGTGCCCAAGGTCAAGCCGACGGTTTATTCTCAAGCCGACAATCCAGAGATCCTGAGCAACTCAATGGCGTCGTTTAGCGCTGTGATGGATGCGATCCGCGATGGGGCGCACAACGCCAAGCTCTCCGAAATTCCAGATGATCCGCAGGAGCGGGCCAACCACCTTAAGGCGGCTGGTTATTTCTTTGATGCGACGATAATGGGGACCTGCGATCTGGTTCCCGCTCACTTCTTGGCGGTGCCGCTGCGCAATCCTGATCTGAATAAGCTGGCGAAGGACTTGCAGACCTTCCAACCCAAAACCCTGGCTACCGGTATTGATGTGACCATGGCGGATGTGCGCGACAGTGCGGCTGCGATCCCCGGGCCTGTGACCCATCATGGCTCTGCGCTTGTTGTGTTGATGGAACATTCACGCGCACCCAGAGCGGATGAGCCGGGCGGGGACTGGATTACGGGCACCAGCGAGCAACGCTCTGCCATTCGCGCGGCTGAAGTTGCCGTGGTTCTGGCCAACTATCTGCGACTGCTGGGTGTTGAGGCGCGGGCGCATACCACGAGCAGTGCAGATGTGGACCTGAACCGGCTTGCAGTTTCCGCTGGTCTGGTGGAAGTGTTGGAGAAAGATGGCGAGGTCGTTGTCTCTAACCCATACATTGGCCGCGAGTTTACGCTGGCAGCTGTGACGACCACGCTTGAGCTGGCACCTGATCAACCGCTTGCACCGCGTAATCTTTCCGATATGTGGAGTTCTCACGGTCCGGCGTGGCAGTTGGGTGTGGGTACGTTCAAGAGCGCTTTCAATCGCAAACCGTATGAGAACCGCGACTATCACATGGGGGCGTTTCCGTTTGAGAGGATCAAGCGGGTGGAAGAAACGACAACCTTTATTGATGAGCCACGTGTGCCCCGTGTTCCCAAGCGCACGGACATGTTTGCGCGGGCTTTGTTCGGCGACATGGGAAAGCCGCTGCAGGAAGCTGCCAAGAATGGCGGCTATCTTGCCAAGAACCCGATGGGATACTGCGCCCGCCGTGCCCTTGCCGCGCTGATCCTGCTGCAAGACGGCGACATTGCGCCCGAGGTCTCCGCAACTGCGACGGACCCGGATAAGAACGCGGCTAATGTGAAGTCGGCACTTTATTTCCTGGGGGCTGATGCGGTTGGGCTGTCTCGGTGTCCAGACTACGCCTACTATTCTCATGATGCGCGCGGTGAGCCAATTTCGCCGTACCATAAGAATGCAATTTCCATTCTGGTTGATCAGGGGCACGAAACTATGGAGGGGGCCAGTGGGGATGACTGGATTTCCGGCGCCCAATCCATGCGAGCGTACCTGCGAACTTCTATTATTGGTGGCATTGTTGCCGAACAAATCCGCCGTCTGGGCTATCCGGCACGCTGCCACTCTGTTGTTGACGGCGAGGTTCTGCAACCGCCGTTGCTGCTGCTTTCTGGCCTTGGCGAAGTAAGCCGCATTGGTGAGGTTATTTTGAACCCGTATCTCGGCCCGCGCCTGAAATCTGGTGTGGTGACGACAGATATGCCGTTCACCTATGACAAGCCGATCGATTTTGGTCTTCAGCGGTTTTGCGAGAGCTGCAACAAATGTGCTCGTGAGTGCCCGTCCGGTGCTATAACTGCTGGGCCAAAGCGCATGTTTAATGGCTACGAAATCTGGAAGTCGGATTCAGAGAAATGCGCCAGGTATCGCGTCTCGCAACCTGCCGGCTCCTTGTGTGGCCGTTGCATGAAAACGTGTCCGTGGAACCTTGAAGGTTTGTTCAGCGAAGCCCCGTTTCGCTGGACTGCAATGAAGATGCCCTCTTCTGCCAAGTTGCTTGCCAAACTTGATGACAAACTTGGGAACGGGTCCATTAACTCAGTCAAAAAATGGTGGTGGGATTTGGTCGCCAGCGGTGATGGTAACTATGTGATTGCGGAGGCGACCAATGCGCGTGAGTTGCAGCTGGATCTGGATCTGAAATACGAGGACCAGACACTGGCGGTTTACCCCGCCAATCTTGCGCCACACCCGTGGCCGTTCCCGTTCATGATGGATCGGGAGGCGGGGATCAAAGCCTATCAGGCCATGATTTCTGCAGAAGAGTATAAAGGGCGACTTGCTTCAGGAGCCGGTGATTTGGCTCCCGTCTATAAAGTGAGCGCAAATTCGTCGCCGGTGCTGGCTGTTCGCCTTTCCAAGGTGAAGGTAGAAGCTGAGGGCGTGTCTCGCTACGAGTTTACGCAGGATGATGGATCTCGATTGCCTGTGTTTGAGGCAGGTGCACATATTGATGTGGTTGTGGCACCTGAGTTCTTGCGCCAGTATTCGCTGGCGGGTGATCCGGCAGACAGCAGCAAGTATGTGATCGGCGTTTTGGAAGAAAAAGAAGGACGAGGCGGTTCTGCCTTGATGCACCGGATCTTCCATGAGGGGCGCCGGGTTTTCATTTCCAAACCAATCAACCACTTCCCGCTACATGAAGAGGCCAAGAGAACGCTGCTGTTTGGTGGCGGGATTGGGGTAACGCCCATGATTGCCATGGCGCATCGGTTGCATGCGCTCGGGAAGCCTTTCGAGCTGCATTATTGCTTTCGTCATCGGCACAGAGCCGGTTTTGTTGAAGAAATTCAAAATGCTCCATGGGCCGATAAGGCTTTCATCCATTGTTCCAGTGAGGGAACGCGTGCTGATCTGAACTCTATCTTCGCAGGCTATGAAGAGGGGGACCACGTTTACACTTGTGGGCCGGATGTCTTTATGGATGGAGTGTTGGAAACGGCTGCCGCTCATGGCTGGGCAGAGGAGGGTCTCCACAAAGAGTATTTCTCGGTTCCGGATCAGGGTGACTACGTCAATAAAAGCTTCTTTGTGAAACTGGCATCTACTGGAGAGCAGATTGAAATTCCGAAGGACAAGAGTGCAGCAGATGTTTTGAATGAAAAGGGCATCTCAATACCCACCAAGTGTTCTGACGGCATTTGTGGTGTCTGTACCGCCAAGTATCAGGGTGCTGCCGTGGAGCATCGTGACTTTGTGTTGAGCGGGAAAGAGAAAGAAGACACGCTGGTCTTGTGTTGCTCTCGCGCAAAGGATGAAGGGGCCGAGCTTATGCTCGAATTGTAGATGAGTTTTTTGCGCCGTTTTCGTTGAGATTCCTGTTTTGAGGCTCCGTAGAGAAGACTAGTACTTTACTAGCTGGGTATTCACGCGAGAGCTTCCTCATGGCTCCGTGGGCGCGAGTCCTTCGTCTTCAATATTCGATTGTCAAAGAGCGCGGTTTTGGACCGATGTTGTGGTGTTTTGCTGTGGTTGGATAGTGGGGCGTGTTTTGATCGTGGTCTATTCCCGTAATGTTCTCCTTGAGTTTTTGCTGGCGCTGATTTGGTTTTGATTTTTTGTCGGTGATTTGGGCCTGGTCTGATTTGAGGGCTTGAGGCCGGTTTTGTTTTGTTCTTGTGTTCGGTGCGGGGATAGATTTTCGGTGTGTGATGATA
>CANLTN010000021.1:0-72571 GCA_947494035.1 uncultured Pseudovibrio sp. | reverse complement strand
GATCCCCGGTAGCTCAGTGGTAGAGCAAGCGGCTGTTAACCGCTTGGTCGCTGGTTCGAATCCGGCCCGGGGAGCCACTTTTTTCGATTGCAGCCATATGGCAAGGACATAATGATCCCCGGTAGCTCAGTGGTAGAGCAAGCGGCTGTTAACCGCTTGGTCGCTGGTTCGAATCCGGCCCGGGGAGCCATCCTTTTTACAAACACCCTCCCCCTCGTTTAAAGCACCTCTTCTCCTCACAAAAACCGTGCGTGTGCGTCTATCCAACAAAACAAGAAAAAGAATGGGTAGAAAACCATGTTCACACGAAGCCAAGCGGGCGCACTCTCATGTGCCGCAGGCCGCCGACACGGGGCTCATCTGGGTAGAAGTCTCTTCCGCACGAAAGCGGAGGCTCTCCATTTTGCGGTAAAGATTACCCTGATCCTGCACATGGCCAGCCATTAACCCTAGCAAGCCTCCCTAAATTATGAGGGAAGTAAAAACCTGCGAGAGCAGCACAGCGTTTCACGCGCACCAAAACACACCCCAACCGCATCCAACACTCCCAAAAACCAGCCAAACTGATGGGTTTTTCCCTTAAAAATCGGTGTTTTCTGGAAATTATGAGATTTTTTTGCCATCCGCTGCCCTAGCGGCTCTCACCCCAACATCACCCAATTTATATTGGCAATCAGTACAATGAAAATTTTACACAATAACAACTAAAGAATCTTCAAGTATTAATACGAGAAATCTGATTTACCTACAATTATTATGACATAGATACTCTAAGTAAATACATATACCACTAATGTATCGGGTACACACTGTCATGATAAATACTGTCGGACAACTGTACCATAACACATAAAAGGCACCCCTCTGGGTAAGTTGCTGCGTGAAGATCAGGGAGCCACAAATGAGTAATTTATTCGCACACCGCGCTGTGACGCGCGTCTTTAATCCCCGCAATATCTGCGTCGGGATTACAGCTGCATGCATGACAACACTGCTGGTGCTTGCCGCACCTTCACTGGCCGAAATTCCACCGGCAAGTGATCAGGGTGCAACGGAGCCAACACTGATCGGGAAATCCGAAGCTGGCCACACCTACGCCATGCCGGAAGACTTTATCGCCGTCACAGTCGCCCCATCAGCCGAAACACCTGATGCAGACCCTCTGGAGAGTGATCTGTCCATCTGGGTGGGAGCAGTTGAAATTCAGGGCCGCGATACCCTCTGGGTCGAGCTGATTGATGAAGAGGGCGAAGTCATCTACGATTCCGAAGTTCAGCCAAACGAAACACATCTGCTGCCCGATGGTCGCGCCATCGCCGTGGCCATAATGACACCGGACATCCACCCCCAGTCCATGCAGTCCGCAGAGCTGCCGAAAGACCAATCCCGCGCGCCGATCAGCGAACGCTTTGTTGTCACCAGCAAAGCAGCCTTCACCGCGGCAATGGATACCCAAGTCACTTTGCTGGAGGTACAGCCCGTTCCTGAAGAAACCGAGAACTCCTTCATGCTCAAGGCTGGCGAAAACGGCGAAACCATCTGGAACGCCACCAAAGGCGCTGTCACATGGCTGGAACGTGAATAACAGACACACGGGCGCACGCAAATCGATACTCTCTCAAATCGCATTTAGCGCAGCCATTCGAACTGCGCGCGTCCCACGAGAAACTTTATTCTCGCGAAATTTCGTGGCTAGAAAAATATCCTAATCTCACCCACCCTTTGGCAGGCCATTTCTTGTTCTCTTCAGGCCAGCACAGTAGCGTGGTCTGAAAAGCAATCGAACACCCACATAATAAATTTATGCTCATACCAGTTATTTGAGAGAGACCATGGACACGCGCGCCTCTGCCATCGAAGCTATTGGCAACACACCCCTCATCCGCCTGAAGGGCCCATCCGAGCGAACCGGCTGTGAAATCCTCGGCAAAGCCGAATTCATGAACCCGGGTCAGTCCGTCAAGGACCGTGCAGCCCTCTTCATCATCAATGATGCAGTCAAACGCGGCACCCTGAAGCCGGGCGGCATTATCGTGGAAGGCACAGCGGGCAACACCGGCATCGGCCTTGCTCTGGTCGGCAACGCTCTGGGCTACCGCTCTGTGATCATTATTCCCGAGACCCAGTCCCAGGAAAAGAAAGACATGCTGCGCATCGCTGGCGCAGAGTTGATCGAAGTTCCGGCAGTTCCCTATAAGAACCCCAACAACTACATCAAAGTCTCCCAGCGCATTGCAGAGGAGCTGAACAAAACCCACCCGCAAGGTGCAATCTGGGCCAACCAGTTTGACAACGTGGCCAACCGTCAGGGCCACATTGAGACCACCGCTCAGGAAATCTGGCAGCAGACCGACGGCAAAGTGGATGGCTTCATCTGCGCGGTCGGCACTGGTGGCACATTGGCTGGCGTCGGCATCGGCCTGAAGGAAAAGAACCCGAACATCAAGATCGGCCTTGCAGACCCACACGGCGCAGCGCTTTACAACTACTACGCCCACGGCGAGCTGAAGTCCGAAGGCTCCTCGATCTCCGAAGGCATCGGTCAGGGCCGCATCACCGCCAATCTGGAAGACGCCCCTGTCGATTTCCCCTACCGCATTTCCGATGAGGAAGGCCTGCTGATCAATTTCGAGCTTCTGGAACACGAAGGCCTCTGCCTTGGTGGTTCGTCGGGCATCAACGTGGCTGGCGCAATCCGCCTCGCCAAGGAACTCGGCCCCGGCCATACCATAGTGACCGTGCTGTGTGACTACGGCACCCGCTATCAGGGCAAGATGTTCAACCCGACCTTCCTGCGCGAGAAAGGCCTGCCGGTTCCACAATGGATGGAACGTAAGTCCGACATCGCCATTCCGTTCGAACCAGCCTGATCTGCCACGACTTTCTCAGTCAGCAGAAACCACTACAGGTTAAGTGGAACCAGGAATAAACCCTAAAGCAGTTTGCTCTTTAGAACAAAAGTACAAACCACTTTAGGTGGAAGTCCTTGCAAAATTCGCCAAGAGGTTTTGACCAATCCTCTTGGCGCAGCTATAAATGGACCCTCGCCTTACAGGAGTTGTAACGCTTGGAATCCTCATTCAGCCTCCTCTCCCTGATCGCTCTTCTCAGCGTGTTTTTCTACGCGCTGGCAATCCTTTGCGCCATTCGCGAGATCATGTATTCCCGCACCTCGCAGGGCAGCATTGCCTGGCTGCTCTCCTTGTTTTTCCTCCCCATACCAACGGTCCCGCTCTATTTCATCTTCGCGTGGAAACGGCTGGATGATTACATCGAGGTGCGCGACGACATCTCCCAGATTGAGGCAGACGTGCTCAACCGGCACACACCCTATGTGGATGGCACCGCCAGCAGCCACTGGCCAGTCCACACCCGCATAGCCTCCGTGCCTTTTCTGAAAGACAACGAGTGCAAGCTGCTCATTGACGGCCCGGCCATGTTTGCCTCCATCATCGAAGGCATCCGCAATGCCAAAAAGCATGTGCTTGTGCAGTTCTTCATCATCCGCGAAGACAGCATCGGGCTGGAACTGGCCGACGCCCTCATAGAGCGCGCAAAGGCGGGCCTGCACGTTTGTCTGCTCTATGACGATATCGGGTCGCGCGCCCTCTCCGCCCAATACCGCGCCCGTTTGCGCGACGCGGGCGTCCGCGTCAGCGCCTTTAACAGACGCCACCGGCTCATGCGCATGTTAGGCCCCATGCGCCTCAACTACCGCAACCACCGCAAGGTGGTGGTCACCGACAGCAAGCACTGCTGGATTGGCGGCCACAACATCGGTGAAGAGTACCTCGGCCTCTCGCAAGAGTTCGGCCACTGGCGCGATACCCACGTCAAAGTCTCCGGCCCCGCCGCACTCGCTGCCACTCTCTCCTTCAGCGAAGACTGGCAGTTTGCCACCGGCAAAGCCCCCCAACTGGAACTGCCCGCCAGTTTCCCCCAAACCAGCGGGGAAAGCGTCATGGTCATGCCAACGGGGCCAGCAGACGCTCAGGAAGACTGCGCCATCACCTTTGTGGAGAGCATTTCGCGGGCCAAGGACCGCCTCTGGATCGTCAGCCCCTACTTCGTGCCAGGCATTGAGGTCCTCACAGCCCTCTACGCAGCTGCCCTGCGCGGTGTGGACGTTCGTATCCTCCTGCCTGAGAAGGCCGACCACTGGCTCGTCTGGCTGGCCAGCTATGCACATGCAGACAACCTCGCCAGCCACGGCATCAAGGTCTACCGCTATCTGGAAGGTTTCCTGCATGAAAAGGTTATTCTCATTGATGATGAGCTGGCCGGCATCGGCACGGTCAACTTCGACAACCGCTCGTTCAACATCAATTTCGAGATCACGCTCTGGTTCACTGGCAAGGACATGATCCAGAAGACCGAACAGATGCTCCTGCAGGATTTTGAAGGCGCACGCCAGACCGACCGTCTAGAACTCAACAACCGCCGCTACGCCTTTCGCGTGCTCGCTCAGGCCGCGCGCCTGTTCTCACCGGTCCTGTAAAACTCCTGCCCTCCAGAATTGATGAGTACACTTCACTGGACTTGTGTGAATCCGCTGAAATACATTAGGCCCAAGTGAGAAGAAGAAGTTGGAGGGATTCTTTGCATGTCATTTGTGCCTGAGCTAAGCGTGCTGGCAGCTTTCACACTTGCCGCCTTTATCCTGACCGTCACCCCTGGACCGGATATGACCTTCTACATGAGCAAAGCGCTCACCCAAGGTCGCAAAGCCGGTATAGTCGCTATTGTTGGCGCAACCAACGGCGTCATGATCCATGCATTTCTGGCAGCGGTTGGTGTTTCCGCCCTGCTTGCCGCTTCTGAACTTGCTTTCCAGATCCTGAAAACAGTTGGTGCGCTCTATCTTGCCTATCTCGCAGTCCAAATCCTGCGCAACGGCTCTGCGTTTTCTCTGGAACAAGGCGAAGCCCCCCGCGAAACAGCAGGGAGCATTTGGGTCAAGGCCGTCACCATTAACCTGCTCAATCCAAAAGTTGTGCTGTTCTTTGTAACGTTCCTGCCCCAGTTTGTCTCCGCAGCAGATCCATACGCAGCCTCTAAACTGTTGTTCCTTGGTGTCTTTTTCATTGTACTGAACGTACCAAGCAATCTTGCGCTGATGTTTGGCGCCTCTGCTGTATCCACATTTCTACGCAGTTCGCCACGTATCATGCGCCTCATGGATTATTCCTTTGCGGCCATCATGGCAGCCTTCGCAGTCAAACTGCTGAGCGCCCGCTCCACTGCTTGAAATAAACACTTTAAGGTGCGGAAATTCATTTCAAAACGCACATCCCCCACATGAGACTATCCTATGACTGAACATTTATACCGAGAAGATGCCTACCTGCGCAGCAGCGAAGCCACTGTGAGCGAAATCACCCCGGAGGGCGGCATCATTTTGGACCGCACCTGTTTTTACCCCAATGGCGGCGGCCAGCCCGGCGACTGCGGCTCCCTTGAGCTTGAAGACGGCACGCGTATTCCAGTTGCAACGACCGTTTATTCCAAAGACCGCACACAAATCGTGCACGTACCAGCCGAAGGCACTCAACTGCCGGAAGCACTGAACGCAGGTACGAAAGTCATCGCGCATATTGACTGGGAGACCCGCTACAAGCGCATGCGCGTGCACACTGCCCTGCACCTGCTCTCTGTTGTTCTGCCCTTTCCGGTAACTGGTGGCCAGATCAGCGATGGCACAGGCCGTCTGGACTTCGATATTCCAGAGGCAACGCTGGACAAGGAAGAGCTGACACAAAAGCTTCAGGACCTGATTTCAGGCGATCATGCAATCACGCAGGAATGGATCACCGACGAAGAGTTGGAAAGCAATCCCGGCCTTGTAAAAACCATGAGCGTAAAACCACCTATGGGCAGCGGTCGGGTCAGACTGATAAGAATTGGTACGGGCATTGATTTGCAGCCGTGCGGCGGCACACACGTTTCCCAGACCGCACAGATTGGCAAAGCTGCAATCACCAAGATTGAGAAAAAGGGCCGTCAGAACAGACGCGTTCGCATTCAGTTGGAGGACTAAAACATGACGCAGGATCCGATTGTCTCAGTAAGCTGGCTCAAGGAACACCTGAATGCGCCCGATGTGGTAGTCATTGACGCCTCCTGGTACCTGCCAGCAATGCAGCGCGATGCCAAAAAGGAATATCGGCAGGAGCATATTCCCGGCGCGCTGTTCATGGACATCGACGAGGTCTCCGACCAGAACTCGGAGCTTCCACACATGCTACCGGAGCCGCATGTGTTCTCCTCCAAAATGCGCCAGATGGGTATTGGCGACGGCCAGACCATCGTCGTTTATGACGGTGCAGGTCTTTTCTCCGCTGCCCGCGTCTGGTGGATGTTCCGCGCCTTCGGCGTCAAAAGCGTCTTTGTGCTCGACGGCGGCCTGCCTGCGTGGAAAGCGGAAGGCAATTCGGTCACCGATGAAACCCCAGCCCGCCTGCCACGTCACTTCACCGCCATTCTAAACCACGACATGGTGCGCAATCTGGACGAGGTGCAGGAAGCTTTGCAAACCAGCAGCCACCTTGTGCTGGATGCCCGCCCGTCAGCACGATTTAAAGGGCAGGCAGTCGAACCACGAGACGGCGTGCGCGGCGGTCATATGCCGGGCGCTTTGAACCTGCCCCATACCCTTTTGCTGAACGAAGGCAAGCTACGCAGCAAAGAGGAGCTGCAGGACATCTTTAATCAGACTGGCGTGGATGCCTCAACTCCGGTGATTACGTCCTGCGGGTCAGGCGTCACAGCTGCCGTGCTCTCACTGGCACTGGAGCGTGCGAACTTCACCAAAACAGCGCTGTATGATGGCTCCTGGACCGAATGGGGCTCCAGTCAAAAGACCGAGGTCATCAGCGAACCTGCCTGACTTAAACCAAAACAATAATCTCAACAAAGCCCTGCAAATCATTGATTTGCAGGGCTTTTACATTAAGCAGCCATCACATCCTTCTGGGCGAGCGCATCCTGTTCACCCAATTGCGCAGCCTCTGCAAGCCACGCGGTACGCTCCTCTTCACTCGCAGAGAACACTGGCGAGAACATGTGCAGGCTATGCTCTTCGAACCCGACAAACTCAAGGATCTGTCGGCTCATCACCTTGTCATGCGCACGCTCATAAAGTTCATCATAATAATGCGCCGCTGTATCACTGGTAATCAACACTCTGGCATTGCGCCCCTTCAAGAGCTTGGCTGGCACCTCTTCCCCTTCCACCATGCGGAAGGCAAACCCCGGCAGCAAAGCACGGTCCAGCAAGCCCTTCATCTGCCCCGGCATACCACCCCACCACAACGGGTAGACCGGCACCCAATGGGTGCACCATGTCAGGTTCTCCTGAAACGCCACCACATCAGGCTCCAGCACTTGCTCACCATAATAATCACCTGATCGCAGTGCACTATCAAACTCCATCGCGCCAAGGTGCATCACCCGCACCTGTGCACCACCCTTGCGCGCAGCAGCCGCATAGGATTCAGCAAGAGCATGTCCAAGACGATCTTTTCCAAAATGACCGCTAAACACAAAAATCCTGTTCGTCATAGGGACTCCATTTATTTGACTGCGGTCAACTTATTTTCAAAATATGACTGGAGTCAATTTATTTTTTGACCATAGTCATATTATTGAGTTTGAGGGAACTATGCTTCAGGGTAAACAAAAACGCGCGCAAGAAACCCGCCAGCGCATTCTGGTGGCTGCAACCAACCTATTCAATCAGGGCAACTTCAACGCGGTGAGCACAGAAAGTATCGCCGCACAGGCCAACGTCTCCAAGGGCACCCTCTTCGCCCACTTCGGCGACAAGCTCGGCCTCTTTGCCGAGATCGGGCTCAAAGAGCTGGAGACCTGTGTGAACGAGCTTCACAAGGCCGCAGAAAGCAGCCCACTGAGCGGACGAGGCCTCCTAACCCAGTCTCTCATGGAAATACTACAATACTTTGAAAAACAACCGGAATTCCTGCGTATCTTCATCGACACAGCAGGCTGGGAAAAAGGCATTCGCGCGCAAAACTTCATCGCGGTTGCAACCAGCATCGACAAGCTGTTTCAGCGCTTCATCGAAAAGGGCCAGCAGGATCAGTCCATCAAACCCATGGAGCCAAAACTCGGCGCAGTCTCCATCCGCGCCTTCATGATCCACTCCGCCATCAGCCGCGTGTGCGGCGAATACAAAGATACCGAAGAACAGCAATCCGAAACCAAGAAACTGCTCTCTCTGGTACTCTAAGAACCGCCCAACGGCCCGCAAACGCCCTGACATGATTACCTACGCCGCCAACGAGGGTATCCGCCCCTCACCTATCGCGGATGCACTGGAGGCTACCCAGTTTACCAAGGCCCACCACACCGACACCCGATACCTCCAGCTAAATCATGAAGCAGCCCCTGTGCCCACAGAAGAGGCCTGCACGCCGCTGTAAGAAGCACACAGGCTTATAGGTCCGGTTTTCTTAATGCGTTGAGTCCACCGCTTCTATAAATTACGATGCCAACCAGCCTTGAACTTCAATCTGCGAGTCACTCTTGGAACAAGCATGAGACCCCCCGATCTAGCACAAGCACGCGATTACATATATGCCAATGCAAGGCTCCTCGAGAGGCACTTGTTCTCGTTTCATTTTGAATCAGGACCAACGAAGCCGATTGAGCGGGCATTAGCCGCATATCAACATGCGAACGGTCTTTATGGCTACGGCTTGGAGCCAGACAAACGAGCCTCTGCGCCCCAACCCATCGATCAGGCAGTCGCAATGGAACTGCTGGATACCATAAACGCAGAGCCCGATAAGTTCCTCTTAATCTGTGATGCCCTCCATGAGCTCACGAACCCTGATGGCGGCTTACCATTCTCACACCCAACTGTTGAAGCTGCACCAAGAGCCTTCTGGTGGGCCTGCGAAGAACCACAAGCCAGCTCTATCAATCCAACGGGGGTGATCCTGTCAAAGCTTTGGGAAAATGGGATCTCTCACCCCTGGATGAAACGTGCAGAGGAGTTCTGCTGGCACGCCATAACTCGACTCGACGCTACAAGCTCCCACTCCATTCAAACGGGTCTGGCTTTTCTCGCAAGCAACCCAGACACCAAGCGAGCAGAACAAGCCCTGCAGGAACTAGGGAAGCTACTGAGACAGGCCACAGTTTTCCAAACCAATGCTGATGGATATGTTTTCTCGCCGCTGCACTTTGCCCCGAGTCCGGCAAGCCCGGCTGCACGGTTTTTCACAAAAGACGAAATTCAACCTCACCTCCAAGCCCTCATCAATCAGCAACAGGAGGATGGAAGCTGGCCAATCAACTGGCCTGCACTATCTGAAGGTGTCCTCGCGGAATGCCGCGGAATTGTCACTCTAAGAAACCTCCGGATTCTCAAAGAATACGGGTGGCTCGAGTGAAGTCAGCATTCTACAGATATTCCCGAAAAGTGACCCTGATTTTGGGGTAGGAATACACGTGAAAATAACGAACTAGAGCTTGGCCCGTGAATGCATATGAACGCAACGCGCTCTAGCAACAGACAAAAAAAAGCCCCGCTGAAACAGCGGGGCTTTTGATTGATAGCTCTGACCAGATCAGTGGTTGAGGATCTGGGAGAGGAACAGCTTTGTACGCTCATGCTGTGGATTGGTGAAGAATGGCTCTGGCTCATTCTGCTCAACAATCTGGCCCTGATCCATGAAGATCACACGGTTTGCCACTTTACGGGCAAAGCCCATTTCGTGGGTCACGCAGAGCATTGTCATGCCCTCTTCCGCCAGACCGATCATCACGTCCAGCACTTCCTTGATCATCTCAGGATCAAGCGCAGAGGTCGGCTCATCGAACAGCATAACCTTCGGGTTCATGCACAGCGAGCGAGCAATCGCCACACGCTGCTGCTGACCACCGGAAAGCTGACCAGGATACTTGTTGGCCTGCTCAGGGATCTTCACACGCTCAAGGTAGTGCATCGCAATCTCTTCGGCCTGCTTCTTAGGCATCTTGCGAACCCAGATTGGAGCCAGTGTACAGTTCTCCAAAATGGTCAGATGCGGGAACAGGTTGAAGTGCTGGAAGCACATACCCACTTCACGGCGAATTTCATCAATCTTCTTCAGGTCAGAAGTCAGCTCGATACCATCAACGATGATCCGGCCCTTCTGATGCTCTTCAAGACGGTTGATGCAGCGGATCATGGTAGATTTACCAGAACCGGAAGGGCCACAGATAACGATCCGCTCGCCGCGCATAACCTTCAGGTTAATGTCGCGCAGAACGTGAAAGTCTCCGTACCACTTGTTCATACCAGTAATCTCGATAGCCACATCGGTATCGGATACATGCATTTTCGAGCGGTCCGCCTGGATATCTTCGGCAAGGTTTACGTCACTCATTTTTATAACTCCGAGTTTCTTTTGGCACGGGTCAAGTACGTATCAAGTACGTATCAAGCACGCACCAGGCGACTAGCGGTGGCCGGTATGCAGTTTGCGTTCCAGATACATTGAATATCGGGACATTGCAAAGCAGAAGATAAAGAACATGAACGCGATAAACGCATAAAGTTCCACATAAATACCATTCCAGCGTTGATCAGCCAATGTTGGCGCAACCAGTCCGAGAGGATCCATCAGGCCAATGATCAGTACCAGTGTAGTATCTTTGAACAGGCCAATAAAGGTATTCACGATTCCCGGGATGGAGATTTTCATCGCTTGCGGCAGAATAATCAGACGCATGCTCTGCCAATAACCAAGACCAAGCGCATCCGCAGCCTCATACTGCCCCTTCGGCAAAGCAGCCAGACCACCACGAATAACCTCCGCCATGTAGGCACTTGCAAACAGCGTCACCATGATGACAACACGCAGCACGATGTCGAAGTTTACGCCCTTTGGCAGGAAGTAGTTGAGCAGCACGTGCGCAACAAACAGCAAAGTGATCAGCGGCACACCGCGAATGAACTCGATGAAGATAACCGCCAGCGACTTCACGATTGGCAGGTTTGAACTACGCGATAGCGCCAGCACAATACCGATCGGCAGCGAGAACGAGATACCGGAAACACCAATGATCATGGTCAGCAGCAGACCGCCCAGCTTGGTGGAGGAAACCGGCTCAAGGCCAAGACCACCCCAAATCAGCCAGAACGCCACAAACGGGTAAGCCATGGAGCCGATCAGCGCCACGCTGCGCTTCGGCATACCATCCCAAAGAGCTGGAACAAGCGCCACAAACAACAAGCCAAATGCAAGAAGAGGACGCCAGTAAAGCTCACTCGGATAGAAACCGAACAGGAACTGATGATAACGCTCGCGAATAACCGCCCAGCAAGCGCCGTTTTCAGTCAGTGCCCGGCACTCATCCAGAGAATTTGCATTCCACACAGAATTCACAAACGCCCAGTTCACCACGCCCGGAATAGTCGAATAGACGACGAACAGGGAGAGCAGCGTCAGAATCGTGTTAAGCGGCGAGGAGAACAGGTTTTCACGAACCCAGCCAACAGCACCGGTTGTGCCCTGAGGAGGCGGTAACTGAGGTTTTTCAGAGGTCGCAACAAAGGCGAAATTAGTTTCACTCATCTTAGCGCCCCTTCAGCTTTACGGATTCGTTGTAGTAGTTCATGACCCCTGAAATCGACAGCGAGATCACCAGATAGGTTGCCATGAGCAACAACATACATTCCATCTCACGACCGGTCTGGTTCAGCGTAATGCCGCCGAGCGTACCTGTCAGATCCATATAACCAACCGCAATCGCCAAAGAAGAGTTCTTGGTGATGTTCAGGTAGTTGGAGATCATTGGCGGGATGATAATGCGCAGTGACTGCGGCAGAACAACAAGGCTCATCGTCCGTTGTGGACGCAGACCAAGAGCATAAGCAGCTTCGGACTGTCCCTTACTGATCGCCATAATGCCAGCACGAACAATTTCCGCAACAAACGCAGCAGAATAGATGGAAAGCGCAAACCACAACGCGATCAGCGGTGTACCAGCCTTTGTGCCACCAACGTAGTTGAAGCCTTTAAGAGTTGGGAACTCCAGACCAATTGGCATGCCGGCGATAAAATACACAAGCGCTGTTGGAACAATCAGCAGACCAAGGCTGTAAAGCCCAACTGGCAAGATCTGACCAGTATCTTCCTGACGTTTTTTAGCCCAGGAGCGAAAGATGAAAATACCCGCGATTGAGGCCAGGAACACAGCTACAACGGCAAGATAAGCGCCTTCGTAGGTGAAGCCTGGAATATAAAAACCACGGTTAGTTGCAACCAACGCCCCACCGAGTATGGGCTCGGCCTGCTTTGGCTTGGGAAAGACGTGAATGAAGATTGCATACCATGCCAAAATCTGCAGCAGCAGTGGCACGTTACGCACGCCCTCAATGTAAACCGCCATCAAACGGGAAACGACCCAGTTGTTGGAGAGACGCAGAACACCAACGAAGACGCCGATGACTGTCGCAGCCAGACATGCCAGAAAAGCAACCAGCAGTGTGTTGAGCAAGCCAACAAGTGCCGCTTTCCAGTGCTCAGAACTAGCGGTGTATTCCACCAGAACCTGATCAATGCCATAGCCGGCTGGTTCAAATAGGAATCCGAAATTGAAATCTTTGCCAAGTGCTTCGAGGTTCTCGACAGCATTGCTGATGAGCATCATCACAACTGACAGAGCAAGGATAAGCGCGATAATCTGGATCGTATAGGATCTGTATCGAGCGTCTCGCCACAGTTGCGACAACTGGAAGCTATTATCGGCTGGTACGGTTGAAGTGCTCATAAGTAGCCCGCCTTATTTATTATGCTTAGTAAAAAGGGCGCTGTCAGCCTGCAACAGCGCCCCCTTTTTGTCAGATCTCAGTCAGATCAACGGAATGGAGGTGCGTACTGCAGACCACCTTCGGTCCAGGAAGCATTCAGACCGCGAGCAAGGTTAACCTTGGTCTGTGTACCCAGGTGACGCTCGAAAGATTCACCGTAGTTGCCAACTGCCTTGATCGCGACCAGAGCAAAGTTGTTGTCTAGGCCGATAGCAGCGCCCATTTCGCCGGAAGCACCAAGCAGACGCTTAACTTCTGGATCCTGGGAAGTTGCAGCCATATCGTCTGCATTTGCAGCCGTGATGCCTTTTTCTTCCGCAATCTTCATCGCGTTCAGAACCCAGCGACCAATGTCTGCCCACTGATCGTCGCCATGACGGACGAGCGGACCAAGAGGCTCTTTGGAGATGATTTCTGGAAGAATGATGTGATCAGCAGCGTTCTCGAATGTTGCACGAGAAGCAGCCAGACCGGAAGCATCGGTGGTGTACACGTCACAAGCGTCTGCAAGGTAGTTTGCACGACCTTCAGTGTTTGTCTCGATGGACAGTGGCTCGTAAGACATGCCTTGAGCTGTAAAGTAGTCAGACAGGTTCAGCTCTGTAGTTGTACCGGTCTGGATACAAACAGTCGCACCGTCCAGCTCCTTAGCGGAGGTAACGCCGAGAGACTTCTTCACCATGAAGCCCTGACCGTCGTAGTAGTTCACACCCAGGAAGGTGAACTTCAGGTCAGCATCACGGGAGTATGTCCAGGTTGTGTTACGGGAAAGGATGTCTACCTCACCGGAAGCCAGCGCAGTAAAGCGGGTCTTACCAGTGGTTGGAGAGAACTCAACAGCATCCGCATCGCCCAGAACAGCAGCAGCTACCGCACGGCAGTAGTCTACATCAAAGCCCTGCCACTTACCGTTTTCGTCAGTGTACGAAAAGCCAGCAAGACCAGTGGAAACCGCGCAGCGCAATGTGCCGCGCTCTTGCACGTCTTCAAGAGTGCCAGCAGTGGCTGCGGAAAGCGAAGTTGCCGCAAACGCTGCACCCAGCGCAACTGGAAGGATCATTTTTTTCATAGAATTGGAGCCTCTTTTTTTGTCCAATTTTTAAAATTCATCACCGGAAGTAGCAGGTTGTTTCCCTTCTCCTAGGAAAACATCCAGGACAGACATGTCAGCGCATGCCCTTAAAGCCCCCCTATTGGCTTCAACCACTCCTTGCTAAGCATTCGATGATATTTCTATTAAAACGTCAAGAGGTTTTTATTAATAAGTTAGTCTAGCAAGCTATATTCGCGAGCCCTAACAAAGTTTCTGTACGATTTACATCTCTGCTGCACACGCTTTAACCATTAATCAAAATGATAAACGTAGCGCCATTTACAACATCAAACAAATTAATCCAAACAATACTGAAATATAGCGGAAATATTACTTAGATAACGGACGCAATGAAAAAACTAACCTTGAAGACTGATCTCAGATTCTGAGCAACTTTCTTCAAAAATACGTATTTTTCACTAAGGATTACAATCGGTTTGCCCAAATAATACGCAATTTTACGAAAAACCCACGAGGAAGTCTATCTTCCCCATGGGCAAATCACATTCAGCATTTTGGGTGCATTCAAGCTGCATTTATTGCGGATAAATCACCTAGAAATTCGGGTCCCGGCGTTTTTCCTTGTAGATAAGCCATAGGTTTCGGAAATAAATGATCAATCCAAGGCTCTGCCCCGCAATAAATACCGGATCCTCCTTGACGATTGCGTAAGTCAGAAGCAGCGCTCCACCACCTATGGAGAAGAACCAGAACGCAACTGGAACGATTGATCTGCCGACACGTTCAGAGGCAACCCATTGAATCATGAAGCGCATCATGAACATGAACTGCGCCACGAACCCCCACATCACCCAGAAGTCCCATTGGGCAACAAAAACATCATAAAGCCAGTCAAGAAGAGCTGCGAACATCAAGAATCCTCCTTCGCAGGAGACTGCTTAGTGTCTGTCACAACCCTGATTTCCGGAATGACTTTCCGACGCCGCCGCAACCACCACACCCCAAACAGGTCAAGAACTCCCAGCAGGGCCCGATCCAGAATTCCATATTTGGAAACACCAAAGGCCCGTTCCCGGTCAACCACATCCACATGGACGACCTCGTAGCCTTCACGGATAACGAGAGCGGGCAAAAACCGATGCCAGCTATCAAAATACGGCAGCCGCAAGAAAACATCCCGCCGCAACATCTTCAGGCCACACCCGCTGTCGCGCGTATTGTCTTTCAAGATCGCCCCGCGCAGCTTGTTGGCAGCTTTCGATGCATAGCGCTTAAAAAAACCGGCCTTACGCCCAAGCCTCTGGCCTGCAACAAGCCCAACACGCTCCCCGCCCTCCTTCATGGCAGCGAGCATTTCGCGGTAGTAAATCGGATTGTTCTGTCCATCACCATCAATTGTGGCAATGTATTTGCCGCGAGCATGCAATACCCCCGACCGCACAGAACAGCTCTGACCGCCGGAGTATTTATGATGCAGCAAACGTAGGAACTTGTGCTCCGCTGCATAGCGCTGCAAGACGTCAAGACTGTCATCGGTCGACCCATCATCGACCACGATCACCTCAAACGTGTAGTCCCGCAGCGCCTCAGCAATTTCATCCAGTAGGGGCGGTAGGTTATCGCTCTCATTCTTGGCAGGAATAACGACGCTGACGTCGATCTTGCTCTCACCGGCACTCTTGATCATTCCAGCTACCCCTACCCTTTCACGGAACTCCGTTCTGGCTAAGGGCAGTGACCTCATTCAGCCCGGAGTGTCTCCGATTGTTTTTGCACGGGAGAAGAACTGTCAGAGCCCGTTGCTCGCCAGGACCTTAAGCATAAGGCCGCAGAGAAACTGTTCATGATCGGCTGCACACCGCCATGTTCATCAAACACAAACCCGATCCGCCGCCGAGCCATCCAACGTGCGCTGCAGTAAGAAAATGCGCCACCTAACACAAGGCCAGCCACCACATCACTTGGATAATGGGCACCGACAATCACTCGGCTGGCTGCAATCCAGAGCCCAACGACGACAAATAGCCAACGCATCTTCGGTGCAATCAAGGCCAACGCAACAATCAGAGTGCCAGCCGTTGTCGCATGTCCGCTAGGAAAACTGGAAAGCTTTGCCTCCCACGCGAAAAAGTCGAAATACAATGGCCCAGCTTCGTCAAACAAGGTTGGCCGAGCCCGCCCAATATTCCACTTCAAAACAATGGCAAGCAGTCCGCTGGCAGCAACAACAAAGAACAGATAACTCCCGTATATCGTCAAATACGACACTGCCATCTTTCTACGAAACGGGAGACGCTGCCAGCCACCAAAAATCACTGCTAGAATCCATAGTCCTGCTGGGTACAGCACCCAGTCGGATTTACCCAGATCTGTGACCACATCAAAGAAATCATGATAGCCAGCAGGGAGTTGGCGCGCCCAGATCGGGCTGCTGTGGTCCAGAAAGACCATCGCCAACCCGCAAAGCCCTATCAGCAAGGCAACGACGTTTTGGGGTTTCAAAAGAGCAGGAAGAGCTGAAACAGCAACGGTGCTTCGCGCTTTTCGATTTTGTAAAATCGTAGAGGCATCTGAAAGCTGCCCCCGCGCATTAGCACCCGCAATGGCTAACAGCCTTTTCAGACGATCCCATAGTGTCGGATCATCTTCCGCAACGCCCGTTAAGCTTTCAACGCTTATTTCAGGAGTAGCCTCAAGCGGCACCTCTTCCAGCTTGTAAGAGCTTCTCTCACGCGGTGTCTTATCTTCTTTCTTCACGTCCCCCACCGGACGTTCTAAAGTGTCAATGGAGCCATCATCAATCATTTTGTCGCCCCACCCTCGGAAAAAATATGTATCAGCAATGCTTTACCGCCATTAATGTTCAAACCGGATACAGTTGAGACTGCCGACGCAGTCACCCCCAAACGACGGGCTTCCGCATCAAACTGTTTCAGCTGCCTCCCTTCCACCAGCACGATCCTGCAGGTCCCTTCGGACACTCCAGATTCTGGCCCTCCGCCAGCCAGAAAACGCGCTGCTCCGTCCGCACCTAATAGTTTTGTTTGTGTGCCCTGCAAAAATACGAAGCTGGGCTCATAGAAACCTGTTGTTGCAACCTCTTTCCGCGCGCATCCTGAAACCTGTTCAACAGCCTCCACAAGGCGGCCAGAAATCCAGATGGTTGTCAGTGCCGGGGCCGAAAACACCCAAAAGCCGGTAAACATTAGCAAGGCCGACACAAATGCTGATGGCAGCGCACCAATCAGCCTTCCCTTAATCAGACGACGAGCACCTGATAACGCAGCAACCAACGCCAACCCACACAGCACCGCACCCGGAGGAGACGGCCACAAATCAAGCAAGAACGGCCCGACAAGAACTGCAAGGAAAATACCCGCAGGCACCAGCAGCAACAAAAAAGCGGCCGCATAGCGCCAGTAAACACCAATCTTCCCAGAATTACTGGTCATCACCACACCAGCCGTCAACAATGCGACTGCTGGCATCATGGGCAGTGTGTAGTGAGGCAGCTTTGTTGAAACCAATTCAAAAATGACCCAGGACGGGATCAGCCAACACAACAAGAACCTATAACAATACCTATCAACTTCTTGCCTAATTATAGAAAAACCTGCAACAAGAAAAGGGGGGATCGGCCAGAAAACAATAAAACTGACAAGTAGATGTGTAAGTGGAGGTGCGCCGTGGGATTCGCGCCCGACCGCAATCTTCGCCCAAAAGTCTCCACCCAGAGCCTCATTGAAAAACGCACCATCCGTTTCAACGTAGATTGCAATGAGCCAAGGTGACGCAAGGGATAGAAACGCCAAAAAACCAATGACGGGAGCAAGCCCCCGCAGCCACGCAATCTGCCTTTCCCAAAGACATAAAGACAGCACGGTAAAACCGCATACCATAAGAATGATGGGCCCCTTAATCAGAGTGCCCAGCGCAAGACCAAGCCAGAACAGCAAGGCCGGACCCCACAAGGCATGGTTCTGCTGTGCAAGCCAGACACGCGCAAGCGCCCCTTGAGCCAGCATGACACACGCCAATAAGGCCGCATCTGCAGTCGCCAGATGCGCTTCCGCATTTAAAACAAGAGCTAAAGCGACAAACAAAGCCGCCAGAAAGGCTTGTTGCTCCCTGTAGAAGGCACGCCCGGCCCAATAGGTGAGTAAGACAGCAGCGATTGCACCAAAGGCAGAGGGTAGACGATACACCCAGATAGGTGCCTGCTCATTATACCCCAACAGCTTGGCAGCACCCACTTGGGCCCAATAAATTCCGATAGGCTTTTTATTGCGGGCAACCTCCTGAAAATAAATGGAAACATAGTTGCCTGTCTCCATCATCTGCTTGGAGGCCTGGGCAAACCGCGCCTCATCGCGGTCAAGAGGTGGGACCACTGGCAAACCCGGCTGATATAAAAACAGACACACCAGTATAAGCACAATCGGAGCCACCCAATCGCGTCCCACAATACGGAGCCAAAGAGCCTGCTGCTCAGGCCTTTCAACTTCATCGTCCGTCACGGATATTGCAAGGTTCATTTGCGCCGACATAATCGCCGTGAGGCCCTCCACACTCCCGAGTAAAACAAGAGTGAATGCATGTTGCTCCCCAAGAACAATACGCACCTCACCTTCCAGAACACATTCCCAAAAATTCTACAGTCAAATTAAGGGACTACCCAAACGCCACGTCAGCACCTTCAAAGACCAACCTGATGAGCACCTGAAGCATTGATGACGCGGCAAAAGCTCGGTGATTACGTAGGTTTACGTTTACCTGTACAGTTTTAGCCAAATTTCATAGTTAGGGTGGAGCGACCAAGGCATTTCGGGATTACACAAGTGGATTTGAATTTTAAGAAGACGGCAGCCTTATTGCTGGCTGCAACTCTTGCTGGCTGTGCCAGCTTCCAATCAGAAACAAAGAACGCAGAGATAACTCAGATCTCAATCAACAAGCAGGAAGCCTTACGCCAAACCAATGAATGGCGCGCCCAGCACTCCTTGCCTCCGCTCAAGCTGGACCCGCACCTCAGTCAGGTCTCACAGGATATGGCCAACCATATTGCCCGTCTGGATTCCCTCAAGACACGTCGGCATTCTTCCACGTCCCTGATCAAACGCACCCAGACCAACGGATATAAATCCAAAGCAGGTGCAGAAAATCTGGGCGCAGGCTACGCGAGCATCTCTGCAGCCATGACTGGTTGGAAAACCTCCCCCGACCATAACAAGAACCTGCTCAACAAGTACGTCACCCATATGGGGATCGCGCGCACCAACAGAGCAGACGGCACCTATCGCAATTTCTGGGTCATGACACTCGCCGCACCCCAAGAGCCGGTCCCAGCAGAAGGCAGCACCACAGCCGCACTGCCAGTCCAGATCAGATAAGGCCTCACACTCCAAAACTGACAAGAATCGAGAGCATGGTGCTGCCTAACAACAACAGGCAGCACACGTCCCACCACGTGGACCACACGCCCAAGGAACAACCTGAAGGACACTTAACGCGCCAACACCTTTACCTCAGATGGCAAAGATGCGGAAAAAATCTCGAAAACCATCCGGATTAACCATGAATTGCACAGATTTAGCCCGATTTCGCACATAGGGAGGATCATACATATCCGCCAATTCGGGATTACAAACGTGAATTGCAAATTTAAGACGGCAGCAGCCCTATTACTGGCTGCATCTCTTGCTGGCTGTATTGGCCTCGGTTCAGAATCAGTAGAACTGACTCATGTTGCAGTCAACCAGAACGACGCACTGCGACAGGTCAACGCATGGCGCGCCCAGCACAACGTACCTCCCCTACAGCTGGACCCGCACCTCACAAGGGTATCGCAAGATATGGCCGACCACGTAGCCCGACGGGATACACTCCAGACACCCCGCCATTCTGCCTCCTCTCTGTCCCGCCGCACCCAAACCAGCCAATATAGAACCTCAACGGGCGGAGAAAATCTGGGCGCAGGTTACTCTACTCTGACCCAGGCCATCACCGGATGGAAAAACTCCCCCGGCCACAACAGAAACTTGCTCAGCAGGCACGTCACCCATATGGGGATCGCGCGCACCAACAGAGCAGACGGCACCTACCGCAATTTCTGGGTCATGACACTCGCCGCACCTAGCAACCCGGCTACAAATACAGGGGGCCCCACAGCCGCACTGCCAGTCCCCACCAACTGACACCCCCACTTTCCGAAATTCACAAGCGACGAGAGCATATCACTGCCGATCTGCTAGAGGCAGCTCACCTGCTTGAACACCCCAAGCTCCAATGCACCATCAGAGCTAACCGCCACAAAATGACTTTGAGAAGTAAGGCGGCTTTCTCCTGATACGTAAAGGTTCAGCCCAATTTCACTCATAAGAACGGGATCACGAACATGCATTTAAGGAAGACAACAGCAGCCGCGCTACTGGCTGTCTCTCTCGCTGGCTGTGTAGGCTCGGCGACAGGAACAACGCAAGATACAGAGATAACCCACGCAGGAAGCGATCGGGGCGAAGCCCTTCGCCAGATCAATGCATGGCGGGCTCAGCATTCATTACCTGCGCTGGAACTGAATTCGCAGCTCGAAGCAGTCTCACAGGACATGGCAGATCATATCGCAAGTCGGGACTCCCTCAAGACTCCCCGCCACTCCGGCTCCTCACTGGCAAGCCGCCTTCGGGCTAAGGGCTATCAATACGCCGCTGCGGGAGAAAATCTGGGTGCGGGCCAAGCGAATGTGACCGATGTTATAAACGGTTGGAAAAACTCACGTGGTCACAACAGAAACCTGCTCAACAAGAACGTGACACAGATGGGCATTGCTCGCACGCGCAGAGCAGACGGCACCTATCATAATTTCTGGGTCATAACACTGGCATCACCAAGACCCCCGGCTTTTGCCACAGACGCCCCTTCGGGTGCATTGCCCGTCCCCTTCCTATAAAGCACACCCATTGGGATCTATTGGGAGATTTTTCACCCCGCTTCCTTTACGCCGCTCCCATTAGCACCCATATTCACGTCTCCAGCGCGCGTTCCCTTAAAGAGGCACCGCTGTCCTGCGGGAGCGCGCGTCCCATATTGTTTGAAAGCTGCTTGTCTCTCCCACACGCATCGGAGAGACCAACCTGTATTTTGTTGTCACCGGAGATTGAAAATGAGCGAGATCGCAAAGGTTCTTTTGCAAGATTGGAAAACCCCGTTTGGACTTCCGCCTTTCTCACAAATCAAACCGGAAGATTTTGAAGACGCTTTTGAAGAGGCCTGTGAGGCGGGCGAAGCGAACATCAAGCGCATCGCTCAAAATCCTGAAGAACCGACTTTTGAGAACACCATTGCTGCTTTGGAGCTGGCGGAAGATGCTCTGGAGCAGGTTGCAAGCATATTTTTCAACCTCTCCTCTGCAGATACCAACGAAACCCTGCAGCAGGTCGAACGCAACATTTCTCCCAAACTCGCCGCCTACAGCACCAAAAAGCACCTGAACCCGGACCTCTACAAGCGCATCGAAACTCTGATTGCCAAAAAGGACACGCTGAATCTCACACCTGAGCAGAACCGTGTGCTTGAGCGTTACTATTCCACCTATCAGCGCGCCGGCGCTGGCCTGGATGCCACAGGCAAAGCCCGCATCGCAGAAATCAACGAGCGCCTTGCCACCCTTGGCACCAGCTTTGCGCAGAACGTTCTGGCTGACGAAGCTTCCTACAAACTGCTTCTGGAAAACGAAAGTGATCTGGAAGGCCTGCCGGACTTCCTTGTCAAAGCCGCCAGTGCAGCTGCCGAGGAACGCGGAGAACCGGGCAAGTACGCCATCACCCTCTCCCGCTCGTCCATTGAGCCGTTCCTGCAATTCTCCAAACGCCGTGACTTGCGTGAGGAAGCCTTCACCGCTTGGGCAAACCGCGGCAATAATCCGGGCAAGACCAATAACTCCGAGATCGTTCGCGAAACCGTTCAGCTGCGCAATGAAAAAGCCAGACTGCTCGGCTTTGAAAACTTCGCCGCATTCAAGCTGGACGATGTCATGGCAAAGAACACCGGCGCGGTAGAGGAACTGCTGGCCAACGTGTGGGGCCCAGCCAAAGAACGTGCACTGGAAGAAGCCGCAGACCTGCAGGAGATGGCACAAAACGAAGGCGATAACATCAAGATCGCTCCATGGGACTGGCGCTACTATTCAGAAAAAGTGCGCAGCGCAAAGCACGATCTGGATGAAGCCGAGATCAAGCCATACTTCCAGCTCGACCAGATGATCGAAGCCGCCTTTTACACCGCAACTCGCCTATTTGGCCTCACCTTCAAAGAGCTGAAGGGACAGGATCTTTATCATCCGGACCTTCGTGTCTTTGAGGTCTTCGACAAAAACAACAAACACCTCGGCATCTTTATCGGTGATTACTTCGCCCGCTCTTCCAAGCGCTCCGGTGCTTGGATGAGTGCGTTCCGCTCCCAGCAGAAGCTGAAAGGCGACATCCGGCCCATCATCGTCAATGTGATGAACTTCTCCAAAGCGCCAGAGGGTGAACCAACCCTTCTGACCTTTGATGATGCCCGCACCCTGTTCCACGAATTTGGCCACGGCCTCCACGGCCTCATGTCCAACGTCACCCACCCGCTTGTCTCCGGCACCAGCGTGGCGCGGGACTTTGTGGAACTGCCTTCCCAGCTCTTTGAGCACTGGTTGGCACAGCCGGAAATCCTGAAGAAATTCGCCCGCCATTACCAGAGCGGCGAAGTCATTCCCGAAGAGCTGCTGGAGCGTCTGCTGGCGGCCTCAAACTTCAATCAGGGCTTTGCCACCGTTGAGTATCTGTCAACGGCCATTGTTGATATGGCAATCCATAAGGATGAAACCCTCGCCACGCTTGACCCGGCTCAGGTTGAAGAAAAGGTCCTTGGCGACATAGGCATGCCAAAAGAGATCATCATGCGCCACCGCATCCCGCATCTCCTACATGCCTTTTCAGGTGACGGATATTCTGCGGGCTACTACAGCTACCTCTGGTCAGAAGTCATGGATGCTGATGCATTCGAAGCCTTTGAGGAAACCGGCGATGCCTTCCATGCGGACACTGCGTCCAAGCTGGAAGAGTTTATCTATTCTGCGGGCGGCTCTCAGGACCCGGCAAAAGCCTATATGGATTTCCGGGGTAAAATGCCGTCCATCGAACCACTTCTCAAAGGCCGCGGACTGGTCAGTTAAGCAAAAGGCGTTGCAAGCCGGATATCATAACAAAAAAAGGGCGGACCAATCGGTTCGCCCTTTGTCATTTCTAAAAGATTCGAAACGCTTTAGAGCATGTCACGTTCATATGAATTCACGCACCAAGCTCTAAGCGTTTATTTTCACGCGTATTCTTCTCCGAAAACCGGACCCACTTTTCGGGAATACGCTCTAGCTCTTGATCAACCGGTTCAGGCCACTCAGAAAGACGACAAGCCAGCCAAAGATCATCAACATCCCGCCCGTTGGAGCAGCAAAGTCGAAGAGCTTATCGCCCACGAACAACCGCTGAGCCAGATCACCGCAGAACAACCCGACCCCTGCAAACAGCAGTAGCATCGCAAGCGCAATGCCCTTTGAATTGGTAATCCCGTGAGCCACACCAAGCCCCACAAACGCAGCTGCATGCATCATCGTAATTTGCGAGATAATCTGCAGAAGCTGGTTGTCTACTGCATGCGAGCTTGCCGCTGAGCTCAGGATAGCAATAACACCGCAAAACCCGCCAAGCGCCAAGCCAAGACCAAGCCCCTGACCAAGTTTAATCCGTGATTGGTCTACCGGCGCCGCGTCACTTGCATCCTCCAGCATAGCTACTCCTTAAATCCCTGTTCCAAAGTACATACTGCGCGAAACACGAGCATGCATCAACTGCATTTAAGAGAACCTACAAAAATTGCAAACCTCACCTCAAAACAACTTGATGTTTTAAGACTGACAAACCCCGTGCCCAAGCTATAGTCCCTCAAACAGCAGAGAGGATGGCAATGATTGATTCCCTGACAATTTCAGATCTGGCTGACACTCCGCAGTATCTGGAAGAAGCCGCAAAGGGCATCTGGCTGGAATGGTGGAAAGAAGAAGGTCACCCCATTGAAGATGTTCATAAGGAACTTCAGGCCAGTTTTGACAAGACAACCATACCGACAACATTAATCGCTCATGACCAACACCAGTTCCTTGGCACAGTCACGCTGGTCAGATCAGATATGAGTAAACGCCCGCAATACACACCATGGCTGGCATCCCTATGGATCTCGCCCGCACACAGAGGCAAAGGCATCGGTGCGCGGCTTGTGAACGAGCTTGAAAAGCTGGCGTGGAACAGCGAAAGCACACCGCTCTACCTCTTCGCAAAACTCAGCCTGCGCAGCTATTATGAAAAACTTGGCTGGCAATGCATTGAGGAGGATGTGAACGGGGTAAACATTTTCCGCAAACACCTAGGCCAATGAGACCGGACGCTTCATCAACACCATGTGCAGTCCCGGTCCATACCCATCCTCTTTAACTGACTGGGTTTCAAATCCCATCTTCTCATAGAAAGGAGATGTATGCTGCGACGTGTCAATCACAACGGCCCGATCTGGATGGTCCTGCGCAATACGCTCAAGCCGGTAGCGAACAAGAGCAGATCCAATCCCCTGCCCATGCAGATCACAGCGCACCATGCCCCATGCCAGCCCAATCTCATTGGGACCTTGGCAGTAACCGCCAGCACCGACAACCTGCCCAGCCTGCTCAAAGACGAAATAAGGATCATTCAGTGTTTCCAGATAGCGGCGATAATCTTCCCGCTCACTTTGGTCAAAGAACTTGGGCGTGTTACCTTCAAAAATCTCAAGGCAGCTGCCCAAATCGTCTGCACGATACCTACGAATACTCATCAAGATTCCCTTGTTAGCGTTGGCTCAAGAGCATACCGCACACAGGTAGCTTCCCTCTGAAAAGTATAAGACGAGCCCCTTGCCTAAGCACCGAATTGTCCCTTAGCCGGATCAGCAACATCAATGATGCGCAAGGATGGTTTTGCCTGCCCCTGCCAGGTATCAACGCTCAAACTTCCGGCAATATGCAAAGGCTTCCCGCGCGATTGTAGTAGCGCTTTACCATGTGGCTGGTCTTCCGCCTTAAAGGCAATCGCCTTCAAATTGGTACCGTCATTGCCACCCAGCGTCACGCTCACATGGCCCTGCCCAACCACCTTGGAAAACTTGATCGGCACCGACGGCAAAGCGAAGACCGGCTCAGCGTGCGAGGCCCCATAAGGCCCGGCCTGCTCCAGCATATCCAACAGGCTCAGGTTTGCGCCCGCAGGCGTGAGAACACCATCGACGGTCAGTTCATGATCCGCAGAGGCCTGCTCCACATCCTCACCCAGCTTCTCGGTCAAGAACGCCTCGAACTCGGGCACTTTCTCTTTTTCGATGGTCAGTCCAGCCGCCATGGCATGTCCGCCGCCCTTAACCAGCAAGCCCGCCTCAACAGCCTCCCGCACAGCAGATCCCAGATCAACGCCGATAATTGAGCGGCCAGAGCCTGTGCCCATCCCTTTCTCGTTAAATGCCATGGCAAACGCAGGTCGGCGATAACGCTCTTTCAGCCGCGAGGCAATGAGCCCAACCACACCCGGATGCCAGCCGTCAGCACCAGTCAAAAGCACAGCAGGGGGAACAGCTCCTTCCATCTTCTGGAATGCCTGCCCCTCTCCTTCTTCCAGCATAACGGCTTCCATCGCCTGACGCTCCTGATTGAGACGCTCGAGCGTCGCCGCAATGCGCTCCCCTTCATCTCGATCATCAGAGGAAAGCAGCTTCATGCCGAGCGCAGAATCACCGATACGTCCGCCCGCGTTGATGCGTGGCCCAAGCATGTAACCCAGATGGTAAGGTGTCGGCTTTCCGCTCAAGCGCGAGATGTCTGCAAGGCAAGAGAGCCCAACATTATCACGCCGCGCCATTACCTTCAGACCCTGCACCACGTAAGCGCGGTTGAGCCCTTTCAGCGGCACCACATCACAAATGGTTCCAAGCGCAACAAGGTCCAGCAGGTCCATGAGACGCGGTTCAGCACGTTGAGCAAAGGCCCCACGGCGACGCAGCTCACGGTTCAGCCCCACAAGGAAAAGGAAGGTAACTCCAACAGCCGCCAAATGGCCTTGGCCGGACAGATCGTCCTGCCGGTTGGCATTCACCAGCGCATGAACTTCAGGGAACTTCTCATCTACCTGATGGTGATCCAGAACCACCACCTCAAGCCCGATGCGCTTGGCCTCGTCAAACGCTTCAAACGAGGTTGACCCACAGTCCACGGTGACCAATAGCCGCGCGCCGTCCGCATAAAGCTGGTTGATCGCAGTCGGGTTCGGCCCGTAGCCATCAATGATCCGGTCGGGGATGTAAACATCCGGCTCCGCACCAAGTTGCACAAGATAGCGCTTCAACAAGGCCGAGGAGGTTGCCCCGTCCACATCATAGTCACCAAACACAGCAATCTTGACGCCCGCCTGCACCGCATCGGCAACACGGGCGCAGGCCTTATCCATATCCACCAGTTTGGAAGGATCAGGCATCAGATCTTTAATGGAAGGGTTCAGGAAGCCGGAAGCCTCTTCAAGCAACACATTGCGTCCGGCCAGCACCCGGCCCACCACTTCAGGCAATTCAGTTCTTTGAGCAATGGCAAGCGCCTGTGAAAGCCCCTGATCATCAAGCCGCTCGCGCCACACCCGTGCGCTTAAAGACTTTTTGACACCAAGGACCACACGTCGCTCGGCATCAGATGTATCCAATGTCATAACCATAAAGAGAAACTGCCTGGGTTCTTATAAAAAAGCAAAAGCGGCCGAGTGTTCACCACACCCGCCCGCTTTAATCAATTAGCTCGGAAAAAGCCCTAAATCAATCCAGATGGAATTTTTCCAACTGGGTATGCTTGGCCTCGATGAAGCGAACTGTACCGGTCGTAGAGCGCATCACAACAGTATGTGTGGTGATGTTGTTACGGCCCAGCTTCACACCCTTGAGGAAGTTACCAGTGGTCACACCGGTTGCAGCAAACAGCACATCGCCGCCCGCCATTTCTTCCATGGTGTATTTGCGGTTGATGTCATCAATGCCCATGCGGCCTGCGCGCTCAACCTGCTCTTCGCGGGTGATCACCAGACGGCCCTGCATCTGACCACCGATACAGCGCAGAGCTGCAGCAGCCAGAACACCCTCAGGCGCACCACCAATACCCACATAAAGATCGATACCGGTCTCTTCAGGGTCTGTGGTGTAAATGATGCCAGCCACGTCACCATCACCAATCAGGTAGATGGAAGCGCCGGTGCCGCGAATGTCATCAATCAGCTTTGCGTGACGCGGACGGTCCAGCACACAGACGGTAAGTTCTTTAATTTCGCAGCCCTTGGCTTTCGCAACAGCTGCAAGGTTTTCCTGAATAGGACGATCCAGATCGATGGTCCCCTCAGGGTAACCCGGCCCGATCGCAATCTTGTCCATGTAGCTGTCTGGTGCGTTCAACAAACCACCTTCCGGTGCCAGTGCAATAACAGCAATGGAGTTTGGCATGTTCTTCGCGCAGATCGTGGTGCCTTCCAGCGGATCAAGGGCAATATCAACCTTTGGTCCGTCTTTGGTACCAACCTTTTCGCCAATGTAGAGCATCGGCGCTTCATCACGTTCCCCTTCGCCAATCACGACGGTACCGTCGATTGGTAGTTGGTTCAGTTCGCGGCGCATTGCGTCCACAGCAGCCTGGTCAGCTGCCTTTTCATCGCCCCGCCCACGAAGACGTGCTGCAGATACAGCGGCACGTTCCGTAACGCGTGCAAGTTCCAGTGTCAGAATACGGTCAAGAACGTCAGTAGCGTCCTGATGACTATCCGCCATTTAAACCTCTCGGGTGTCCTATTTTCACGTTAAACGTGAGGAAGTTTTATTTTAGGTCTTCTATACGCAACATCTGGGGTTTACCAGATGTCACTTTTTCAGCAGCGATCGCATCCAATGCCTCACGCACAGCCAGTTCTGTGGTCTCGTGTGTGATCAGAATAACGTTTCGCGGTGCTGCAGGATCGCTTACACCATCCTTATCATTTCTGGAATGCGGCCCACGTTGGACAATAGACTCAAGTGAGATCCCCTTGTCCGCCATACAGCGCGCAATTGTGGCAAAAGTGCCTGCCATATCCAGAACAGCAAGCCGAATGTAATAGCCACCTGCATGCGCCCGCATCCGTGCCGGAACATAGTCTTCAAGCGTCGTTGCAGATTGGCTAAACACCGGCAAGGAAACATCGCGCGCAATGTCAACAATATCGGAGATTACGGAGGACGCTGTCGCATCACCGCCTGCACCCGGTCCAACCAGCACAACCTCGCCAACCGCATCACCATCAACCGCAACGGCGTTCAATACGCCGTCGATGCGGGCAATCGCAGAGGACTTGGGCACCATCGTCGGATGCACGCGCTGCTCTATACCCGTATCCGTACGCTGAGCAACACCCAGCAGCTTGATACGGTATCCAAGTTCATCAGCAGCACGAATATCAGCAGTCGTGATGGAGGAAATGCCTTCAACGTAGATTGCATCGGCATTGACTTCACAGCCAAACGCAAGACTGGTCAGCAACGCCAGCTTATGCGCCGTATCAAACCCTTCAATATCAAAGGTCGGATCAGCCTCCGCATACCCAAGGCGCTGCGCATCAGCAAGACACTCGGCAAATGACAGTCCTTCACGTTCCATACGGGTGAGGATGTAGTTGCAGGTACCGTTCATGATGCCATAAACGCGGGACACATCATTGCCCGCAAGGCTCTCACGCATGGTCTTGATGATTGGAATGCCGCCAGCAGCAGCAGCCTCGTAGTTGAGGCTCACACCCTTGTCTTCCGCAAGGCGCGAGAAGGCAACGGCATGCTTTGCAAGCAGCGCTTTGTTGGCTGTAACAACGTGTTTTCCGGTTTCCAGTGCAGTGCGGACACTCACCTCAGCCGGACCCTCGTCACCGCCAATCAGCTCCACAAAAACATCAATCCCGTCAAACTTGGCAAGTTCAACGGGATCTTCAAACCAGGTCAATCCATCCAGATTAACACCACGATCTTTAGAGCGGCTGCGAGCACTCACAGCCACTACTTTGATAGGTCGGCCACATCGATTGGCAAGAACGTTCGCCTTTGCTTCGAGGATACGCACCAACGAAGCACCGACGGTTCCAAGACCAGCAACGCCAACTTTCAAACTATCAGTCATAAATACCCAGTATCTGTAGGTGGGCGGACGCCTAAGCGTCCGATTTACTCAATTCCTTTGAATCGCTTTCCGCGTCTTCAAAGAATTTTCGAATGCTACGTGCAGCCTGTCGAATACGTTGTTCGTTTTCAACCAGACCCAAGCGCACAAAACCTTCACCGTGTTCACCAAAGCCGATACCCGGAGCCACTGCCACATCTGCCTTCTCAATCAGCAGCTTGGAGAACTCCAAAGACCCAAGATGCCTGAACTGCGCTGGAATTGGCGCCCAGGCAAACATGGAAGCTTCGGGAGCCGGTATATCCCAACCAGCGCGTCCAAACGAGTCAATCAGCACATCACGGCGTTTTTTGTATATAGCGCGCGTCTCGCGGATACAGTCATCCGGTCCGTTCAGCGCCGCTGCCGCTGCCACCTGAATTGGGGTGAACGCCCCATAATCCAGATAGGACTTCACGCGGGCAAGCGCCGCGATCAGGCGCTCATTACCAACGGCAAAGCCCATACGCCACCCCGGCATGGAGAAGGTTTTGGACAAAGAGGTAAACTCAACGGCGATATCCATCGCCCCTTCCACCTGCAGGATGCTCGGAGGAGGTACATCGCCGAAGTAGATTTCAGAGTACGCCAGATCGGAAAGCACATAGATCTCGTGCTTACGCGCAAACGCCACCACATCCCGATAAAAGTCCAGATCAGCAACGCTGGCAGTCGGGTTAGCAGGGAAGCACAGAATAATTGCGATTGGTTTCGGGATAGAGTGGACAACAGCCCGCTCAAGCGCGTCAAACAACTCCGGTCCCGGATTTGCAGGAATTGACCGCAGCGAACCGCCAGCCATCAGAAAGCCAAAGGCATGGATTGGGTAAGACGGATTAGGCACCAGCACCACATCACCCGGCGCAGTAATCGCCTGCGCCATGTTGGCAAAGCCCTCCTTGGACCCAAGCGTCGCAACAACCTGCGTGTCGGGGTCCAGCTTCACACCAAAGCGGCGCTCGTAATAGCCAGCCTGCGCTTTACGCAATCCCGGAATCCCCTTGGAAGCCGAGTAGCGATGCGTGCGCGGGTTCTGGACCGTCTCCACCAGCTTGTCGACAATATGCTGAGGCGTCGGCAAATCAGGATTGCCCATGCCCATATCGACAATATCGGCACCTGCCGCTCGCGCTTTGGCTTTCAGACGATTGACCTGTTCAAAGACGTATGGCGGGAGCCGGCGTGTCTTGTGAAAGTCGTCCATGACGCGAGCCTCACTTTCTTCAATTTGGCGTTTCAAGCTACAATTTGATTTCTGATCAAACATGGCCCCGAGTCATCAAGGCCAAGTTTCCACGGCCTTTTAGCAGGTGCGAACATTTTTCGCATCATGCTTGAGGCTTAAAACCTACATTTTTTTCAAGTTTTCAAAGGAGGGGGGAAGCACTAATCCCAAAGAAAAAGCCGCAGAACTCTGCGGCTAAGAACAGTACCTACGGTTTCAACTTGAGAATTTGAACGAGTTAGCCCACGAAATACACAACTAAAATACTCTCGCGGCAGGTGGCAGTCGCAAAAATTACTGCTGCTGTGCACCGTCAGGTTGCCCCGGTTCCTCACCAGCGATGGATCTCAACTGCTGGGAACTGTCATCAAAACTGTTGCCAATACCAGCTCTGCGTTTGCTTTCAGACGAGATTGCAAGCAAGTCCGATTCGGAAGCAGCACGCTGTTCAGCTGAGAGCAACTCACTCGTACCCTCTGGCGGCAACTCCGCAATACCGGTTTGCTTGGTGCCGTTGCCCTTCTCGATAGCCTCATAAACTGTCAGAGATTCGCCAAACGCACAGCCACCAACAAAACCTGCCAGTACAACAGCACTGCAAACTCGTTGAAACTTAAGTAACATCTGGAACCTCGCGTCTGATCCGTCGACTACACAAAAGCAGTACACATAACTTTAATCAAAATGCACTTAGCAGTTGCATCATCCGTAGTCCATATCTATTACCCGGTTAACAACATATAGATAATTACTCTAGGGCAGTAACCGTTTAATGAGGGCGGAACACGATACACCCTGAAGATACCCTATAAATATTAACAAGAAACATTAGCAATACTAAGAGTATTACCAGCTTTCCCCAAGAGCCAAGACCATACATAACACTTAAGCATAACCCAAAATTTCTCACTATTCCTCAAGGTCACTTTCCTTGTTAAATACTTACTGAGAATCCTCCTAATGACTAACACGGGTAAGGTGTATTTTCACGTGCCTGTCAAAATTCTTAGGGATATACTCATTATGCCGTTTTTGCAGGCTACGTGGCTAGCCGATTGCGTATGAGTGTATGTGGCATATTTTTGAGCGAAGAGCATACACACCAGGTGTGGTTGAGACAGGCATAACTCAACCAAATACCAGAGACGAGGACTGAGCAGGTAGATGACCGGTGAAGACAACACCAATCCAATGTTGCAGTACATCCTTAGCAACCCTGAGGAGTTTGCCAAGAACCTCTCTGAAATAGCTGAGAACGGCGGAAAAGCTCTCGCGGCCTATCTGGAACCCCGCGAAAAGGGCGAGGTATCCACCGGAGGCACAGAAGAACTCAACACGGTGGTCAAGACCCTTGCCGAAGTCGGCAACTATTGGATGAAAGACCCCTCGCGCGCCATTGAAGCCCAGACAAAACTCTGGTCTGGCTACATGAACATTTGGAACTCCACGCTCAAGCGTATGGCCGGTGAAGAGCAAGAACCAATCGTCATGCCCACCAATGCCGACAAGCGCTTTAAGGACAGCCAGTGGGACGACAACAACTTCTTTGACTTCATCAAACAGATGTATCTGCAAACCAGCTTCTGGGCGGAAGAGCTGGTGGATGGTGCCGAGGAGCTGGATGACCATACCCGCCACAAGGCTGGTTTTTATGTACGCCAAATCTCCAATGCCATGTCACCGTCCAACTTCATCCTCACCAATCCGGAACTGCTGCGCGAGACCATGTCGTCCAACGCCGGCAATCTGGTAAAGGGCATGAAGCTGCTGGCCGAGGACATCAAAGCCGGCCACGGTGACCTGCGTATCCGCCAGACAGACCCTGACAAGTTTGAGGTCGGCGTAAATGTGGCAGTCACACCGGGCAAGATCATTGGACAAAACGATGTTTGCCAGCTCATCCAATACACGCCCACAACCGAAAAAGTCCTCAAACGCCCCCTGCTCATTGTTCCGCCATGGATCAACAAGTACTACATCCTCGATCTCAATCAGGAAAAGTCATTCATTAAATGGGCCGTAGATCAGGGACACACTGTTTTCGTTATCTCCTGGGTCAACCCGGATGAAAAGCAAGCTCAAATGAGCTTTGAGCACTACATGCGAGACGGTATTCTCAATTCACTGGATATCATCCGCAAAACAACCCAGCAATCTACAGTCAACGCCATTGGCTATTGCGTCGGCGGCACGCTACTCGCCGCCACCCTTGCCTATCTGGCAAAACGGGGCGAGCAAGACCGCATTGCCTCCGCCACTTTCCTGACCACTCAGGTAGATTTCACCGATGCAGGCGACCTGAAAGTCTTCGTCGATGAAGAGCAGATCGAAATTCTTGAGCACCGCATGGGCCAGAAAGGCTATCTGGACGGCTCCAAAATGGCGACAGCCTTCAACATGCTACGCTCAAACGATCTGATCTGGCCCTATGTGGTCAACAACTACCTGCGCGGCAAAGACCCCTTCCCGTTTGACCTGCTCTACTGGAACGCCGACAGCACCCGCATGCCAGCGGCCAACCACTCCTACTACCTGCGCAACTGCTATCAGAAGAACGCACTAGCAAAGGGGGAAATGGAGCTGGCAGGTGAAAAACTTGATCTGAGCGACGTTAAAATCCCGGTCTACAATCTGGCAACAAAAGAAGACCACATTGCACCTGCAATATCCGTTTTCAAAGGCTGCGGGTGCTTTGGTGGCCCGGTTGAATACGTTCTCAGTGGCTCAGGCCACATTGCAGGCGTCGTTAACCCGCCCTCCAAGAAAAAATACCAGTACTGGACCGGAAGCAAACCTGAAGGTTCTCTGGATGAGTGGGTGCAAAACGCATCAGAAACTCCCGGCTCATGGTGGCCTCACTGGCAAAAATGGATTAAATCCCAGGATGATAATCTTGTAAAAGCCCGCCAACCGGGTGCTCGGCGCACGAAAATTTTGGAGGACGCACCGGGCAGTTATGTTAAGGTGCGCATATAGAGGAAACAAGCAGCGTGTCAGGTCGGCGCCACGCTGCTCTTATGGAATAAATGGAGGACCACGTGGCAGGAGATCCTAAGCTATCACAGATGCAACCGCGAAAAATTGGCGGCTGGGATCCTAGACACGTACGACACCTCAACACCCAAAGCGCAGCATTGACGCGCCTGAGCAAACCCAAGAGCCTCCTGATAAGAGCAACCCAGCTACCTGCCCTGCTGGTGCCCCTGTGGTATCAGCCGGTGCTCGGCTGGTTTTGGGCCATTGCCTTATCCCTTGCAGCCGTCGCATGGGTTTGGGTCATCCCGCCAATCGGCAAGAAAACTATTGGCGCACAAACCTGGTTGCAAAAGGCGATGCTGGGTGAACGTATGTGGCTCAACCGCATGTTCGTTCCAGTTCCTGCCCCCTACCACAAAAAAGCGCTCGCCCTTCTTGTCATCGGGCTTGTCGCTGTTGGCGTAGCCATCTGGGCAGCAAGCACAAACAACCTCCCACTCATGCTCACAGGCGGCAGCCTCGCCTACCTCGCCAAGTTAGCCTCACTATTTGTGATGGTAAAGATCTTCGAGCATATGAAGAATGCCCACCCGCTTTACAAGAGCTGGCGCCACGTTCCCGGCAATGACAACAGCCTAAAAGCCAAAGCTAGCTAAAGCCCGCAATAGCAGCACATCATCGCATCCCTGCCGTCGCAAAACAGGGAGAGCGACACTGCGGCCTCAAAAACTCAGAAGCAAGCAACTTTAGGTCACCTCATGTAATCTGGAGCTGAGATGAGGCACGCACGCCGCCAATCTGACCAGCAATCGCACAGCTACACGCGAACCAACGCAAAGGCAGAGTACCCAAACACAAAAAAAAGGGCCGCCAAATGGCAGCCCTTTCCGTAAAACTGTTTCCAGTCGCGTATTAGCGCTTGGAGAACTGGAAGGAACGACGAGCTTTACGCTTACCGTACTTCTTACGTTCAACAACACGGCTATCACGAGTAAGGAAGCCTTCTTTCTTCAGAACCGGACGCAGTGCTGGCTCGTAGTAAGTAAGGGCTTTGGAGATACCGTGACGTACTGCACCAGCCTGGCCGGAAAGACCACCGCCAGCAACAGTTACGTTGATGTCGTACTGGGTAGCACGATCGGTCAGCATGATTGGCTGACGAAGGACCAGCTGCAGAACCGGACGCGCAAAGTACTCAGCGTACTCTTTGCCGTTCACAACGATCTTGCCGGTACCTGGCTTGATCCATACACGTGCAACAGCGTCTTTACGCTTACCAGTTGCATATGCACGACCCTGTGCGTCAAGCTTCTGAACATGTACAGGAGCTTCGTTCTCAGTAGGGGCGATTGCGCCGCCCAGTTCCTCAAGGGACTGTAGCTCAGACATAATTAACCCCGCTTCGCGTTCTTAGCATTCATGCTCTTAACGTCCACAACTTCTGGGGACTGAGCGTCATGCGGATGTTCTGCAGCTGCATAAACACGCAGGTTGCGCAGCTGTGCACGGGAAAGAGGGCCACCTGGCATCATACGCTGAACAGCTTTTTCCAGAACGCGTTCTGGGAAACGGCCTTCGATCAGGGCACGAGCGGTACGCTCTTTAATACCGCCAGGGTAACCTGTGTGCCAGTAGTACTTTTTGCTTTCGTACTTCTTGCCGGTCAGGAGAACCTTGTCAGCATTGATAACGATGATGTTGTCACCATCGTCGATGTGTGGAGTGTAGGTCGGCTTGTGCTTGCCGCGCAGACGATTTGCGATGAATGCTGCCAGACGGCCAACAACAACGCCTTCTGCGTCGATCAAGATCCACTTTTTCTCGACCTCAGCCACTTTAGTGGAATGAGTCTTCATAAGATCTACCGTAGTTTTTGACGGTTAAAATTCTTGGGAGAAATTCGCTCAGGCCCCGAAGAGCAGCCAAACGTAATAGCTCCGTGTAGGAACGGGTAGATACGCGAGCCTGAGCTGAACGTCAAGTGTTAAAAAATGAGCGCGTGAGTAAATTACATAGCAAAATCAATAGGATATAAAATAGGTATTATAATACCACACTTTTTCCGCATGAATCTGGAGATTCCATGCTCTTCCCGCCAATCTACGTGATGCAGAAACCGATTTTCTGGAAAAATGCGCACCATCAAATCATCTAAGTGCATGCGAGACGGCCAATCCCTGCTTTAGCAGCTTAGGTGACACCAGCAGCACGGGCGGCGGTCAGAATAAGGTCATCCACTTGCAACTCATAGAAAACCCAATTGGCGCTGTAGCAGCTCACATAATACCCGACACCGGCAAACGCCACGCGGTATTCACGAAGATTGATTGGCGTAAAATGGGTTGGATAGAAAAAACGCCAGCGACTACGCGTCAGGCGGGTTGTCAACGTGGCATTTGCCAGCAGAAGATTGAAAAACACCAGACTGGCGAAAACAATCGGGTCCCCAATGAACGCCGTATCCATATAGAACATCGTATCGCGGAATTCAGCAAAGACGCGCGGTTCACTGGCAACATAAAGATCAAAGAAGGCAGGAACCGCCAGGATGAACCCGATATTCAGCACGAGGAACCCGAGATAGCCAATTGTAGCAAGCAGAGTGCCAAACCGAAGTGGCATCAGCAGAAAATCAAAAATAAACCCGAAAAATGCCCGATAGAACACAAGCCTGCTCCCCCACATGCCGCTTCTGCTGGTCTCCCACCCATTAGGAAACGGCCTTTGGCTTTAGTCCCTGAATTTTAAGTGGCTTTCTGCTTTTGGATCAACCGCCATTTCAACTTTCAGACAAATTTAAATTAAAAAATTCAATAAGCTGGGAGTTTTAGGCATTTCAACACAGTGGAGATTAATGGTGCAGATGCTTCATGCATTGGATAACTTAGGATGAGTTCATTTCCAGACCGCAATCTCCGAATCGATTATGTACTCCAAAATTCTTTCTCACAGATATCAGATTTATAAAATGCGCCTCACTTCCATTTCCTTTCTTGCATCCATATATGCCACAGCTGCTCTCGCAGACAGTCAGCCAGTCAAGATTCTCATTGAGCCAGATGCCACCACCCCTACAACGGCAACTGCATTGCTCACATTCGGCACAGCGCAGAGCCTAACGCTGCTCGCTCCCCGCCATCTGCAACAAAATTCCGAGCCGCGTCCATTTCACCTGGTCTGCGATGGAGTTAAAAAGACGGTAGCACCGGATAAAACCGAAATGTCATGCCGCCAGCTTCAATGGTCCGTTGTCTTCCAGAACACCCGCACCACCCCTTACGCCCTTGCAAACCAACGAAACCTCTACTCCCCCACAGGATGGTGGAGCCTGACGGAATGGGATGACATCCCACAGTTTCACGGTATTGATGCAATAGAAGTCTGCGGAAAAAGCAGTGAACGGAAAGCCAAATGCGCCTCTCTACCCACTGAGAACGAGCCGCCCCTTATCCTCACATGGGGCAATTTTGAAAAGACACTAACAACCGGGCAAACCACACTCACGCTCTTCAAGGATGATCCAACAGGGGCTCTCAAAGAAGAAAACCTGCCTGCCCTTCAACTTCAGTTTGAATATCTGCAAGAGGTACTTACCACTGAGTGGGCAACACCAGAAGAAGTTGATCTCGTCTGGGTGGCAATCGACAAAAACCTGCGTCAAATTGCAGGAGCGGCCAGCAAGCAGGCCTTCCTCGCCAACTTCGCTGTAACCGATGGTGCAGCGACAGACGATGACATCAGCAAACTGCACTGGGTCTCCGCACACGAACTGTTCCACTTGTTAGCAAACCAGCCCTACCCGCTTTGGATCTCCGAAAGCCTCGCCCAGTACTACGGCTACAAATCGCTAGAGAAAGCAGGCCTGCAAACACAAACACCTATGGAACAATGGCAAGGCTTCAAAAAACACTACCCTCATGCCGCAACAGGCCTTTATGAAGCCCACAAAAAGGTCACGCGCGAGAACGACCACAGCTACTATCCGCTCTTCTATATCAAAGGCGCCGCATTCTGGCAGGCTGTTGATCAGGAGCTTGAAAAGGCCGGAACATCCCTAGAAAAATTCCTGCCTCAACTAACATCCGCAGCCCCAAATGATCCGGTCATGTCATCAGCCACGATCGACCTCCTGCAAACTACGCTTTCTGAGAAAGTCGTTTCAGCGTTACAACAGCAATATCTTAACTAAGCAGATGCAGTGCTCGATTTATGCTGGACACGCCTGACCAGAGAGCCGGATTGGTTTGACACTCTGCGGGCGCAAGGCACACTGATCTATCTTTGAGCGTTAGGTGCTGCCCCTGAAATACGACAATAGCGATGCGCACCCTACGTCTTATCATGGGGCATGCGTCGCTATTTCTTATTCACTCTTGTCATTTCGCTGCTGTGTGCGTGGGGCGCTCAGGCACAAGAAAGCAAGTTCAAAAAACGCCCGCGCCATCTGTTCAAGCAGCCCGACTGCTACTGCACCAATCGCGGCATCAGAATCGAGCTAGGTGATTTTTCCTGTCTCTATGTGGACGGCACAGCCTATCTGGCCCAATGCCAGATGGCTCTGAACAACCCAATATGGCGGAAAATTCAGGACGGTTGCCCAACAACCCGTCTGGAGAACAAACAGCTCGCGTCCTACCCCTTAAACGAAGCAGGTGGGATGGAATAGGTCGCGGTGGCGTGGGCAATCAGGTCATCGCTGCCTTCGCGCACAATCTCGCAGTCCATAACCACAAGACGCTTTCCCCCTTTCAGGATACGGCAGGTCGCGATCATATCACCTGCTTTGGCTTTGCGCAGAAAGTTGATGTTCATGTTGGTGGTCACGGCAAGCGCATGCAGGCCCATATTTCCCATTAAAGCCACATAGGCCGCGTAATCAGCCAGACCCATCAGGGAAGGACCGGAAACGGTGCCACCGGGACGCAAATGAGCATCGCTGGCCTTAAGCCTGACAATAGCCTTTCCCGGCAAAATTTCGTCAATGAAATACGCACGCCCCTGCGCGTGCATTTGCGGAAAGACCTTATCCAGATACTCTGTCAGTTCTGCCGGACTAACCTGAACAGCGGGCTCTACCACTTCACTTGCCATGAAGTTCCTCCTCCTCATGCAAACCGGCATGCTGGTCTATCAGGCTAAGATTTACCAGCTGAACAAAAGTTCTAAACCATTGCTTCAGGCGTAAGCCTTGTTCACTTTACGATTTAACGCTTAATTGTGGCAGCAGAGCCTGCTACACGCATCGCAATTCTAATTGAAGTACGACGGAGAACCATCATGTCTGACGCAGACACCACCAAAGACCAGAGCGAAGCAGACCGCCCAATGCTTGGCAAACTGCTGCACAACGGTGTTCAGCGTATCGTCATGCAGCGTCCGGAGCGCATGAACGCCCTGTCTATGGCCATGATGAAAGAACTCTGCGCCGCCCTCGACGAAGCTGCCGCCAATCCGAAAGTGCGCGTCGTTTTGCTCGGCGCGGAAGGCAAAGTCTTCTGTGCAGGTCACGACCTGAAAGAACTCACAGCCGCGCGCGCAGAGGCGGACGGCGGCAAGGCCTTCTATGAGGAAACCTTCGACCAGTGCGCAGAACTCATGCAGAAGATCGTGAACCTGCCAAAGCCAGTCATCGCCGTTGTCACCGGCGTTGCGACCGCCGCAGGATGCCAGCTGGTAGCCTCCTGCGACCTTGCATTGGCACTCGACACCGCAACCTTCTGCACACCGGGCGTCAACATCGGCCTGTTCTGCTCCACCCCAATGGTCGCCCTCACCCGCAACATTGGTCGCAAGAAAGCCATGGAAATGCTGCTGACCGGCGAGAGCATCGATGCCTCCACCGCCAAGGACTACGGCCTGATCAACCGTGTCGTACAGGCAGACTATCTGGAAGTCGTGGTACAAAAATACGCTGAGGTAATCGCCTCAAAGTCTGCCCTCACTGTCAAAACCGGCAAGGAAGCTTTCTACAAGCAAGCCGACATGCCACTGGCAGAAGCCTACGCCTACACTTCAAAAGTCATGGCAGAAAACATGCTGGCCAACGATGCAGAAGAGGGAATCAACGCCTTCCTTCAAAAACGCACACCAGACTGGAAAGACAGCTGAGCCAGCACCAAGCGCAGCGCAGGAATCTACGGGTAGTCTAAAGCTCTTGAGCACAGGCACCCGGCCTGCACTGGAAACTGCCAGAACCACTGCCCATATCTTCGTAACGGTTGCTCGCAGCAAGCCATGTAGGGCCATGCAGACGACAGACCGGAAAATGGAACAGGGGTGACAAGAAAATGAACCACGATCACTATTCAGATGACTACATCCGCGGGATTTTGCAGAGCACCAAGACAATTGCACTCGTAGGGGCCAGCAACAAGCCGGAGCGCGCCAGCTTCCGTGTGCTAAATTTCCTGCTTGAGCAAGGCTACAGTGTCTACCCCATCAATCCGGGTCAAGCAGGCAGCGAGATCGCAGGTAGAAAAGTCTACGCCTCCCTCGCCGACCTTCCAGAGCCCGTCGATATGGTTGATGTCTTCCGCAACTCAGAAGCTGCTGGCGACGTCGTCGATGAAACGCTTGCTCTGTCAACGCTGCCCGAGGTCATCTGGCTTCAGCTCGGCGTGCGAAACGACGACGCGGCAGCGCGGGCGGAAGCAAAAGGAATCAAAGTGGTCATGGACCGCTGTCCAAAGATCGAAATCCCCCGCCTGGCATCTCTGGGTGCCAGCTAGTCAGGCAGTATCGGGCGCTCTTGCTCACCTCAGGCTGAGCACGAGCCCGCCAAATTAAGATGACTTTCCAACCCCGCACAACAGAACTAAACAAAATTTCAAGCACTAGAAATCACTGGTTTGCTTGAGCTTTCTGCAAGAATGCACCGCACCCATCGGTTCATCTGTGCTTGCCAACCTCCGGTTGCCCCCTCATAGTCTCTCCCGGGAGATTTATGAATTTCAGCAGAGAATGACGCGCCTGTTTGCGGGGTTTGCACGCCATGCACCTTGCGCAGCACCGCTCGATCCTGCAAGCGCATTGAAAGGACTGCCTCATGAGCGATCACACACCCGGCTTTGATACCCTTGCAATTCACGCAGGCGCACATCCAGACCCAACCACAGGCGCACGCGCAACACCAATCTATCAGACAACATCCTTTGTGTTTGATGATGTGGACCACGCAGCCTCCTTATTCGGTTTGCAGGCGTTCGGAAATATCTACACCCGCATCACTAACCCGACCACAGCCGTCCTTGAAGAACGTGTCGCAACACTGGAAGGCGGCACAGCTGCTCTAGCGGTGGCATCAGGCCATGCTGCCCAGCTTGTGACCTTCCACGCCATGATGAGCCCGGGGTGCAACATTGTTGCATCCAAGCGCATGTATGGCGGCACCATCAACCAGCTCAACCATTCCTTCAAAAGCTTCGGCTGGGATGTGAAATGGGCGGAAGATCTCGACGCCCAAAGTTTCGCGGATCAAATCGATGAGAACACCCGCGCAGTCTTCATTGAAAGCCTCGCCAATCCTGGCGGCATTGTCATGGATATCGACGGCATCTCAGCAGTGGCCAAAGAAGCTGGCGTACCTCTGGTCGTCGACAACACCATGGCAACCCCATACCTGTGCCAGCCGATCAAACACGGCGCTGACATCGTCCTACACTCCCTGACCAAGTTCATGGGCGGTCACGGCAACTCCATGGGCGGCGCAATTGTGGATGCAGGCACTTTTGACTGGGCAGCCTCTGGCAAGTACCCGATGCTGACCGAGCCGCGCCCGGAATACAACGACATGCGTTTGTTCGAGACCTTCGGCAACATCGCCTTTGCGATCTGCTGCCGCGTACTCGGCCTGCGTGATCTCGGCCCCGCAATCTCGCCGCACAACGCGTTCATGCTTATCACCGGAATAGAAACCCTTGCACTGCGCATGCAAAAGCACTCTGATAACGCACTGAAGGTTGCTGAATTCCTCCAGAGCCATCCCGCTGTCGGCTGGGTTTCCTACGCAGGTCTGGCCAACGATCCGTTCTATCAGGCCCACCAGAAGTACTGCCCGAAAGGCGCTGGTGCTGTCTTCACATTCGGCCTCAAAGGCGGTTACGAAGCCGGTGTTGAACTGGTCAAAAGCCTTGAGCTTTTCTCTCATCTTGCAAACATCGGTGACACCCGCTCCCTCGTTATCCACCCGGCCTCCACCACACACCGCCAGCTGAATGACACGCAAAAAACGGCTGCCGGGGCTGGCCCGGACGTTGTTCGCTTGTCCATCGGCATTGAAGATGCAGCCGATATAATTGCAGACCTGAAACAGGCACTTGAGAAGGTATAATAACTCCATATTTCAACACCTTAGTCCTGACAGATGATTCAATCTGCAAGCATCAGGCACACAAACAGAAAAAGGCGCCCAAGCGGCGCCTTTTTTAATGTTTTCAGCTACTTAATCCAAAAAACTGAATCACTACCTCAACGCTGCTTCTTTCTCGCGGCGCAGCAGGCACATCTGCTCAACTGTAAGCGCCAAAACAATAAGCGCCATTGCCTGATGAGCCAAGGCACGATCCAGCGGCACCATGCCAAGCAGCGTCACAATGCCGAGGAACACCTGAATGACAATCGCAACCATCAACCAACTGGCATTGCGTTTCAGCGCCCCATCACGGTTGCCACGCATCAGATAAAATCCCTGCAGGAACACCGCAACCACCAGTGCATAGGCCATCATGCGATGCTGGAACTGCACCATCAGCACATTTTCAAAGAAGTTCTCCCACCAAGGCGACATGACAAACAGTCCTGATGGAATGATTTTTCCATCCATCAACGGCCAAGTATTAAATGTCAGCCCTGCATTAAGACCGGCCACCAACGCGCCGAGGAACAACTGGAACAGAACCAAGGCAACAAGCAAGTACGCCCCAGTCAAACCATTGCCAAACACATCCCAGCCATCGCGCTTCAAGTCCGGCCGACGCTTCAAAACACCAGCCAGATAGTAAAGATAGGCAAACAGAATACAGGCCACGCTCAGGTGCACAGCAAGGCGGTACTGACTCACATCCACGCGGTTCACGAGACCGGAGGCAACCATCCACCAACCGATTGCACCTTGCAGACCGCCTAGCAAAAACGCCACCACCAATCGTGGTTTAAGCCAGGAGCTCACCTGCCCCCGCGCCCAGAACCACACAAGCGGAAGAAAGAAGAACAGCCCGATCACCCGGCCAAGCAGGCGATGTCCCCACTCCCACCAGAAGATGCCCTTAAACTCATCAAGCGTCATACCTTTATTGAGGAGCTGGTATTGAGGAATTTGCTGGTACTTCTCAAATTCCTCCGCCCACTCCTCTGCATTCAGCGGCGGAATAGCGCCATGAATGGGCTTCCATTCTGTGATGGAAAGACCAGAGTCAGTCAACCGGGTAGCCCCGCCAACAACAACCATGGCCAAAATCAGGAGGCAGATAAATAGCAACCACACACGAATTTGCCTGCGATTGGAAAGGTCTTGAGCAGAAAGATCTGGACTATGAAACGGAGTAGACATGACACCTATCTGATGAGCTTGTTTGCCCCTATATAGGTCAGATCCGCAGCTAAATCAGGAAAAATACGCAGATCCTCACAACAGTCTGGACAAATTACCTAGACTTATCAGAGGACCCAGCGCGCCCTAATTGCACTTCTCTGTCATAGGCTTAGAGCATTCGCAGTGGAACCAGCCCCACATAAACCCAAGTTTATCAGCAAGATCCTCTTGAAAAATATATGCATTTTGAACTATGGCTTGCGCACAAACCAAGCCCCACATGAAGGGGCTTTCAAGGAGAACTATATGGTTTCGCCATTGCGCCGCTTCATCGGCATGATTTTTTTGGTCACGTTTGTTGTGGTCTATGTTTTCGTCGCAATGGTGATCGGCGACATGACAATGGCAGACCAGCACTGGTCCATTAAGCTGATTTTCTTCGCGATCGCTGGACTGATCTGGGTTGTTCCGGCAGGTCTTATTATCAGCTGGACCTATAAGAAGCGCTAGGGCTTAGGCCCTCACGCCCTTTTAAAGAATGACCGGATGCGCCGAACACCGTGGTACGCCGCAAAAGCGGCGCCGGTCAGATACATATCAACCATTCTTTGGTTCTGATGCAGTCCGTTCAAAGAGACCCGCGGCAGATGATAGCGCCGCTTTAGATTGGTCACTGACAGCGTGCCCGGTTGCGTTGTTACCGCCGCAACAAAGCCCAGTTCCTCAGCTACCGCCTCGCACCGCTCATCAACAGCATCGGCAAATCCGTAAGGATACGCCAGCATGCTCGGCGTTTGCCCCAACCGCTCGCTCATCTCCTCCACACCTGCCTGTATATGCTGGCGAATATCTTCGGGGCTTGAAAGCCGTGCAAGCATGGGATGCGTATCTGTGTGTGCGCCAAAGCTGACCAGCGGATCCCGGGAAAGCTCTTGCAACTCTTCAAAGGACAGTATGAGCTCAGGGCACAATCTACGCCAATCCAGCCCGTAACGATCCGCAGCCTCACATATAACTGCACGCTGCGCACTTTCAGGAACTTCGCTCACCAGCATACAGCGCGCGCTATGAAACACTGCATGTTTTTGCGCCAATGAGGCGCACTCATAATCAAAGCGCACATCCCCATACCGCAAAGACAAACTATCATTTTGAGCAATGAGCATCTCAAGCATGATCCACCACAGCTCGGATTTGTGATTGCTATAGTCGCTGGTGATGAAGATCGTGAACGGAACTCCCAGCTCTTTTAGAACCGGATAGGCAACATCCCGATTATCCTTGTAGCCATCGTCAAAAGTCAGCACCGCAAACTTAGGGCCCGATTTATCCGCGTTTTGCAGCCGCTCCAATGCAGTATCCAGGGATACAAACTCGTATCCTACCCCCCGAACCTGAACCACCGTTTCACGCAAAAACTCTGGTGTAACCTCCAAAATCTTGTTTGGCTGAAAGGCACGCTCTGATTCTGGCAAGACACGGTGAAGTGTAAAAATAATGCCGTCACCAGCCGTCATTCCCCTAAAAAGCCGAGCAGGACTGCGGCTATTTAGAAGATAGCTGGCGTAGTTGATAAATGAATGCTTGAAAGAGTTCCGCAAGGAGTTCCCCTAACTCCAGACCGCAATTACCTCACACCGTAACCGACAAATATTTACGATTAATTTCTAATTAAATTATTTTACGTAATTAGATTTGAGATTCATTAAGAGCTTGGAGCTAATAATTCTCCAACATCTTCTTAGGGCAACTTCAATGGCATCTTCTCATTCCATCGCAACTAGCGACTGCACGTGCCGTCCTTCGCTACAGGACACGTTGGATTTGGAGAGCCTTTCCTTTCAGATTTACGCCAGCAACAATCTTCAACATCTGCGCAGCGACTGGCTCACTCTGGAAGACCAAGGCGATGGCAGTGCCTACCACGCCTATGAATGGTGCAAGAGCTGGGCAGACCATATCGCAGACGGTGAGCAAGCAACCGCACTGGTCATCACCGGATGGATTGGCGACAAGCTACATGTTCTCCTGCCCTTCGCGCTCCACAGATACCATTTAACGAACACTGTAAGATGGCTTGGAGAAGAGCTCTTCAACCAGAATACCGGTTATTGGTCAGAGGAACTTCTGGCCACCTCAACGGCCCATACGTTCCGTCCACACCTAATACAGGCCCTCAAGGCTTGGGGCGTAGACCTCATCCACCTTGGCAACATGGCATGCCAAATCGGCCCCTATGACAATCCTCTTGTCCGTCTCAGTGATACAACAAGCACCAACGCGATCTATCCGTTTTCGCTTGTCAGCCCTGCAGAAGAGTTCATCAAAGCAAAACGGTCTAAAGCTGCCCGTAAAAAGCACCGCAGCAAAATCAGTAAATTACAATCCTTAGGCAAACTCAGTTTCACCGCAGAACATACCATTGACGGTACCACTGCGGCATTGGACGCCATGATCCAACAACGAGAGTGCAGGCAGGCTGAAACAGGCATCCCAACCGCCTTTGCTGAGCCAAACTATCAGCGCTTTGTGCGCGAGGCGTTTGCCAACCTTACCAAGAACGACAGTCCAACAAAATCGGAAATCTACAGCCTGAAGCTCGATGACAGGATCATCAGCACTTGCCTCAGCTTAAGATCAGGAAGGCGCATCTACTGCTACTGCACCTCCATAATCAGCGGGGAGTTGATGCGCTACAGTCCAGGCGAACTGCTCATGCAACATGTTATTGAAGACATGTGTAAGCAAGGCATGGAGATCTTCGACTTTGGGCTGGGAGAAGAGCGCTTCAAATTGGCATGGTCTGAGCCAGAATACCTGAAAGACTGGATCGAGCCTCTCACCCTGAAGGGCAAACTCGTCGCCACTTTAGAAAACGCCAAGCTCAGCTCAAAGCGCAGGCTCAGAAACAACCAAAACTTCTGGCAGTTCTACCGACGCATCAGGGGCTTCTTCGCCCGTATGCAGCACTGATACTCTATAAGTGGATGTGAAAGCAGTACCTACGCTGCCATATCGACCTGAAGCCATGCCGCAGCTTCATTGCTGACCACACGCTCCACCTCAACAGGTGCCTTGGTGTGTTTTTCCAAAATAGCCAGAGCCTTTTCCAGCTCAGGGCCAGCAGGCGAGCCATCAGTCGCGATAATCACACGATCAGCCTCCGATAGCATCTGCGCACAGATCAGGCTCGGCTCAATCAAACCAAGATCGGCAACAATCACGTCGTAGGTCAGGTCCAAGGCTTCCATGATCAGGTTATAGCGGCCACCATAAACCACTTCATCCCGAATAGGCATGACACCAGATTGTATCACGTGGGCACGAGAAACCGGATCACGGTGGATTACATTGGTAAAGGCTGCCTCACCCTCCAGCAATTCGGAAAAGCCTGGTTTGATCAGATCATCACCGTCTTCAGCATGTGGCACATCACCAACCTCCTCAAGCGGCGTTTCAGTGAGCACTGACACAGCCCCCTCACCACCTTCCGAACGCACCTCAACGACCACCGGCATAATTCCGCGCGCGGCAATCTTGCGAGTACAGCTCAGGGCCACACGCGACGAAAGGCCTTCGTCCTCAACGCTAAGCACAACAACGCGGCGAACCTTCTCCAACTGGTTGGTGTTCCCGGCCTTGATTTCCTTGAAGGTGATCGGAGAAACCTCAACGACCTCGTGCTCGTCTTCAAGATCCTCGTCAAATTCCTCGTCTTGCGCTTCTTCCTCAAACGCATCATCCTCTGAATGATCGGAGAGGCTATCGACCTGGTCATCTTCCTCAGGAGCCTCCTGATCGTCCGCAAACACCTCTTCCTCTTCTTCAAGAGAAGGTTTCAGCTCAATTGGAGGTGCGGAAGCTGTATGGCTCCGGGCCGCAGCATCCACAACACTCTTAAGAGCATTGGAGGTCGCCGTACCGGTCGCTTCTTTCGGATTGGCGGCAGGCGCAGCAGGCGTTGAAAAGCTTTCGCGGCGCAGAACTTCACCAGCAATGAGAGCACGCACAATCACCCACAGACACCCGAGGAAAAACGCTGCAAAGCCAGCAATTGCTGCGAGTGCAGACGGTTTGCGACCGGACGGTTCACTTGGAACAGAAGCACGGGAGATCACACGAGAATCAGCATTTAAGACACCTACACCCTGCAGCACTTCCGCTTCCCGCAGGCTGACGAGCAATTGACTCAGCTGCTCTTCCTTAGAACGAGCTTCCCGCTCCAACTCCTGTAGGCGAACTTGATCTGCACCAGAACGAGCTGCTTCTTTCTTGAGCTCATTCACCTGTGCATTCAACGTCACGTAGCGGTCATGAGCAATCTTGGCGTCATTCTCAAGACCAATAACAATCTTCTCCGCTTCCGCACGGATCTGACGATCAAAAACAGTTCGCTGCGAACGTAGGGATTTAATCTGCGGATGATTTGGTAGCAACGTGGACGACAATTCCGCGATGCGGTTCTCCAAAGCCAGCTGCCGCTCACGCAAGCGCTGGATCAAAGAGGAATTCAGAACCTGCGTCGCTGTATCCAGCGCACCGCCGTCTTCCAACAGAGACCGGATTTGTCTTGCCTGCGCTTCAGCCTGTGACTTTACAACAATGGCAGAGGAGACTTGTGAGCTCAATTCAGCCAGTTGTTGTTGATTGAGCGTTCGATTGTCAGACCCGAGCAACAGGTCAGCACCTGCACGAAACTCAGCAACCTTTCTCTGAGCAGCTTCCACTTCGTTCTCAAGACGCGCCACCTGCGGAGCAAGTGCATCTGCAGTGTTGTTGGTCACCGCACGCTTCGCATTATCCTGCAACATGCGGTATTCATTAACCACGGTGTTGGCAATACGCGCTGCAAGTTCGGGGTCTTTGCTCTTAAAGCGCACAGCAATAACGCGGGACCCGTCAAGCTGATAAACATCCAGATTGCTCGTGAACTTATTCAGCAAACGCTCTTCTTCGCTCAGCTGATTGAATGTTGGTTCAAAACCTGCACTGGTCATCAGCCGATCAACAAGGCCCGGTTTGCTTTTAGCCGCAAAAACACCGTTGTGTTCAAGGTCCAACTTCTGCACCACATGGCGAGCCAGATCGCGCGACTGTAGCAATTGAACCTGGCTGGCGATGCCTTCCTTATCCAGCAACGAGCGTTCCTGCTCGCTGTTACGGATCTGGCCGGGCAGCACAATCTTGGCGGTATCAATAAGAATCTTGGATTCGCTGGTGTATCGGGCCGTTTGTTTGCTAGCCAGATAGAAAGTGCCAAAGGCAACCAGCGCAGCCAATGGGATCACCCACAAGAGGCCTTTCAGCACCTTTTTGAACAGCACGCCCATATCAAGAAAGACATCTTCTTGCGGCACAGCCCACTTCCCCACTCAATACAAAAGCCCCAAACATTTCTACTCGCAAGAATGCATGGACAGGGTAACCAAGTTGTTAAGCACCACAATCAAATGCTGGGAAGAAATGACAAAGAAGCAAAGATAGCTACAAAAATTAATTAGACAATAATTATAATATTTAGACTCTATTAACCTGCTGATCCGAAATATACACCCAGTGGATTTAAAGGATTTTGTAATGCGCCCGCGCCTACTTGCCGTTATTGCTGGCTTAACTCTATTAGCGAGTTGTTCCTCTTATAAAAAGCCGGGCCCTGCCTTTCATGAGGAATTAATCCAGCCTTATACACTGGCAGCCAGCGACGAAGTTCGCATCATTGTGTTTGGCCAGGCCAATCTGTCCAACACCTACAGAATTGATCAGGGCGGCATCCTCGCCTTCCCACTGATTGGTCAGATCAACGCAGCTGGCAAAACACCAAAGCAACTGGCAAGCCTGATCCGCGCCCGCCTGAAGAGCGATTTTGTTCGTGACCCCGATGTATCGGTCGAAGTGGCGACCTATCGACCAATCTTCGTTATGGGTGAAGTCAATAATGCGGGCCAGTACGCCTACCTGCCGGGCATGACCGTGCAAAACGCCATCGCAACTGCCGGTGGTTTTTCATCCAGAGCCCATCATCAAAACATTGACCTGACCCGTCAACTTGGCAGCGAAGTCGCCAGTGGCCGCGCAACGATCACAGCACCAGTTCGTCCCGGTGACACACTCTACGTGCACGAAAGACTCTTTTAAATTAAGAGTATGCAGCCTGCACGCCTTCGCATTGAACTAGGTCAAGACCCAAAATTAAGGGTAAATTAACCCTATTAATTAACAGCTCAAACAGTATTTTAAGCTTACAACTAGAAGGCGCATTCGCTTTTTGCTCGGGAGCAAAAGGCAAGGTATGCGCGGTGGGGAGTGAGCTTCAGATGTCTATGGGCAAGCTGAAAATTGTGCATTGTATACGCGCACCCTTGGGCGGTGCGTTTCGTCATCTTATGGATCTTGCTGAAGAGCAGATCAAGATGGGGCACGAGCTCGGCATCATCTGCGCCTCCAACCATATTCCGCAGGCATCAAGGGAACAGCTGGATTGCCTAAGACCAAAGCTCGCTCTGGGTTTAATGACAGTCCCAATGGCCCGCTCTCTCTCCCCCAAAGACCTGCCCAGCTTCTATAAGCTCTTAAAGCACCTCGCCTTACAAAAACCGGATGTCCTGCACGGGCACGGTGCAAAAGGCGGCGTCATTGCCCGAACTATCGGATCAGCCCTAAAACTACGCGGCATCAAAGCCCAGCGCATTTACAGCCCCCATGGCGGCAGTCTGCACTACGATTCCTCAACCAGTGCGGGCAAGATATACATCAGACTTGAAAAGTTCTTGCGGCCACTCACAGACGCACTCGTGTTTACCAGCGCCTTTGAAAAGGCGGCTTACCAGCAGAAAGTCGGCCTACCCTCCACTTCACTGCGCTACAGGGTCGTCCATAACGGACTAAATCCATCTGAGTTCAGACAGATCACACCGCGAGAAGATGCCGCCGACCTGTTATTCATCGGCGAACTCCGCGAGCTTAAAGGCGTCGATCTGCTCATCAACGCAGTGCAGGACCTGCACAAGACCACAAAACCAACGCTCGCCATCGTAGGAGACGGACCCGACCGGTCGCAGTTCGAACAGATGGTTCGTGAGAAAAATCTACAGGCTTACATCACCTTCCATGGGTTCTTACCACTCAGCAAGGCCCTACACCTTGGCAAGACCGCGGTCATCCCCTCTCGCGCGGAAGCCTTACCCTATGTAGTTCTAGAATTGCTTGCCGCTCAAAAGCCATTGATCACAACGCATGTGGGCGGCATTCCGGAGATTTATGCAGATTACCGGAAAACACTTGTCCCGCCAGATAATCAACGAGCACTGACAGAGGCAATTCTACAGGCTCTTACACACCCTGAAGAGCAGGCCCAATTAAGCCAGAACTTGCAGGATCATCTAAAAACAAATTTCGCTCTGCCACAAATGGCGCAGAGCATCACCCAATTTTATCACCCTGTTCAAAGCGCGAAAGATAAGCCGGTTGACGCCTCCCAGCAGTCCCCGAAATCAACGCTGCGCTCTGAAAACAGCCCCATTTAGGCGCCCGGCAAATGGTCAAAACACGCTTCGAATTAATTGAAAATAGCCTGTCACCCGATGGCAAGCCCATACCGGACAGCCACCAGCCGCATGCGCAGCAACACGAAACCGGAACCAACAGCAACCTCTCCAAAGATGCATTAGAGATTGCAGCCACTCTGCGCACCAACACCATCTCAAAAACAGTCCTTGATGGCTTCCTGCGCAGTGCAGATGCGGGCATAATTATCCTGGCCGGGATCATTGCCCCTCTGTATAGTGCGTCAATCAACGTTCCCGCACTCTGGCAAGTCGTTGCTTTGCTCGAAGCCGCCATGATTGGCGTCATGCTGTTTCAGATGGCCGATCTATATCAGACCAACACCCTGCAAAAAGCATTCTCCCATCTTACGCGACTCGTCAGTGCATGGGCACTTGTCTTTGCCGCACTGATTACATCCCTGTTACTCATCCTCCCATCCGCAGAAATCCCGCAAACCATCCTGCTAAGTTGGTTCATCGGCGGGGCAGTTGCACTCTCGCTCTTCAGAATGACAATGCGCAGCCTCATTGTACGCTGGACCCGCACAGGCCGCTTAAACCGGCGCGCCGTTCTTGTGGGCGGTGGTCAGGCGGCGGCGGACCTGATAGCTGAACTGGAGCGCCAACCCAACAATCCAATTGAAATCTGCGGCATCTTTGATGACCGCGACAACGACCGCTCCCCAGCAAGCGTTGCAGGCTACCAGAAGCTCGGAAACATCTCGGACCTGATTGAATTCGCCCGCATCGCACAAATTGACATGCTGCTGGTGACGATTCCGATCCGTGCCGAAAAACGCATCCTTCAACTGCTTGAAAGACTCTGGGTTTTGCCGGTCGATATTCGCCTGTCTGCCCATACGGACAAGCTGCGTTTCCGCCAAAGAGCTTCTTCTTTCGTCGGCTCAGTACCCTTCGTTGATGTGCTGGAAAAACCGATTACAGACTGGGACACCATCACAAAGCGCGCGTTTGACCTGTTCTTTGCAAGTCTGTCGCTGATCATCCTGTTACCGGTTATGCTGATCACGGCCATACTGATCAAGCTGGATAGCCCCGGACCGGTCCTCTTCCGCCAAAAACGATACGGCTTTAACAACGAGCTGATTGATGTCTTCAAGTTCCGCTCCATGTACCACAACATGGCAGACGCCAACGCCTCCAAGCTTGTCACAAAAGGCGATCCGCGTGTCACCAAGGTTGGGCGCATCATCCGCAAAACCTCGCTGGATGAACTCCCGCAACTCTTGAACGTGCTCATGGGGCAGCTCTCCCTCGTCGGCCCCCGGCCTCACGCCCTTTCGGCTAAGGCAGAAGATCGTCTCTATGAGAATGTGGTGGACGGCTACTTTGCACGCCACAAGGTCAAACCGGGCATCACAGGCTGGGCCCAGATCAAAGGCTGGCGCGGAGAAACAGACACGGAAGACAAGATCCAAAAGCGCGTCGAATGCGACATCTATTACATTGAAAACTGGTCAGTTTTCTTCGATCTCTACATCCTGATTAAAACGCCGTTCTGTCTTCTGGAAACGGAAAACGCATATTGACCGACCTATCGCGCCCACCTGCATTCAAGAACACGCGCCCCTTCTGGCACGTCCCGCTGACAATCGGCACAGAGACAATTGCAAGAGCACTCCTGTTCCTGACTGCATCCGTGAGCGCACTCGTCATCATTGAACCGGCTCCGTATGACCTTCTGATCGCTCTGCTTCTGGTTGGCTGGTCCTTCTTCGGGCTCGAACTGCGCAAGGATGTCTTACCGCTCCTCATCCTGCTGTGCTTTTACGTCACCGGCGGTATTCTGGCCCTCCCCGCAGCGGCTGATACCAAAGAGGCTGTCATCTTTTATGCCGTAACCGTTTTTCTGGCATTTTCAGCCTTCTTCTATGCAGTAACGTTGTCCGCAAAGATCGAGCGGATAAGTGTTATTGAAAAGGGATACCTGCTGGCCGCATTATTCGCCACACTACTGGCCATTGCAGGATACTTCGATGCTTTCCCCGGCGCATACGATCAGTTCACCCGCTTCGGACGGGCAAAAGCTACCTTCAAGGACCCAAACGTTTACGGTCCGTTCCTGCTCTTGCCGGTGCTGCTGATCATCTACGATATTCTCACAAAGCCTTTGCGGCAGAATATCTTTAAGGCAGGCATTCTGCTCATCTTGCTACTTGGTGCGTTCCTGTCCTTCTCCCGTGCAGCCTGGGGTATGACTCTGGGTGGTGCGCTCATGGTATTCCTGCTGGTATTCATCAACGAGCGTCGATCAGTCCCACGTTTGAAGCTACTCGGTATTCTTAGTCTGGCAGCTCTAGGCCTCGTCCTTGCATTCATCGCGATTCTTTCAATTGATTCTATCTCGGAGATGTTCACCCAGCGCGCCAAGCTCGTGCAGGATTATGATGGAGCGCGTCTGGGCCGGTTTGGCCGCTGGAGCGAAGGTTTCACACTTGTCACCGAACGGCCCTTTGGCCTTGGTTTCGGCGGCTTTAATGCCATCTTCCCGGAGGATGAACACAACGCATACCTGAAAGCCTTTACCACCTACGGGTGGCTCGGCGGTCTTTCCTACATAACCCTTGTTTTCTGGACACTGATCAAGGCGTTCCCGCTGGTCTTCAAACCACGACCATGGCAGAAATACATCATCTGCACCTACGTAGCCTTCCTGTTACACGCCTGTGTCAGCTTCATTATCGACAGCGACCACTGGCGGCACTATTTTCTGCTGCTTGGGATCCTCTGGGCGATCATCGCAGTGGAATCCGGCATCACCCGCCACAGGCGTTTTCCACCAGCACAATAACAGTAGCGTCATTTGCTCCTTGATCAGACAACCTGAATTGGGTAGGAAAGCTGTAAGGGTAAGCTACTAAGCTTATGCTGGAAATAGGAAGCCTTGCATATGCGTAGACGCATCCAGGCGCGAGGTTCCTCACGGTTCGGGTAGTAGCGCAGCCTGGTAGCGCACTTCACTGGGGGTGAAGGGGTCGTCGGTTCAAATCCGGCCTACCCGACCAATTTTCTCAATAAAATCAACATTCTTGCACATTGAAGCCGATCTGCTTGCCACATCAAACAATGTGCACTTATTCTGCATGAAAAAAAGGGGAACTGACCAAGCCAGTCCCCCAATACAAACTTCACATACATTCAATATTGTCTATTGAACCACTTCGCCTTTATCAATGACTGTTTTGCGGACGACTTCAGCAAATTCCTGCGCTTCCTTGCGGATTTGGTCTTCATCCACGGTCAGCACTTCGCGCTTGTCCATCAGGATCTGGCCATCAACGATTGAAGTGCTGACATTGGTTGCATAAGCAGAATATACCAAGGCGGAGTAAGGATTGTAGATCGGAACCATGTTTGGCGCTTTGGTGTCAATAATGATCACGTCAGCTAGCTTCCCAGCTTCCAATGATCCGATCTTGTCTTCCATGTGCAATGCACGCGCAGCACCAATAGTTGCCATTTCAACCACTTTTACCGGAGGCATCGCTGCCCGGTCATTGTTGGCCAGTTTGTGAACCTTCGCCACCTGTCCCAGCTCATCAATGATGGAAAGCGTGTTGCCGGACATTGGGCCATCAGTACCAAGACCAATACGAAGCCCCTGATCAAACATCTTCAACGCAGGTGCAACACCCTTTGCGGCTTTGATGTTTGCGCTCATATTGTGAGAAACACCAACATCATAATCTTTCAAAATCTGGATATCGTCATCATTTGCTGTAATGGCATGCGCTGCCACCCAGTTTTTTGCGAGTGCCCCGATTTCCGCCATGTAACCGATTGGCGTTTTGCCAGGCATCCGGTTTTCAATCTTCTCACTTTCGACAGAGGATTCAGAGAGGTGGATAAGGACCGGTACATCCTTTTCCTGAGCCAGCTCATTCACTTTCACCAGCACTTCAGTCGTGTTTGTATATGGCGCATGGGGTGCAAATGCAGGCGTAATACGTGGGTGGTCCTTGTATTCCTCGATGAAATTCAAAGCGTAATTGATGCCTTCTTCGGCATTCTGCGCATCTGCCACCGGAAACTGGATCACTGTCTCCCCAAGCACGGCACGCATACCAATCTGATCGACAGTCTTCGCAACTTCATCCTCGAAGTAGTACATATCAGCATAGGTGGTTACGCCACCCTTCAGCATCTCCACATTGCCAAGATTTGCACCGATACGAACCATATCACGCGAAACAAGCGCTTCCTCCAACGGGAAGATAAATCGATGCAAGCGATCAGGAACATCATCAGCCAATGAACGGAACACGGTCATTGAAACGTGTGTATGCGCGTTGATCATCCCGGGCATAACGATATCACCATCCGCATCAATGGTTTTTTCGGCACTGTAATCAGCACTATCAGCCCCATCGGAAACAGCAACAATCTTGTTGCCCTTAATGGCAACGAGCCCCCGATCATAAACGGTCTTCTGCGCATCCATGGTCAGAACCTGCGCATTGGTGATCAGCAAATCAACGGCTTCCCCCGCATGAGCACTTGTAAGAGCGGTAAAACTAAGGAGAATTGAAGCAAAGCTAAGTTTTGTCATGAAACCTGTAATGCCTTTCTAGCAGTTCAGAATGTTGGTGCTTGGGTTGTATTTGGACAACGCATGCACATTAAACCATCCTCAGCAGAACGGCGTAGGTACTACCCCTATAGAAGGTCCATTCCCTCTAGTTCACTGGGGAATTTTCCAGAACCGCAACGTAAGTCGCGCCAAAATTTTATTGCTCAGCCGTGTTCAAAACCACGTCATCCGCTTTTTCTGGATCATTAGATACGTCCAGTATTTCCAGCGACGTAATCAATTCAAACGACCGCTTCTGCACATCACGGACCCGGCGCGACCAGCCATTTTTGTTGTAAGGCCAATTCCGAAGCCGTTTCATGAAAGCCAGCCGCTGTACACAAAGCTCGTTAACCAGAAGGGCCGTAGGATGCTGCTTTATCGCCGCCAGCGTCTTGCTCCCGAGCACACCATCAACGCCCACACCAAGAAGGGCCTGCAACGTCTTCACTGCCCGCGCTGGCCCAGAGTTCACAGCAAAGTCGAAGAGCGCAAAGTCGAGTCCAACGGGCAACTGGTCGCCTTGCACTCCATTCCAATACTGCACACGGTAAATCTCGATTGCTTCTGACTGGCCCAGCGCCCGAACCTCTTCCACACTGACGGGCCTCTCCCGCCACGCACTCAAAGTGCTATGGGTAATACCGTAGTGGGTCGGTCCGCCCGGATCAGCCACGCGGCTGCGATTTGCAAATCCACCCTCAGAGTGCAGCAAATCAGCAATAATCAGATCAAACGTGGATTTCATCAGCATCCTCCAACAAAACAAGGAGGCCCAAAGCCTCCAGTAGAAACCAAAAAAGGCCGCACGTGCGATCTTGGAAACCTCAGGAAATTAGAATCAGCCTTGCGGCACAACAGGCAGGAAATAATGCAGTGACAACCGGACCTTGCCACCAGTAAAATTGCCGCCATTTGCGGTAAGGCGCAGCGGTGTATCAGAGTAAAAGGCACTTGGCCCAATCACACCCGCATTGTTGGACCCCATTGCAACTCCCAACGAACCACCAAACTTGCTGGTCTCACCCGAAATCCCGCAGCCATAAGAACTGGCACCCGTCACAGCTTCAACCACACGGGTGGCGGCGCAAAAGACAATCGCTCTGGAAGGGATAACAAGCGTGCTTTCCGTAAAGCTGCCGGAAACCGAGATCAGCTCATCAACAGTCACAAACTGGCTCTGCGCCTTGTGCTCACTCTCACAAAGCACCGAAGCTTCCTGCTTAAACGCGGCACCGCCAGTGCTGCTATCAACGCCAAGTCCTGCAACAGCAGATAACCCGTTCCACCTGCCGCTAGAAAAGATCTGCATCGCACCAAGGCTCTGCACCCAGGCAGCCCAACCCTCAACCGGCTTCAAGAAACGCCATGCACCACCATCAAAGGCAGCAATGTCACCGTCATGGCCGGAGAAATCACCCACGGCACCAACGGGCACGATATAACGCGCACCCTCTTCTGGCGCATCCGGAGGCGCGCTAATACTGTTTGAAACAACACAAAGCTGCACAACCAGATCAATCAGAGCCAGCGCTTCGTTGTGCGTTACATGCTTTTGTGCCTGTGCAGCTGCCAAAATCGGCAGTTGAAGATGCGTCGTCGTCTCGTTCATCTAAATCCCCATAGATCGCATAGTCTACGCACCAGCGTATCATTCAGCGCAGCAAGGGGGATAAATCAGGAAAAGACAGCAGGTAGATCAACCTGCGCAAACAAATGCAAACTCAGGCCACGCGGCGACCGGTGCCATCACCGGCCAGAGACCAGATACGAGTGCGATTACGAGCCATTTTCTCGTCAATTGCAAATGAAAGTTCAGCACCATGCAAACCAACAAGGCGGTGCATTAGAATCGCAATCTCGGCTGCATCAGCCACAACATTGCGTACACTCTCACCGTTCTCGATGGCCTGTTGTAATACTTCCAGCTCTTCTTTAGCTCGTTCAATCAACGTATTTAGGTCAGACACCTTACCAAATGTCTGTTCGCCCCAAGCGGTAATGCTCTCGCTGCTCTCAATGCTTACCATATTTGCCCACCGTCAAACTCTGGGGTCTGTCCGGTTCGGGTGGAACTCCAACCCGTTTAAAAACAACCCCGATACAACAAGCCGAAACATCCCTGACATCATCGTCGAGAGCGACACCTCCGGCATTTAGCATAAACAGAATTCACGCTTCGCCTCATCAATATGGCCCTCAGGACAAGAAAAAAGCGGAGACAACCTTCTGTCGTCCGCTTATTCTTCAGTTAAAAAAGGCCAGACTTTGGCCCTTTTTTGACAGTCTACATGGTTTCCAAAGCTGAAACTGATTCATTTATGGCCTGATCCAGCACGTCCAGCAGATAATCCGCATTTTCCTTAGAAAAAATCATCGGTGGGCGCATCTTCAAGATATTATCAAAGGGGCCTTCAGTGCCCATCAAGATGCCAAGATCCTTCGCACGGTTCGCCACCCGTCTGGCCGCCTCTGTGGCAGGCTCTTTTGTCCGGCGATCTTTCACCATTTCAACACCAAGGAACAGACCCATACCACGCACATCACCGATGACCTCGTATTTCTCCATCAACTTACGCAAGCCTGAGAGAATATAGGCGCCAACCACACGGGCATTTTCGCGCAGCCCATCCCGCTCAATCACATTAAGAACAGAAAGCCCAACCGCACAGGAAACCGGATTGCCACCAAAGGTGTTGAAGTACTCCATCCCATTATTAAAGCTGGCTGCCACCTCCCGCGTGGTCACCAGCGCAGCCATGGGGTGACCGTTGCCAATAGGCTTACCCATAGTCACCACATCCGGCGTCACACCTTGCGTTTCAAAGGCCCACCAGTGTGACCCCACGCGGCCAAATCCAACCTGCACTTCATCCGCCACACACAAACCATCTTCGGCACGGATCAGCTTGTAAACCTCCTCCAGATAACCATCCGGCAGAAAAACCTGACCGGCCACACTTGGAATGGATTCAGCAATGAAGAACGCAGGCGCTCGGCCTTGTTTCTTCATCAGCGCCAACTGCTCGGCCACACTGTCCACGTAGCGCTGCGTGATCTCCTCAGGTGTCCAGTCAGCAGGTGCGCGGTAGGTATCCGGGATCGCTGCCTCAAACACATGATCAGGACGCCCCTTACCCCCCTTGCGCTTGTATTTATAAGGGCTCAGCGCAATCAGCTCCGGCGTGGTGCCATGATAAGCCCAATCCAGAACAACCGCATCACGTCGCCCCGTATGCGCCTCTGCCATGCGGAGCATGAGACTGTTCGCCTCACTGCCTGTACACACGAAAGAAGCAACCGCAAGATCATCCGGAAGTGTCGCGGTAAGGCGCTCGGAATACTCAACAATATTGTCGTGTAGATAGCGGGTATTGGTGTTCAGAAGACTTGCTTGATGAGACAGAGCCTCAACCACTTCAGGGTGTGCATGGCCCAGATGGCAAACATTGTTGAAGCAATCCAGATACGCCCGCCCGCGATGGTCAATCAGGTAAGCACCTTCACCACGCACAAACTTTATAGGCTCGCTGTAGGAGATAGAAAGGTTCGGCAACAGAGTCTGTCGGCGGGAAGAAACAATCTCATCCACGCTACGTCCCACACTCCCAAGAACTTCATGTGGAAGGCCTGCAAAATCGATGGCCGACGGGAACATCTCCGCCCACACATCAAGATACTTCTCTTCACCAACACCAAGGATTTCTTCGGCACTCAGCGAAACATCCGCTGACAGCTGTAGGTGCAGGTGGGGCGCCCAACCGCCATTTTCATCATCATCCCCAAGATAGCCGAGCAGCTCACCGGCCTTAATCACATCGCTAGCATTCAGACGCATCGCTGCCTCATGCGCCATATGGCCCCAAAGGCTCACAAACAGCTGCCCACAGTCGGTCTTATGCTCCAGCGCAATCATACAGCCATACCCAAGCGGGTCGGTCTCAATCACAACAGAACGAACCGTTCCATCCATGGGCACGTAAACCGGGGTTCCGGCCGACAAAAACAAATCGAACCCCAAGTGGTTGGTGCGCCGTTCCCCATCAATAAAGCGGCTTTCAAAAAAGTCGGAGGAGTAAACACTGCGGCTTTCCCCCCATGGACCAATGCCAAGCTCAACACCGTGGGCTTCACAAAAATCCTCCCACCACTCCTGCGCCTCTTCCGGCTGCCGCCGACGGGAGGTCACCGTCATCTCATGGTCAGCATCCCCGTAAGGCACCAGCGCCTTTGACATGAGCATGGGGTGACGCGCAAACAAAGACGCAAACGAATTGCGATTCTTAGCGCAGAATTCTGCCACCCTATGAGCCCCTCGCACAGCCTCAAACCCACAGGCCTTGCGCAGAATCGCGGTCGCAAAAGCAGGCTTCATCCCATAAAGCTTATAAAGCAAGGTCCACGCAGGGGCCTCGCTAACAGCAAGGTAAGGGTTATCCTGCCGCTCATCCTTACGAAGCGCGGAAAGCGTTACGCTGGTCACAAGCCGCATAGCGATCAGATCAAAGAGAAGGTCAACTTCCTCTTCTTCCAGCGCATTTTCCCCATGATAGGCCGCCGCCAGCTCCGCTGCTGCCCCAATCGGATCACTGCTTTCCATAATCGTATAGGCCGCAGCAATCGCAACCTCCGCAATCACCGGTGTATGCGCGCTATCACCAAAGTCAATCAGACCACAAACCTGGGAGTGATCCTTAGGATCAACCAGAACATTCCAGTCATTCGCATCATTATGGATAACCGCCGCCCTCAGCCCGGCAAGTTTCGGTGCAACCAGCCGGTCAAATCGGTCGAGAAAGTACTCCAGAACGCGCAGCTGGTCAGGGTCCGCAATTGCACCAAGACGCGCCCGCGCTTCCCCTGCAGCCCGAATATCCCATTCAAAACTCCGCAATGCCCCCGGATGCATAAAGCCGCGCAATGCCCGGTCCATCTTTCCAAGCAACATGCCCAGACTGCCAACAACACCCTCTTCCCGCGCAGTCTCAGCAAGCGGAAGACCATCCACCCACGAGACAACCCGCATAGCATGACGCGCACCATCCGGTCCAAAGACACTCTGAATCGCCTCACCACCCTTGGTCAGCCTCAAACGCGGCATTGGAAGCTCAGGCGAAGAAATGGCAAGATGCTGCAGGAGCGCTGTCTGAAAACCAGTTTCAAGCTCAGGCTCACTGGCGTTGACCACCTTGACCGTCCAGCGTGTTCCATCCTCCGCGTCAAGGCGATGGTTCTGGTCACGCTCACTTTCCAGGGGAGACAAAGCCCCAGTCAGCCCCCAATGCTCCAGCAAAAGGGCGGCTATACGCGCACGGTCAAATTTCGGGGCAGGAAAATTAATATCAGTCATGGGCCTCTCCGGTTGACCCGAACATATCCTACTCTGATATTTCAAAAAACCGACCTTATGTCAGTTGCACCGTCATTATGTCGTGATTAAGAGTTTTTTTGACAGCACTCTTCCTGTCAGTTCTATCAAAGGACCTTCAATGCACGACGCTATCGACCGCCAGATCATCGCAATCCTCTCCAAAGAAGCGCGCATCCCGATCAAAACGCTGGCAGCTCGCATCAACCTGTCACGCAGCGCCACAAGCGAACGCATCACACGGCTGGAAAAAAACGGGACCATTCGAGGTTATCGGGCAGATATCGGAGGTCTTGATCCCGCTAACATCTCGGCCTTCCTGTTCATCCGCCTGTCACGCACACCCATGCTCAACATCCTCGACACTCTGGCAGCATTTCCAGAGGTCAAACGGGTAAGCTCGGTTAGTGGAGAACTGGATCTGGTGGTGGAAGTTGTCGCTGCCTCGATGGAACACCTCAACAATGTCCGCAACACAATCGCAACCATTGAAGGCGTACATGACCTGACAACCACGATCATCTTACGCGATGAATTTCAGCGCACCTGAAACAGCAAAGGGCGCCGCCTGATAAAAGCTGCCGAACGCCCAAGAATAAAATTCACTGATCAGCCAACTTCTGATTATCGAGCCTGATCCAACATACGCTTACACTCCAGAAGCTCAAAGAGCGTGGATTGCAGCCTGTCTACATCATCCTTGGAAAGACCGGAAGAACGCGTAGCCTGTTCCTTCTCGGAGCCCATAAAGCGGTCCATAAAACCAAATGCGCCGTGACCACCTTTACCATGCTGGTCAGGAATATCATCCGGCAATAAGCCAGACGGTAGAGGCATCTCCGGCTCAGGCTCGCTTTCAACAGCAAGATCGCTTTCAGACTCACTCGCCTCAAGCACCGCAGTCTCAGTTTGCGGAGCGCTTTGCGCGGACTGGGCAGGAGCTTGAGATGGATCAGGCGCAACACCAACAGGTGTCACAGTGCCGGAGGAGTTCGGAATGACAACGCCACTCCCCTCTTTCCAGACATCCATAACAACGTGCACGCCTTGCTCTCGCAAGATACGTTGCACGCCCTTGATCGTGTAGCCTTCCCCATAGAGCAAATGGCGGATACCGCGCAAAAGCTCAAGATCGTCAGGTCTGTAGTAGCGGCGACCACCGCCTCGTTTCAGAGGCCTGATCTGGGCAAATCTTGTTTCCCAGAACCGCAGAACATGCTGCGGCAGATCCAGTTCAACAGCTACTTCACTAATTGTTCGGAACGCGTCGGCGCTCTTCTCCACGATGCAGACCCTCTAAAACCTTATTATTCTCGGGGCAGCAAATTAGCTGGCGCCCTCAACCAGAGCATCGTTGATGCGCTGTTTAAGAACATTGCTTGGCTTGAAGACCATAACCCGGCGTGGAGAAATCGGAACTTCCTCACCCGTTTTTGGGTTACGACCAATGCGTTCACCTTTGGAGCGAACAATAAAAGAGCCAAAGCTAGACAATTTGACAGACTCGCCGTTCTCCAGGCTGGCAGAAATTTCTGCAAGGACCTGTTCAACGAGTTCGGCAGATTCAGTTCGAGACAGGCCGACCTTCTGGTAAACCGCTTCACACAAATCTGCGCGGGTTACAGTGTGACTACCCATTCCACCCTCCTCCGGTAAAGCCATGATCCGTAAGAATAAAGCTTGCTTTCAACAAGTTACGGTATGACCAACCGGCCTCAGCGTCAACAGCTCATTTGCCAAGAAATGCAACCCTTTGGGTTTTTATGCCCCTTTTTACCACTTAAGGAGCACGGAACCCCAGGTAAAGCCCCCCCCCATCGCCTCAAGCATGATCAAATCACCCTTTTTGACATCACCGGATCTAACGATGCTATCAAGTGCCAGGGGAATCGATGCAGCCGACGTGTTGCCGTGCTCGGAAACTGTTTTCACTACCTTTTCAGGCGCGATGCCAAGTTTCTTCGCAGACGCGTCAATAATGCGCTGGTTGGCTTGATGCGGCACGAACCAGTCCAGATCTTCCGCAGTTGTGCCAGTCGCTTCAAAAGAAGCCTCGATCACATCAGTGACCATACCAACTGCATGCTTGAACACTTCACGGCCCTGCATACGCAGATGGCCTGCTGTCTGGGTGGTAGACGGACCACCATCCACATAAAGCTTGTCTTTGTGGCGACCATCAGAGCGCAGCTGACACGTCAGCACACCGCTCTCTTCAAGAGAAGGCGCACCCTCCTGCGCTTCCATGACGACAGCGCCCGCACCATCACCAAACAGAACGCAGGTTGTACGGTCTTCCCAGTCCAGAATGCGGGAGAACGTTTCCGCGCCAATCACAAGCGCACGTTTTGCCAGACCGCCGCGCAAGTATGCATCAGCCGTGGTGACAGCATAAACGAAGCCAGAGCACACTGCCTGAATATCAAAAGCAAAGCCGTGGTTGATCCCAAGCGCAGCCTGAACATCAACAGCCGTTGCCGGGAACGTATTATCAGGTGTAGAGGTTGCCAGCACGATCAAATCGATGTCCTGAGCATCAACACCTGCATTTTCCAGTGCAGCCTTAGCCGCTTTAAGCGCAAGATGTGAGGTAAACTCACCTTCTGCGGCTATATGACGGTTCTTGATCCCGGTACGCTGAACGATCCACTCATCAGAAGTGTCAACAAACTCGGTGAGCTGCTGGTTAGTTAGTGCTTTTTTGGGCAGGTAACTACCGCAGCCCAAAAACACAGAGCGAAGTGCCTTCACTTTAAACCCTTCAGTTTTCTTCAGCTTCTGAGAAACGACCGCGATGGTAGTTTATCAGATCATCAGAGATCTTTTCTATCAGTTTGTTCTTGGCCATATCGTAGGCCAGCTCTACTGCGCAGGCGAAGCCTTCGGCATCAGTTCCACCATGGCTCTTAATGACAATGCCATTAAGGCCGAGGAACACGCCGCCATTCACCTTGCGAGGATCCATTTTATCACGCAGTCGCTCAAACGCTCCGCGTGCAAAAAGGAAGCCAATCTTCGCCATAACAGTACGACTCATAGCAGCTCGCAGATAGCCAGCAAACTGTTTTGCTGTCCCTTCCGCGGTTTTGAGCGCAATATTTCCTGCAAAACCTTCAGTCACCACAACATCAACGGTGCCTTTGGCAATGTCATTGCCTTCAACAAAGCCGGAATAAATAAGGTTTGGCGGAGACAGATCGCGCAGCATCTTGCCGGCAGTCCGCACTTCCTCAACGCCCTTCACCTCTTCCACGCCAATGTTCAAAAGTCCAACGGTTGGCTCATCCAGCCCGTGCACGGAACGCGCCATCGCTCCGCCCAAGATGGCAAAGTCAATCAACTGCTGAGCATCCGCGCCAATGGTTGCGCCCACATCCAGAACGATGGATTCACCGCGCGTGGTCGGCCACATTGCAGCAATGGCAGGGCGCTCGATGCCGGCCATAGTGCGCAGGCAAAACTTGGACATTGCCATGAGAGCACCGGTATTACCGGCGGAAACGACCACATCTGCCTCGCCATTCTTGACCGCAGAAATAGAGTTCCACATGGAAGATTTCCCGCGTCCCTTACGAAGGGCCTGACTGGGCTTTTCATCCATTGCAATGGAGACGTCACAGTGATGAACAACAGATGCCTGTTTCAGACGAGGATATTCCTCGAGCATTGGCTCGATGATCTTCGCGTCACCGTAAAGCAGGAACTCGATGTTTGGGCATCGCTGCAGCACCTGATCAGCACCCGGAACCACCACCTCAACACCGTAATCCCCTCCCATAGCATCGAGAGAAATACGTATTTTTTCAGACATTTCCAATTTCTTGCCTTGTCCCAACAAAGTCTGTCCTTGTATCGGTAGACCTTGAAATAGTTAAGAGCACTTTTCCCACGTTCAATGAAAATGCGCGTCGCGAAGATACCCGATTATAAACGTCTCGCAACACCCACTACCAAAAAACCTTTGCAGCGACCTCAATGTTATTTTTTGACCTTCAAAGCTTCAAGAGCCGCGAAGGGAGAAGGCTTGTCCTTCTCATCCTGTTTCTGTTCTTCCTCTGGGTCCGGTGCGTATTGATCATCCATCACAACCCCTTCCGCCCGCGGGAACGGATTTAGACCCAAAGCAAAATGTTCGCAAATAACTGCGCCCAGGTCCACCTGCGGACCATCAAAATAGTCCGGTGGATCACCTTCATTTACATCCAGATCAACTTCCAGCGTATCATCGTTTTGACGACGTCCGCGGGAATCTTGCTCTGGCAAAAACGTGCGATCAAACTCCTCGTCAATCATGCAATCAACGGCTTCAAGTGTCACCACACATTGCTGTATAGCTTTGGCGCGAATATGACCACGCACAGCCAATCCATCGCGGCGCCACGGACGCACCTCAAGTTGGGCTTCAAACTCAGGCAGATCGAGCAGATCATAGGCCTTCGCGAACTGCGCCCGCTCGTTCTCATCGAGCGTGAGTTTTACATGTTTAGGTTTGTTCCCAAGACGCGTCGCATCAAATAGATAGGCCCACGGGTGTTCAACTTCAGCCATCGCTGGCGGTTTCCCTTATCAGTTCTGTTTTTGGAGCCACAAATTTGACGTCGCCCGCAAGAATTTGTTTTGTTGGAAGGGCAGCAAGTCCTTCCACAGCTTCATTCATGTAATGAACCAGCGCTCTTATCGCAACAGCTTCGCCGCGCTCGCCATATATGTTTCTCACAAAGGCTTCAAATAGAGCCTCATTATCTTTGTTATCCAAAGCATCCATATAGCTGGACGTGCGTCCATAAAACGATTCGACCATAATTCGGACACGTTTACGCACACCTTCGTCGCCGATACCCAGCTCCCGCATGCTCTGATCCATATCCTGAAAAAAATAATCAAATACAGCCTGTGCAAATTTCCTTGCCGCCTTATCTTCGCCTCTTAAGCGGTGAAATACACAAAAAGCGTGCAAAACAATCATCTCGAAGCGACCTTCGCTCGTATCAGGTATACCATAGTGCTCATAAAACACTGGTAGTCGTGCCTGCGCGACGATCCGCTCATAAGTTGTTCTGACGGATGTGTCTTTTCGTCGACGGAGTAATCCGAAGATCATGGCACCTCTCTTGCGCTTATCGGGTTACTTGTGTCCCTGCCACGCGGATGGCATAAGCACAAGTCTGAATCTAAACCGCTTGCTTGCTGCATTTTACCGGCATTTGCAAGCCAACAGGATGTTTGGAATGTTCGCATTTGCACGCCGTACTGTGTTCCTCGCTTTTTTGAGCCTGCCACTTGCCGGCTGCTTCACCCAGACACTAACGCATGGTCAGGTGGTTTCACCTGATGCAATTCAAGATGTTCAAGTCGGTTCTAGCCGCGAGCAGGTAGAACTCCTCCTTGGTAGCCCGTCCACGACATCTAATCTGGACGGAGAAGCTTACTATTATATCTCTCAAAAGAGCGAAACAGTGGCGTTCTGGACCCCGTCTATCGTAGATCAACGGGTTGTCGCAGTTTATTTTGATAATGATGGTTACGTGAAGGATGTTGCCGACTATGGCATTGAAGACGGGAGAGTCTTTGATTACCTCGGCCGCAAAACACGCACCGGCGGTGCTGACTACGGTCTCCTGACGCAGATCCTGCGCGGAGCTGCAAATCCAACAGTCGGCCTCTAAGCCCGACCCAGCCACAATTTAAGAAAACGGCGCTTGCTGCAAGCGCCGTTTTTTTGTGCCCAGCTCAACAATGACTGGCTATAGCTAGGGATCGACAACCCCAACAAATCGAGAAGCCAGCTAGAACACCTGCGCCATCCCCCATAAAGGAATACAGAGGCCAGAGACTGACCCCGTGGAGGCCTGCCAAGATTTCCCCTCAGCAGGCAATCAACACTCAGCCCTACGGCACCAAGCTCTCGGCCAAGTTCTGAACCGTCCCGAACCGCGGCAGCAAAAAGCCCGGTCCTGTCCAGAACCGGGCTTCTTGGTTTTTAAATCAGATCAGCTAATGACGTTTCCCTGCCAAACTAGTGCGCCAGCACTGCCAGAAGCAGAAGAGCAACAATGTTTGTGATCTTGATCATCGGGTTCACAGCTGGGCCTGCAGTGTCCTTGTAGGGATCACCAACAGTGTCGCCAGTCACCGCAGCTTTATGAGCCTCGGAGCCCTTGCCACCGTAATGACCATCTTCAATATACTTCTTGGCGTTGTCCCAGGCACCACCACCAGCAGTCATGGAAAGCGCAACAAACAGCCCTGTCACAATAACACCAAGCAACATTGCGCCCAGTGATGCGAAGGCATTTGCTTTGCCAGCAATCGCTTCAATCACGAAGTAAATGACAATTGGAGACAGCACAGGCAGCATACTAGGAATAATCATTTCCTTGATGGCAGCCTTGGTCAGCATATCAACAGCACGGCCATAATCAGGGCGAACTTCCCCCTTCATGATGCCGGGATGTTCTTTAAACTGACGGCGAACTTCCTCAACCACAGCACCTGCTGCACGGCCAACTGCCGTCATGGCCATGCCGCCAAACAGGAATGGCAGAAGACCACCAAAGAACAGACCCACCACCACATATGGGTTGGACAGTGAGAAGTCGATGGACGCCTCGGTCATACCCTGAAAGTAAGGGAACTGATCAGAGTTCGCCACGAAGAACTTCAGATCCTCCGTATAGGCCGTGAACAGCACCAGAGCACCAAGACCAGCAGAACCAATCGCGTATCCCTTGGTGACAGCCTTTGTGGTGTTACCAACAGCATCGAGCGCATCAGTTGTCTCGCGAACTTCGGCAGGCAGGTTTGCCATTTCAGCAATACCGCCAGCATTATCCGTCACGGGTCCAAACGCATCCAACGCCACAACCATACCAGCCAACGCGAGCATCGTTGTCACCGCAATCGCGATACCAAACAAACCAGCGAGCTGGAACGTCACAATAATGCCGGCAATGATCACCAGAGCAGGAAGCGCGGTAGATTCCATGGAAACCGCAAGACCCTGAATAACGTTGGTTCCATGACCCGTTTGTGAAGCACGAGCAATCGACTGCACAGGACGGAAGTTGGTACCAGTATAATATTCAGTGATCCAGATAATCAGACCTGTCACCACAAGACCAGTGACACCACAAAGATACAAGGCCATCGGCGTAAAGCTGACACCATTGCTCATGGTCAGGACCGTATCCATACCGCCAAAGACCCAATAGGTCAGCGGATAGAGAATGATCAGCGAAATTACCGCAGTTGCGATGAAGCCTTTATACAGCGCACCCATAATGGAGTTGGAAGCACCAAGACGTACGAAGAACGTACCAATAATGGATGCTACAGAGCAAACACCACAGATCAGCATTGGGTACAGCATTGCAGACTGCAAATCTGGTGTACCAGCAAAATAGATTGCTGCCAGAACCATGGTTGCAACAAGCGTCACAGCATAGGTTTCAAACAAGTCAGCGGCCATACCCGCACAATCACCAACGTTGTCGCCAACGTTATCTGCAATTGTTGCCGGGTTACGTGGATCATCCTCAGGGATGCCAGCTTCAACCTTACCCACCAGATCACCGCCAACATCAGCACCTTTTGTAAAGATACCACCGCCAAGACGGGCGAAGATGGAGATCAGCGAGGCACCAAAGCCAAGAGCCACAAGTGCATCAATCACCGTACGTGATGTTGGTTCAATACCCATTGGTCCGGTGAGGATCAGGTAATAAACAGCCACGCCCAAAAGAGCGAGGCCAGCAACAAACATCCCGGTAATCGCACCGGAACGGAATGCAATAGAAAGCCCTGCCCCAAGGCTCTGACTTGCAGCTTGTGCAGTGCGAACGTTCGCTCGTACGGAAACGAGCATTCCGATAAATCCTGCGGTGCCGGAAAGAACAGCCCCGATCACAAACCCGATAGCCACCGTAATGGACAACAGGTAAGCAACGATCAAAAAGATAACAACGCCAACAAGCGCTACACTGGTGTACTGACGAGTGAGGTACGCCTGCGCGCCCTCTTGAATGGCACCTGCAATTTCCTGCATCTTCGCAGAGCCAGTGTCAGCAGCCATCACGCTACGAATTGCCCAAATGCCGTAAACGACAGAGAGCAGACCGCACACGATGGTAACGATAAGTTCAGTCATATTTCCTCCCCTAAGGGTACCCTGCTACTTATGTATTTGTTTGTAGCAAAAACCGCACTGCACTTGTGTAAATTCTCCCACGCAGTGACGGTATATACCTGTCACTATCCGTCAAGTTGCTTTTGAGGGATAGTGGAAGGAAACACCTATGCTAAAAGAGCCTGAGTTATTTGGAATTACTCAAACTTTAACTTCACGCTTTGCAGTAAACATCAGTGACACAACGAGAATTAGACATAACACAACAAACGGGAACACCATTAGGTTGACCGTTTGCCACCCAAACACGTTTAACAATTTCCCTGAGGAAAACGAGGCCGTTGCCACTAAACCAAAGACGAAGAAGTCATTTATGGACTGGACTCTGTTCTGTTCTTCTGCTCGGTAGGTTTGCGTAAGCAATGCGGACGCTCCCACAAACGACAGGTTCCAGCCAAGACCAAGAAAAATCAGGGAACTCCAGAAAATCCAACGCTCTAGCCCGGTCAGGCCAATCAGCGCGCACACCGCATAAAGCACAAATCCGGCACCAATCACCGGCCCATGACCGAATCGGGTGATCAGACTCCCCGTAATAAAACTCGGCGCAAACATGGCAATCACATGCCACTGGATACCAAGGGCCGCATCTGAGTTGGTCAGCCCGCACCCGACCATGGCAAGCGGTGCAGATGTCATGATCAAATTCATGATCGCGTAACTGATCATTCCACACGATACCGCCACAAAGAACTTTTGTTGCTTCAAAATCTCGGAGAGCGGCCGCCCACGTTCATGCTTTTCCATCTTCGGCGGCAAAGGTATTTCCAAAAACGCCACAAAAAACAACCCGATAAGCATCAGGACCGCTTGCGCAAGGTAGGTGCCCACAAAAAGGAAGGGCTCAAACATGCCCTGGGTCAGAATAACCGTCTGCGGTCCAACGACACCTGCGAGAATACCACCCGTCAAAACCCAAGAAATCGCTTTGGGTTTGAATGCAGCACTGGCCGTATCCGCCGCCGCAAAACGCGCCTGCTGGGTAAAGGCCATCACAAATCCACTACCAAGTGTAGAAACGCACAGCAGCACAAAGCTGCCGATATAAGCAGCATAGGAGGCCAGCAGGGCACACAGCACCCCAAACAACAACGCCCCAACCAGTCCCGCACGACGCCCAAAACTGCGCATGATCATACCAGCTGGCAACGTACCAATGGCCGTGCCTAACACAAAAGCAGTCACAGGCAAGGTTGCCAGCGACTTATCTTCAACCAGAAGAACAGAAGCAAGAATGGATGTGGTCGCAAAAATAATAGGAGGCACACCACCAGCAAACGCCTGCGCAAGCGCCAAAAATAACGCATTCCGCTTTGCTAATCCGTCATCAATCAACGGAGCCGCCAGAGTATGAGCCATAATGAAAATCTCTCAAAGAATACAGGAGGGAACCAACAACCTAATCAATTCCACACAATGAGCAACTCCCTTGCCCACCGGATCACCTAGAACTTCGAGAGATATACGCACAACAAGATGAGAATACGTCATGCGTCATTGCTGGACCACACATTTTGCTGGATATCAGGGTAAACTCAACTTAGATAATTCATCAATATACTTGTTATGATAACGGAGATTAGATCCAGCGTAACTAACCCAGCAACTAACATCTTCGGTAATAGCCAACCCAGAAGAAACTTGTACTCCTCCTCGGTATGAGAAGCACCTTTGGCGGCCTCCTCTGCCAAAAGGTAGGTGCCGGGAAAACCGTAAAGCGCTGTAAGACCAACAGTTACCGCCATGCTTGGTGAGACCTTCAAGAACCTACCAATGATCAAGCTTCCTAACATTAAGCCAACAGATCCGAGCCCAATTATGACAAGGAGCGGCACTAGAATTTCTCCAAGTCGTTCTGGCGTCAGGCTATGCAGGCTGGTGATCAGGTAGGCGACAATGACAAACATGGCGAAGCCAAATGAATTTCCCTCTGTAAGAGGCGCTCTTTTAATCCAGCCAAGTTCGGCAGCCAACATACCAAACATCAAGCAAAACACTGCTGGATGAATACTAATCCAAGAATTAATTAGGTGGCTTAGGTAGATCGCCAGCAAGGCAACACAGGAGACTCTCAATAAGTGGACTGAAGCTGTTTCATAGCCCTTCGGCAATTGTGGGATCAGGTACTTTTTCTCTGGTTTAACCTTTGCTTCCGGAGCAATCGGCCCCGGCTCACCAGCCTGAAAGTGGTCTTGTAAAACCCTTTTGGCTTCGCGCCGTAATAAAATGGCCGAGAGTGGATACCCCACGAAACCTTGGGTTATTATGATGAGCGTTGCGAATAAGCCCAGATCAGGAAGGCCAATGGAAGCTGCCTTTTCATTCACGATCAGCGCTGAAATTATGCCCCCGGTGATGGGTCCAGCCCCAGCGATCGTGATCTGATACCCTAAGAGAGGTATCCCGAGCACCAGCACAAGCAAAGTTGCACCTGCCATTGCCCCCAGAGAGATTAGAACCGTCACCCATTGCCGCGACAGCTCCCGCAAATCAAGTAGTGAGCCAAGGTGGACATAGGCGAGATACAGAAGCACTGGTGCAATTGAACTTAAACCAGCTGCTTCAAATATGTCTTCGGGGATTATGAACCAGAACCCCAATAGGATCAGCAGGCTGGCAAAGAAGAGTGACGGGATCACGCCTTTGGTTTTTGTCGCCACCATGTCACCAGCAGCGACTATCAAGGCAAGCACTGCGAACGCTAATATAGAATTCATCACACGACCAACTCAGGCCCGTCTTGTCCAACTGCGTTGAGTAAGAAGCAGGCCGTTCTTAAAACAACCTGAAGTACATTGGTCTGTAAAAGGGGTGGAGTTGCGTTAAAACTGCACTGTTTTAGTGGCAGCCGGAAAATAGTGTTGCAAGCCATTCATCTTGATCGATCAGAAAAACATCCAGTTCACTGATATGATGAGAGAGGAGCGTAGACTTACCAGAGGCAGTCTGACCACACAGGAGTAGCGCTTTGTTTCATTAGCGTTCAATATCACTCCTTAGCTAGCCCACAATGGTCACAATAGGACCACGTCACATTGCAACCTTAGAGCAACTCGGAAAGACCGTGCGTAAATGCGTGTCGAAGCGCGCAAAGTCGCTGTCAATTTCAGGATCTTTTTTGACATCGAACGCCGCAAATGTTGGCAGTTTTGCCATACTGAAAAACCTTGCATTCAGATGCATGGGAAGCAAGAGGTCATCAACGGACAGCCCTTGAAAGAGCGGTTGCTCAGGGTCATTAAACGCTTCACGCGGTGCGTTGAACGTCACCGACAGCATATATTTCGTACCAGCAAGAGCTCCGCCCGTACCGTAGTTGGCTTTGGGTGACATGGTGGTCCGACCATCACCATTATACAACCGACCGTTCGATCCAGCGCTGTATACCTGATCTATATACTTCTTGAATAACCACGGCACTCCCATCCAGTTGACAGGAAACTGCATGATGACAACGTCCGCCCATTGATGATTGCTCACCTCGCGCTCCGGATCATAGCCCTGCGCAACCTTGGTAACGCGAGTATCGCATCCCTCTGTCTCAAAATATCTGTGAGCGCGTTCAACAAGCGATGCGTTTAATTTACCTGGCGAAGAAGGGTAGGGTTGGTGTCCGTTGATAATAAAGACATTACTCATTGTTTGTTTGTTTCCATCTAAGCTTTTGCCCACATTTGCACGTCAACCGCGCAAATTTATGTTGCCTAAAATCAACCGGCATAGCTTTTGGAAACACCAATGGTTAGCTGCACTCCACCTCGTTTCTTGTACTTTCGGACGCTCACCATTCGGCGAAGATCTGATACCAAACAGCTACCCTGACGATCCAACGAACTACTTTGGGCTAATGGCTCAGAAAAGACATACCACGCGATCTAGAGCTGGTGGATTGGCCTAAGAAAAGTGGAGAGACTTCATCTCAATTTCTCTTTGCTGTCTCTCGAACGTTATTGGCGAATG
>CANLTN010000020.1:0-73553 GCA_947494035.1 uncultured Pseudovibrio sp. | reverse complement strand
TCTTCAACTCCGAGGAATGCTCAAACTTCCTTCAAGCCGCAGGATACGCCTCACATTAAAAGCAAACCGCTTTAGGCAAAATAAAAGGCGGGTTACCCCGCCTTTTCCATTGAGCTCATCAATTTTGTGAGCACCGCACTCTTTAGGAGTGCTGATTAGTCGAATTCCGGACCGCGCGCCGTGTAAGGCTTCACTTCTTTCCAGGACTTCATCAGGTTCGTAAGCTCTTCATCGCTCTGCTCAGGCAAAACAATCTCAAGGCTCACCAGAAGGTCACCGTGGCCGCCTTCCTTCTTCGGAAGGCCCTTGCCCTTCAGTCGCATGGTTTTGCCGCTGCTGGTATTCTCCGGGATCGTCAGGTTTACTGCACCACTGAGCGTTGGTATGCGGACCTTGCCACCAAGCACCGCCTCATAAAGGGTGAGGGGAACCTCCACGCGAATATCCGCACCATCCACCTTAAACAGCTTGTGTGCGGAGATGCGGACTTCCACCAGTGCATCCCCGGCCTGACCGCTCTTGGCGGAAGCAAACCCTTGCCCTTTGAGGCGGATCTTGTCACCGCTCTGCGTGCCAGCCGGAATTTTCACATTCACGGTCTTGCCGCTTGGCAGCTTCACCTGAACCTTGCCGTGATTGGTAAGATCCTCAAGCGTGACCCGCGCGATCAGATTGGCATCTGCACCCTTGGTTGGTCCGGCGTGAAATTGAGATTCTCCGCCCGCGCTGCGACGCTTGCCGCCACCAAAGCCACCAAGGATATCGTTGAGGATATCATCGAAGCCACCCGCGTCCTGCGGTCCGCCAGGTCCACCGCCTTGCTCAAAACGAAAGCCGCCACGACGCCCCGCATTACGGAAACCCGAGAAGCCTTCAAAGCCAGCACCGCCGCCGCCGGGGCCGCCGTAAAACTTGGGCTTACCCTCCGCGTCGATCTCGCCGCGATCAAACTGTCCACGTTTGTCTTTGTCGCCCAAAATCTCATAGGCTTGGTTCGCTTCGGAAAAGCGCTCCTTAGCCTTTGGATTATCCGCATTCTGGTCCGGGTGGTATTGTTTGGCCAGTTTGCGGAATGCTTTTTTGATCTCTGCCTCACTGGCATTTTTGGTAACACCAAGAACAGAATAGGGATCTCTCATTGTCATCCATCAAATAGAATTTTGGGGCAGTTTACAACTCACCCATTACATAACCGTGCAGCGGACGGCGCGCAAGCAGCCTGTGCTGAACTTAGCTAATCATACGTGAGTATTTCAGTGGTTTTAGCGTGTTGGGTGCCATCACTTCGCGAAGCGTGTGCCGCTACGGCTTATTCAGTCCTTGCGGTGTCCGCTCGGAGCGGCGCAAGTTGGACAATCCTCATTCTCTGATTGTTGTCCGGGCAGCTGCGTCCCTGATAGGCTCTGATCCCGCCAACCGTATTGGCACTGGTAACGAAATCCGTGCATCCGGCAATGCTGCCGGACCTGTCAATGGACATGAGAGACGTGATCGTCCCGCTATTTCCGCTAACCGGGTTTCTCCACGCCATCGGCGCAAACCCACCCCGTCCCTCGTTCAAAGCTTCCTCAATGGTATCTGTAATAACCGTACGGTCGGTGCGGTCGATTTGGTTGTCCGCGACGTTTTGCGCAGGCCCAACCCCCTCTGTCAGGTTGAGAGGTTCTTGATACTCACCCTTATTAACAGATATGGACATCTGAGTGCAGGCAGGAAGGGCCAGCAAGAGCGCAGCCGGGACAAAACACGACTGGCATAAACGGGTTATCTTGCTATACAAAACTGCCATACTACTACTAGAGCCTCAGGTTGAATCCGTTATCCGACGAATCCTGGTTCATCCAAAGTATGAGGCCCCAAAAGGGACTATTAACTATGAATGGTGACATCCAAAATCTGGAAGAAAAGTTTACAAATAGTTACGCTGAAAGCGTAGAGGTTCCTTTTCAACTATTCGGCGAATGGTTCGCACTTGCAGAAAATAGCGAGCCGAATGACCCAAATGCCATGTCAGTCGCAACTGTAGACGAAAATGGCATGCCAAATGTACGGATGTTACTCCTAAAAGATTACAGTCCACAGGGTTTTGTGTTTTATACGAACTTCGAAAGTACTAAGGGTCGGGAAATTCTTGCTCATCCGAAAGTTGCTCTATGCTTCCACTGGAAAAGCTTGCGTAGGCAGGTGCGAATACGTGGAAATATTGTTCGCGTAACTGACGAGCAGGCGGACGAATACTATCACTCGCGTCCGCGAAAAAGTCGCATCGGGGCATGGGCATCCAAGCAGTCCCGTCCGTTGGAGAGCCGTTTTGCGCTTGAAAAGGAAGTTGCCAAATACGCAGCCAAGTACGCCGTCGGTGAAATCCCTCGTCCTGAGTATTGGAGCGGATGCATTTTGCAACCGCTGGAAATTGAATTCTGGCACGATCGCGCTTTCCGTTTGCACGACCGGTTCGTTTTCAAAAGAGACAGCGTGGACGCGAAGTGGGACAAGGAGCGTCTGTACCCCTGATGCAGGGCGTGCACACAGCAAGCCTAAAGGCACTTGAGAGGTCTATGTGGGGCATGAGCGCGCTACACCATTCAGTCAGCGCAAGGCAGACAAAATTTAAGGCGGCTCGCAATCCTGCGGGTCGCCTTCTTTTGATTGAGGGCCCAAATGCTCATATAGATCATTTAGTCGACGCGAAGCTGGGTCAAGAAGGGACGCAGCCGCGCGTTGAGGCAGTCATCAGTGTAGCCGGAATACACAGTCAGACACTTCCGGTCTTGAAGAACGAGCCGGGAGACCTGATCGTCAGTCCCTGACGCGTCAATCGGTAGGAAGCGGGTATTCTTCCTGAACCTTAGGCTGGGAAGCCTCTTTTTGTTTGCCACCGCAGCATTTCGCAGCATTGACAGCCTGAATACCGACTGGACGATACAGTTTGTCCAAGTCAGGTTTCGCGTTTTTCTTTTCTTGCTCAGTCGTTCCGAAGGCCATTATAGTCCGTCCCCTTGGGACAAGTTGTGTTGCAGACATTGCGATGATTACCCGAAAAAAGTTTCCGGATAACCCTATTTAAGCTTTAGCTTATATGTAGAAGTGGTGCTTAATTCGGGCATGAATATGTTAGCGCGAAAAAATGAAAAAAAGCTATTCTAATTCGGAGGGGGAATTTGCTAATAAACGCAGCTATTTGAATGTATGAAGCATAATGTTAACCATGCGCCCAAACGGCTCCCATAAAATATATGTTATTATACAAAAGGATAAGTAGCTGCCATGGAAGATACAAAAGAAATTCCAGAGTGATCTATTAATGTATCACTTTGTTTTCGGTGGCATTTGGCCGCAATTTCTTTGCCTGCGAACCTATCAAAAAACTGTGTATTTATCCTGCCAGTAATGTCATTGCAGATTGAATGGTATCGATCACAATGATTTGTGCTCACCATACCGTGAAGAACTGCGTATATTGAGACGTCCGGAAAGCACCTTATCTGCTCGGGCCCCCCTGAAGACAGTCTCCTGTATTGGCTGTCACTTGCGCTGAAGGACAATAATAATGAACGTGCGCGCCGTACTGTTTGACCGTGATGGAACACTGATTGATCTTAATAAAACATGGGGCGCTGTGATTCAGCATGTTCTGTTGGATCTGGCAGATGGAGACGTGATACTGGCCACTGAACTCGGCCATCTCGTCAAATTTGATTTTCAACTCTGCGCATGCCTGCCGGGAAGCCCAATCCTGACCAGCCCGCCAAGCGGCTACACGGAGCCATGGGCAACCCATCTTGGTGTTGAATACAACCGCGCGTTCCTCGATCGCATCGAAGACCTCCTTCTGGCACGTGCTGCCGAGTGCGTCGCCCCCTTTGCGGACACGACGTCCGCCATCAAGGCACTGGCTGAGGCTGGGGTGCCGATCGGTCTGGCGACCAACGGAACAGAAGCCAGCGCAGTTGCCCAGCTCAAACACCTCGGTATCTTCGAATACTTCACCTTCGTCGTCGGCTATGACAGCGGTCACGGGGAGAAACCTGATCCGGGTCAGCTCATCGGATTTGCTCAGCACACCGGCATTGAGCCCCATCACATCGCCATGGTGGGTGATAGTCTGCATGATATGCACGCAGCAAAAACCGCAGGCATGCTGCGTGTGGCCGTTACAACCGGCGCGTTGACTGCTGAAGAGCTGGAAGACCACTGCGATCACCTGCTCGACAACCTGACAGAGCTCGTAAACCTTATGGACCTGACGCCCGCAGGTGAGGGCGCAGCAGCCTGATCATACATTCTGAGAGCGGCGGAACCCCGCCGTCATCACCCCACCGCGAAGCCAGAACAAGAAATCCTGAGGCATTCAACCCTCGGTAATTCTGAACTGCTATAATCTGCTATCGCAAAGTCATGAGCTGTATCCTTCACAAGGAACGGTTAAGCTAAACACTGAGCTGCAGATTGAAGAGAGTGGGATAGAATGACCCTGCAACTGCCCTTAAGACATTCTCGCACTGCCATGCGCGGTCGTCGCATCGGCGCAATTGCGATTCCGTTCCTGCTCCTCTCCATTGCTGGCCATTATCTGGAGCTCTTCAGCACCGAAGTTCTGCTCCTGCTGTTCGTCCTCGGCTTTTTCATGGGCGCTGCGGCCATCGTAATGGCAAGCATCGCGGTGGTTGACCTATGGAACGAGGGCGGAAAAGGCTTCAGCGACTGCTTCTTTGGTACTGTCTACGGATCCATCGTGCTGGCACCCTTGTTCCTTGCGGCATTGGGCCTTTATCTATTTCCCCCGCTCAGTGATGTCTCGACGGATCTGGAAGAGCCGCCCGGACTCGTTGCAGGAAATCGCGATGACCAACCAATCGGGCCGGATAAGCAGCTGATGCAAAAAGCAAGCTATCCGGATATCGTCCCACGTCGTTTCCGTCTTCCTCCGCGCGAGTTGCACTATGCTGTCGCCAGTGTGGTCACCAGCCTGGGGTGGAAGATCCTCTATGAACTACAGGCGAGCGCTCCCGATGAGCCGAGCTATCTGCTTCTGGAAGCACGAATGCCGTACTTCTCCCTAAAGGATGATGTGGTTATCCGCATCCAGCCGGATAGGGTGGGGTCACTTCTGGATGTCCGCTCTGCGTCCCGCTTTGGCAGTCATGATTTTGGAACCAACGCGCGCCGGATCAGGGGTTTTCTGGAAAGTCTGGATCAGGTGCTCTTGCGCAACTACGGCACCACAGCGCGGGTCGATGCGCCTGAACCGGTTCGATATGACGGAAGCGCACTCTCCAGAGCGCGCCTGCCCCAGACCGTACCTCCGCTGGAAGTCTCGCTGAGCAACCCGGCATCTATTTCATATGTCTTGAGGAAGCGAGGGGCTGTCCCAGTTCCTAAAGAGAAACCAGCCCAGTAAAACAACGCCACAGGCTAACTGGCGCTGTGGTTGGTTCTGGGAGGAGTGAAAAAAGCGGAAAAAGAGGCCCTGAAATGACATAACCAGCGCCGGGGGAGCGCTGGTTATGAAAGCTTGTGTGAGCAATGAGTACCGCATGAAGGCTATCGCGAAACTCGATGAGTTCTAAGGCCGGGGGAGCCGTCGAACTCAGTAAATCTAATATGACTCAGTTTATAGCATACGTGTGTGATAATTGTCACTCTTTCATAAAAAAATACGCCTGCGAACAGACGTATTTCTAACGGCGTAAAATATCACAGATAAATCAAGCGCTTGTTTGCGCCCTAAGGTCTGCAAAAACATCTTCCAGACGTTTGATTGCTTCTTCAACGGTTGATCTTGGGCAAGCTAGATTGAAACGCAGGAACGTTTCGCCGCCTTTTCCAAACGTTTTGCCAATGTTGACTGCAATCTTCGCCTGCTTCTGGATACGCCGCACGATCTCGTCAAGCGGCAGGTCCACATCCTTGAAATCAACCCACTGCAGATAAGTGCTCGCCATACGCATCACCTTGGCACCCGGAATGGCAGCTTCCAGTCCTTCAATCAGCAGCTCCTGATTGCCCGCAATATACTCGCGTAGCTCGGCAAGCCATTCCTCTCCGTGGTTATACGCTTCCATTGTGGCCTGTGACCCCAGTGGAGTAGGGTCCACACTACACGCGGTGCAGACCTTGCTGTACTGGTCACGCAGCTCCTTGTTGCTGATGATACAGGCAGCCGTCGCAAACCCCGCCAGATTGAAGGTCTTGGAAGCAGAGGTGAACGTAACGGTCCGCTCTGCAATTGCTTCAGACAGGGTTGCCGTCACCACATGCTTGGACCCGTCCAGAATAAGGTCGTGGTGGATCTCGTCGGAGATGATCAGGATGTTGTGCTTGAGGCAGAAGTCGCAGATGCGTGTCAGTTCTTCTGCTGTCCATACGCGCCCACCCGGGTTATGCGGGCTGCACAGAAGAAGGATCTTGGTGCGCTCGTCAATCTGGTCCTCCAGATTGTCGAAGTCCATATAGTAGGCACCATCGCGCTCAATCAATTGGCTCTCTACAAGGCGGCGGTTGTTGTTGCGCACTGCGCGGCCAAAGGCGTGGTAGACCGGAGAAAACACCAGCACCCCATCGCCTTCCTCGGAAAACGCTTGAATGGCGAGAGAATATCCCGCCACAACACCAGGAACAGTACGGAGCCACTCAGGGGATACATCAAACTGATGACGCCGCTTCATCCATGAGATAACGGCGTCCTTGTAAGGCTTATCATTACCGTAATAGCCGTGGATGCCGTGCTCCGCAGCCCGCGCAAGCATGTCGTTCACTGCTTGTGGGGGACGGAAATCCATATCTGCAACCCACATCGGTAAGCCGTCGTCAGGACTGATGCCATAGCGACTTTCCATCTCGTCCCACTTCAGGGAATGAGTGTTTCTGCGATCGATCTTCTCATCAAAAATACTGGTCATAACGTCTCGAGGTGTTGGAGATACCGATGTCTTTGCGGTGTGATAGGACACCGTAAGTTGGCCTATGCCAACTCACGTAATGTAAATTTTGCGGAGAGTGTAACCTTACCGTTGCACAAGACAACCCCTTGCACGATTAGGTCATCCAGCTGCGCAAGAACATTGAGCGCCGCCGCGCCATGCAGCTTTGGGTCCACATCCGTGTAAATGGCTTTCACCATGGTCATGACATCATCATCACCCGCCCGCAAGCGCGCAAGAATGGCATCAGAACGCATCTGCCGATGCTGTTTCAACTGGGCAAGAAAGACTTTCGGGTTGAGAACCTCGCCGCCATGAGAGGGGAAGTATCGCGTCTCGCTGCGCGCCATCAGCTTATCCAGCGACTTCATGTAGGCGTTCATGGAACCATCGGGAGGTGCCACAATGGTCGTGGACCATGCCATCACATGATCACCGGGCAGCATCACGCCTTGCTCGGGAAGGGCAAAAGCGAGGTGATTCTCCGTGTGTCCCGGGGTCGCAACCACCTCAACCACCAGTCCATCAACAGAGATTTGCGCACCATCACTCAGCTCTTCGTCGGGCACAAAGTCCTTCTGCGAGCTGGCATCCATCGGCGTTTCGTCCATGTTGGCAAAGGACGCTGCACGTTTGTGAGGACCGCAGCCCATGATTGGCGCACCGGTCTTTTCCTTCAACGGGCCTGCAAGCGGGGAGTGGTCTACGTGTGTGTGGCTCACAAGAATAGCCTTCACGGGCCGGCCATCAACGGCCACCATCAAAGCCTCCAGATGCTCCAGATTCATCGGGCCTGGATCAATGACAACCACCTCGTTTTTGCCCACCAGAAACGTGTTAGTGCCTGCAAACGTTAGGGCACCGGGATTATTGCAGGTCACCCGCGACAGCTCCTCGGTGATCCTTACAAGCTCGCCATGCCGTGCCTCAAATTCTCGATTGAAATCCATCTTGCTCATCTCAGGTCCCTCCCATTGCGCTTATAAATAAGCCTTTGGCAAATAAGAGGCAATGGCAACTAGGCCGGATTATTGGTCGACTTTCTGCGCAGGTTACACGTCCTCTCCAAATCGATCCGACAAAACCAATTTCCGAAATCTTCATTTTTATATTGCTATTAAGAATGAGTTGCAACTAGACTACTTGATGAAACTGGATGTCCGCCGAAATATGATGGTACCCATATATAAAGAGCTCAGGGCGAAGATAGGTGTCAGTGGTCTGACTGGCCCCGATTGGAGAACTGCGAAGGATGAAGCACCTCAAGGGTTGTTCGGACCGTATTGGAAAGTTGGATTTATGCGCTACTTAACGGCAATTGTATTTGCAGTGATTACAACGGTCTTCACAGGCTTTTCTATCCTGCCCTCTGCGCTTGCCAAGACGCCGATTAACACAGTTGCCACGGTCGGCATGGTCGCCGATGCGGTGCGTGCGGTTGGCGGCGACAATGTCACCGTCGAAGCGCTGATGGGAACCGGCATAGACCCACACTCCTACCGCCAGACCCGCTCTGATGTTGTAAAGCTGGGCCGGGCAGATGCAATCTTCGCCAATGGCTTGTTTCTGGAAGCGCAGATGGAAGATCTGCTGCTGAAGTTGCAAGAGCGTAAGCCTGTCTTCTTTGTCGGAGAAGCCATCGATCCCGCAAAATTGGAAGGCTCAACCGCCTATTCAGGCCGCTATGACCCGCACGTCTGGATGAGCCCGACCCTTTGGAAAGGCGCTGTGGATGGGGTGACAGAAGCCCTGATCTCCATTGATCCTGAAAATGAGCAGGAGTACCGCGACAACGCAGCAGCCTATCAGGCTGAGATGGAAGAACTGGTGGACTACGGTGACAAGGTTCTAAAGACCGTCCCGCAGGAACACCGCGTATTGGTCACCGCGCACGATGCCTTCACCTATCTGGGCCGTGACTTTGATCTGGAAGTCGTGGGCATTCAGGGCATCTCCACCAACTCTGAAGCGGGCCTGCAACGCATCGAAACGCTGGTTGATCTTCTCGTGGACCGAAAAGTCACAGCCGTATTCGTAGAATCGTCAGTATCAGAGCGCAATGTGCGTGCGCTGGTTGAAGGCGCAGCGGCCAGAGGCCACAAAGTAGAGGTTGGCGGCGAACTCTTCTCAGATGCGATGGGTCAGTCCGATACCTATGAAGGCACCTATATAGGTATGATCGACCATAACATGACATCAATTGCCCGCGCTTTGGGCGGGGACGCACCCGCACGGGGCATGCAAGGCAAACTTGGAGCAGGTCACTAAGATGCACGATAGAAGCCCCTCTGGTCTGCACCTGTTGCACGACAAAGACGCCACAAAGAACGGAAGCTCTGCTGATCTGCCCTTCACCGTGCAGGGCATGACGGTCGCCTATCACCATAAACCCGTGCTCTGGGGCGTGTCTTACTCCGCCCCAAAAGGTTGCCTTACAGCCATCATCGGCCCCAATGGGGCTGGCAAATCCACCTTCCTGAAAGCCGCACTTGGTCTGATCCCCAAACTTTCTGGCGAAACCAGAGTCTTTGGCGACCCGATCGAAAAGGGCCTCAAGCGCATCGCCTATGTGCCGCAGCGCTCTGCAGTCGACTGGGACTTCCCTGCGACCGCAATTGATGTCGTACTGATGGGCCTTTATGGCCAGATCGGATGGTTCCGCTGGCCATCACGCAAACATCGCCAAACCGCGCTGGACTGCCTGAAATCCGTTGGTATGCAGGATTTTGCAGATCGGCAGATCGGTCAGCTTTCCGGCGGCCAGCAGCAGCGCGTGTTCCTTGCAAGAGCACTGGCGCAAGATGCTGAAGTCTATCTTATGGACGAGCCGTTCGCCGGTGTGGATGCGGCAACGGAAAAGGCCATCGTGACGGTGCTTCGCCAACTGGTGGCCGAGGGCCGGACCGTTCTTGTGGTCCACCACGACCTTGAAACGGTGCGTGACTATTACTCCCACATCTTGCTGCTCAACGGCCAGCATGTGGCAGATGGTCCGGTGGAAACCACCTTTACCTCCGAGAACCTGCAAAAAGCCTATGGTGGACGCCTCGCCAGCACGCAGCTGGACGGCCTCTCTCAGGCCTCAGGTGCGTAAGGCTAACTCATGGAACAGTTCTTTGCCGCTCTTACGCTGTCCGCAGGCTACAACACCGCACTGGTTTGCATCGGTGCAGCCCTTCTGGGCGCGGCCAGCGGCGCTATCGGTGTCTTTGTTCTCTTGCGAAAACGAACACTGATCTCGGACGCCGTCAGCCATGCAACGCTCCCCGGTGTCGCCCTCGCGTTTATCATTGCGCAGATTTACTTTGATGCTGGCCGCTCTTTGCCAGTGCTCCTGTTCGGCGCGGCCTTGTCCGCTGGCATCGGTGTTTTGGCCGTCGATTGGATTAAAGCCCACACCCGCCTGACAGAAGACGCCGCCATCGGCACCGTATTGTCGACGTTCTTTGCAGTCGGTATGGTGCTCTTGACAGTCATTCAGTCCTTGTCCCTGACTGGGCAGGCGGGGCTCGAAGGCTTCCTGCTCGGCGCAACTTCCGGCATGCTCAGGTCTGAAGCACTGACCATCGCCGTGGCCGCAGCTCTCGTCGGATTCGCCGTTGTACTGCGCATGAAGGAATTCTCTCTGTTGTGCTTCGACGAGGCTTTTGCCGCCGCCAGCGGGTACAACGTACGTTGGCTGGACCGCACTCTGCTCCTGCTTCTGCTTGGCATCGTGGTGATTGGCCTGAAAACTGTAGGTCTTGTTCTCATCATTGCTCTGGCCATCATCCCGCCCGTGGCCGCCCGCTTCTGGACAGACCGTGTGCCCGTGCTGGTGGCTATCGCAGCAGGGATCGGCGCTTCGGGAAGTTATATCGGAGCTGCTCTCTCAGCCAGCGCCCCAAACATGCCAACAGGTGGTTTGATTGTGCTGGTGCTCTTCAGCTTTTTTGTGGTTTCCCTTCTTATCTCACCGGTTCGTGGCATTCTGGCCGCAGCGCTCAAGCACTACCGCTTCCAGCGCATTGTGCACCTGCGGCAGGGCCTGCTTGCCATCGCGCATGAGGAACCTGTTATGGAACCGCTCACCCGTTCTATTCTACGGCGCGGCGGCTTCATGGGCGGTGACGGCCAGCCCACCGTAAAAGGCCAGTCAGAAGCTCGCCTCATAGAGCGCGACCAGAAACTATGGAACCTCTACCGCGAAATGCACCCTGAAGAATCTCACGCACTGGCAGACTGGTCTTTGAAGCCGATTGGAGAGGTTCTCCCCGCAGATACTGTCAATGTGCTGGAACAGGAACTGTGTCCGCAGTTTGCGCGCACGGATGAAACGGGTAACGGAGGAACAAACTGATGGATATCTTCCTGCAATTTGACCTCCCCAGCATTCTGCTTGGTTCTCTGGCAGCCCTTGCCTGTGGCTTGCTCGGCAACTTCCTTGTTTTGCGCAAACAAGCACTCATGGGTGATGCGATCTCCCACGTGGTTCTGCCCGGTATTGTGCTTGGCTTCCTGTTCTCCCACAGCACCGACTCCTGGGCCATGATGCTCGGGGCAGGAGCCGCTGCAATCTTCGCCGTACTTTTGATTGAGTTGATCCGCCGTGTCGGCAATGTGGAGCCGGGCGCTGCCATGGGCGTGGTCTTTACCACCATGTTTGCCGCAGGCGTTGTCATTCTGGAACGTACCGGCACCGCTGGCGTCCATCTGGATGTGGAGCACGCCCTTTACGGTAATCTGGAAAGTGCCATCTGGCTGGATGCCTACTCCCTTTCCGACCTGTGGAACTGGCAGGCTCTTTCCACCTTGCCGGACAGCATACAACAGCTGTTTGTGGTTAACTTGCTGATCATCGCGTTCATCGTGCTGTTCTTTAAAGAGCTGAAGATTTCCAGCTTTGACCCGCTGCTCTCCGCAAGTCTCGGCTTCTCCCCAAAGTGGCTGGGTCTGGCACTCATTGTGATGGTTGCAGTGGCAGCTGTTGCCGCCTTCAGCGCAGTTGGCTCAATCCTCGTGATTGCCATGTTCATCTGTCCGGCTGCCACCGCGCGTATGCTGACGGATAACCTGAAGGTCCAGCTTGTCCTGTCCGGCATCGCCTCCCTGTCAGCGGGCCTGTTCGGCTACCTATTGGCTGCGTTCGGCCCCGGACTGCTGGGCTACGAGTTCTCAGTCTCGGCTGCGGGTATGATTGCTGTCGTCGCCGGTCTGCAACAGCTGCTGGCCATGCTGTTTGCTCCCCAATACGGGGTGATAATGCGGCGGCGCCGACAAAAGAAACATGCTGTCGCCTGAGGCGGCGTAAACGTTTATTTTTACAAGGGAGTACCAGAAAGGGGGCTCCCTTTTTACGTTTTATTCGAATAATATATTGAGATTACTTAAATTTCTTTGTTTTAATTAGAGAAGTTCAAATCTAATATTGCGCAGCTCGATAAGAATGAGCTACGCTTTATAGGTTAACAAATATAACTTGTCATGGCACCGTCGTAGGCTGCTGTTAGCTGTTATGATGATGGAGCCGGAGTAGTGCCGGATCTCATTGCTGCATGTCGGTTACTATATTAGAATTCTTTATCTCTTGAGGGCCCGTTAATGTCTATTACACGTCGTTCCGTAATTAAAGGCACCGCCGCTGCATCTGCTGCAGCCGTTGCCGCTCCTGCAATCTTGAAAGCTTCCGATGCGCTCGCATCATCCGGTCAGGTGAATGTATTCGCGTGGGGCGATTACATTCAGGAAAACATGATCGCCAAGTTTGAAGGTGATACCGGTATCAAGATCAACCTGTCTACCTTCGGCTCCAACGATGAAGCAGAACAGAAGCTCAAAGCTGCTGGCGGCAAAGGCTTCGACGTTATCTTCCCGTCCATCACCAACGGCACCAACTACTACGGCGAAGACCTGCTGGCGCCACTGGATGAGAGCCGCCTCAATGTGAGCGCGATTGTTCCTTCCATGCTGCGCGACAGTGTAAGACTGGGCGGCACCTACCGTGGTCGGCGCATGCTGCTGCCATTCGACTGGGGCACAGAGGCAATCACCTTCGACAGCTCCGTATTCCCGATGGCAGATGAAGACGTTTCCTACGGCTCCCTCTGGACACCGGACGCCGTTGGCAAGGCAACCTTCCGTCAGAAATCCGGCATGATCGGTGTTGGCCTGTATCTGGAAAGCACTGGCGCTCTTGAGTCCAACCGCATGCTCGACGTTTACAAGTCAGAAGAAGACGCGCACCGCATCTGGGGCGAAATTGCTAAATTCATCATCGAGCACAAGCAAAACATCGCTGCATTCTGGAACAACGGCACCGAAGCCACCAACGCCTTCAAGCAGGCTGGTGCGAGCGTCGGTCAGTCCTGGGATACAACCGGTCTTCTGCTCAGCCGTGAAGATTCAAAATGGAAATACCGCATGCCAAAAGAAGGCGGCATGACCTGGATGGATTCCATTGGTATTCCAAGTGGTGCGGAAAACGTTCAGCAGGCCTACGCGTTCATCAACGCCATGCTTGATCCGCAAATGGCAGGCATGTTCAGCGCAAACACCGGCTACAACTCGGCTGTTGTCGGAGCTGCAAACCATGCGGGCGAAACCTACAAGAACCAGTTCCTCGAGATCTATAACGACGAAACTCTTGCCAACCTGTGGTGGTACCCGGCTGATACGCCATGGTTTGCTACACTGCGCCAGGAATACGTTGAACGGATCACCAACGCTTAATTGCGGTGGCAGCAAAGCGCGGCATCTGCCGCGCTTTGCATTTCAGCTCGCGAAGCCCTTTCAAAAAAATAAAAACTGCTTTGCTGAGCAGGAGTTGCCCTCCGAAAAAGCAACGGGCATCTGGGAACCAACGAGTTTCCAGCCCTTCAATACTGAAATTAGAACAATAGGCATTTCATGCGTGGCAATGATGTAATCCTCGAAGATCTCTCCATGAATTTTGGCGACTTTGTCGCTGTGCAGCCCACTGACCTTAAAATCAACGCTGGTGAGTTTTTCTCTATCCTCGGCCCGTCCGGCTGCGGAAAAACAACTATTTTGCGCATGATCTCAGGGTTCCTTAATCCCACCCGCGGACGCGTGGTCATAGGCGACAAGGACATGTCCGGCATTCGCGCCAACGCCAGACCAACCGCGCTGATCTTCCAGAACCTTGCGCTGTTCCCGCTCATGAGCGTGCGTGACAACATCGCCTTCGGTTTGGAAGCTCGCGGCATCTCCAAAAAAGTCCGCTATGCGAAGGCCGAGGAGCTTTTGGATCTGGTCGCGCTGGACGGGCAGGGTGATAAACTGCCGACAGCATTATCAGGTGGACAGCGCCAACGCGTCGCCATTGCCCGCGCCCTTGCAGTTGAGCCCTCCGTGCTCCTGCTGGATGAACCGCTTTCTGCACTCGATTTGAAGCTGCGCCAGCACATGCGCGCCGAGTTGAAAGACCTGCAGCGCAAAACCGGCGTCACCTTCATCTACATCACCCACGATCAGGGCGAAGCGCTGACCATGTCTGACCGCGTTGCTGTCATGAACAAGGGCGTGGTGGAACAGGTCGCCACTTCCGATGAAATCTACGCTCACCCCAAAACACCGTTTGTGGCAAGTTTTGTCGGCGAGCAGAACATCTTCAAAGGCAAGGTCGTTGGTAAAGAGAACGGCTACGCTATTCTGGAAACATCCCACGGCAAACTGTTCGGCCAGAACACACACGGCCTGAACGAGGGTGAGGAGGCAATCCTTTTTGTCCGTCCTGAGCGTATGTCTTTGGAAGAAAAGCAGGGCCAGCAAAACGGTCTGTCCGCAGTTCTGGAGCGCCGCGATATGGAAGGCCCCTTTGTAAACCTGCACATGCGGGCAGGGGACCAGTCCATCGCCATCCACGTGACCAATGTGGCGCAGACCCATCAACCGTTGGGTGCTGACCAGAAACTCTGGTTTTCCGCACAAGATGCTGTTGTGATGCGTCCGGGAGAGCTGGCCAGTGAATAGTCTGATCAAGAGCTACGGAAAGGGCCTGACCTCCATCTTTCTGGGCCTGACCGCAATCTGGATTGTTGTGCTGATTGTATTGCCACAACTGTCCATGATCGACCGTGCCTTTACTTTTGAAGACAGAGGCGGTGCCGCTGCAACGCTGGCTGTGGAGATCGACCGCGCCTATGAGCAGGTGTTCCAGATCAACATACGACTGGATGAACTGCAGGCAGAAAAAGACGATCTGATCGCGGGCACATCATCAGCGGGCCAGCAGGAAGGGGCGTCCTCGCTCAATCCGTTCGCTGCACCTGTACCTGCACCGTCGGGCGGCGCTTCAGACCTTAACCCGTTTGGCACGCCATCCGCCCCGCAGGCCAATGACAGATCTGACCTTAACCCGTTTGGTGCCCCCTCAGTAGGAAGCGCAAATACAGTAAGCCGCACCCTTGCGGAAATCGAGGCTGAAGAAGCCCCTCTGCTGGCAGACAAGGGCGATCTGGAAGAACGGATCGCCACGCTGGAAGCTGAGGAACAGGCCACTTCAGACACCGTTGGGGTAGATAAGTCCTATTCGCTCAAGAACTTCACCATGATGAGTTCTGTGCACCTTCAGGTCTTCCTTGCCACCATTGGCTACGCGCTCTGTGTCACAATTTTGGCGTTTGCGCTGTGCTATCCGGTCGCCTATGCGGTCGCAACCACCACCAGCCGCAACAAAGTCGCGATCCTTATGCTGGGTCTGTTGATCCCCTATGCAATCAACGAGCTGCTCAGAATTTTCTCATGGATCATGATCCTGGAAAAACAGGGCATCTTGAATGGTTTCCTTGATTTGCTGGGCATCATCAATATGGAAGCTGGCGAAGGGTTCCGCTTTGTCGCCTCCAACGGCGCTGTGTTCACCGTGATGGTCTACGCCTACGTGCTCTTCATGGTGTTCCCGATCTACAATACCATCGACACGCTGGACAAAAACCAGATCGAAGCGGCAAAGGATCTGGGCGCATCCACATGGCGCATTCACTGGCGCGTGGTTCTCCCGCACGCCAAGCCCGGCATCGCCGTGGGTGCCATCATGACCTTTATGCTGTCCGCAGGCTCCATCGCAGTGCCAAGCACTGTAGGACGTGGCCTGCACCCTGACTGGTTCTCTCAGGTGATCTACCGCCGCTTCTTTGAGGCGGACAACTGGAATCAGGGCGCTGCCTACTCACTGGCCCTTCTGGTGGCCTGCATCATCTTTATCATGTTCAATATGTGGGTCTTCCGCGTCGGTATTCGGGACATCGCCAAATGACAGCAACACTCGCAAACCACACCGAGACGGCACAGAGTAAATCTCCCATCGATTGGGCCGCAGCGATCCTTAACGGCTATCTGCTGATTTTCTTCGCCTATATGTTCCTGCCAATGATCTTTATGGTGATTGCAGCGTTCAACGCCTCGCCAACACCTTCAGTTATTGACTGGCAGGGCTTCACGTTGGAATGGTTCCGCGCTTTGCCGCAGGATCAGCGTTTTATTGACGGGCTGATGCATTCGCTCATCATCGCGCTGGGCGTCATTGTCATCTCCATCCCGCTTGGGCTGGCCGGTGCCTTGCTGCTTACACGGCTCAAGTCTCAGGCCACCACGTTCCTGTACACCGTGCTTGTCTCTCCCATGCTCACACCGGGCATTGTGCTGGGCGCAACCACACTCATCTTCTGGCGCGATGCCTTTGGCGTGGAAGGAGGGCTGCTGACCGCAACCATCGCGCAGTCCAGCTTCATCGCCTCCTACTGCATGCTCATGTTCATGGCGCGTTTGCAGCGTCAGGATATTGTACAGGAAGAAGCGGCACTTGATCTGGGCGCCTCATCCTTCCTTGTGTTCCGCCGGATCACACTGCCATTTCTCATGCCAACCATTCTCACAGCCGCTGCCATCGCCCTGTTGCAGTCCATTGAGAACTACAACACCACCTTCTTTGCCATTGGTCCAAGCTGGACCCTCGTCACAGAAATTGGCTCACGCATGCGCTTTGGCATTTCCCCTGTCATCAATGTCATCGGTGTTCTCTTTGTAGCAATTACCATAATTGCTGCTACAGTCTACGTGATGGCAAGCCGCAGGAAAGGGCGCGGGTGATTGTATTTGGGGGGATGCGATGACATCAGGTGAAACAGGTGTTCTGGAGCAGTTTTCATTATGCAAGGCAGAGATTGTGCTGCCTGCATCTGCCCAAAGCGCTTACGCGTTCTTTCTTGAGAACATTGATGCCTGGTGGCCTGCTGAATACAGGTTCTCCCCCGAAGGTGCTCTTGGCATCGAGCCGCTGATTGGCGGCTCATGCTTTGAAGATGTGGAAGACGGCAGACGCCTGCAATGGGGCACCATTCAGGAGCTAGAGGAGGGTGCCAAAATCGTCCTAGCCTGGCAAATTTCGCCCAAACGCCTGCTCATCGAGGACCCGCAAAAAGCCGGAATCGTGACCCTCCAGTTTTCAGATACTGAGCATGGAGCACAGCTCCAACTGGTGCACAGCCAATTTGAGCGCTATGGAGAAGGATGGCGCGAGTACCTGCGCGCTATGAACTCCAGCGCAGGGTGGGCCTACTGCCTGAGCGCACTGAAAACGGCCATCGGAAGATTTTAGGGGACTTCATGAAACTCAAGTTTCGCTGCCTGCCGGAACTGCACGGGCACATTCCCGAGCCGGTAGAAGCCAAAGCCGCGCTTCCCGACTGGCTCAAAGATGTGCCCTCAACCGTCCAGAGTGAGCTGTTGGGCAACGAACAGGTGCGCACGCTCAAACACTGCCCGCCAATCATCGACGGCTTCTCCACGGGTATCCTCTTCAGGCTGCCCTGTGATGTGACCATGAAAGACGGCGAACTGTCATGGGATTGGCCCAAACCCGTCTCGCCCAAAGCACAGCAAACCAGATCCCCCATCGGCCTCCATGTGCCAGAACAGGCGACGGGTGCCCCATTGGGTACCCGTACAGGTGATTTCATCATCAAGCTCAACAACTTCTGGAGCATTGAAGCGCCCGAGGGCGTTTCAATGCTCTTCACCCATCCGCTCAACCGCGAAGAACTGCCCTTCAAAACGCTGGCTGGTGTGGTCGACTGTGACCGGTTTAAAGGCGGGTTTGTACACTTCCCCGCGCTCTGGAGGGATGCAAAGTTCGAAGGCACGCTGAAAGCCGGAACGCCCATCGCGCAAGGCTTCCCGTTCAAGCGCGAGGCATTGGAGCTGGACTGTGCGCCCATGGATGAAGCAGAGTTCGAAACCCATCTGGACACACAAAACAAACTACAGGCAGAACCCGGCCACTACCGCAAATCCGTCCGCGCCAAGCGATCCGTGGACGCCTGAGGCGTGGGTCCGTAGCCACTGTCAGGTCGGGGAGGGGCTCTTAAGGCAAAATAGCCTTTGAGCTGAGCGGCACACGGCCATGGGAGCCCTGACTCATGATCTTCAAGAGTTCAGGCCGTACCGCCGGGTTGTTGGCAAACAGCCGACGCAGCATGCTGATGCCTTGCTCATCGCCCATCATCTGCATGGCTTCAGCTGCACCAAGAATGTTCTCTGCATCATTCTCCATTCCAGCCCGTTTCTGGAAGGCTTGCAGGGCAAGCTCCGGAACCTCCATGTGCAGCGCAACACGGGCAAGGTTCAGCAGTCCGTCACTGTCATCCGGATAGGCGGCAGTAAACTCGGCAAAGTCATTGAGTGCGGCGTTAAAGTTCTCAAGATCAAGATGGGCAGCAGCCCGTTCAAACATCGCTCCCTTATGCTGAGGCGCAAGTTCAAGCGTCCTCGCAAAATCCTCAAGGGCCTGCGCATTGTTGCCGGAGCGGCGCCGGACAAGACCAAGATTGTACCACAGGCTGGGATTGGTCTGATCAGTTTCCAGCAAAAACAAAATGTGCTTCTCGGCTTCAGCCCAATTCTCCTGCGAAATCGCAGTCTCCAGTTTCTCCAGAGTATTGTCCATTATTCGCTCTTTGTTACGCGCTGCAAAAGTGCCGCCGGAAAAGGTGCCCCATCAAACCTTTGGCTTCATATGCAGAACCTATTTAGGGTTTTCGCCTGTATGCGACACATGAAGGTATCAAATCTAACGTGCTCTAGAAGTATTTAATGAAGCCTATACCAGTTACCATGAACGCAAATCCAATAAATCTGCCGATATTCAGCGTATGTTGGGCATTACCAAATGCCCCATAGTGGTCCAAAAGAAGCGCTGCAACAACTTGACCAACCAGAATAAAACCGGTTGTCAAACCCACTCCAAGTCGCGGCGTAATGAAGACGATTGAAATAATATAGCCAGCAGCTATGAAGCCGCCAAACCATGCAGTAAACGGAGCTGCAACAAGGTCGTTTAATCTAGGTACTTCAGGGCGCGATAAAAGCAGGATCACAGTGAGAACCACTGATCCGATAAGGAACACGAACAGAGATGCCGTGAAAACATTCTTCGTCACCGCGCCCAACTGGCCATTAAATATGAGCTGAAATGGAACGACGGCTCCAGTGGTCATCGCAAAAAGAATTAGCACCCAACTGTTCATTGCTAGCACCGATCTGAGTTTTACTATCGCAATCGAGTGCTCGCCATATTGCCGACCACCGGTTTGCGATTGTGTATCTAGGTTCACTAAGTTGGGGGAACGCTATCGCTTGACCGAATTCAATTACAGTGAAAAATATAGAAAATGGATATCGATGAAATTAAATTGCGGCGGCTCGACCTAACCGTTCTTCTCGTCTTCTTGGGCGTTATGCGCTACCGCAAAGCAACAACAACTGCTGAACAAATGGGACTTAGTCAGTCGTCCATAACACACTCACTAAACCGACTTCGAGAGGTCTTCGATGATAAGTTGTTCCTGCGTAAACCGGACGGCCTTGAACCCACTGCATTTGCCCTGAGCATCGAGCCAAGAATTCGTACGATAGTTGAATCTCTGAATGGTTTGCTGAATGGCCCCACGGAGTTTCAACCGTTAACAAGCACAGTCACGCTGAGAGTTGCTATGAGGGACCATATACTCAGTATGTTGCTACCCCCGCTTCTCGAGAGGTTGTTTGCAGTTGCGCCCAACCTGCGGCTTTCTACGGGAATATTCGACCAGAATGACAGCTTGCAGGACCTTTTAAACGGGCGAATTGATATGGCTCTTGGACATATGGACCATCAAAATACCAGTCTTGTGATTGAGAAGCTGTATGACGAAGATTACAGTCTTGTTAGCCGAAAAAGTGGTAGCGAACTTCCCGATGAATTGACTTTGGAATCCTATTGTCGCCTCAAACACCTTTTGATTTCTCCAAACGGTAGCCTCACTGGAATAGTTGATGATGCTCTGCGAGAGTACGGCCTCAAGCGGCGGGTTTCAGTTTCGGTTCCACTTTTTGTTCCAGCACTGGAAGTCATCGCGAAAACTGACTTAGTTGCTATCATTCCTACAAAAATGGCAAAAGCTTTTGCTCCAAAATTTGATTTGGATGTTCGGAGTGCGCCTATACCGCTTCAATCATACCCTGTTTCAGCGACGTATCACCGGCGCGATGAACATAACCCCATCCATCGCTGGTTCATTAATCAGGTGAAATCGTCTTTGGAGTAAGTTTCTGATCATCAAACACATTTGAAACATTTGAGACAGCACGATGAGAAATTGCAAAATTAAGAGGGCGGGTCACCCAAATACAACCACCAAACCTATTGGAAAGAGAAGGTCTCCTTCGTAGGAAGACTTAAACATTAGGCTTGGCACCGATTAAGCAATTCTATTGCACTTGGAGAAGACTTGCGATTGCATCATTTTCTCTAAACGGCTCTCCGGCTTGATTTATTAAACCTGCTAAAGATATAACCCCAACACGCCCCGCGAATATATCAGCGGGGTTTGACATTACTTGCTGATTTAGCCAGACCGCCGTAAGGCTTGGTTTCGCTAGGTCTTCAGGGACTTCCCATTTGGGAAAACTGACGAAATGACGAGCCTCCGTCGCGAGAATGTCATGCTGGCCTTGTTTAAATATTGGTCAGTCTTGAGGGAATAACAATATAAGCGCAAAGCGGCGTTTAGAGAGTGGCACCTATGTCCGTGGATACTGACAAGGAAGAAAAGCAGACCAATCAGGAGCCGTTGAGACTGGGTCTCAACAGACAGGCGATCTATCGCAAAACGGTAGATGTGCGCTGGATTCTTCTGGCAGCTGCGGGCATCTTTGCGGTCTTCTCCTATGCCTTTCACGTGCCGCTCTGGGCCTCGTTTTTTGCTTATGCGCTCATATTTGTGCTGGTCATCGGCGGCGGCGTCAAAAGCCGCACCAAGGTCAAGGCACCCAGCGGTGTCAGCCGCAGGGAAGCCAGCCAGATTGTTGACCGTGGCATGAAGTCCGCCGTGAATGCCCTGCCGGACCCATGCTTCGTGGTGGACTACCGTGGCACAACCCAGTACGTGAACAGCGCCGCACAGCGCCGCTTTGGCACCATTGCCGTGGGCGACCCGCTCTCCTTCCGCATCCGCGCACCATCCCTGCTGGAAGCGCTGGACCGCGTCTCCAACGGGGGGGCAACGGAAATCATCGAGTGGAGCGAGAAGGTGCCCATGGAGCTGTGGCTTGAAGCGCATATCGCGCCGCTCCGCTCTGTCACCAACGCCAGTCTGGCCGTTCCCCGTGGACGTCCGGGTCTTATCCTCGTCGTCATACACGATCTGACCGAGGCACGCCGTCTGGAGCGGATGCGGGCTGACTTCGTCGCTAACGCCTCCCACGAATTGCGCACACCTCTGGCTTCCCTGACCGGATTTATTGAAACCCTGCAAGGGCCAGCCAAGAACGATCCCAAAGCGCAGGACCAGTTCCTCGACATCATGCTGCATCAGGCCGAGCGTATGCGCCGCCTTATTGACGACTTGCTGTCCTTGTCCCGCATCGAGATGAAAGTCCACGTCCAGCCCGAAAGCCTTGTGGACCTCGGCCAGATCATGAGTCACTCCGTGGAAACACTGCTGCCGGTGGCAAAAGAATCCGGCGTGAAGATCAATCTGTCTTTGCCCGACGAACCCATCGAGATTCGCGGTGAGAACGATGAGCTGGTGCAGGTCTTCAGCAATTTGATCGAGAATGCCCTGAAATATGGCTCCAGCGGTGGCCGTGTCGATGTGACCTGCCGTCCCGACACTGATTCCACCGAGACCCCTCAATGGATTGCTGAGGTCCGTGACTATGGCCCCGGCATCGATCCAGAGCACCTGCCGCGCTTGACCGAGCGTTTCTATAGGGTTGACGTGGTCACATCCCGCCAGATGAAGGGCACTGGCCTTGGTCTGGCCATCGTCAAACATATTCTGACTCGCCACCGCGCCCGCCTTGAAATTGAAAGCAAGCCCAATGAGGGCGCCTGTTTCCGCGTGTTCATACCCGGTGCAGTTCTTTATGATGAAAATGACGTCGATTAGGAATTATAAATAAAATCAAATACTTGCAATGTCATAAAACTGATACGTAACCTTCATATAACCATCACAGCCAAACGCTAGGTTGCACCCATCGCACAGCAGGGGCGCTGTGTGATGAACGTTATCAATCAGTTTTTTTAAACCAGGACTCCCAAGGAGACTTCAGGTGAAAATCAAGGCATTTGCAAGCGTTGCGGCGCTCGCTCTCGCAGGAACCATTGCTGCTGGTTCCGCTCAGGCACGTGATCAGATTCAGATCGTTGGTTCCTCCACTGTTTTCCCATTTGCGACAGCTGTTGCTGAGCAGTTTGGTCAGAAAACAAGCTTCAAGACACCGGTTGTCGAATCCACTGGCTCTGGTGGCGGCATCAAGCTTTTCTGTGACGGCGTCGGCTCCAACACCCCTGACATCACCAATGCGTCCCGCCGTATGAAGGCGAAGGAACTGGTCAAGTGTAACGAAGCTGGTGTGACACCGGTTGAAGTGACCGTTGGCTTTGACGGCATCGTTCTTGCAAACTCCAAGGCCGGTTCCCAGCTCGATCTGACACTGGCGCAGATCTTCCTGGCTCTGGCGAAAGAAGTTCCGGTTGACGGCAAGCTGGTGGCAAACCCGTACCAGAACTGGTCCGACATCGATCCTTCCCTGCCAAACGTGAAGATCGAAGTGCTTGGCCCTCCACCAACATCCGGTACCCGCGATGCCTTTGCCGAACTGGCAATGGAAGGTGGCTGTAAAATGGTGCCGGGCGCGGCGGACCTCGATCTGCAGAAAAAAGCCTGTCACGAAATCCGTGAAGACGGAGCCTACATCGAAGCTGGCGAAAACGACAACTTGATCGTTCAGAAGCTGGATGCAAACCCGAACGCATTGGGCATCTTCGGCTTCTCCTTCCTCGATCAGAACGCCGACAAAATTCAGGGCACCCACATCGCTGGTGTTGAGCCAACGTTTGAGGCAATCGCAGATGGTGACTACCCTGTCTCCCGCTCGCTCTACTTCTACATCAAGAAAGAGCATGTGGGCGTCATCCCTGGCATTGCCGAATATCTGGCTGAGTTCACCCACGAAGACACATGGGGCGACGAAGGCTATCTGGCAGACAAAGGCCTGATCCCATTGCCAACTGATGAGCGTGAAGACGTCTCCCAGTCTGCCTCCGCTCTGACACCACTCGTATTCTAATTGCAACAAGGGAACGGTCAGCACTCCGGTTGACCGTTCCTGATTTTCGAAAAGTGGTCACTTCTGCCACTCGGGTGTTTTGAGCAAGCACCCGAATAAAGCTGCGGCAGGAGAGCCCGATAAGGCGACACAAATAAATGTTCTGGACTTACGCCGCCCTTCTCCTATTGGTTTTCGTAACCGCGAATGTCTACGGGCGCTTTCGCGCAATGCAGGTGGCAGGCAATCAACTGTCAGTCCTTCATTCCCGTCCAACCTATCATGGTGGGTATCTGGCCATTCTGGCCGTTCTGCCTGCATCTGTGCTTCTGATTGTATGGGCAATCATCGAGCCGCGACTGCTTGATACGATGGTGATCAACGCAAATGCGGAAATTGTCGAAGGACTGTCCAAACCGCAACTTCAGGCATTTCTGCGTGACGCCCGCGCAATCGCCTTTGGCGGTATCGTTGGGTTCTCCGACGCTGGCAAAGAGCAGACCGCGGAAGTGTTCGCCTCGCTCGCCAAGATTTCCCTTTACCTGAAAACAACGCTGATCATCGCTTTGGTGGCTGGCGGTCTGTGGTACGGCAACCGGTCCATTCGCCCACAAATGCGGGCGCGCCATTTTGTAGAGCGCACCGTCATGGGATTGCTGATCCTGTGTTCTGCTGTTGCGATCTTCACCACCATCGGCATCGTTCTTTCGCTCATCTTCGAAAGCCTGATGTTCTTTCGCCAGATCCCGATTATGGACTTCGTCTTCGGCACCCACTGGAGCCCGCAAAGCGCGTTTGAAGGTGCTGGTGCTGACCACGGCGATACCAACACCAAGATCTTCGGTGCGATCCCGCTTCTGGTGGGCACCATGCTCATCACGTTTATCGCGATCATGGTGGCCGCGCCAATCGGCTTGCTTTCCGCAATCTACCTCTCTGACTATGCCAGCACACCGGTCCGTGCCATCGCAAAGCCGGTTCTGGAAATTCTGGCGGGCATCCCAACAGTGGTCTACGGCTTCTTCGCAGCCTTGACTGTGGCACCGTTTATCCGTGGATGGGGCGAAAGCTTCGGCCTGTCGGTCAGCTCTGAATCCGCACTGGCCGCAGGGCTCGTCATGGGCATCATGATTATCCCGTTCGTCTCCTCCCTGTCGGACGATGTGATCAACGCAGTGCCACAGTCTTTGCGTGACGGCTCAGCCGGTTTGGGTGCAACCAAATCCGAAACAATCCGCCGTGTTGTGCTGCCAGCCGCGCTGCCGGGCATTGTCTCTGCTCTGATCCTCGCCATCTCCCGCGCCATTGGTGAAACCATGATTGTGGTGATGGCAGCAGGTCTTGCGGCCAACATCACAGTGAACCCGCTGGAAGCTGTAACAACCGTGACCGTGCAAATCGTCACTCTACTGGTCGGTGATCAGGAGTTTGACAGCGCAAAAACACTTGCAGCATTTGCACTCGGTCTTCTCCTTTTCTGCATCACTCTTGCTCTGAACATCTTCGCACTGCGCGTCGTGAAGAAATATAGGGAACAGTATGACTGATATCGCTCAGGACACTGCCGGTTCCGCCATTGGCGGACGTGTCAAAGGCATTCCTTCCGGCGTCCATACAACAGACGAAGCCCGCAAGCGTTTGAAAAAGCGCTACAGCATGGAAGCGCGCTTCAAGGCCTATGGCATTGGGGCCATCGCACTGGCTGCAACGTTTCTGGTTCTGCTGCTCTACACAATCGTCGGCTCCGGTCTGCCCGCCTTCACCTACAACTATGTGAATGTGCCGCTTGATCTGAGTGCTGAAAAGGTCGATCCGGCCAATCCGGCAGGCGCAAGCTACAACACCATCATTCGTGACGGCCTGAAGGCTGAACTGCCCTTCGCCTCCGACCGCAAGAACCGCCGTGTGCTCTATTCGCTGGTCTCCTCCGGTGCCAACGTGACCCTGCAAAAGCAGGTGATGAATGATCCGTCCTTGCTGGGAGAGACTGGTCCGGTTGCTGTCCCGCTTTCTGACTTTGCCGATCTTTATGTCAAAGGCCTGATCACACAGCAAACCGAGTTCCTCCCATCCAGCGCCGCAACTGTCTCCGGCACAGAAGGTCAGGTGACCGTCACTGCGGAAGATCCTGAATTCACCAAAATTCTGGCCTCTCTCAAAACCTACTACGAGCGCGAGATAGAGCTGCTTGCTGGCAAGATCGAAGCCCGTGGCCGCTCTGAAGCCAGCGTGATCTCCAAGATTGCGGGCCTCGAAACCCGTCTGGCAGGCGAAAAAGACCCGTTGGTCGCACAGCGCCTGACCTCCGAGATTGAGGGCAACAAAGCTGCGCTGGTCAAGATCATAGCCGCGCTGGAAAAGCAAAAGGCCGAACTGGTCACCTTGCAGGGCCATTTTGATAATGTCGCCATGGGCGGCACACTCAATGCCAACATGCCAAGCTTCTTTATCGAGGTGAACGGCGGCACCATCAAAGCGGAAAATGTGACCCCGACCAGCGTCACAGGAACAGCCTTCATCCCACTGGCATCGCAAGCCGCTGTTCCAGCAGGCCAATGGGGCATCAAAGAGCTGGAAACACCGGAAAGCTTCCGCAAATTCTCTGACAAAGAGATCGCCTACACCGACTATCTGATTGCAAAAGGCAGCGTTGAAAACGAATGGAACTCCATCTTCTTCAGCGCCGGTGCAAGCCGTGAGGCAGAAATGGCAGGCATCTGGGGTGCTGCTGTCGGGTCCTTCTGGACCATGCTGGTCACGCTCTCCCTGTCGTTCCCGATTGGTGTTTCTGCTGCAATCTATCTGGAAGAGTTCGCGCCCAAGAACCGCTGGACCCAGCTGATTGAGGTCAACATCAACAATCTGGCGGCCGTTCCGTCCATCGTGTTTGGTCTGCTCGGTCTGGCCGTGTTCCTCAACGTCTTTGGGTTGCCGCGATCGGCGCCGCTTGTCGGCGGTATGGTGCTGGCGTTAATGACGCTGCCAACCATCATCATCGCCTCCCGCGCCGCCCTTCAAGCCGTGCCGCCTAGCATCCGTGAAGCCGCACTGGGCGTTGGTGCCTCACGCTTGCAGGCTGTGTTCCATCATGTGCTGCCACTGGCCATGCCGGGTATCCTGACGGGCACAATCATCGGAATGGCGCAGGCACTGGGCGAAACCGCACCTCTTCTCATGATCGGCATGGTGGCCTTCATCGTAGACATCCCGGCAAGCCCGGTTGATCCCTCTACCGTGCTGCCGGTGCAGATCTTCATGTGGGCTGACTTCCCCGAACCAGCTTTCCAGCAGAAAACCTCTGCCGCGATCATGGTGCTGCTCGGCTTCCTGATCTCGATGAATGCATTCGCAATCATCCTTCGTAAACGTTTTGAGCGCCGCTGGTGATTTGAAAGGCAAGATCATGACATTAGAAATGACCACAGACACCTTGAGTGCAGTTGATACAACAGTGAACGCCCCTCCGGCTGTCTCACCTGAAGGCGAAACGCTGAAAATGCGGGGCCGTGACGTAAAAGTGTTTTACGGCAACAAGCAGGCCCTCCATGGCGTCGATCTGGACGTGCGCAAAAACCGCGTGACCGCATTGATCGGTCCATCCGGCTGCGGCAAGTCCACCTTCCTGCGTTGTTTGAACCGCATGAATGACACCATCGATATCTGCCGTGTAGAAGGCAATATCCTGCTCGACAACGACGATATTTATGATCCACGCATCGATGTAGTAGAACTGCGCGCCCGCGTCGGTATGGTGTTCCAAAAACCCAACCCGTTCCCGAAATCCATCTTCGAGAACGTCGCTTACGGCCCGCGCATCCACGGTCTGGCCCAAAGCAAGACGGATCTGGAAGCGATCGTCGCAAGTTCATTGCAACGTGCAGGCCTGTTTGAGGAAGTCAAAGACCGTCTCGACGAGCCGGGAACAGGCCTCTCCGGTGGTCAGCAGCAGCGCCTTTGCATCGCCCGTGCCATTGCTGTTGCGCCAGAAGTGATCCTGATGGATGAGCCATGCTCGGCGCTTGATCCGATCGCCACCGCAAAAGTGGAAGAGCTGATCGACGAGCTGCGCCAGAACTACACCATCGTCATCGTGACCCACTCCATGCAGCAGGCTGCACGTGTCTCCCAGCACACCGCGTTCTTCCATCTGGGCAATCTGGTGGAGGAGGGGCTCACCAACGACATCTTCACCAATCCGAAAGACCAGCGCACGCAGGATTACATCACCGGCCGTTTCGGTTAATAATAGAAAAACGTGGTTCTCCAAGGAGATCATCCGATGAAAGATCATATCGTCTCTTCCTTCAATGAAGAGCTGAAAGAAGTGGCCGGACGTGTCGTCGAAATGGGCGGGTTCGCGGAAACTCTGGTCCATGATGCCGTCACCGCATTGCTGCGGCAGGACCGCGAACTGGCAATCCGCACCAAAGAGGCCGACCAGCGTCTCGACAACATGCAGGCCGAGCTGGAAGAGCTGTGTATCTCCGTGATCGCCCGCCGCCAGCCAATGGCCAGCGACCTGCGCGATATCATAGCCGCCATGCGCATCTCCAACGATCTGGAGCGCGTCGGCGACATGGCAAAGAACATTGCCAAGCGCACACTTGCTATTGAGAGCGAATTCAACAACAAACAACTCGCTGTTGGCGTGGAGCACATGTCTGACATGGCTCTGGAACAGCTCAAGGCCATTCTGGACGCCTACACCTCAGGTGATCTGGAAGTGGTGCGCCGCGTACATCAGCGCGATGAGGAGATCGACGCTCTGTACACCTCGCTGTTCCGCCAGTTGCTCACTTACATGATGGAAGATCCACGCTCCATCACCATGTGCGCCCACCTGCTGTTTTGTGCCAAGAACATCGAGCGCATCGGAGACCACGCCACAAACATTGCTGAGAACATCTACTACATGACCACCGGAAGCCAGCTCCCGGCTGATCGCCCAAAGACGGACGAACTGGAAGGGAGCACCTCCGCTTAAGCGTGCTACCCCGAAGTGGGTGCCGGTTGGGATGAGAACAAACGCAACTGCAATAGGTTAAAGCGGTTTACATAAACACATGTGTCGGTAAACTGCTTGACAACAGAAGGTGCAAAGAGAGCACTTGGGTATGCCAAAGATACTGATTGTAGAAGACGAAGAACCACTCAGCCTGCTGCTCCGCTATAATCTGGAAGCAGAAGGCTACACTGTGGACGTATGCGCTAGAGGAGACGAGGCTGAACTCCTGTTGCAGGAAAGCCAGCCGGACCTCCTCCTGCTCGACTGGATGCTTCCGGGCCTCTCAGGCATCGAACTCTGCCGCCGCCTGCGGGCACGCGCGGAGACCGAACGTATGCCCATCATCATGCTCACCGCGCGTGGTGAAGAATCCGAGCGCATCCGTGGACTGGCGACCGGAGCCGACGATTACGTCGTTAAGCCGTTCTCCGTCCCTGAACTTATGGCCCGCGTTCGCGCGATCTTCCGCCGTGCATCGCCAGAAGTTGTCGCAACAATGCTCAAGTCTGGCGACATCGAGCTGGACCGTGAAACTCACCGCGTCCACAGAACAGGCCGCGAAATCCACCTCGGCCCAACCGAGTTCCGCCTGCTGGAGTTCCTCATGAGCGCACCGGGCCGCGTCTACTCCCGAGAACAGCTGCTCGATGCGGTCTGGGGCCATGACGTGTACGTGGACGAGCGCACCGTGGATGTCCATGTGGGCCGCCTGCGCAAGGCCATCAACAAAGGCCGCATGAAAGACCCCATCCGCACCGTCCGCGGCGCCGGCTATGCCTTCAATGACCAGTTTGCTTCCGGGTAATTGGTTTGGGCAATAACCGCACTGTGAAACTGCAGCTCTGATGACGAGGTGCGCAGAACCAACTGTGCGGATAGAAAATGAAATCAAACCGGTTGGTAGAGCGCCCGCTCCCCAAACAGCAAAAAGCCGGGTGCAGGACCCGGCTCAGAACTCATTCTGTCAGCTCTTATCAGCTTGCGCGGCGCCGGCGGTCGCTGACGGGCTGATAGGCGATGCTGCGGTGGTGAGCGCAGTAGGGTGTGCCTGAATCTGACTGACGACCGCAAAAGTAGAAGTCATCCGAACCCGGATCACCAATCGGCCACTTACAGGTGCGTTCGTTCAATGTCAGGATGGAGGCGCGCTCGGAAACAGGAATGAAGATGTCTGCGGAAGGAAGAGGAGCGATCTCGGTTTCGATCGTTGCAATTGGCTCAACTTTAAGAGCGTTGGCACCGGACACTGTTGGTTGGATTTGTCGGGGAATAGGGGTTGGAATAGCTGCTGTAACAGCTTCAGTCGGGGTTGGCTTGGTAAAGGTGGCAGTCTTTGCCGCTGGGGCAGGTGCCTTTCTCGTTTTGGTTGCGCCGCCTCCCGATTTGGCGCGTCCCGAAAGTCCAAGCCGGTGGACCTTACCTATCACGGCGTTTCGGGTAACATTGCCAAGCTCTCCCGCTATTTGGCTGGCGCTTAACCCGTCCGCCCATAACTTCGTTAATAACTCTACACGTTCTGCTGTCCAGCTCATTAAAGGCCCCCGTCTTCCTTCAGTGGCGCGCAAAACGCATTCGCTCAGTTCGGATGAATCCGAAAGTGCCGCTTATCTGAGCGTGTGTGCTTGCAGCGTTCAGTAACTACGAGATGGTGTATAACTCTCATCCTACAGTACTATATGGGCGCTAATGCGAGCAATAACCTTGAAGAATTGAGGTGGGGAAGAAACCGGTTTTCCCCAGAATTGCCGTACTACTACTTACCTGTGACAGCCTTCATGCGGTGGGAGAAGATTGTCAATCTAAAGAATAAGAGCTGTTTGTTGCACCAATTTTTACTGCATTCTTTCCAGCATAAAGTAAGAGCTGATAGCGTTAACCCGTCACTATTATATACATGCCTGCATCTACAAAAAACAACTGGCAAAAAGAACTAATAAACTGCAAATCCAGAGTCCACTGACGCAGTTGAATGCATAGCTCTCGCAGGGTGATACACGCTAAAGGTGTGTTGAATTAACCTGAAGGACCATGGAAAAAAACTGGACATTGAAGAGGGGATTTGCGCTCTACTCCGTTATTGAAAGATGCCACAATGCGTCCTTCGTCACGTGCAGTCCATTCGCCGTGCACTAAAAAAGAAGAGTGGTTGATCAGCAAACAATTCCTGAGCAGGAGTAACTGATTGCTGGCAATACGTGTTATTGACTGCCCTGAGGGAACGCGGTTTATATGTCACCTCCCTTAAACCCGAGCACATTAGGTGTCACATGAAGCGCCACTGGCGTTTTTTGTTTTTTTAAAACCAAGATTTTTGAGCAACCGAGAAAGCTCAATCCATGAGGAGTAAGAAATGACGACTTCGTCGCTAATGCAGACTTATGCACGCTCAGACCTCGCGTTCGAGCGTGGGGAAGGTGTCTGGCTGATTGCGGCTGATGGTCGACGATATATGGATTGTGCTTCCGGTATTGCCGTCTCCGGCTTGGGTCATGCCCATCCCAAACTCGTCGAGGCCCTCAAGTCTCAGGCCGAAAAGCTTTGGCACGTCACCAACCTCTACACTATTCCAGAGGGTGAGAAGCTGGCAAAGCGGCTGACAGACAACACGTTTGCCGATGTTGTGTTCTTCACCAACTCCGGCACGGAAGCAACCGAAGGCGCCATGAAGGCCGCCCGTCGCTACCACTTTGCCAAGGGCAACCCGGAAAAGAACCGCATCATCACCTTTGAAAATGCGTTCCACGGCAGAACCATGGCAGCACTGGCCGCAGGCGGTCAGCAAAAGTATCTGGAAGGCTTCGGCCCTGCGCCGGAAGGCTTCGATCAGGTGCCAGTGGGCGATCTGGAAGCGGTCAGGAAGGCTGTCCTTCCAGAAACCGCCGCCATCATGCTGGAACCTGTTCAGGGCGAAGGTGGCGTCCGCTCCATGGACCCTGCCTTCCTGAAAGGCCTGCGCGACATCTGTGATGAGAATGGACTGTTGCTGATCTATGACGAGATCCAGACCGGCGTGGGCCGTACCGGCAAATTGTTTGCCCACGAATGGGCTGGTGTTGCACCAGATCTGATGGCCATTGCAAAAGGCATCGGCGGCGGCTTCCCTATGGGCGCTTTCCTTGCAACCAATGAAGCAGCAAGCGGCATGGTGCCCGGCGTTCATGGCACAACATTCGGCGGCAACCCGCTGGCAATGGCTGTTGGCAACGCTGTTCTGGATATCGTTCTGGAGCCGGGGTTTCTGGAAGCTGTTCAGGAAAAAGGCTTGCAGCTGAAGCAGAAACTGGCCTGTGTGGTTGACCAGCACAGCAATGTGTTTGAACTGGTGCGCGGCGAAGGCCTGATGCTGGGCCTTAAATGCAAGGTGCCAAATACCCAGCTGCTGGCGCACATGCGCAACAACGGTCTGCTGCCTGTTGGGGCAGGAGACAACGTGCTCCGCATTATGCCGCCAATGACCATTACCTCTGAAGAAATTGACATCCTCGTTGAAAAGATTGATGCCGCTGCTGTGTCCATGGAAAACGAGCTGAAAACTGCCGAGATTGCCAAATGAACATTATGACAAAACAACAACACTTTCTTGATATCAGTGATTTTTCCGGCGATGACCTGCGCTTGATTTTGGAGGGTGCCAAACAGATCAAGTCCACCCGCAACGGTGTACATCGCGGGCAGGGGCCATTGGCTGGCAAAGTGCTTGCCATGATCTTTGAACAACCTTCCACCAGAACCCGCATCTCCTTTGATGTGGGCATGCGTGAGCTTGGCGGCGAAACCCTCATGCTGACTGGCGCAGAGATGCAGCTTGGCCGTGGTGAATCCATTGCCGATACCGCCCGTGTGCTGTCCCGTTTTGTGGACCTGATCATGATCCGGATGCTGGATCATGATGCGGTGAGAGAGCTGGCAGAACACGCGACCGTACCGGTCATCAACGGCCTGACCAAGGTTTCCCATCCCTGCCAGATCATGGCAGACATCATGACCTTCGAAGAACACCGCGGAAGCATCAAGGGTAAGACCGTTTCCTGGGTGGGGGATAGCAACAACGTCCTTTACTCCTGGATCGATGCCGCCTCCAAATTTGACTTCAAAATCAACGTGGCCGCACCAAATGAACTGACGGTGCCCCTTGATTGGATCGAAAAGGCGCATACATCCGGTGCTGAACTCGTCGTAACAGATGACCCGTTTGCTGCTGTAAAAAACAGTGATTGTGTTATCACCGATTGCTGGGTTTCCATGGGTGACGATAATGCCGAGACTCGTCACAACATGCTGGCGCCTTATCAGGTCAATGAACGCCTGATGAGCGAAGCCAACGAGTCAGCTCTGTTCATGCACTGCCTGCCTGCACATCGTGGGGAAGAAGTGACAAATGAGGTGATCGACGGCCCGCATTCTGTGGTATTCGACGAGGCAGAAAACCGTCTCCACGCGCAAAAAGGCATTATGGCGTGGTGCATGGATGCTTTGCCTGAAGGATAGAGCATATCTGTAAAACCGTTTGCCGGTTCTCACAGAAGATATGCGCAAGAATAAAGGTAGAGCCTGCCGCAGCCATGAAATGAGCGCGGAGGCTCTAGGAAAAAAATGACAAATACACCTGCTCAACCGACCGCCGCTGGCGTTGACGCTGTCGTCCCGTTCGCTGTCGAAGCACTGGACGTACGCGGTCGGATCGTCAATATGGGGCCGGTGCTGAATAGTATACTGGCGCGGCACAAATACCCTGCGCCGGTCAACAAGCTGCTGTCAGAGGCAATTGTTCTGACAGCAATGCTTGGCAGTACCCTCAAGTTTGAAGGCCGCCTGACCCTGCAAGCGCAGACTGACGGTGCAGTTTCCGTGCTCGTTGTTGACTTCAACGCGCCTGACGGGCTGCGCGCAATGGCGCAGTTCAATGCAGAAAAGGTTGCTGAAGTTGCTGCGCAAGATGGGTTCAAGCCAGACCACCTGCTCGGCAAAGGCCATCTGGCCTTCACAATTGATCAGGGCGCACACACCAGCCGCTATCAGGGCATCGTGGTTCTCAACGGCACCTCTTTGGAAGAGGCCGCCCACGAGTACTTTCAGAAGTCGGAGCAGATCCCGACCCTCGTCCGGCTCGGCGTAGCAGAAATGCTGACCAAGTCTGAGGAAGGCGGTGCAGAGCACTCCTGGATCGCCGGCGGCCTCATGGTTCAGTTCCTGCCACAGTCTCGCGACCGCCAGAAACAGGCCGACATCCATCCGGGCGACGCACCGGAAGGACACGAAGCCCATCAGGTTGACGAGGACGACGCATGGGTTGAAGCCCGCTCGCTGGTCGAGACCGTGAAAGATGAAGAACTCATCGACCCAAGCCTCACAGTGGAAGGTCTGCTCTATCGTTTGTTCCACGAACGTGGTGCATCCGTCTTCTCCCCGCAGGCTATGGCAGACAAGTGCACCTGCTCTGAAGAAAAAATCACTGCCATGATGCAGAACTTTTCTGAGGCGGACAAAACCGAGATGAAAACGGAAGGCACAGTGCATATTAAGTGCGACTTCTGCTCCAAGGATTATGAATTGGACGCCAACAAGGTGTTCAAGGACTAAAGCGTGTTCCGCTTGATTGGAGTCGATCAAGCGACAAGAATTCGCTCTGCAAAAATGTTGGATCAGGCAGCGTGAATGAAAATGCGTGTTGTGTGACCCAATAGCTCAGAAAAAGCGTAAAAAACGCAAACCGACGCACAAAAAAACGCTGTCAGATAATTTCTGGCAGCGTTTTTCGTTACAGCATTGAAAATACAGCTAATTCGCAATTACACGCGGTCAAAAATAGACCCCATACGCGGGCTGAACAGCCGGTCATAGGCTTTCATAAGCATCATGTCCGTCATACTCGCCACATAGTCACAGACAACCCGTGAACCATCTTCAGTATTCTTGAAGTCCAAGTAGACGTCTTCTGGTAAGAACGCTTCCGGTTCACTCATCAATGTTTCAAAGACAGCAACCACCATGGTCTGCCCCTTGAACTCAAGATGTTGCACATTGGGCGCCTGAATAACCCGTTTAAAGACAAAGCCCTTCAGCGCATCAAGCACCTTGGCGTGCCCCTCTGGCAGAGCAGCCTTGTACTTCAATAGTGGCTCGGAAAACGCCTCGTTTTCTTCGATCTGCACAGCAACGATAAAGAAGTGAACCAGCTTTCCGATGAACTGTTTTCGCCTATTGGGATCGCCAAACAGACCGGAAATCATCTGTTCATAGGGATTTCCGGAATATTTCTCCCGGTTGCTTTCAACCAGATCATCCAGAAATGCGGCACAGTCTTCCGCTGAGATATCCTCCCGAAACTGCACCTCCCGAACCAGCCCTAATGCAATCGCATCCTCAAAGTCATGGACCCCATAGGCGATATCATCTGCCAGATCCATGATGGAGCAATCCCATGATTTATAGAGGGATTTCCCGTGCTTGCCCTCAATACGCTCAAAGCTACAGAACAATGAGCGGTCCTGATCACACAGCGGCTCAAGCACCCAGTCCACGACCTCTTGTTCCCCATCCATGAAACACTTGGGCGGTGCAGAACGTTTCCGGTCAATCAGGCTCACGGTTGACGTGTTGGCGGCAAGCTGCGGGGATAAGTCCGGATTATGCACCCGTGAAAAAGCCACCGGATACTTCATCATCCCAAGTAATGCCCGCCGCGTTAGATCAGCGCCATGCCGGGCAGACATCTTCTCCAGCTTTGAAACGATCCGCAGGGTCTGGCCATTGCCCTCATATCCACCTGCATCGCGCATGCAATAATTGAGCGCCACTTCACCGCCATGACCGAACGGTGGGTGCCCGATGTCGTGGCAGTAACTGATTGTATTTACAAGGCTTTCATCCGGAATGTAGTCGTATGCCGGATGATCCTTGAAGAACGCCCGGATTTGCCGCGTAATGCCAGAGGCAATCTGCGCCACTTCCAGAGTATGGGTCAAACGGGTGCGGTAAAAGTCACTGTCCCCCAGATTGAGGATCTGGGTTTTCCCCTGCAAGCGGCGGAAGGCATGAGAATGAACGATGCGGGCATAATCCACATCATAAGGCGTACGCGCATCATCCGGCTTGGGAACCCAAGCACTTTGACGAGCGGTCCAAACAGCATCATTCATTTCAAATACCCCGCCACAAAAAGAAAAATGCCCCGCACGTTCAAAGTGCGAGGCATAAAAAGCTCAATCTATCAAACTCTTAAGGAACTCTGCGGTCTTTTGCGCCGACTGCTCAATATTGCCATTCCACGTCGCCGGAGAAGCCCCTCGAGGTGCCAGATCATGGTTCCCGTCCTCCAGCCAATCAATGCTAATTGTGCTAGGAAGTTCAACGGCTTCCACCTCATTCTGATTCCCCATCTGATCCCGATCGCCCTGCGCGATAAAGATAGGTCGCAGCGACTGCTGTAACGGCTCCAAGCGCCAGCCACCCAAATCAGATTTACCAATAGGATGAAAAGGATAGCCCAAACAGACCACGCCAGAAACCCGCTTCGGAAGGCTCTCGCTCCCTGCCAGTACAGCCGCAACACGCCCACCCATGGACTTGCCGCCAATCAGGACCGGTCCTTCAACGTCATCCAGAACCAGCTGCAAAGCCTTCTGGTATTCACCAATCAGCTTATCAGCCCGCGGCGGAGGCGATTTCTTCCCTGTTTTCCGTCGCTTAGCCATATAACCAAACTCAAACCGCGCTACCGCAACGCCATGTTTAGCCGCAGCTTCTGCAAACCGGTTCATAAAATTGGAATCCATAGGCGCACCCGCACCATGGCCCAACACAAGAGTGCCAAAGCACTCACCTTCAGGACGTGTCCATAAAATCTCAGTCATAACGGTATTTTATAGCCTGTTTCACAGCACAGGTGACAGGAAATTTACTTGTCCCCGGCTTCGATTAGACCCATATTCATAATAACTAATATAAATATGCGGCCACTACGCCGAAACAAAACGGAATTCATCATGGAAGAAGGCGTCATCCGTCTGGGAATATTTGCGGGCGCTTTTCTGGTGTTCGCACTTCTGGAAATCTTCATCCCCCGGCGTTCGGAGAGTCAGGAGCGGCCGCGACGCTGGTCCACCAACCTTCTCCTGTCTGTAATCAACACCTTGATGCTGCGGTTTGCGCTGCCTTTTGCTGCTGTTTCAACGGCTTACTGGGCACAGGTACAGGGTTTTGGGCTCGCTCATTGGCTGGCAATTGATCCCGTCATAGCTGGTGTTGTCGCGTTTTTCGTACTCGATTTTGCCGTCTGGGCCATGCATGTGGCCAGCCATAAAATCCCGTTCCTATGGCATATGCATAAGGTGCATCACACCGATCCGCGCTTTGACGTCACAACAGCTTTGCGCTTCCACCCGCTGGAAATCGCAGTCTCCATGCTCTGGAAAGTGATTATCGTTGCCCTCCTTGGCGCTCCCGTCCTCTCAGTTGTTATCTTCGAGGTGGTTCTCAACGCGGCTGCCATGTTCAACCACGCCAACATCAAGCTCCCTGAGAAAGTAGACCGCATTTTGCGCTGGATTATCGTGACACCAGACATGCACCGCATCCACCACTCGACCCGCCCAAAGGAAACCGACAGCAACTACGGTTTCAACTTCCCATGGTGGGACAGACTGTTCTTCACATATGTACACGATCCGAAAGGCGGTCAGGAGGGGATCACCTTCGGACTAAGTGAATTCAGGGGGAAGGAGCCCCGCCAGCTCGCCTGGGTTTTAATCTTACCTTTCAAGGCTTTGCTACACATTCAAGGCTGGCTTTCGAGCCGCGTCAACAAAGACGGAACGCCCAAGGCAAGGTAATCAAAAGAAACCACGGGGGAAATATCTGAGATACAATTCTCCAAGCCGACCGTTGGATTGAAGGCGCGTAAGTCCTAGATTGATGGCATTCAGCATCCTGATGTCGCCAGCCTTTGTTGCAATCGTCAACCCGCCACTGAAGTAACTTGGATCCAGCCACGGACCACCGGCAAACTTGCAGCATCCATTAGCAGCTTGCGTATCCAGCCAGAAGGATAGCCGCATCCCGTCACCAAACAGTGCGTCAACTTGCGATTGTTTCACCGCGTTGCGGGCAAGTTCTTCGGTCTCGAACGGAACTGCGATTGCATCAGTAAAGAACCGCTCCAGAAACGCCTCATGCCGCGAGCCTTCCACAACAGCAATTCGTTTGCCACCCAGTGTTTCTGGCAGTGGGTCCAGCGTGCTGTTCTTTCCAACAATAAAGCGCCCCGGAAAGCGCATGTAAGTCTGCGAAAACGAAAGCTTTTCCAGATTATCGGGTGTCATGCTGACACCGGCAATTACCGCATCGGCCTCACCATTAAAAACGGTATTCGCCAGATGGTTGAAGGGCAGAATTTTCAGGCTGCACGCAGCTTTCAGGCTCTGGCAGATCTCGCGGGCAAGATCAACATTGTAGCCCATCAACCGTTGCTCGCTATCGCGAAAAATAAAGGGTGGAAAGTTATCGGCAGCAATAAAACGGATACGTTCCGGCGCTTTACCAGTCGTTGCAAGGCCGGACTGACCACCAGAAAACAGCGGAATGGTCACGGAGGACGGCGCTGTGCGGGCTCTAACTCCAATTTCGGCACCATTGTTTTCCACTCCCTGCAAAGGAGAGCTCTGGGAAACCTCCCATGTATCAGAGCCACTTGCAATCTGTGCTACGGCATTTGAAGCCGCGAAAATGAGCGGCTGGGCACTGTTGAAGATCAGCAATAGTAAGAATAGAGAGAAACGCAAGAGCCATCCAATCCAGTTTGCAACAGAGCATAAGCCTAACGGGAAATTCTCAAGGAGATACTAAGTGAATGTCTGCGAGAGGGGAAGACCTGTCATCGGAAATCGGCCTCATGAATTAACAGGGGCGCAGCAGGAATTCTCCGACATATCAATGGGTAACGACCAGCCATTCTCTACGCAGCAGGCCAACATTTTGCGCTCGCTCGCTCTCTCCATTGGCCGTATCGATAACTTGCGCACTGTTGAGGCGGGGCAGGCGCTTCGAAGTCGCATGACCACCATTGTTCCTCTCAATCATCCCACTAATAAACAACCCGAAACCAAGTCACATAGACAAGCCTCTCAGAGCAACCGAAAGACTAAAGAAAACGAAAGTTCAGGCTCTGAGGGCGAGCCCATAAAGGACACATTGGAACGGGAAATCCTTCTGCAATGCAATTGCTCTGAGGCCTTAATCGATTTTGCCGTCTCCAGCAGCTCGGATGCAGATGAATGCATCAGTAGCTATCTGATAGAGCAAGGTTTTCTGGATATTTCTGTTTTTTACTGGGGAATTTCCGGAAGGCTGAATGTCCGCTATGCCGCAGACGGAAGCCTGTCTGCCATTGCCCCTATTGCCAAAACGCTAAAGCCCTTTGAAACCGAGGGGATCCTGTTCGTTCCCGCGTTGGATCTTAATCGGAAGGTCGTTTTTGCGGCAGCTCCGCTCGGCCATCAGCTGGAGGCTTTCGAACGGGCACTGGGTTATTTTGATGAAGCAGCCAGCAAGATTGTGATCGTCACCCCCCAATATCAGAGGGGGCTGACCGTCACCACCGCCAGCTCCAATGCTTTAGCACAGGACAATCTGACACTGTCAGCAGTCTACCGTTTCCTGCCTTCGCAACGCAAGCTTCTGACAATATCGCCAATCGTCTTCATTGCGGCTTTGAGCTTTTCGTTCAATGCCGTCATATGGGGCTTGTTTATCCTGCTGACAATATCGCTAGGAACCATCGGGCTGCTCCGCCTTGCATCGTTTTTCACCTATACCGAGCGGCAGGATATGGCAGTCCCCGAGTTGGAGAACTGGCCGTATTACACCGTGCTTGTTCCGCTTTACAAGGAATCCGCGATTTGCCGCCAACTTGTTGAGGCTCTGGACGCTCTGGATTACCCCAAGGAGGCGCTCGATATTATCTTTCTGGTCGAGCAGGATGACGAACTCACACAAGGAAACCTCCGCAAACTCCTTAAAAAGTCTATGCGGATGATCATCCTGCCTCCAGGAAAACCTCAGACCAAGCCGCGTGCACTAGCAGTCGGCCTTGCGGCAACAAAGGGAGACTTCGTTACGGTCTTTGATGCCGAAGACCGGCCAGAGCCACAGCAACTCAAAAAGGCGATCTGCCAATTTGCGTTGGAAGGTCATGATGTTGCCTGTTTGCAGGCTGCGCTCTCCATTGACCATGCTGATGAAAACTGGCTGGTGCGCCAGTTTGCCTTCGAATACGCCGCGCTTTTTGATGTGTTTCTGCCGTTCCTGTCCCGTAAAAACCTCCTGCTTCCGCTAGGTGGAACCTCCAATCATTTCAGGGTAAACACCCTTAGGAAAGTAGGCGGATGGGACCCCTTCAACGTGACCGAGGATGCTGATCTGGCCGTTAGATTTGCGCGTCACGGCTTCAAGACCCGCACATTGAACAGCTCCACCTATGAAGAAGCCCCCCTGACTTTAAAGGGCTGGCTGCATCAGCGCACACGCTGGCACAAGGGCTGGATCCAAACACTGGCCGTTCACCTGCGCAACCCGGCATTGACCCACAAGCAACTGGGCACGAAAAATTTTGTCCTGCTGCTTATCACATTCCTTGGCGGTATGCTGTGCCTCTGGGCAGCACCTCTGACTGCATTCATGTTTGGCAAGGTTGCGCTTGATCTCTACAGAACAGGTTGGCAAGCACTCGATGCCTTTAGTATTTACGCCATGTTCTGCTTTCTCTTTGGCCTCGGCGGCACTGTGGTCACTGTTCTGCAGGGGAGTGCAAAACGAGGCTTTCGCCCGCGCGTCTGGGAGGTCGCCAGCATTCCGCTTTATTGGGTGCTAGGCTGTATCGCCTCCTACAAAGCCCTGTTTGAGTTCATGGTCAAACCGCACTACTGGCGCAAAACCGAGCACGGCGTTGTTCGCCACAGGGGCAGTGTAGAGCCAGAGAGCAAGCCTACGACGTAAGTGTGCTAGGCTTTCCAGGGAATACCCAGTGCATCCACCGTAAGGCGGCATGGTTGGCTGGCGTAAAACTGGTCGAGCACTTGGTGAAACACTGTTGGATCCTCGGCCGCATAAGCAAAAAGCGTCGCGCAGCTACGCATCTTCAAGCTGTCGATCTCTCCAAGAATCTGCTGAGATGTCAGTCCTTTATGCTCAAGCAGCAGCTTACAGCAACCACGCAGCCGCGAGCCAAGCAGGGGATAGGCAAGATATCTCCGCGCCTCGTCAAGGTCCTCTATGCCAAAGAAGTGCGCGGTGGAGGAGCCCCCAAGCTGGCGAAGCTGCGGAAAGATGAACCAGATCCAGTGAGAGGTTTTGTGCCCCTGAGCCAGTTCCTGAACCACCTCCTGAAACACAGCCTCCTGTGCAATCACAAATCTGGTGATATCGTCTTTGGTTGTTCTTACCATTGGATGTCTCCGTGCCCGCTCTCATGTGCTGGAATAGTTTTGTCTATGCCGACGGGAAGGTGAGAAACTCCGCACAGGTTTCATAACGTTTTGCGGTGCAAATAATATGACAGGGACGGCTGAAACTGATCAGTTAAAAGCAAAAATGGAGCGGATGAAGGGAATCGAACCCTCGTCGTAAGCTTGGGAAGCTTCTGCTCTACCATTGAGCTACACCCGCGACCTCAGCAAGATCGAAGCAAATTTATGCTGGTTATTTCGAATGGGGTCAAGCCTTTGAAAACTATATCTCAAACTCACTCGTGCTATTTTGGCTCTCCTGCTTGTTGCACTCGGAATCTTCTTCATTTATGCATGGCAGATTCCAGGGTCCCTTATACCATGAAGCCTGCAGACAGGCACTTAAGGTGAGACCTAATTCATACCATGAGGTTAAGTCTCAAAATGCGGGCGAAGTTACGATCCATCATTGAAAGCCGCCAATGGGAATACACGATTATTGGCGTAATCGCGCTAAACGCAGTGGTACTCGGTTTGGAGACAAACCAAGCGCTCGTTAGCAACTATGGACCAATCCTAAGCTTTCTTGATGAACTGGCTCTGTTCATCTTTGTCATTGAGCTGACCTTGCGCATCTTTGCATTTGGCCCGAGCTTTTTCAGAGGCCCATGGAACCTCTTTGATTTCATTATTGTCTCAATCGCCCTTGTTCCTGCAGCTGGACCTGCAACCATCCTTCGGTCTCTGAGAATCCTTAGGGTCTTGAGGCTTATTTCGGTGATCCCATCTTTGCGAAACGTCGTAGGCGGGCTTGTCCGTGCACTGCCGGGTATGGGCTCCATTGTCCTGTTAATGGCGTTGGTGTTCTACGTCTTTTCAGTCATGGCAACCGGGCTCTACGGGGCAGCATTTCCTGAATGGTTTGGCACTATCAGCAAATCTACTTATACGCTATTCCAGATCATGACATTGGAAAGCTGGAGTATGGGGATTGTGAGACCGGTTATGGAGGTGTACCCCCTCGCATGGTTGTTCTTCATACCCTTTATTTTGTGCACCGCCTTCACTGTCCTGAACCTGTTTATCGGTATCATCGTGTCGGCCATGCAGCAGGAGCACGACAAGGACCTTGAAGCTGATCGCATCGAAGTGCATGAGGAAACTCGGCTCATTTTAACCGAGTTGAGAGGCCTTAGAGTGGATCTGATCAAGGAATTAGAAAAACTCCGCACAAAAGATGACTGAAGCGGCATCATTCCTACTGAAGAAAAAGCTGCGATCAATGCAGGTGCCAACCACACCCATAATCAAGCGCCAATGAAGTATTAGTGATTGCTGAGCGTGTGGATTGGGCACCGGTAATCATAGGCACCTGCGAAAAAAAGGCCTAAGAGGAAATGCATATCTGATAGGATGCGATATGTTTGATGCAAAACTCCGAGGCTATATAGACCCGCCACTCAACAAGATGGGCAAAGCACTGGCAGATCTTGGGTTTACTGCAACAGCAGTAAGCACGGTCGGGTTGGGGTTTGGCCTTGCAGCGGCGGCGGCAATTGCAGCCGGGCAATTTGGCATGGCATTGCTGTTTATCCTGCTCAACCGCTTCGCAGATGGGTTGGACGGCGCCGTCGCAAGAGCAGTAGGCTCAACCCAGCTCGGCGGGTTTTACGACATCACCTTTGACTTCATCTTCTACGGCGCAATCCCGCTGGCCTTTGCGTTTGTCGCTCCGGAGCAAAATGCGCTCGCTGCTGCGGCTCTGCTTTTCAGTTTTTACATCAATGGGTCCACTTTCCTCGCATTTGCGACACTGGCCCAAAAGCTGGGCATGGAAACATCACTGCGCGGAAAGAAGTCCTTTTATTATCTGGGAGGACTAGCTGAGGGTTTTGAAACCATTGGTGTCTTCGTCATTTTCTGCCTGTTCCCCACTTATTTCTCATGGGTTGCATGGACTTTTGCGGCGATCTGCACACTTTCGGCAATTTCTCGCGTTTTCATGGTCAGGCATATGGTTTTGAACCACCCAGATCCTTCGGTGTAAGATCGTTGCTCTTGCGAAGATCAGGGTGTAAAGGCTAGACTTATTACAAATAGGATGCGTACTGCTGTTGTATTTGCAGCGGAATTTTCCTGAAAGTTGGGTTGTGCTATGTATCGTGCCGTTACCCGAGATATACAGATCACTGTAGAACCGTATTATCTTGCCGAGGAGTCGACTCCCGAAGATGAGCAGTTTTTTTGGGCCTATACTGTCTCGATTGAAAACATGAGTGGTGAAACCGTCCAGCTTAGGTCGAGGCACTGGTATATAATCGATGCAAACGGCAATACACAGGAAGTCAATGGGGCAGGGGTCGTCGGTGAGGAGCCCGTTATCGAACCGGGTGGGTCGTTCCAATACACATCTGGCTGCCCGCTGAACACGTCCTCAGGCATTATGACTGGCAATTATCGGATGCAAACGGATAAAGGCGAGTTCTTTGCCGTAAAAATTCCGGCTTTCTCGCTGGACCTGCCCGACATGGTCAAAACCGTTCATTAAAACGGCGCATAGCCCATTGAGAGTTACGGGCAGTTGATCACCGCCCGCCAGTCACGGATAATTTGAGTTATTGTGTGCGGAAACGGGCCTGCGCACCACGCTCAATTGCAGCAATCGTCAGTTTGTCCAGCTTCAGGTGGTTACGCAGCAACTGCAGCATGCGCACTTCTTCCGGGCTCACGCGCAAATCAGCCGCAGCAATCTCAACCCCAAGAGCGTAAGCTGTGTCGTGCAGTTTGGTTGGCAGGGAGTCCGCCACAAGTTCCAGCGTTTTGTTCATGCCATTTTCGCCAGAGAGGCGTTCGGCGCACTGCTGGGTAATCTTGATCAGATTATTGTCGTCAAAGTCTTTGAAGACAGGAAGAATGCCCACAATATCGCCAAGCTGGCGAAGCTCTGCATCGCTCATCGCATTATCAGCGGCCGAAACCATCACCATCACATGAATAAGAGCTTCTTCTACGCTCAGTAATCTATCTAGTGTACCCATATCTCCCCACAGCAAATAGCTTTGCTTCTTGGTTTGTCTTGAAATTCTACCCTGCCAAATCGTCTGGCAGCGCTTAATGACTGCAAAGGTAAGTTGGGTTAATGCCTCATACAAGGGGGTAGCGCCGAAAACCCGAGAACTTGCATTGACGTGGGCGCAAGTTTTACATAAGTTCGCGCAGCTTTCCGGCATCAAATCCCGCCGCAGAAAGCCAAACTCAACCACAGTTTTATCTCCAATTACGGATCTCAAAATCCATGTCTACGAACAGTTTGCCTCAACTCGATCTCAGCCCAGAACTTATCGAGGCGGCACAGGTATCTAAAGCCTGGCCGTTTGAAGAAGCGCGCAAACTGGTTAAACGGCTGGAGAAGAAACCCAAGACCGGGCCGGTCTTGTTCCAGACCGGCTATGGTCCATCTGGCTTGCCTCACATGGGCACCTTTGGCGAAGTTGCACGCACCACAATGGTCCGCACCGCCTTCCGGCTGCTCACGCAGGACAAGATCCCGACCAAGCTGATCTGCTTCTCTGATGATATGGACGGCTTCCGCAAGGTGCCAACCAACGTGCCCAATCAGGACATGATGGCGTCATTCCTTGGCAAGCCCCTGACCAGCGTGCCCGATCCGTTCTCAAACGAATACCCGAGCTTTGCAGCGGCCAATAACGCAAAGCTCATGGCATTCCTCGACAAGTTCGGCTTTGAGTATGAGTTCGTGTCATCCACCGACTACTACAAGTCCGGTGTGTTCGACAAAGCCCTCCTGCGCATGCTGGAAGTCTACGACAAGATCATGGCGATCATCCTCCCAACTCTGGGGGAAGAGCGTCAGGCCACGTATTCTCCATTCCTGCCAGTATGTCCGCGCACTGGCATTGTTTTGCAGGTGCCAATGGTGGACCGCAATGTCGAAAAAGGCACTGTGACCTACATTGACCCGGAAACAGAGGAACGCGTTGAACTGCCAGTCACTGGCGGCCACGTCAAGTGCCAATGGAAAGCCGACTGGGCGCTGCGCTGGTACGCGCTGGGCATCGACTATGAAATGGCCGGCAAAGACCTCATCGACAGTGTAAACCTGTCTGGCAAGATCTGTAAGGCTCTGGGTGCTCCTGCTCCGGAAGGCTTCAACTATGAGCTTTTCCTAGATGAAAAAGGCCAGAAAATCTCCAAGTCCAAAGGCAACGGCCTGACGATGGAAGAGTGGTTGAACTACGCCTCGCAGGAGAGCCTGTCTCTGTTCAACTTCCAAAAGCCTAAGACTGCGAAGAAACTGTACTTTGACGTCATCCCGAAAGCGGTTGATGAGTACTGCACCTTCCTGTCCAAGTTCGAGAATATGGATCCGGCGCAGAAGCTGATGAACCCGGTTTGGCACATCCATTACGGCAATCCGCCGAAGGAAGAGATGCCAATCCAGTTCGCAATGCTGCTCAATCTGGTGTCTGCATCCAATGCGGTCAACAAGGACGTTCTGTGGGCATTCATTTCCCGCTATGCTCCGGGCTCATCTCCGCAGACCCACAAGATGCTGGACGAGTTGGTTGGCTATGCAATCCGTTACTACGACGACTTTGTGAAACCAACGAAGAAGTTCAGAGCGCCGGATGAAGTCGAGACTGAGATGCTCACCAAGCTGGATGAGGTGCTTGCTGGCTTGCCTGCAGACACAGACGGTGGTGATATCCAAAACGCAATTTACGACATTGGTCGCAATATTGAGCGCTATCAGAACACCGCAAAGCCGGGTCCTGACGGACGTCCTGGTGTCGCGCAAAATTTCTTTTCTGCGATTTATCAAGTACTTCTGGGTCAGGAGAAGGGTCCACGCTTTGGGTCCTTTATCGCACTTTACGGTATTCCGGAGACACGGAGCCTGATTGCGAAAGCACTTGCAGGAGAGCTTGCAGCGTGATGAATTAGCCCTCTCAAACGAGGGGGCTTTTTTCATGTCTTTTCCTAGCTGGCTTACTTGGGCACTTTTGCCTGTCTATATTGTCGAGGGCTTGCGGGCGCGTGCCAGATCTATTCGCCTTGCTCCGGCACCCGGTCCGGTATCAGGCGCCATTGACGGACAGGGCGAGCTGATCAATATGCTCGTGGTTGGGGATTCTTCTGTTGCAGCCATTGGTCTTGACCACACAACCGATGGCCTGACGTACACACTAGCAAGAAAGCTGGCCGAAGTTAGCGGTCAGCCGGTTAAATGGCGTGCAGCAGGCAACAACTCCGCTACAGCGGCCCAAATCAGGGATGTGGTCGTTCCCAATCTTCCGCAGGCCGACTACACGCATGTCTTGATTAGTATCGGCATGAACGATCTAAAGAACTTCCATTCCCGTTTCGCGTGGAAGAAGGATTTTGGAGAGCTGATTTATGCGCTGCGAACCAAATATCCCAATGCGCGCATCTACTGGCCCAATTTGATGGAACTTGACTATGTTCCTGCACTAACCAATGGACTGGCATGGGTGCTTGAGCCGCGGCGTCAGATGATCAACCGCATTGGTGCGCAGCTCTGCCACGAGCGCGGCGTGATCGTTTCCTCTGCCATCGCTGAAGCCACGAGCGCGGCCTTCTGTGAAGATGGGATGCACGCAACAGCGCTCGGCAACCAGCTTTGGGTGGACCACTCTGTTGCCGAACTAATGGAGCGTGGGCTTCTAGGGTTGGAAGAGAAGGATGAAGTAGAAGATAAACAACACCAGGTGCACGGCGCCCTGTAAGGCGTTCGTTCGTGTGCCTGTAAAGGTGATCACGCTCAAAATCAGTGTCAGGAGGAGCAGGATCATATCCGTATCCTTCACACCGAGCACGATGTGAATGTCAAATATCCCGGCTGCGATCAAAACAGCCGGGACTGTCAACCCGATTGTCGCAAGGGCCGAACCCAGACAGATATTGACGGAACGCTGCAACCGGTTTGAAAGCGCAGCACGGAAGCTGCCCAGCCCCTCAGGTGTCAGAACGAGAAGCGCGACAAGGACACCAGTGACGGCCACCGGCATGTGGAAGCTTGAAATCCCATAGTCCACGAGCACCGCGAATTTCTTGGAAAGCAGCACAATCGGGAGCATGGTCAGGATGAGGAAGGCAGCGTGGTAGCCGGTCGAGAAGATTTCCAGATCGTGATCATCCTCGTCATGGGCATTCTGTTCTTCATCCGCTTCATCCTTCGCCATCAGGAACGACAAGGCAACGCCTGAATGGGCTTTGGGCTGAATGAAGAACGACCTGTGCCGCATCGTCTGGGTGGCAAGGAAGATCCCATAAAGCAGACTAATCATCACCGCAAAAGAGATTTGTTGGCCAGTGGAGAGAGAAGGGTCAGCGGTTGAAGTGGTATAGCGAGGGAGAATGAGGGAGATGGTGACGAGCGGAATAAGAACGGAAAGGAAAGAACGGGCCCCTTGAGTGTTAAAGGGCTGCTCCCCGTATTTGAGGCCGCCCAGAAGCAAACTGATGCCCACCATGCCGTTCAGCACGATATGAAGCACTGCCAGCATGGTATCGCGGGCCAGTGGCTCGTTGGTGCCCCCTGTCAGCATGATGGAAACGATCAGTGAGACCTCAATGCCAATTACCGAGAGCGTCAGGATCAGCGTTCCGTACGGTTCCCCAAGGATGGACGCAAGACAATCCGCATGACGCACCACACCAAAGGCACACCACAACATAACGCCGAAAAGCCAGATAAAGCAGAGCATCTGCACCAAGAAACCGGCTGAAGGTTGCAATAAGCCCCCTCCCACCAAAAAGAAAAAGGCGGTCGTTGCAGCTCCTGCAAAAAAACAGGCCTCACGCTTAACTGTTGTCCCAAACCCTGACATTATATTTTTATTCCTTGAGGCCCTGAATAAGGTTTATTTTCTCGCAGAGGTTTCTGCAGTTAAGCCATTTCTCGGACGCCAGATAATGGCAGGCTCCCCCTCCATCATTAATGTTGAGGTCGAGGTGCTGTCATCGTCCAGCTCCTCCCAGGAATTCACCAGCGTCGCGGTTTCATCCTTATTTAGGTGCACCAATTTCGAACGCCAGATGCCTTTCTCTGATTGTCGGGCTCGTTCCGCAATTTTTTGCAATGTATCAGGCGCATCGCTTCCCGCTTTTGCCCATCCATTCTTGAGGAGCCAAGTGGCAAGATCATGTTTGCCAACACTACAAGAGGCAGTAAGTTTATCATCTTGCACAGCTTTTAGATCGGAGCAGGTGACACGTTTTTGTCGAATGAAAGCACGTAAAGCTGTTCTTGCCCGAACGCCGCACTGCCACCTTTCACCATCTTCACTGACGCAAGTTGCGCGCAGTGGCACGGGCCGGATGTGACTGAGAGAAATCTGCTTGGTTTTATCGCGCAAGGTTGCACCGTCAACCGCCACAGCACGGAAAAGGATCAGTTCCTTTGGCAAAGGCTGGTTGGACCTGCGCAGTTCCTTCACATAGGCAATACGCTCAAGCGGTGCGGTGACCGGAGGAGGGGGCGTACGCATGCCGCCTACATTGCGCAGTGTTTCAGGATGTTTGGGGGGCGTTTGGAGAATGCCTGATTGCGCCGCTTCCAAAGCAGCTAGCTCCCGCTTCCGCTCTTCATCCGATGAGCGATGCTCAATGGGAAATGAGGAAGGGCGATAGAGCGTGCGGGCATTCCCGCGCGGCGCGGTTTCAGAGTTGTATTGGATAAGTGCGAAGAACCCCACACCCAGAAGTGATGCTCCAATAAGAATACATTTGGTTTTTGTAATCCGCATAGGTGCCCTGCTTGATTATTGGCTCACCCATGACACCCTTGCCGTCCAGACCAGATCTGCAACTTGAAACACCCGTGGTTTGTCTTCAGGGGCGTCCCGTCGAAACTCAATGCGCTCGTTTGTTTGCCGCTGCAAAGCGCCGCAATGAATATCTCCGGTTGTAGTCGCAATCAAAACATGGTCATTGCGCCGTAAAGAAGTCTCGGGAGAGACGATTATAATTTGTCCTTCCCTGTAGTATGGTTCAAAACTATTACTCGAAACTTCAAGCGCGAAGAATTTATCGCTCTGAGAACTGGGAAAAATGAAGCTGTCGCAGAATTTGTCCAGCTTAAATTCAGAGATATCCGCCAAATCAACCTGGCTTAACTCATCGCTGGTGCAAAGATAAGCTGGGAACGACCTGAAGTGTGTCGTGGAACCTTCCGGCTTTTCTTGTAGCAGAGAGGCAAAATCCATGAAGGTCATTTGCGTGACTTCCAGCACCTTTGCAAGCGACTCCGTAGATGGCCAACGCGGCCTCCCATCAGAGGCAAACCGCTTTGACGGGTTGAAGGAGGTCGGGTCAAGACCAGCTCTGCGCGCCAGCCCCGATGGCGTCAGCTGATGCCGCGCCGCCAGCTTATCCAGCGCGGCCCAAAGGTGCTCGTGATCCAACATAGGTCCTCCTGCGGTGAAAAGAGAATGCTGAAACAGGCACAGACCCCCTCCAAATCAGCAATTCTCAACGCTTCAATAAAATCCTGTATGTCGTGAATAAATTCCTATGGCAAGCATTTGTCGCAATTGGGGGTTGCCAGTCCGTGATTTGTCGATGTATGAGCATGACTTCAGTTGAGTAGTCGTCTCTCCTGAAAGGCAAATCCAATGTCCCTTATATTCAAGATCGCCCCCAAGGCGCTTTGGCAGGAAGCTGAAGCCGCCGGTTTTTTCGCGGGTGCACCGATTGATCTGACTGATGGTTACATCCATTTCTCCAGCGCAGAAACTGTAAAAGAAACGGCAACGCTGTACTTCGCGGGACAAACCGATTTGCTGCTCATTGCTGTTGAAAGCGAAGACTTCCCTGAAGAGCAAATGAAGTGGGAAGCCTCCCGCGGCGGAACACTCTTCCCGCATCTGTATGGCAAGTTTCCTGTCTCCAAGGCCAAATGGGTCAAACCGCTTCCACTGGACAGCGAAGGCAATCACGAGTTTCCGGAGCTATAAATGTCGATTGAGAACCTGATCAACAAAGTCGGTATCCGGGCGCTGCATTGTCTTGACCCAGAGACCTCACACAACGCAACTATCAAAATGCTCTCCACGGGTCTGGCCCCGTCCTTCGGCCAGATCGAGGATAAGGCGTTGGAATACAGGTGGGGCGACCTGACTTTCAAAAACCCGGTGGGCATGGCAGCTGGCTTTGACAAAAACGCTGAAGCAATCACCCCTCTGATGAAACTCGGCTTCGGCCATGTCGAGGTTGGAACGGTGACGCCTCTGCCGCAGGAAGGCAATCCAAAACCGAGGAACTTCCGCCTCAGCGCCGACCGGGCCGTGATCAACCGCTATGGCTTCAACAATGATGGCCACGACGTCGTTTATGAGCGCATCCGCAAGGTCGGACGCACCCCGGGCGTTCTGGGCATCAACATCGGCGCAAACAAGCTCTCTGAAGACCGTGTTGCCGACTACGTTCTGGGTGTAAAGCGGTTTGCGGAACTGGCCGACTACCTGACGGCCAATATCTCCTCTCCCAACACTCCGGGTCTAAGAGATCTGCAGGAACGGGACGCGCTCGCTCAACTGCTCGCCGCCATTATCGGCGCCCGCAACGAGCAGGAAGACCGTCTGGGCCGCAAGGTAGCCGTGCTGCTCAAGATCGCACCGGACGTCTCCGAGGATGCGCTCAAGGAGATTGCCGAGGTCGTCATGACCCAAAAGGTCGATGGCATGATCGTCTCCAACACCACAATCGCCCGCCCGTCCACGCTTAAGGACAAGGTGCAAGCCAAGGAAGCTGGTGGCCTGTCAGGCGCGCCTTTGTTTGAGCGCTCCACGATAACACTGGCCAAAACCAGACGAGCTGTGGGGACGGACCTACCGCTCTTTGGAGTGGGCGGAGTGGACGCCCCAGAAAAGGCCGCAGCAAAAATCTTCGCGGGCGCAAATCAGATCCAGCTCTACTCCGGTATGGTCTATGAGGGGCAAACGCTGGTGAAGAAGATCAATCAACACCTGTCCCGTCTGGTGGCTGCGCGTAACGTGGCCAACCTGCAAGAGTTGGTTGGTATCGACAATGACCTCTGGGCGGACAAACCGCTCGATCTCTAGGCACGATAAAAATTTTTGCAAAAAGGCTGGGTCTGATCAAAAGGCCCGGCCTTTTTTTGTAGTGCTCGCGAGAAAATCTGCAGCACTTGTAGCCCAGTCAAAGTTACGTGCTGATGCTACAAAATAGCTGTTTACCGGTAAAATCGGCGGCAAAGGGCAGCCTGCTAAAACTTTAAACTGAAGCCCTGTTCACACTGCACCCACCCCGCCAAAATCTGCCTCTTGTTATTGTCAATATCTATTAAACAGACAGTCCACCAAGTGAAGAATTGTTCATGCGCAGCATTGCTATACCTATGTAAACATAACAACACAAAGGAATGGTCATGACCAAGGTTCTTGTCTTATATTACTCCAGCTACGGCCACATCGAAACCATGGCAGACGCCATCCGCGAGGGCGCTCAGGACGTTGAAGGAACGGAAGTTGTTGTCAAACGCGTTCCTGAACTTGTTCCTGAGGAAGTAGCTAAGAACAGCCATTTCAAGGTTGATCAGAAAGCACCAATTGCAGAGCCCGGCGAGCTGGCCAACTACGATGCTATCATCTTTGGAACGCCCACCCGCTTCGGCAATATGGCAGCGCAGATGCGCAACTTTCTCGATCAGACCGGTGGTCTGTGGTTTAACGGTCAGCTCATTGGCAAGGTTGGGTCTGTGTTCACCTCTACCGGTACCGGTGGCGGCAATGAAACAACCATCACCAGCTTCTGGTCAACGCTGGCACACCACGGTATGGTGATTGCTGGCCTGCCTTATTCAAGCCCGGAACTGAGCAAAATCTCTGAGGTTCGCGGTGGTTCACCTTACGGTGCCAGCACCATTGCCGGTCCGGATGGCTCACGCCAGCCAACTGAAGATGAGTTGAAGCTTGCCCGCGATCAGGGACGGCACGTTGCTGGAATTGCAAAGAAACTTGCCAAGGCCTAAGCAGCTCCCAAAACCGCTCGATAATTCCCAATATGACTTTGTTGCCTGCGTGATGTGATCTGAACACAACCTACCGTTTATGAGGTCGCGCAGGCAATAAAGCGTACGCATACTTTTGTAGATAATTTAACGCCAATACATATAAGAGATATTTAGATGACTGACCCCATCACATTACACAAAGAAATTCAGGGTGTTGTTGTAAACGGTGCCACCTTGAGCTCCCACACATTTCCTGTTGAAGTCCCAGGACCGCTCGAGGTTCAGGTTCGCCTGCACGCCGCAAGCCTGAATGCGCGCGATCAGATGATCCGCAAAGGCCAGTACGGAGAAATGCCGGCGGACCTTGTTGCACTCTCCGATGGTGCAGGTGAGGTGATCGCCGTTGGCGACAAGGTAACCAAATGGTCCGTTGGCGACCGCGTCATGCCAACCTTCTTTCAACAGTGGCTCGAAGGACCATTTGTCCCGCATATGCTGGGCTCTGCCTTAAGCTCCGCCCAATACCCCGGCATCCTTAGAGAGCAAGCCAATTTCCATGAGGATACGCTGGTTCGTATCCCCGATCACCTAAGCTATCAGGAAGCAGCTACACTGCCTTGCGCTGGCGTAACCGCATGGCACGCTCTGTTTGAGCAGCACCGCACTTTGAAGAAGGACGATCTTGTCCTGATACAAGGGACTGGCGGTGTCGCAATCTTCGCGCTCCAGCTCGTAAAAGCCTTTGGAGCCCGTGCCGCGATCATCAGCTCCTCAGATGAGAAACTGGCAAAAGCAAAGGAGCTCGGCGCAGACATCACCATCAACTACAAAGAGGTTCCTGACTGGGATGCAGAACTGCTCCAGTTGACCGACGGACACGGTGCAGACATGGTTCTGGAGCTGGGGGGGAAGGACACACTGGAACGCTCCCTTCGTTCCGTTGCGCCCCATGGGCTGATCGCTCAGGTGGGTGTCTTAACAGGCTGGGCACATGCACCGGAAAACATCAGTGATCTGGTCTTGAAGAATGCATCCTTGGCTGGCGTTCTGGTTGGCTCACGCACCTATTTTGAGAACCTTTCCGCGTTTGTTGCCAAACACCAGATCAAGCCACTGGTAGAGAAAGACTTTGCAATGTCCAAGATCGAAGCCGCATATGACTACCTGGAAAAAGCCCAGCACATGGGCAAAGTCACAGTGAGCATCGCCTAGAAGTGAACCTATCTGCCTTGCCCGGTATTCCCCCTCCGGGCAAGGTAACCTTTCTTCAGGACGGTCAAGCCCGTGCCCTAAGCCTTCTGAAGCGCATCAAAGTATTGACGCTCGCGAATATAGCACATGAAGCTCAAGCTCAGCCCGCGGGCACCAAAGAACACCAGCAGCGAGAACCACAAGCCGTGGTTTCCGTAGATTGGATAAAGCAGGTAGTAGCTTGCAAGGAACAGGATGGTGGAGACCACCACCGAGTTCCGCATATCCTGTGACCACGTCGCCCCGATAAAGACCCCATCCATCTGGAACGCAAGTGTGCCGATGATGGGCGTCAGAACGGCCCAGAACAAATAGGCCTGAGCGGTCTCGCGTACCTCTGTATGGGTGGTCAGCAGGTCAATCACTGCCCCGCCAGCCAGCCACAGTACAATCGCCGCACCAAAGGAAAGCCCAAATCCCCAGCCTACAGAAAGGCGGAGGGCCTTGCGAAATGCAGCGCGTTGCTTGGCACCAATCGCTTGCCCAACCACCTGTTCAGCAGCTGATGCCGTTCCATCCAGAAAGAACGCTGCAACCATAATGAATTTTTCGAGCACAGCGTTGGCCGCAAGCACCACTTCCCCCTGCGCCGCACTGCGCGAGGTAAAGAAGCCAAACGCAAACAACATCACCATGGAGCGGATCATGATGTCCCGGTTCAGCGCCAGCATGGGCTTCAGCTTTTCCCAAACGATGATCTGCGAGAAGGTCGGCAACGGCGCACCGTTCAGCTCCCGCTTGATCAGGTAGAGGCCAAGACCGAATGTCAGCGCTTCTGCAATGAAGGTAGCAATAGCAACGCCGGGAATACCCCAGTCAAAGACCAAGACGAAAATAACCGAGAGCACCATATTGGTGACATTCAGGAAGGTCTGGATGAGCAGCCCGATACCAGCTTTGCTCAGGCCCAGATACCAGCCCAAAATGGAGTAGTTGGCCAAAACAAACGGCGCAGAAAATGCACGAATTGCGAAATAGGTGGCCGCCGCTTCCTGAACAGCCTCTGTCCCGCCGATAATTGGAAGACCAAACTGCACAATAGGCCATTGCAGGAAGATGACAACAACCCCGCCAATGATGCCTAGCAACAACGCACGCGCCAGCACAGCCCGCAGCTCAGGCCCATCGTTTGCACCAAGGGACTGGGCAGCAAGGCCTGTCGTTCCTGCACGCAAAAAGTAGAAGAACGCACCAATCACATCAAACAGAATGGTGCCAACAGCCAGACCGCCCAAAAGTGCAGCATCATGTAACTGTCCGATCACAGCCGTATCCACCAAGCCCAGCAAGGGAGTGGAGATGTAGGCCAATGTCATAGGAACAGCGAGCGCAAGAAAAGAGCGGTTCGTTACCTTGAAATTTGTAGACACGCGAGAAACCTTAAAACGCACGATCGCATGGTAAGCAAGCGACTCAAAAGGGATTGGATAAACAGTGTTTCCTTCGCTCATATTTGTTTGTTCTTCATTTGTCCATACTGCATTACGGTAAGCCGCGATCAGTGATGGTCTCCATGCGAAACGCGGGATTTAATTTCCGCGCAGGAGATCTAAGTAAAGTCACCAGTCAAGAAGAATAGGTTTCTGATGTGGGGCAGTTTATGAGTGTTTCTGCATTATATAAAATAATTTTAAAAGTAGATTTGTTGTCAGGTGTTAATTGTTGCAGGGGAATTTTCGAATTAATTTATCTGACAACTTAGTTGTGGGGTTAGTATCTAGCTTGATTTGAGTTTTAAACGTGAAAAAGCCGGTAAGATGCCAGAATATCGCCCCTTACTATTGGCAGGGGTAATAGGTTCAGAAGTTTATAAAGTGATCAATCCACCTTATTACAAGGAAATAACTGATGCTTAAATCCCTAACGCTTGCAGCCGCTCTCGTCATCAGCTCTGGTGCTTATGCTCTGGCAGCAGACGCACCTCAAGTGGGCGAAACCAGCAAAGGGCAAACATTGGTAGATGGCAGTGGCAACACCCTGTATTTCTATTCCGATGACACCGATGGAGTGTCAAATTGTGACCACCTCTGCGCTTTCTTGTGGCCTCCACTTCACGCTGACGAAGGTGCAGCGGCTCAAGGCGATTATACCCTCGCAACGCGCAGCGATGGGACACAGCAATGGGCCTATCAGGGTAAACCCGTCTACACATACCGTCTCGATACAGCTCCTGGAGATATCTCCGGGGATGGTGTCATGAATGAGTGGGTTGTAGCTCAACCAAACTAATAATCCGAAGTTGCCCCCGGCGCTGTTGGGGGCAACACATTTCACGACTCCGCGAACTTGAGCCTGAGACAGCTGCTGGTGTAAGAGAAAGCCATCTGAAGACGTGATCCGGATTTCTTCCTTGAACACCAAGATAAACCCAAAGCGCACCAGATCTGAGATTTACAGAGGGATGCCTTTCACGAAGAGGGGGCCGCTGTGAAGCTACCAGTCGTGCATCATCCTGCCTATACAGCAGATATTCCCGAAAACCACCGCTTCCCGATGCGCAAGTATGCCGGTGTGGCCCGGTGGTTGAAGGATACCGACCCGCACGGGGCGCTCTATGAGTTTCATGAACCCAGCCCAATCTCCAGAGAAAACCTGCTGCGCGTTCATGCAAGGGACTATGTCGATCAAGTCCTCAGCTGTCATGTCCCCCACGCCATAGCGCGTGAGATCGGCTTTCCCATGACGCAGAGCGTGTCCTTCCGTGCGCAATACGCCACTGGAGGTTCTCTGCTCACCGCAATGCTGGCATTGGAGCATTGCATCGCCTGCAACACCGCAGGTGGCTCCCACCACGCCCGAATTGCACAAGGGGCAGGCTTTTGCGTGTTTAACGACGTGGCTGTCGCCGTAAAGACCGTTCAGGCCATGCGCATGGCCTCCCGCGTGCTCATCATTGATTTGGATGTCCATCAGGGCGACGGCACGGCCGACATCTTCGCGCTCGACGCAAGCGTCTTCACGCTCTCCCTGCATTCAGAAAAGAACTACCCGGTCCGAAAGAGGGCCTCTACGCTCGATGTGCCTCTGAGGGATGGCATGGAAGATGACGAGTATCTGGCAATACTGGAGGATACGCTTAAATCGGTCCTCACCACCTTCAAAGCCGATTTGGTGTTCTTCAACGCTGGCGTTGATCCGCACCATGAGGACCGATTGGGACGCCTTGCCCTCTCAGATGAGGGCCTGCACAAAAGAGAGAATCTGGTCTTTCGGCTGGTAAGGAATGAGGGCATCCCGATTGCTGGTGTCCTTGGGGGAGGGTATTCCTTCGATCTGGAACTATTGGTTAATCGCCATTCAATTTTATACCAGACGGCAGCGAAGTACCTATGATTTAAAACTAAGTTCTTTTATACGTAATTTATGTAAAATTTGAAGTAATTATTACAGGAAACAATCAGATATATGTCTCTTGCCATTTTCGGAGAAATGCGCAGTATTCTCCTCGTTAATTGCAAAAAATAAGAGCCGCGCAAGCTTGGGAGACACGTATGGGTGTTGTGCTCACCGATAGAAGCCTCGTACTGGACACGGCCGATTACATGATCCGCGAAAGTGGGCTGCTGGGCTTGGATGTTAATCAACTTGCCAGCACGACCGGAGCGAGCAAACAGGACATCTCAAAGATGTTCCCTTCGAAGAACGGCGTGGAACGGGCTGTGTTGGAACGGTACATCGACCGCTTTCTGCAAATTCTGGGTGATCCTGTTACGCAAACGCTCCACTTCCGCAGAGCCTTGGACACCTACATCGCCGCCTTTCAAGCTGGGATGACAGATGGTGGCGAGCTGTTCCTCGCAGCTGTGCTGGGAGATAAGAACGAAGAATTACCCGAAGACCTTCAGCAACTGGCCGCAACATTTGCCCGCCGCAACCGCACCTGGCTGGCAGATCTGCTGGAATACAGCGGCGACTGGTCCTCTGAAGAAGCGCTCGTGAAGTCAGATTTCGTTCTTGCTGCAATGGAGGTAGCCGTTCTGATGGGCAACACCAGCGATGATCCTGAGATCTTCGAAAACCTGTCCGTCAACATCCATAATATCTGCATGCAGTAATGGGTGTGCAGCAAGGAACTGGCGCCGTTATCGTCCGCGCCAGTTCATAAGCCGTGAGATAAACCAGAGCGGCACCACCACCATGGCACCAAGCAGGAAGTAAGAGCCAAAACGCTCAAGCGCTGAGAAACCCATATTCCAGATCCGGACAAAGAACTCCTGCACGGAGTAAATCAGTGACAACGGTGAAAAATTCAGCGCGGCCAGAACAATTCCGACAATCAAGGACAGAAAAATCAGCCGAAAGAGCACCCGTGCTGGCGAGTCTCCAAGAAAACGGTTGAACTTATCGTCTGACATCAAAATCTCCGCTGTACCAAAGCGCATCTCTTTAGGTAGAGGCCGGTTTTCGACCGGAATGCGCGTAAAAATTGAAAGTCAAGGCAGTTTGACTGCTCTAGGTTAAAAGCATATTGCTTAAGATTGTTTTCTATATAGGAAGCCCGAGGGATATTGCATAGACGCAAACCCACTTTGTGCCCTCAGGTTATTGCTGAAAGTTACTGCTGTGCCGTTTTTGGCCTACGCGACGGAACCAAACGAAGTAGACCTCCATCTGACCAGCCGCGCCAACGCCTTCTACCTCCGCCACGGCTTCACGCTGGTTGAGGAGCGGGAGGGGGAGATCGAGTATGAGTGGAAGCCGCCCGTCACTCTTCAAAATCCCGAGGCAAAAAGGGGACTGGTCAGCTGACACCCCTCCCGTCATCCCGCACAAGCGAAGCGCGATGCGGGATCTATGTCTGGAATGTCGAAAAGCCTGAACGTGTTGCTCTGGATCCCGCATCAAGTGCGGGATGACGACTTGTGAGCTGTCCAATAAAAAACGCCGATGAGATCTCTCCCATCGGCGTTCCTAATTCTAACTAGGCAGCTGGGCTGTTACGCCCAGCCGATCCCGTATTATTCAGCAGCTTCTGCTACAGCTTCTACAGGGGAGAACTTACCGTAGTAGGTCTCGCCAGCTTCTGCCATCGCGCGCAGCTGTTTGTTTGGTGCGAAGCGGTCGCCGTACTTGGCGGCCAGCTTGTCACAGCGTTCTACGAACTCTTTGGTGCCGATGCCGTCGATGTAAGATAGCGTGCCACCGGAGAACGGTGCAAAGCCGAAGCCGAGAATGGAGCCAACGTCTGCTTCACGAACGTCTGTCAGGCAGTTCTCTTCAAACACGCGTGCGGTTTCAAGAGCCTGAATGCCCAGCAGGCGGTCCTTCAGTTCTTCAACGTCAAACTCGTCAGCAGACTTGGATGGACCAGTGATCTCGGTGATACCAGGCCACAGAGCCTTGTCCTTGCCTTTGTAGTCGTAAAAGCCCTTGGAGTTCTTACGGCCAAAGCGCTCGTTCTTAACAACCATCGCATCAAGAATGGTGTCAAAACCGCTGGAAGGATAAGCATCGCCAAGGTCTTTCTTGGTTGCTTCTTTAATCTTCCAGGCAAGGTCCAGAGCAACCTCATCACCCAGAGAAAGCGGACCAACAGGCATGCCTGCCATCTTGCCAGCGTTCTCGATCATGGCTGCTGGTACACCATCGGAAAGCATCATGATGCCTTCGCGAACATAGGTGCCAACCACGCGGGAGGTGTAGAAGCCACGGCTGTCATTGACAACAATCGGGGTCTTCTTGATTGCCTTTACGTAGTCCAGAGCAACAGCAGTTGCCTTGTCCTCGGTCTTCTCACCCAAAATGATCTCAACAAGCATCATCTTGTCCACTGGGGAGAAGAAGTGAATGCCGATGAAGTCAGCTGGACGGGAAGAAGCTTCTGCCAGCGAGGTGATCGGAAGGGTAGAGGTGTTGGACGCGTAGACTGCGGAAGCTGGCATTGCCGCTTCGGCTTTCTCGGTAACAACACGCTTCACTTCGCGGTCTTCGAACACAGCTTCAATCACCAGATCCACATCGCTCAGAGCGCTGTAGTCGGTGGTTGCGGTGATCAGACTGAGCAGCTTTTCTTTCTTCTCAGCTGTAGACTTGCCGCGCTTGATTGCTTTGTCCAGAAGGCTTTCAGAGTAGGACTTACCTTTGTCAGCAGCTTCCTGAGACTGGTCGATCAGAACAACCTCAAGGCCAGCTTTCGCTGTCACGTAAGCAATGCCTGCACCCATCATGCCAGCACCAAGAACACCAACCTTCTTCAGGCTTGTTTCAGGCACACCAGCTGGGCGACGCGCACCTTTGTTCAGCTCCTGCATGGAACCAAACAGGGAGCGAACCATGGCAGCAGCTTCTTTGCTCTGCAGAACATGCGCAAAGTAACGGCTCTCAATGGTCAGACCAGCGTCGATTGGAACCATCAGGCCTTCAACAACAGAGTGCAGCATGTAGCGTGCGCCCGGGTAGTTGTCATAGGTGTTCTGACGGTAGATTGCGTTCGCAGCTGGCCAGAACTGCATGCCGGCTGGGGAGTAAACCTTACCAGTCGGGATTTTGAAGCCCTTCTTGTCCCAAGGAGCAACTGGGTCAACACCCTCTGAGAGCATCTTCTTGGCAGCGTCAATCAGGCCAGCCTCAGGCGCAACAGCGTCAATCAGCTTCAGGCGCATGGCCTTCTTCGCGTCAAGGTTCTGACCGGTCATCAGGAACTGCAAGCCGCCCTGAAGGTCAGGAACGAGGCGCATAACACGCTGCGTACCACCAGCACCCGGGAACAGACCCACCTTAACTTCAGGCAGAGCCATTTTCAGGGTGTCTTCAGCACCGACACGCTTGTGACAAGCCAGTGCAAGCTCGGTACCGCCACCCATGGCAACACCGTTTACAGCAGCCACATATGGCTTACCGGATGTTTCCAGTTTGCGCAGGATGAGAGAAAGCTTGCGAGTGCCTTCAAACAGTTCTTTTGCAGCGCCTTCCGGATCAACGCCCTGACGCTTCTTATAAACGCTAAGAGCCTTGCCGATCATGGAAAGGTCAGCTCCAGCGGAAAACGCTTTCTTGCCGGACGCAACCACAACACCTTTGATGGCATCATCAGCGGTGATGTCGTCGATCACTTTGTCCAGCTCGTTAATGACGGATTCGTCAAAAACGTTCATCGGCTTTTCAGGTGAGTCCCATTTCAGAACTGCAAAGCCGTCCGCATCGGTTTCAAGGGTAAAGTGTGTGTAAGTCATGTCTATCTCTCCCCTTAAACGCGCTCAATGATGGTTGCTGTGCCCATGCCTGCACCAATACACAGGGTAACAAGTGCGGTGTTTTTGTCCTGACGCTCCAGCTCATCAAGAACTGTACCAAGGATCATTGCACCGGTTGCACCAAGTGGATGGCCCATCGCAATTGCACCACCGTTCACGTTCATGTTGGCGTGGTCAATCTCAAACGCCTGCATGTAACGCAGAACAACAGCGGCAAACGCTTCGTTCAGCTCAAACAGGTCGATATCGCCAATTTCCATGCCGGAATTTTTCAAAAGCTTCTCGGTCACATCAACCGGACCTGTCAGCATCAGTGCCGGGTCAGAACCGATGTTTGCAAAAGCCTTGATCCGTGCACGTGCTTTCAGGCCATAAGCTTCACCAGCCTCGCGGGTACCCATCAGCACAGCGGCAGCACCATCCACGATACCGGAGGAGTTACCAGCATGGTGCATATGGTTGATCTTTTCGATCTCAGGGTGTGCCTGAATACCAACAGCGTTGAAGCCGCCCATGTTGCCCATCATCTCGAAGGATGGGTTCAAACCTGCAAGAGACTGCATGTCTGTTTGCGGGCGCATGTGCTCGTCATGGTCCAGAATGGTCAGACCGTTGATGTCGCGTACAGGAACAACAGAGTTCTTGAAGCGGCCTTCATCCCATGCCTTCTTTGCACGGCGCTGGCTCTCTACTGAGTATGCATCCACATCATCACGGGAAAAACCGTATTTGGTGGAGATCAGGTCAGCAGAAACGCCCTGAGGCATGAAGTAGGCAGGAATAGCAACCTGCGGGTCTGCAGGCCATGGACCGCCCGAAGCACCAAGACCAACACGGCTCATCGCTTCCACACCGCCGGAAATTACCAGCTTGTTCTGGCCGGACATGATCTGGGAAGCACCCATGTTGACCGCATCAAGGCCGGATGCACAAAAACGGTTGATCTGCATACCAGGAACAGAACGGTCGTAGTTTGCTGCAAAAATAGCAGCACGTGCAATGTCAGAGCCTGCATCACCTACCGGGTCAACACAGCCAAGCACAACGTCGTCTACAAGCTTGGTGTCAAGCTCATTGCGGTCTCTGATGGCTTCAAGAGCGTTCGCCGCAAGGCGTGCTGTTGAAACTTCATGCAAAGAGCCGTCTTTCTTGCCGCGCCCACGTGGGGTGCGAACATGATCGAATATAAGGGCGTCTGCCATATTGTCCTCCGCAAAAATTGGTCAGGCTGGTGTAGGCATAGGGTGGCCGGGCATAAGCTCATAAGGGGCTACCCAGTGGGGTAGGGCCTTAATCCGCTCAAGCCATGCATTCACATTTGATAAAGGGCCGAAGTCCACACCAATCTCTTCTGGCCAAAACAGGTATCCGCATACCGAAAGGTCTGCGATTGTTGGGCGATTTGCAACAAGGAAGTTATGGTCCTCAAGGCGTTTATCCAGAACCTTGAGGGCGGCGATGGCCCGACCTTCAAAAAAGCGGGTCACATCGGTCTCACCGGTTTTTGCCAGGGCGCGCAAGAAGCGCAGGGTCGCCACATAGCTAGTCAGCTTGTGGTTGTCCCAGAACAGCCAGCGCATGATTTCCCGGCGTTCTTCCTCGTTCTCCCAGCCAAACGTGCCAAGTTGCTGGGTCAGGTATTCCAGTATCACGGCAGACTGCGTCAGCCGTGTTTCCCCGTGTATCAGCACAGGAATTTCACCCATCTCGTTCTGCTCGCTACGAAACTCAGGATCGCGGGTTGCACCATTGAAAAAATCAACCCACTCAGGGGTCCATGATGCTTGGGAAAGCTCCAGCATCAGCGCAACCTTGTAGGCATTGCCGCTCTGCGCAAAACACTGAAGTTTATATTCCGCCATATCGCACTCCTAAAATCTGTTAGCTTAATATATCAGGTCGAGACTAGGGCAGGACAAGAGCCCGGGATAGGTCCCGGGCCCCTGAATTGCGATAATTTATTCAGAACGCTTCCGCGTCGAGGCTCATCATGGTGTCAGCACCGGTGGAGATGCGTGCCAGATGGGCAGAAGATTCAGGCATCACACGTTCCATGAAGAAGGTTCCAAGGGTCAGCTTGGTTTTCAGCCAGTCTTCCTGACCATTTGCGCCCTCTTTGATCTTGCGGTTCGCAGCAATTGCGATCTTGGTCCACATGTAACCAAGAGCCACCAGACCGAACAGGTGCATGTAGTCGTTGGAGCCAGCACCGGCATTGTCCGGGTTCTTCATCGCGTTCTGCATGAACCACATGGTCGCTGCCTGCAGATCGTTCAAAGACTGCTTCAGGCCCTTCATGTAAACGCCAAGCTCTTCGTCGCCTTCATGCTCTTTAATGAACGCGCTTACTTCCTTGAACCATGCCTGAACCGCACGACCACCGTTTGCAGGCAGCTTACGGCCAACAAGGTCAAGCGCCTGAACGCCGTTGGCACCTTCATAGATCATGGCGATACGGGCATCACGCACGAACTGGTCCATACCCCATTCCTGGATATAGCCGTGACCACCAAAGACCTGCTGAGCCATAACGGTGTTGTCAAAGCCCTTATCCGTCAGAACGCCTTTGACGACCGGTGTCAGCAGACCCATCATGTCGTCGGAAGCCTGCTTTTCAGCATCGTCCTGAGACAGGTGGGAGACATCGCCATGCAGCGAGGTCCACATGTAAAGAGCACGGGCAGCTTCGTTGAAGGACCGGATGGTCATCAAAACGCGGCGGATATCCGGATGAACGATGATCGGGTCAGCTGGCTTGTCCGGGCTCTTAGGTCCAGTCAGTGAGCGCCCCTGAAGACGGTCCTTCGCATAGGCCAGAGCGTTCTGGTAAGCCACTTCAGACTGAGACAGACCCTGAATACCAACACCAAGGCGTGCTTCGTTCATCATGACGAACATGGCACGCATGCCTTTGTGTTCTTCACCAACGAGATAGCCGACGGATTCGTCATAGTTCATGACACAAGTGGAGTTCGCGTGGATACCCATCTTCTCTTCGATGGCGCCAACACTCACGTTGTTCGATTCAGCAGGATTTCCGTCAGCATCGAGCTTCTTCTTAGGAACCACAAACAGGGAAATACCCTTGATACCTTCAGGAGCACCTTCAATACGTGCCAGAACAAGGTGGACAATGTTCTCAGCAAGGTCATGGTCACCAGCAGAGATGAAGATCTTCGTGCCGGAAATCTTGTAGCTGCCGTCGCCCTGTGGAACCGCTTTTGTACGCATCATGCCAAGGTCGGTACCGCAATGTGGCTCGGTCAGGTTCATGGTACCTGTCCACTCGCCACTTGCCATTTTCGGCAGGTAGGTGTCTTTAATTTCGTCGTTTGCGTGAACGAGCAGAGCTGCCATCGCACCGGCGGTCAGACCCGGATACATCGCAAACGCCTGGTTTGCGGAACACAGGTACTCATTCAAGATAACAGAAAGGGTCGCAGGCATGCCCTGGCCGCCATACTGCTCAGGAATGGACAGACCACCCCAGCCGCCTTCGGCGTAAGCTTTGTATGCTTCTTTGAAACCCGCAGGTGTTGTCACTGTTCCGTCTTCATGGCGGGTACAGCCAGCCTTATCGCCGCTCAGGTTCAGAGGCTGCAGGATCTCTTCAGAGTACTTTGCGCCTTCTTTCAAGATAGCTTCGACAAGATCAGGAGTTGCCTCGGAGAACCCAGGCAGGTTTGAATGTTTTTCGTAACCCAGAACATCTTTGAGCAAAAAGAGTGTATCTTCAACGGGAGCACTATAACTCGGCATAGCAATTTTTCCTTCCGACCAACCCAAGAGGCGCGACATAACGTTTGCGTAAACGTCAACTTGTGACGGAATATAGAACGGCCTCGCGCTCACGGCAAGTTATACCCAAGTGTAATTTCTTAAGGTCAAGTACATATCCGCGGAATCCTGCGGGGTCTCATGTGGGAACTTCCCTGTGAAATCTCACGGTGCCGTGCTTGTACACTATGAAACCGAAGGTAAATTCCTGTCTGAACCTCAATCTTGAAGGGAAAATGTGGCATGAAAGCGAGAATCGCCTTCTCGCGAAAACGTGATAATGCGACTTCCATCAACGCGCTTCGCCCAGCCCTGATCCAGAAAGAAAGAGAGTAGGGCTGTACCCGCGATTCCCGCCAGATGCGAGCGCCGCGCACTCCAGTCCAGACAGGATTTACACAAAGGCCGCCGCTTGTTTTCCTTGTCCGGCAACACAACACCCAGCTCATAGAGGAAGCCCCGCCCGTCTCCGGTCAGATGCAACTGCTCGCCATCTTCCACCAGAAAACCCCGCGCCAGAAGACTGTCGTAGGCCTGAACACCATACTCACCAGCCAGATGGTTATAACAAACACGCGACCTGCGCAGCTCAGGCTCTTTGGGTCCCGTCCGCACCCGCGTCATGCCAGAGCGCATGGCAATCCCGCTCATGGCCTCTAGCAGGGCCGCAACATCGCTATTGGCAAGGCTGTAATACTTGTGCCGCCCCTGTTTACGCAGGCTGACCAAACCAGCCTCCGCCAGTCGTCCCAGATGAAAGCTGGAGGTTTGCGGCGTAACGCCCGCTTCTTGCGCCAACTCGCCTGCGGTCAGGGCGACACCGGTCATAAGCGCCTGCAACATGTTTGCCCGCGCTGGATCTCCAATGAGCGCGGCAATCCCGGCAATGTTCGGTCCTTCTTTCATGGCAGCTCCATCCTCCATGCCTGTGGACGGACTTATAGCACACACGCAGAATTGATTGTTCGATCACGATCGAAACAATCACGCCCAACCGCTTGCTACACCCACAGCATCGAGAACCAAAACCGGAGGAGTGTCATGCTCACCTGCGTCATTCGCTATCAGATCGACCCGACGAAAAAGGCTGAATTCCAACAATATGCCCGTAACTGGGGACAGGCTATTCCGCGCTGCGGAGCCGACCTGATCGGCTACTACGCCCCCCATGAAGGTTCTACAACACTGGCCTATGGAATCTACAACGTGCGTAGTCTGGCCCACTACGAAGAGTACAGAGCTACCCTTGCAAAAGACCCGCTTGGACGCGAAAACTATGAGTTCGCCATGCAAGAGAAGTTTATCCTGAAAGAAGACAGAACCTTCCTCAAACTTGCCTCTCACCCGCATGCAACACCGTGACCACCTGCCAACCACCGAAAGCCCCAGTATGATTGCCGTTATCTTTGAAGTTGAGCCCTACCCAAACCACAAAGCCAGCTATCTGGAGGTCGCTGCTGCCATTAAGCCGGAACTGGAGAAAATTCCCGGCTTTATCTCAGTTGAGCGATTTCAGAGCCTGACAAATCCGGATAAGATTTTGTCACTGTCATTTTTTGAAGACGAGGAAGCCGTGAAGCGCTGGCGCACTCAGGAAAAACATCAGGAAGCGCAGCAGCTCGGAAAAGGTGAATATTTTCAAAAATATCGCATCCGCGTGGCGAGCGTTCTGCGAGATTATGGGTTGGATAAGACGTAGTCCAAAACAGCTCGGGCGAAATTACCCCGATTTATAGATGAGAAATATTGAATATAAATATTTCGGATGAAGCATGGCTCCAAACAAGAGCCACAAAACAAAAAGGTGGGGCAAATTCCCACCTTTTAGGACCAGTGAGTTAGCTGGTTTTTTCTTTCAGCATACCTTCAACAATACTGACGGTTCGCTGTAGATCTTCAATCGCTTCATCAATGTTATCACGCTGGCCTTCCAGCACCCGGATCTGCTCCTGAAACCGCCCCAGCGCCACTTCAAGCTGCGTCACCTGTCCGTCGCGCAGGTCATAAAGATCCAGCATATCGCGAATTTCAGAGAGAGAGAAACCAACACGTTTGCCCATCAAAACCAGCTTCAATCGTGCGCGGTCCCGACGGTTATAAATACGGTTAAGCCCATCACGCTTAGGGTTCAGGAGGCCTTTGTCCTCGTAAAACCGCAGCGTGCGGAGGGTAATATCAAATTCCTTTGCAAGATCGCCAATGCTGAACTGTGTTTTCTTGCCTTGACCCAGTTCATTGGCAACAACATCAACAATCATCTCATTGATATGTAGGGCTTCGCTCATCTGCTTGACCTATTCTTCTTTGCTTTCGCGACACTGCCGGCAATCTGCGACCTGTGTATTTGAGTGCACGCTAAGTAATGCGACGCGCGATTTCCATCAAGTTTATACATTGGCAGTAACACTCAGGTCCAGCGTGAGCGGCGGGATTACCCATAATTTGCGCAGTGCTGAACACGAATCTTTTTCATGATTTCGGGTGAGGGCGCCAAAAAGGTTGGGTATCCGCCGTATTCTCGCCGTAATTCACATGCCAGCGACGATCTACACGCATAATTTGTGCTATTAACCCACTATTTACCCTAAGGATTAAAAAATAGCCTCAGAAGTTTTGAAATCGGTGCAAAACCGCAAAGTGATTCGTTTCTTGACCAATTCATGAGCTGCGTAAATCGGCTGACGTGTATTTTTTAAAATTGAATTGAGCATTTGAAAGCGACGTGTGCGGACCGGATAGTTTTATGGGGCCCTTCAGGCATGTCTTGGAAAACACCAGAATTTGGAAAATCCTCAGCAGACACGCCCATGACTGAGGGGCTGGATGCAGACCACATTAAGTGGTTGGAGGAAAGTGGAATGGCGCGACAATACCCTGCAGCAGCACACCGCGCGGACCACTCTTCTTATTCAGATGAATATGCCCACGCCGACCAGCAACCCCGCAAACCTCATTCAAGCTCGCAGGAAGCGGCAATGAACGAGGTTGCTGAAGCATTAGGTCGCCTGATGCAAGCTGAACAGGGCCGTCCACCCAAAGCTCCGCGCGATCTGCGCACAGGCGATCACTTTGCGCAGGCCCCCCAGCAACATGCCCCCCAACAACATGCTCCACAGCCACGTGAACCGTATCCACACGCGCCGCGTGCACGTGATCCCCGCTCGCGTGACCCGCATATGCATGACCCTCGTTTGCATGATCCTCACTATCATGATCCTCGGGACCGATGGCAGCGCGCCGACCTGAGAGCAGGGCTGGATCAGTCCACCAGCCGCTATGCCTATGAAGACCGCTATGATCCGGCCACAGATCAGCGCCGTGACATCCGCGATGGTTTCTCACGTGACCCGTACATGCAACCGCGCGCACCAATGATGCCCGGACACATGGCACCTGCCCACGAGCAAGCTACGCGACGTCCTGCACCGCAAGCTCCGGCTGCATCCGCGCCGCCGCGCCATCGCGAGCCGTATGCTGAGCCAGCGCCACAGGATAAAAAGTCGTGGGCCGCACCTGCTGCCGGGCGGGAAGAGACGCAGGAGGCTGTACATTCCAAAGTCCAGCGCATTACCTCCGTGTTGGATGCGCTGAATGCCCTTGATGCACGCCTCGACTCCCTTGCTCACAATGAGAATGAAAAAGGCAAGGGCATTCCGTCAAAGCAGCTTGGACAGCCAGACCAAAACCAGACATCTGCAACGCCCGAGAGCGCCTATCCAGCCGAGACCCAGATGGAGCCGCGCTATAACACCGGCGTAAGACCGCATGGTGTGGAGGCAGCCCCCGACCAGCTATCTGAACAGTCAGCAAGAACCGGTGATTACACCGAGCTGAACAGCTTGATTGATGGCCACTTCAAGCAGTTGGCCGCAAAGCTTGATACCTTGCGTGAACCGGATGAAGAGCGCATTGAGCAGTTGCATGATGGGATGCTAAACCAGCTCAACAGCCTGCGCGATGAAATGATGGATCGCACCACCGACAATCGCACCCAGCTTTCAGAGATTATTGATCGCCTGCGTGATGAAGAAGGCAACGGCCTGCTGCTGAAAGAACTGCGCCACGAGTTGGAGCAGATGAAGTCGGCCCTGTCGCGATCCGATATCGAAGACAGCCTCAAAGCTCTGGGTATGGCCCATGAGTCTATCCAGTCCCGTCTGCAGGAGCTGGCCGAAAAACACGTTGATCCGGCGATTTATGAGAGCCTATCCCAGCGTATGGCTGAGGTGGAAACACAGATCCGCCAATTGCCACGGGTTGATCAGCTCAACTCGCTGGAAAGTCGTCTGTCCTCCATGGGCGATCGACTGGAAGATGTTCTGCATCGCTCTGGTGCCGTCGGTCTTGAGGTTGTGCGCGAAGAGGTTTCGCAGCTGAGAAAGGTGATTGATCGTCTGGATTCAGGCCGCATGATCCACGATGTGGACCAGCGCATCCGGTTCCTCACCGCCCGCATGGATGAGCTTGACCATTTCTCTGCAATCCAGCGCGATATCCAGTCCCGTCTCACCAGCGTTGAAACACGCATGCCCGATGAGGGCGAGATTGACCGCTTGCACGGACGTCTAGACTCCATCTCTAATATTCTGGCAGAAGGCCCCGAACACGCTGGCAACAATGAACAGCTCAAGCGCATGGAAGAGCGCCTTGCCACCATCGGTGAGCAGCTGGAGCGTATGGAGCGCAGTCCGGAAACCGCAACCGGATTTGAGCAGGCATTTTCCTCCATCGAAGGCCGTCTTGATCACCTGTGCAACAAAGTTGATGACATTGAGGTGCGTCTGACGGAAACCGCCTTCGAAGTTGCATTGAACGAGAACGAGAGCGCCGCACTCGCCCGTTTGGAGCAGCGTGTGATGACGCTGACCCAGATGGTTGAAGACAACGCACATGGTGGTTCCTCCGACAGAGCCATGTCCTTGATCCGCGCCGAGATCGGTGAACTGCGTGGCCACATCGGCGCGCTGGCAACCTCCGGCGAGATTGAAAGCCAGCTGCAGGAGCTTGCAACAACAATCGCCAGCCCAACTGGCTTGTCCTCCGATGCGGAACTGGACCGGTTGGAGCAGCAGATTGCTGGTCTTTCGCAAAAGCTGGATATGTCCACGACCCAGTTTGCCTCCATCGGTGAGTTGGAAAACAGCTTCGGCTCCATTGAGCAGGAACTGAAGGGCCTGCATTCCGACATGGCCAGTAAGGCGCAGCAGATCGCACAGGATGCTGTCAAAGCTGCCACCGACAAGCTTGCACTCGGCAATGGCGCAGAGCAGGGCGAGGCCGTAGAGGCTGCCATCTCCGCATTGCGTCTTGATCTGCAATCCCTGCTGGAAGCCTCCGGTCAGAAAGACGATGCCGACCAGCATGCCCTGCAAGACCTGCGCAATGTTCTGGGCACCATTTCCAACCGTCTGGAAAATCTGGAAAGCATCCGCAACGCCATCGGCAAAACCGAGATTTCCAAAGAGCACCAGAAGCTGGTGGGCGACAATCAACTCGGCACCATTTTGAGCGCCTTTTCCGTGGGCCGCAAAGCCACCATGGCGGATCTGGGAGCTGACGAGCCGGAAGGCCCACGCAACCGCAAAGCAGACTTTATCGCTGCAGCTCGCCGCGCTGCAAAAGCCGCGGCCATGGAGGCTCCCGAGACCAGCAAGGCAGAAGAAAAGCCTGCTGCCTCAAATAGCAAAGCCCCGGAACGGGCACGCCGCCTGCGCGATTATATCAGCCCCAACAGCGCCGCTGAGGACAACGTTCCAGAAAGCCTGCGCGCCGAAAAGGCAGCCGCCACCGCACAGGTGCTCAGTAAGCTTCAGGTTGGTGAAGAGCCCATCGCCCTGAGCGAAGAAGACATGCTGCTGGATGATCTGGAGCTGGAAACCAAAAAGCCAGCCAGAGAACCAATCAACCTGTCTGCCGCACCGATTGAATTGGGCAAAACGGAAAAGCCTGCCAAAGCCGGAAAAGCGAAAAATACCAGCAAGCCTGCCAAAGGCAAAAAGGCAGAAAGCAAATCCAGCCGCCGCCGTGCCATCATGCTGGCCGCAGCAGCTCTGTTGCTGACCATTGGTACCTTGCAGGTGTTCAACACAGGTTTGCTCTCCGGTGAAAATGGTATGGATACGGCAGGCTCCGATACCCCGCCAAGCATATTGGCACCCGATGCCGTAATGCCGGGCAACGACAGCTCCTCGTTTTTGAGCGAAGATCTGGATGCCATCGCCGCACCTGATGCTATCGCGATTACTCCTGCTGTTCAGCCGGAACCAGCATTGCCATCACCCGTCAGCTCTCAAAGTATCTGGCAGTCCGGCTCTGCAACCACACGCTCCGAGCCAACCAATGAAGTGGTCTTTGGTCAGACAACCGGTGTTGGTTCTGCACAAGGCTCAGCCCGCAGTGGCCAGAACGTAGCCTCTTCTGAGGCAGCAGCCCCGTTCACAACCGCAAGCGTGCCAGCCACATCGGCGAACGCTTCCGTGTTTGGCGATATCCAGATGCCGGTCATCCCCAAGGAACCTGTCCAGCAGATCACCCCTGAACAGACCGCCTATGACCTACCATACGCCATCGGCCCCATTGCTCTGCGCTCCGCAGCAGCTGCTGGTGCAGCAGAAGCACAGTTCGAGGTGGCCCGCCGCTACACCGAAGGCAATCTGGTCCCTGCAAATCTGGGCGTAGCGGCGGACTGGTATCGCAAAGCCGCCTCACAAGGTCTGGCACCCGCACAATATCGACTTGGCAGTCTTTACGAGAAGGGTCGCGGTGTTCCAAGAGACCTGACATTGGCACGGGACTGGTATTCTCTGGCAGCCGCGCAAGGCAACATCAAAGCCATGCATAATCTGGCCGTTCTGTTTGTGGAAGGCATCGATGGCAACCCTGACTATGCGTCAGCCGTCAAATGGTTTCGCATCGCAGCCGATTACGGTGTGGCAGACAGCGAGTTCAACCTTGCAATCCTCGCTGCACGCGGTCTGGGCATGGAACAGGATCTGGTGGAAAGCTATAAGTGGTTTGCACTTGCTGCCATACAGGGTGATGCCGATGCCGCCGCCAAACGCGACGAGGTTGCAGCCAAGCTGACCAACAGACAGCACACCCAGGCATTGCAGGCCGTGGCGACCCACAAGTTGAAGTCGCTCGATCCTGATGCAAACAATGTGGAGATCGACAGCAGGTGGACTGATAAGCAGAAAACCAGCGTTTCACAAAAAGGTTCCCCATCTGTGAAGAAGATACAACAAGCCTTGCTCGATATGGGGTTTGATCCGGGCAGTCCGGATGGTGTAATGGGACCGAATACAAGACGCGCCATCAAGAGTTTGCAAGCGCGTCTGGGAATGGAAGCAACGGGCGAACCTGACAAGCGTCTAATGATGGCGCTTGCCTCTGAGACCATATAATTTCACGTTACTAGGGGATTTCTGGTTAGATTTGCACTTGCTGCTCCGCGTAGATTGACAGAGCGTCCGGAATGGCGCTTAACACTCTACAATGATGTTGGATGAAAGGTGACTTAACGCACGCAACGTCAGGTCACCTGTGTTACCCGCGGTGCTATTTTGCAGATCTATCTACCCATCGCAGAACTGCCGATTAATGTTTTCATGATCTTCGCCATGGGCGGAACTGTCGGGTTCCTCTCAGGGCTTTTCGGCATTGGAGGCGGCTTCCTGCTCACGCCGTTGCTCATCTTCTCCGGAATTCCGCCAGCCGTTTCCGTTGCCACCGTCACCACACAGATTGTAGCCTCCTCCGCATCCGGCGTTTTGTCCTACTGGCGCAAGGCGGGCATCGACTTCAAACTCGCCGGAGCTTTGCTCTGCTCGGGTATTGTTGGCTCGGCCCTCGGTGTCTGGATTTTTGGTATCCTGCAAAGCCTCGGGCAGCTGGATCTGGTGATCTCCCTGTCCTACGTCACCTTCCTCGGCACCATTGGCGTGCTCATGCTGGGTGAATCCGTGAAGGCCATCATGCGCCGCAAGAGCGGTGCAGCGCCGACCGGCCGCAGACCCGGACAACACAACTGGGTGCACGGCCTGCCGTTCAAGGTCCGCTTCCGCCGCTCCAGGCTTTATGTCAGCATAATCCCGATCTTCGGCATCGGCAGCTCCATCGGCTTCCTCGGCTCGGTTCTCGGTATTGGCGGCGGCTTCATGATGGTGCCAGCGCTCATCTATCTTCTGCGCGTCCCGGCCCACATCGTGATTGGCACCTCGCTGCTGCAGATCCTCGGCACCATGGCTGTGGCAACATTCCTGCACTCCGTCAACACCCAGTCCGTAGATATTGTGCTGGCCCTTACGCTCATGATCGGCGGTGTGATCGGCGCCCAGTTCGGTGCTCAGGTGGGGCAGGGCATGCGTGGTGAACACCTGCGCCTCGGCCTCGGGCTGCTCGTGCTCCTCGTCGGCCTGCGCTTTGCCTACAACCTCATTGTGGAGCCTAGTGATCTTTACTCTGTCACTGTGATTGAGGAGCCGGCCAGATGAGGCACATCACCAACTCCTTGCTCACAGTCCTGACGCTCTTCCTGCTTGCTCTCACATCGCTCACGCCTGCACTGGCTGAAAGGCTTGTATCGGCAATCTCCTCCTCAAGTGTGGCGATCACCTCCAACTTCTCTGGTGCGCAGATCCTCGTTTATGGCGAGATCGCACGGGATGCAGAATCCGTCCCTCGCAGCGGTGATCAGGATCTGGTGATCGTGGTGGAAGGCCCGCTGGAGCGTGTCACTACGTGGCGTAAGGATCGCATTCTGGGTGTCTGGATTAATGCCACATCGCAGACTTACATCGCCGTCCCCAGCTTCTATGCCGTGCACACCACTGATGATCTGCGCAACATCGCCTCTGAAAACTGGCTCAAGCAATACCGCATCGGGCTGGATAACCTGCCGCTCGCAGCGCTGGGCTCTCGCGCCCCCGCCACTGAGCGTCTCGCCTTCAAGGAAGCGTTCCTGCGCGCCCGCGTTCAGGACGGCCTCTATTCGCAGGTCTCACGATCCATCAGCTTCCTGAGCCCCACACTGTTTTCAACCACAGTCGACCTGCCAGCCAACATCCCCACAGGGGATTACAAGATCACAACCTTCCTCTTTAGTGGGGGCGTGCTGCTCGACCAGCAGGAGCAGGTGCTGACAGTGGCAAAATCCGGTTTTGAACAGGTGACCTTCAATCTCTCGCGCCAACACCCGGCGGTGTACGGCGCACTGGCCGTCATTCTGGCCCTGTTCACCGGCTGGATTGCAGGTGTGATCTTCAAGAAAGATTAAAGTGGTTTGCTTTTAATGTGAGGCGTATCCTGCGGCTTGAAGGAAGTTTGAGCATTCCTCGGAGTTGAAGAGATCGCATA
>CANLTN010000019.1:0-75401 GCA_947494035.1 uncultured Pseudovibrio sp. | reverse complement strand
CGGAAGTGAAACGCCCCTGCGCCAATGGTACTTCGTCTCAAGACGCGGGAGAGTAGGTCGCCGCCGGGCATGAATAATGCACATAAAAACAATCTCGACAAAATAAACAGAACAACACAATTTACCGCGGGGTGGAGCAGCCCGGTAGCTCGTCAGGCTCATAACCTGAAGGTCGCAAGTTCAAATCTTGCCCCCGCAACCAAATTAAAACCCGCTAAGCCAATGGCTTGGCGGGTTTTTTCGTTGGCTTCGTCTCCCGTTGATAAATTGACGCGGCATTCATGTCACAATGTTTGATTTGCACAATTTATATGTTTAGTGATCGCGCAAACCAGCCGAGAATCCAGCTCTCATAAAGAACTGCGCGTGATCACACCGTGGCGCTTAAAAGATTGATTAAATGCATGTAGCCAACGGCGGTCTTTCTTAGGCCACAGGCATCACTTCGAGTTTACGCATCATGTCATAGTCTTCATGGGTGATGATATGGCAATGCCAAACGTATTGTCCGGGGGTATCAAAGCGCATGATTAAGCGTGTCACTTGCCCGGCTAGGGCCAAAGCCGTGTCTTTCCTGCCTTGCTCATTTGGCTGTGGCGGTACTGGGTCGCCTCTCAGACCATGGAAGTCCAGGGTTGCACCTTGGAATGTTCGGCCTGTATCCATAAGCTGCTGATCGCGCATCACCAAATCTCCATCGAACTCCTGCCGGTTCAAAATTTCAAACTGGACTTGGTGAACATGAATTGGGTGCGCCGAGCCAGTCGTATTGTAAATTTCCCAGATTTCTACCGTGTTTGGTTCAATTATCTCGGTAATCTCATCCATAAAGAACAGCGAGCCACGATCCATCGTCCCCAAAAGAACGATTGTGCGATCGATATCGTCTCTGAGATTGAAGAGGGGGAGCTGTCTGACTACCGCAGGATTGTCGCGTGGAAGCGGTACAAGAGGAGTACGCAACTCCACTGCGGGCGTAAAGTTTGTAGCCTGTGGCTGAACACTATCATCGTTAGCCCCCACATCGAACCGCATGATCACGCCGGAAGAGTCCGGTGGAGCGATTGGAGCGAGCCCATCCGTGCCATCTGTGATCTCCAGATCTCCGCCGTCATTATAGACAAGCTTCATTGAGTCCTCTGGATCTTCAGGGTCCACATACCCTCTAAATGGCAACTCTGGACCCAGATTTTTAAGGATAATTTGCTCACCAGCGTGTTCGGTAAAGTCAATGACAATATCCATGCGCTCAGCAGGTGTGATAACCAGCTGCGTGAGCCGCACCGGCGAGTCCAGAAAACCCCCATCTGTTCCAATTTGGTAGAACTCCATCCCGTTCTCGAACTCGAGGACATAACTTCGTGAACTGGAGCCATTGAGGAGGCGTAATCGATATCTTGTTGGTTCAACTTCATGCTTGGGCCACGTCATGCCGTTGACCATTATGAAGTTACCAAAGAACTCATCCAGAACTGTCGGGTTTGGCCAATTGGCCTGAATTTCCTTTTGAATGATCGGGTTGATGGGCTGACCATGGCTACCTGGATTGTAAAGGTTACCGTGATCATCAAACAGCGCATCTGAGATCACCAACTCGATCATATTACTATCATTGGGAATAATGTTTTCTGCGATTAGGCGATCTTCATTTTCATCTTTAATCAGGTAAAAACCAGCAAGCCCGCCGTATACATTCAAGCGTGTCATTCCGACTGTATGATCGTGATACCAAAGGCAGCAGGCTTCCTGCGTGTTATCATAATCATAAGCTTGCTTGACGAAGTCTTCCCCTTTTGATTGATAGTTCTGCGTATACCAAGCGAGTGGGTTACCATCGCTGTCAGGCTCGGTGTGGCCACCATGCAAATGGATAACCACCGGCTTTTCCTGATCAAAGTTATCAATGTGGGGAACATGCAAGCTTGTATCAACCGGGAAAATCGGAGGCTTGTTGTTGGGCAACTGGTTTTGAAATTCTACGGAGATATTCTGATTTTGCCTCGTAACAATTGTTGGGCCTGGTGATCCAGTCCCGTCTTCGTATTCAAAGCCGTAAAACGTTGTCGTGAGCTGGTTGCCATTTGGATCTTTCAGCCCAACCCATTGTTCTGTTTCCACAATAGGTAGTACCAGAGTATCACCTTCCTCCATGTAAAGTCGCTTGGGCAAAGGAAGCGGGTTTACAAACTTCTCCTGACTGGAAGGGTCAAGCAGGGTTACCGGCCTCGCTGATTGAGCAAAACTGAGAGAAGGCCCCCATCCTGCCAGATTCAAACCCAGGAGTGCGCTGCTCGCCACAGTCCCTTTCAGTAACCGGCGACGGGCATGGTTTATTTCTCTCGCACGAGATGGAGGATTGTTTTTCATCTATTATTCTCTCCGAACAAGAACATTTGCGGCCACGAGGTCACTGTCATTAATCTCAATATTTCAGTTATGTCATATTGTCGATTAAGAGTGCAGTATTCCTAAAGCAGTACGGGAAATATTGATTAATAAAAGTAGTTTTAAGGGGTAGTTTGAGATCATATTATTAAAATAAATTCGTATGATCAGTTCCTAGTATACTTATTATATATTACTCATGGGCCTACACCCACTTGTCAGTGTACTGTATTCGAGATGTCGTTTTTCGCACGTCTTGCAAACTAAAAATAATATTTAAAGCTAGAGAACCCAGATTATGTCGGAAAGTACAACTCAAACGTCTTCAACGCCTCCCGCATCGAAACTATCCAACTGCTCGCTGGTGATTGCGATAATCGCAATCTGCGGTCTCTTTCTAGCGGGTATAGGGTACCGCCAGGAGTTTTGGGGCGTGCTTCCCGGGGTAATTCTAGCTGTGATCTTTTCAACCCTTGCAGCAATCGCATTTGTCCTTTCCCTTATTGCGATCATCAGAGTAGTGCTGAAGAAAAGACGCGGCCTCCTCTCTGCAATTCTGGCAGTTATCATAACGGTGCCTATCGTCGGTGTTGGCGCTGAAATGCTGTACGGTCAGTTTGAATATCCGCTCATCAATGACATTACGACTGATACTCAAAACCCACCTGCCTATTGGGCAGCACCTGTCGCGACTAATTACGGCGGCGCATCCGTCGCATCGCAGCAGCAGCAGAGTTACCCCGACATTGTCCCACTACACTTGTCCAGTCCGCCAGAGACAACCTACAACACCGCGCTGGGTCTGATCAGGTCCCGCGGCTGGCAGATACTTGGCCAAAGACCTGAACAGGGAGAGGTCGAAGCTGTGGCCACTTCAAGGCTGTTCGGGTTCTCTGACGACATTGTTGTCAGGATCACCCCAAGCGATACCGGTTCCATACTCGACATGCGCTCCCGCTCAAGAGTCGGAGAGGGTGACCTTGGTGTGAATGCAGCTCGAATAGAAGATTTCCTTGCAGACATGCGGGCCAATACGAGCAATTAAACCCTCTGAATAGGTTTGCCGCTCTACCTTACCGCTTTAACTAATCTTGCCGCGTGCGCTCTTCAGGTCGTTATAGATGGTCGCGCGGCTGACGCCTAAAACGCGGGCGATGTAAGGGGCAGCGTGTTTTTCTCGCAGGGCGTCAGTGCGCAATATCGCAGTGAGTAGGTCCTTGCGGTCGTTGCGGTCAAGCGCTTCAACCGATTTGTTTCGGGTCTGGCACCAGCTCACGATGAACTGGTTCATCTTTTCATGCCAGTCGTTCTTGAACAGAGCTTCAGAACCCTCCACAGTCGCTGGAACCCCAATCAATGCCTTGATCGCATTTTGTGCGGTCACGATTTCAGACAAATCATAGTTGATACAGGCCAAAGCAACCGCCTTGCCGGCATCATCGCGCAAAACCGAGCTGATTGAACGAATGAGCCGGCCATCCCAATTGACCCGCTCAAAGGGGCCGATAACATTCTCGCCCTTGCGAAAGTCGATCTCCGAAAGAAACGAAGGATCGCCAATTTCGCGCTTGGAAAACGGATTGCAGATATGGGCGACGGTTTCGGTGATAAGCGAGTGAACCACAATCTCAACATTAGAACCCAGTAGTTTTGAGAGCGCTTCTGCCATAGGAATAGCGACGTTCTCGATAACCCGGTTTTGTGGCTTTAGGGTTGTCTCAATCATGCCGGTGTCTCTCAGCACTCCAGGATGCAAACATTTGCATGAAACCTTTCGCTTTCTCCGCTCTGGAAATCTGTTCTGCCTGCGGTGTGCAAGTCAAGCTTGGGTATGCCCCACAACCGCAAGTACGTCTCCTCTTTGCACCAGACCTTGCCCCGCTGTACAGAATAAAACGCCTGACGTATTGGCTACAACAGGTAATGGCGCACGTTCTACCCGGTCAGCAAAATGAAGGTAACCGATCCGCTGGTCCTTCTCCACGTAAGCCCCCAGCTCATGGGAACATTCATAGATGCCGGTTTCATCTGCGTAGCTGTAATGCTGCAAACCATCCACCAGAAGCGTTTGCTTTTTGCTCTGCCAAGTCTCCGAGCCTGTCCTGACCGGCTTCTCTGCCACAATGCCCATTGCATGCAAAACGCCGCGTATCCCGTGTTGAGTGACGGAAACAGTCTTGGCGGTCGCAAGGGCCGATCCGCCAAGTTCTGTCGCCAGAATGCGTTTGCCTTGCCGTTCCACTTCCGCATCAATCATCTCCACTGCAGAAGGCTCGCGGATGATCACGGTCAGCGGCGCGTCAAATGCATCGGCCAGCTTGATGATCTCTTGGGTAGCTGCCTCAGTCTTCTGCACAGGCACAAAGGTACAGGGAATAAAGTTCAGCGAACGTCCACCCGAATGTAGATCAACCACCACATCACAACGTGGGATCAGTTCGCGGGAGACAAAGTCCGCAATGCGCTCTGTGACTGTGCCGCGCGGATTTCCCGGAAAAACGCGGTTCATGTTGCCGCCATCCAGCGGTGAAAGTCGCGTGCCAGTTTGCACAGCAGGCGTATTGAGAGCAGGCAGAACAATTACCTGACCTTGAATGTCCTCTGGCCTCAAACCACCGTGGACCAGATGGGAGAGGGCAATCGGTCCCTCATACTCATCCCCATGGCTACCGCCCAGCAACAAGCAAGACGGTCCCTTACCATTCTTGATGGAAAACAACGGAACGCGCTGGTTTGACCAGGCGCTGTGGTTCATGGAGGCGGGCACGTTAATATACCCGGTGTGAAAGCCATCGCGATCCAACGGGACAGAGGTCGAGAGCATGGATATCTTCCATTCTAACTAAAGAAACCGAAGGTGGGCAGGTACAAGAAAAGCCCGTGCTTGGGTGGCGTAATTGCCGGGTCTTCTGCACCTGCCCTGGGGACCAGTGTTAGGCCATTTCCAAAATGGAACCGACCACGTTGTTCAAACGGTTTAGGCCTTCACGCAAATGCGCTTCTGGCAGAGCTGAACTGAACCGGAAGTGGTTTTCTACGTGGAAGCGGCTGCCCGGAATAACCAGAACGTCTTGTTCTGCATGTAAACGGCGACACAGAGTTTCAGAGTCAACTGGCAAATCAAACCGGATGAAGGACATGGCGGACGCCTTTGGCGGCGAAACGGTGAACACACCCTCATGCACCTTCAGAGCTTCGGTCAGTGTTTCAAAACCAGTGCGGATCAGGCGACGTGCGCGCTCCACCAAAAGGCCCCGTGCAGGCTCGGCAAGAGCAGCTTCCGCAAGGCGCATGGAAAGAGTTGTTGCAGCCACGGTCGCGTATTCATGACGGCGCCAGCTTGCTGTGATGGTGTCCTTCGGCGCAACCATCCAGCCAAGCCGCAGGCCCGGCAGGCCATAAGCCTTACTCATGGAGTTCAGCACGACCACCTTGTCGTAATCTCCCCAGAAGCTCTTGGTTACTTCGTCCGTGTCGCGCTCTGTACCAATGTAAACCTCATCCGCCACAATCCAGGCACCAACCTTGGCTGCAGCTGCAATGATTGCATCGCGCTCTTCCTGGCTCACCACCTGTCCGGTTGGGTTATTCGGGTTGATGATGTGAATGGCCTTGGTATTTTCATCCACCGCATCCATCACCGCTTGCGGATCAATCTTCCAGTGGTTGTACGGGTCCAGATCCACATAGCGCACTTCGATGCCACGGTTGCGCACATCGCCAGTCAGCTGCTCGTAGATAGGACGGAAGGCCACCATATTATCACCGGGCTCAAGCAGTGTATTGGCGACCAACATGTTGGCCTCGGACGCGCCTGCCGTAACCAGAATATTCTCGGCGTCTGCGCCCTCATACATCTTGGCAATGTGCTCACGCAGCAAGGTCGATCCGTTCACCTGCGGGTAGTCTAGCACCGTGTTCAAGATCACCTCCGGGTCAAGACCTGTCAATTTGATCAGTTCCTCAACCTTCATCGGGTGCACGCCACTTTCAGAATAGTTGTATTTTACACCGTGTTCTAATTCCGACAGGAACTGCTCAACGTGGAAGGGGTGAAACATGGGGTGTCCTCTATTTCAAATAAGGCAAATCTTTTTTCCAGTGGCGAAAACATGGCTGAAAGCAACAAAAACACGCACTGGTAGATCAATCTGGCAGCGGTAAGACACTCAAGAAGCGCAAAGAGTCCTGAGGACAAATTCTGCGTAATCCGGGTCAAATTCATCATTTTGCGATTGTGCCAGCCACTCTGGTCGCTGATGAGCGATCAGAGTGTCAGAGCGGCGTAATCACGGGCTTTAGAGGTAGGTAATGCCGCGCTCGACACTGCTCCAAACAGATTTGGCGATCGCTGTATCCTGCACAGCAACACCAGTCAGGTCTGCAATGGTGATATCGTCTTCGCTTCGCGCTGCAGGACCATTCGACAGCGCAGTGCCCAGTGGAGTCAGGCCTTCTTCTGTAATAGTGCCTGCCTGTATAGCGTTGGCTGTTTCGCCATGTTCAACACACTGAGACGGTGAATCCACGAATACTTGAGAAGCTTTGGCAAACAGCTGCGCATCAATCTCCTGTTTCCCAGGCGAGTCTGCCCCAACTGCTACGATATGCGTACCTGGCCGTACCCAATCCGCTTGAATAAGCGGTTCCCGGGAGGGGGTGGTGGTCACAATCACATCGGCCTGTTTGCAAAGGTCTTCTGCGGTCTGCGCCTGAGCAACGGACACTGCAGGCAGCTCATTGGACAATCTCTCGACCAGCGCTGCGGCCTTCTTTGTAGTGCGCCCCCACACCACAACGGATTTGTAGCCCAGCAGTTCGCAAATCAGCTTTGCTTGCAGATGCGCCTGAATGCCATTGCCGATGATGCCGACAGTCTTGGCAGATTTGCGTGCACCCAAACGGGTTGCGATAGCTCCGGCGAGGGCTGTCCGCAAATCAGTTAAAACACCTTCGTCCTGCAAGATAGCGAGCGGCGTCCCATTTACCGCGGAAATCACCGCCATAAAGCCATTGGAGGAGGGCAGGCCCTTTGCTGGATTGTCGTAAAATCCGGTAGCGAGTTTGACGGTGAAGACGTCATCGCCTGCCACATGGGCGCACTTGATGTGGCATTCCCCGTTTGCAGCATCAAAGCCGAGGTGGGTGACAGGAGCAACTTGAGCATTGCCAGCAGCGAAAGCTTTGAAACCGTTCTCGATATCGTCCAGCACGGCACGCACGTTCACATGCTTCAGGATCTCTGCTTTACCAATGATTTGCATCGCGATAATCTCACCTTCATGCAATGTCTGACTTGGACATTTTTTCTAAATTAGACTAAACAGTATATAAAAACGTTTCCTATGACAACCCGGAAAACGCCATGTCTATTGAAATAGCTGACATTCGCCGCGCTCAAGAACGCATCCGTCCTTACGTACAACCAACACCATTGCGGCCTTCTCACGCCTTGAGTGAGCGGCTAAATGCCAAGGTTTTCCTCAAGTTTGAAAACATGACAGCAACAGGTGCTTTCAAACTGCGCGGTGCCACTAACAAACTGCTGAACCTGTCAGCAGATCAGCGCGAGCGTGGCGTTATCACGGTGTCTAGCGGCAATCACGGTCGTGCTGTCGCCTATATCGCGAAGGCGCTCGGTGTCCGCGCCGTTGTCTGTATGACCGAGATTGTTCCGCCGGAAAAAGTCGCCGGTCTGCGTGACTTTGGAGCCGAGGTTGTCATCCATGGCCAGAATCAGGATGAAGCAGATGCGGAAGCGCGCCGGATCGCCGAGCGCGACGGACTACTCTTCATCTCTCCATTTGATGACGCCGATGTCATCGCAGGGCAGGGCACCATAGGACTGGAGCTTCTGGAAGTTGCTCCGCAGCTGGATACAGTGCTTGTCCAGCTCAGTGGCGGTGGTTTGATGAGCGGCATCGCAAAAGCCCTCAAAAGCCTAAAGCCCGAGATCGAGGTGATCGGCATTTCCTCTCTCTATGGTGCGGCCATGCTGGAGAGCATTCGTGCCGGAAAGATCGTGAGCGTGGAGGAAAAGCCGTCCATCGCTGACGCCCTGCCGGGTCCAATTCCACCTGATAACCGCTACACCTTCTCCATGTGCCGGGAGCTGGTTGATGATCACATTCAGGTTTCAGATGAACAGATCGCACAAGCAATGGCCTTCATCCTGCATAATGAAAAGTGCGTGGTTGAAGGGGGAGGGGCCGCTGGTGTTGCTGCCCTGCTCAATAACGCGGACCGCTTTAAAGGCAAGAACGTCGCCGCCATCCTCACTGGCGACAACATCAAAGTAGAGCGGGCTTTGTCGATCATCGCAAAGGCACAATCAAAACCCGCATAACAATTAGTCGAGCGGCCTTTTCTGCAATCCGCGACGACCAATCTTATTGTAGTGAAAGCGCGCGTTGGGAGGATAACGTCATGGTATCCTCTCCATGCGCCTCTTACTTCCGTGCCTTCGCCAGCAATGGCCCGTAGACCGCCACATACACTCCAAACGCAAGCAGCCACGCCAGTGCTGAAGCATCATAAAGGCGCATAGCCAGATCAGGTGTGAATCCTGCTGCAAAGCGGAGCAGTACAGAAAGAGCCATCGCACAGTAGAGCAAACTGGTGCTGCGGCTGGCTGTCAGCGCCCGTGCTGTGTGCCCAAGGGTGGAGCGGGTCATAACGGCCAAGGTCATCATGCCCAGGACACCTGCCATGAGCAGGTGCTGGGCTCCTGCCAAGTCCAATAGGTCTGGCATAAGAATGGCCGCTCCAAGCACCAGCAATCCGACCGGCATGAACAAATAGCTTGCATGCAGAACCAGCACGAGCGGTTCAGCAAAGGTATGCAGGCCCTTCCACCGTCCTAAACGCGCAAAGTGCAGCAAACCTGCCACCATCAGCAGAATGCCAGCCAGCCAGTGATCCGCGAGTGCGGTCCAGATCAGCAGCGCAATCAGCAAAAACAGCAGGCAAACCTTGTCAAATGCCTGCATTGGCCCTACGGGAAGATCCTTGCTGCCTTGCTTCACCAGCCAGTTGCGGGTGAAGGAGGGAATGATCCGCCCGCCAATCAAGCCAACCATCAAAACCATGGTGGAGATGCCCAGACGCATGCCGTAGCCTTGTGCAGCATACCCACCGCTCCAGGCTTCCCAATGGAACAACAGGTTCGCGGTGATCAGCAACCCCAACAGCGCAAGCACAATGAGGTTGCGCCAGTTCTTGCCTGCCATGATCTCGCGCAGGCACGCACCCGCCAGCATCAATGGCATCGCAAGATCGAGCACCGCAACAACACCAGCTGGAAGATAGGCGCCAAACAGAACCGCGACACGACCAAGCACCCAAAGGCTAAACAGGAACATGAGCGGCTTGCCCACAATTGGCATGCGCCCCGTCCAGTTCGGAATAGCCGTCAGCAAGAAGCCAGCAACAATGGCGTTCAGATAGCCAAAGAGAAACTCATGCGCATGCCACGAAACCGGATCGAACGCGACTGGCATTGCGATGTGGCCGGAGATAAGCGGAATCCAGAGCAGCATGAGCAAAATTGCCCAGACAGCGCTGGCGAGGAAAAATGGCCTGAACCCGTAGCTAAAAAGCGCAGGGCCTTGGCAGGATCTGACTTGTTCCATATTGGTCGACATGAGGTGCTCTTATGGCTTTTGTTGATGCGCTTGTGCACATTCAGTGATCTACGGGTAGCGTTACCACCAGCTTCGCCAATCACCAAGACCATGTCCTTGACTAATATTAAGTGCGCTCTGCATTTAGGGTGAGGGGAATATTGCGCAGCGCAAGGTCCCAAAACCCATTTCTCAACTGGCCTATAGGCGAGTAAACACCAATAGCACCGCATGGCCTTCCATGCAGTGGTGGAACTGAGTTTCCCGGAAAACGGGATGGACAAGGCGGCAGGCAACACCTGCGCTACTTGATTAAATATGAGTCTTCGGCATCAGCTGTCGCCTTGCCCGGACGTTTTTGTAGGAGGCTATGGCCAAGGTCCAAAAGACGCTGTAAACGACATTTCTCGTAGAGAAGTGTCGACAGTGCTGACGCCCTCTGGTTTAGCCGCGCATCCTCCCGCCTCAACACTCATGGCGTTTGGGCAACCTCCACGGACCTGCTGCAAAATACGTTACCTTCCACAGTAGCCCTGCCCAACCTACGACCAACTGACGGACGGCCCGCCAGCAGCCCGATACGTAGGCATGTGATTGAGACTAAAATAGGTTTGGAGGAGGGGGATAAGTTTTTATCATCCACTATTCGCATTCGACCCCAACATCGTCATCAACTAATTGCGCTGATTTTGTCTCTCATTCTTGCGTTTAGGATGACGATGATCTTTCTCATGATGGCGGAGATGGCAACAATTGATGGCGGAGATGGCAACAATGGGTTTCTTTCCATTTGCGATAAGGCGCTGATAAAACAGGCGAAGTGGACCCTCTAGACGAGATGCACACAAGGCGGCCATGAACAGGTTCTTGCGCACTTCAGGTCGGCCTCCGCGCATTTTCCGGTAGCCGCGCAACGTACCACTATCATTAGGGTGAGGGGCAAGGCCTGCCAGTGATGCCGCTTGACGGCGCGTGAGTGTTCCAAGTTCGGGCATAGTGGCCAGTAAGGCAATGGCTGTGCGAGGGCCAACTCCGGGCAAAGATTGATAGGTTTCCTTGCGTTCAGATAAGTCGGCACTGTTTTGAATGAGGTCCTTAACTTGACGGTCCAGTCGTTTAAGCTGGCGCTTTAGGCAGGCCAGCACCACCTTGCATGACTGTTTTACCCCAGAGCATCCGGGAGCTTGGAGCCGGTTCTTTTCTGCTACCAGCATATCCATGAGATCCTGACGGCGCGCTACCAGTGCTGTCAGGTTTGTCTGGTCTTTGTCAGCCAGTTTATAAAGCGGCAGGTGCTGCCATCGATCAGCTCCATAGGCAGCTAAGGCTTTTGCGTCGATATGGTCGGTCTTCGCCAAGCGGCCCCACGACCGTGCAAACGCTTTGACTTTCAAAGTATCAGCCCGATGGCACGCAATTTTTGCATAGCACAGGGCTTGCACCAAAACAGCTTCATAACCGCCAGTCGGTTCCAGAACCACCAAGGTGTCTGGCTCCATTTGCTTCACCAGCTGGCGAATGCAGCGCACACTGTTGGTAATGACAAACACTGTTTGCTTGTTATGAACACAGATGCTCAGCGTCTCCTTGGAGACATCGATACCCAAAACACAGGAAGGAATGGTTTTAAGAAACGTCATAGGAGTGATATCCTGTTCGTGCTTCGGATTGTTAGCGGGCGTGCAAACAGCGGCCCAATCAACTCTCCAAGCGGGAAAAGGAAGCGGCAGGGAACCTTGATGACAACGGGTGCAAACCCGATCCCGCAGCGGTCGCCTACCACTGGTCTCCCGGAATTGCGGTTCGGGAGACCACCTTCACTATAACACTGCTTTGCACTAACAATCCCGCACAAGCGCAGCGCGATGCGGGACCCAGAGCCCCACGCACCAATGCTCACCTCATCGGAGCAAACTAAGAAAGGTGCATACTAAGGAGTTGAGTATCATACCGGACAGACGTTCTTTAGCACAAATCCGATTGCCAGATTAGTCGCTTGAACAGCTGAGCTGCGGATGTCTGGGCTGTTGATTCTCGGCTCAAGGGCAGTTTAGTGTTGATGTTGAGGGCAAGTGGTAGCGTAGTTATCAATGGGTGCGTTGTAAAAGGTTGGTTTGCTTCCCAGTATAAGCCTGAGGTATCCGTTCATCCGAACGTGCTGCTCCAGATGAGCACTAAGATCTCCTGATTGTTCTTCTAGATGGTGAGACATGTACCTATTTTTCTGAAGGGCTGTTACATAGAGTTGTTTCTTTTGAACTCAGTTGAATGGAGAAGATTCTTAACAATACATATGGGTCACAAGATGTGTCGTATTGGCATTGAGTTATGTTGGCCATTAGTGGATAGAAAATGGAACAACTGCGCTTATCAAAACTATCTGGCTAATTCTGCGTTGTTATGTAAACTAATCTCAAATACTATCGAATTTTTACATCGTGATTGAGAATCGAATGTCGAATCTAAAAAGAGACAACATAATTCTGTTGCTTATGATTCTTGTTTTTGCGCTTGTGACATTCTTTTATATATTAAACTATTTCAGATATCATCAGCATACAAAGGATGTGGTAGAGCGTGCCTCTAAATATGTGCTGGACTATCACGATGATATAGATATCAACACCGTATCTAATGCAATACGATATGATAATTTCCTAAATAATATGGAGTATAAATGGATTTATATTCCTAAAAATAGGGATGAATATTTGGACTTTTTCTTAAAAAATAGAATGTTCTCTGATTATGCCCTATTGTCTTTTGCTTATTGGTTGGAGCCAAACAAAGAAGCGGTCTATAAATTAGAAAAGTGTGGCGAGGATAACTGTATTTCGGGGCCTTATTTCGAAGAAGAAAGCGTAAAATTTGATCAGTACTGTGAAGACAGTCGCCAAAATATTAATTCTTTTAGTTACAGTTCAAATGTCAATATAAGTAGTTGTTTCAGTGGTAACGGCAAACCCTTGGGTATCGTCATTAGACTTTACACTTATACAAAACCTTTGTTGTTTTGGACATGGAATATTGATGCAAGCGGTTCTGCGGAAGAGCGCGGGGAGACGGTGATTATTGCAAACTATGTGACAAAATACAGCTGCGGAATTAAGCTTTGGGAAGAAAATAGCTCTTTTGAATCTGAGTGTTAGTCATCTCCGTAGTCTGTCTTTGTAGCACTGGATCCCGCATCAAGTGCGGGACGACGCAAAAGCGCAAGCGTGTTTTTTGAAGTGTAGCAGAGTACACCGACGTCATCCCGGCCCCCGAGCCGGGATCCAGTGCCACCCACACTAATGCTCGCCTTATTCGCTCACACTCTCACCACGCACAACTCGGTTCCCCACATTGTACTTACCCCGTGGCATCGTCATGGGCAGGCGCCGAACTTCTTCCAGTGTCTGCGCGTCATACACAACAACAGCGCCATCTTCCTCCCAGACAGAAACCATCGCGTAGCTGCCATCCTTGGTGAACTCCACATGGGCAGCGCGTGATCCCTTTTGAGGGCGCAGGGTCTTCACGATCTCAAGGCTCTGCTTGTCGATCACCTGAATAGCGTCCTGATCAGGACCAAAAAACACATCCACCCAAACATACGGTGAGTTCTCGTGGGTACGGGTAAAGAAGCCAGAGCCCAGCATTTTGATCTGTTTGACGGTCTCCCACGTCTTCATATCAACAACGGAAACAAGAGGTTCTCTCAGATGAGGTGTCGCCATAACGGTCCGCTCCCCCATCTTCCATGTGGAGCCGGAGCCAAGGTGTGGCATCCCCACCAACTCCAAATCCGCAATCTTGTGCCCAATCACCAGATCCACCACCTGACCACCTGTGCCGCTGGGCGAAGCCCCCATCACGTACTCGTCGGTTGCGTCGAGGTAGAAATCCTCAGCCAAACTCTTCAGGGTGATCGTGCGCAGCGAGAAAGGATCTTTATTCGGCGCAGGCCCTTCAATGCGCCAGTCATGGGCAAAGCCGTAGTGTGGCGGATTGGGACCATAAAACACCTCCCAGATAGAGGGAGTATCTTTCAAGGCATACACAAAGCTCTTGCGTTTGGCAGCGAGATAAACAGCCGAAACACGGCTCCGCGATCCATCCTTGCCTTGCACCGCCTCCACTTTCTGCGGACTTAGATCATCCGCAGAGAGAATAACAAACGTGTTGGGCAGATAGTTTGCAACAGCAATCCACTTGCCATCGTGGCTCAAAACAATATTGCGACTGTTCAAACCAGCCCGGACGCGGCGCACTTCCTGCAGCGAATAAAGATCATACTTCTGAATCCAGCCATCTCGGGACATTATGTAAACGTACCGCCCATCCGGCGAAAACTTCGGCTGCCCGCGTGTGCCAAATGGAGTTTTGAAGCGTGCCAGAACCTCAAAACTATCGCCATCTACTACACTGACGGTGTGATCCGTGGTTTGAACGACTAGTGTCAGGTTCATCGGATCAGCTGACCACAGAGGGGCGTCTACCGCCTTGTAGTCACCGTTGATAATCAAGCTCGCGGAAATCGGCTCTAGTCCCCAGTGTGGTGCTGGGTCCAGCGGTGTCTTCAGGTAGGCGCTCAACCCGTCAATCTGCTGGTCGCTCAACACCTCTCGAAAGGCAGGCATCTCTGTCGCCTCCCGCCCGTTCCTGATTGTGTCCTGCAAGGCGGTGCCGCGTAGGGTTCCAATAGTTTCAGGAAGCAGAGCCGGACCAATCAAGCCCAAACGGTTATCACCGTGGCACTCCGCACAATGCCTCTGATAAAGAGCGGCAGGTTCGGCAAGCGCCATAGATGCTGTCAAAAACGCCGATCCAAGAGAAACAAGGAGCCTGATCATTGAATTAACTCAGAGTTTTGCAGCGTAGCCCCGAAACAGAATGTCCGTCACCCAACAGAAGTACGCAACAGAAAGGCAGCTACCTACGGCGTAACTGTCACCATGCCGATCATCTTCCGCGTTTCCCAATGGGGACCACACAGATACTGCTGAGAACCGGCGCTCAGGAACGTGAACTCAAAATCTTCTTCAGGAAACAGCCGTTCCGACTCTTTCTCGCCCGCTTCATTCAAATGCACTGTATGGCTGGTTCGCTTGTCGACATTCACCCAACGAACGGTCGTTCCCACAGGCACAGTCAGTTGTTCAGGGCAAAAGCGGTACTTGTACATCTTCACAACCGTGGCACCCTCTGCCTCAGCTGATGGATGCCCGATCATGTCCACATAACGCGCTTCAGCCTCGCCACACAGGGCAGCAGCTTTGTCATCTTCCGCCTGCGCTGGTGTCACCATCAAAAGACTCAGTAAAACTGCGGAACCTTGAAGAAGTCGTGCGTACATAAGGTGCCCCCCTAAAAGAAAAAGGGTGGCCAAATTCTCGGCCACCCTCTGTGTTTATTTAGCGTCCTACCACATTGATCTGGGCCGTTTCGTCATCCAGAGCCAGACTGGTGTTCAGCGTCACGTGGTGGAAACGTGCCGCTGAGAAGTCATCGTGGATGGCGAAGCCAACTGTGTAGGTCTTGCCAGCTTCAAGTGGCACATCACCAGGCTTGTCGCTTGCCAGCGGACGGGAGAAGACCACAGTCCACATGCCCGCAGAAAGCTTGGCAGAGGCAGTGATGTCACCCTCGTTCTGCACACGGCGCTCAAGCAGGTAGCCGTTGGTGGCAGAACCGTCAGCATAGACGCGCATCAGATCCATGAAGGTTCCGTCAGCCAGCAGCTGGTCGATCTCTTCAGCAGACTTCAGCTTGTCCCAGCCACCCTGAGCCTTACCGCGCCGGCCTTTGATCTCAACCTTACTGCGGGTCTCACTCAGGTACTTCTGGATGGACTGCTTGGCTTGCAGCATGCTTGCAACGTCACCGTTCGCAGCGATTGCTTCCGGACCCGGATCAAACGGCATGTAGGTGTTGTCTGCGTGGCAAGTCGCCCAGCAACCAACCTGTTCACCCATTTCAATGCCGGTGCCTGTGATCATCATGGCAACCTTGATCTGGTTGTCAGGGTCCATCTTGCCACCGTCAACGAATGGGGCAGGGGCGTGCAGCGCATCTGGCCATTGTAGACGGAAGTAGACGTTCTCACTGTCATGAGCTGCCTGCATCGTCGCGTTGATCACACCGCGTTTGCCCGGAATTGGGGTAGGCTCGGTGTTTTCAGCGCCCTTGACGATCTTGTTGCCGATGTTGTTCAGCTCTTTCGCATGACAGGTTGTGCACTGGTCACCACCCTTTGTCAGCGGACGAGCACCACCATGCTGCTTGCCGTTCTGCACAAACTCAAAGGATGCCTGACCAGGGTAGAACAAGGTCATGTCCACGGTGTCCACGCCGCTCCAGTCGATGTTGGCCCCAACCGTGTCGCCTTCATCCGCAGCACTTGCTTCACCGGCAGCTTTTGCACGTTCTTCTTCAAGAGCAGCGTCAACCGCCGCAGCAATCTGCCCCTGAACAGCTTCCTGTTGTGCTTTCTTGGTAGCACTTGCAGCCTCTGCTTCAGCAGCTTCCTTGGCCTCGATGCGAGCTAGGCTTTCCAGATATTCTTTGGGAACTTCGCGAACAAAGTTCTGGTTAGGTGCCTCGATCATCTCCAGATATTCGTCAGATGCGCGATCACGTATGTTCGTATGCGCAATACCCTTGTGGCAATCGATACAGGTCTGACCTGTCTTCATTGCGTTCAGGTGCTGCTGACGTGCACGTGGCTTCTGGAACTCCGGCATCATGGATTCAAAATCATGACAGTTCCGGCATTCACGAGAGTCAGAAGACTTCATCCGCGACCATTCGTTTTTCGCGAGGTGCAGACGTTTGGCATCGAATTTCTCGGGTGTGTTGATCGTACCGGTGATCTTGCCCCAAACTTCTTTGGAAGCTTTGATCTTGCGGATGATCTTGTGCGTCCAGTCTTTAGGGACATGGCAGTCCGAGCAAACGGCCCCAACGCCAGACCGGTTCACGTCGTGGATTGTGCCTTGGTATTCCTGATAGACAAAGTCATTCATCTCGTGGCACGAGACGCAGAATTCTTTTGTGTTTGTCGCTTCCATGGCGGTGTTGAAACCACCCCAGAAGATAATGCCGACCACAAAGGCCGCCAAGAGGCCACCTACCGGCATTCCCCATAGGAAATACCTGCGCCAGATCGGCTTTTTCTTTTCCGTATCGTTGGACTGGGTCATTTCCAGGCTCCGTTTTGGATTTTCTGTCGACCCATCCTGCCGGGTCGTGAGCGGTCGGCTTTCAAGATGCGGTGAGCAAATCCGCCATCTCCGGCCAGTGTGCAGCCGTTGCAGTCTCGATGCCGCTGATACAAAGAGGGGCGGGCGTGGTGCCCGCCCCTCAAAAGGATCGCTAGATCACATCAGGTAACGTGGTTCGAACGGATATGAACGTTGAACTTGCCGGTTGGAGCGTAAAGGCCCTTAATCCGGGTTTTCTCTTCAAGGGTTTCAGCGTCGTAAACGACGATTTCACCGTTTGGTGCAAGAGAGTCACCCATGTTCCAGTTGGATACCCAAACTTCAGAACCGTCAGCGTTGAACTCGAAGTGAACAGCTGCGTTACCGTCTGTTTCGGTAACCTGGATTGTTTTCACAATCTCACCGGTTTCTTTCGAGATCACCTGTACAGACTGCTGTACTTCAGGATCTGGGTGTTTGGTCTGGTCAGCCCATACGTACTTGGAGTTCGGGTGTGTACGAATGAACAGGCCTGGGCCATCAGTTTCAACTTCGTAACACGTCTTCCATGCATCATCCGGACGGCCTGCTGGATCGTTTGCCCAAACAGTCACAGTACCAACGCCAAGGTGGGTTGTACCTGCAACCGGACCACACTTAGGATCGTTCCAGTTTGCACCTGGACCTGGGTGTGGAAGAGCCGCAACATCGATCATAGCTTCAAGCTTGCGATCTTTGGTGTCCACTACAACCATTTTGTTCGATGCGTTCGCAGCGATCTGGAAGTAACGGCCTGTTGGATCGAAGAAGCCATCATGCAGGAACTTTGCGGAGTCGATTTTATCGATACGCAGATTGTCGATATCGCTGTAATCCACCTGCCACATCTGGCCAAGTTCTTTAACAGCAATCAGCCATGTTGGCTCATTAGGCGTGGTGTAGACTGCAGCAACGCGGCTTTCTTCCACATAGTCACCGTCGGTGTTGTAACCGCGGGTGGAAACCACTTTCAGAGGCTCCATGGTCACAGCATCAACGATTGCGAAGTGTGGAGGCCAGTAAGCACCGCCGACTACGTATTTACCGTCGCCGGAGATCGCAACGTCGCGTGCGTCATAACCAATGGTAACTTCGGATACCAACATCTTGTCTGGTGTCTGCCAGAGGTCGATCTTGGTCATCTTGCCATCACGACCCATGGTGTACCAGAAGCGACCTGGGTTTTCTGGCTCTTCCAGTTTGTGGTGCTCGGACGCTTTGACCACGTGCACTGCATAACCGGTAGGAATGTGAACCAGAACTTCCTTGGTATCGCCGTCGATGACTGCAACTTTACCTGCATCACGCTCGATAACGACGAAGAAGTTTTCCCAGTTGCGGCCATGAAGTGGCTCGGTTGGGTAGTCTTTTTCTTCGACGTAAATCTTACGTGTCTGCTTCATCTGAGCGAGCGACATCTCAGGTGGCTTTGGCGGATCCAACATGATGTAGGTCGCCATATCCTTGATTTCATCCTCGGTCAGAATCTCCGAGAAGTTGTTCATACCGCCCTCTGTGCCCCAGGCGATAATCTTCTCAAGGCGTTCCTGACCCAGCTGAAGAGTGCCACCTTCAGTCACGGTGCCATCTGCAGCTGTTTTTTTCCAATGAGGCTCAAGGTTTTTACCTGTTGCACCCTTACGGAGAACGCCGTGACAACCTGCGCATTGCTCAAAATAGAGCTGCTTAGAGCGCTCAAAAGCCTCTTCGCTCAGTGTCGGACCTTCTGCAAAGGCGGGCGCAGCTGCACTTCCGAGCAGCATCGCAAAGCCGGCCGCTAACGCGTAACCTGACCCACGTCTCTTATTTTGTAACATTCTCAAACTCCAATGCTGGTGAGACGAGGTCACAGTGAAGTGATCAGATGTTATCCTCCTTGACCAATGTTAAGCAGGGAGACTTGGGAGGGGCGTTCTGAAACATCACGCCCGCAAAAATCAGCGAAAACGCCCCAATTCTGTAAACTTGCGACAGAGTGTCTCAACCAGAACTTTCATGTGGTGGACAACACCATGCCTGCCTGATTGGTCGGCTCCGGCGGCAAGTGACAGGCGTGAGTCGATGAAAATAACATATTGAAAATATTGATATTAGCGCTGTTATCCACCCAGCGCCTTGGTGTTTCACAAACCCCTGTTCAACACCGCGCACTGATTCCTATTCGCGCAATCAGGTTTAATGCGCATACAACAAGGCACAGTTTGAGAACGACGCGCGCTCAACTGAACGCGAATGCAAGACTAACCGAAAATCCCCACCGCAAAGGGCAGGGGAGTACCGAACTGGGGGAATGCTGTTAGCGCGCCATGTCTGCGATCAGTGCAACACTCTTGTATCCCCGCTCCGACAGAACCTGCGCCCCGCGCCATGCCCGCAATCCAGTCTTGCAGCAAAGCACAACGCGGCCCGCATCGCTGAAATCCTGCGTTCCAAGTGCGTCCGGCAGAACACGAACGGCCTCTGCACAAACGGGTACCGGCGCCTCAGCGCTGTCCCGAAGTTCAACAACCAGGTCAGCCGATCCAAGGCCACCCACGCTTATAAACGGAGCATGCCACTCTGGTTCCTTCGTGTTGAGAAACGAGAAGCCGCCAAACGCAAAGCTTTTCAGATCAATGGTGACAAGCCGGCCAAGCGGACTGGGAGAAAAGCCCAGCAAGACACCAAGAACCATCTGAGCCTGCATCGCCCCGATGCTTCCCACAGCAGGGCCAAGAACACCAGCACTGGAGCAAGTGGCCCCATTGCTGGGAGGGGCTGGAAAGACGGCTCTTAACGACGGCGCTCCTGCGCAAAAGCCTCCAAGATACCCCGAGGTTCCAAGCACTGAAGCTGAGATGAGCGGCTTACCCTGTTTGTAGCATTCATCAGAGAGGGTGTATGATGCCGCGAAAGTGTCTGCTGCATCAACAATGATATCAGCCTGACCAACCAACTCCCCCGCATTTGCCGGGGTCAGCGCAACGCCCAGAGCCCGTACCTCCACCTCGGGATTATAGCGGAGCAGCTGAGAGGCAGCGGCGCTAGCCTTGCTTTGACCAATGTCCGCCAGCGAGTAGAGCGGCTGCCTGTGCAGGTTACTCTCTTCAACCACATCGGGGTCAATCACTGTGAGTGTGCCGAGGCCAGCGCCCGCAAGGTATTGCAACACCGGACAGCCCAACCCACCGGCACCCACCACCAGAACATGCGCGTTCCTCAATCGGTCCTGACCGTCCCGCCCAACCTCCGGCAGGATCATCTGGCGGTCATAGCGCGTCATGACTTGCAGGCCTCCACCCATTCCTGCGTACGGGCAATTGGGTCTTGAGCCTGCATAATATCCGTCACCACCGCGGCGCTGTCCGCACCCGCCTCAAACACGCCAGCAAGACGGTCAGGCGTCAGACCGCCAATGGCAACAAGCGGGGTCTCGCCAACCATTTGTTTCCAACGGCGAACACGCTCTAGACCTTGCGGTGCCCATTTCATCTTCTTCAGCTTTGTTGGGTAAACTGGCCCCAGCGCCACATACTCCGGCTTGTGGGAAAGAGCGCGGTCTAACTCCGCTTCATCATGTGTCGAAAGACCGAAGCGCACACCGGCCTTGCGGAGAGCCGCAAAGTCAGCGCGGTCCATATCTTCCTGCCCCAGATGAACGAAGTCACAGCCAAGCTCCAGAGCCAGCTCCCAGTAATCGTTGATGACGAGCTGGGTGCCATGCTGCCTGCAAAAGTCACGCGCCAGTGCAACCTGCTGGCGCACCTCCGCGTCTGGCTGATCCTTTATCCTCAGCTGAACAAGCTTGACGCCGTGGGGAACCAGCTTTTCAATCCAGTCCACACCACCAGTAATCAGGTAAAACCGCTCCATCACATCAACTCCGCCATACCAAGGATGGGAGTGGAGGGCACTGCCATATCCCGTGGGTCCATAGGGTCAGCAACCCATCCATTGCGCCCTGCTTCAATCGCTTGTGCCATGGCCTGAGCCATCAAAACCGGATCACCCGCTTTGGCAACTGCCGTATTTAAAAGCACAGCATCCATGCCCAGCTCCATGGCACGGGTCGCATCAGAGGGACGTCCGATCCCCGCATCAACGATGAGTGGGGTGTCAGGGAAATGGGCACGCATGGTGCGCAGAGCATCAGGATTGCGCAAACCCTGACCAGAGCCAATGGGCGCACCCCATGGCATCAACACCTCACACCCTGCTTTCAGAAGCTTCTCACCAACCACCAGATCCTCTGTAGTGTACGGGAACACCTTGAACCCGTCTGCACTGAGGATCTTCGCAGCTTCAACAAGGCCAAACACGTCAGGCTGCAAACTCTCGGAATTGCCGATAACTTCCAGCTTGATCCAATCAGTGCCAAACAGCTCACGCGCCATATGCGCAGTTGTCACCGCCTCCTGAACACTATGGCAGCCAGCGGTGTTCGGCAGAAAGTGACAGTTGCACGCTTTCAAGAGATCCCAGAAGCCAGCTCCGGACCCATTGCCCGTTTCCCTGCGCAACGAGATCGTGATGATCTGAGTGCCGCTCGCGGTGATCGCGTCTTTTAGAACAGCAGGAGAGGGGTATTGTGCTGTCCCGAGCAGAAGGCGGGATTGAACCTTTTTCCCGTAAACCTCCATCTCACCCTCCTTGCATGGGCGCGAGAATTTCCAGCCGGTCACCGTCAGAAAGCGGCGTATTCCGGTAGTTCTCGCGGGGAATGAAACAACCATTCACCGCAGTTGCGATGGCAGGGCTGGTGAATTCCAGCTCTTGAAGGGCATCCTCCAAGGTTTCCGCAGCAACGTCGCGCGGCTCCGCATTCACGATGATGTTCATTTGCATGTCTCCGCTAAAAAATGCCGTGCCGCTTGCTGCGCCAATGCAGGTGCAAGCAAAAAGCCGTGGCGATAAAGCCCGTTGAGGTGAAGGGTCCCATCATGCTCTACCAGCTTCGGTAGGTTGTCAGGAAAAGCAGGCCGTAAACCTGCACCAATCTCCACCACACTGGCCTCGGCAAAGGCAGTGTGAATAGTGTAGGCAGCACTCATCATCTCGGTAAGCGAGCGCAATGTTGGAGGTCGGTCTGAGTTGGTTTCCACCATGGTCCCGCCAATCATGAACAGGCCATCCGCCCGAGGAACCAGATAGAGCGGCATTCGTGGGTGCAACAGCCGAACCACCCGAGACAGCTCCACCTCCGGACAATGCAATATGGCCATCTCCCCCCGCACGGCGCGCAGGTTTGGAAGGTGAGCCGCAGTTGCGGTGCAATTGAGATCCACCTTGGCAGGGGCGGCGGTCCCGTAATGGATCTTTACCCCAAGCCCCTGCACAGCCTTGCTGAGATCGGCAAGGGCTTGCCGCGGGTCAAGATGGGCCTCCTCCTCAAAGAAGAGCCCACGCTCAAACCGGCCTTCCAAGGCGGGTTCAAGTGCACCGATGCGCTGACCATCCACCTTGGCAAAATGCGAGGTCCGCCGCGCAAACCTTGTCAACTCAGCCTGATCACGAGAAGGTGCAACAACAAGAGTACCTCGTCGTGTCACGAGCGTGACCAGCGCCCACCAGTCCGCAGCACGGCCCCCAAGACTGACCACGTCCTGATCAGCACTTTCCCGTTCGCAATAGGGCGCAAGCATACCGCCCGCAAACCGGGCAACGCTGTTTGCACCCGGCCCGTCACCCTTCTCAAAAAGGGTGACGTCAGCTCCCCGCTGGGCAAGCTCAAAGGCGCAAGCCAGCCCCGCAAGGCCAGCTCCCGCGATCCTGATCACTGTGTTGCCTCTTCAAGTGGCAGGTACAGCTCGCCGCCCTGACGGAACTTCGCGGCCATCGCCTCCATGCCTTCCTTTTGCGCCTCCGCACGGATGTCATGCGAAATCCGCATGGAGCAGAACTTCGGCCCGCACATGGAGCAGAAATGCGCCACCTTGTGTGCATCCTTCGGCAGGGTTTCGTCGTGGAAGTCCCGCGCGGTGTCTGGATCGAGCGACAGGTTGAACTGATCCTCCCAGCGAAACTCGAAACGAGCACGAGAAAGTGCATCATCCCGCCGCTGGGCACCCGGTAATCCCTTGGCAAGATCCGCCGCATGAGCTGCAATCTTGTAGGTGATCACACCGGTTTTCACATCATCCCGATCCGGCAATCCCAGATGCTCTTTCGGCGTGACATAACAAAGCAACGCACAGCCGAACCAACCGATCATCGCCGCGCCAATTCCAGAGGTGATGTGATCATAACCCGGTGCAATATCCGTGGTGAGCGGGCCAAGCGTATAGAACGGAGCCTCTTGGCAGCATTCCAGCTGTTTATCCATGTTCTCCTTGATCTTGTGCATGGCCACATGCCCCGGACCCTCAATCATCACCTGACAATCCTTGGCCCATGCGATTTTGGTCAGCTCGCCAAGCGTTTCCAGCTCCGCAAACTGCGCTTCATCATTGGCATCTGCAATGGAGCCCGGACGCAGCCCGTCACCAAGTGAGAAAGACACGTCATACTGCCGGCAAATATCGCAGATTTCCTCAAAGTGCTCATAGAGGAAGCTCTCTTTATGATGATGCAGGCACCACTTGGCCATGATAGAGCCTCCACGGGACACAATGCCGGTCACGCGGTTCACCGTCATTGGCACCATGTGCAGGCGTACTCCAGCGTGAATGGTGAAGTAGTCCACCCCTTGCTCAGCCTGCTCGATAAGCGTATCGCGGAACACCTCCCACGTCAGGTCTTCTGCAATGCCGTTCACCTTCTCCAGCGCCTGATAAAGCGGAACCGTCCCGATTGGTACGGGACTGTTGCGGATGATCCACTCGCGGGTGTTGTGAATGTTACGGCCGGTGGAAAGGTCCATGACCGTGTCTGCGCCCCACCGGATCGACCAGACCATCTTGTCCACTTCCTCTTCCATGGAGGAGGTGACAGCAGAGGTACCCATATTGGCGTTGATCTTGACCAGAAAGTTTCGGCCAATAATCATCGGCTCACTCTCGGGGTGGTTGATGTTGGCCGGAATGATCGCACGGCCAGCCGCCACCTCAGCGCGTACAAATTCCGGTGTCACATAATCCGGAATGCTCGCACCCCAGTCCTGACCGTCACGCTCTTCAACAACCGCTTCACGCAGTTGGTTCTCGCGGATGGCAACAAACTCCATCTCCGGCGTGATAATGCCAGCACGGGCATAGGCGAGCTGAGTAACCGCCTTACCTTCTTTACCGCGCAGCGGACGTGGCTTGACCGGAAACTCTGCAACCAGCCGATCGCCTTTCACAAAGCCGTTGTCTGCAGGCGTAATCTCACGGCCATCATATTCCTCAGTGTCCCCACGCGCCTCGATCCACTTGCGCCGCAATGCGGGAAGACCTTTGCAGATCGTCGTTGTCACCGCAGGGTCAGTGTAGGGGCCAGAACTGTCATAAACCGGCAGCGGCGGCTCCCCGGCTGTCGGATGCACACTAATCTCGCGCATCGGAACGCGAACATCCTCATGCAAGCTGCCTTTGACGTAGATTTTGCGGGAGGCAGGCAAAGCGCCTGTGGTTATGGATGGCTTGGGTGTCGTCAAAATGGTGCTCCTCAAGTTCACAACTCGAAAAAGACACCAGATGAGTTTGGCTGGAAACGGCAGGAGACATTCCTGCTGCTGAGGCCGCGGTTATGACACAAATCCTATAAACAGGCCCCGCGACCCGTGCTTCCTACGCCAGTATCAACTGGGTCAGGTTCAAAGGGTCGCGTCGCCGAGCTTACGCTCTGTCAGCCTCTCAGTCTCCTTGGTGAGACTCCCCTGCATACACGATTTTGCTAGAAGGATTACAAGCACCTGTCAAGGCGAGGTTGGCTCAGAAGAAGTTCAGGAAACGGATGTGGTGTGCGCGTGCGGAGAGAAGAGTTGTAGGCCCCTGTTGGATTTATTGGTTTGAGTACCTATCTCTCCCCTAACAATTTTTCCTCTGGATATCACAAGTAAAAATATAAATAGATGCCTGAAACACCTTCTCTCCCTTCAGTTCTTGCTGGTCCGATGTTGCGGCGTCTGGAAACCACACGTTTAACGCTATGGCTGGCTGTCCGCGCTCCCGCAGACGTGAAACTGGAGCTGATGCCGCAAGATGATGAGCCGCAAACCTACCAGCTTTCAAAAGGGCAGCCGGAGGTAAAGCTGATCACAGCCGGGCAGCACCTTCACTACCTGCTGATTGATCTGCCGCTGGAAAAACCACTCCCACAAGACCGCTGGATCAGCTACCGCTTGTCACTGCGCATGGAAGATAACGAGGAGGCGGGCTGGCAGGACCACACGGTCTGGGCACCTGATATCTGCTATGAGAATCAGAGCCTTCCCGGTTTCGTTCTCAGCTCCAAGGTCTCGTCACTTCTGCATGGCTCCTGCCGCAAACCGCACCACGATTCCGGAGATGGCCTCGTAGCAGCCGACCAGTTTCTCGCCAAGGCCATCACCGCCGAGGGCACCACCAAAGTTGATCGGAGTAAATGGCCTGCTGCTCTGGTGATGAGTGGAGATCAGATCTACTCAGACGATGTGGCAGGCCCCATGCTACGGGCAATCCATTCCCTCATAAAACGGCTCGGGATCAACGAAGAACAGCTCAGCGGCTTGGAGAGCAAAGTCCCTGACACCGCATCAGAACTGTATCGCCATGAGGACACCTACTTTCGCCGCGAAAAGTTCCTGCCCAATCTGGAAAAGGACAGGGCACTTTGGATGGTCTTGTTTGGTGGTGCCGAAAAGCCGATTTTCACTGCTGACCATGCCCACAACCATCTGATTACGCTTGCCGAGTTTCTGGCAATGTATCTGCTCGTCTGGTCGCCCGCAGTCTGGGATCTGGTCAAAACAGATATCCCTCAAAGGCTGACAACCGACGAAATCGCAGAGTACGTGAGTGAACAGCAAGTTCTGAAGGAGTTCGTCGCGGGTCTCGGTCAGGTCCGTCGCCTATTCGCCCATCTCCCCGTTGCGATGATTTTCGATGACCACGATGTCACTGATGACTGGAACCTCAACCGCGACTGGGAAGAAACCGCCTACAGCCACCCGTTTTCGCGCCGGATCATTGGCAACGCTCTGTGCGCCTACATGCTCAACCAAGGCTGGGGCAACAAGCCAGAGGCATTCTCCGGCGGATTGCTTGAGCAGATGAGCCAAGCCTACAAGGTGCCCGGAACCAGCACATATGATGAGTTTCTCGATACCCTCCTTGCCTTTGAGAACTGGGATTATCACTGGGAGCTCGACCCGCCACTGCTGGTTCTCGACACCCGCACACGGCGCTGGAGATCCGAACGATCAGGCCATCTGCCCTCCGGCCTTCTGGATTGGGAGGCGGTAACCGACCTGCAGCGCTCCTTGCGCGGAAAAGATGCCGTTCTTCTTGTATCCGCAGCCCCGATATTTGGTGTGAAGCTGATAGAAACCCTGCAAAAACTCCTCACCTTCATGGGCAAACCATTGATGGTGGACGCCGAGTACTGGATGGCCCATCCCGGAACCGCAGACGGCATTTTGAACGTGTTTCGCCATCGGAAGACACCAGACCGCTTTACAATCCTTTCCGGTGACGTGCACTACTCCTTCGTCTACGATGTTGAGCTGCGCGGTCATTCCCGTGGTCCCGATATCTGGCAGATCTGCAGCAGCGGCATCAAAAACGAATTTCCCGCAAAGCTGCTCGACAAACTCGACCACCTGAACCGCTGGCTCTATGCTCCCCGCTCCCCGCTGAACTGGCTCACCAGACGGCGTGGAATGAAGGTGATCCCCCGCAAGCCAGTGGGCACGCACCACGGCAGACGTCTGCTGAATGCAAGTGGAATTGGGTTAGTTGAATTTGATGACCACGGCGGTCCGGAGCAAATCAGCCAGTTACTGCCGGATGGGAAGCAGGTTGTCTTTGTACGGCGTGAGGAGGAAGCTCGCTGGGATTAAGTGCGGGTATTTTAGATCCAAAACAATACCTGCACGCTGCACCTGACTTGCGGATAATTGCTTCCTATGCTGCTAGTTTAACGTAAATGTTCTCCGATTTAAAATATATCATTGTCATATTATGAGTTATTGGTATGATATTGGTATCAGGGAGAAGCATGTGTCCGGCATATCGAGAAAACTGGGATTCCCAGAAAAGCCCAATCCGCAGGAGTGGCGTGAAACCGAGCAAAGATCTTCACGTTTTGCAGGCTTGGAAACCTGGGGAACCAGTGAAGTTCTCAAAGCATTGCTGGGCGGCCAAATGCAGGCGCTCAATGCGGTTTGGGCAGCTCTTGACGATTTGGAGGCCGCTGTGGATACTGCAGCCCAAAGACTGCAAACAGGTGATGGCAGGCTTGTTTATGTGGGCGCTGGAACCTCCGGCAGATTGGGCGTCCTCGACGGTATCGAACTCATTCCCACATTCGGATGGCCCGATGAACGCCTGCTCTACGGCTTGGCAGGTGGGGAAGCTGGTCTTTTGCACTCGCAGGAAAGGGCAGAAGACAGCGCTGAAGTGGGCAGGAACTTTATTCTTGATCACAAGGTTGGCCCAAATGACGTAGTGCTGGGACTGGCCGCAAGCGGAACCACACCGTTTACCCGCGCTGCCATTCAGGCAGCCCGCGCTTCCGGCGCACTCACCATTGCTTTGGCCAACAATCCAGAAAGCCCGCTGCTGTATGATGCGGAACACCATATCCTTCTAAGAACCGGCGCTGAGGTTCTGGCTGGCTCAACACGCCTATCTGCAGGAACCAGCCAGAAGGCAGCGCTGAACCTGTTCTCGACGGGACTTATGGTGCGCCTGAAGAAGGTGTATCGCGGTTATATGGTCGATATGCAACTGACCAACACCAAGCTCACGCAACGGGCAAAGGATATGGTCGTTGCACTCACCAGCTGCTCTCAGGAAAGAGCAACAGCTGCCCTACAGGAGAGCGACAATCAGATTAAGCTGGCCGTGCTGATAGTGCTTGGTGCCACTAAAACACAGGCGACCAATGTACTGGCAGAAACACGAGGAGATTTGGGAGAGTCTCTTCAAGTCCTCGGGTTGCATCAACCCGGCTGACTTGGCGTCTGTGACTCGGCATCCGTCCGTCCCAATGTGCACTGCACGAGGTTGAAGGGGAGGGGGTACCTGAAAGCGGAGGTCCTGCTTGAGGAGTATCTGGGCGACACCACTTACGTTTATGTGGAATTGGAAACCGGAGAACACATGATCATCCGTGAGGACCTCGAGGTTTCTCGACAAGCTGGTAATGTGGTGTTTGTGGAACTTGCCTAGTGCGGAAAAGGAAACCGAGGAGGGGCTGCTGCGTCCCCTCAGTTGTCATCGATTTGCGGTTTGTAGTCGAACTCGATGAACTGCAGGAACTTGCGCAGGATATCTGTCTCGTAGTTCTTCTTGTAAATCGCGCAAAGGTCAGCCGGAATTTCTTCTTTCAGGCGGATGAATCGCACATTTTTGGACTTCTGGCTGCGAAAACAATCGCTGACCAACGCAATCGCCTGTCCTGACGCGACCAGCGCCAGCAAGGTGCTGGGCTCCAGCACCTCAAAAGCAGCTTTGGGGTAGAAACCCTGTTCTTTGCACTTGGCAATCAGAAAGGGAGTGGTGTTGGACATGGTCCGGTCCAGCACAGCCATTTCCTCATCCTTCAGCTCTTCCAGCGCCACCACCCGTCGGTCTTTGAGGGGATGCGTACTTGGAACAGCGAGTGTAAGGGGTTCTTTCACCAGCACTTTTGAATTCAGTGCCGGCTCATTGAGCGTATCGCCATAACGGCAAACACCCAGATCAATACTGCCGCCCTCCAATGCTTCCTTCTGCTGATTAGGGGCCAGCTCGGAAAAATTGAGCGAGCAATCCGGGTGCTTGTCCTTGAAATCCGACAGTAAGTTCGCAAATCCATCAAGGAAAGCGCTGCTTACGATCCCGATGTTAAGAGTAAAGTTCTCTGCACGCCCCTGACGCTGGGTGTTTGTGATGGCATAATCAAGAGTATTGAAGATCTGTTCGCACTCCCGCTTCAGGACCCGCCCTGCAGCAGTTAGCGAGACATTGCGGGAATCTCTGTGAAACAGAGAAAGTCCGAGAGCGACTTCCAACTCTTTGATTTGTATGGACATTGGTGATTTGGAAATATGTAACTCTTCAGCCGCACGACCAAAATGACCACTTACTGCGACTTGATGAAAGTAACGCAGCATCTTTAAAGTAATGCGGCCTGATGTAATGAGTTCATGCATGAATTTATTATGTTTTTTTTATTTTGCGTGGGGATGTAGAGCTTAAACTTCTACTATTTTTATTCTATATATTCTGCAAGAGCTTTGATCTACGAAATAATCCGTAACCTGTGCTTTTTTCTACGTAATATTTTCTATTTCGTTTCGAACTTCGAAATGATTGATGTATTTAAAAAACTTAAAATTTGTCTCTTATGCAATTAGGTTGCCCTCACCGAAGGGAATTAATTAAAAGGTGAGGCAAATTATGCAATCGGGTCAGTCCATATTCGCACCTGTACAAGGTGGGTGTACTGAGCCTGTCGTATGCCTTGCTTTCGGGGACTTTGAAGGCTCATACCCAAGAACCCCCTCAGCTTATGTTTCTACAACAGCGATAATTCCCGGTGAAGTACCAAAAGGGTCTACAGCCGCAGGTGTTTTGCATTGTTTTTCAATGACAAAGCATTTGTTGGATGCGGGTGGCCATCACAACTATCCACGTGAAGGTGGGTACGGTTAGTCGCCTTCTGGCACTTCAAAATTTCTCCCCAACCATAATCAACAACCTACCTCAGAGCCTCTGGGAGGAGCTCACAATGTTCGCAACAGGTTTTCTTGGCATTGCTACTTTGATCATTATTGCTGTGTTGGTTTCAACCAACCGCAAAGCGATCAACCTTCGCACCGTGGGTGGTGCGCTGGCTCTTCAAATCGGTATCGGCGCGTTCGTACTCTACGTTCCAGCAGGCCGTGCCCTGTTACATCAAATGTCACAGGGCATTGCCGGTGTTATCGCCAGTGGTCGTTCGGGCGTCGACTTCCTGTTCGGTAACCTTACCAATGGCTCTCTTTCCGATAGTGTTGGGTTTGTATTTGCCTTCAACGTGCTTTGCCTCGTTATCTTCTTTTCTTCATTGATTGCAGTACTGTACCACCTCGGCGTTATGCAGATTGTCATTCGCGTAATTGGTGGCGGTATGGCAAAACTACTTGGCATCTCCCAGGCAGAATCCATGTCTGCTGTTTCCAACGTGTTCGTTGGCCAGACTGAGGCTCCGCTCGTTGTGAAGCCATACATGTCCAAGATGTCTGACAGTGAGTTCTTCGCCATCATGTGTGGGGGTATGGCATCTGTCGCGGGTACTGTTCTTGGCGGCTACGCGTTGATGGGCGTTAAGATTGAGTACCTTCTCGCAGCATCCTTCATGGCGGCTCCAGGTGGTCTTCTCTTCGCAAAACTCATCCTGCCTGAAACCAAAGACACCAACTACACCATTGATAAGAACGTCAGCTTTGACGATGAGCAGCCGGAGAACGTGCTGGCGGCAGCTGGTCAGGGCGCAATGAATGGCCTTAAACTCGCAGGTGCGATCGGTGCAAACCTTGTTGCGATGATCGGTCTGATCACTCTGGTTAACATGATGCTGGGTGGTGTCGGTGGTTTCGCGGGCTTGGAACTGTCTCTGGAAATGATCCTCGGTTGGGTCTTCGCTCCAGTGGCTTTCCTGTTGGGTGTGCCATGGGCAGACGTTGATATTGCAGGGTCTCTGATTGGTAAAAAGCTGGTGGTCAACGAGTTCGTCGCTTACCTCGACCTGAAGAACTACCTCGTGGATGCCAAGGCATTGGAAATGGGTCTGCCGGTCATTTCAGAAAAGACCAAAGCGATTGTTTCCTTCGCACTCTGCGGCTTCGCTAACATCTCCTCCATGGGTATCCTCATCGGTGGTCTGGGTGTTCTGGCTCCAAACCGCATGAATTTCATCGCGAAGTACGGTCCACGTACCCTGCTGGCTGCAACCTGCTCAAACCTCATGAGTGCCGCGATCGCAGGTATCTTTATCTCCTTGGCAATGTAAGAGAGTTTTCTTCCTTAATCTCTGAATTGCCTGCAACGGGGGGAGCTTTGCTCTCCCCGTTTCTATTTGAATTAGAAAAAACGACCGCGCTAGGTTGGGGGTGAACGCTTGCCTGTTTCGCAGGAAAGAAGCACTAGCTACTAACACCTTCTTCAATAACGTCTCGGCTGCCTTGCGGAGGCATTTCCGGGAAAGCTGGAAGCTTCGGATCAATCTCATCCCAGGAAGGGGCCCGGCTGGAATACACGTTTACTTGAGGCTCAATCACGTCTGGCTGGTCAACAGCAGATGCGCGCACAAAGATCAGATCGGTCATTGACGAGTTGAGCGAGTAAACGGCACTTCCGCAGGTCGGACAAAAACCGCGTGTCACAACATTCCCGCTATCAGCTGGTTTCTCATAAAATGTTAGCGCCCCGGAGACATCAACAGCATCTTTCGGCAAGGCTGCATGTGTGCAATGTCCGGTGCCAGAGGACTTACGACAGTCATCACAGTGGCAATGTGCGGTCATCTGCGGCATCATTTTTGATTTCAGCTGTACATTCCCGCAAAGGCAGGACCCTGTAAATCCACTATCCATGATACTATCCTTAGTCAGTGTTGAGAGGTAATTCAGTAACTTGTAAATTGCAAGTCACTATTCACAATAGGAGAGAATGGCGGTATGTCAACCGAAACCCGTTCCAGCTGCCCCATCGCGAATACGCTCGATATAGTGGGTGACCGCTGGAGTCTCTTGATCCTGCGGGATATGTTCAATGGAAAGAAGATCTTCTCTGAGTTTCTAAACTCGCCAGAAAAGATCACAACAAGCGTTCTGACCGTTCGCCTGAACCAGCTGGAAGCCGCTGGCATGGTCGTCAAAGAGCTCTATCAAACCAATCCCAAGCGTTACCAGTACCTGCTGTCGAATCGGGGGAGGGACATTTTGCCGGTGCTTCAGGAAATGTGCCGGTGGGCTAATAAACATATGCCAGAAACATGGATCCCACCCGAAAGCTTCATGCAAAAGCGCCCATGAAAAAGGCCAGACGTAACGTCCGGCCTTTTTCCAGCTCAAATTGTAATCTCAGCCTCAGAACAAGACTGACGGCAGCCAAGTAGCGATCTGTGGGAAAAACCAGACCAATCCCATCCCGACGATCTGCAACAGGATGTATGGCAGCACACCCTTGTAAATCATGCCCGTCGTGATCTCAGGCGGTGCTGCCCCGCGCAGATAGAACAGCGAGAACCCGAACGGCGGTGTCAGGAAGCTCGTTTGCAGGTTGATGGCGATCATCACGGATAGCCAGATCGGATCAAACCCCATCATCAGCAGGGTCGGACCCACAATTGGCAGCAGGATCACCGAGATCTCAACAAAGTCCATAAAGAAACCAAGCGCGAAGATCAGAGCCATCACAAACAGCAGTGCGCCCATCTCGCCACCCGGCATTGCCGCAATTAGCTCCTCAATGCGTGCATCCCCTCCCAAACCACGGAAGATCAAGGAGAATACGCTCGCGCCGATAATGGTTGCGAAGATCATTGAGGAGATGGAGAGCGTATTGGTCATCACCGGTGCCAACAGCTGCGACCGCCACATCCGCATCACGCTTTGAAACAGCCCACTGATGCCGATGATCAACAGTACAATCGCGATGAATGCCAATCCCCAGTCGGCAGCAGTCAGCTCACTTTTTTGCAAGCGAATAGTGGTAAAACCCGCAAGGGCAATCACCGCCAGCAAAGCAACAACACTTGCTGCCAGCAGCAAGTTGGACTTGCCGTTACTCAACCGGAAACCAGCCAACAACAGAGCGCCCACGGCACCAACCACCGCTGCTTCTGTCGGCGTTGCAATGCCGCCCAGAATAGATCCAAGAACCGCAATGATCAGCGCAATAGGTGGAACAAGCACAGATGCAATCCGTCGTGCTGAAGTCTCACCCAGCACGTTCTTGTCCATCGCTGGCGCGCAGCTTGGCTGTAGGTATGCGCGGATCAGCAGGTAAATGATGTAAACGCCCACCAACATAAGACCGGGCACCAGCGCCGCAGCGAAGGTCTGTCCCACACTGATGGTCTCAACGGTGAACTTGCCCTCAGCAAACTGAGCCTGCTGATAGGCGTTGGACATCACTTCAGAAAGAATAATCAGCAAGGTGGATGGTGGAATAATCTGCCCCAGTGTGCCAGCCGTACACACAGTGCCAGCAGCAAGTTTTGGATCATACCCGTTGCGCAGCATCGTCGGCAAAGCAATCAACGCCATCGTCACCACGGTCGCGCCAACAATGCCGGTAGACGCCGCCAATAAGCCGCCAACAAGCACAACAGAGATACCCAGTCCACCATGCAAAGAGCCGAACAGCTTGCCCATCTCTTCCAGTAGATCTTCTGCAATGCGGCTGCGCTCAAGCACAAGCCCCATGAAAACAAAGAGCGGGATCGCAATCAGCACGTTATTGGTCATGGTGCCGAAGATGCGCTGCGAAAGTGCACCCAGCAGGCCCGTATCAAACGTACCGGTCATCGCTCCAAGAATGGCAAAAATCACAGCGACACCAGCAATGGTGAAAGCCACCGGATAGCCGAGTAGAATCGCAAAGCACAGGCCTGCGAACATAAAGATATCGAGAAACTCGGTCACAGCTTTGGCTCCTCAACATCAATGCCACACAAAAACAGACCATCCCGCAAAATGCTGGAGACGCCTTGAATAATAAGGAGGCTGCAAAATGCCGGTATGAGACTCTTGAGCAGGAAGCTTGCCGGAATACCGCCAACTGAAATCGGTCCCTCAAGGATCTCCCAGCTGTTGGAAACAAAGGGCCAGCTGATCCACATCAGCAGCCCCACTGTGGGCAGCAAAAAGACCAGTGCGCCAATCAGATTGATAATGGCCTTGGCCTTTGGGGAGGCCTGCCCATAAAAGATGTCAACGCGCACATGCTTGTCTGCCAAAAGCGTATAACCAGCACCAAGCATGAAAATGGCAGCATGCATGTAAAGTACACCTTCAGCCAGAAAGATGTAGCTGACGCCAAACAGGTAGCGCAGCAGAACAATCGCAAACTGCAACAGCAGCATAATCAACGCAAACCAACGGATGGTATGACCAACCAAACGGTTAATCGCGTCGAGTTTTGAAACAAGAGAGGTCATCGGTGAAATCCGATCAGGCCAGAGTATTTTCTTGGCTTTCTGAAGCGCATCCTCCGAAAAGTAGAAACTGAATTTCGGATAAGAAGGCGCACCTAAACTGACGAAAGCAGGGGGAACAGTCGGGACAGGGTGCCCCGACTGGATACTTTGCAATAAGCGGCAAGAAACCAAAAGTTTGCCGATGGCAGGCGTTTAACCGTAGTTGAAGTCTAGAAGGCGCATATTCATTTGGCCGTTATCTGCCAGAGGTTTATACTCCATCATGGAGTCTCTGTAGGTGAGGAAGCTCTCTGTGATGCGCTTCACCAGCTCGTCATCGTTTTCACGCAGTTCGCCGATCACTTCACCAGCTGCGTTGCCCATTGCCAGAATAACGTCTTCCGGCAGGGTCTTCACCACCACGCCTTTTTCAGCAACAAGCATATTCAGAGCTTTAGCGTGGTTTGTGGTGTATTCGGTCCACACATCGTTGTAGAGCGACGAACAGGCAAACGCGACAACCTGCTTCAGGTCCTCTGGAAGTGCAGCGTACGCTTCGGAGTTCACAGCACATTCTTCTGCAGAAGAAGGCTCGCCCACACCCGGGAAGTAGTAGTTCTTTGCAACCTGATAGAAACCCAGAGCAGAGTCTGTCCACGGTCCGATGAACTCACCTGCATCCAGCGTACCTGTCTGCAACGCCTGGAACATGTCCCGGCCACCCATTGCCTGAACAGCCATACCCATTTTGTTGCACATCTCAGAAGCAAGACCAGTGGTACGGAAGCGCAGGCCTTTCAGATCCTCGGCAGAATTGATCTCGTTGCGGAACCAGCCAGCAGCCTGCGGGCCGGAGTTGCCACAAAGGAACGGCTTCAGGTTAAAGCGCGCATACATCTCGTCATAGAGCGCCTGACCACCACCATGCGCCATCCAGCCGTACTGCTCGTCTGCAGTCAAACCAAACGGCTGAGAACCGAACAGCAGGAAGCCTTTGGACTTGGAACCCCAATATGCAGGGACTGAGTGGTAAAGTTCAGCAGTGCCCTCCGATACTGCATCGAACACACCACGACCCGGAACCAGCTCGCCCGCTGCATAAAGCTTCACCTCAATACGTCCACCCGAAAGCATGGTGATACGGTCGGCAAGCATTTGCGCAGCAACGCCCGGACCTGGAAGGTTCTTTGGCCACGAGGTGACCATCTTCCATTTGATGGTGTCGGAAGCAACAGCTGGAGCTGCCAGTGCAGAAGCTGCGGCGACGCCAGTTACTGCAACACCTGCACCCTTAAGAAAATCACGTCTCTTCATAATTCTTCCCCTCAAAAATTAGAGTGACAAGGGGCCACAAGAAGTGGTCCCCCATCGGATTTTATTTTTAGTCTGGATTGCCAAAATATGCGGCAGAACCAGTTTGCTCGAACTGGAGTGACAGACGAAATCAGGCCAGATAATTTGCCTGCGCCAGTTACTTACCCAGAGATGGCAAGTTCAGTCCATTCTCTTTGGCGCAATCAATTGCCAGTTGGTAGCCTGCATCTGCATGGCGCATCACACCTGTTGCCGGATCATTCCAAAGCACACGGCCAATCCGCTCATCCGCTTCCTTGGTGCCATCACAGCAAATCACCATGCCGGAGTGTTGGGAGAAGCCCATGCCCACGCCGCCGCCATGGTGCAAAGACACCCATGTGGCACCAGAGGCAGTGTTTAGGAGTGCGTTGAGCAGCGGCCAGTCAGAAACCGCATCAGAGCCGTCCATCATGGACTCAGTCTCACGGTTCGGCGAAGCTACAGAGCCGGAATCCAGATGGTCGCGACCAATCACAACCGGTGCCTTTAGCTCGCCATTGCGAACCATCTCGTTAAACGCCAGCCCGAGGCGGTGACGCTGACCCAGACCAACCCAGCAGATGCGAGCTGGCAACCCTTGGAAGGAGATACGCTCCCGCGCCATGTCCAGCCAGTTGTGCAGGTGCGGATCATCAGGGATGAGTTCCTTCACCTTCTGGTCAGTTTTGTAAATGTCCTCAGGATCACCGGAGAGCGCTGCCCAACGGAACGGGCCAACACCTTTACAGAAGAGCGGGCGAATATACGCTGGCACAAACCCGGGGAAGTCAAAGGCGTTCTCCAGACCTTCGTCAAATGCCACCTGACGGATGTTATTGCCATAATCGACGGTTGGAATGCCGCGCTCATGGAAGTCCAGCATTGCCTTCACATGCACCTTCATGGAAGCGCGTGCAACTTTCTCAACCGCCTTCGGATCGCTCTCGCGCTTTTCCTTCCACTCCGCCATGGTCCAGCCCTGTGGCAGATAACCGTTGATCGGGTCATGAGCAGACGTTTGGTCGGTCACGATATCCGGACGTACGCCGCGTTCAACCAGTTCCGCAAAAATGTCTGCCGCATTGCCCAGCAGACCAACAGACTTGGCCTCCCCAGCCGCAGTCCAACGCTCGATCATCTCCAGCGCTTCATCCAGAGACTTGGCTTTCTCATCAACGTACTTGGTGCGTAGACGGAAATCGATGCTGTCCTCGTTGCACTCAACGGCCAGACAACAAGCTCCGGCCATCACAGCAGCAAGCGGCTGAGCGCCGCCCATGCCGCCAAGACCACCAGTCAGGATCCACTTGCCTTTCAGGTCTCCACCATAGTGCTGGCGGCCAGCCTCAACAAAGGTCTCGTAGGTGCCCTGAACAATGCCCTGCGAGCCAATGTAGATCCACGAACCAGCAGTCATCTGGCCGTACATCGCCAGACCCTTTTTATCCAGCTCGTTAAAGTGATCCCAGTTCGCCCAATGCGGCACAATGTTGGAGTTGGCGATCAGTACGCGAGGCGCATTTTCATGCGTGCGGAATACACCAACAGGCTTGCCGGATTGCACCAGCAGAGTTTCATCAGCTTCCAGCTTTTTCAGCGTATCGACAATGGTATCGAAGTCTTTCCACGTCCGCGCAGCACGGCCAATTCCGCCATACACCACCAGCTCATGCGGGTTCTCAGCCACATCCGGATGCAGGTTGTTCATCAGCATGCGCAGCGGCGCTTCTGTCAGCCAGCTCTTCGCGTTCAGTTCCGGTCCGGTTGGCGGAAAGATGTCGCGTGTGTTCTTGCGAGGGTCTTGAATGAGCGTATCTGTCATTATCAGCTCCGTTAGCGATCAGAAGTGGCGCTCGAAAATGCCCCGGCAAGGGCCTGCGCTTCTAGCTGGGTAAGAATGGATTTGAGAGTGGCTCGCGTCTTGTCCGCGCGCTCCGGAGCATACGCCCAGGGGCTCTGCTCAAACATATAGGCCCGCTGCGCTGTCTCCATCTGAATAGCGTGGATGCCTGTTGCTGGCTGTCCATAATGGCGGGTCGTCCAGCCACCCTTGAAGCGCGTATTCACAACCGTTTCCACGCTTTCATCCATCCGGCAGGCCTCAACAGTGATCTGTTCAATCATCGGCGCGCACGTCTTCCCAACATTGGTGCCTATATTGAAGACGGGCAGTTCACCTTCAAACAGAAACGGGATGTTGGAGCGGATCGAGTGGCAATCATAAAGCACTGCCACGCCAAATTTCTGACGAACCCGCTCCAGCTCTTCTGCAATTGCCTCATGATAAGGCGCATGAAAATTGCTTCGGCGTTCTTCAATCTCATCAACGGATGGCTCCTGCCCATCGCGATAAATCGAACATCCGTCAAAGTCCGTCAGCGGACAGAGCGTGGTTGTATTCTGCCCCGGATAAAGCGAAGCACCAGCAGGGTCACGGTTCGCATCAATCACATATCGATGCACCGGCGTCTGGATCACACTGGCGTTTTCCAACAGGCCGTCATAAAGGCGGTTGATGTGCCAGTCCGTATCAGCCAGTGCTTGACCAACAGAGTTGAACCTGTCCCAGATGGCCAGCGGCACGTCCGTGCCCCCATGAGGTTGAGCCAGAACAATCGGGCTGTCGCCCCGTTTGATCAATGGTGAGAAGGAATAGGTCAATCAAGCCTCCTCTAAGGCGAAGAATTGAGCCTCGCTAGCCGCTTCAAAGATCTGCCCAGAGGCAACAAGGTCAGCAGCCTTTTCCAGATCCGGTGCCAGATAACGGTCCTCTTCCAACGCTTTCACCTGAACACGCACTGCCGCCAAAACACCCTGCAGGATCGGGCTGGTTTTGATCGGCACGCGGAACTCAATGCCCTGTGCGGCCATCAGCAATTCGATGCCAATAATTCTGGACAGATTATCGTTCATATCAATCAAACGCCGTGCCGCATGGGTGGCCATGGAAACATGGTCTTCCTGATTGGCACTGGTCGGTGTGGAATCAACAGAACAGGGCGCTGCCCGCTGCTTGTTCTCGCTGTAAAGTGCAGCCGAGGTTACGTCCGCAATCATGAAACCGGAGTTGACCCCAGGATTTGGTGTCAGGAATGCTGGCAGACCGTAGTTCAGGGCTGGATCAACCAGCGTTGCGATCCGCCGCTGTGCAATCGCCCCGATCTCGGCAATCGCAAGCGCGGTCTGGTCCGCCGCAAAGGCCACAGGTTCGGCATGGAAGTTCCCACCGGACACAATGGAACCATCCTTGAAGACCAGCGGATTATCCGTCACCGCATTGGCTTCAATCTCAAGCGTATAAGCAACCTGCGCCAAAAGACCCAAAACAGCGCCCATCACCTGCGGTTGGCAGCGCAGGCAGTATGGGTCCTGCACCCGCTCATCATCATCGCGGTGACTTTCGCGGATCGCAGAGCCGGACATCAGCTCGCGAATGGTGGCAGCTGCCGAAATCTGCCCTTTATGCCCGCGCAGCTCGTGAATCTCAGGACGGAACGGAGCACCGGACCCCATCAGCGCATCAACCGACATAGCGCCGGTAATCAACGCAGTCTTGGCAAGGCGGTGAGCCTGGAACAGACCAGCCAGTGCAAGCGCAGTCGAAACCTGCGTTCCGTTGATCAGTGCAAGACCTTCTTTCGCGGCAAGCTGAATAATTGGGATGCCTGCTAACTGCATGGCTTTCTTGCCGGAAACACGGCGCCCCTCATAAAAGGCTTCCCCTTCACCCAGCATCACCGCCGCAACGTGGGAAAGCGGTGCCAGATCTCCCGAAGCGCCCACACTGCCCTGACCGGGAACCAGAGGGACAACATCATGCGCTAGCATCTGCTCAAGACATTCAATCAGCTCCCAGCGCACGCCGGAAGCGCCACGACCCAAAGAGGCAAGTTTGAGCACAATCACCAGTCGGACGATGTTTTGCGGCAGAACCTCACCAACACCACAGCAGTGTGAAAGAATGAGGTTTCTCTGTAGGGTCTCTGTATCTTCAGCAGGAATTTTAACGGAGGCAAGCTTACCAAATCCCGTATTCACGCCATACACCGGTGTATCACCTTGTGCCGCTGCCTGAACAATCGCAGCAGCACGCTCAACGCCCTCTTTACAAGATCGATCCAGCTCCACAATGGCTTCTTCCTGATAGATTTTCCGAAGCTGCGTAAGAGACAGTTCTCCCGGCTTTAAAACCAATCTGGGTTTGGAGGGTACGGACTGGGAAATGTTCATGTGTGCCTCAGAGCTTAATTTACTTGTGTTTTTGTGATGTCTTCGCCGAGGAAGTACAGGCGGTTCAATGGGTTAAATCCGATGCGATAGGCCAGTTCAGCTGGCTCCTGCACATCCCAGATCGCAATGTTCGCCAGTTTGCCAGCTTCCAGCGTGCCGCAGGTCTCAACCTGTCCCAAAGCCTGTGCCGCATTACGGGTGGTCCCGGCCAACGTTTCCTGCGGCGTCATGCGGAACAAGGTGCACGCCATATTCATGCAAAGCAGAAGCGAGGTGAGGGGAGAGGACCCCGGATTAGCATCCGTCGCAATCGCAATCGGAACACCCGCATCCCGCAGCTCCTGAAGCGGAGGATGTTGTGTCTCACGCAGAAAGTAGAAAGCGCCCGGCAACAGAACCGCAATGGTCCCTGCCTCCTTCATGCTTTGAATACCCGCCCCATCCAGATACTCCAGATGATCAGCAGAAAGTGCTTTGTGGCTGGCTGCCATGGCACTGCCACCAAGGTTGGAAAGTTGCTCGGAATGGATTTTGACAGGCAACCCAAGCGCCCGCGCCCGATCAAACACTCTGGAAACCTGCTCAGGTGAAAAAGCAATGCCCTCACAGAACGCATCGACCGCATCCGCAAGCCTTTCGGCCTGAACTGCCGGAAGAACCTCATCACACACGAAGCTGATGTACGCGTCACTGCGTCCTTCATATTCCGGCGGCAAAGCATGGGCACCAAGAAAGGTGGTCACCACCTTCACCGGGCGTAGCTCACCAATCCGGCGCGCAACACGCAGCATCTTGAGCTCAGTCTCCAAGTCCAGCCCGTAGCCGGACTTGATCTCCAACAGCGTCACCCCTTCAGCCAACAGAGCATCAGCGCGTGGCAGCGCATTGGCCAGCAACTCATCCTCACTCGCAGCACGGGTTGCAGCAACCGTTGAGCGAATGCCGCCACCAGAACGCGCAATCTCCTCATAAGTGGCTCCATTGAGCCGCATCTCGAACTCGCGCGCGCGGGAGCCGCCGTAGACGATGTGTGTGTGGCAATCAATGAGAGATGGCGTGGCAAGGCGTCCGTTCAGGTCTGTGCGCGGAACGTCGTGCCAGTCCTCTGGCAGCTCCTTCAATGGCCCGACCCAGCAGATCTTATCTGCTTCAATCGTAATGGCTGCATTATGGATCAGACCATACCCGTCTGCGACTGCAGACATAGTCGCAGCTGTAAGGTTGCTGAGAACGGTTCTCCCGCGTGTCATGGACCCTCCCAAGATTCCACGTGAATTCACTTCAGTAAAAATCTACATGGAAATCACTTAATGTCTATACATAAAAATCATGAAGTCTATGAAATCTTGAGGAGGAGGCTCCGTATAAGCTTCATAAATAGCTAAAATAAGCCAATTATACCTATTGCTGGTGATATCCCGGTGAAAAACTCTGGTTGTATGAATTGTTATTATGTATATGCTTATTAATACAAAAAGATCAGAATTGATCGATGTTTCACCTCAAACCTATTGAGTGAGCAATGAAAACCATCTTTGCTGGGCAGGCTTTACTCCCCACCGGTCTATCGGAAAACGTGCGTTTGCATTTGGAAGACAATGGTACAATCAAGTCTGTTGAACTTGGTGTAACGCCTGAAGGCAAAGAGGTTTCTGGCCAGAATAGGCTTATCTGTCCTGCCCCCGCCAACCTGCACTCTCATGCCTTTCAACGGGCAATGGCAGGCATGACTGAGGTCCGGCAGAAGGGAAGGGATAGCTTTTGGACATGGCGCGAGCTCATGTACCGCTTTTTAGGTCGGCTGAACCCGGAACAGGTCGAAGCAATCGCAGCGCTGGTCTACATGGAAATGTTGGAAGCAGGATACGCCAGCGTGGGTGAGTTCCACTACCTCCACCATCAGTCGGACGGAACGCCCTACGACAACCTTGCGGAAATGAGCCACCGTATCTTTGCAGCCGCCAACCAGACAGGCATTGGCCTTACCCACCTGCCAGTCCTCTACGCTTACGGCGGAGCAGGGGAACAGCCATTGAGCGGTGGCCAGCTGCGGTTTGGCAATGATCTGGAGCGCCATCTTCAACTTATTGAAGAGGCGTCGAAAACACTGGCGAGCTGCCTGCCTTCGGACTGTCAGGTCGGCATTGCACCCCATTCCTTGCGTGCAACTGATCCGGCACAGTTGCGCCATATCGCAGCTGTTTTTGCAGGCAAGCCAATCCACATCCATATCTCTGAGCAGATGCAGGAAGTGGAAGTTGTGCAGGAATGGCTCGGGGCACGACCTGTCGAATGGCTGCTGGATAATGTGGATGTGCGTGATAACTGGTGTCTGGTGCATGCTACGCACATGACCAACCAAGAAACCGTCGCCATGGCGAAAACTGGTGCAGTTGCTGGACTATGCCCAATCACAGAGGCCAACCTTGGTGATGGTATTTTCAATGGCCCCACATTCATTGAAGCTGGTGGCGCATACGGTGTCGGCTCCGACAGCAATCTGCGTATCTCGCTTTCTGAAGAACTAAGAATTCTGGAATACAGCCAGCGCCTGCGCGACCAGTCCAGAAATGTTATGCAGCTTGGAGAAGGTTCCGTCGGCACCGCCATGTATCAGGCCGCCGCAAAAGGTGGTGCGCAGGCCCTCGGCCGCAAAACAGGTGAGCTGAAAGTCGGATATCTGGCGGACGTGGTCGCAATCGACACTGCGCGCGTCGAGTTTTCCGGCCTGAAACCTGACCAATATCTGGACTATTGGATTTTTGCTGGCGACGACCGCGTCGTCACCGATGTCTGGTCGGCTGGCCGCCATATGGTGAAGGATGGGCAGCACATCAATCGTGCAGCCATTACCGCTAAATACAGGCAACAGCTTGCAGTTTTGCTGGAAGCGGCCTAACAGATGCGCAATTAAGGCCAATAGAGAATGACGGGAATAACGCTTGCGATCCTATAAGGAAATTCGAGATATCTTGCAGGAACGGATCACCAGCCAGCAATGGCAACCGGGTGATCTCTTGCCAAGTGAGCAAGCGCTCTCGGAAGAATTCGGCTGCACCCGCGCAACCGTCAACCGCGCCATGCGGGAGCTTTCAGATGCCGGACTTGTGGAGCGCCGCCGCAAAGCCGGAACCCGCGTTGTTCAGCCCAGCTCGCATCCTGCGACCATCACGATCCCGATAATCCGTCAGGAAATTGAGAACAAAGGCCAGACCTACAAATACCTTCTGTTGGAACGTTTGGAAGCATTGCCGCCAGAAGATGTCCGCGCACAACTCGGGCTCCAGCAGAACGAAAAGGCCTTGTTCCTGAAGAGCCTGCACTACGGAGACGGAATCCCGCAACAGCTCGATGTACGCTGGGTAAATCTGTCCGCAGTGCCGGAAGCGGCGGACGAAAGCTTCGCAGATACAGGCCCTAACGAATGGCTTCTGCAGCACGTTCCGCACCCAAACATAGAGCATGTCTTCCGCGCCGATAAAGCCACCACTGAAGAGCAAAGGCTCCTTCAACTTCAGGAAGGCGAACCGGTTTTTGTCATAGAGCGCCGCACCTGGATCTCGGGGCAGGGCATTACTTATGTACGGCTGGTGCATCCGGGCAGCCGCTTCCAAATGGCGACACGCACCTCAGCAGAGCTAATCTTCAACTAGAGCCATCCTCAAAAGGCGAGCAACGGTCAGCCAGCGTCTTGCTTATCCTTTTGCGCCAGTTCGGCAAAGTGATCTTCCAGCCGGATTGTGCCGTAGGATTTCCCAACCATGTCCATCCGCAAGGCGCTCAGGAAAAACTGAAGTGGACCATAAGTCTTTGCGGAAGTGAATGTTTCCAGCCCGCTTTGTAGAGCAACACCAGTCCAATTGGGCAAGTGTGTGATCTTCGGTTTCTTGCTCAGGCTCTGAAAGGCAATTTCCGCCAGCTCGTTCTGTGTATACTTCACCGGGCCCCCCACTTCAGCGTAGGCCTGACCCTCCTCGATGATCGTATAGCATGCAGCCGCCAGATCGGCCCCGTGTATAGGATTGATGCGATGTTCACCTGATCCAAACAGGTAGACACGGCCAGACTTTGCCATGCCCCAAAGCTCTTCAATGTCGGAGAAAAAACCGCTTGGAGAAATCACGGTGCTCTTGATCGGCGCCCCTTGCAGCACCTCAACAAAGTGCTGCTTTGCGCAGACAAGCTGTACGTCCTGCAACCTGTTTGCGTTCAGTACATGAATATAGGCAAACTGCGGGACACTGTTTTCGACAGCAAGGTCAAGCAGGTTCTTGTTTGCTTGAAAATCCACGTCATCGTAACTCAACCCATCCTTCTGGCGGGTGATACCAAGCGCGGATATGACCAGATCCACATCCTCCATCAACCCGCGCAAACTGTTGGGACTGGTGGCTTCCCCCTCGAAGAACTCACTGGCTTCAAGACCTTTGTCACGCGCCACCTGCTCATTGCGCACAAGAGCACGGACAAACCAGCCTTGCTGCAGATAATAGGAGGTGAGATAGGAGCCCAGATAGCCCGTTGCGCCTGCAATAACGACGGTCTTCATTACAATTCCCTCAAACGCTCAGGTACCGCAAAAGGTTTGCTGCCAAGGAAAATGCGATGGCACTGAATACCTTTTCGGTGCTCGCCTCGAATGAAGCGCGCTCTCCCAACTTAAGCTCTTCAAAAGGCGATAGATATTAAGATTTCTACGGGATGGAAACGAGTAGAACACATTACAACCACTTACATTCCCATCCCCACAATTTGGGGTGTTCTTCGCACAAAATCAACGGGTGATTGTACCGAGCGATCCCCGAGAGCAGCGACGAAAGGAAGCTTGCTGGTACCAGTCGCCATCAACCCCGTCGCTCCGCGTGCTATAAGCCTGAGGCCGCACTACGGGTGTGATCGACTTTAACGTCCGCAACCCACCCTGCGATCTTTTCTGCTGCATCCTCAGCAGTAAGCTCGGAGACATCCACTTCCAAAAAATACTCTGCATTCTTGCCCAGTAGGTCTCTTGCTCTTTGGTGGTTTTGGCTGGCATAATCAGGGTCGCGTGGTTTGCGTTTAAGGCCTCTCTCAGGGCTTTGAATGCGCCGTCTGTTTTCTTCCAAGTCACACCTGACATGCACAACAAGAAGAGGGCCATGCGACATCGATAGCTTTTCAATACCTGCCCAATAGTCCTCGCAAAATGGATTCCCAGCAGTCAAGGCTTCGGTCATCACAACTGGTACTGTCTCAGGCAGGTCGCAAATCAGCTCGTTAGCAAGACGGCGAACAGCCATGATTGTCTCATAAAAGGCTGGTGTTTTCCGATCTGTTAGTGCGAACGCCAGGTTCCAAACGGTGTGGTTGTCCACGAGGCGGGCACCTAAGATCTCAGCTAACACACGGCCAATACTTAATTTGCCGACACCAGGATAGCCATTCATAACAATGAGCATGATTGGAGTTCCGGAAACTAAAAAATAGTAAGAGAATTGAAAAGGGATTTTTGTTGAGTTGTCAGGTCAAGCCTATTTGAAGGCGTATTTCCTGACAACAATAATTGTCAGTGGGCGACTGAGAAGAATGCCAGCTTACGGCAATCGACCCAGGCTTTCGGCGTACACACGACTTGGATTAGGCTAGCCTCCACTAGCCCACTGACGCAAATTTGCTGGAGATATAGAACGCACTGCAAATGCAATAACTGATGGAGCTTCAATAACTCAGCTTGTTACCGTTATATTCCATATAAGTCCCTGTGTTCTCCAGTGAGAGGGCATGGAACTGATTGAGCAATCCAGCAGCACTTTCGGAGGGGGTGACGGGAGCGGTTTCTCCACCCATATCCGTGCCGACATGGCCGGGGTGATAAGCGCCAACTGCAACGCCATCTTGCTTCAGATCAATGGCTAAGTTGCTTGCCAGATTAGTAGCAGCTGCTTTGGAAGCGCGATAGATGTACGAGCCACCAGATACAGAATCCGTATTTGACCCCATACGCGAGGAAATAATGGCAATCTTCCCGCCGGGTTTAGCGAGGAATGGCAAAAAGGCGCGGGTGGTAAAAAATGCTCCGGAGACGTTCGTTGCCAGAACCTCCGCCCAGTTTTCCGGCGTATAGTTTGGATCATCCAAACGCCCCCTCACACGGTACTGGCCCGCGTTACAAACCAGCAGATTAAGCGGCCCAAATGCGGTTGCTGCCTTCTCGCAGGAGGCAGGGTCAGTCACGTCGACGACCGCGACTGTTACGCCTTTGAACCCTTCCAGTGAAACGGCCGTTTCCGGTGAGCGAATGCAGGCAAGAATCTCATCGCCATTCGCCGACAGTTGTTTGACCATCTCCAGTCCGATGCCCCGATTAGCCCCTGTAATTGCAACTCGTTTCATATATATTCCCCAAAACTAAGCAGCATTGAAACGCGAAAAATCGCGCTCATCCCATGTTGTCTGCATATCAGTAAGAGCCACTGGTTTAAATTGTTCGTTCGCCTAAAGCCTGTTGAAGCGGGGTAAGACTATGCAGTTGTCTAGGGCATTGATTTGTCGCGTGTCTGCCCTTCAAAAAGACGGCGCTAGTTCACATCAGCGCTATGCGAAACAAGGCTGGCTTTCATCAGTCCGCGCAGGGAGTTGCCAATATAAACGGCGTCTGCCTGCCGCAAGTCGGTGAGGGTCAGGTCCGCTTCTTCCGCATAGCCGTGCTCCAGTAGGCCAGCCCGAAAGACACCCGGCAGCAACCCGTGCTTAAGAGCTGGCGTTAGCAAGATGCCGTCCTTGCGGATAAACAGATTGGTAAAGCTGCCTTCGGTCAGGTAGCCAGCCTCATTCAGGAAGATAACCTCAGAGCATCCATACTTGGCGGAATAATCTGCGCGGGTCTGATCATAAAAGCCACGCCGACTGGTTTTGTGAAACAGGAAGCGGTCCTGCGAATGGATCGGCTCTTCCGCCACGCAGATACGCCACTCACTCCCGCTTGCAGCTGGCATTTTCTGTGCTGTCACCTGAAGCTGGCCATCCTCTGCAAGATCAAGCCGAACCCGCATGGCACCTGTGAAGTCTGCGGCATGCTTGGAAAGAACACGCATCGCTTGCTCCAGATCCCAGTTGAAACCGAAGTAAACTGCGCTATCTGCCATCCGCTGCATATGCCGTTCCAGCAGCGTGTAACCATCCTCTGGTGTCCAGCCTATGGTTTCAAACAGGGTGAAGCGTTCATCAGAGATTTGAAGAAAGTTGAGCTTCAATAAGCATTCGTCATACTCAGGAGCCGCGCCGGAATCGAACACCACACCAGAACCCGTCCCCATCTCCGCAGCCCCATCCTCATCAATCACGAGGGTCCGGATCGCCACATTGAAGGTGAAATCACCGTTGGGCTCAATCATGCCGATAGAGCCGGTATAAATCCCACGTGGGCTCTTCTCTAGATCGTCAATAATCTCCATCGCCCGCAGTTTCGGGGCTCCGGTAATCGAGCCGCAGGGGAATAATTCCTCTATTATTTCAGGTAATTCAGCACCATCCACCAATTCGCCGGTGGTGGTGGAGGTCATCTGAAACAGGCTGCGATACTGCTCAACCTCACAATGGGAGGGAACACAAACGCTGCCTGCCTTGGTGATCCGAGAAAGGTCGTTGCGCATCAGATCAAGGATCATGGTGTTCTCGGCGCGCGACTTCACATCGCTTTGCAGCCAATCCTGAATATCTTTGTCTTCTTGCGTTGTCCGTCCGCGTTCTGCAGTGCCCTTCATTGGTCGTGTAGTGAGCTGCTTGCCTTTGCGCTGCAAAAATAGCTCAGGCGAAATCGAGAGAACTTTCTGGTCTCCCAGATGTAGAAGGGACGCATATCCAACCGGTTGCTGAAATAAGAGGTTGTCAAACAACGCGGCGGTACTGCCGGTCTGTTCAAGCTCGGCCCGCATAGTCAGGTTGAGCTGATAGATATCGCCTTGCGCCAAATGCTCCTGTGTTTTTGCAAAAGCAGCATCATAGTCGCCTTGGCTCATATCAAACCGGTTGATGTGAATAGAAGGGGCAGCCTCATTGCCCGCAGCCTCAATCAGCCACTGCGCTTCTTCAGCGCGGGAGAGCTGTTGAGGCGCATCATAAACCCCGAACCACGCCAGAGGCACATTGCCACTGCCCGTAAACCGCTGCTTCAGCTTCTCCTCAAAGGCAAAGCCGAACTCATAGGAGAAGAAGCCAGCCAGATGATGACCTGCCTTGCGTTCCTGTTCCAGAACCTGAAGAAACTGCGGAACCTCATCAAGAGTTTGGCAAGTGAGCACGCGCTTTGGGTCTTGGAAAAGGCGCGCAGGCTCATGGCTCAGCCTGTCGACAAAAAGTATTGTCCCAAACGCAAACTGCGCCATACCTGTCCACTCTTAATTGGGTTATCGCTATTAAGAATGGTCAATACCAGCCCGACAGGCCAAGGCAATCATAAAATTGTCTTTAGGTCTGTTTGCTGAGTTGTTTTACGTAGTTTGCAGGTGATTTTCCCTCAAAGTCCCCGGATTATGGGCAGAGAACGAAACATATTTAAGGGGAGAGCAGGGCGCAGTGCAAAACGGGCCACCAATGATGACCCGTCTGCCTCAAAAACTGTAGGGCTGATTAAGCAACCTCATGAAAGAAACGCTCCAGCGTGTCATGAACCTCATTGAGGTCGCCATCCACCTTCTGCGCTTTCTCACTCACATCATAGACCGAGCTTGTTGCTGCAGTCATGGCTTCACTCAGGCTGGCAATACTCTGCGAAACCGCCATGGTCCCTTCCGCAGCAGCTGCGATGTTGGCCGAAATCTCGTTGGTTGCGTCACCCTGCTGGGTCACAGCTTCCGCAATTGCGCCAGTATGCGAGTTCACCTCATCCATGGTTTGAGAGATGGCACCAATAGCTTCCACAGCTTCGCGGGTTCTGCCCTGAATAGCGGAAACCTGTGAGGCAATCTCTTCTGTCGCTTTGGAAGTCTGGTTTGCCAGCCCCTTAACTTCTGCCGCTACAACGGCAAAGCCCTTGCCCGCTTCCCCTGCGCGGGCAGCCTCAATGGTTGCGTTCAACGCCAACAAATTGGTTTGCTCTGCAATCGCCTGAATGAGCGTTACAACTTCACCAATGCGGCTTGCCGCTTCCGCAAGGCTGCCAATGGTGTCATTGGCTTCCTGCGCACCGCGTGTTGCCGTCTCAACCATCTCGTTTGCCTGTGCAATCTGGCGCGCAATTTCGGCAATGGAGGAAGAAAGCTCTTCAGAAGCAGCGGACACAGTCTGCACATTGCCAGAGGCGGCATCAGAGGACGTCACGACCTGCGTTGTGTGGTCGGAACATGTATGCGTCGTATTTTCCAGCTCCTTGGAAGCAGAAACAATGCAGTGTGTATTTTGCGAAAGGCTCTTCAGCTGGTCATCTACTGTATCACGCAGAGCAGAAACATGCTTTTCGAAAAACGCAATTCGCTCGGACTGCTCCGCTTGCGCCTTTCTGTACTCCGCTAGCTCAGCAGCCTGCACTTCATTAGAGTCAATTAGGCTTTCAGTCGCGTTTGCGTCAGAAACCACGCCGTCACCGTGAGCGCCAAGGAACGCCATCGTAAGGCCCGCAAGCAACCCGAGATTGATCAGATTCCCAGTCAGACTGCTCTGGTCGCTGAGCAGAAAGTCAGGCAAAATAAACAGCCCCCCGAGTAGATAAACCGCTGAAACTGCGAGAAACCCAATAAATGCAGCACTCTTGCGGGACGAACCCAGCACGACAAGTGGAGCAAAAAACAGGACGTTGAAGTCCACCTGCCAGCTATCTGCATATCCACCAAGCGCAGCCGCAGAGCTGGCAAGAGCCGCAAGAATGGCCAGACACACGCCGGAAGCCAGTGCCGTCATATCGGAGCCTTTATCCTTCAACCACAACGCAGTTGGAATAGCGGCAAGCAGGAAAGCTGACCCAGACAAAATGCTCATCCAGCCGGTGTCACCCGCCCAGCTCATCCCAAAGCTCAGAAGAGCCAGAACCCAGCCCAAGGTAATCGGCCAGCTGGTAGACCCCATGTCAGATTGGCTTACTTCTTCTTCAAATCCGACTGCAGCACTCATCTCAGGCTTTCCTTTAATTGTATTGGTGTCGGCGACACCCAAATACATCAACCTCAATTATTGTCGCGCGTTCTCGCGTTGCAACTCTTTGAAAACAAAGAGGAGCACGCACAGCATTAGGCGGTAAGCCCGTCGTTTTACAAGCTGCAAACCCGCTTTGCTGAGTTAAGGAAGGAACACACAAAGATGAGAGAAACCGTGCGGTAATCGCCTTGAAAAAGACCACCCTCAATAAAAATTGCGTAAATCACTCCCCTCAAATCTCAGTTGTAATTTGTATGAGATTCACGCTTAAGAGAAGCTTAATGGGAGTGAATAATGCGCAAAGGTGAATAACACCGAAGCATAGGCTCCGGTGCTTCTGTACTTAAATACAACTACAAACAAAGACTTGAAAATGTATGCCTTAGGCTGGCTCGTTCTCAGCTGTTTCTTCGTTGCCCATTGGGTCATCATAGCAAAAACGTGTGCAAGCGGAACTTTCCACGTCGCGAAGGATGAAGTTGAGGGCAGCAGACAGGTTGTCCAGCTGGCTGTCATCCATCTCGCCAAGCAACTCATGTGCCGCTTTACGGCGTGCTTCGGCGACCTCAACGGCCTTTCGTTTGCCTCGAACGGTCAGTTCCACCATAACTTCCCGACCTCTGCGGCGCAGACGTCGAACCAACCAATCCTTTTCAAGGCGGTCAATAAGACGAACGGTAGCGGAATGGCTTAAGCGCACTTCTTTTGCAACTGTCCCGATAGAGATTGCCGGAGAGCGCCGCATGATAAGAAGAGCTGCGACAGCACTGGTTGAAAGGTCTCCGTAAGCATCAACACTTGCATCTTCCAGTGCTGTACTTACTGCGGAAAGTTGGTCTGCAATATGATTAGTTCTCATCATAAATTAAATCTCTAAAATAATGACCTGATGATTCTGACTTAACGTTATTAAAGTTAAGCCTAAAATTGCATATTAACAAATGCAACTTTAATAAAATTCAAAATAATAAGTATTTTGCATGAGTGCAACCTGCAAAAGCACCAGAAATTGCTGATTTAATCCCCGATTAATAGCAGGTTGTAATTTTCAATGAGTTATTTTTAGTCACCTATTTCTGAGGGGAGGGTGCTGAAGCTGGCAAAGGACAGGTCGCACCGGTTCCACCAATGCCACAGTATCCATCAGGATTTCTTGCCAGATATTGTTGGTGATACTCCTCTGCGTAATAGAACGTGTCGAGCATCCCAATCTCAGTAGTAATCTGCCCGTCCTTGCCGATTTCCTTAAGGGCGTTCTGGTAGGTCACGGCAGTTTCCTGAGCGATCCCAAGATCAGCTTCGCTCGTCAAATAAACGGCGGATCTATACTGCGTTCCAACATCATTCCCTTGTCGCATACCTTGCGTCGGGTCGTGACGCTCCCAAAAGACCTTCAAAAGCTCGTGCAAAGAGACTTCTTTCGGATCGTAAACAACCTTCACAATTTCAGTATGACCGGTCTGACCCGTGCAGGTCTCGTGGTAGGTCGGGTTCTTGGTGATGCCGCCTGCAAAACCTACAGCTGTTACATACACACCTGGCAGTTCCCAAAAGACACGCTCTGCGCCCCAGTAACATCCCATGCCCACATAGAGCTCTTTCATGCCATCAGGATATGGCCCGTCCAGATCCCGGCCATTCACAACGTGCTGTCCGGGCGTCATGATAGGAGTGTCCCGTCCAGGCAGCGCATCACCTGCATCCGGCATTTTAAACTTGTTTGAGAGCATTCTGAGAAACGACATTTTCACTTACCTGTACAGACTCTGCATCACAGCAGGGTTGTGCTGATGCGACGCCTTTTATCACCATACCATAGCATAATTAGACCAAGTGGTCCGAATATAACCCACGGTGGCATCAACAAGATGCTCTGAAGGACAGGATCCCAGAGGAAAGGACTTACATATCTTTGAATTACTGCCTGTGATGCATTGAGCGTTCCGGGCGACAGGTCAAACCAGATCATTCCCAGTGGCGTCGTGGTCCAACTGGACATCGCGATGCTCTTGGTCGCATCCACGACAAAGGATACCAGCGCTATTGCAACAAACCACACACCAATAAACCGCAGCAAAAATCCAAACACGTGCTTGCCTCCTTTTCCTGTCAGCTTTCAGAGCGCGTTCCATTTGTCCCTATGGGCTCAAATGACAACAAAATCGCTCAAACTTAAATATCCTAGCGAGATGTGTGAATGCACAAGAACGCGATATGCTCAAAAAAAGCTCGAAATGAGCCAGCGTGCACCCACAGTATCTTATGTAGTCTCGGGTGCAACCTATCAGAATATGCAAGGTCCCGCTCCGAAAAATGGGTCAAAACTACGTAACGAATTGTGATAGGATGTGTGTGCAGGCCCGGAGAAACGCCTTTGTTTTCATTCTGCTTCCACAGAATGGGGAAACATGCAAAAAAATAAGAAAGCCCTCTTGCGCCCCCCAATAGTTTTGCATATACCCCCTCTCACGCCGCCGGGGACACTCGGTGAGCAGATTGCGGAGAGGTGGCCGAGTGGTCGAAGGCGCACGCCTGGAAAGTGTGTAGGCGGGTGACCGTCTCCAGGGTTCGAATCCCTGTCTCTCCGCCATTTTTATTCCTAAGTTATTGGTGTTTAAAGATAAAAATCGCCGAGACTTTTATTACCCATCATAACACCCATCATCTCCAAAACCCCTTGATTTTCATTCGGCGACGGCTGCTAAGCAAGGCATGCACTCCGTAGGGTGAAGTTGATATCGAGTTCTGCGTGTTTTTCAAAACACATGGAGAACTCAAATGGGTTGGACTCCATTCAAATGTAAAATTCAATGCATTAATTGGCTGCGATATGTATGCGTTTTAATCGGTAGGAAGTGACTCTTGGTCAATTTTCATAGGAAACAAATCAGCCCAAGCAGTCCGACACCGTAGTAGCAATCTACACGCCCTACGTAACGTTCTGTTTGATCTCTTCGAGACTGGCTGCCAGGGGGTTTCTACCGAAGGACTTTCCGTTAGATAATACGGTACAGTACTACTTCAAGCGTTTCTCGCAAGAAGGCACTATGGACCGGCTTTATGAAGCTCCTTACCTGAAACCTCGCCAATTGGAGGCGTGTGAAGACAACCCAACGCTGGCGATCATTGGTAGCCAGAGCGTAAAGACCAGACCACCATTGTTCTCGACTACTCCAGCTTCCAAGAGTTGTTTTCAGAACAATGAATCAAGCTACCCTGACACCGGAATCTGTAAAACGACATAGGTGTATTTCGCTATAACAAGACGGCATTGGACGAAATTCGGCCACAAGGCTTACTCATATATGGGTAAAGATCACCGTGCTGTGGGTAGGTAGTGCATGGTGTGAGTGGGAGCAAAAAATGAAGACAATCGTTGCGGGTATCGCTGTTTCACTGACTGTTGGTTTGTCCGGTTCTCTGGCCAATGCTGGTACGTTGGACGTGGTGAAAGATCGGGGAGAGCTTAAGTGTGGAGTGCACTCCGGGAGTGCTGGCTTTGCGGAGCAAAGTGATGATGGGCGTTGGGTTGGGTTCGATGTAGACTTCTGTCGCGCAATTGCTGCCGCAGTGCTTGGAGATGGTGAGAAAGTTCAGTTTGTGCCGCTGAGCTCGAAAAATCGCTTCACCGCACTTACCTCTGGTGAAATCGATGTTCTAATTCGCAAAACAACTGGAACTGCAACTCGAGAAGCCAAGCTTGGCGTCGATTTTACAACCCCGACGTTTTATGACGGCCAGGGATTTCTGATCCGTAAGGATCTGGGTGTCACATCAGTACTGGAGTTGGACGGTGCTAGTGTTTGCGTGTCACCAGGGACAACCTCCGAGAAGAACCTCAATGACTACTTTGTCTCAAACGACATGTCCTATCAGGTTGTTGTGATCGAGAAGGCAGCTGAAATCACGAAAGCTTTCAGCACTGGTCGCTGCGACGTCATGACGAATGATCGCACTGGTCTTGCGGCGCGAAAACTTGGGTTGAAGAACCCTGACGAGAATATGTTGCTGCCTGAGATCATTTCTAAAGAGCCTTTAGGCCCTTACGTAGTCAAGGGCGATGCGCAATGGCGCGATATTGTTAGCTACGTTATCTATGGCCTTGAAACAGCTGAAGAAACTGGGATCACAAAAGCTAATGTAGAGCAGTTGGCTGCAACCTCTGAAAGCCCTGAAATCCGCAGAGTGTTGGGTGTCGATGGTACCATTGGTGAAGATTTCGGCGTGTCAAATGACTGGATCTTGAATGCAGTCAAGACAACGGGAAACTACGGCGAAATCTTTGAGGCGAACCTCGGTGAAGGCACACGCATGAATCTGGACCGCGGCCTCAATAAGCCGTGGACCGAAGGTGGCCTTTTCTACGCCATCCCGTTTCGGTGATCTGATGAGGGGGGAGTTGCGACACTCCCCAAGCCTCTCACCGTCCGTACGGTTTAGTCATCTAAATGCGAACTAAGCTGGCAGCGCTAGGGGTTCTACAAACCGCCAGCCAGCAGTCTTTAAGATCCTTTAGATGCTCGTTTAGAAGTGCCTGCAGCATATAAAAACAAACTGAGAGTTGCTCCATCGTTTGTCCTGCAAGATGCACATGGCCACTTCATGACATAAAATTTATAAAAGGCTAAGCGAGTATGAGTGCGCTCTACAACGAACGTTTCCGTGCCTACTTTATCCAAGCTTTTGCATTGGTCGCAGTGATAGCGCTTTTTGTAGCCTTGGGCCACAATGCGGCAGTTAAACTCGAACAAAATGGCATCGCTTCCGGATTTGGATTTCTAAACGATACAGCCGGCTATCAGATCTCCATGGCATTGATCGACTATTCGGCGTCAGATACCCATTGGGATGCATATCTTGTTGGATTGCTGAACACGCTACTCATTGCGGTCCTCACAATCATCAGCGCTACATCGGTCGGTTTGTTAGTGGCCCTTGGACGGCTTTCGTCTAACTGGGTGCTTAGCCGTCTCTGTTATTGCTTCCTTGAGTACTTCCGGAATGTCCCCATACTGGTCCACCTTTTCATTATCTACGGGATCGTATTGATATTACCTCCAGTGCGCAAAAGCTGGACGTTGTTTGACTCGTTTTATTTAAGCAATCGCGGTTTTGTTATGCCGAAACCCGGTATGGAGACTGGCTTCTCTTTTGTCATTCTCACGTTCGTTGCAGGCATTGCTCTTGCTTATCTGCTTGCTCGACGGAGCAAAGAAACCTTCAATCGGGAGGGCAAGAGGACATCGTTCCTATCGGTGAAGATCCTTGGCCTTGTGTTGCTTCCTGCGACTGTCGTCTTTTTTGCATTAGGTGCGCCACTGTCTTGGTCTATCCCTGTACTGAAAGGCTTTAATCTGCGTGGTGGTTTGACACTATCACCTGAGTTCTGTGCTTTGTGGCTGGCTGGGACCATCTACTATGGTGCTCACATCTCTGAAGTTATTCGCTCTGGGATACTGGCAGTATCCAAGGGGCAGAGAGAAGCGTCTATTGCGCTTGGAGTTAGTCCTATACGCACAATGATGCAGGTTATCCTGCCGCAGGCGATGCGCATCATCGTGCCTCCAATGGCAAACTACTACGTGAACATTACGAAGAACTCCGCACTCGGTATTGCAATCGGCTACCCGGACTTGATGGCGACCACGGGCGGGACTTCGCTGAACCTGACTGGACAAGCGATCGAGTGCCTTGTGATGGTGATGGCAACCTATTGTTTCTTCAACCTGCTCACCGCGCTTCTGATGAATTATTACAATAAAAAAGTCTCGTTGGTTAGGAACTAGGCATGACTGATAGTGTTGCTCAACTTCCCCAAAATGTGCCGTCTTTGTCTGTTGCTCGCCCTAATCCGGTGGTTTCTAACGGGCCTGTGCAGTGGATCAGGGAAAACCTCTTCTCATCCTGGCTAAATACCGCCATTACCCTTTTCATTTTCTACCTATTAGCGCAGGCCTTACCTATAGCGCTGGATTGGGCAATCCTGTCCGCAACATTTAGCGGGGCAGATCGTGATGCATGTACAGGCGGAGGGGCATGTTGGTTGGCGCTAACCAACCGGTTCTCTTTCTTGGTCTATGGATTTTATCCGGAAGGCGACAGGTGGCGGGTAGATCTTGCCTTTGTCTTGGGTGTCGCGGTGTTCCCTCTATTGTTCTCTCGCCGCATTCCGAAGAAATATGTAGTGGTCTACATAGGTCTGTTGCCGCTTGCGCTGTGGCTGGTGCTTAATGGTGGGTTTGGCTTACCAACAGTAGAGTCTCACCGTTTTGGTGGCTTCATGCTGACCTTCTACCTCGCCGCTATTTCCATGTGCCTGTCGCTCCCTGTTGCTATTCTTCTGGCGCTTGGAAGGCAGTCAAAGTTGCCAATCATTCGTTGGCTTGCAACAGGCTACATAGAATTTATCCGCTCTGTGCCAATCATCACGTTCCTGTTCATGGCTTCTCTCATGGCTCAGCTCTTCCTGCCAGCCGGCGTCGAAGTGGACCAGTTGTTCCGTGTTATTGCAGTAATGGTATTCGTTTCAGCAGTCTATAAGGCCGAAATCATACGGGGAGGAATCCAAGGGATACCCGCTGGTCAAGTCGAGGCAGCAAAAGCTCTTGGTGTAGGATACTGGCGTACGATGGCATATATCATCCTGCCGCAGGCTCTGCGCAACACCGTGCCAGCCCTGATAAATAACTTCATCGGCGTAGTCAAAGAAACCTCCCTGGTCATGATTGTCGGTCTCTTGGACCTAACTGGTCTTGCAATGGCAACACTGGAATCTCAGGAATGGGTTGGACTGGACCTGGAAGTATTTATCGGTATCTCCGTCATCTTCTTCACCATCAATATGGTTATCTCGCGATATGGCATCTTCCTTGAGAGGAACATTGCCCGGATGCGGAATTGATCTTAACACTTGGGAAAAGCTCCATGTTCGAAGCACAAAATAACGATTCAATCATAAAAATTCGCAACTTGAACAAGTGGTATGAGGCGTTTCACGTCCTGCGCGGAATCGACCTTGATGTTGCCAATGGCGAGAAAATTGTAATTTGCGGTCCCTCGGGATCAGGCAAGTCCACTCTGATACGTACGATCAACCATCTGGAAGAATTTCAGGAAGGAAACCTGACGGTAGATGGCATTGAAATGGATGAGAACCTGAAGAATATTGATGCCATTCGTCAGGAAGTCGGGATGGTCTTCCAAAGCTTCAACCTCTTTCCGCACATGAGCGTCTTGGACAACTGCACCTTTGCGCAGCGGCACGTGCGGGGCAGGCCAAAAGCTGAAGCAGAAGCAATAGCAATGGACCTTTTGGAACGGGTCAAGATCCCTCATCAGGCACACAAGTACCCAGGGCAATTGTCAGGTGGTCAGCAACAACGTGTCGCGATCGCGAGGGCGCTGTGTATGAACCCTAAAATCATGCTGTTTGATGAACCAACGTCTGCCCTTGATCCGGAAATGATCGCCGAAGTTCTGGACGTTATGGTTGAACTCGCGGAAGGGGGCATGACCATGCTTTGCGTCACCCATGAAATGGGCTTCGCGCGCAAAGTGGCTGATAGGGTCATCTTTATGGACGAAGGGGTGATTGTTGAAGAGAATGATCCTGAAACATTCTTCAACAATCCCCAACACGAACGTTCGAAGATGTTCCTCAGTCAGATACTGGGGCACTGATCTCGTTTTTCTGGGTGAAATCAAATGGTGCACCTGCATGCATTCGGTCCCAAAATTGGGACTGTGCGGGGGTAAAGGTGGACTGGCGACAGTAAGCATAAATTCCGATGCGGGCTTCTGCGGACTGGTCGCCAACCTTCTTCAAGACACCAGATTCTATTCCATCCTGAGCCAAACTTTGGGGGACCCAAGCAAGGCCCCCTTGTAACAACGCCATGTTGAGTAGGCCTTCTCCCAGACTCGTCTCATAGACTGGTTCCAGCGGCCAACTCAGCTTTTCTATGATCGGACGCAAGAGTGACTGTGAAAAGGAATCTCCGGAATAAAACAGGTACGGAATCGGCTCAGCGTTTTCGCCTGCAAAGCTCTTCTCTAGCGCTTGAAACAGATCCCTATGTATAACTGGTAGGAGTACTTCATGTGCCAAGAGAATTTTCTGCACGGTACCTTTGTGACTACTCAGCTGAGGCATGTCCAGGCGGTCATAAGTAATCAAAATATCGACATCATCGCTGAGCAACTGGACGATATAGTTTTCGATCCCCCGAACATCTGGAGTTATCTGGAAGTTGATGGGCAACTCGGAAGCCCGGGTCACCGAAATGAGGTTCGGGATGAAGTGGTTTGCAAGTGTATGCAACGTGATTATCCGCAGGGTGAGTTCTGCTCTGCTTGCAATGCCACTGAACTCGTGTCGGACGCTGTAGATACCGCCGGCAATTTGGGTGGCATGGGGGAGAAACAGTTTGCCGCCCTCAGTAAGCGTGATCGGCGTTGTCGAACGATCAAACAACTCCGTTCCCAACCAGTTCTCAAGGGCTTGAATGCGGCGGCTAAATGCAGGCTGCGTTACGTTTCGCATCTCGGCTGCCGACGAAAAATTCCCAAGTTTCGCCAGTGTGATGAAATCTTCCAACCACTTCAGCTCCACGACGTTCTCCTAAAAAAATGGACCTAGACATGATACCTTTGATTGATAACGCTGAAAAGAATTCAGTCGCGCCTATCACGCAAAATTTGCCTGAAACCGTTGAGGCTTTGCCGTTGGTTGAGGTGCGGCGCGGTTCGACTGTTGAATCCGTGCACTACGGACACTTTGCGGTTGTGTCTCCATCGGGGGAGCTGCTCGATGGTGCTGGTAACCCGGACCTGATAACCTTCCCGCGCTCCTCCTTAAAGCTGATCCAGGCAATCCAGCTCGTAGAAAGTGGTGCAGCTGAGCATTTCGGATTGGGTGCAGAGCACATTTCGCTATCCTGCGCATCCCATAAGGGAGAGAGTTTTCACATTAACACCGTGTCGGAATGGCTGGGCCGGATCCAGTGCACGTCCGCTGACCTGAAATGTGGACCGGATCTACCTCGCAACACGGATGCAATGGAAAGAGTGCTAAGCAACGGGGGCAAGCGTGAAACGATCTATCATAACTGTTCTGGCAAGCACACAGGGTTTTTGAGCGTTTGCAAGCATTGTGGTCACGATCCCAATGGTTACGACAAAATGGATCATCCAGTGCAGCAGCGCTTTCTTGATGACCTGTCTTTGCTGACAGGCGAGGATGCTCGCAGTTACTCGTTTGGGATAGACGGCTGTACATTACCGGCCCCAGCTATGCCTATCGTTGCGATGGCTGGAGCAATGGCTCGTATGGCATCGACGGACTCTCTCGCGCAAAATAAGCGTGACGCGATCGACCGAGTATTGAATGCTGTTGCCGAAGCTCCTGCTTTCATTTCCGGAACCAACCAGCTGGCAACTGATTTGTGTGTAGCGACAAAGGGTCGGATCATCTTAAAACCTGGCGCAGATGGGTATTACGTTGCAATCGTGCGAGACCAAGGTGTAGGTGTGGCGCTGAAGATTGCTGACGGTGCAGGCCGCGCAAGTAGCGTAGCGATTGCAGCGGTGCTTCGACGCATCGGCGCACTGAATGCACGAGAAGAACAAGAGATAGCTGCTCTGGCATATCCAGATGTAACAAACTCCCGCGCCCAAACCGTCGGCTCCATCCGCCCGCTCATCTAGGCGTGCACGGACCCAGAACAAAGACTACACCCGCGAACTCAGCGAGTTGGCGGGTTTTCTTTTGGGAAAATTAGGTTTGTCCCCGAAGTTGGTAAGTGGGGCATGCATTTGCTAATGCCATTAGGCGCACGTGTTGCACCTTTCTTGCTGCAGACCGTTTTGGTGCCCTTTGTCAGCTTGTTTATAAGCCGTTATTCATACTTGTAGATCCGCTGTTTCATGGCTGAAAACAGCGGGTTTTCTGCTGTATTTGAGTAAAATTGCGCAGATTACCTAGTGTAATGAAACTGTCATATAAAGAGACTATGTGGCCTTCTGAGAGAAGGGATATCCTTTTCGCTTTGTCTCGTCTTATGTAGAAAAAGTGCCGCGGAGTTTGTCTCATAATGTCACTTGGTAACTATTTAAAAGGTCTGGTCGCTGCTGGTCTCGTCGCAACGATGGCGAGTGCAGCCCATGCCGAAACAAGACTGATCGGTTCTGGCGCAAGCTTCCCATTCCCGATTTACTCCACGTGGTTTCAGGACTTCAGTTCGAAGCATGCCGATGAATCCGTCGATTATCAATCCAAAGGCAGCGGTGCGGGTGTTCAGGATCTGATCAATGGTACCGTTGATTTTGCAGGCAGTGATGCCGCTATGACGGATGAGCAAATCGCACAAGTCGAAAATGGTGTGGTTCTACTGCCGATGACAGCGGGTGAAATCGTGCTTGCTTTCAATGTACCGGGCGTTGATGACCTTCAACTGTCTCGTGAAGCTTACAGTGACATCTTTGAGGGCAAGATTGAAAACTGGAATGATCCAGCAATCGCTGCAACAAACGAAGGTGCCGATTTACCAGACCTGCCAATAACGGTTGTTCGCCGTTCAGATAGCTCCGGCACAACTTACGTATTTACGCGCCATCTGGCCGCTATCCACCCTACATTTGCTGAGGAAGTTGGCGTTGGAACAACGGTTCAGTGGCCACAAAACAACCGCTTCGTTGCAGCACCTCAAAACGAAGGTGTGACGGCAATGATTACTCAGACACCCGGTTCTATCGGCTATGTCGAATACGGGTTTGCCAAACTGACGAATACCAAGTCTGCGGTTCTGGAGAACAAGTCCGGCAATTACGTTGCCGCAGGTGATGAAGCTGGTATGGCTGCCCTTGCCGGTGCGGATATGTCCGGCGATGACTTGCGTGTTTGGATTGATGATGCAAACGGCGAAAACTCCTATCCGATCGCAACCTTCACCTGGCTCATGTTCTACAAAAGCTACGACGATCCTGCAAAAGCGCAGTTGGCAAAAGATGTCATCGAATATGGCTTGACCGACGGTCAGGCGATGGCTTCGGATTTGGGATACATCCCACTTCCGGAAGCTGTGGTATCGCGCGTTCGCGAAGCTGCGCAGGAGATTAACTAAGCTGCACAGCAGCTACACTGTGAGATCGAGAATCCGAGGGAGCATACGGCCCCTCGGGGCTTCACATTGACCGACTTGGCTCTTTTGCCAGTTGAGGAAATAAGAAAATGAAGTCCACTATGTCTGGACCGGAAAGCGGAGATGGTTTCTCGCCGTCTGCACCCAGTTTCTTCGATGTACTTTCGGACCGCGGAGTCCGTTGGCTTGCTTTTGGTGCTGGCGGTATGGTCGTTTTTCTCGGTCTATATATCGTCTTTGAAATTGCACTTGTCGCCTCGCCTGCGATCAAAGATTACGGGCTTGGATTTTTTGTCGGCACCAGATGGGATGTCTCCCGGCAGGAATTTGGCATTCTGGCCGAAATCTGGGGGACGCTTTACAGCTCGGTGCTTGCCCTTTTAATCAGCGGCAGCTTTGGCGTTGGTATCGCTCTGTTTCTATCACAAGGGTACCTGCCACATCGCTTGTCGCAAACCTTCCGGTTAATCGTTGAGATGCTGGCGGCCATTCCCAGTGTGGTCTATGGCCTCTGGGGTATCTACGTCGTTATCCCTGCCATAAGGCCAGTTGCAGCCTGGCTGCACGAGTATTTCAGTTTCATTCCGTTATTCAGCACATCACTTAGCGGTCCGGGTCTCGCGCCTGCTGTTATTGTTCTGGCTATCATGATCCTGCCAACCATCGCAGCAATCTCACAGGATGCCTTTGCGCAAGTACCGGAAAAAGTGAAAGAAGCGGCCTACGGCATGGGCGCAACGCGCAAACAGGCTATCTTAAAGGTCATTCTTCCAACCGCATCAAGCGGGGTGATGGGGGCTATGGTGCTTGGCTTTGGCCGCGCCCTTGGTGAGACGATGGCGCTTGCAATGTTGATCGGCAACGTCAATCAGATCAGCCTTTCGCTGTTTGCACCCGCCAAAACACTCGCTTCTCTCCTTGCCTCCAACTTCCCTGAAGCAGGGCAGGTTGAACTGGTGGCCCTAATGTATGCAGCGCTTGCATTGCTACTCATCACAGTCGCGGTCAACGCTATCGGCGCTTACATCATGAGCATCTCCAGAAAGCAGGAGGCAATCTGATATGGCTGGTACGCAAGATATCGAGCAAACTGAAGTCTTTGACCTTGGCCGCAAGCATTTCGATCGGGATACGCTCATCAATTATATCTTCACCGGTACGCTGTTCAGTGTCGCGGTTATCGGCGCAATCCCGCTCTTTTCTGTTCTTTATATGCTGATCACCAAGGGCGGCTCACGCCTCAACTGGGATCTGTTCACCCAGTTGCCTCCTGCAGGTTTCATGGATGGTGGGGGTATCGGTAACGCGATTGTCGGCACACTTGTTATGATCACAATTGCTTGCCTGTTCAGCGTTCCCCTCGGGATTATGGGTGGTGTTTTAACCGGTTCACTCGCACCACGTAGCCGTACCGCAAGGACGGTTCGCTTTATCGCCAAAGTGATGTCCGGCTTCCCGTCCATTCTTGCCGGTGTGTTTATCTACGCATTGCTTGTTGTCGGTCTGGGCACGTACTCCGCTCTGGCGGGCGGTATCGTTCTGGCTATCTTGATGTTGCCGATTATCCTGCTTACATCGGAGCAGGCTGTCTCAATGGTGCCCCAGCGCATGAAAGATGCCGCCTTTGGTATGGGGTGTACACGCGGGCAGGTCGTGACAAAAGTCGTGCTTCCCGCAGCTATGCCTGCAATATTGTCGGGCATCATGCTGTCCATTGCGCGGGCAGCAGGTGAGTCCGCCCCGCTGCTGTTTACGGCGCTCTTCAGTAATTTCTGGATGAGAGGCCTCATCGAGCCAACAGCTTCGCTTTCCATTCTTATCTATAATTTTTCCGGAATGCCGTTTCCGAACCAGATTGAACTGGCGTGGGCTGGGTCGCTTGTCCTTGTCCTGATTGTCTTCGCCTTTAACGTGCTCAGCCGCATTATTGGCAGGCCAAAATGCTAGGGAATTGGAGAGCTACAATGAACATGAATGCTTCAGTTGCACGCATTGACGAAAGCGTGGAGTTCGTGCCGCAAAGTAATGAAGCGGAAATCGCGATCGATGCCAAGATAAACAGCATCTACTACGGAAAATTTCGGGCTGTTCGCGACAGTCACGTGCCTATCCGCAAAGGTGAGATAACAGGTTTTATCGGTCCGTCCGGTTGCGGGAAAAGTACTGTACTGCGTAGTTTGAACCGTATGAACGATCTGGTCCCAATCTTCAAAATGGACGGTGATGTGCATTTCATGGGGCAGGATATCTATGCGCCTTCCATTGATCCGGTGCTGGTACGCCGTCACATCGGGCTGGTTTTCCAGCAGCCGAACCCGTTTGCCATGAGCATTTACGATAATGTTGCCTTTGGTCTCAGGATCAACCACTTCAAAGGTGATATGGATGAGCGCGTGGAAAGCGCTTTACGTCAGGCGGCGCTTTGGGATGAGGTAAAAGACAAGCTGAAGCAAAGCGGCCTTGCTCTTTCCGGTGGGCAGCAACAACGCCTTTGTATTGCCCGCGCAGTGGCTCCGGGGCCAACTGTGCTTTTGATGGATGAACCCTGTTCTGCACTTGATCCTATCGCGACACGTAAGATCGAGAACCTGATGCACGACTTGAAAGAGCATTACACCTTGGCCATCGTGACCCACAATATGCAGCAGGCTCAGCGTGTGGCGGATACGACTGCTTTCTTCTCAGTGGGCATTTCCGATGGGCACCGGTGCGGTCATCTGGTGGAAATGGGTAAGACCAACGAGCTGTTCGAGAACCCTCGCGAAGAGCTAACCCGCAAATACATCCGCGGGGAGTTTAGTTAGGCCTTTATAGAATATGCATGTGCGCGCCTCTAATTGCATTTTCTGCTGAAAAATCGCCTGCACATTTCCCTGAGCAATCACGAAGCTCACGCATAACGTCAAAGCTGCGAGATGAGAGACTTTTCCGAAGATGGTACTTCGTCTGTGTGGAAGGAGTGCCTAATCGGCTGTGTAAGTGTGTCAACTGGCCCGACCTCGTCAAAAAATCTTGCAAGTCTGCGTTGTTTGGTATACATCCGCATACAACACGACTTGCCCCGGTTTATCAGAAGATTCTGTGACCCGGTGTTCAAGCTGCATCTAACACTAAATCGCCAGGATAATCATGAGCTTGTACACAGACTACCTGAATGAGATCGAAACGCGCAAGGGCCAGGGCTTGAATCCAAAGCCTATTGAAGATGGTGCTCTTGTGGCTGAGATCATTTCTCAGATCAAAGATCTTGAGAACGAACACAGAGCCCAGTCGCTCGAGTTCTTCATTTACAACACCTTGCCGGGCACCACCAGTGCTGCTGGCGAAAAGGCTAAGTTTTTGAAGGAGATCATTCTCGGTAGCTCTGTTGTTGAAGAGATTACGCCAGCGTTTGCGTTTGAACTTCTCTCCCACATGAAGGGTGGCCCTTCTGTAGAGGTTCTGCTGGATCTGGCTCTGGGTGATGATGCTGCCATCGCAGCTCCAGCTGCTGCTGTGCTGAAAACACAGGTGTTCCTGTATGAAGCAGACACCGACCGTCTTGCTGCTGCTCTCAAAGCTGGCAACGCAATCGCCAAAGACATTCTGGAAAGCTACGCAAAAGCTGAGTTCTTCACAAAGCTTCCTGATGTAGAAGAAGAAATCAAAGTCGTCACCTTCATTGCAGGTGAGGGTGATATCTCCACTGACCTGCTGTCTCCTGGCAACCAGGCCCACTCCCGCTCTGACCGTGAACTGCATGGTAAATGCATGATCTCCGAAGAAGCACGGGCTGAAATTCAGGAGCTGCAGAAGGCGCATCCTGATGCACGCGTCATGCTGATCGCAGAGAAGGGCACCATGGGCGTTGGCTCTTCCCGCATGTCCGGCGTAAACAACGTTGCGCTGTGGACCGGCAAGCAGGCCAGCCCATACGTTCCTTTCGTCAACATCGCGCCGATTGTTGCTGGCACCAATGGCATCTCCCCAATCTTCCTGACAACTGTTGGCGTAACCGGCGGCATCGGCATTGATCTGAAGAACTGGGTCAAGAAGCTGGACACAGACGGCAACCCGGTTCTGGATGAAAACGGCGACCCTGTTCTGGAGCAGGCCTACTCTGTTGAAACCGGCAAGGTTTTCACGATCAACACCAAGGCTATGAAGCTTTATGAGGGTGATAAAGAGCTGGTCGACATCTCTTCTGCACTTACACCTCAAAAAGTTGAGTTCATCAAGGCTGGCGGCTCCTACGCAGTTGTCTTCGGTAAGAAACTGCAGAATTTTGCTGCGGAAACTCTGGGCGTTGACACCCCTGCCGTATTCGCAGCATCCAAAGAGATCTCCCACGAAGGTCAGGGCCTGACTGCCGTTGAGAAAATCTTCAACCGCAATGCTGTTGGCACCACCCCGGGTGTAACCCTGCACGCAGGTTCTGATGTCCGCGTGAAGGTGAACATCGTTGGCTCTCAGGACACCACAGGCCTGATGACCTCTCAAGAGCTGGAGGCCATGGCGGCAACCGTCATCTCTCCAACTGTTGATGGCGCATACCAGTCCGGCTGTCACACCGCTTCTGTTTGGGACCTGAAAGCGCAGGCGAATATTCCTAAACTCATGAAGTTCATGAACAAGTTCGGCCTGATCACCGCACGCGATCCAAAAGGCGTTTACCACGCCATGACAGACGTGATCCATAAGGTGCTCAACGACATTACCGTGGACGATTGGGACATCACCATCGGCGGCGACAGCCACACCCGTATGTCCAAAGGCGTTGCTTTCGGCGCAGACTCCGGCACCGTTGCGCTGGCTCTGGCAACCGGTGAAGCGACTATGCCGATCCCTGAATCCGTCAAAGTGACCTTCAAAGGCACCATGGCTGATCACATGGACTTCCGCGATGTAGTGCACGCCACACAGTCCCAGATGCTCAAGCAGCACGGCGACAACGTGTTCCAGGGCCGCATCATCGAAGTGCACATCGGTACGCTGCTGGCAGACCAGGCCTTCACGTTCACCGACTGGACCGCAGAAATGAAGGCAAAAGCCTCCATCTGTATCTCCAACGATGAAACGCTGATTGGTTCACTCGAGCTGGCCAAAAACCGCATCGCGATCATGATCGAGAAGGGAATGGACAATGAAGCCAAAACCCTTCAGGGCCTGATCGACAAAGCGGACAAGCGTATTGCCCAGATCAAGTCTGGCGAGAACCCAGCTCTGACCCCGGATGACAACGCCAAGTACTTCGCTGAAGTTGTTGTTGATCTGGACCAGATCAATGAGCCGATGATCGCTGACCCGGACGTGAATAACAACGACGTTTCCAAGCGTTACACCCACGACACCATCCGTCCTATTTCCTACTACGGTGGCGAGAAGAAAGTGGATCTGGGCTTCGTCGGTTCCTGTATGGTGCACAAAGGCGACATGAAAATTGTTGCTCAGATGCTCAAGAACCTTGAGAACGCAGGCGGCAAGGTCGAGTTCAAGGCTCCGTTGGTTGTTGCAGCCCCAACCTACAACATCATCGATGAGCTGAAGGAAGAAGGCGACTGGAGCATCCTGCAAAAGTATTCCGGCTTCGAATTCGATGACGCAATGCCAAAAGCAACCGCACGTACTGAATACGAAAACATCCTCTATCTGGAGCGTCCTGGTTGTAACCTGTGCATGGGTAACCAGGAAAAGGCAGCCAAAGGCGACACCGTTCTGGCAACATCCACCCGCCTCTTCAAAGGCCGTGTTGTTGAAGATTCCTCCGAGAAGAAGGGCGAGTCCCTGCTGGCCTCCACGCCAGTGGTCGTCCTCTCCGCAATCCTTGGCCGTACACCAAACATGGACGAGTACAAGGCAGCAGTAGAAGGCATCGACCTAACCAAATTCGCCCCACCACTCCAGAAGCCACTGGACTCCAAATCAGTCCACTTCTAAGAGCTGATTAGAAAATAAGCCGTCGGCTAATTGTAGGAGGTCGACGGCTTCTAGCGTTTCAGGAAGGGCGACACCAGTTGGTGTCGCCCTTTTCTGTTCCCCAAACTCACCCTCAAGCACCCCAGCCAACAACGTAAGCGACAAAAACCAAAGCGTCTCCCCTCGGTGTCATCCCGGCCCCCGAGCCGGGATCCATATCCACCAGCCTCAGCTTAATGGTGAAGGGAAGGAGACAAGTCCTCCCAATGCGGGTTCATCCCTTCAATGGCTTGTATTTTCCAATCCCGCCGCCAGCGTTTCACCTTCGTCTTGTGCTGATAAACGCGCTTCGCCAGATCATTGGTTACACCCGTATAAAGGGTCCCATGTCGACGGCTCGCAAGAATGTACATGAAGTAAAACATACCCCAAGTATGCCGAGAGCCTCACCCCGCCGCCACTGCCTGAAGTCACCATCCAATACTGGGAGTATGGATCCCGGCTCAGTGGCCGGGATGACACCAGAGGCGACCGCTCTGCCCATCACCTCTGCTGCGAAGTCAGCACCCCACAAGCCACAACTCCCTCGCACCACATGCCCCCACTCAGAGCTCGTAACCCCTAAAGCCCCACATCCCCCTCGGTGTCATCCCGGGCAACGACCCGGGAACCATACACCTCTCCACCAACCCCATACTCACCACTCATAGAAACCACCCACAAGCACCCCAATGAACAGCGCGCTCGACAAAAGGCAGGGCAGGCTCCTACTTAGCGATAGATGCCTTTCGAACCGCACATCCTCTCAAAGCCCACGCCCACCCAGAACCTACCTCCCACCTCGGCGTTATCCCGGACAGCGACCCGAGAGCAAAGCACACTTTAGGAATTGTGAGGATGCTATAAAAAAGTTGCGAGTGAGTTGGTCTTCTAGACTGTTGCAATTTAAGATAGTTTATTCGACGTATGCATCTAATAGGTATTGTCTGTTTTGCGCAGGCAATGGCATTGATTTTAAATTGGACATTAATCGCAATGGATAAACGCTACCAAGTCTTTGTTAGTTCGACATTTACCGACTTGAAAGAGGAACGGGCAGCTGTAATTCAAACTCTGATGGAGATGGATTGCATTCCGGCTGGTATGGAGCTCTTTCCTGCTGCAGATGAAGAGCAGTTTGAGTTTATCAAGAAAGTTATTGATGATTGTGACTACTACATCATTATTCTTGGTGGGCGTTATGGGAGCGTTGGCGCTAACGGTGTAAGTTATACCTAGCTAGAGTATAATTATGCTCTAGAAAAAGGCTTGAGGGTTATAGCAGTAGTACATGACAACCCAGAGCAACTCCCAAGAAATAAAACCGAAAAAGATCCTGATCTAGAGGCGAAGCTCTCAGAATTTCGAGAAAATGTGACTTCAGGGAGGTTAGTGAAGTTTTGGTCACATTCGAAAGAATTGCCTGGCCAAGTGGCACTAAGCTTACAGAAAACAATAAAGATGTATCCTGCCGTTGGTTGGGTCAGAGGAAACGCCGTTGCTACAAGCGATAATCTTCAAGAAATCAATGAATTGCGTAAAGAGAATGAAAGACTAAAACATACTTTGGGGAAAATTTCGGACACTCCAAAAATAGAAGGGCTTGTTGGGCTTGATGATGTTTTCGAGATTCATTTCGCCTTTGAAGAGAGAATACATACATCCTATTTTGAGAAGGAAATTAGTATTGCCGAAACATGGAGTGAGATTTTTAAATCTATCGCATTTGATTTACTTGGAAATCCATCTGAAAGTGACGTGCGACGTTTGATGGTGAAGTATTTCGGTGAAAAATACGAGTTGCCAGCAAGAAATAGAGCAATGGCAAATGAAGATTTTAGGACGATTGCAACACAGCTGGAATTGTTAGGGTTGATAAAAAGAGTAAATGCGAAGACCACTGCTGGTGGCACCGCAATATTCTGGAATGAAACGCCAGTCGGAAGAAATCAAAAGTTTTTAACTCGAGCATTGAGTGTAAAGGTTGGTTCTGAGTAAAGTGATAACCGTGCTACTCCCCTTCCCATCCTCGCCCTTTTCCGCTACCCTCCGCCACACCACAACCAATCCTCAAAGGATTCCCAATGCCGCTGAGCATGCATATCGCTGAGAAGATCACCGCTCGTGTCCATGATGGTCCAGCGTGTGGGCGATTTATGCGCTTGGCTTAACGCTCCCTGACATGAGTGAGAACCGCACCGCAAAGCTTTGCGCCTTGCCTGTTTGTGTGTCATCACTCAGGCAAAGAGCGTATAGGCAGCGGGGCAGGGCGTGCCATCCTACGTGCTGCCCCAGCGGGTAAAACAGCCGCAAAACATCAGTTTCCGATGAAAAACGGGAGTATTGAGGAAATCTAAGAGCCTGATTATCAATCAGCCCCTTTATTGCGCGCATTGCATTCGCTAAAAGACCTCCACGAATTTTATCTGCCCGGCTGTGACTCGACTTGTGTGCAGCTGCTGGCACATGCAAACCCTTGAGGGATTATGTCCGACCTCGAAACACTCGAAGCCGAGATTAACACCGCGATTGCCGGTGCTGACTCCGAAGCCGCATTGGAAGACGTGCGCGTTGCCGCCCTTGGCAAAAAGGGCAGCGTTTCTGAAAAGATGAAAACGCTTGGCAAAATGACGCCGGAAGAGCGCAAGGAAATGGGCCCTCTGCTCAATACCTTGAAGAACCGCGTTGGTGATGCAATTTCCGCCCGCAAAGAGGTGCTCAAAGAAGAAGCTCTGAGCGCGCGCCTCGCATCTGAGACTGTTGACGTCAGCCAGCCACTGCGCACCACACCGGCAGAAGAAGGCCGCATCCACCCGATTTCTCAGGTGACCGACGAGCTGATCGCCATCTTCGCCGATATGGGCTTCTCCGTTGCTGAAGGTCCGGACATCGAAACCGATGAGCTGAACTTCACCGCGCTGAACTTCCCGGAAGGCCACCCGGCCCGCGAAATGCATGACACCTTCTTCTTCAACGAGAAGGAAGACGGTGAGCGCATGTTGCTGCGCACGCACACATCCCCAGTGCAGATCCGCACAATGCGCTCTCAGGAGCCGCCACTGCGTATCATCATTCCGGGTCGTACGTACCGTTGCGACAGTGATCAGACACACACGCCAATGTTCCACCAGCTGGAAGGCCTTGTTATCGACAAGTCCACCCATATCGGCCACCTGAAAGGCACATTGGAAGAATTCCTGAAGTCCTTCTTCGAAGTGGACGACGTGGAGCTGCGCTTCCGCCCAAGCTTCTTCCCGTTCACCGAGCCATCCATGGAAGTGGACGTGAAGTGCGACCGCTCCGGCGCAGAAGTGAAAATCGGCACTGGCAACGACTGGATGGAAATCCTGGGCTGCGGCATGGTGCATCCAAACGTACTGCGCAACTGTGGTCTAGACCCGGATGTGTATCAGGGCTTTGCATGGGGCATGGGCATCGACCGTCTGGCAATGCTGAAATACGGCATGAACGATCTGCGCGCCTTCTTTGACGCAGACGTCCGCTGGATTAAGCACTACGGCTTCCGCCCGCTGGACATTCCAACACTGGCTTCCGGTCTTTCCAAGTAATTTGGTCCAAACGTAAAGAGCAGAAAAATGAAATTCACCCTTTCCTGGCTCAAGGACCATCTTGAGACCGATGCAAGCCTTGATGAAATTGTAGAGCGCCTGACGCTGATCGGGCTGGAAGTGGAAGAAATCACCAATCCAGCTGATCGCCTCGGCACCTTCAAAATCGCACGCGTTTTGGAAGCAGAGCAGCACCCGAATGCTGATCGTCTCCGTGTTCTGAAAGTGGACACCGGCGAAGGTGATCCGGTGCAGGTTGTCTGCGGCGCTCCAAATGCCCGTAAAGGTCTGGTCGGCGTGTTCGCAAAACCGGGCGACTACGTGCCTGGTATCGATGTAACATTGTCCGTCGGCAAAATCCGTGACGTGGAAAGCTTCGGCATGATGGCGTCCGAGCGTGAGCTGGAGTTATCCGACGAACATGACGGCATCATCGACCTGCCGGAAGATGCGCCAGTCGGCGTTCCATATGTTGAATATGTTGGTCTGGACGATCCGGTTATCGAGATCGGCCTAACCCCAAACCGCTCCGATTGTGCGAGCGTTTACGGTATTGCGCGTGATTTGGCAGCTTCCGGCTTAGGAACGCTAAAAACCCCGCAAAAAACGCAAATCAACGCAAATAGCAACGCAAGTGATCCAAAAGTCCTTTTGGATCTGGGAGATAACCCGGAACACTGCCCTGCATTTGGCTACCGTGTGGTCCGTGGCATCAAGAACGGCCCGTCTCCAAAATGGATGCAGAAGCGCCTGATTGCTATCGGTCTGCGCCCGATTAATGCCCTCGTGGACATCACCAACTACATGACCTTCGATCAGGGCCGCCCACTGCATGTCTTTGATGCAGATAAGGTTTCCGGCAATCTGATCGTTCGTCACGGGAAAGCAGGTGAGGAACTTGTTGGCCTCGACGGAAAAACTTATGCCCCTGATGAAACCGTAGTTGTCATTGCTGACGATAATGGTCTTGAGTCCCTCGGCGGAATTATGGGCGGAGAATCAACAGGTTGTGACGAGAACACCACCAACGTGGTGATCGAAAGCGCACTCTGGGACCCGCTCAACATCGCCCGCACCGGTCGTAAACTGGGAGTATCTACCGACGCCCGCTACCGCTTCGAGCGCGGTGTGGACCCAGCGTACATGGTGGAAGGTCTTGAAGTTGCAACGAAACTGGTCATGGACCTGTGTGGCGGCGGCGAAGCATCCGACCTGCACGTTGTAGGAGAAGTGCCACAGGAAGAGCGCATCATTGAGTTCCCACTCAGCGAAGTAAAACGCCTCTCCGGTCTGGAAGTATCCCACAGCGAGATCAAAGCTATCCTCTCCTTGCTGGGCTTCTGGGTCGCGGGCAACGGTGACGTGGTGAAGGTTTCTCCCCCAAGCTGGCGTCCGGACGTACACGGAAAAGCCGATTTGGTAGAAGAGGTTATGCGTATTGTTGGCATCGACAAAGTGCCAACTGCTACCCTCCCGCGTATGGAACCAATCTCCCAGAAGGTTCTGACTGTTAGCCAGATCCGCCGCTCCAATGCCCGCCGTGCCCTCGCTGCACGCGGCATGGACGAAGCTGTTCTGTGGTCCTTCATTCCAGAGGCACACGCGGCGCTCTTCGGTGGAGGCGGTAACCGTCGGTTATCATTGGCAAATCCGATCTCCGCAGATATGTCTGACATGCGTCCATCCCTGCTGCCTGGCCTGCTTACCGCAGCTCAGCGCAACGCAGATCGCGGCTATGCAGACGTTGCTCTCTTCGAAGTCGGCCAAGTGTTTGAAGATGATAGCGAAAAAGGCCAGAAGATGATCATCGCCGGCATCCGCCGCGGTACCGCTAAACCAACTGGTTCTGGTCGCCATTGGTCCGGAAACGCTGAAAACATTGATGTTTTCGACGCGAAAGCTGATGCGGGTGCAGTATTGGAGTCCATCGGTGCGCAGGTCAACAACCTGATGGTCTTCACCGACGCTCCATCCTACTACCACCCAGGCCGCTCCGGTGCCCTCAAAATGGGCCCGAAAAACACTCTGGCGTACTTCGGCGAGATACATCCTAAGACATTAGAAACATTGGACATTGAAGGCCCACTGGTGGCGTTTGAAGTCTTCATCGATGCTGTTCCTCAGCCGAAGAAGAAGGCGACCAAATCCAAGGGTGCGCTCAATGCAGCTGACCTTATGCCGGTAAAACGGGACTTTGCGTTCCTGGTAGACAGCTCTGTTCCGGCTGATAAGCTCCTTCGTGCGGCGAAAGGTGCTGATAAAGCATTGATCACAAACGTGAATCTCTTCGATATCTACGAAGGTAAGGGCGTTCCGGAAGGCCAGCGGTCTCTCGCGATTGATGTGACGCTGCAGCCAACCAAAAAGACGCTCACCGATGAGGATATCGAGGCAGTCTCAAACAAGATTGTTGCGTCCGTTCAAAAGGCTACCGGTGGTACCCTGCGCGGATAACCTCCGCTGAACAACGGCGACAAAATGCAAAAACGCGGGCTCCGGAAATTTTCGGGCTCCGCGTTTTTTTAGAAGTCCGTTAGGTCTCTCCGGCAAACAGGGGAATAAACACCAAAAACGCCCGGAACTTCGCCCCGAGCGCACCAAACTCCCAAAAAATCTTATGCTACATGTTCGCAGTGAGTAAACCGGTGCGGATTTCGTCTTCCACCTCAATCATGTTGTAGTTTCTAAGCAGACCGTCACTGTCAAAGAACAGGGCGACTTCCTTGGTGGTTACGTCCTGTCCACTGGCGAGCAAATCCACCACAGGAATAAAGTTCTCAACCCGCGCCTTTGTGCGTACGTGCTTGTATTTCCAGATCTCATTGCCGCTATCAGTAAAGTCTGTGGTGCTCGGATCACCCAGAGCCATGCGCACATCTTCCTTGGTGGTTTTGCCATTTTCCAGCTGGCTCTCAAGGTCTTCACGCGTCAAATGCCGAAGACTCTCATTACCAACCGAGGCGCAACCGGCAATAATCAGCCCAAGCCCCAGAGCGAGGATAACATGCACAATCCGCAAACTTATGCCCCTTTGCGTTGTTTTGCGTTGCTTTGTAAAAACCAACGCACAGTGAAACCTTGTGATGCGGGATTAAATCTTCATACTCCCCCAACCTTGCCGCCATATCCCCACACTGTAAACCTGAGATAAGACTCGTGTCAGAACTACCACGCCAAATACAAGGCGAAATTATTCAAACAAATTCAATTGCTTATGAATGTGCTGTGCGCAAGAACGTTGCGGCAAAGCCTAAACGCTCTCTCCCTGTCATGCCGAAAACCCGCGCACCGCGAAAAGAGCGATTCAGAGCATAACTCTCACAAATGCCGTTTGCGTTGCTATGTAATATTTTGCGTTCATCCGGATTCTGGATGCATGATCTCGTTCACTGGGAAGTTTGCCCTGATCGTCTACTTGATGCTCAAATGCGGGCAGCAGCCTCAATCCTCCAGAAACTTGAAGTATCCGGTCCAATCTGCTGTAGCACCTTCTCAAAGCGGAGCAGATCGACATACTGGTGCAAAACGGCTGCGACGCGAGCCGGTGTCTCGTCATCAGCAAAATTGTGATGTACGCGCAGGGCTTTCACCTCGGCCTGCCAATCGTCTTCTCGGCCAAACTCGGGCCGGAAGTCGTCAGGGCTCCAGCCAGAGGTAAAGATAGCCCGAAGAACTGCCGGAAGCGTGTCGGCAAACATCAGAATCTGCTCAGCGGTCAGCCGATGCCGAAACACTAGTAATGTGGCCTGCACACATGTATAGGTTTGATTCCGCGTGGTCATATCCAACGCCTCTTGTGCGGCCTTGAGGAAAGATTCGTAGTGCTGTGATGCGAGTTGGTACTCCTGCGGCATGGGCATGAAAGATCTCCTGAAATCGAGGGATGCAGCGACACATTCCTGTGTCAGATGAGCATAACTCGCGATTTCGCGCTGCAAAAGCACTCGATTGCCAATCAGCGGCTAAATCGATTTAACTTAGGTGAGATACGTAGATATACGAGTATCTTGAGTATTGGGGTGTAGGAATGATGATCACGAACACCCTAAGAGTAGTATAGGTATAGTAGATACTGATGTGTGCAGTGCGAAATGTAATCTAGAATAAAATCTCTTTGTGACCGTGAGTAAATTTCACATTAGCTAAATTATTAATTCATATTGACATAGGTCAAGATGATATCTACGCTTTGATTGTCATTGGAGTGGAGGCACTATGACTTTCGGTTTAGCTTTATTCATTTGCGTATTCTTGGCAATCCTTGGGTTGGTTGTGGTTTCTGAGTTTATCTCGCGTGGAAAATCTGCAGATCACATGATCTCCGGTTTGGACGCTGAGGCCAGTACCGAATAACGCGAATAAAGATCCTGCCGGAACGTGGCGCGCCGATTTCGAAGGACGGTTTGAAAACGGCACCAACCCACAATGATAAAGCGGCTAGAGCTAGAGTATCGGGGGGGATTCTAGCTCTGCCGCTTTTTTCAACTTCGGGCACCGACAAAGCAATCTTCCAATATAGGTTAGAGGCCTGAGGTACATATGCCCATCCGCCACCCAAATCAGGGCACGAGCGACTGGATTGGCCTAAGAAAAGTGGAGAGACTTCATCTCAATTTCTCTTTGCTGTCTCTCGAACGTTATTGGCGAATG
>CANLTN010000018.1:0-86487 GCA_947494035.1 uncultured Pseudovibrio sp. | reverse complement strand
GTATAATGTGTTCGCCCCATGAAGTCCTCCTGTTGTCAATTTAACAGAAGTCCCTCCACTTTTCCCGAACCAGTCCAATCTTTGTAGGTGTATCGAGTGGGTAATGAAGATAATTCTGCGTGGTTGGCGAGAGCGGGTTTTTTGCAGAATAGCCTTTGCGAATGGTTCTATCAGCGGCACGGTAAAGGTGAAAGTACTCAGGGAGAGGTTGAACGAAATGATCTAAGCGGGAAAGGTAGTCAAGTCTATCAAAGGGATCCAACATGCGCTCTGCGGTGGTTGGAGTTGGGTAACTTTCAAGGATATCGATTAATTGCTCGTCAGAGCAGCGGGGTGGTAGGGCTTCAATAAGCGGGTTACCTTGATAGTCTGGGAAAGCCGTTTTTATATACTGAGCCTTAACAGGAACCATTGCGGTTTTTCTTTCTTTAAAGCAATGAAATCGTACTTTTCAGGTTGTGTGGGTCGAAAGCATTCATGCTTTCGTCCGGAGTTCGGGGCGCTTCTGGCAGATTTGACTTTCTACGTTCAATCTCCAGTGCTTGTTGCCGGGTCTCCCGCATCCCTTTCGTTTTGTCTGCCTTGCGTACCCCAACTGACGCTTCTTTTGTTGCAGCTTGAGCCTTGTCTTGTGTTTGTTTGCGTAGCTTTAGGCTCTCAACTTTTCTTGACGGGACTGACGCAAAGCGTTTGTTGGCTTTTTGATAGTCCAAAAAGAATGAAATGTCCGCGCTGTGCATATTGGCGAAGATTCCTGATTTGGACGACAGAGTGCATAAAGTAAATGGCCCATTTGGCTGCAACCTGACATACAAATGAGAAGCATTTTCGGGATCTTGGCGGCCTTCAAGCTTGATCCGTCCTTGCGTACGGGCCTTTGCTTTTAAAGCATCAAAATCGGGATGGTCGTAGGTATAGTATATACTGTCGTGAAGCCGAATGCCTCGTCCGGTCATGGATACTTCTACTGGATGCAAAAGTTCAGCAGTCAGCCTTTCTGGGTCGGTGACCTTGAAGGCCGTGCGGTTGGTCTGTCGATGGATGTTCCAGTAGTTAAGTGGAGTTGGTGGTAAACCGTTCTGGATTAGTAGCGGGCTCTGGGAAGCGAGTGCCTCGCAAACGCTTTGATTTTGCTGCAGTACTTCATCTATTAGGAGCGTGGTAAACTCGTGAATGGTTAGCTGGGATTGAAGGCGAGGGTCTGGTTCCCCCCGCGTATGTGCGCGGCCTTTGGTGGATCCGGGGAGTTCATGCAGCAACTCGGAATTAAACTTCCCAAAGCAGCGCTCGACAATCGCTTTCATGTCAGGTCGATAAGGCGGGGTAATGCTTAACTGGGTCACAGGTACAAGAAGTTGTTCTGGTACCAGTCCCGCTAGCTCACCCCGATCGCACAAGAGGCTCTCAGGCAGATGATGGCAGGGCCAATCTTCCTCTGTAATTGTGATACCATACCGCAAGCAATAAGGAGACTTCGGTGAAAATGCGTTCAATAGTGCCTGTTTTGCGGCTCGCCAGGAGGCGTGTTCTAAGGAAATATGGATGCCAACAATCATTCGACTTGCGACATCGACGACAGAATAAATGGTGGGGCGCCCCAAAACCTTACTACGGTCGAAGTGGGAGACAAGATGTACATCGGCTACCGTCGCGTCGATTTCAAAACAGCTACCGGGCACCTTCGCGTAATCTGTTGCTGTTCCGTGAAGCCCACGTTTATTGCGAAGATAGTCACCTGTGCTTGTTCTTCCACGAATGAGTTTATCTTCGTCGATTAGAACTTTGACCCAATAACTAAATTGTCGGTAATTAGGAACATTAGGAAAGCGTTCTTCTTGTTCTGCGGCCGAGACTTCCTTGGAGTAGTAGTGGGCAATCGTTTTCTCCCATGCGCTCTTGTAAGAGCGATGCTCACCAATAAGTAGGAATTTTTTTGCCCCTTTTAGAATTAGTTTCTTATCGTGAGGTGTGATGTTGATCCCTGGATTCATATCGATCAAACCGGTGCGAGAGGTCACAGGTTTGCCGCGTTTTCTCTCTCCTGACTGTCTTTGTTTACCTGGTGCTCCTTGTTTAGCAAATCTAGGAAGTAGGGCATTAGCGGTCTGTCCATAGCGCCAATAAGTGTTTAAGAGGCGATAAAGGGTTCGAACGTCGATCCCGATCTCTTTGGCCCTGCCACTGACGTGCGTTGAGCGTAGCGACAAGGTGAAGTCTTGCAAGAAACTTCTGTTCTTTATCAGGGGCTGAATGTGTAGCAGACGTTCGTCGCGTATTTGCCGACGGTGTTGCGGAAGGCTTTCTTCATCGACAAGTAGATACGGCGGTGTTTTAAAGGCTTCAGCCTGAATTGCGTTACTATCGATAGCAGCTGTAAAGTCGCTGAGCAAGGCAGCGATCGGGCGGTAAAGTTTGGTGCTGCTCTCGTGCTCTAATTTGAAAAGAATAACTAAATCGGCTTCTGATTGGATTGCCAAGACCCGATAGTGTCCGGCTTCGATACCGTCCAGATCGTAAATCTTCCAAGTACTGTTGGTCTCAATCTGCAATCTGCTAGGTCCTAACGCCCAGTGTTTGTGTTGCTAGTATATCGAACGCATCGGCTTCCTGCCAATCCTGTCTACTATCAAGATGAACTCTCTTTGAACCAATAAGCGCACGCATTACGTTGATTGCATCGTCCAGTTGAACATCAAGGTGGGCGACAAACCTTTCGCATAGGTTGGTACGCAGCTGCGGACCTAATTCCACGAGCTGTACAGCTCTATCTAGAAATTCATTGTCATAGTGTCCGTGCCGCAGCGGCCACGTTGCCCATTTGATGTTTGCTGCTTGCATTTTAAGTCGTTTGCTCAGCACAAAAATGGGAAACCGAACGCCGAGTAACTCCCAGAAGACTCGCTCGATATCGATTTTTTCTGCTGTTCGTTGATTAGTAAGTTCTTCAGCTGGTTTGACGCAAACCGCTTCATAGCTGAGCTGGCTATCCCTTTGGCAAGTCAGCAAAAAATCAGTTGTCATAACATTCGGGTGCTTAGTCGAGACAACCAGTGGATGTTTGAGACCAAGAGAACTTGCAATCCGAAGTGTCTGGTCTAGGGGAAGAAGAGGGAATTGCTCGCGGATATCAGTAACGCGTTCATTGTGCTCGCAGAGGTAGAAAAACGCACTTTCATTGTTTGAAAGCAAATGATGCTCGCGTTGTGTTTTCATTCCCCAAATCTTGGAACTTGTTCCTTGAGAGGGAATATCCTGCACTCGTATCCAGGGCTTGTAAGAAGCTCCTTCTCCGAGACCATATTTGTTGCGAAGTGAACGCTGGAAATCTTTGATTTCATTCAGCTTTCTTCCTCTTGCTATGTTTTTTCTCTTTGTTCGGCTAAAGGGTGTATTGATTTTAGTGTGCAGGAATTATTATACATACACACTCAAACAAACTGCCCGGCCGCATGGCCGGAGGCCCAGGCCCATTGGAAGTTGAAGCCTCCCAGATGGCCGGTGACGTCGACGACTTCGCCGATGAAGAAAAGCCCGGGCACCTTGCTGGCTTCCATCGTTTTGGAGGAAAGTGCCTTTGTGCTCACGCCGCCTAAGGTGACTTCAGCGGTGCGGTAGCCTTCGGTGCCGACTGGTTTGATAGTCCAGTCGTTGATCGCAAGCGTAGCTTTGCGCAGGACCTTATCGGAGGTATCCGCTAGCCGCCCGCCCAACTTATGCTCCTCAGCAATGTGAATGGCCAGCTTCTTCGGCAACAGGCCTGCAAGAGCAGTCTTGATGTCCTGCTTGGGCTGGGTATGCTTGGCGGACTTCAGAGCTTCAAACGCATCCGTGTCGGGCAAAAGGTTGACGCGAATGTCTTGTCCCTCTTCCCAGTAGGACGAAATCTGCAAGATTGAGGGGCCCGAAAGGCCGCGGTGGGTGAAAAGCAAGCCTTCGCGGAACTTGGTTTTCTTGAAAGACACAACTGCATCTATAGAAACGCCTGCCAGATGCTTGCTACGCTCGCGCAGTGCATCATCAAACACAAACGGCACCAGCGCAGCGCGAGGAGGGACAATCGGCAAGTTAAACTGCTTTGCAACCTCATAGCCAAACCCTGTTGCACCCATCTTCGGAATAGACGGCCCGCCACAGGCTACCACCACAGAGTGTGCACATACGGTATCTCGGGAGGTTCCGACGGTGAAGCGATCATCTGGCTTGGTCAATGAGGTGATGCTGGTGCCCAGCTGAATGCGCACGCCAGCCTGCTGGCAAAGCCCAAGCAGCATGTCGATGATCTGCTGCGCGCTGTCATCGCAAAACAGCTGCCCGAGCGTCTTTTCGTGCCAACCAATGCGGTGCTTGTCGACCAGTGCGATAAAGTCATGCTGGGTAAAGCGCTTCAAAGCAGAAACAGCAAAACGTGGGTTCTGGGAAAGGTAATTTGCTGGGGAGGCATGCAAATTGGTGAAGTTGCAGCGCCCGCCACCAGAGATACGGATTTTGTCCGCTGCACGTTTGGCATGGTCAATCACCAACACAGAGCGGCCGCGTTTTCCAGCCTCAATGGCACACATCAGGCCAGCAGCACCTGCACCTATTATAAGAACATCAATGTTTTGCATGGCGCTCTTATATGGGCTTTCAAGCTAAGGTCAACTCAGCTGCAACGAACACAGAGAGTAACCGCCATCGAACAGAACCGGGAAACCCTGAAATCTGAACATGATGCAAGGCGCTAAAGGACGATTTTTCTAATGGAGTACCTGTGGATTGCAAGTGGTGATATATTGATCTAATAAAAGATATATATAAAATCTATGTTTATAAGGTAACGGCAGTGAATTACCGTTTCGACCCAAACCAGCTCGGTACCGGTGCAAGATGTGATCCGCTGTCTAAAGATAAAAAACGACCATCACCTCCTGCAAAAGGCCCCTCTGGTTATGAAGCCATCCCTCTTAACTCGTTTATCACTGTCATTTTTCCTTTCAATCGCGGCGTTTTCCCCATTGGCCGCAGACGAAGGAAAGGCTCCCCCACCACAGCATCTAAAGCCAGTAACAAAAGAGCTGATCGAGCAGTTAAATACTGGCGGACATGTGCTTATTGTGCGCCATGAACGCACGAATGCATTTATTCCTGACACCAAGGAAGTGGACCTGAACAACTGTGCAACCCAGCGTAATCTTTCGATCGCCGGGCACGCAAATGCAGTAGAAAATTATCGCGCACTTAGTTTCCTGCAAATTCCGATTGGGCAGGTTTATGCAAGTCCCACTTGTCGCACATTGGAAACAGCCAGGCTCATGTTTGGACGAGTCGAAGCACACAACGCACTTTATCGGTATGGCCAAGGTTCAGAGCAACTTAGTGCAGATTTAAAAGAGCTGATCCGCTCGAATGCGAAGAACGCAGAAAATGCAGTACTGGTCACACACTTGGGAACGTACGCCCCCGTATTTGGCGGGCACCTTGCGGAAGGCGACGCTGCTGTGTTCTCATTGGTAAATGACCGACCTCAACTGCAGGGCGTTATTCCAGCAAATGGGTGGAATGATGCGATCATTGATGCGGTGCTAGCCGCTCAATAGCCTAGCGATCAATCTCACAGCGAAGTATCTGAGCAGGTTCGTCGTTGGTACCGAGAAAACGGAGGGCCTCCGCCCTCCGCATATCATGTCCGCACGGCTTATGATCTAAGCAGCCACAACATCCTTCAGGAAGCTGGAGATAGTCTGGCGCAGCTCTGTGGCCTGTTTGGACACCGAGGAAGAAGCCTCAAGCACGTCATTGGCCGAGTTGTTGGTCTCCTCCACGGAGCTGGTCACAACGCTCATGCTATCCGCCACATCCTGCGTGCCTTGCGCAGCCTGCTGAATGTTCTGACTGATGGAAGAGGTCGCAGCGTTCTGCTGGGCAATCGCCGTGGCAATGGAGCTGGTGTACTCATTCACCTGCTGCATGGTGCCAGCAATCTGTTCAATAGCTGTCACAGCTTCCTTGGTGGAACCCTGAATGCCTGAGATCTGCGAGGAAATCTCTTCAGTCGCTTTGGCGGTCTGGGTCGCCAGTTCCTTCACTTCAGAAGCTACGACCGCAAAGCCCTTACCCATCTCCCCGGCACGGGCCGCTTCAATGGTTGCGTTCAGTGCTAAAAGGTTGGTCTGCTCGGCAATGTCGCGAATAAGGTTGACCACTTCGCCAATCTTCTGCGCAGCCTGATCCAGATCGGTCACATGATCATTGGTGGCCGTGGCAACATTGGTTGCATCATCAACGGTCTGCTTTGTCTGAGAGATCTGTCGGCCAATCTCTTCGATAGAGGCAGAAAGTTCCTCAGAAGCAGAGGCCACAGTCTGCACGTTTTGGGAGGCCTGTTCAGAAGAACCAGCCGCATGGCTGGCGCGGTCAGAGGTGGTTGTTGCAATGTGGGTCAGTGAGTCAGCGGTCTGCTGCATCTTACTGGTGTTGTCATCAACCCGGTCAAGCACGCTGGAAACCTGATCGTTAAATGCACTGATCAGCTGGTCCACGTGCACCTGTCGTTTGCGTTCCTGCTCATGCTCCTGCTCGGAAAGGCTCTGCAGGCGCTTTTGCTCGGCCACCGTATCGCGGAAGGACATGACAGCAGTTGCCACCTGACCCACCTCATCAACGCCGATCGCGCGGGAGAAAGTTACAGAGGTGTCACCAGCGGCCAGTTGACGAGCATCGGAAAGCAGCGCCGCAACTGGAACAGAAACGCTTCGGATAATAGCGTACGCCGCGCTGATACCCAGCAGGGTCGCCGCACCGGCAATGATCAGCGCAAGTGAAAAGGCCCAGTGCGCATCGGCAGTCAGCTTCTTCGCGTGCTTCACCAGTTCGCCGGCAAGATAGTCCTCAAACTCCTTGAGTGCGTCAATGCGCTTGGTCGCCATATCAAACCACTCGGGACCGGAGATGGCGGAGATGTCTCCCCCAAAGGCGGCAGCGTATCCCAGCTCACGGGCGGCCTGCACCTGAGCCATAACCGGGCGAGTGAAGATCTTGTCCAGAAATTCGATTTGAGGCTTGGTCATCAAAGACCGTGCTGTCTCAAAGTGAGTATCCTGACTGGCACCAAGGCGAACAAAGAGGTGGTAGATGGCTGCATTGAAATCCTTAGCACTGAAGCCGTTGGCGCCGATAGCCCGCTCTATGCCCGCGTTCTCTTTGCCAAGCAGCATCTCTTCATACATGCTCAACTTGCGAACCAGACTTGGATCCTGGCTCACTGCAATGGTGCTCGGCAGAAACTTGAAAGCCTCATTAATGGTGCTGCTGTAGTAAGCCACAGTCTCGTCCACAGTCGTCGTCAGACTTTTCACCTCACTGCGGATACGGTCGATGTTTGCAAGGCGCCTGTTCACCATCTCCATCTGCGCAGCAAGTCCGGCATCAATGGATTTCAGATCAATCTCGGTCAGCGCATTTTTATAGATGCGGACCTTGCTGTCAGTCATCTTGTGCTGATCGGCAAGGCTTTCAACAAACGCTTTGCCTTGCGCACCAAGGTAGCCCGCAGAACGACCACGCTCTTTTTGCAGCTCGTGAACAACAGCGCTTAAGACCGGAACAAACTCTGCAACCTGCCCGATGGAGGAAGCCTCCACTTTTTTGGTGTAGGTGGCGGTTATTTGGGAGCCAGCGAAGAAAAGCATAGGGACAAAGGCAAGCAGAAAGATCGCAATAATGCGGTACTTTAGGAGAATACGGCGCATGGAATTACCTGATGGGGCATGTGAGTTTTAAATTAGAACCGGCACATACCGCCAGTTTTAATTTCTTATGGTTACCACCACTAATTGAGTTAGTAATTCTTTATAGAGCGTTTATTTAAAAGCTAGATTCGCTTTATTGGCATAATTATTTATAACTAAGTAAAATTACTAGATCGAATGATCACGTTAAGTAAAATCGTAAGTTGAGGATACCTGAATTTCCAGATTATACTATATATTTCAGGTGCTAATGGAAATGTGCCCCTCCTGATTGCACGATATGTGAGCTTCATGCAAAGGGGTGAACGGTAGGGAGATCAAACTCCCTGCCGATTATTTTTGCATTGTCTTTATGCAGACCAAACCTGTGCACGGTCCTGATAAAGCTGGCCTTCCATACGTGAGCCGTACAGGGAACAGGCTTTTACATAGTCCATGTAAGATCCATGGATCTTCTCACACATCACATCGCCAGTCGGATAGTCCGCGATCACTTCGCGGGCTGCGCCGCCGATTGCTTCAATCACTTCTGGTGGGAAGGCGGAAAGAACCGCACCGCGCTCCACCAATGTGGAAAGGGCAATGGTGTTGTTATAGCGGAACTCCGCAGTGGTCTCTTCAGCCTGAGCTGTCGCCGCCTGCGCAAATACCTGCTTCAGCCATGGGCTGAGGTTCTCATAGGTGTTCTGGTTCACGATCATTTCCAGACCCGGACCGGGCTCGTGGAATGCTGGCATGTGGTAGTAAGGCGCAATCTTGTAAAGTCCCAGAGCAAGGTCGTTCCAAGGTCCAACAAACTCAGCCGCATCAACCACACCGGACTGCAGCGCAGAGTAGATCTCCGGCGGAGGCGTCACAACGGTCGTTGCACCCACCTTGCGCAGAATATCCCCGCCAAGGCCGGCAATACGCATCTTAAGGCCCACCAGATCATCCAGAGACTGGATTGGCTTCTTGAACCAGCCGCCTGCCTGAGCGCCGGAGCTGCCTACATAGAATGGTTTCACATTATGAGGCGCGTAAGCTTCATCCCAGAATGCCTGACCGCCACCATGACGCAGCCAACCGGAAAGTTCCACCGCATCCAGCCCGAACGGTAGGGCAGTAAAGTACATGGTAGAACGGATCTTGCCCACCTGATAGTACGGCGCGTTGTGGCCGATATCAGCTGCTCCGGAGGAAACGGCGGAAAATGTTTCAAATGGAGGAACCAGCTCGCCGCCGCCATAATACTTGATGGAGATCTTGCCATCAGACAGTGCTTCAATGCGCTCGCCCAAACGCTCAGCCGAGGTTCCAACCCCTGGGAAGCCCTTTGGGAAGGCACCGACAAGCTTCAGGTTCAAGGTGGCATTTGCGATTGCAGGGGCAGCAAGGACAGAGGCCCCACCTGCTGTACCCGTTACCATCGCTGTTTTCAGAAAGTCACGGCGTTTCATCTGCCCGTCTCCGCTTACGAAAAATACATAAGTATTATTTCTAGCAGAAGAGGGTATGTCTGACGATATATTTTAGCCGTGATGCTGAGAAGAATTCAGCGCAGTGGAAAGCTTACTTGAGTATCTCGTACATGCGGTCCAGTTGCTCTTCCACATTCAGCACGTCCCCATCAAGCACCTGAAAGATGCCGTTGCTGTGAATGCCCTCAACAGCCAGATACACGATAGTCGCAAGCGCCGGGTCTTCTGACTCCTGCTGAATGCGCGCATAGATCTCTCTGTGGAAGGTACGTATAGGGTCGAGTAGGCTTGGGTCGTCCGCAATGGCTGCAAGCATACCGGACCCTGCCTTCCCGTCTTCCTGCAGTCTTTTGCAATGCCCTTTCAAAAAAGCACGCATCAGCTTGTGGCGGTACGGGTCCTCAGTAAGCCTTTGCTCTTCCTCTGTAATATGGGCACGGGTTTCGTCCACGTGGTATTGCACCATGGCGCGAATGAGAGCTTGCTTGCTTGGGAAATTGTAGAGCAGTCCGCCTTTGGAAACACCAGCATGCTTGGCCACAGCGTCCAGTGAAAACTGGCCCCCACCTTGTGCCTGCACAAGATCGATTGCTGCCTCAAGAATGCGTTGCTGTGTTCTGCTGGCTTTGGTTGTGCCCTTCACATTGAGTCCTTTGCCACGTCCGCGAAAACCGCTGAGAATAGAGTTATGTCCAAACCATAAGTCTAAGACACCTGTCACTATAGGCTATCAGCTGCAACTTTGCGAGGCCAACCTGTCCTTGGAATAGTGAAATTTATGGTGTTAAAACAAGGGTGTCCACGGATCGCAACAAAATATTGTTTTTTACAGCCCGTTTGAGGCCAAGCCAACTAGGTAATATTGTCTCTGTAGGAATAGGCAATCTTTGAGGAGGCGGAAAGGCATCACAGTATAGTGCCAGCCAGCACAGCCTCAGCCGGCGGAACAGCGAAAAGCTCGCGATGGGTGCCCGATTAACATCTATGGATGCTGCTTTTGGGGCGGGCGGTCTACTCTGGAAAAATAAAAGGCCTGACGGTGCCTGGCAAACGCCGGCGCACATCAGGCCAGTTATAATATTGTGCAAAGGCTGCTTCAGCGGGCGCTGAAGCAATCCTTATAATCTCGCAAATTAAGCAAGCTCAATCTGAGAAGCCTGCAAACCGCGGCCCCGACGATCTTCTTCAGCAACAAAAGTGATAGCTGCGCCTTCAGCAGGAACTGCGATGCCAGAGCGTTCGAAAGCCGTGATGTGAACAAAGATATCTTTGGACCCGTCACCTGGAGTAACGAAGCCGTAGCCTTTGTCGTGGTTGAAGAATTTGAGGGTACCGTCTTGTCGCATGGAAACGTCCTTTAAGCCAAAATAGTCAACTCGCCTGGTTAGGGCAAGCCAGTCTTGACGAGCAATGTAATCAAAGGCAGTAAAGGACATTGTTCCGATGCGCACACCGCAACACTGCCAACCGTGTCTCTAATAACAGCCCGCAGTCAAAAGATCTGAGCTCTTATTTCTATCTAAAAAACTCAGTCCTAATGGTTCATATAGGGAGGCGGGTTATATGTCGCCCCTCTAATACTACGGGATAAGCAAATCTCTTAGCTCGCTCGTCCATACCGATGTAGTTGCTCCTTAATAAATCCACAAGGCACATTTTCAAAAAAGAGCGCATTTGAGGCATTAAGTTCCCCTCATGCGGCCAGTGATGCCCTTGGGGAACCAGTAAATACTGCAGATAAACAAAATTCCCAGCCACAGCAGCCAGCGTTCGGGGGAAACCACCTCAGATACTATGGGAAGATCCCCCAATGATTCTTGAAGTAAACCCAAGAGATTCTGCAGATAGGACTGGGTGAGAAGGAACAGCACAGCCCCGATGACCGCCCCATACATGCTGCCCATTCCGCCAATCACAACCATCAACAAAATGTCCACCATAATATCCATTGAGAGCGTTGTCGCGGGTCCCGTATAGCGCAACCATATGGCCATCAGCGATCCGGCCAGCGCAGCCATCACAGCAGACAGAATGGTCGCCACACTGCGATACCGAACCACCTTGTAGCCAATAGCTTCCGCACGGAATGCATTTTCCCGGATCGCCTGTAGAACACGGCCAAATGGTGAGTTCACCATGCGCAGCAGAATGAGGAACAGACAAAGGCTACTGAAGAACACCGCATAGTAGGTGATCAGCTTGCCATTGATCCGAACCCCCAGCACCTTTTCGTTGATCAGCTTGAATGCTGGCGTCATCTCACGCGGAATGCGATAGGTCAGGCCGTCCTCGCCGCCGGTAAAGCCGGAAAGCTGCGAGATCAACACCAGAAAGGCACTCGCCACTGCCAGCGTCATCATGGCAAAGAAGATCGCCTTCACACGCAGAGAAAACAGCGCAATCACAAAGGCAAAAGCACCAGCCACCAGCGCACCGCACACAGTCCCAAGCGCAATCGCACTATAAGAGGGGCCCATGTTCACCAGAGCCAGCGCCGTCCCGTAAGCTCCAATGCCAAAGAACATGGTATGGGCAAACGAAACCACACCGGTATACCCCAGCAGCAAATCATAACTCGCCACCAGCACAATGAAGATGCAGATGCGCGCAGCAGTATCTAACGGGCGCGTACCGGGAAACAGGAAAGGTGCAAACAGCAAACCAAATAGAATGAGCAGCAACACAGCACTCAACATTTTACTGCGCGGGGTGTCACCGGAAAGGAGCTTCACAATCATCCTACCAACTCCTCAATGCGCTTTGACAACGGGGTAAAGCCCCTGAGGCCGCCACATAAGAACAGCGCCCATTAGAAGGATCGTCGAAACCAACGCCAGTTTGGGGATCAGAAAGCCGGTGTAGTTCGTCAGCAGTCCCACCAGCATAGCCCCGATAAAGCACCCCTCAATGGACCCAAGCCCACCGATGATCACCACGATAAACACTGAGATCATCACCTCCGCGCCCATATGCGCGGTGATGGTTTCCTGATAGAGCCCCCACATCACGCCGCCGAGCCCCGCCAATGCGCAACCTGCCATGAAAACCGCCAGAAACAGTTTCTGGATCGGATACCCCAGCGCCTCGACCATCTCACCATTTTGAACACCGGCTCGCACCAGCAGCCCGATGCGTGTCCGGTTGAGCACCAGCCGCATGCCCACAAACAAGGCCAGCCCGATGACAATGGCAAGCACACGGTACTTCTCAATGGCCGCACCCAACACAACAAACGAACCTCGAAAAGCAGCGGGCCGCGCCAGCACAATCTCGTCCGGCCCCCAGATCACATAGATCAGCTGCTGGGTCACAACCAACCCGCCCATGGTCACGAGGATCTGCTTTAGGTGCTGTCCATATACCGGCTTCACAATCAACCGCTCAAAGCCATAACCCGCAATCCCCGTCACCAGCATGGCAAAGACAACCGCCAGCAAAACAGCACCCAGATTCATCGCAATGCTGGGGCTCTCGATCCAGCCGCCCAGCAAGCCCAAAATGGTGAACCCTGCAAAGGCCCCAAGCGAGATAAACGCACCGTGGCCAAAGTTGATCACATCCATCAGCCCAAAGATCACCGTAAGCCCAGAGGCCATGATGAAGATCATCATTCCCATCGCCAAGCCCGCAGCCGTCAGCGTCAACCAGGTGGAACCAGACCCGATTGCCAATAGGCCAATCAGCATCAACACGGGCACCAGAAACAACGGCGCCTTCGCCTCGATAATCTGCGACAGGGGAGGGCGCTCAATGCGTGGTTTAATCAGACTGTCGCTCATTGGTGCGCCTCCAGTGAAAGTCCCATCAACCGCTCCTGCAAGTCAGCATCGGCCGCCAGCTCTGACATCTTGCCGGAATAAACAATCCGCCCGTCATCCATCACCGCCACCGTATCACCCACGGCCCGCGCCATGGAAAAGTTCTGCTCCACCAGCAGGATCGTCGTCTGCATCTCTTTCAGCTCCTTCAGGGCAGCAATCACGGCGTTGATGATGGCAGGGGCGAGCCCCTTGGTGGGTTCGTCAATCAGCAGCAATGTCCGTGGCTCAATAATCGCCCGCGCCACCGCCAGCATCTGCTTCTGCCCGCCCGAAAGATTGCCCGCAGCGCTCTGCCAGAAGGTTTTGAGGGGAGGGAACAGACCGAAGAGCCAGTCAAGCCGTGCCTCATCAATGGCACCGCTACGCGCTGCTAGCAGCATGTTCTCGTGCACCGTCAGATCGCTGAAGATGCCCATATCCTCTGGCACAAAGGCAATCTCACGCTGGGCAATGGCAGGCGTGGCCTCCTTCTGGATCTCCGCTCCGTCAAACAGGATCGCCCCTTGCGAGGCTTGCCACAGACCCATGATGGTCCGCAGTGTCGTTGTCTTGCCAGCACCATTGCGGCCAAGCAGCACCGTTACACCGCCGCGTGGAACCACAAGGTCGACACCCTGCAAAATGTGATAGGGCCCGATATGCGTGTGCACATCGTCAAGCGTGAGAAGAGCATCAGACATGAGCACCCTCCGGTTCCTCTTCAGGTGCAACACCCAGATAAGCCTGCTGCACCACAGGGGAGGCGATCACCTCCGCAGGCTCACCATCCGCCACCAGCTCCCCGTTGTGCAGAACAATGATCCGGTCGGCCAGCGAGCGGATCACATCCATCTTGTGCTCCACCAGCAAGATTGTGCGGTCCTTGTCCTGTTTCAGTCCGGCAATCAGATCCAGTACGATTGGCACCTCATCAACGCTCATGCCCGCAGTTGGTTCGTCAAACATGAGCACTTGCGGACCAATGGCAATCATCAGCGCCACTTCCAGCTTGCGCTGGTCGCCATGAGACAGCTCGCTGGTGATCTGGTCCGCCTTATCCAGCAGATGCACCTCCGCCAAAATATGCTCGGCCCGCTGGATCAGCTCCACATGACTGTCCGCCATGGAAAACAGGTCCATCCCAATACGCTGATGCGCCTGAACCGCCAGCCGCGCATTTTCGCGAACAGAAAGGCCGGGAAACAGATTGGTTAGCTGAAAAGCCCGTCCGATCCCCCGCAACGTACGCTCTGCCACCGACAGGCGGGTGATGTCCTCGCCGTTAAACCAGACCTGACCGGAGCTGGCAGAAAGCTGGCCGGAAATCAGGTTGAAGTACGTTGTCTTGCCAGCGCCGTTCGGTCCCACAATGGCTGTCAGCGTCCCACGATGAAAATCGCAGGACACCGCATCCACGGCCACATGACCACCAAAGCGGATGGTCAGATCCCGCGTACTCAAAACTGGCGCTTCAAGTGTCTGCTGCATACTCAATGACCTGCTCCTTAAGAGGCTTCACTTTGCGGGCGTAGCTCCGGATTTTTCCGGGCTCTCCAGCGCAGCCAGCCGATAAAGAGAAACGCACAGGCATACATGGTGATGCCGTAAACGCCGGAGGCCAGACTATAGGGCGGCAAGGCTTCGCTGCTCATGGCAATCAAGGCACCTACTGTGATCCCCAGCGTGGCATTCTGCACGCCCACCTCCATTGCAATTGCGACGCTATCAGGATGGGAAAGCTTCATCATCTTCGCCCCGCCGTACCCAATCGTCAGCATCACCACATTCAGCAAAACAAGCACTGGTCCCAGCTCCAGAATATTCGCCATCAATACCGACCAGTTGGTCACAAGCGCCCCGAGCACGATCACCACAAACAGCACAGAGGCGACAATCTCCACCACCTTGGAGATCTTCGAGGCGAAAGTGGGAGCCAGATGATTGACAGCCAAACCCGTGGCAACCGGCACAGCTGTGATCAGTGCCATGGAAATTCCAATGGAGGTCACATCGATCTTGGGCATCGCCGCACCGAGGAAATGGCTCGCCGCCGCTGCTGCAAATACCGGTACTGTCAAAACGCACAGCACACTGGTTATCGCCGTTATGGAAACAGCCAGCGCAACCGACCCACCACCAAACCGCGTCAGCATGTTGGAGGTCACCCCGCCCGGAGCAAAGGCGAGCAACATCACACCAAACGCCATGGCCGGCTCCAGCTCCACCACCTGTAAGATGAGAAAGGCAGACGCTGGCAGCAGCACCAACTGCCCGAGCATACCAATGCTAAACGCTCGCGGTATCTGCACCACGCGTTTAAAGTCCTGCAATGTCAGAGTGATCCCGAGGGAGAACATGATGAACGCCAGCGAAAGCGGCAAAAACAGTTTGATGATAATATCCATGGCCTGTACTTCGCTCTTCGGCGCTCTGACAGACCGGCGAGGTTGCTAAACTGCCGCCGCGGATGAGGTCGGCGATTGTGCAGAAAAACCCCGTAGGTTCAGAGCGTTATATTTTGAGATTTGGGAGAGGAAGCGAAGGATTCCGCTCCCTCCTGAAGCGATGCAAAACTTGGCAGCTATTGGTTCTGCACTGGAATATCCATGTCCTCAATGGTCAACTCCCGCACCAATTCAGGAATGCCCCATTCCACCTCAGGGTCCACGCGGATCTTGAAGTGATACATGGACTGCAAGGCCTGATGATCCTCAGCGCGGAACTTCATAAGACCTTTCGGTCCCTCAAACTCCATGCCTTCCATCGCCGCAATCAGCTCCTCCGTATCCGTTGACCCGGCCTTGCGGATTGCCTCCACAGCCGCAATACCCGCCGCCATACCGCCAGCGGTAAAGAAGTCAGGCGGGCCGTCGTAACGCGCCTCATGTTCCTTCACCAGCCAATCGTTCACCGGGTTCTTCGGGATCTCGTAGTAATAGTAGGTCGCCCCTTCCATACCCGGCATGGCCTTGTAGGCTTTCAACGCTGCCAGAATATTGCCGCCTGTCGCAATCTCGATGCCGTAACGCTCCGGGTTCATTGCGTTGATCTTTGCCAGCGGATTGCCACCACCAGCCCAGATCACAAACAGAAACTTCCGTCCCGGCTGGTCTTTAAGCGCCTCGAAAATACGCTGGGCACTGGCGGTAAAATCCTTGGTGTCCGTCGGCGCATACTCTTCAAACACCAGCTTGGCATTGGTTTTGGCAATGGCTGTGCGGAACGCAGAAACCCCATCCCGCCCAAACGCATAATCCTGCGCCAATGTGGCGATGGAGGCACCGTCCTGACCAAGCGCCACCGCATTCGCAATGGCATCCTGAGAGGAGTTGCGTGAGGTACGGAATATATAGCGGTTAAAGTTTGCGCCGGTGATGCTGTCAGCAACAGCAGGCTCCACAATCAGCAGCTTCTCGTATTCCTCCGCAACCGGCAGCATAGCCAGCGCAACGCCGGAAGAAACCGGCCCCACGGCCAGATCAACCTCATCATCGCCATAGGCCTCGGCCAGCATGGCCCGCCCGATATCCGGCTTGAGCTGACTGTCCTTCTCGATCACCTCAATCTTGCGGCCATCAATCTCCATGGTACCGCCTGTGGCATATTCCAGCCCCATCATCAGACCCACATGGGACTGCTTGGCATAGGCCTCAAACGGTCCTGTTTTGCCATAGACATGGGCGATCTTGATTGGCTCTTCCGCAGAGGAAATACTGGATGAAAATGAAAGTGCAAATACGCTGGCCGCCAGACTAAGCGCCGTGGCCCGAACTAACTTATACATAATGAAACCCCTCCCGCGCTGTCCCGGGGCCTCCTGCAATGCAAATGTCCTTTTTTAAAGACGTCGGAAGCCAAACCTTAAACAACGTAAAGATAGTTGACGCATGTATTCAGTAAGGAGTCAATGATTCCGCTTTGCGCCAAATCATTAAGATCTGCCTCCAGTATTTGTGTCTGTTGTTTCTCCGATGAATTTCTGCTTATCCGACTCAAACGCCAAGTAAAACATTATTTGAACGATCGCAGGCACTCAAATAGTTGCGATTACTTCTTTTGTGGGAGAGCGAAGGGGTAGTGAACACCACACGATACAGGTCATTGAAAACACGCTGCTTTCATCTGCGACAAGCTGGCGACACTGCGCCACCAAAGCGCCGCATTTCGCCATGCTCACACCTCATTTTGCCATTAGGTCGCCTGTCTTCAACGGCGGTCAGCTAAGTGTTTGTTCACCATATCTGGCAACCGGATGATAACAAGATCATGATACCTTTAAGAACAATAAAAACAGTATTCTATTGGGTGTCGTTAAGTATTGGCTGCATTGCAGTCAACGCTATAAAAACAATAATAAGTCCTGATCTAGGATTATTCGCATTTCACTATGTGAACAACTATAGGGTGGCTTACTTCCATTGCTTGGTAGGCCATCCTTTCCCAAAGCGGGTTGTCTTGCCCGACGATTTTAAAGGCCGCATCTCCTCCTCCCAAGCGGTCTTTGAGACCTGTTTTGATAAGCACCGAGGTCACCTCCCACCTCGGTGCTTTTTTTATGTGTAGCTGCAGCCCTGTGAGGGAGCTGGTGCTTGCAAACTACGCTGCCGCTTCTGCGGTCTGCGATGAAACCAGCTCAAAGCCTTCATCAAGCCAGCCTGTAACTCCGCCTATCATGAGCTTGACCGGACGTCCGAGCGCAGAAAGCTTGTAAGCCGCCTTGTCTGCGGCATTGCAGTGTGGTCCTGCACAATAGACGACGAACACAGTGTCCACCGGCCATTTGGCAAGGCTCTCTTCCGTCATCTCGCGGTGAGGAAAACAGATAGCACCATCCACGTGCCCTCTGGCAAACGCGTTGGGGCCGCGAGTATCCAGCAGAACGAAAGCGGGGCTGTCCTTTGAAAGATCTGCCTCCACATCAGTGCAATCTGTCTCGAACTGAAGTTTTGTACGAAAGTGCGAGAGGGCCAAGTTCGGGTCTGCTGGGGAGTATTCGAGTGCGTGTGAGGACATGGTCTTCTCCAAATCTATGAAGGTGCTCCCGTTAAGGGGGAAGGGGCACCAAAAGTTCTTCTTTTAAGAGGCTTAAGAGGTGGTCGCTCCTTTAAACCGCTTTCCGTGATGGCAGGAATTCTGCCTGCTCACGTAATTTGCAGAATTTCTCGGTTGCAGAAAACTGGCTTGAATGCCTATATTCGTAAAAAATACGCCAATTTGTAATGAATTGATTTTCCGATGGTTCAAATGACATCTACCCAAGCCGAAGGCCCGCGCGTGGCAACCCTCATTTATGACGGCCTGTGCACCTTTGAGTTTGGTCAGGCCTACGAACTCTTCGGCCTGCCAAGACCGGAATTCGGCGCTAACTGGTACAGATATGAAACCGTCGCCATTGAGGATGGCCCCATCCGCGCAGCAGGGGGGCTGGAGATCAATGCAGAAAAGCAGCTGGACGCGCTGGAACAAGCAGACATCATCATCATCCCCGGCTGGCGTGGCATTGAAACCCCGGTGCCGGAGGATCTGATCGAGGCACTTTGCAAAGCCCATCAGCGCGGTGCACGGCTCGCCTCCATCTGTTCCGGCGCTTTTGTGCTGGCAAAGGCAGGCTTGCTGAATGGCAGAACCGCCACCACGCATTGGCGCTATGCGCAAGCCCTTCAAACCGGCTTCCCCGCCATCAATGTGGAAGAGGACCGTCTCTATTCAGAAACAGACCGCGTGTTCACCTCCGCTGGCAGCGCAGCGGGCATTGACCTGGCGCTCCACATCATCCGGCAGGACTACGGCTCGCAGGTCGCCAACACTGTCGCTAAACGACTGGTTGCTCCGCCCTTCAGAGAAGGAACTCAAACCCAGTTTGCTGAACAGCCTGTACCGGACCAAAGAGAAAGCAAACGCTTTGCCTCGCTCTTTGAAGAACTGGAAAAGAAACGCGCCTACACCATGTCCGTTCCTGAAATGGCAACGCACATGGGCATGAGCCAGCGCACTTTCATCCGCAAATTTTCAAAGGTCACGGGACAAGCGCCTGCTGAATGGCGGCGAGCCAAACAGCTGGAAACCGCAAAGCATTTGCTGGAAGCGGAAGAAACCATGGATATGGAAAACCTTTCCCACCTGTGCGGGTTCGGCTCCGCGGCAACATTACGCCATCATTTCAGAGGCAAATACGGCACAACGCCAACAGCCTACAGACGCCAGTTCCAAACCCGTCAGGCTTGAAGATAGGACGCGATTCCAAGAGCAGCAGACCGCCCCGTTGCAAAAACAGCTTGCAGCAGGTAGCCGCCAGTCGGCGCCTCCCAATCAAGCATCTCACCGGCCACGAACACACCCGGCAGTTTAGTGAGCATGTAGTGCTCGTTGATCTCGCCAAACGAAATACCGCCTGCGCTGGAAATGGCCCGGTCGATTGGGCGCGGCGCAGTCACCTGCAGAGGTAGCGCCTTGATGCGCGCTGCCAGCTCCTCAGGTTCTGCCGGAAGCGGACCAGCCTCGCGCATCAAAGCAATGGCAGCCGCTGGCAGACCGGTGGCTTTGCGCAGAAAGTTGCTCATGGATTGCTTGCCACGCGGACGCGCCAGCTTCGCCGCCAGCTTGTCAGCAGAAACATCCGGCTTCAGATCGATCTCAATCTTGGTGGCACCATTAGCAAGAAGCGCATCGCGCAAATCAGCAGAAAGCGCATAGACAACACCGCCCTCAATGCCTGTAGCATCCAGCATAGCATCACCAACAACACGCTTACCCGCGTGCGAAATGGCAATCTTCTTAAGCGGAGTGCCTTTGTACCGTTCTTTGAAGTGCTCGGAAAATGCAATCTCAAACCCGCAATTGGCAGGCAGCAGCTCTTTCACCTCAATCTGGTGCTCGCGCAGTATTGAAGCCCACGCCCCGTCAGATCCAAGCTTGGCCCAGGAGCCACCACCAAGCGCCAGCAACACCGCATCAAACGATTGGGACTGGATCGGCCCGCTGCCTTCCTGAAGCAGCAGCGCGCCGTCCCCATCAAAGCCATGCCAACGGGTGTTGGAGTGCAACGTCACACCATGCTGATCAAGCAGTCTCAACCAATTGCGCAAAAGAGGGGAGGCCTTGAAGCTTTTGGGAAATACCTTGCCGCTGGACCCGGCAAAGGTCGGCTCATCCAACCCCGCGCTCCAGTCCCGCAGCGCAGCAGGCGGAAAGTCTCGCACGGACTGTAGCAACTGCGCATGGGCAGGGCGGTAACGGCCAAGAAAAGCCTCCAAATCCTCGCTATGCGTCAGATTAAGGCCGCCAAGACCGGCCATCAGAAACTTGCGGGCAGGTGACGGACGTTGATCAAACAGGCTCACAGACAAGCCGGCCTCCGCTAGATGTTGAGCGGCAAACAGTCCAGCCGGACCTGCTCCGATGATTGCAACGCGCTTTGTCAAAGACCCATCCATTCTGCTCAAGACCACTGAGGCTCCCATCAGCCACAACCGCAGCCCTAATGCCTTTGTTCTTTGCCAATTACAAGCGCCAAGCGCGCGCACTCACACAGATGCCGTGGGCAAGTTTGCCCGGAAAATACCTCCTTAAAGAAACACCCCCATATTTGGCAGGAAGACTTTTAAGGAATGTACAGCCCCCGCACTTCCAGCTTTGCTGAATGCAAACACAATACTGGGGGCCGTTTTGAGAACTGCAATTGTAATGCCGCGTAACATGCACTTTTGCCAGTCTCGAGCCACATCAATTGACCTGTGCGCTCACGAACTGGCCCTGCATAGCCAGAACAAAAGAAACCTGCGCATTTTTGCAGGCGGCGAGGAAGATCTATTTGATGATGTTGATGTTTTCCCAGTAACTGCACCGGGTGGGAAACCAACCCCCGCCAAGTTCTACGACCCCTTGTCAGAATTCGGGCCGCACCTGATTGTGGTGCATCAGCACCTTGAAACGGCATTCCAGATCACCTCGGACTTCCCCGGCATACCCGTTGTCTTGCATCGCCACGGCAGGTTCGAGCGCAACAGTGCGTATAAGCGCTGGAAGTACACGCGCAAAATGAACCGACTCGCGGGAATCGTCTGGGTCGGCGAAGATGCCCGCAATAACTTTTGCGAAAACTTCACCGGCGTAAGAGCACGCAGTGTCGTCGTCCCCAACGGCATAGATTGCGAAATGTGGGCACCGGCCCCAAAGGAAAACTCGGTGATCTATGTGGGCCGAGCCCGCGAAGACAAAGGTGTCTTCGACCTCGCCCAGGCATGGCTCGCCTGTGCCGACCGGCTGGAACGTGCAGGCTGGACATTGAACCTCGTACTCGCAGTCACAGACGAAGGCGAACGCTCAACGGAAAATACGCTCCGCCAAATGCTTTCAAACCGCACAGCCAGCGTTTCCATTGAAACCAATCTCAGCGCACCTGATGTTCAGGAAAGGGTAGCCAGATCGTCCATTGCAGTGGTCCCCTCCATCGTGGCGGAAGGGTTTGGACGGACCGCGATTGAGGCCATGAGCTGCGGCGCTGCCGTCATCACCACCCACTCCGGCGGCCTATGGGAGGCGGTGGGGGAAACGGGCAAGGTGATCAACCCGCGAGCCCCCAAAGAGATCGCCACAGCACTCCTCGACCTCGCCGACAATCCGTCATTGCGTCAGGATATGGCAGAGGCCGGACGCGAGAGGGTGATCCGCCTCTTTAACATCCAGCAGATCGCAGAGAACTATGATGATGCGCTCATGAGCCTCTGGGATGACTTCGTCAGCGGCTCCCACAAGATACAGGGTATGATCGACCACATGCTGGTCTCCGAATGAAACGAGTGCGGAGCGCAGGCTCCGGCAAAAGGTGAACTTGTTAGAGAGGGTGTCTCCAAATCAGGAGGGGCGATTTAGGAGAGAAATGATATGCATCCCGACCACATGACAGTAGTTGTCCGTGACCTGACTGAAGCCCGTTCCTTCTTCTCTCTTCTCGACTTTGAGGTCGCCAAGGCGCTGGTGATCTCGGGCCCCGTCCTCTCGAATTACATGGATATTCCCGATTTGGAGGCAGATCACATCACGCTGGTCTTGAAAGGACACACCCCACGCTTCGAAATCCAGCTGCTGCACTACCGCAACCCGCAGCCCCATGTCGAAACACACCCCGAAAACCTCTGCAGGACAGGCTACAACCACCTGTGTTTTGCAGTCAAAGACCTCGATGAAAGACTGGCCAAACTTCAGGCAGCCGGATTTAAAGCCCGCTCGGATGTTATGGAGTTCAACGACAGAAAGCTGGTGTTCATATCCGGTCCCGAACAAATCACCATAGAACTGGCACAGTGGACCAAGCCCACCTAAACCGCAGACTGGAAGAGACATTCCCTCGGTTCCAGACAGCACGCTCACACTCCGCTCAAGGATGGTGAGCACAGCCTTACACCAGCAGAGCCTAGGCTAGAAAAGAAATTGGATTTGCAAAACACAACTTTAAGTGGCCAAAATTAACGGTAAGGGGGAGGAGCTATGCCTCACAAAAAGTTGCTACTCTTTTTCTCTCTGTCCGCTTTGCTATTCTTACTTGCGCTGTTCGCTTTTCTTGGCTGGAATACGGTGGCAGGTTCGCAAACTCTTGAAGAATGCCGACGTGATCCTGTGGGCGAGAATAGAGAAAACCTATCAGCCTGCATCGATCTAGCGAATGCAACAGGAGATAGTCGTCTTCAATTTCGTCTTGGAGTAACATTTGCCAATGGCGAAGGGGTGGAGCAGGATTTTGCTAAAGCGCTCGAATGGTTTCGCCATGCAGCCACTAATGGCAATCCGAAAGCGCAGAATAGTTTAGGCCTAATGTATTTAAACGGCGTTGGCGTGCAAACGGATTTTGCCGAAGCGTTTGAGTGGTTTCAGAAAGCTGTACGAAATGGCTCTGTTTGGGCGCAGAACAGTTTAGGCTTGATGTATGTGAACGGTGCCGGAGTGCAAAGAGATCCTGCCAAAGCATTTGAGTGGTTTAGCAAGGGCGCAGAACTTGGCCATAGTGAAGCCCAGAATAATTTAGGCGTCATGTACCTATTGGGGGATGGGGTACAAAGAGATTATGTAATAGCCTTCATGTGGCACAGCCTTGCTGCGAAGCAGGGAAATAAATTAGCGATAAGAAATCGCACTGAAATATTGAAGCGTCTCACCCCCGCACAGATCACTGAAGGAGAGCAAATGACTCGTGACTGGATGAGCGCCCACAGTGATTAAAAACTAAGTCCCTACAGGGCACACAAGTACAACCCGATCAGGCACGGTGAACGTAGTCTCACACCAGCAACGCCTTGGCGGCTTCCTTGTAGTTGCGAGCCTTGGCGTTCTGGGTAAAGAGCAGGCCCTTCAGGCGTTCCATCCCCGCATTGCTTTTCTTGACCCGCTGAGCCACATGCCGCGCCACTTTGGGGGAGAGAAACGTAAACCCGCATCGCTTGATTTCTGCACGCAGTGCACGCCCCAAATCATCCGCCAGTGTTTCCTTCGTGAACGTCGGCTCCTGCTCACCATGCAAGCGAGCGATAGCCGAGAGCAGGGCCATATCAGCAACCAACCGATAAGGCCGCCCGATGCTGGCTGTCACTTGGCCGGGATGCAGCCGATACCGCACCAGCCGCTCATTGAGAGCGCCAATCTTACCAACCTCAAGCAAACGCAGATAAAGGTCATAGTCTTCCGCACCATCAAACTGCGAACGATACCCCCCAACCGCCGTCACCACATCACGGCGAAACATGATGGTCGGATGGTGCAAACAGCATTTCTCATAGAGGTGTTTGCGGATCTCCACGGAACTCTTCGGGCACTGCATCTGGTCGATGACCTGCCCGTCCGCATCAATCACCGAAACCTCCGTCCCACACAGCAGCCAATCCGGGTTGCGGTCCATAATCCGCAACTGGCGCTCCAGTCGCAGCGGCTCGGAAAGATCATCCGCATCTAAGCGTGCAACCAACGGGCTTTGAATGGCAGCAAGACCCAGATTTAGCGCAGCAGAAATGCCTTTCCCCGGCCCCTGTAGAATCTGGAAGCGCCCCTTAGGAAAGTACTCCGCAAACTGCTCGCCGATTGCCAGCGTATTATCACTGGAAGCATCATCCACCAGCACAATCGCAAAGTCTTTAAAGCTCTGCGCCCGCACACTGCTCAGCGTCTCCCAAAGAGTGTTTGCAGCATTGCGGGCGGGGATCAACACGCTCACAAGTGGGGGAGGGTCCTGCATTTGCTTTCCTGCCATAGTACCGCTCACCTGTCTGCCAACATGGTTTACCACCAAAGCAGGAGGGCATCCCGCGCTCGGCCTCTGTCTGTCCTGTGTTCACCCCGAAAACGGCATCTCCGGACGCACCGTGGCATCACCCATTTTCCCGCCGCCCATCACCCGTTTCTTCCCCTGCCTTGCCCGCCTTGGCCATCAGCTCCGCCTCAACGGATTTCGCAAGTCGCAAATACCGGCCCACCGCATAGTTGGTGGAGGCAATCAGGCCCCACCAGCCATAGCGGCAGTAACCGCGCACCAGATATCCCTTCAAAAACGCAAAGGGGAATTCGTAAAGAAGCCGAGACCTTGAGAGCCTGCGCCCGCGCCCGTGCATCTCTTGCACTTGCATGGAAGAGTAGCGGTTCATCTTTTCAAAGTGGAACGTGATGCTGGGCATACTGCGGTGGTCCATATGCCCCTTCAACATACCCACTCTGGCATCACCGGGCGGGCGCACCGTATCGTGAACAGCACTGGCAGCAAACCGACCAACACTCCTGCGGTAAAGCCGGATTTGCTTGTGCGAGTAAGCGTGTTTTGCCGCAGTTCTCTCGTGCGGCCAAACATCACAAATATCCACTTCCCAAAAATCGTTCTGCGTAAGCACAGAGGTCTGGAACAGCCCCAGTATCTCGTCGCGCAGGGCAGGCGTTACCACCTCGTCCGCGTCAATGTTCAGTATCCAGTCATTCCGGCATTGGTCTTCCCCAAACCGCTTTTGCAGGCCGTATCCGTTCCAATCATGGTGCAACACGCGCGCGCCCATACGCTGGGCAAGCGGGATCGTCCGGTCGGTGGACCCGCTATCAATCACGATGACTTCATCAGCCCAATGAATGCAGCTGGCAATTGTTTGCCCGATCCGGTCTTCTTCATTCATTGCAATGATGAACACCGAAAGCGGAATGCGGGGTTTCTCAGAGCGGCCATCAGCAGCCAGTACCCCTTGTCGGGCACGCTTTTCTGCAATATCGATGATTTTGCTCTGGGTGGAGATATCGGACCTCAAACTCTTGGATTACTCGCAGTAATCTCCAGTTTACTCCCCAAGGCACATTCCGATATTCGCTCAATATGAAGGACTGTTTTTGCCTAATTGAAACCAGTCAGTATCAATTAGGGGATCGAGCAGCGGGCAGGGCACGATGGCCCTGAACAACTGGCAAAACCCATCAGCTACTCGTCTGCTTAAGGAATAAATCACGCACAGCGCTATGAAACCTAGCACAAAGTCCTTCGGATAGCTCTGCTCACTACAACTTCCGTATGATTGCATCCGGCGCCGAGGGGTGAAACGATCTGCGCAAATTTGAGAGCCGGGTTTGAGGCGAGACTTACGGCACCCACATCAAGTCCTTTGGGAGAAGAACATGGCCGCAATTATTGGTTGGGCACACACACCATTTGGCAAACTGGCAGATGAGACCGTCGAGACTCTCGTAACAAAAGTTGCCAAGCAAGCGATCGAGGACGCCGGTCTCGCCGCAGAAGATATCGACGAGATCGTACTGGGCCACTTCAACGCCGGTTTCTCCAAGCAGGATTTTACCGCAAGCCTCGTGCTGCAGGCAGACGACAAACTGCGTTTCAAGCCAACCACACGCGTAGAAAACGCATGTGCAACAGGCTCCGCAGCCGTTCATCAGGGTGTAAAATCCATCAAGGCAGGCGACGCCAAGTTCGTGCTCGTCGTTGGTGTTGAGCAGATGACCACGACTCCGGGCCGCGAAATCGGTGCGAACCTCCTCAAAGCCTCTTACCTGCCGGAAGATGGCGAAACCCCGGCTGGCTTCGCAGGCGTCTTTGGCAAAATCGCAGGCATGTACTTCCAGAAGTATGGCGACCAGAGCGAAGCACTGGCGCACATCGCAGCAAAAAACCACAAGAACGGCGTTGATAACCCATACGCGCAGATGCGCAAGGACCTCGGCGTAGAGTTCTGCCTCAACGAGAGCGAAAAGAACCCGTTCGTGGCCGGCCCGCTCAAGCGCACCGACTGTTCGCTGGTATCTGACGGCGCAGCTGCAATCGTCCTCACCGACACCACAACAGCGCTTTCCGCGAAAAAGGCCGTTGCCTTCCGCGGCATGGGCCACGCGCAGGACTTCCTGCCAATGTCCAAACGCGACATCCTCAAGTTTGAAGGCTGCACTGAAGCGTGGAAGCGCGCGCTCTCCATGGCCAACATCTCCGTTGAAGATCTGTCCTTTGTCGAAACCCACGACTGCTTCACCATCGCAGAGCTGATCGAATACGAAGCCATGGGTCTTGTGCCAGAAGGGCAGGGCGCAAAAGCTATTCTGGAAGGCTGGACCCAGAAGGACGGCAAACTGCCAGTCAACCCATCTGGCGGCCTAAAAGCCAAAGGTCACCCAATCGGCGCAACCGGCGTTTCCATGCACGCCCTCACAGCCATGCAGCTGGTGGGCGAAGCTGGCGGCATTCAGGTAGAAGGCGCAGAACTCGGCGGCATCTTCAACATGGGCGGCGCCGCCGTCGCCAACTACGTCTCCGTCATGCAGCGCTTAAAGTAAGCACCACTAAAGATACCGATAAACGCATGAAAGCCCCGTTTGCTCGAGGCTTTTGTGTTTTGCGGAGAACAACCTTAGAAGTGCGGGAGAGTTATATACTCTCATACCGAAGAATGAGCCCTTTTCTGACCTTCACCAATGCATAGGCCTTCGCGGTTGCAGTACGTCACTGCGTGATCAATCGTGACATTCGCCTTGGCACAGGGATCATACCGCTGAAACATTTTTGCTATTTACGCTTGTGTGCGTTTTCAGCGTGTCCGGATAATGGGGCGAGCTTCAGAGGAGCCTGGCGTGACGATGTTTCATCGAACTGTTCTGGTGAACTTCAAGCATGAGGAAGTCTACCGCAAGGCCTGCGCCAGGGTGCCAGAGGCCAGAAAATCCATTAGGAAGTAAATCATTCCACGGAATGGCTGAATGCTGAAAATCGAGCGAAGGCCGTACACGTGCAAACGGCAGGGGGTGCGGTGCTTTCCCTGCCGAGAGCATAAATCGGTGTCGTTTAGACTTATCGAATAAGGCCGAACCGGAAACCCTCAGCCACCGCGTGTGTTCTATTCGATGCATGCAGCTTTCTGGCAGCTGAAGCCAGATACCAGTCCGCAGTATGCTGAGAGATATTTAGGATTTGACTGATCTCCCAACTTGTTTTGCCTGCAGCAGCCCACTTCAAACACTCAAGTTCACGAGGCGTAAGGCGATGGCGGGGACGGGTGGTGCTTGAACCAACCAGTTCACGCACCTTATTGCTCGCATAAATACCAACCAGATGAAGCACACTAATTTCGCGTTCATTCAGTCGTACTTCTGGTCCGCCAAAAGTCAGCATGCCTTGATAACCATGAAGGCCACGCACTGGGACACAAACGCCGTCATACATTCCGAAATTGCGGGCTTCTGATAGAACTTGCTGTTCATCTGAAGTGAGATCGCGATCACGGGCAACGCTTGACCAAAGGAATGGTCGACTTGCGGTGCGCGCTTTTGCGACAATCGGATCGTTTTGTACGTAATCTCGGTCGAGATAGCGTTGTTGCCATTCAGCTCGCCAGCCGCTCAACATAATAGAGCCATCAAAGGATGCGCCAGCTTCGGGGATCGCAGCGAGACAAAAACTTGTAAAGCCAAAAGACTGACCAAGTTCAGCAATACGCTTAGAAATACCGTCAGGCGTCTCTTCGTTATTAACAGATTCAACAAATTCCAGTGCAGCAGTCAACGAATTCATTTTATACGCCCCTACATATTATGCCTCCAACAACCTTACCTTACGAAAGATGCACCTAATATATAAGGTGTATCTATTGCTTATCGCCTACTCGAGGCTGATTTTTTTCAAAACAAGAAATAAATATATTCAATTTAACTTAGTATCCATTATAAACACGCCCATACATATTGATATTGTTGAACTGCACTATGTCTTTTCATAAAAACTCATGTATAAAAACTTCCAACTCGAATGAGAAATATGTTTATTTATAAAAAATATATTGATAGGAGTGAGTTAGCGCTTAGTTAACTTGATGTTACTTTCATTTCAAAACGCCTCCGGATTCAGTCCAGAGAAAATGACGATCATTTCTCACGCGATAGAGATCGGATTCATCGTTTCCATCTACTCTGTATAGATGCAAAAAACTAAACGATATGTCTGAGGGGAAAACTAGGATAACTCCACGCCAGAGCTGCTTGGAGCTCAAAATAAGCGCCATGGATAAGGTAATCCCCCATTATTAGATGAGTTCTCAGTGGTGCTAGTGCGCGCCTGCTATGTCAGCACAAGATCAAATAAGAGCCACATGACGACTTTACGCTACGCCGGATGCTAACCAGAAGCCTTCGGGGGGGCAGGTTCAACTCCTAAGGGAAACGCCTGTGTGTCCGCTCATGGCCCACCCCGTCAGCAATCGCCTGATGTTGACCTAAATTTTTGCACTTGCAGCGAAGGACCGCTTAGTCCCGCACTTCAACTAATCAGTGGTCTTTGTGATGTTTGTTTCAAGCAAGTGAGCAATCCCAATTGGGGATCGCGTGCCCTGCGATATCTCTGAGGCCAAATGAACGTGGTAGTCTTCGTCCAGCATAATAGACACGACGGGCAACGCCATGACAGACACCAATCCACTCCCAGAGGGCCTCGAACGTGAGCTCCTGATTGTTCTGATGGAAGAGTGTGCCGAGGTGCAGCAGCAGGTTAGCAAAGTCTTGCGGTTTGGTGCGAATGCGACCGGACCGGATAACGAGCGCACCAATGCAGAGCTGTTAGCGGCTGAGGTTGGTGACCTCTCTCACATGATACAGCGATGCATAGAGATGGGCCTCTTTACGGCTGAAGACATCGCGATCGCAGCAGAAGCCAAACGGACCAAGCTCAATCGATATCTGAGACATAAATGAAGACCGGCCTGAAGTAAGAGCGCTCGCTGAAAATTAATTTAGTCGAAGCGGCTGTTCTGGCACAGCCTGCTTCGCCAGTTTGGGGCTGCCGGGGAGGAAACGGGTATTATAAGAACCATATGACAACCTTATCCTTGCTCACCTGATAGATGATCTTGACTCCAGATCCACCCCTATATCCCTTTGCAAATGGGGTGGCAGGGAACGCGCATCCAAACGTTCACTCCCGCGTTCTTCTGATTGGAGCAAGTTTCCAAGTGCTTTAATTAGGGCACTGAAAATACTGGGTTTATTTTCGATTTTTCGAACTTCGGCGACAAAGTCTACCATGATTTTTCTCCGTTTTCTGTTGGGGTGATTAATGCCGGAGCTTGCATTTGCAGTCCAATTGAATATAGGGATGAGTACATAAGGAGAATTTATTACAAATGCCGAACAGCCTGCCTCCACTCAACGCTCTGCGCGCCTTTGAAGCTGCTGCAAGACATTCCAATTTCACCCGCGCTGCGGAGGAGCTGGGGATGACGCAAGCCGCTGTGAGCTACCAGATAAAAGTGCTGGAAGATCGCACCGGCAAACCCTTGTTCAATCGGGTGGGAAGACAGGTTGTCTTAACAGATGCGGGCGCTCAACTTTCGGCAATAGCAGGTGAGGCCTTCCAGTCCATTCGTGCTGGCTTTTCGGCAGTGCGAGGAACACAGGACGGGACACTGAAGTTAAGTGTGGTTCCCACGTTTGCCATGAATTGGCTCTCGTTGCGTATTGGAGCGTTCCAGATGGCAAACCCCAAAGTGGCCGTTCAGTTGGAAACTTCTGGCAATGTTGTCGATTTTGCGTCCTCTGATATCGATATGGGGATCAGGAATGGTTCCAAAAATTGGCCGGGGTTATGTTCACACAAACTCGCGGAAGTTACTTATACCCCCATGTTAAGTCCGAGGCTTGCTGAGAGCATTGGCGGCGTGAACAAACCGGAAGACCTGCTGAAGCTTCCCCTCATTGATATGGGGGATCCTTGGTGGAGAAATTGGTTTGAAGCAGCTGGAGTGAAAGACCCAGATTTTTCAAAGCAACCTATTTCCCAAATGGGCACGCAAGCTGTTGATGGGAATATCGCGATTGCAGGGCATGGCGTCGCTATTCTGACGCCGTTGTTTCATTCCAGTGCCTTGCGTGACGGCCTGCTTATTCAGCCCTTTGAATTAAAGTGCACGGCTGACAATCCAGTTTGGCTTGTTTATCGTGAAACGCAGAAAAACAACCGGAAAATAAAGCTGTTCCGGGACTGGATACTGAGCGAAATGGAAAAAGACAAAGCTTGCTGTGCTGCCTAATCCTTTTGGGAGGATCTATCAAAGCAAGTCAGGGCGATATCGCTTGCCTGCGCACTCCATATACAGCTCATAGAAACAGCAGGTTAGCCACGAAGAACCAGATTCTTCAAAAAGCGGGTTCTTCGAAACCGGCAGGTTTCCAACACGGGTATCCCACCATCCCAGAGGGATACACTGCGCATAGATTTATTTTCTCATTCAGTAGATCAGTCGGCAAAGTCGAGGGCTTGGGCGGCCTCTATTTGGTGTGAATGTAGAATGATGTTTTAAGCACACTGATATTTTGGTCTGGACGCCGTTTCCCAGTTTGCGTGCTAGGAAAAAATCTTTTCTAAACCACCTGCCAGCTTTGGAATGCCATACCGAGCTTCAGATAGCTCCCCTCTGTACACTCACCGGCAATGAAGCGTTTTCCATAAGGATGCGCTTCAGGACAAATGATCCCAAACCGACCGGAGAGCACAATGGCTTTGGTAGAGAGCTTCAACACACAGCAGGACGAGAACAATAAACTCGCTGTCTTTCCAACCTTTCACAAGGTTGAAGGCAAAATGGTTGTTGTTGTTGGCTGCGGTGATGAAGCTGCTGCGAAAGTAAGGCTACTGGCGCAAACCAAAGCACACATCCGTGTCGTTAGCCATGAGCGCCCAAGTGCAGCTCTGGCAGAAGCGGTCTCCGATGCAGACGGCGTCTTTATGCTCAACGCATTCAATCCGGCTTATCTGGATGGCGCAGTCCTTGTGTTTGCGGCCAATGACGAAGAAGAGCTGGACCGCGAGGTGGTGGAAGCAGCCCGCGAGAAGGGCATTCCGGTAAATGCGGTGGATCGTCCTGAGCTTTGTGATTTTTACACCGGTGCAATGGTCAATCGCGCCCCTGTTGCCGTGGCAATCACTTCAACAGGCGTAGGCCCTGTTTATGCCCGCCACATCCGCGCACAGGTTGAAGCCTTGTTGCCACGCGAAGCTGGTCAGCTCGCAAGACTGGCAGAAAGTTTCCGTGCCACAGTTGGCAAGCTGATGCCTTCGGGAAGTGCACGCCGCCGCTTTTGGGCTGAATTTTTTTCAGGTTCCGTCGCAGCGAACACTTTTGCTGGTGAGACACAAAAGGCCCTGACCGAAGTGCATCGCTTGCTGAACAGTGAGCAGGACCAGCGCGGATATGTCTGGCTCGTCGGCGCTGGCCCCGGAGCCGAGGACCTGCTGACCTTGCGCGCACAGCGCGTCCTGCAGGAAGCTGATGTGATTTTTTACGATGCGTTGGTGCCGGATGCTGTGGTTTCCATGGGCCGCCGCGATGCAACGCGTATCAGCGTAGGAAAACGCAAAGGAACGCACAGTTCAACGCAAACCCAAATCAACCAGTTATTGGTCGCCGCCGCTAAGTCCGGCAAACGGGTTGTCCGCCTCAAAGCAGGGGACCCGATGGTGTTTGGACGGGCTGGCGAGGAGATCGCCGCGCTACGTGAACATGATGTCGACTTTGACATTGTGCCCGGTGTCACCGCAGCCTTCGCCGCTGCTGCCAGTGCACAGATACCGTTGACATTACGGGGTGTTTCCTCGTCACTGGTCTTCGCCACAGGACACAACCAGCACGGAGATGTTCTCCCCGATTGGGCAGATCTCGCCCTGAATGGCTCCACCACCGCTGTTTACATGGGCCGCACAGTGGCGGGGAAAGTCGCCAACTTACTCGCCAAAGCCGGAATGGACTTATCCACGCCGGTCATGGCCATTGAGAACGCAGCCCAGACAAAAGAACGCAATTTTGCAGGCACCCTGCAAGATCTTTGCGACTTCGAGCAGCATGACAGCGTCACCGGACCCACACTTATCGTCATCGGTAAGGCAGTGGCCCACGCAGACCAGTCGCGCTCGCTCCCACTAAGTCCATACAAATACGAGTGTTTACCGGCTGTTGTCGCAGCCTAGGGAGATCCCGGATGAAAACTATTACCGCCAACAGACTGGTCGATGGGGATGTCGTCTGGCTCGGCCACAACGGAGATTGGGTCGAGTTTGTTGAGGCCGCATGGATCCTCAACTCTGATGAAGACATGACCAAAGCTCTGGAATTCGCGAAAGCCGGTGAAGACAAGCAATACGTTCTTGGCACCTACGCGATTGATCTGGAACTAAAAGACGGCCACTTGCAACCCAAGAGCCTGAAAGAACGCATTCGTGCGCAAGGCCCCACCACGCGCCTTGATCTCGGCAAGCAGGCCGAACAGCACTTGCGCTCGGCGTAAGTCGTTTTAAATTCTGGAGTATTTTAATGTATCGCTACGACGAATTTGATCGTGACTTTGTCAATCAGCGCGTGACCCAGTTCGAGGATCAGGTGCGCCGCCGCATGTCTGGCGAGCTGACCGAAGACGAATTCAAGCCGCTCCGCCTGATGAATGGCCTCTATCTTCAGCTGCACGCCTACATGCTGCGCGTCGCAATTCCATACGGCACGCTCAACAGCACCCAGATGCGTAAACTTGCCCATATTGCAAGGACTTATGACAGAGGCTACGGTCACTTTACAACCCGTCAGAACATCCAGTTCAACTGGCCAAAGCTCTCCGATACGCCAAAGGTCCTGCATGAGCTGGCCGACGTCGAGATGCACGCCATCCAGACCTCTGGCAACTGTATCCGCAACGTAACCTCTGACCAATTCGCCGGTGCTGCTGCTGACGAATTCGCAGACCCACGCGTTTACGCCGAAATCCTGCGCCAATGGTCCTCCCTGCATCCGGAATTCCTGTTCCTGCCGCGCAAGTTCAAGATCGCTATAACCGGCGCAGATGAAGACCGTGCCGCAGTGCAGGTGCACGACATCGGTCTGCAGTTGACCCGCAATGAAAACGGGGAAGTCGGCTTTGTTGTCTACGTGGGTGGTGGCTTGGGCCGCACGCCTATGGTTGGCCGTAAGGTACGGGATTTCCTACCGGAAAATGACTTGCTGGCTTACAGCGAAGCGATTTTGCGCGTCTATAACCGCTATGGCCGCCGCGATAATAAGTACAAGGCCCGTATCAAGATTCTGGTGCATGAAACCGGTCTGGAAGAGCTGAAGCAGGACATCGAAAAAGAGTTCGAGGCCACCAAAGACGGTATCCTCAACCTGCCGCATGAAGAAGTCGTTCGTATCAACGAATACTTCGCTCCGCCAATCTTCGAAACCCTGCCAAAGATCAGCACGGAACTTGAAGCTGCCAAGCGTGAAGACCGTGATCTGGCCCTGTTTGCAAGCCGTAACCTGAATGCTCACAAGGCAGAAGGATACACATCTGTCACCATCTCCCTAAAGCCAATCGGCGGCGCTCCGGGTGATGCGACAGCAGACCAGATGGATGTAATTGCTGATTTGGCAGAACGGTTTGGATATGATGAGCTGCGTGTAACACATGAGCAGAACCTCGTTCTGCCACACGTGAAGCTGAAAGATCTTCCCACCATCTTCAAAGTCTTGAAGGCCAACGATCTGGCTGAATCCAATGCCGGTCTGATCACCGACATGATTGCATGTCCGGGGCTGGACTACTGTGCGCTGGCAAATGCTCGATCGATTCCGATTGCGCAGGAAATCTCAAGGAGATTTGAAGAAGTTAAGCGCCAGAATGAGATCGGCAATCTGAAACTGAAAATCTCCGGTTGCATCAACGCCTGTGGTCACCACCATGTCGGACACATCGGCATTCTGGGTGTAGACCGCAAAGGCGAAGAGCTTTATCAGATCACATTGGGTGGTTCTGCGGATCAGAACACATCCATCGGCAAAATCATTGGTCGCGGCTTCCCGGAAGCAGAGATCACTGACGCTGTTGAAACTGTTGTTGATACCTATTTGGCGAACCGTTTGGATGAGGATGAAAGCTTCATCGACGCCTACCGCCGCTTGGGCGATCAGCCATTCAAGGACGCTCTTTATGGCGCATAATCAACCACATAACACCTCATTAGAGGCGCAGGTGAAGTTGTTGAACCGGATGTATTCGGAGCACTCTGCTCAGGATATTCTGAAACATGCACTCACAGAGCAATTCCCCGGCGAGATTGCTCTGGTGTCCTCCTTTGGCGCTGATAGCTCCGTATTGCTGCACATGGTTTCCCAGATCGATGTGCGGACGCCGGTCCTGTTTGTCGATACCGGCAAGTTGTTTGGCGAGACACATCGCTATCGTGGTGAGCTCGTTGAAATGCTTGGTCTTTTGGATGTGCGTGTGCTTAAGCCAGAGCTGGAAGACGTTGGCAAAAAGGACCCCAAGGGCTCGCTCTGGGCAACAGATCCGGACACGTGCTGTCACATCCGAAAAGTGCTCCCGCTTGCCAAGGGCCTGAAGGGTTTTGATGCCTGGATCTCGGGCCGAAAGCGGCACCAGACTAGCACACGTGCCGGTCTTGAGCACTTTGAGCTTGAAGATGGGCGCATCAAAGTAAACCCGCTGGCCAACTGGACAGCTGCCGAAGTCCTTGAATACGCAAAGGATAACGGCCTACCACCACATCCATTGGTCGCGGAAGGGTACCCATCCATCGGCTGCATGCCGTGTACCGATAAGGTTGCTCCGGGCGAAGACCCACGCGCAGGTCGCTGGCGTGGTCAGAACAAGACCGAATGTGGCATTCATTTCTCAAGTGCGTCCACGGGCGGCGCAGCCCAAAGCATCTGAGGTTAAAAATGACAGAAGAACTCAAAAAGACCCATGAGGTTTATAAGGGTGGCAAGATCGTCCCTGACGATTGGAGCCATATTGCAGATGAGGACCTTCTGCCGGAAGAAGGCAAGCTTATCTTCTCGCTGGAGCGTTTTCTGAAAGAAGAGCAAGACCTTAAGAAGACAAATCTGTCTCTTGGCGTTGTGCTTCGCGCTGGTGAAAAAGCTGAGGAATTGGCGGATCATATTGATGCGCTTGAGCTGATCGCAGTCGACTTCCCAAGCTTTTCAGATGGCCGTGGCTTCTCCGCCGCACGCATCCTGAGAGATGGGCTGCACTACGGCGGAGAGGTCCGCGCGGTCGGTCCGTTCATTCTGGACCAGATCGGCTTCATGATGCGCGTCGGCATCAGCAGCTTCGCATTGGACAACCCTCGTTTGCGGGCTGATCTGGAAGCTGGAAACCTCAATCAGGTCACAGCCTACACCCAGCCAGTTTTTGCGCGAAAAGAAGCACCAGCTGGCACAAGGCCATGGCAGAGACGTCCAATTTGAGAACTACATATCTCATGGTAGGGCCTGCGGGAACTCCGGATAAGATGTGGAAAAGAAAAGAGAAAAGGCGGGTCACTGACCCGCCTTTTTCTTATTATGCTGCAATCTCAAATATTAGAGCGTATTCCCGAAAAGTGGGTCCGGTTTTCGGAGAAGAATACGCGTGAAAATAAACGCTTAGAGCTTGGCGCGTGAATTCAAATGAACGCGACATGCTCTAAGGTAGCGGTCTGAAGCAAAAGGGAAAATTCTGCATCAGCTGGCATGGAAGCCTTCGCAGCGGCTCTGACTTGATATTAAATTAGTTGAAATTTTTTGGGTTTTCACAGAAGGACCCAGCGGATACCCTAAGCGTTCTCTTTTTGTTTTCCCGGAGCGAATTTTGCTGCATTCATTCTATCAGTGGGCAACCAACGCGTTGATCCATTCGCCAAAAATTATATGGAATGGGAGAGCAAGACGCATCTGCAACAGCTGCGGTCTCTCATCTTCATCTTCCCAAAGCACACTCTGGTTCTTTTGCTGGTAGTGCTGGTCGAGACTATTCTTACTGTGTCTCTACTATCGTTTGTGGGCTTCCTAATTGATCAGATGGAAGCAAGCGGCCCTGAATTGTTCTGGCAGCAAAATATGTGGCTGATTGTGTGTGCTGCAATCGCATTTCTTCTGGTAAAGCCTGTGTTTTCAATTGCTTATGAAATTTTGATGTCGCTGACACTTCATGTCAATATTCTTACCTCGACCCGCGTAACGTTCTTTGATCGATTACTCAATCAAGACATGAGCTTCTTTCAAAAGGAGTTTGCAGGCAACCTGGCCAGTAAGACCTTCATTGGCGGTCGTGAAGTCGGTGAATTGTTCTGGGCGGGGATCGGTGTTGTTATCCCGAATTTCTTCTTTGCCGGGTCACTCCTGATCGCATTGTCGTGGCTGCATTGGTACCTCGGAGTAGTGATGTTGCTCTGGATCGGACTGTTCGCTGTTCTTGCGTATATCCGCGTTCCGATTATTCGCGATATAGCTAAGAAAGGCGCGGATGTTGCCCATGCTGTAAATGGTTCTGTCGTGGATGTTTACGCTAACATACAGACCGTGAAACTCTTTCAAGGCAAGGATAGGGCCCTTGGCCGTTTCACGGATCAGCTCGAAGAATTAAGAGAGGCAATGATCCAGTTTCGTGGGGCAGTTGCGAACTCGCGGATGCTTGTGATCTTTGTTGGGGCATGCGGCCTTGCTGCTTTTACTGGGCTGAGCCTCGTTCTGTGGAAGCAACAGGCAATCACAACCGGTGAGGTTGCGATCGTTCTCGGTTTTGCTATCCGTTTGGAGGGAAAACTGATTGAAATATTTTCTCAGTTGACCGGCCTATTCCGTTCATACGGGTCATTCAAGTCCACCGCCAGAACTATGGAGCACTCACTTGGCCTCGTTGATGACAGCGATGCCCAAGGCTTTAAATTCGAGAAAGGCCTGATCGAGTTCAACAACGTTAACTTCGCATATGGCCAGCAAACCGCTATCGTGAAGGACTTGAACTTCACCATCCATCCGGGAGAGAAAGTTGGTATTGTTGGACATTCAGGCGCTGGCAAGTCCACTGTCGTAAATTTGCTTCTACGCATGTACGATGTCGAGGGCGGCGCAATCAACATTGACCATCAGGACCTGCGCGACGTGACCCAGGAATCTCTGCGCGCGGAAATCGGATTGGTCACACAGGATACATCGCTGTTTCATAGGTCCATATTCGACAACATCTCGCTGGGAAGCGACGAGGCCACTATGGAAGAGGTGCGCGCAGCTGCCCACAGAGCGCATGCTTTGGAATTCATTGAAGCACTGGAAGACAATAAAGGCCGTCGGGGCTTTGAGGCGTTCGTCGGGGAACGTGGCATCAAGCTCTCGGGCGGCCAACGCCAGCGTATCGCCTTGGCACGGGTCTTCCTGAAGAACCCGCCAATTCTGATTTTGGACGAAGCAACATCGGCGCTCGATACCAAGCTGGATGCGGATATTCAGGAGATCCTGAATGATGTGATGAAGGACAAAACAACTCTCGCCATCGCCCACCGCCTGACGACAGTTGCAAGAATGGATCGCCTGATTGTGATGGATAAAGGACAGATCACCGAAACCGGAACCCATGCAGAATTGCTGGCAAAAGGCGGTCTCTATGCGGAGTTGTGGCACAATCAATTTTATGGAGTAAAAACCGCAGAAACGGAGCTGGCGCCAACAGCTGCGCAGTAAGACTCCAGCAAGAAGAGAATTGCGCTGCCCTCCATGATGATCTAGCGTTTGAAGGATCATCACAATGCTTTTCATCCGGGGAGGGCAGCATGAAAGAGTTTGGCACAACACTTAGTTCGCGGGAGCTGAAGAAATATCGTGCTCTTATCAATGGCTTGCAGTGTGATGGATCCTCTGGTGAAACCATTGAAATGATCTGCCCAAGTACCGGAATGCCGTTTGCAACGATTCCTCGTTGCAGCGCAGCTGATGTGGGAAGAGCAGTTTCCGCCGCCAGAGCTGCACTTGGCTCCCGGGAATGGTCCAGCCTGTCCGCTGGCCAGCGCGGAGAGCGTTTGCATCGCCTTGCAGAGCTAATTGCTCAAAACCGCGACCGTCTCGCAGAGCTTGAATCGCGCGACACCGGAAAGCCACTCAGCCAGGGTTATGGTGATATCGATACCGCCGCCCAATACTTTCGCTTTTACGCAGGGGCAGCGGACAAGGTCACCGGAGACACCCTCCCAATATCCCCCGACCACCTTGCAATGACCGTCCGCGAACCCCACGGCGTAGTCGCTTCCATTGTGCCATGGAACTACCCCATGCAAATCTTCGCCCGTGTTGCCGGAGCTGCCTTGGCAATGGGCAACACGCTGGTGGTCAAGCCTGCTGAGGACGCATGTTTATCGGTGATTGAAACGGCCAATCTCGCATTGGAAGCAGGTATCCCAGCCGGAGTTCTTAATATCCTGACGGGGTTGGGAGAGGAGGTAGGAGCTGCGCTCTCCTTTAACCCGGAAGTGGATTTTATCACCTTCACGGGCTCACCGGATGTAGGCACAATGATCCAGTCCGCCGCCGCCCGTAACCATATTGGCTGTACACTGGAGTTGGGCGGCAAGTCACCGCAAATCGTCTTTGAAGATGCAGACTTGGATAAGGCACTACCCGTCATTCAGGACTGCCTCTTAAAGAACAGCGGCCAGACCTGCTCCGCAGGATCTCGTGTTCTGGTGCATCAAAGCCGCTGGGACGAAGTCGTTGAGAAACTCAGAACAGGTTTCCGAAGTGCTGTCGCGGGCCCTTGCAAGGATGACAGAGATCTGGGCCCCTTGATCAACGCAAGCCAGCTGCGCCGCGTAAACGCCTTCTGTCAACAGGCAGAAGCAGATGGCATCCCGCTTCTTGGCGAAGGCACCATAGCCCCGGATGCCCCTTCAGAAGGCTACTACACCACCGCAAAAGTCTATGGTCCGGTGCCCGCCGAACACCCGCTTGCGCAGGATGAAGTTTTCGGTCCGGTTCTCTCGCTGATACCATTCCGTACCGAAGAAGAAGCAATCCGCATCGCAAATGCCACCTCCTATGGGCTTGTAGCAGGGGTTTGGACCCGCGATATCTCTAGAGCAACTCGTGTTGCCAAAGCCATTCGTTCCGGACAGGTCTTTGTAAACACCTATGGTGCTGGTGGAGGCGTTGAACTCCCGTTTGGCGGGGTGAAAAAATCAGGCCACGGCAGAGAGAAAGGCTTTGAAGCCCTTAAAGAATTCTCTGTTCTGAAAACCATTGTTGTTAGTCACGCATAAAGCGGGCTGACAGATGCGGGAGGAAAAACGTGTCAGGACGATTGGAAGGAAAAACAGCAATAATCACGGGCGGTGCAGCAGGCTTCGGGGAAGGCATCGCACGAAAGTACGCGCAAGAAGGGGCCTCAGTAATCATCGCTGACCTGAACGGCGTTGCGGCACAAACCCTTGCAGAGGCCATTGGCGACAGCGCTCATGCCATAGAAACGGACGTCACCGTACGCTCGGATATCAAAGCCATGGTCGCCTACGCGATCGAGAAAACCGGGCAGGTTGATATCATTGTCAACAACGCCGGCTATACCCACCGCAATTGCCCGATGGAACAGGTTGATGAAAATAGCTTCGACCGAATACTCGAGGTCAACGCTAAGGCGATCTATCTGACAACGCTTGAAGTTTTGCCTGAGCTGGAAAAGCAGGGCGGGGGCGTCATCATCAACACCGCTTCTACAGCTGGCATCCGCCCCCGTCCGGGGCTCACTTGGTACAACGCCTCCAAGGGCTGGGTGATTACAGCAACCAAATCCATGGCCGTGGAACTTGCCGCCCAGAATATCCGCGTCAACGCCCTGTGTCCCGTTGCGGGGGAAACCGGTATGTTGGAACTCTTCATGGGTGAGGACACACCGGAAAAACGCCAGCAGTTTCGTGATACAATTCCGCTCGGACGCCTGTCTCAACCGGAAGATGTAGCCAGTGCAGCGCTCTGGCTCGCCTCTGATGAAGCGCAGTTCATCACGGGTGTTGCGTTGGAAGTCGATGGGGGAAGGACAATCTGATGACTCCGGCCCTTGCCGGTCTATTCCACGTCAACGGTCATGGCTGACGAGGTTACAATACGGTTGCGGCCAGATTTCTTGGCCCGGTAAAGACAACGGTCAGCGACCCTGAGAGCACTCGCCAGTGTTTCTTCACTGCCGGAAGACAAGCCGACGCTGATTGTCGGCGCAAACGTATGTTCATCGTTGCCGGGATCTGTCACCGGCATGGAGCTTCTTAGCTCTGAGAGAAATTGCTTTGCTGTTGGCTCGTCGATATCTGGCAAGGCAACGCAAAACTCATCACCACCAATGCGAATGGCAACGCCGTTGGAGGGCAGGAGATCCGAAATGCGATGAGCAACGGAGATAATCAGATTGTCTCCTGTTTCATGGCCAAACTTGTCATTGATCTGCTTGAAGCGGTCAATGTCGATCATGGCATATCGCATCTCCTTACCAGTTTTAGTCTGGGTTTTGTGGAGTTTGTCGACCACATCGTAAAGATGGCGGCGGTTGAACAAACCCGTCATCGGATCTCGGTGCGCCATCTCCGTTAGCTCTGCAATGCGGTCCAACTGGTTGAGGTTTTGTGAAACCCGCAATAGCAATTCCTCAGGCGTGCAGCTCTTCTTCAGAAAGTCATTGGCTCCGGACTTGAGGAACTTTGCAGTGAGAGCCGGATCGTCTTTAGATGAAATCCCGATAACTGCCAGAGTGTTGGAGCTATGGGTCCGGCGAATCTGGGTTATCATCTCAAAGCCGGTGGCACCCGGGAGAGAGTCATCAATGATCAGTAGCTTGATATCAGGGTTTCGCTGCAGCACCTCAAGCACATCCTGCGCCGAAGTCGCAGTGAGCACGTTGAGGCAATAAAGTTGCAGCCGTTTCTTCAAAAAAGCCCGTGCCTGTGAGGAGTCATCGACAAACAAAACCTTGGTGCTGAAGTTTCTATCAACGCGGTTCACCAACCCACCAAGATAACCAAGGCTTGCAGGTGAATCCTTGAGCACATAGTCCACAATACCCTTCTTCAGGATTGATCGGCGAGTGCGCTGATCGAAGCGTCCGGAGAACACGATGGTCGGCAGGCCAGCGTCGATGGTCAGGTCTACAACTTCGCCGTCGGGAGCATCAGGAAGCGTTAGATCAACAAGAGCAAGGAAAGGCTTCAACTTCCCTTCATTCAGAATCTCTTTGGCCTGAGCGTAGGTTTTAACCGTCGTCACATGGTAAGGCCCGGCACGCTCAATCTCGCTTACCGTAATGCGAGCAAAGAAATTGGCGTCTTCAACAAGAAGAATGCTCTTTTTCTGATCTGGCATGCGATGTCCTCAAAAACCAGTAAGTACGATTAAAATTGCGCCTGCAATCCACCAAGCGCCATTATTATCCTCGAATATAGGTTCTAATAAACAATATTTTAAATTCATTTAAAATTAGAATTAAAGTTGCAATAACATTATACAAAATCGAAGGTTGCATAAGCAGCCCTAATTTATGAAATTACCGCCCAGCAAAAACAAAAATGCATAAATGCAGCATCACATAGCATCATTTTGTGTGATACTTTGATGCTAATCTAATTAGTTTATGTTTTGAGTGTTTAGAGGCAAAGCGTTATTGAGATTAATTCGGTTTTCGCAGCAGTATATCATCAATAATGGGGCTTTATTGGAGAATGATATCGACGTAAATCCTTTGAGTTGCTGCATATTTCATGGCAACCAAAGGGTGTGGTATCCACAGGTTCTCGCGTAAACCACACCCACAGGGAACGGAATTAGACGTTCATCAGAAGATATTCACGCTCCCAAGCGCTGATGACTGACATGAAGGTTTCGTACTCTTCCAGTTTGATGGCACGGTAAGTCGCAATGAACTGCGCGCCAAAGATGTTCATCAGATCCTCTTGCTCTTCGAACTCATCGACCGCATGAAGCAACGTACGAGGCAGCCTGCTCATGACTTCACTGTTGTCTGTGTCCCGTGGCTTGTCTGGTGCAATCCCTTTCTTAATGCCCAGATACCCTGCAGCAAGGCTCGCTGCGATCACTAGGTAAGGATTTGCATCAGAGCCCGGAACACGGTTCTCCAGACGCCGCGCCTCTGGTGACGAACTTGGAACGCGCAGGCCGACAGTCCGGTTGTCATAGCCCCAAAACAGATTGGTCGGTGACCCGCTGTTGCGTGCACTCCGCCGATAAGAGTTCACATAGGGCGCCATGATCGGCATCAAGGCAGGCAGGTAATGCTGATGCCCGCCGATGAAGTGGTAGAAGGCTGGGGTGGCCTCATTGTCAGCACCGGTAAAGATGTTCTTGCCGGTCACGCGATCTACGATGGACTGGTGTATATGCATTGACGAGCCCGGTTGAGACGACATCGCCTTTGCCATGAAGGTCGCATATATCCCATGCCTCAATGCAGCCTCGCGGATGGTGCGCTTGAACATGAAGGCCTGATCCGCCAAGTCCAGAGGATGCCCATGGCGCAGGTTGATCTCCATCTGCGCAGCACCCTCTTCATGAATGAGCGTATCGATCTCCAGTCCCTGCGCCTCCGAAAGGTCATAGATGTCGTCGATCAGCTCATCGAATTCATTGAGAGCGGAAATTGAATAGGATTGCCTGCCAACCTCAGGGCGACCAGAACGGCCAATAGGCGGTTCCAGCGGATAGTCTGGGTCAGTATTCGGCTTGACCAGATAAAACTCCACTTCTGGCGCAATAATCGGTTTCCAGCCCTCGGCATCGTAAAGCTCGAGAACACGCTTCAAAACATTGCGCGGAGCAATTGGAAAGGGCTTGCCGTCCTTGGTGAAGGCATCATGAATGAGCTGCGCTGTCGGGTCGGTCTCCCATGGCACCACTGTTAGCGTGGAGTAATCTGGTTGAAAATAGAGGTCGCCGTCCGTAGGGTTATATTGAAAGCGCTCATCATTTGCAGGGTAGTCGCCTGAAATGGTCTGAGCAAAGATCGAAGAGGGCATCGTCAGCGTATCACTGCTGAAGAACTTTTTTGTCGGCATCATTTTGCCGCGCGGCACTCCGGCAATGTCAGGCACAACACATTCGATATCGCCAATATTGCGGGCTTGCAGCCAAGTGCGTGCTTCCTCAAGGTTGCTCACACCACGCATGTTGGGCGCTGCTTCATCATCCCGATAATTCTCAGAACTCATAGGACTTCCAATAGGGTTGCTGCCCGGTTCGTCAGGCAGTCATTCGAAAGTAAAATAGCAATCCAGCTCTTTACAGCTGCTAAAAAGCGCCCAGTTTTCTTCTGGCTGTAGACGTAGTTTAGCAGAAGTGAACAGAACTCGGAAACACAGCTGTTTGATAGAACTTTCAATAGGCCATCCACAAACTTCTCTTTGATTTCGCCCTCTGAGCCCGAGAACCACCAGCCACAAAGGTCGCCACAATTCTCAGTTCAGATGATGAAAATTGACTTATTTCGACCTATCGTATTGAAAAGACATATGTTTTATATTTTGCGCAATATCCGCTGTGCTCTGGCTGGCAACTGTGCAGCCGATGTCGAGAACCTTCCTGACAATCCTACTGGATCGGTCCCTCATTCGCTCCCATAAGAGTTCGAGTGGGGATCTGAAGACACTGCTATCTATGCCCCCCTAAATTCTAGAGAACCTGCTGGATTTCTATAAAATGCCAGAACGGAATGTATGTTGAAATTAATCCATCACCACAAGGATAGACTATGGCGGCTGAATACAGGAATTGGGTGCGTAAATGTGCTTCGAACTCCTGTATTCGAGATTGGAGTATTGGAGAATGAGGAGATTGGTTCTGGTGTCAGGAGCTGCGTCTTTGGCGCTCTCATTGACTGCCGCTCTCGCTGAAGACCGAGTTGTAAACGTCTATAACTGGTCCGATTACATCGATATGCAGGTTCTAACCGATTTTGAAGAAGAGACTGGGATCTCTGTAAACTACGATACCTATGACTCCGATGAGGTTCTGGAAACAAAACTGCTGACCGGTAAAACCGGTTATGACGTAGTCGTCCCCAGTGCCATCTACCTCCAGCGCCAGGTTCAGGCAGGCGTCTACCAGAAGCTCGACAAAAGCAAACTCCCAAATCTCAAACATATGGACCCGCTTCTCCAAGAACGCGTCAAAGTGTTCGACCCCGGAAATGAGTTCTCCGTCAACTATATGTGGGGCACCTCCGGCTATGGCGTGAACGAAGATCAGGTGCGGTCCCTCAACCCCGACGCTCCAATCGGCAGTTGGGAGTTGTTGTTCAATGTAGAAGAGCTTGCCAAGATTTCCGGGTGTGGTGTTCACGTGATGGATGAACCGGAAGAGATGCTCCCGGTTGCCATGCATTATCTCGGTCTGAGTCCCAACTCCAACAGTCCCGAAGACATTCGGAAAGCCAGTGTCTTGTTGGAAGCCATTCGCCCTCACATTCGCAAGTTTCACAATTCCGAGTTTGTGGGCGCCCTTGCAAACGGTGAGATCTGTCTTGCCTATGGATGGTCTGGCGACATATTGCAGGCAAAAAACCGCGCGGCTGAGGTAGGAAAGGGCACTGAAGTCACCTTCATCTTGCCCAATGAAGGCGCGCAGATGTGGTTTGACCAGATAGCAGTTCCGGCTGATGCAGAAAACCTTGATGAGGCCTATGAGTTCATCAATTATCTGATGCGGCCTGAGGTAATTGCAAGGATGTCCAACTATGTCTTCTACGCCAACGGCAACAAGGATGCGACGGTATTGGTCAAAGAGGAAGTAGCCTCAAATTCAAACATCTATCCAGCCGATGAAGTGAAGCAGCGCTTGTACACCATCAGCAAAAAGCCGCTGCTAGCACAGCGCCTCATGAACAGTGCATTCACCTCGGTAAAATCAGGGCACTAAGGGCATACCGACAACAACAGATGGGGCATCTGTAAGATTTAACCCCATCTAAGCCCGTGAAATAAACCGGGCTTAGATAAAGGATAGGAGTACTGGTGAAGAAACCGCTCGGTCCTGTTCGTCGCGCCTTTTCGCCTTGGGAGAACCCGAGTGAGCAACCCTTTATCGAATTTTGCAATGTCACCAAGCGGTTTGGCAATGTCGTAGCCGTCGATGACCTATCCCTAAAAATCTATGAGCGAGAGTTTCACGCGCTGCTGGGCGGGTCAGGTTGCGGCAAAACCACCCTCATAAGATTGCTTGCCGGATTTGAGGTCCCCTCAGAAGGGCAGATCTATTTGCAAGGGCAGGACCTGTCCGGAGTGCCACCCTACAAGCGTCCGGTGAACATGATGTTCCAGTCCTACGCCTTGTTCCCCCATATGAGCGTTAAGAAGAACATTGCATTTGGGTTGGAAATGGATGGCTTGCCGTCCCGTGAGATCCAAGACCGCATCTATGACATGCTTGCTCTGGTCAAACTGGAAGGTTTCGCCAAGCGCAAACCCCACCAACTCACCGCCGGGCAGCGTCAGCGTGTCGCTCTCGCCAGATCCCTTGCCAAACGTCCGAAAGTTTTACTGCTGGATGAGCCTCTGGCCGCACTCGAAAAAAAGCTCCGCGAAGAAACTCAGCTGGAGCTGATCAACCTGCAGGAGCAATTGAAAATCACGTTCCTGATGGTGACCCATGATCAGGAAGAGGCCATGACCGTCGCGGACCGCATCTCACTCATGCACATGGGCAAGATTATGCAAAATGCGACACCCGGCGAAATCTACGAGCAACCCAACTCCCGGTTTGTCGCCGAATATCTCGGTGATATCAATGTTCTGGATGGGCAGATCAGCAAAAAGCAAGGCGAAGAGGTTCAGCTCTATTCCTCGGTCTTAGGCGATCATCTGGATGTGCACTATCCAACACCTGCTGAGGTGGGCGATCATGCCGCCCTTGCCATCCGTCCGGAAAAGATGAGGATCTCACTTGATAAACCAGATCAACCCGGCATCAATGCCATCCGCGGTGAGGTCTGGGACATCGCTTATATGGGCGACGTGTCCATCTATCACGTTAAGGTGGCGGAGACTGAAACACTAAGGGCAATCGTTGCCAATATAACGCGGTTGGTGCAACGACCAATCACTTGGCAGGATCAGGTCTGGCTGTCATGGGACAGTGATGCCGGCGTGATCCTGTTAGCGTGAGGTGTGGCACATGATAGACCATAATCTCTCTTCCGTCGGCCTCACCAGAACCGAACCTGTGCCCGCACCGCGCCAAGAACCCAAGGCCCCCGAAAACACACCTACCAACCCAACCGGAATCTGGGGCCGCTTCGCGCTCATCGGCGTGCCATACGTCTGGCTCCTGCTGTTTTTCCTCATCCCGTTTGTCATCGTAGCTACGGTCTCTCTCTCCGAAATTACGGTCGCAGTTCCCCCTGATCTGCCGGTTATCGAGTGGGGCAGGGGAGGCGCTGGCCTCTGGGAGGCGGTGCAGCACTGGTCGCTCAGCAATTACTCAAAGCTGGTAGATGAGACACTCTATTGGCAAGTCTACCTCTCGAGCTTGCGTATCGCCTTCATATCGACACTACTGACAGTGCTGGTGGGTTTCCCAATCGCCTACGCCATGGCACGGGCTCCAAGAAGCTGGCAACCCATATTGGTGATGATGGTCATCTTACCCTTCTGGACGAGCTATTTGATCCGCGCCTATGCATGGATTGGTATCCTGAGAACAGATGGCCTGCTCAATCAGGCGCTTATGTCCGTTGGGCTGATCAATGAGCCACTGCTCCTGCTCAATACCAGTAGTACGGTCTATATCGGTGTCATCTACACATACCTGCCCTTCATGGTCCTCCCACTCTATTCTGCTCTGGAGAGGCTGGATACAACACTCACCGAAGCCGCCGAAGATCTGGGATGCCCACCATGGCAGACCTTCTGGTATGTGACAGTGCCGCTTGCAAAGCCGGGCCTGATCGCCGGATGTCTGCTGGTTTTCATCCCGGTCATGGGTGAGTTTATCATTCCGGATCTTTTGGGAGGCTCATCAACACAGATGATTGGCCAGATCCTGTGGGCCGAGTTCTTCTCGCATCGGGATTGGCCTATCGCCTCAGTTATTGCCATCGTTCTTCTGGCAGTGCTGATCATCCCGATCCTGCTGTTCCAACGCCATGAAACCCGCCGCAGCGAGGAGGAGACGTAATGTCGTCAAAGCCGAGCTGGTTAAACATTACATCACTGGTCGTGGGCTTCAGCTTCCTTTATCTGCCCATCGTCATTCTGATTGTGTTCTCATTCAATGACTCTCAGTTGGGGACGGTTTGGTCCGGCTTTTCAACCAGATGGTATGATGGGCTGCTACAAAACGAACAACTCATGCAAGCAGTATGGGTCACCCTTCGCATCGGCTTCGCCTCCGCGACGCTGGCGACGGTTCTTGGGACGTTGGCCGCGCTGGTCTTGGTTCGCCAAGGGCGTTTCCTTGGCCGCACGCTTTTTTCAGGGATGATATACGCACCACTGGTCATGCCTGAGGTCATCCTTGGATTATCCTTGGTACTCCTGTTCGTGGCCATGGATCAGAACCGGGGCTCCTGGACCATCATGATCGCGCACACCACATTTTCCATGTGCTACGTGGCCGTTATTGTGCAATCGCGTCTCTCTGAATTTGATCGCTCACTAGAGGAAGCCGCCATGGATCTGGGGTGTCCGCCCGTCCGCACGTTCTTCCTTATCACACTGCCCCAGATCCTTCCGGGCGTTCTGGCAGGTTGGATGCTAGCATTTACCCTTTCGCTGAATGATCTCGTGATTGCGAGCTTCAACGCCGGTGCTGAAACCACCACCTTGCCAATGAGAATTTATGGGCAAGCCAAGCTGGGAGGAACGCCTGAGATCAACGCTATCAGCACCATACTGATCCTACTGATGACGGTTGGTGTCATTTTAGCTTCTGTGCTTACCAAAAGGCAAAGGCTTAAGCGTATGGAGGAGGAGCGACTCGCAGCAGCGCACCTTTAAAAGGATTTCACCCTGCGGGGACACCCGGTGGTGGGATTGTGCGCTGCAAACATTCATTCCTACGGGCTTTGTGATCTCCATCTCAACAAATAGTCGCTCTCCGCATAAAGAGCACTTGGCGAGGACATAAAACCGGTCTATCAACGATGAGATCGCTATACATATTTTCCCTAACTGGGAAAGGCGGGGTGCTGGTCCAAATGGGGGGCCGGTATCCCAATGCCGGCATGAAAATGTAGTATTGCTTGCGTTTTGGGGAATGAGAAGCGCGAGTTCTGCCAAGTCATGTATTGGGAGTATAAAATGAATAAAGTTTATCCAAGCGCTGCCGCTGCTCTGGAAGGGCTTACCTTTGATGGCATGACCGTCATGGCAGGTGGGTTTGGTCTCTGTGGCATTCCGGAAAATCTGATTATTGCGCTGCGGGATTCAGGTGCAAAAGACCTGACCGCCATCTCCAACAATGCAGGCGTTGATGACTTCGGTCTAGGCCTCTTGTTGCAAACCCGCCAGATCAAGAAGATGGTGTCTTCTTACGTTGGTGAGAACGCGACTTTCGAGCGCCAGTATCTGGATGGTGACCTTGAGCTGGAGTTCAACCCGCAGGGCACCCTTGCTGAGCGTATCCGCGCAGGCGGTGCAGGTATCCCGGGTTTTTATACAAAAACCGGTGTTGGCACCCTGATTGCTGAAGGCAAAGAACACAAAGACTTCAACGGCGAAACTTACATCATGGAAACGGGTCTGATTTCAGATGTGTCTCTCGTGAAAGCGTGGAAAGCCGACAAAGAAGGCAACCTGATCTTCCGCAAGACTGCACGCAACTTCAACCCGATGATGGCAACCGCTGGTAAGACCACTGTTGTTGAGGTTGAAGAGCTGGTCGAGATCGGTGAACTGGATCCGGATCAGATCCATACACCGGGTATCTTTGTTGACCGGATCGTTCCCGGTACATTTGAAAAGCGCATCGAACAGCGCACCATCCGCGAAGCTTAAGGGAGGGCATTTATCATGGCTTGGAATCGTGACGAAATGGCCGCCCGTGCGGCAAAAGAACTGAAAGATGGCTTCTACGTGAACCTGGGCATCGGCATCCCGACACTGGTTGCCAACTACATTCCAGATGGCATGAATGTAGCGCTTCAGTCTGAAAACGGCATGCTCGGCATGGGCCCGTTCCCAACGGAAGACGAAGTGGATGCCGACCTGATCAACGCTGGCAAGCAGACCATCACCGAGCTGGACCGTACCAGCTACTTCTCTTCCGCTGACAGCTTTGCAATGATCCGCGGTGGCCACATCGATTTGTCCATCCTAGGCGCAATGGAAGTCTCCGAAGAAGGAGATCTCGCCAACTGGATGATCCCTGGCAAAATGGTCAAGGGCATGGGCGGTGCTATGGACCTTGTTGCAGGCGTAAAGCGTGTTGTCGTCATCATGGACCACACCAACAAACGTGGCGACAAAAAACTCCTCCACAAATGCGCCCTGCCACTCACCGGCGTAAAATGCGTAGACCGCATCATCACCAACCTCGGAGTTTTTGACGTCGTCGAAGGTGGGCTGAAGGTTATCGAGATGGCTGATGGTGCTACTCTGGATGAGATCAAAGAAAAAACCGAAGCAAACTTGGTAGAATAAATCTCAATTAGCTTGCAAAAAAAACGGGAATCCAGCTACTTGCTGGGTTTTCGTTAATTGATACTCTAGGATTGAGATCGTTTGGAGCAAAGGTGAATTTATTTAATTTAGGCATCGGTGTTTGATATGATCAACTTAAGCGAAGATAATCTTTTGGCGATAGGGAAAGCCAGAGAAGTTTATGTACACCCCGAAGACAAGAATCTATGCATTAAAGTCGATATTCTGAATGCAAATGTACGCGATAGCCAAACAACTCAGTTTGAAATTGATTTTTTTGAGGCCTTAAAACTAACGCGACAGACAGAAAGTTTTCAAGCAATTGTTAAGTTTCACGGTGCCGTAAATACCAATAAAGGGGTTGGTGCGGTATTCGAACTCGTTAGAGATCCAATAAGTGGACGTCCAGCGCCTACGCTCTTTCATGAGATGAAAAGAACTCATACAAACGAAGAGAAGCAAGAGTTAGCTAAAGCTTTTTACTCATTTCGACTTAGGTTGCTATCAGATAGAGTGATTTGTAGAGATTTAACGCCGTGGAATGTCTGTGTTATCAATCATAAAAATGGGATGAAAGAACTTAAGTTGATTGATGGAATAGGGCATCCAAACTACAAAAGGTACGGTCGCTTGAGCGTGTTGGTCAAAATGATCTTCACGTTCTGGAAGAGAGATTTTATCTCGTTAAGGAGGCTCGGTTTATTCTGTGATCGTTATGGTTCACGAACAAGTTTATGGAAGGCTGGTCCACAGTACTAAATCTTCCAAAACCCAACAAGCCTGTTCATATTGTAGTGTATCGGCAGACAGTTCCTATCGTCGATTATCACTCCAGCTATGCAAGAAACTTGCAAGGCTATCTAAGAAATGTTGCAATGATCCGCCGAATTTTGGGAGAATTTCCTTGCCCCTCCTTCAGATTATCTGGCGACCATCAAGTGAGACTAGGAGCTCTGCGTGATCCCAATAGACGTACTTGCCGGCTTTTTCACCGTTACTGTTTTGCTGGCGCTTGCGCCGGGCCCTGATAATATCTTTGTGCTGACACAGTCCGCAGTGTGTGGCCGTATGGCAGGGATTGCGGTGACGCTTGGGCTGTGTACCGGTCTTATCTTCCACACAACAGCAGTTGCGCTTGGAGTCACAGCAATTTTCCAGGCATCTGAGCTGGCATTCACTGCTGTGAAGATGTTGGGCGTTGGCTACCTGCTCTATCTCGCATGGGGCGCCTTCCGAGCGAAGCCTGAGCCACTACAGCAAACCAATGTAGACCATTCCTCGTTGATCCCGTTGTACCGTCGTGGCGTGATCATGAATATCACCAACCCGAAGGTTGCGATCTTCTTCTTGTCGTTCTTTCCGCAATTTATAAATCCGGCCCACGGTTCGCTAATGCCGCAGTTCTTCACTTTAGGCGCTGTGTTTATCCTCTCGGCTCTTTTGGTATTCGGCAGCATCGCATTTGCAGCAGGAACAATTGGCGAGCGTCTGAGTAAGTCGGTGAGGGCCCAGAAGATCATGAACCGGATCGCATCTGCTGTCTTTGTTGGCATGGCGCTGAAGCTGGCAGCCGCAACGAGATAACGAACACACCAGTCTGAAACAAAAAGATCCGCCGAAGTTCTCGGCGGATCTTTTTTTACGTTGGTGCCGTAGAAATTACTCGGCAGGCGCTATTGCAGCCTCTTTGGAGAAACGCTTGTTTGCGCGCTTCTCGCGGAAGGTATCGGCGCTTGTTTTTGCTAGCATGATCACTGGAATAATACCCACAAGCACGATGGAGAGAGCCGGTAAAGCTGCATCCTCGAACGCCTCGGTGGATGCAGAATTGTAAACCGTGGTTGCCAGCGTTTCGAAGTTAAACGGACGCAGCAGCAACGTCGCCGGAAGCTCCTTCATGCATTCCACGAACGACAGAAGCGCCGCAGACAGGATTACCGGCTTCATCAGTGGCATGTGCACGCGGCCAAGTGTGCCCCATGCGGTATGACCAAGACTGCGGGATGCCATATCATAGTGCGGTGTGATCTTCCCGAAACCGCCATCAATCTGACCGTAAGACATCGCCAGAAAACGCACCACATAAGCGTAAATGAGCGCAGTGCCTGAGCCGATCAGCAGCAATCCGGTTCCAAAGCCAAACAGCGCTTGCGTACTTGCCGAGATCATGTTGTCCAATGCGGCGACCGGGAACAAAATACCGACAGCCAGAATTGTACCCGGGACAGCATAGCCGATCGAGGCAACGCGGCCCAAAAATGTGGTGACGTTGCTTGGGAACAAGCGGCGACGATAGGCCAGCATCAGGCTGATGGCGATGGAAACCGCAGCAGCCACAGCCGCAAGCCAAAGGGTGTTGCCAGCAGCGGCCCAAAGAGCGGGTTCAAACAGATCTTCAATACGGCGGCTTGCTCGGCTCAGTAGCAACAGGGAAGGGAAGGCAAAACCTAAAATGATCGGCAAGGCGCAGATTACAACAGCAAGCCAGCCACGCCAGCCTTTCAGTTCGTAGCTCGGCAAGGCGCGATAAGTGCCCGTGGTTTGGTGGAAGCGCTGTTTGCGACGTCCATAATACTCAAAGAACATCAATGCCAGCACAAACACCAGCATGATCGTTGCAATCTGAGCGGCACCAGTCAGGTTTGAGCGGTTGAGCCACGTGTCGTAAACCGAAAATGTCAGCGTCTGAACACCGAAGAAGGAGACTGCGCCAATATCATTGAGGCACTCCATCAGAGCGAGCGTGACACCAACCACGATCGCAGGACGGGCCAGCGGCAGAGCAACTTTCCAGAACAAGCGAAGCGGGCCCGCTCCAAGCGTGCGGGAAACATCCAGCGCACAGGCCGACTGGATCAGGAAAGAGGCGCGGGCGCTCAGGTAAACATAGGGGTAAAGAACAAACCCCATCACAAACATGGCGCCGCCAAGAGAGCGGATCTCCGGAAACCAGTAGTCGCGAGAGGTCTGGAAGCCAAAGAGATTGCGGATCACGCTTTGTACCGGCCCGGTGTAATCCAGCAGCTCAACATAGGAGAAAGCAATAATATAGGTCGGCACGGCAAATGGCAGAAGCAACGCCAGATCAAACAAACGCCGTCCGGGAAAACGGCACATGGTCACAAGCCAGGCGGTGCTGACCCCCACCACAAACACGATCACTCCAACCCCGACCATCAATTGGACCGTGGTGGAAATAGCGCGTGGCAGGATTGTTGAAACAAGATGCGGCCACAGATTGCCCGAAGAACCCATAGCCATGAAAACGATTGCGATAACCGGCATTACAACAAGGCCGGCTAGAAAGTAGGTACCAAATGCGAGCAGCCGCTCCCCTCGTGAAGAGGGGGCGGCTGTCCTGTATTGTGGCGATCCACTATGTCCGTGTCTGGATGTCATGGAATGGCTTCAACTCGATTTGTTTGTGGGAACTTAGCTGGCTGGACCGTCGTCAAAGCTAACTACATCGGCCATTTCACTTGCTTTGGCACGCAGTGCCGCAATCTCTGCAAGAGAAATGTCATCCGCTTTAAAGTCACCCCAGGATGCAACCAGTTCGGACGGCTCAATGCCAGCCTCTACCGGATACTCGAAGTTCTCTGCTGCATAGATGGACTGGGCTTCGTCGGAAGCTAGGAATTCCATCAGCTTGATGGCGTTCTCTTTGTTTGGTGCGTGTTTCGCCAGGATCATGCCGGAGATGTTCACGTGAGTACCGCGATCTTCGGTATTCGGGAAGATGATGCGGACTGAATCTGCCCACTCCTTCTGTTCCGGATCCTTCTCGTTTGTTTGCATTTTGCCCATGTAGTAGGTGTTACCCAAGGCAATATCGCACTCACCAGAATAAATGGACTTAACCTGATCGCGGTCACCGCCGGTTGGCCTGCGGGCAAGGTTGTCACGCACACCTTCCATCCACTTCTCTGTTTCAGCTTCGCCCTTATGAGCAATCATGGAAGCAAACAGACCGATGGAATAAACGTGCTGGCCAGAACGGGTGCAAAGACGGCCTTTCCATTTTGGATCAGCAAGCTCTTCATAAGTGATGGTGTCTTGTGACACGCGGTCTTTAGAAGCGTAAATCACACGGGCACGAGTGGTCAGACCAAACCAGTGGCCTTCCGGGTCACGCAGGTTTTCTGGAATGTTGTTGTTGATCACCTCATTCTCGAGAGGCTGGCTAACGCCAAGATCTTTTGCGCTTTGCAAACGGCCGATGTCCACGGAGAGCAGAACATCTGCCGGAGAGTTTGCACCCTCAGCCTGCATGCGTTCGCCAAGGCCGTCGCTAGCGTAAACGAGGTTTGCTGTAACACCGGTTTTCTCGGTAAATGCGTCGAGAAGTGGTTTGATCAGTTCTGGCATCCGGTAAGAATAGATATTTACTTCTTCTTCTGCCTGAGCTGAAGCGACCAGAGCAGTGGTACCGAGGGCAAAACCAACAGCTGTCAGTCCAAATCCTTTAAGCAACAACTTCATCGAAACGTCTCCTACGTGATCTTATGTGCGTCTGCGAACGCTTGTCATTAGCCGTTATATCGGAAAGTTGAACTTCTCTGTCAACTAATAAACTTCGTAAAAACAATGGGATAGAACGATTCTAAACTATGAGATTCAGCTTTTGGGAGGCTATCTGGTTGCGATTGCGAATGATTTTCAGTTGCGCTTGGCATACGCACGCTGAAAAAGTTCACCAAAAAACTCAGCGTTGTTGAAAACAATCGGGCGGCAGGCATCATTGCAGCGGGTCTGGCTGGCAAAAAAGATGATTCAAGTCTTATGGAACCGGCGTGTCACCACTGAGTACGCGGGCCATCCAGGCCCGATTCATGTTCTGCCCGCACAGGACAAAAGCGGCTTTCTTGCCTTGCAAGCTGGCTCGTTCTTGAACAAGACCGGCAAGACCAGCGGCAGCAGCGCCTTCGCACGCATTGTGTGTTGTGCGATAGAGCAGGCGGATCGCTTCAGCAATCTCCTCGTCACTCACGCGTATGATGCGTTCCGCGCCTGAGCGAATATGCGCAAATGCCTCGCGCGCAGGGCCTCTCACACTAATCCCTTCTGCAAAGGTGTCGGCAGAGGAGGTGAGTGTATATTCGCCGGCCTCAATGGATCGTGCGCACCCGTCTGCTTTTTCTGCGACCACGCCAATGATTTTCGTCTTCAGGCCAAAAAGATCCCGAACAGAAATCAGCCCGCAAATCCCAGTGCCCAAACCAACGGGCACATAGATTGCGTCCAGATCCTTCATCGCTCTGAAAATCTCCAGTGCGTAGGTCGCCGCGCCCAGCACCATGTCATAGTTGAAGCCCGGAGAAAGCACCTGCTTGGAATCCTCTGCCATCTGACAGGCAAAGTCGTACGCTTCTTCAAAGTCATTGCCATGTTCAATGAGGAATGCACCATAGCTCTGGATCGCTGCTGTGGTCTCACTGGAGGTGCCTTGAGGAACGACGATGGCAGCTCTTTGATGCAGCTCCCGCGCGGCCCAAGCCATGCCCAGCCCAAAGTTGCCACGGGTTGCAGCCACAAAGCTTGTGGAGCTGATATGGCGTTCTGACTGCCGTAAGAGATAAAGCAGAGCGCAGCGTGCTTTAAAGGAACCGGTAGGTGCATGGTTTTCATGTTTGACGAAAACCTCACAGCCCAAAGCTTCATTCAGCAAGGGCCAGCTATACAGCGCCGTAGGCGGCACGTGGTGCCGCAATTCCTGTGAAGCTTGTTCCAAAGCAGCCAGTGTGAGCATGTGCATCTCCTGCGAAGGTCAGCCCACCGCAGGAGCGCACTATTCAGCCAGTACGCGCTGCGGAGGGAAGGTAACTTGGGCTAACGTACCCTCATCCTCTTCAGAATTTATTGAAAATGAGGCACGATTTGCTTCCACAAGAGCTTTGGTTAATGGAAGACCAAGACCGGACCCTTCTGTTGACCCCGATGCATCAAGTCGTCTGAACGGCTGCAGTGCTGCTTCAAGATCGGCCTTGGACATACCATGACCTGTATCGCGCACCTTCAAATGCACTTCACCACTTGCATCAAGACCAAGAGAAACAATCACTTGGCCACCAGAGCGATTAAACTTGATGGCATTGGAAAGAAGGTTCAGCGCGATCTGGCGAAGCGTTTTGGGATCAGCCACAATCTTGGGAACGGACAACGGCGTGCTGGCACGAATGATCACGCGCCGATCATTGGCTTGCGGCTGTAGTAACGCGACGCATTCATTAATGATTTCCGCTGCAGAGACTGCCTCAAACGCCAGATCCATCTTTCCAGCCTCGATCTTGGCCAGATCGAGCAAATCGTTAATTAGGGTCAGCATATGCGAGCAGGAGCGATGAATATCGCGGGCATACTCTTTGTAACGCACATTGCCCAGCTCGCCGAAACGCTCTTCCTGCATCACCTCGGAAAATCCGATGACTGCTGAAAGAGGTGTTCGGATCTCGTGGCTGATTTTGGTCAGATACTCGGACTTGTGGGTATTCGCTTTCTCGGCTTTGTAGCGTGCGCTCACCAACTCTTCTTCAGCGCGCTTGAACTGGGTGATGTCACGCAGAACAGCGCAGAACAGCCGCTCATTGGCGTGGCTGACACGTCCCATGCTCAAGAAGGTCGGGAAGATGTCGCCATCCAACGTCTGGCAAATCACCTCGCGCCCATCATTGAGCACACTGGAAACTCCATTTGCGACCAGCCCGTCCAGATAATCCAGCGCAGCTATGTGGCTTTCATCTGCAAGGAACGTCGTAAACGGTGCGCCAAGAAGGTCGTCCTCACTGGCATTGAACAGGGCCTCGGCAGAATGATTAGCGCTGCGGATGATGCCCCGTTGGTCCATCACAAGCACACCATCTGTAGCGGTCGCCAGTACGGACTCCAGCTCTTCAATACGTGTATGTAAATGTTTGACCTGTGCCTCAGACGCACCAGCGCTCGCCGCCCGAGGGGCAACAGAAGGCTCATCCTCAGACGTATCATCCTGTGCTTTCTCAACCACAGAGATCATGAGGGCTTGCGCACCATTCCACGGCACCGCATGCATTCGCGCATCAGCTGAAAGCACACCGCCTCCGGCAAGGCGCACATGCACCACTCGGTCAACAGTCTGCGGGCTAGGAGTAGGGCACTCTTCCGGCTCGGCAAAGATGGCCTCAAGGCCGCCAGCTTCATTCAGCGCTTCAAAGCGGTCATAGCCAAGCAATTCCAGCAGCGTGTCGTTTGCATACACAACATCACGTTCGCGAACGATGGCAACGCCAATTGGCAAACGGTCTAAAAGACGCGGGTCAATCGGTGCAACAATTGGCTTATCAGGAATACGGCCATTTTTTTCACGTGCCCGCTCAGCGGCTTCTTCAATGTCCGGCGGAACACGTGGCAGCACCACATGGGTGACATTGCCATGTTTCTTCTCAGCCTTCGCGTCTTTATCGCGAGCTGCCGAGTCCGCAGGCAACGAAATGATATTATCCGCAGTGGCCTCAGGCTTGCTTGCAACTTCGGGCTCCACCACATTGGTTTCCGCCACAGCCAGCGCAGCCGTTTCTTCGGGTGTTACTGGAATGGGTTTCGAGGTATTAGCTGGCGCTGAAGCCGGTTCCTGCTTTTTCTCTGCACCAAGTGCCCGCGCAATTTTGTCAAATGCGTCCTGCTCGGGCTTTGAAAGCCGTGTGTTTTCTCTTGTAGAAGGCTGCTTGTCCACCAGACGAACAATGCTGCTGGTCAACTCCGCAAGGCTGCGAGGACCGGATCTGGTTTGCTTTGGTGGTGCATCCGGAAGGTTTGCAATGGCACGGGCAAAATCGTCTTTGCTGCTTGGTGCCGGAATGGGCGGCGCCTCTCCAGCCTGTCCTGCTACTTCAGCTACGACACGCTCAGGCTCTTCCTGCTCCGACACTACCAGCTCGGCAATATCTTCTTGCAGGACTTCAACCTCAGGGGTTGCTGCAATCTCCACAGGATCAGCCGGATCTTCAAGGACATCCGCATCAGTCAGCTGAAGATACCCCTCATCGTCTTCAGCTTTAACCTGCTCTTCCTCTGATACAATGTGTAAGCCATCTTCCAAAGGCGCTTCGGCCTCTGGTTCATCCAGCACAGAAACAGGTTCGGCCTCCACAGGCTCTTCCGGCTCAGGCTCAGTGGCAGTCTCAGCAACCAACTCCTCAACCGGCTCACTAGCTGTTTCAGTCTCTTCAATAGCATCCTGCTCAGCCGTTTCAGTGGCTTCGCTGACCTGCGAATCCTGTCCGTCGTCCTCTTCTTCCTCGTTGAAATCGATGATCAACTCGGGAATTTCCGGTTCACTCTGCAAAAAGCCGGGAGCGGTGATACCGTCGTCCACCGGCTCTTCTAAAAGTTCGGAGACCTGAAGCGCCTCGGTTTCTGCTTCAGTAGGAGTATCGATTGGTGCAACGTCAGTTTGGGTAAACTGTTCCGGCTGGTCATGTTCAAGCGTCAACTCAAGGCTTGGCGCTGCAATCATCTCATTAGGAGGCGGTTCAGGCAGGTCCTTGGTGTCTTTACCATCCACCTTATGCGTCGCCCAGAGCTTGCCAAGTGCAACAAGCGGGTCTACCGGTTCATCAGCGGCCTTTGCATCCACACTGCGGATAACCCCAAATCCGCGCAGCCCGTCATACTCGCCAGTTTTGCTCTCAACTGGCTGAGCGGACAGATCCACAGGAACGACTTTGTTGGAATTGCATGCAGGCCAAAGCATCGTAGCGCCAACGACAGCGCGTTGTTTCTTGATGGCTTTGGAGATCGCAGGAACCTTCCCCATTTTCAGTTTCTTGCGAACAGCTTCAAACGGCAGGCCGATCAAAGCAGCATCCTGCGGCCCCAAAATCTCGGCGAACTCCTTCGAAAGGCTGCGAATGCAGCCATCTCGGTCCAACTCCCATGTGAAGCGGATCGGCCGTTGTCGGCGTTTAAAGACGAAGTCAGCCACGAGCTCGGTCCTTACTCTGAAGGTTTCCCAGAAAAGGGTTGGTTGAGAAACGCAAACTACTCTCTTTCACAGGCATCAGGACGCAAAGGTACCGATGCTATTGAATGATATCCGGTTTGAAACGGGCATGTAAGCGACTTCAGCGGTTTTGCTGTAAGCTTACTAAAGAAACCTGCCTCAATTTATCAGGGGTATGTTTTACTATCAGGAGTTTATTTTCCCAATTCTAGCCCCACCCTACCTTATCAGTAAGCTTTGAAAAACCAGAGCTTGTCTTTCATGACAACCCACCCACCGGCATTTTCAAAAGCTAAATTCTGATAAAGGCTTACACTTTAACAAAAGATCGCTGAAGTTCGCATCTGTCAATTCCAATAGAAGCGCACCACCAAATTAATTAACCCCCATGCCCTGCTTACTTAAGGTACCGTAAACTGCGGTCCTCGTCTAAGCTCCTATTTTCTTTCCCTATAGTTAAGTATAGCATTGCCACAACAGAGTAAACGAGTTGCAAACAGGAGGGGGAATAAGCCCTCGCAGCACTGAGAATCTAATCTTAATCTACAATGGTGGAGGTTTGAGCATGGCAGATACGAAAAATCCCTTTGAAGTTTCAGATCAAATGCGTGAGTTTGCGGATCGAAGCATCGATCAGGCACGCAAGGCTTTTGATAACTTCATGGATGCAACCGAAAACGCGGTCAGCAACATGGAGGACGCCTCAAGCTCGATGCACTCTGATTCCTCCGATATACACCGTCAGGCTCTCACATTTGCCGAGCAGAACGTGAGCTCTGCTTTTGAGTTGGCGCAGCGCATGTGTCAGGCGCAGGATCTGGAAGAACTGATGGCTCTGCAGCAAGAGTACCTGCATAAGCAAATGGCACAAAATGGAGCGCAAATGCGCGAGATGGGAGAGAAGGCCACGAAGGTTGTGCAGGAAGCTGCCAAGAAGGCGGGCGACCGCTGAGAAATGCCTGGATGACGCAGGGTCTCCAACGAAAAATCAAGGGTGGCATGAGGCGATTCTTTGCCTCATGTAGGGTGATTCGCTAAAACCCTCCGGTGTAAAACCGCGATTTACACCACAAGAATAAAAAAGTTTTCTTTCTCCTTTCAGCAGCTTAAGTCACATCCATTATGTTGCACTGCAAAATAATGTTGCAACGCACAAAAAACCTCCTATATTAGTTTTAAGTTGACCTAAGGAGAGATTGGTCTCTCCCTTTTGATCCTTGATGTTCCTCCCAAGACGATAAGGAGCGATTACAATGACTAATGCCAAAACTAATACTGCTAAATCCGAGACGAAGACGGAAGAGACTGTTTCCAGGGCCTCCAAGTCTGTAGAAAATGAGGTGTTTGCTATGAATAAGATGGAAGTACCTGCATTTATTCAGGAAATGACTGAAAAGAGCGTCGATCAGGCGCGCGAAGGTTATGCGAAAGTGAAAACTGCTTCGGAAGAAGCAACTGCGATGCTTGAAGAAACCATCGAAGTCACTCGCGACAGCATCATGGAATTCAACCTGAAGGCTGTCGACGCCGCAAAAGAAAACTCTGAAGCGGCATTCACGCACATTCGTGACCTGTTCAGTGTGAAGAGCCTGTCTGAAGCCATCGAACTTCAGTCCGCTTTTACACGCCAGCAGTACGACACAGTGAGCCAGCAGGTGAAAGACATGCAGGAAACTGCAACCAAACTTGCAACCACTGTATCCGAGCCTGCAAAAGAAGCCTTCGACAAGTCCATGAAAGAAATGAAACTGGCATAATCGCCAAAAATTTCTTTTACGAAAAACATCTCCTCCCGTTTGAATTGCAGCACTTTTTGCAACTCAAACGGGAGGATTTTGCGTTTAAGTCGCTGAAAAACAGAGTGAAACCACGTAGTTGCAGTGGGTAACTAGCGATTTTTTATCAGTGTTGTGGACTTTTTGCATTTTGAGGTTCCAAGGGACTTGCCAACCTCAAAAATTGAACCTATGTTCCGCGCCACTGGCAAGCAGACGTAGCTCAGTTGGTTAGAGCGTCGGATTGTGGCTCCGAAGGTCGGTGGTTCAAATCCACTCGTCTGTACCATCTCTTCTTAAGGCTCCTTAGTGAGATAGTTGAGATCATCTGCTTCGCCAGTGCTTTCCCTTACTTCTTGAAGATGCTCACCTTATTCCTCTGGCAATTGCTGGGGAATAACAATCGCATTCGCGTTTTTCTCAATCACCTCTGCTAGCCAGAACGCACAGTCGGATTGCTCAAAAAGATCCGCATAGGTGTTTTCCAGAGACGCTCCCTGCAATACGTTGAAGTTTGCCGGGTTGCCGACGGCTGGCAAGGTCCACAGCATCCAGTCGTCTGCAGGCCCTACCTCAGGCGTCTTTGCAAATTGCGCCCAAAGCCCATTCATCTTCGCCGCCAGATCTCTATTTTCCTGCGTTGCACCTGCTGGCATGGTGTTGAACACAAATGGCAGTTCTGATGTATGGCAGGCATTGCCCCACTCATTGTCAGGCCCGCATACATTGTTCAATGCGCTGTCGGTCGGTGGTGCTTGAATATTTGCAACCGAGGTCTGCGCGAAGAAATACAGCCAGGTGTTCTGGCTTGGTGCTTCTGCCTCAAGATTGGCTGACATAGTGGGGCACGCAAAAACCGAGTTCCCGATCAGATTGGACAGGGCAGTCGCCGGCGTTCTGGGCTGCAGACCGTTTGTAGCCGGTGTTACAGCAGCATAGCCATCACGGTCCACGATCAACATGGGGTCTTCATAGTCCCGCCCCAGTATCCCGTTGAAGGTCACCGCATTCAGGTCGCCGCTCGCATCAATGGAGTTGGCAAACAAAACTCCCTCATCTTTGTTGAATCCCAGCATGAGCGGTTTGTCGTTTCCTTGCTCCATCTGGACATCGGGCTGTTCCTTGAGAAACTCACCATCAATGATCGGAGAGAAAGTAAGGCTGCCGGGCAGGCCGCTCAGGAACACGCCTTTCTTGGAAAGTGTCTCCTGAAGAAGCGCCTGTGCAAGAAGGATCTGCCGGGTATTTGCCTGTTCCAGATCATCAAGCTGCGCCGTCATCGCACATTCAGTGGAAGCTGGATTACGAATAGTCGCTCTCAGGCACTTGAGATAGAAATAGAAGAGGTCCCGTCCTTCATCTTTATCGCGGTATTTGTAGGCTGCAGCACTGCTTTGCATGATACCTGCCTGGAACAAGTCCTGCGAGCTGTCTGCGCTGAACATGTGCAGGCCAACAGCCATGGCACCGGAACTGGCCCCAAAAATTGTCACCTGATCTGGATCGCCACCAAACGATTCGATATGCTTTTTCACCCAGTTCAAGGCAGTCTGTTGGTCCTGAAAACCGTAGTTGCCGCCGTTGGCAGGGTCTTGTCCCGTAATACCGTCTGTCGCCAGTGTCCCTAAAATACCAAGGCGGAAGTTGACGGTAACCAGCACGACACTCTGATCCGCCGCAAACGAATTGCCGGAATAAAGCTCAATGATCTCGTCGTTAGCAGCATGATAGACTTGGTCTGCACCGCCAGCCATAAAGCCACCCCCATGGAAAAACACCATGACAGGCAGCTTGCTCGAATTCTTGATCGCGCCGTCTGGAGCCCAGACGTTCAGGTAAAGGCAGTCTTCTTCACCCCGTATCTGATCCTCTGGTTTGCTAATAGGCTGGGGGCACCGGGCACCATACTGTAAGGCCTCAATGCCATTGGGCTCGTACTCATCAAACACGCTGGAAGGCTGCCAGCGCGCCGCTTGCCCGTACTGTACACCCTTAAAGATGCTGAGAAGCTGGCTGCCGCTGTTATCGGCCTGCCCGCAAATGTTCTTATCGTTGCTCAAGGTAACGCAAGGCTGCTCAGGGGGAGCAGGTTGGTCAGGTGCAAAAAGCAACTCACTGCCATCGTTTGGGCTTTGTGCAAATGACCACGTTATGCTGAGAATGCTGAATGCAAGGACAAGCGCCGTTTTCATGGAACCCCACCTTCTTATTTTTACTTCGGGTTCCCACTAGTGTTCGCCTTTTTGGAAAAAACGGCGTTAAGCAGCGTACTTTAAAATTCCTTGCGTGATTGTGGCGAATTTTAGTGTGTCAAAATGCTTTGTTGAATTCATCGAAAATTTTCACGATTGCCTGCGCGTTTCAACAAAAATGGCAGTTTTCTGGGCGGAACCCGGTGGAATTCAAGGATACAACAAGGTTGGGCACTTGTATTAGGAGCTCAGTACCTTTTCATAGGGTTAACGTTCTATGTAAGGTGAGAGGCATTCTGTTTCATCTGCCTTCAAAAATTACGATGTGAGAAATTTAAATGAAAAAACTGATGCACGCCGCGATCGCTGTCGTTCTTGGCCTCTCCGTTGCAGCATGTACCACAACCAACCCATACACCGGTGAGTCTGGTATTTCCAAAACCGCAGGCGGTGCGGGGCTGGGCGCAGCGACAGGCGCTGTCATTGGTGCTCTTGCAGGTGGCAAGAGTGCACGCGTTGAAGGCGCTCTCGTCGGCGCAGCTGCTGGCGGTCTGCTCGGTGGTGGTATCGGTAACTACATGGACCGTCAGGAATCGCAGCTTCGTGCGCAGCTCCAGTCATCCGGCGTTTCCGTCACCCGTAATGGCAACCAGATCGTCCTGAACATGCCAAACGACGTGACCTTCGCTGTTGGTCAGGCAACACTGTCCTCCCGCGCAATGCAGGTGCTCAACAGTGTGGCTCTGGTGGCGAAAGAATTCCCACAGACCCGTCTGAACATCTACGGCCACACCGACAACACCGGTTCTGCCGAGTTCAATATTGGCCTGTCCCAGCGCCGCGCAGACTCCGTCAGCAGCTACCTGTTTAATCAGGGCGTTAACGGTGCACGCATCTCCGCAGCTGGCTACGGCATGAGCAGCCCGATTGCTTCCAACGCAACCGAAGCTGGCCGCGCACAGAACCGCCGTGTAGAGATCATCTTGTCGCCGATGAACTAATCGCCCGACAGGCAAAAATTTTAAAACGCGGTCCCTTGCCGGGGCCGCGTTTTTTGTTAGGCTGCTCCCACAGTGAGGGAGGCAAACGCATGACGCAGAACAATTCGGCCGCATCACACTTCCTGACCGCGGGCGAGGACTACGCAAAATACCGCCCAAGCTATCCCGCCGAACTGGTGGAGTTCATAGCTTCCCAATGTGCCCGGCATAATCTGGCGGTTGATGTAGGTTGCGGAAACGGCCAGTTCAGCACATTACTTGCCAGTCACTTCCAGCAGGTGCTGGCAATAGACGTCAGCGCTTCCCAAATCGAGAACGCTGTACCCGTCTCAAACATTCGCTTTTCCGTAGAACCGGCAGAGCAATGCTCCGCAGAAGACGCCAGCGTGAACCTGATCGTCGCCGCACAGGCCGCTCACTGGTTCGACCTGCCAAGATTTTATAAGGAAGTTCGGCGCGTGGCAGCACCAGACTGCCTGCTTGCACTCGTCAGTTATGGGGTTCTCGCCATCAATGATAGTGCCTGTAACACTCGCTTCCGCCAGTTCTACCATAACGAAACTCGCCCTTATTGGCCGCCGGAGCGTCAACACGTCGACAACGGCTACACCAGCATTGACTTCCCGTTTCAGGAGCTGGACCACCCGCAAATGACGATTGAACGTGAGTGGACACTGGAACAGTTTCTTGGCTACGTGCGCACGTGGTCCACAGTTAAAGCCGCAGCAAAAGCTGGTAAGCAAAACCTGATGGAAAGCTTTGCAGATCAGCTCGCCAGCCCTTGGGGAGATCCTCAGCAGCTTCGCAAGATCAGCTGGCCCATCGCCATACGTCTGGGCCGTGTCTGATCAGGCACAAGCGTCAGAGACTGCTCGGCCACCGCGTATGCAGATCATCAATCTTGAACTCATGCACGTGGCTCTTGCCGACCTTGTCGACGCCCTTGGACCAGTGCGGATCATTCTCTGGCAGATCTTCGTGGGAGTGGCGTAGCTTCTTCGCATCCTTGCTTGGCCACAAAATCATAGCGGCTGCAACGCTGAGCCATGCCAACACAGCCATGGCGAGAAAGCTGACAGGAATGCCAAAACTGGCACCAATCCAGCCTGCAAGAGGGTAGCCAATCAGCCAACATACATGGCTCAGCGCAAATTGGCTTGCAAACACCGATGGCAGGTCACCACCCCTCGCAGAGCGGCGCAATACGCGGCCTGCAGGTGTCTGCGCGGCAGAATAACCAACCCCCATCAGGAACCAGAGAAACAACAGTTCGGTAAAGCTTGTCAGCAGAAAACCAAAGCTCAGAGCAGCGGCTATGGCAACGGCACCCCAGATCATCACGCTTCGGTCTTTAAAACGCTCCAGCACCTTGGGCAGGCTCAGTGCTGTGATCATGGAACCAGCACCAAAGCAAGCAAGTGCAATGGCAACACTATCAGCTTTCAGAGCAAACGTGCCTTGCACAATCACCACTGTATTTACAATTACCATAGCGCCACCAGCGGCCACGGCCAGATAAACCGCGAGCATTCCGCGCAGGCGAGGGGTGCTGAGATAAATGCGGGTGCCCTGCGTCATACGTTTGACCGTACGCTGGGTTTCGACTGGCTTAAGCTTGGGCAAGCTGATAGAGACAACAAGCGCAGCAGACGCAAGGAAACCAATTACCGTGCCACCAAACAGGCCATGGAAGTTGATCACCAAAAGCAAACCAGCTGCAATCGTCGGGCTAAGCAGGTTCTCCAAATCATATGCAAGGCGGCTTAGGGAAAGGGCGTTGGTATAATCCTTCTCCTCCGGCAGCACGTCGGGAATAACCGCCTGAAACGCTGGTGTGAACGCAGCAGAGGCGGCCTGCAGCACAAAGATGAGCACATAGATTTCCCAGACCTGCGTCACGAATGGCAGCGCAAGCGCAACAGCCGCGCGAATAAGATCGAGCCCCACCAGCACAGCGCGCCGTGGCAACCGTTCAACAAAAGCAGCTGCAATCGGTGCCAGCCCCACATACGCAATCATCTTGATTGCAAAAGCAGTCCCCAGAACAGAACCGGCGTTATCTCCGGCAAGGTCAAAGGCCAGCAGGCTGAGTGCAACAGTGGCAAGGCCGGTGCCAAACAAGGCAATAACCTGAGCAAGAAACAGGTGGCGGTAGGTTCGGTTCGCGAGTACGGACAGCACGCGGAAACTCCTTTGGCTTCATGTTATCCCGAGTATGCGTATTCCCTAGAGATAGCAGGAGATTGTTTTAAACTCCTCAATTGTCTGTTTGGAATCAGCTTCTTGATCAACGATAGTATCATCAAGGCAGTGGTCAAGATGATCGTTTGTCAGTGTTTCCTTGTTTGTGTTACTGCCGTTCAACTGTATGAAATTACTGCGCTATTTCCAGGCAAGGTTGCCTGTCCTCGTTCATGTCGATGATTGATCTGAACAAGTGCATACACATTGCCATAACTGCGTTGTCCCGATAAAAAGAATCTGACTTTTGGGGAAAAATCTGGCAAGGAAACTGCTTGAATGGTCCGCAGCAGTCAGGCAGCTTTAATCTACGCCGGGAGAAAGACGTGTCGGATAAATATGTGTTTGTAGTAGACACCGATGGCGGAGTTGACGACGCAATCGCACTCATGATGCTGATCGGTGCTGGCAAGAAGATCGATTTCATTACGACCACATTCGGCAATATTGATCTGGAACAGGCAACGACGAATGTTCTCGACGTGCTTGCCGTCTGCAATGCCGATGTGCCCGTTTATAAGGGGGCTACCGACTCCCTTGTTGGCGAACGCATGAATGCTGTGCATGTGCACGGGGTAGACGGTTTGGGCGGTGCTAAACGCCCGCAGCATGAACTCAAAGCATCAGTGGAAACCGCTCGCAACGCGCTCACAGATGTGCTGCGCAAAGCTGTGCTTGGTGGACCAAAGCTGCAACTCCTGACCATCGGACCACTCACAAACCTTGCGGAAGTGCTGCGGGAAGAACCGGATCTGGCGGAAGGGATTGATCGCATCTGGATCATGGGCGGCACCTGTCACGGACGCGGCAACGTAACACCGGCTGCTGAGTTCAACATCCTCTGTGATCCCGAAGCAGCCAAAATCGTGCTCTCTCAGTCTGTCAATATAACGCTCATTCCATGGGAGCCATGCCTGCACAACGCCATCCCCGGTGATGTGATCGACGGTATTTTCCAGCGCCTCGGTGCGTCTGCGCCAGCTCAATTTGCAGAACATATGTGCTCGTTCCTGCGAGAGCGCTATAAGACATGGTATCAGGAAGACCTGATAATCCTGCCGGACCCCTTGGCCGCCGCTGCACTGCTCGACCCTGAGGTGATCACCAAAACAATTATCTGTGGCGTGCTGGTCGAAACAGAAGGGAAGTTTGCCCGCGGCGCTACCATTCTCGATTACCGGGGCAAGACTGATGCTCCCATTATCGGCATTGTGGAGCAGGCAGACCGCCTTAAATTGGAGCGCATTCTGGAAGCAACACTGGCAGCGCTCACATCACGCCACCAGTGAGGCTCATTACAAAAGAAGAGACCATACTGTGGCGGCCAGCATCGCCACAGCCATGGCAATGGTGATGCCACGCATCAAAGGGCCTTCGCCAATGACCTTCAGGATTGAGACGCCCACCATCGCCCACATGCTGTGAGAGATCATGCCACCGATCAGGAATCCGGCGGTCAGGATTGCGGCGTTCTCGTAAAGTCCCATGCCATTTGCTGCAAAGAAGCTGGTAAACGCCACCAAGCTCATTGCCCATGATTTAGGGCTTAGCGGGTGAATAAGTAAACCTTCCCAGAAGGTTGGAAGATTCACTTGGTTCTTCGGTTTGATGTTCAGCTGGACAATGCGCCAGGCCAGATACGTCATGTAAGCCATGGAGGCGACCTTGAAGACGCTGACCATCGTGCCACCCCGCGCCATCAGTTGTCCCAGTCCGAACGCCACGCACAGCTTAAGCACAACGCTGCCCAGTTGTGCTGCAATGATGACAGGAAAGGCCGCGCGATATCCCGCGCTCGCACCAATCGCCATGAAGGTAAGGTTTCCCGGTCCCGGTGTGCCGGTCATAATGGCTACAAAAATCGCGAAAGCGCTGAGTGTTGCCCAATCCATATTGTTATTCCAGTCAATTGATACAATCTATACAACGTGCTAAGTTATTGTATCAATCGTATCGATCAATCTCTTTATTGTTATGAATACAATGTGGAAGCCCAATCCAAACAAACTCACAAGTCCAAAATACCTAAGCATTGCAATGGCTTTGGAGCAGGACATTCAAACTGGCCGCCTTGTGGAAGGTGACAAGCTCCCACCCCAACGTGAGCTTGCCTATCAGCTTGGTGTCACGCTTGGCACAATCACGCGTGCCTATGCGGAGGCGGAACGCAAGAAGCTCGTGCGCGGGGAAACGGGCAGGGGCACATTTGTAGCCAAGACTGGAGACGTCCGCTTACCGTTAATGTTAGCGTCTAATACAGAGGGTGCACAAAGCTATGATTTAGCTCGTAGTTTGGGTCTCGCACATCTGAGCCCGGATCTGGGCCAAATGCTCCGGGAATTGAGTGATGATCCCTTGGTCAATTCACTCAATGAATACGGTCCCTCAGAAGGAACAGATCGCCACCGGGAGATTGGCGCTCAGTTCCTCCGTGAGTATTACGGTGCTCCGGCGAATGCCTGTCAAACGTTTGTTACCAGTGGAGCGCAGCATGGCATTCAGACCTCCATGCAGGCTCTGTTCAATCGTGGTGATGCAATTGCGGTAGATGAGATGATCTATCCGCCCGCACTAGCTGTTCTTTCCACCTTGGAATTGCAAATTGTACCCATCGAGTCTGAGCGTGACGAAAACGGCCACATAATTGGCATGTCTCCAAGAGCCCTGGAGGAGTCTTGTGCCAGACAGGAGATTCGCGGGATCTTCCTGATACCAAACGCCCAAAACCCCACGACGCATACACTAAGCAATGCCAAGCGACAGAAGCTGGCGGCCATCATCGAAAAGTACAATCTCATGGTTGTCGAGGATGATCCTTATATGCCGTTCATCTCCCGCAAGCAGAAGAGCTTTCTGGAGTTGGTTCCCGATAACACTGTTCTGATTGGCTCTCCCTCCAAGGTCATGTCGGCGGGGCTGCGCACCGGCTACGTCCACGTGCCTCTATCCACCAAAACTGCCTTTGCAAACGCAATTGGTGAAAGCACATGGATGGTTGCTCCGCTCAATGTGGAGATCGTCTCCAGGTGGATCACAGGTGGCCAACTGCAAGAAACCTTGCAGCGCAAACGTGAGGCTCTAAAGCAGCGCTATCGGTTTATGCAAAAAATGTTCCCTACAAACTCCCTGCAAGGCGGTGAGGAGAAGCTGTTTACATGGCTGCAACTGCCGCAGCACCAAAACGCCGAGCTGGTGGAACAAGCCGCTCTGTTGCGTGGGGTTGAGGTGCTCTCACATCGCCATTTTCAAGCAGCACCACGCACGGACATCAACGCTCTGCGGGTTAGCCTCTCAAGCATCGCAGATCAGGAGCACTTTGAAGAGGCGATCACACTGCTAAAAGCTTCCATTGACCAGTTGGAAAACCTGCAAGCACCAAGGCCAATGGTGGGGTAGGTCATAAAAAAGCCCCCCGCCTGAGTTCAGGCGGGGGGCCATCTTTGGCCTAAGCCAGTAGACTGGAAAGTCTTAGTATGGGCAAGCCATGTCGCTCATGTAGTCATGAACTACGATCTTGCCGGAAATGATGTCTGCGCGAGCTGCTTCAACAGCTGCTTTCATTTCTTCGCTAACCAATGGAGCGTTGTTTTCGTCCATTGCGTAGCCAACACCGTCTTCCGCAAGACCAAGAGCCTGAATACCAGTTGTGAAGTTGCCGTCTTTTGCATCCATGAATGCATTGGAAACAGCAACGTCAACGCGCTTGATCATAGAGGTCAGCACTTTGCCAGGAGCCAGGTGGTTCTGGTTGGAGTCAACGCCGATGAACAGCTTGTCTTCATCAACAGCCGCCTGAAGAACACCAAGGCCGGTGCCGCCAGCAGCAGCGAAGATCACGTCTGCGCCACGAGCGAAGTGAGACTTGGAAAGCTCGCCGCCTTTAACCGGATCATTCCATGCAGCTGGAGTGGTACCGGTCATGTTTGCGAACACTTCACCGTCTTTGTTGGTGGCCAGTGCGCCCTGCTTGTAACCACAGGAGAACTTGGAGATCAGCGGGATGTCCATGCCGCCCACGAAACCGACTTTACCGGTCTGGGAAGCGAGCATTGCCATCATACCAACCAGGTAGGAACCTTCTTGCTCTTTAAATACAACAGAGCGAACGTTTGGCAGGTCTACCACAGCGTCAACAATCGCAAAGTTCACATCAGGAAATTCCTTAGCAACTTTTTCAACTGGACCAGCCTGTGCGAAGCCCATTGCCACGATTGGGTTCAAGCCACGGCGCGCAAAGTTGCGAAGAGCCTGTTCACGCTGCGACGCGTTGGAGACTTCAAACTCGCGGTATTCGATTCCGGTTTCAGCCTTGAAAGCCTCAGCACCATTGTAAGCAGCTTCGTTGAATGACTTATCGAATTTACCACCCATGTCAAAGATAACTGCTGGCTTAAAGTCCGCTGCCATAGCAGTTGTGCTCATTGCTGCTGCCAATACCGCAGATGCAGCGATGGTTTTGATGGATTTCATACCCATTCCTCCGTTATATCCCAATGGGAAACCTTCCCGTTGCCCCGTCACTAAGCCTGTCCCCAGTGCCAATTCCCAACCTGGAGACACTCCTCAATGAGGTAAGCGTTTTAGTGCATACCTTCCCTGGCGTGAGTCCAGCCAAGCGTTAGCTTGTCCTTAATTATGCACTTCTAGATTGATCAAATTGATCAGGCATGCTGAAACCAGTTTTGTGTACGACGTTCAGTTGGACACATGCTGGTGTTAGGATCAAGTTCAAAATACGAATAAATATATCACGAATGCAAAATTTTTCAGTTATCGGTTAATTTGGCTAATATTTTCCATAAAAACCACCAAAATCGCAGAGTAACAAAACAGGAGTTTGGGGTGTTCGAATCGTTTATTGAGGCTGCGAAAAGCACTGCCGGAAAGGCCGGGCTCTTGCTCGGTGCCGGGCTGATGGTATTGGGTGTATCTTCCACTCAGGTCGCGGCGCAGGCGCAAGCCTGTGGCAATACTGGAGCCGGGTTTGACAACTGGCTGTCGTCTTACAGGCAGGCGCTCCAATCACAGGGGATCACACAGGCAACACTAAACAAGGCGTTGAGTGGTGTAACCTATAATTCCAGAGTGATTAGCTACGACCGCAATCAGAAGTCCTTCAACCTCAGCTTTGAGGAGTTCTACAAACTTCGCGTCAACAATGCGCTGATCAATCAGGGGCGCGGGTTGATGCGGCAGCATAATGACCTGTTCAATCGCATTGAGCGCGATTTTGGTGTCCCGCGTGAGATTATCACGGCAATCTGGGGGCTGGAAACGGGCTATGGCCGCGGCATTGGTAACATGAGCACAATCCGCTCACTCGCCACACTGGCTTATGATTGCCGCCGTGCAGATTTCTTCCGTAACGAACTCTTCAACGCACTGCTGATCGTTCAGAAGGGCGATCTGGAGCCAAATGAGATGATCGGGGCATGGGCAGGAGAGCTTGGCCAGACGCAGTTCCTCGCGTCTTCCTATATCAAGTTTGCTCTGGACTACAGCGGTGATGGTAAACGCGACTTGCTTCGCAACATCCCTGACACACTCGCTTCAACGGCTCACTTCCTGCAAGCACATGGCTGGCAGCCGGGTCAACCATGGGGCCCTGGAACGCCAAACCATGAGGTGATCCGCGCATGGAACCGTGCAGGTGTGTATGTAAAGACAATCCAGATCATGGCGGAGAAGCTGCAAGAGTAGGTCTGTCTGTGACCCGCAAATGATCTAACCTGCGAAATGCAAAGGGCTGCTGAATGGAGAATTCAGCAGCCCTTTTCTATAGATCAAGCGATTACTTCAGCTTACCTGCACGCCTCACCATCAAAAGGCGTTTCATCAGGCAAACTCAGCAACCTAGTCGTTCAGCGCGTCAAAAAGCGGCGGCTCTTCGCTCAGGCCCATCAAACGGCGCGCAGCGGTCAGCGTGTTGCTCATCAGCATGGCAATTGTCATCGGTCCAACACCGCGCGGAACCGGCGTGATCGCTGCCACATGGTCAAGCGCCTCATCAAACGCCACATCACCCACCAGACGTGTCTTGCCTTCGCCCTTTTCAGGCGCAGGAATGCGGTTGATACCAACGTCAATCACAGTTGCGCCAGCCTTCAGCCAGTCACCTTTGATCATGCGGGGACGGCCCACAGCAGCAATAACGATATCTGCCTGACGAACCACATCAGGAAGATCCTTGGTGCGTGAATGCGCGATGGTCACTGTGCAGTTTTCCTGCAGCAGCAACTGCGCAATCGGCTTGCCTACAATGTTGGACCGGCCAACAATGACGGCGCTCTTGCCGGAAAGGTTATTGCCAATGGCTTTTTTAGCCAGCAACACACTGCCTGCAGGCGTACATGGCACCAGCGCACGATCCGCGTTCCCGCTGCCCAGAAGACCAACGTTGATCGGGTGGAACCCGTCCACGTCCTTCTCTGGCTTGATGAGATCAAGAACCTTATTTTCGTCGATGTGCTTTGGCAGGGGGAGCTGAACCAGAATGCCGTGAATGGCTTCATCCTCGTTCAATGAGGCCACAAGAGACAGCAGCTCTTCTTCACTCACATCAACCGGCAATGTATGCGTGACGGAGTTGAAGCCACATGCTTTTGCAGTGCGGCCTTTGTTGCGTACATAAACCTGACTGGCAGGGTCTTCACCCACAATCACAACAGCCAGTCCCGGCTTCACACCTGTCTCGGATTCAAGACGCGCAGCACGTGCTGCAATCTCTTCGGTTACAGATGCAGCAATGGCTTGGCCATCGATAATAAGAGCCTTACTCATGGCAAGTCCTATTTAAAGATCACGGTACGATCACCGTTCAGAAGGATTCGGTGCTCCAGGTGATAGCGGACAGCACGAGCAAGAACCTGACTTTCCGTATCACGACCCTGGGCAATGAGTTCGTTCACCGAATGGAAGTGTTCAACCCGGCTCACGTCTTGCTCGATGATTGGGCCTTCGTCAAGGTCAGCGGTCACATAGTGCGCGGTGGCACCAACCATCTTGACGCCGCGTGCATGGGCCCGATGATAAGGTTTTGCACCTATAAAGCTTGGCAGGAAAGAGTGGTGGATATTGATGACCTTACCCGCCAGCTTCTCACATAGGTCGTTGGACAGAATTTGCATGTAACGCGCCAAAACCACCAGATCAATGTTTTCACGCTCCACCAGATCCAGAATCTGCGCTTCCTGCTCTGCCTTGGTGTCTTTGGTCACCGGCAGATAATGGAACGGAATCTGCTCATGCTCCACGCGGGACTGGTATTTGGTATGGTTGGAGGCAACCGCCACCAGATCCATCCGCAGCTGACCGGTCGAATTACGGTAGAGCAGATCATTCAGGCAGTGCCCCATCTGGGAAACCAGCACAAGAACACGCGGCTTCTTGGAAAGGTCATGCACTTGCCAGTCAAAGCCATACCCCGTTGCGACAGGGCCGAACCCTTCTTCAAACTTTTCTTTGCTCATCCCTTCCGGCGCATTGAAAGAGACCCGCATAAAGAAGCGTTTCGCCTCTGGATCGCCATACTGGGCGCTTTCGCAGATGTTACAGTTTTGAGAAGCGATTGAGTTTGCAACCGCTGCCACGATGCCTTTTCTGTCTCCGCAGGAAAGGGTGAGCACATAGTTTGCCTGAGTGTTCATAGGAGGCTTATTCTACACTTTTAATCTGGTTTTGTTGCCGCGCACAATAGGGGGCAACATTCCATTTTTAAAGCGAAAAAGCGCCAGTAAACTCGAGAAAATTGCGCTTTAGACTACAAAGCGACTTATTTCGGCAGTCAGCTGGTATATCCGTAGTTCTGACAGGGTCTCTGCATCACCTAAGGGTACAGTCAACTTGAAGAGCCATGTTAGCTGTAACCCTGATAAATGCCTTGGGAGATAGTTGGGTACCAAATCAACCAGATTGAGAACAACACCGTAGATTTCTAGATTATGCTGCGGTGTGGGCTCTTGTAGCCAGAATTTTGAGTATCTGGAGCCGGACCAATTCGACCGGTGGGCCGGGGGCGCGTAATGAAGCTCTTTATGGTACAGGACAGCTTCCTTGATGAAGACATAGCTGAGATCACCGAGGTGGTCGCCAACGGTCTTGCTGCGCGTCAACATAACATTACTCTGGTTACCCTAACAGGCAAGCCAAGAGATCTCTCCCACTACTCACCGCGTATCACGCCGGTCTTTCTGGAAAAGGCAAGGGCCGCCTCCGCCGCAGCTGGTCTCGCCAGACTGGTAGAACGAGAAAAGCCCGACATCGTCCTCTCCCACGGCACCGGTAGCAACATCGCCTGCCTGTCCGCCGTCAAAACACGCACGCGGCTCAAGGTACCGGTGGCGATCACACTCCATTCCTCGGTCTCTATCTCAGACAACCTCTCGCTCGACACTCAAAAGAGCGCGGCCACCATCGCCATACCGCTGCTCTACCGCGAAGCCGACAGGGTGATCTGCACACTCAAGTCCATCGAACGCGTGGTGGCGCTGTGCGAGCAAGTGCCCAAGAAAAAAGTCTCGGTCATCTACAATCCTCTTGTTCAAATGAACGTATTTGAAACAGCCGCAGAGCCCATCGAAGAGGACTGGTTTGATCCCCAAGGGGCCAGCAAAGTCGTCAGTATTGGCAGGGCGTCCAGTCGCGGGGCCCACCACCAGCTCCTGCGCGCCATAGCAATCAGTCGCTACAAAGAGGATTTGCGTGCTTATCTTCTGGGATGTGGCGACGAGCAGGAGGACCTCAACCTGCTGGCTTCCAATCTGGCACTGGACGACATTGTGAGCATGCCGGGAGATGTGGTCAAACCGGAACGGTTCTTGCGCGCGGCCAATGTATTCGTCTCAACCTCTCAACAAGACAGTGTGCCGGGCGAAATGGTGCGGGCTATGGCACTGGGAACACCTGTGATTGCACTGGATAGTGGGGCAGGGGCGCGGGAAGTTTTGAGTGATGTGCGCAACGGCTGGCTGGTCCCGTCAGGTGACGCCGACAAACTGTCGGAGGCCATTCTGGCTGCGGTAAAATGCGACCGATCAGACGACACTCTGGCCTCAAGAGCACGCGACTTTTCGCTGGAACGTGCTTTGGATTCCTACGAAAAACTGCTCCTCTCCATGGTCGCGGAGCGCGTCGCAGACCTCAATTAGGTGCCTCCATAAAGTTGACCCCTTAGGAATTCAGAGCGTAACTAATTAATATAACTAGGTAAAATAGGATAACCCAAGTCATTAACTTGGGATAACCCCGCACACGCCATAAGCGCGTTTGACCTGCAAAATCCGCATCAGGTATCCTTACGTAAGCCGCGTTCTGGGCCAGTATTTGTGTGTGCGTACAGCTTTGTTCTCCGCCAACAAAAGATACAGGTCATTGGAGCACCACTGTTGAGTTTCAGGTTCGGGTTTTGCAGCAAGACGATGACTGCTCTTGCGCTGGTAGCTTGCCGGCGTTCCGGGCTTGCGCTGCTTGTCCTGTTATCGGGTTGTATGGTTGGTCCCAACTTCAAAAGACCAGAACTCTCACTAGAAGCCAAATACGTGCGCAATGACCCCGGTGCTACAGCCTCTGCGAACATACACGGCGGCGGTTCGCAAAACTTCTCTTTCCAAAGAGATTTACCCGGTGAGTGGTGGGAGCTGTTCCGTTCAGAGCCACTCAACGCCTATGTGAGCATCGCAGTCGCCAACAGCCCCAGCATCGGGCAGGCGGAAGCCCTTTTGAGACAAGCGCAGGAAACGGCCTATGCCGCTGGCGCAGCGCTCTACCCGACGGTTACCGGAAACGCCAGCCGTAACAGGCAGAAGTTCCCCGTCTTCGGCGGTGGGGTGAACGAGATTATCGCAAACATCGACCCCTTCTTCACAACATACAGTGTCAACTTGGCTCTCTCGTATTTTCTGGATGTCTGGGGCGGCACTCGGCGGTTTATTGAATCGCAGGTCGCCAACATCGAGTTTGCCCAGTTTCAGGTGGAAGCAGCCCATCTGGCTCTCACCTCGAACATTCTCAATGCAGTAATTATGGAAGCCTCGTTCAGAGGTCAGATCCGTGCGACTCTGGAAATAATCAGGGTCCAGCAGGAGCAACTTGATATCTTGCAGGCCCAGTTCAGGCTCGGCGGGGTGGACGAAAGTCAGGTGCTGCAACAAGAAGCACTCTTGGAACAAACCAAAGCAACCCTTCCGTTTTTGGAGCAACAGCTGGTCATACAGCGCAACCTGATCAAAACGCTGGGCGGGTTCTATCCCACACAGAATGTTGTACAGGACTTTGACCTCGCTGACCTGCAACTTCCAAGAGAACTGCCATTAAGTCTACCGTCCGAGCTGGTTGCACAGCGTCCGGACGTCCGGCAGGCAGAAGCGATGTTATGGGCAACCAGCGCCCAGATTGGCGTTGCCCTCGCCAACCAGCTCCCGAGTTTCATGATTACCGGTAGTTTGGGCAATGAGTCTCAAACGTTTGAACGCCTGTTCTTCCCCGGCACAGGTGCATGGCAAATTACAACCACCGCTGCACAAACCATATTTGATGCCGGTGCACTCAACAGTCAGCGCAGAGCTGCCGTGGCTGCCTTCGACGCTGCTGCCGAAAACTATCGTTTTGTTGTCTTGAACGCATTTGGAGATACCGCCAACGCGATCAGCGCTCTTGAAGGTGACGCCCGGATTCTGGAGGCCAGTCTGGCAGCAGAACGCGCCGCTGCAAAGAGCCTGCGTCTGGCCCAGCAGCAATACAGAGTGGGCGCAATTGAACTGGTAACGCTGCTCTTTGCAGTCCAGACCTATCAGCAGGCAAAGATTGCTCTGGTGCAGGCACAGGCCGCACGCTTTACCGATACGGTCGCACTGTTCTTTGTGCTGGGTGGTGGCTGGTGGAACCGCCCGGAATCTGCCCCGCTCAGAGATGGGAGACCACTCAGAATTATTTCAGCGGTTCCGCCGTTTAACCGAATTCAAACTCCGGCGAAGAACCAACCATGAACCAGCCAAAGAACCCCCACCTCAAACGAAATATGATCATCATGCTGGTCTGTGTGGGGATTGCGTTCGGTGGGCTGTTTGCTTTCCAGCTCTACAAATCCAGAGCGCTCAGCCGTCTGGCAGCCAGCATGCAGGACAGTGTTGAGACCGTCTCCTCCTACAAAGCGACCACCCAGCTTTGGACAGAAACAGCCTCGGCGGTTGGTACTCTTGTTGCCATCAAAGGGGCAAATCTGGCACCTGAACTACCCGGAACAGTAACAAGCATCAACTTCTCGTCCGGTGAGGATGTTGAGGAAGGCATGTTGCTTATTGAGCTGGACACCTCACTGGAAGTCGCCCAGTTGCAATCGCTGCAGGCTCAGGAAACCTTTGCCCGTCAGACCCTGGACAGAGACCTGAAACAGTATGAAGTCAACGCGGTCAGCCAACAGCAAATAGATTTCGACTGGGCCAACCTCAGAGACCTCCAGGGGCAGGTGCAGGCCCAGCTTGCAATCATCGCCAAGAAAAACTTCCGTGCGCCTTTCTCAGGCCGTCTGGGCATTCGGCAAGTCAGCGTCGGGCAATATGTCAATGTTGGCCAGACGTTTGTCAATCTCCAGCAACTTGATGATCTCTTTGTTGATTTTTTCGTTCCCCAGCGCTTGCTGTCAACCATCCGCCCCGGTCTGGATATCGAGGTGACGGTTGATACTTTCCCGGACCAGTCCGTCAAGGGAAAGGTCGTCGCTGTTGATGCGCAGGTCGACATCAACAATGGCAATGTGCTCGTGCGCGGGCGTTTCACAAACCCGAACAAAGAGCTGGTGCCGGGCATGTTCGTGGATGTGGCAACGGATATCTCTGCACCGGAAATGCAAGTGACGGTACCGCAAACGGCAATTGCCTACGAATCCTATGGCAGCATTGTCTATGTGCTGACCGAGACTGGCGACACGTATATGGATAAGCCCGTCTACACCGCCACGCAAAACTTCGTCACGACCGGTGCAACACGGGGAGATCAGATTGTGATCACAAAGGGTGTTGAGGCAAACGACCTGGTGGTGAACGCGGGTCAGCTCAAGCTCCGCAATGGCTCCAGAGTGGTCATCGATAACTCCGTTCAGCCAACCAACGATCCTAATCCAAAACCGGTGGAGCAATAGGATGGCGAAAAGGAATTTTACAGAAATCTTCGTTCGCCGACCCATCATGGCCACGTCCATCAGCCTGATGATCCTGGCGCTGGGCCTACGGGCGATTTTCCTGTTGCCGGTGCTGGAGTTCCCCCAAACAGAAAATGCTGTCATCACCATCTCAACCACCTTGTTTGGGGCTAGTGCTGAGACGGTGGCGGGCTTTATCACCACTCCGTTGGAAGAAGCCATCGCACAGGCCAATGGCATTGATTACATGACCTCCACCAGTGCCAGCACCGTGAGCACGATCACGGTCAATCTGGTGCTTAACTGGAATGTTGACGAAGCCCTCACCGAGATCAACACCCAAATCAGCTCGGTGCAGAACCAACTGCCTCCGCAAACGCAACCGTCCGTTTTGACCATCCAGATTGGTGAAACCATCGACGCCATGTATATTGGCTTCACCTCCGATGTCATCGAAGCCAACCAGCTCACAGACTACGTTGTCCGTGTTGTCCAGCCGCAAATTCAGGCAATCGACGGGGTGCAAAACGCTGAACTAATTGGTGAAAAACGCTTTGCAATTCGTGTCTGGCTCTATCCGGATAAAATGGCTGCTTATGGGGTGACTGGCGCTGATGTTGCAAACGCTCTGGCGGCCAATGACTTCATATCCGGTGTTGGCAACACCAAGGGCCAGATGGTGCAGGTCGAACTGACTGCGAACACCAACCTGACCGACGTGGAACAATTCCGTCAACTTGCGGTCGCGACCAACGATGGCGCAATCATTCGCTTGCGTGACGTGGGCATGGTCGTTCTGGGGTCCGAAGACTATGACGAAGAGGTTTTTTACTCCAACGCTTCAGCTGTCTACGTTGGCGTGCAGGCAGCGCCCGCGGCCAATGTGCTTTCTATGTTGGAGCAGGTGCGTGAGCTCGTTCCCAACATTCAGGACAACATGCCTCCGGGGCTGGAAGTCAGAATTGTATACGATTCCGGTGTCTTCATTGACGCCGCCATTGATGAGGTGATCAGCGCACTGCTGGAAGCGCTCGCAATCGTAACCTTCGTGGTTTTCCTCTTTATCGGATCGCCCCGCACCGTTGCCATTCCCGTGATTGCCATTCCGCTCTCGCTGATCGGGACGTTCTTCATCATGGTGGTTCTGGGTTTTTCCATCAACCTGCTAACCCTCCTTGCACTCGTGCTTGCTATCGGGTTGGTGGTGGATGACGCAATCATTGTGGTTGAAGATGTGGAGCGCCATATCTCAGAGGGGAGCACACCGTTTCAGGCAGCTATTCAAGCAGGGCAGGATTTGGGGCGTCCTATTCTGGCAATGACCGTCGTTCTTGCAGCCGTGTATGCCCCCATCGGCTTTCAGGGCGGGCTGACGGGCGCTCTGTTTACAGAATTTGCTTTCACTGTGGTGGGTGCCGTCACCATCTCTGCCGTCGTGGCGTTGACCTTAACGCCCATGATGAGTTCCTTGATCTTAAAGCCAAGGTCACAGGATTCTTCGGGCTGGGATGATGCGCTGGTCCGTACCGTCGATACAATCTATGACAACTTTCGCAAGCGCTACCTGCGCGCGCTGGAAGCCTCGCTTGATAACAGCCCGGTTGTTCTAACATTCGCGTTTTTGATCCTTTCAAGTATCCCCGTTCTCTATGCCACCTCACAGGCGGAGCTTGCCCCCCAAGAGGATCAGGGTGTCGTTCTGGCCATGTCAACGCCTGCACCCTCAGCAACCTTGCAACAAAAGCTTCTTTACATGGAGAAGATCTACCATAACTCGCAGGACTATTCAGAGGTCATGGGGGTCTTCCAACTGGTGCAAACCGCGAGCGCTATTTCTGGTTTCCTGCTCACACCATGGGATGACCGCTCGCGCACCGCCACTGAGCTGCAATACGCCATGCAGCCATCCATGGAAGCTGTTGCGGGCTTTAGAACCGTACTGTTCCAAAATCCACCCCTACCGGGCAGTAGCGGCTTGCCCGTGCAGTTCGTGATCAAAACGACACAACCCGTCGACCAGCTCAACATTGTTGGCTCTCAACTTTTAGATATGGCGGAGCAGTCGGGTAAATTCATCTATATTGATAAGGACCTGAAGATCGATAAGCCTCAAGGCCAACTCGTTATAGATCGGGACCGTGTGGCGGAACTTGGCCTTACCCTGCAGGATGTGGGACAATCCCTCACGGCGGTCATGAGCGGCGGCTTCATCAATTACTTTGATTTTTATGGTCGCTCCTATCAGGTCATTCCGCAACTCATACAATATGACCGTCTCAACGCGGAACAGCTGCTGGACAATTATATTCGCGTGCCCAGAAGCTCTACACCCGTGAGCAGCGCCTCTGGCGGGGCCGCGCCGAGCAGCTCGGCTGGGGGCGGATCGGGCGCAGGCGCCAGTCTCATGTCCTCGCCCATGGGAATGGCTCCTCAAACCAGTGCCCAGTCAGGCACCATGACCACGGGCACCACCACCACGCAATCAAGCTCCACACCCATGAGCTTTTCTGGTGGCCCCCCACCGTCAGCTCCCGGTGGCGGGGGAATGGCAACAATCAGCAACGGGCCGCTCGACACAATTGTACCGCTTTCCACCGTTGCCTCGCTTGAAATGCAGGTGACGCCGGAGTTCATTCCGCACTTCCAGCAACAAAACTCCATGACGCTGTCAGGGGTGCCCGCCTTTGGAGTGTCTCTGGCTGAAGCTCTGCAAACCTTACAACAGCTAGCGGCGACGGAACTGCCAGACGGCTATGATATTGACTACGCCCAGCAGTCACGACAATACATTCAGGAAAGCAGTGGGTTTGTCGTCACGTTTGCCTTTGCACTGCTGATCATCTTCCTAACGCTTGCCGCCCAGTTTGAAAGTTTCCGCGATCCCGTCATCATTCTTGTCTCGGTCCCAATGTCCATCGCTGGTGCCCTGTTCTTCATCAATCTCGGCGTCGGCGGAGCCAGCATCAACATTTACACTCAGGTTGGCATCATCACGCTCATGGGCCTGATCTCCAAACACGGTATTTTGATTGTTGAGGTCGCACGTGAACTTCAGGAAAATCAGGGCGCAACCAAACGCGAGGCCGTCATCGGTGCCCTGCAAATTCGCCTGCGCGCCATTCTGATGACCACCGCAGCTATGGTGCTGGGTGTGATCCCACTTATCATCGCCAGCGGGGCAGGGGCTGCCTCCCGATTCAACATGGGACTGGTCATCGCAACCGGCCTGTCCATCGGCACACTCTTCACATTGTTCGTCGTGCCCAACGTCTACATGCTCATCGCGCTGGACCGTTCAAAAATAAGTCAAGCTGATGATAACGCAACAGAAACACCCGATGGAGATGGCGAGGCAGACCCAGCTACATAGAAAACATGAGGGCGATTTTGGCCGGTTCCCACCCCACAAATCCGTCGCTTTCTCTAGAAACAAACCTCAACTGTGGAACACTTGTAAGTTTCTCACAGCAAAACGAAATTGAGTGGTTGCCTATTCCAAATCATGAAGCTATAAACCGCCCCACACACAGCAATGGGGTGTAGCCAAGTGGTAAGGCAACGGTTTTTGGTATCGTGTACCGTAGGTTCGAATCCTACCACCCCAGCCATTCTTTCCTGAAAATATCAGCCAGACACACAACACAGACCTACGTTTGTGTGTGGTGCTTGCGTTTTTTGTTGGTCAAGACGCCTAGAGGCTGTCGCGTAGTGCTATCACCAAAACAACCCTGACCGATTCAAGCTAAGGCTTCGCCGTGTCTGAGCAGGTATACGCCTGTCCAGATGAACCAGAGAATAAACCCAAGGCCGAAGACGATGCCGCCCGGGTCGCTCATGCCTGGAATGGTTGATGCAATGCCTGCCAGTCCGATAACGACACCCAGCCAGCAAAGCCCCTTGGAGAGGCTGGCCCCACGCAGACCTGCCCAGCTCAGCAGGAGGATCCAGAGCCCGCCGGTGATCTCGTTGCCGCCGCCAATGCCTTCCTGTACGTTGCTCAGTGTTGCCCACATCGTCTGCGCGCTGTCCTGATCCAGCTCGTAAAGTGCGGAAACTTCAGCCAGAGAAATATTGGCAAGCATCCCGCTGGCCAGCACAAGCCCCGCCCAGATCAACCCGAAAGCCGCTGCAATCTGCGAAAGGGCCGGTGTTGCACCTTTAAGCCGGTCGTGCAGCGCAACCACCAGCACCACCAAAAACACTGCGTTGACGATGTAGATGATGAAGTTCCACAAATACATTAAGCCCTGATTGGACATCTCAAACGCAAACATATTCACATCATCGCCGTCTTCTCCGAACCCTGCATCGGCTAGAAAAGTTGATAGGAGAGCAAAGCCGACAATGTAGGTGGCAGCAGCAATAAAAGAAGCTACTCCTCCAGCTTTTTGAAGGTTCATCACAACGGTCCTCGTATAAATCAGGCTTAAAGATCTGATATGAACTGGGGTACTCACAGGTAGAAGAATTTTAAAACTACAGATAGACGCAACGTAAACTTCTAGTCTGCGTTAAACAAGAGGCCTATACCCAGACTTGCAAAAAACTATAGTATTTAACGCTTGGGGTTTGAGTTGAAGTAGCCGAACTCAGCCCGACACCACAACGCTCATACGCGAGTACCAAGACCCGAGCGGAAAGTGCGGTATCGTCAAAACACCCCGCAGGGAACGGGAAGGCTGCAAGATTGCTTTTGAGCAGAGGCAGTCTGACTTCAGGGGGGAGACTGAATGAATCTGGCAGAGTGGCTGGCTCGGACATCCAGGATAACACCTGATGCACCCGCGCTCTTTCATGGCACACAACTTGTGGCAACCTACGGGCAGTTCGGCGCACGCTCCGCAGCCATTGCAGGGTCATTGCAGACCGACTTCGGTATCGCCCGCGGCGACCGTGTTGCCATTTTCATGAAGAACCGGACGGAATATCTGGAAGCCAGCTACGGCATCTGGTGGGCTGGTGCTGCAGCCGTCCCCATTAACGCCAAACTCCACCCCAAAGAGGCCGCGTGGATCATTGAAAACGCGGGCGCCACAGTTGTCTTTGTTTCCGACGACGTGGGCGAAGACCTGATCAAGGAGATCGACCAGTCCAGAACCAAAGTCATCTCGGTGGATCAGAACATCTACACGCAGATGCTTAAGGCCAAGCCTCTGGCAAATCCGGTGCCTATTGATGCGCAGGACATGGTCTGGCTGTTTTACACCTCCGGCACCACAGGCCACCCCAAAGGGGTGATGATGTCCTCGCAGAACATCCAGAGCATGATGCTCGGCTATTATGCAGGTGTTGGCACGCCAACCCATGAGGACGCCACACTATACGCAGCCCCCATGTCCCACGGGGCCGGGATTTATAGCTTTATGCATGTTGTTGCTGGCGGCAGGCATGTCTGCCCGATCTCCGGCGGGTTTGATGCTGCCGAAATTCTGGAGCTCGCCCCTAAAATTGGTCGGATTGCCATGTTCGCCGCCCCCACCATGGTCCATAGGCTGGTGGAAGTGGCAAAAGCCATGGGCGCAACGGGCGAAGGGCTGGACACCATCATCTACGCTGGCGGCCCCATGTACTTTGCCGATATCGTCGAGGCGGTCGAGGTTGTCGGACCCCGTTTTGCGCAGATCTACGGGCAGGGCGAATGCCCCATGGGCATCACCGTCCTGAACCGCGAGCAGGTCTGCGACAGAAAGCACCCCTGCTGGCAAGAAAGATTGAAGTCAGTTGGGGTAGCTCAAGTCGTCTCCCGCGTGCGCGTGGTAGGAGAAGACATGAACGACTTGGCCATTGGTGAGATCGGGGAAATTGTCGTGTCAGGCTCAGCGGTCATGCTGGGCTACTGGAACAATGAGGAAGCAACGGCTTCCACGATTATTGATGGCTGGTTGAAAACAGGCGACATGGGTGCGCTGGATGCCGATGGCTTCCTCACCATGCACGACCGCTCCAAGGATATGATTATCTCGGGCGGGTCCAACATCTACCCTCGCGAAGTGGAAGAAATCCTTCTGCTGCATCCGGATGTATCTGAAGTCGCAGTTGTCGGTCGCTTCCATGAGGAGTGGGGCGAAGAGGTGGTGGCCATCATCTCACCAGAGAATGGAAAGACCGTCGAATTCGCAGAGCTGGACAAGCTGTGCATTGACAACATCGCGCGTTTCAAGCGTCCAAAGCAGTACATCGCCATGGATGAGTTGCCGAAGAACAACTACGGCAAGATCCTGAAGCGGGACCTGCGGGAGATGCTGAAACGCCCACAGGAGGCTGGATCAATCTAATGAAGACCTTTGAAATCCGTAGTGCTCGCTCAAAAGATATCCCGCAGATCGGAGAGGTCGGTCTGGCCTCATGGAAACGGGGCATTGGCCCCCATCTGCCACAGTCCGCACACGAGGCGATCACCACCGCCTCCTTTGCCGATTTTGCAAGCGCCTGTCTGGATCAGATTGTGGTTGCGGTCAAAGATGATCGCGTTCTCGGCTTTATCGCAACAGAACAAGCCGACAACTTCATCACAGATCTCTGGATTGATCCCGACTGCGAAAGCAGTGGGCTGGGCACCGCATTGGTGGAAGAAGCCGAACGGCGCATCGCCGCCCGCGGCTACCACACAGCCGAAATCTCTGTCCTCCTGCAAAACGAACGAGCCTTGGGCCTGTATCACCACATGAAATACGAGGACGTGCACGAGGGCACCCGGTTCGACAAAACCATGCAATGCGAAATCAAATACATCCGCCTACGCAAACACCTGCCATTCTATGCCGACGAGATTGCCTAGATTCTGTAGCAAGGACTTTAAACTTGGCCCGACAGGTGTACCATCAAAGTCCTACCTGTCAGGTCAAGTTCGATGATTTATAGCGGCACTGCCTGTTCTTCTACTACTTCTTCATCAAATTCTTCACGGATTGCTGAATTGGATGTGTTTTCCGAAGTAAGTACTCGGCTAATAAGCCTGTTTTTTAATCTCAAACGCCGTATGGCGTGGAAATCCTTAAAGCTTTGGAAATCCAGACTTACGCCACCGGCCAAAAGAGCTTCAGGTGTTAAATCGTTGTTACTGTCGTTAAGCCAGCTTGCGAGAGGTTTATCGGACTTTGACAGGTTCTGAGAGTCATTTAAGAGGTGCAAATTTACAATCGAGTTCCAATTTTTTTTATCCGCATAGAACTTCATGAGCTCGGGAGTTTCGCAAAGAAAGGCGTGCTGCTGCAGATTTTTCTTCTCAAAAGAACCTTTGGGGTGAAGGTGATCTATGTGAAATCTCTCGGTGACTTCCTTTTCTGGGAAAAGTAGATGGAGCAATGCACGACAGCGTCCTTCGCCATGTTCAATGTCAAGTAGCCCTTCGATGTACTCATCATCAAAACGAAGATCTTTATTGGTTCCTTTATAGCGACCAATTATTTGGTTAAGTGGAAACGCATCGTCAGAGATATGTTTAGCTAAAACTTCCCTCATGCTCGAAAGTGTCGAGTCTGCTTGGCCACCGAAGATGCCTTTAAGAAGTACGATATAAAACCATTGGCTGATATTTTGCCTTTGTTCGTGCGCTTTCGCCAGGTTGTTTATGTATTTGTATAACGCAATTCCATTATTTTCGTGCTTATAAAGATAATAACATATTGGAATAACTGCGTTCTTTGAGGTCAGTGATTGCGGATTGATCCCAAACCTTCGGACAAGTCGAAAAGTCTCAATGATACAATCTTTGATATTTGCCCATTCACTTTGGATTGCAGCAATCTGCTCCTTTCTGAAATTTTTTACCTTAAACTTTACATCGGCACCAATGAGCATCAGAGAAGTTTTTAGGATCCAGTCCCGTTCAATGTAGAAGCCTATGTCATTGCTTTGGTGAATAAAAGCGGTGAGGTCGTCCAATTCTTGCCGGAAATCTCCATCCCAACTTGCCACTGCTATCGACATTAAGAGATCTGCAAATTCCAGTTTCGTACCACCACTGTTAGTCCTGATAAACACGTCTAAGACATGATCGATCTCTTGGCTTGTTTCTTTGAAATAGTGGATGATTTTTTGCGAGCGAATTACGTCATACACCTTCAACAGTGTCTTCCGTGCGAATTCGTTTTGAGAGAGACCCCGCCGTTCTAGTTCAGGTAAGACTACCTCGAGAAGTATATCATCGGCACTTTCTCTGTGTTCGAGATTGAGAACGAGAGCTGGCTCAGGAAATTCGGACAGGTTGTATAAGTGGATTTCGCTTCTGAAACTGGCATGATGCCAAGAACAGGA